>VGCH01000005.1 GCA_016870115.1 Alphaproteobacteria bacterium | reverse complement strand
GCCTTGGAGGCCCGGTCGAGTTTTGGTGGGAAAATCTGAGAGCCCTCCCTCGTACATTGCTGGCTGCGATCCCCCCCGTGGGGGCCAGGGTGCGGGGCAACGCGCGTGCCTCTACCCCCGGGCCGTCCGGGCCCACGCCCGCCCGCCGCGCTCGGCACGCCCCGGGGTCACATTGGGCCAGCCGATGCCCGCCGCATATGGTATTACAGCGGATTGACAAGCCGCTAGCCCGCCCGACGCTCTTATAGGGCGCAGTGCGGGGCCGGCATGGGGGAGCCTGAGGGGCCGGCACGGGGCCCGCCATGATCGCCCGCCTCCCTCTCTCTATCTGTCTCGCGCTCCACTAGCCCGCCCCGACCCCCAACGGCCCCCTAGGCGCACCCCGCCGGCTCCCCAGTGCCGCCTCGGTCAAACGGAGGTGCTTGTTCAGACACGCCCGCCTTCGCCGCCGTCCGCTCCACTTGCGGGATGGCTCCGCGTGGGGCAGGATATCGAAGCCTATCTCGGGCGCGTCGAGTGCGTGATCAGCCTGCCTCGACGATCCTCTACCCACCCCAAACCTCTCTCGGAGAGACCCTATGAGCAAGGGACTTCGGACCTTGAGCCAAGCTGTGGCCCTGTTCCGCGACCTCGACCCGAACGTGCCGGCGGCGACCGTGCTGGCATTCCTCCACGTCGCCGCGGCTGAAGGTGGCGACATGCGAATGCGCGACCTGCAGGACGCCCTCGGGGTGGCCTCTTCGTCCGCCTCGCGCAACGTCGCGTTCCTCTCGGAGCGCCACAGCCTCGGCAAGGCCGGCCTCGACCTTGTCGAGAATTACGTCGACCTCCTCGACCCGCGATACAAGCGGGTCCGCTTGAAGCCCAAAGGCCGCACGCTCAAGGCGCGGCTCGACCAACTGATGGAGCGATGAACCATGGCGCGGCAGCGCGGCGGCACATTTCAGGCTGACTTCCGGCCCAAGAACGGCAAGCGCGTTCGCCCCGGCGGCTTCCCCACCATGGCCGCCGCCGAGCTTTGGGAGGCGCAGGCCCGCGCGAACGACGAGCAGGGGCTGCCCCTCCCGCCCCTCCCGATGGCCGGCAAGGTGGCCGCCGTCAGCAGCGGCGCGATCACCCTCGGTGAGCTGCGGAAGCTCTGCCTCACCACGCCCAAGCAGAAGGGCGGACGGGGCGGCTGGCTGGGGTCCAAGGACTACCGCAACGCCGAGGCCCGCTCGCAGATGGCGTGCGACTTTTGGGGCGAGGCCTTCCCGGCCGGCCGGGTCGACCTGAACGAGCTTGAGCGGTACGCCCGCGCCTGCCGGACGGCCGGCAACCGGCCCGCCACGATCAACCGGAAGCTCGCGAACGTCTCCAAGATGCTGACATTCGCGGAGGCCCGGGGCCTGATCGCTGCCGCCCCGGCGACCCCGCTGGAGGAGGAGCCGGAGGGCCGCGTCCGCTTCCTCACACCGGAGGAGGAGCAGCGCGGGCTTGCCATGCTGGAAATCATGGGCGAGCACGACGCCCGGCGCCTCGCGGTGTTCCTGATCGACACCGGGGCTCGCGTGAGTGAGGCCCTCAAGCTCGACCCGGCGGACGTCAACGTGCTCCGCCCGAGCGTCACGTTCTGGGAGACCAAGGGCGGCAAGGCCCGGACCGTCCCGCTCACTCCCCGGGCCCTCGAAGCCCTTGGGGACTTCCAAGGGCGCGGCCGGGGCCCCTTCGCCGACATTCCCTACTGGGACTTCCGGTACGTCTGGGAGCGGGCCCGGAAGCGGCTGGGGCCCCAGTTCGACGACGCGGTGATCCACGTCTTCCGGCACACCTGCATCAGCCGGCTCGTGCAGGGCGGCATGGACCTCCGCCGCGTCCAGGTCTGGGCAGGTCACGCCGACATCAAGACGACCCTGCGCTACGCCCATCTGGCGCCGGACGACTTGAACGTGGGCCTCGAAGTGCTGGCCCGCGCGGCGCTCGCCACGCCCGTGCCTCTGCGGACTTCCGCCGCAGGGGAACAAACCGTCGACAACGTGACGGCACTTGTGCCAAAACGTGCCGCGTCGTGACGATAGGTTCCCCCTAAGTCGTTGAAATCGTTGAACGGCCCGGTGGCAGAGTGGCCATGCAGCGGATTGCAAATCCGTGTACGTCGGTTCGATTCCGGCCCGGGCCTCCAACGCTTTCCAGGAGGTCAGCATGGCAGGGTATGTCGACGGGTTCGTCACTCCGGTGCCCGCGAAGAGTCTCGCGGCCTACAAGAAGATCGCGCGGACGGCCGGGCGGGTGTTCCGCGACCACGGCGCGCTCGCCTACGTCGAGTCCGTGGCCGATGACGTGAAACCTGGAAAGGTCACTTCGTTTCCGCAGGCGGTGAAGTTGAAGCCCGGCGAGGTCGTTTGGCTCTCCTAGATCGTCTACAAGTCGCGCGCCCACCGTGAGCGGGTCATGGCCAAGGCGATGGCCGACAAGCGCTTCGCGGCTCTGATGAAGGCCGGCGGGATGCCATTCGACGGCAAGCGCATGTTCTTCGGCGGCTTCAAGGTTGCGGTTTCGCTCTGACCTCGGCCCTTGCGTGGGCGCGGTCGCTCTGCCAAAACCCCGCACCTTCGCCCGGACACCGCACCGGGACTGATTCCGATCCGGAGTAGCTCAGCGGTAGAGCACGCGGCTGTTAACCGCTAGGTCGGGGGTTCGAATCCCTCCTCCGGAGCCAGTTCGGGGCCGCTCCCACTCGGGAGCGGCCCCTTTTCGTCGCGACAAACCGGAGCGCGCCATGCCCGAGGAAAAGGCCGAGCTCTTGGGCCGTGAGGTCCTCTTCAAGCGCTATTTCCAGCTCACCCACTATCGCTTTCGGCACACGCTCTATCAGGGCGGCTGGAGCGGCGAGATCAGCCGAGAGGTCTTCGAGCGCGGACAGGCGGCGGGCGTGCTGCCGTACGATCCGGCGCGCGACGAGGTCGTGCTGATCCGCCAGTTCCGCGCCGGCGCCTACGTCGAGGGACGCCACCCCTGGACCTGGGAGATCGTCGCCGGGATCTTAGAGAAGGGTGAGCGGCCGGAAGAGTTGGTCCGTCGCGAGTCGATTGAGGAGGCGAACGTCGCCATCACCGACGTGCGCGCCATTTGCAACGTGCTGTTGAGCCCGGGCGCGATGTCGGAGTCATGCGCCCTCTATGTCGGGCGCTGCGATGCCGCCGGCGCGGGCGGCGTGTTCGGACTTGCCAGCGAAGGGGAGAACATCCTCGTCAAGGCAATGCCGTTCGCCGAGGCGATGGAACTCTTGGACACCGGCCAAGTCGACAACGCAGTCGCCGTGATTGCCTTGCAGTGGCTGCATCGCCATCGCGACGCGCTTCGGGCGGAGTGGCGCTAGGCCCGCGAGACGAGCTGGAGCCTCTGGCGGCGGCGGGCGGCTCATGGTGCCATGAGACAGTGTCACCATGGCACGACTTGCGGCACACCAAGTCGATGACTACCGTTCCAGCATGAGCATTCGACGCGGTTTCATCGACAGCATCGGCAACACCCCTCTGATTCGCCTTCAGGCGGCGTCGAAGGCGACCGGTTGCGACATTTACGGCAAGGCGGAGTTTCTCAATCCGGGCGGATCGGTGAAGGATCGGGCCGCTCTCGCGATCGTGCAGGATGCGGTTGCCCGCGGGGCGCTGCGTCCCGGCGGCACGATCGTCGAGGGGACCGCGGGCAACACCGGCATAGGCATCGCGCTGGTTGCCAATGCGCTGGGCTATCGCAGCGTGATCGTGATGCCCGAGACGCAGAGCCAGGAAAAGAAAGACATGCTCCGCCTGTGCGGCGCAGACCTACGCTTGGTCCCCGCCCTGCCCTACGCCAATCCCGGAAACTACGTGCGTTACTCCGGCCGGTTGGCCGAAGAACTGGCAGCGAGCGATCCCAACGGGGCAGTCTGGGCCAATCAGTTCGACAACGTAGCCAATCGCGACGGACACTATCGCACCACGGGGCCGGAAATCTGGGAGCAGACCGGCGGACGGATCGACGGGTTTACCTGCTCCGTCGGCAGCGGCGGCACATTGGGCGGCATTGCCCGCGCGCTGAAGGAGCGCAATCCGGCAATCAAGGTCGCACTCTCCGATCCGATGGGCTCGGCGCTCTACAGTTGGGTTGCGACGGGAGAGTTGAAAGCCGAGGGCGATTCGATCACTGAGGGCATCGGTCAGGGGCGTGTCACCGCCAACCTCGAGGGCACGCCGCTGGATATGGCCTTTCGCATCACCGACGAGGAGGCCTTCCCTGTCCTGTTCGATCTGGTGCAGCACGAGGGTTTGGTACTGGGCGGTTCAACTGCGATCAATGTCGTGGGTGCGATGCGGCTCGCACGCGAGCTGGGACCGGGCAAGACGATCGTTACCATCCTCTGCGACGGCGGCCAGCGGTACCAGAGCAAGCTCTTCAATCCGGCTTTCCTGCGCGAGCGCAAGCTGCCGGTTCCCGACTGGATGGCATGAGCCGCGTCGTCGTCTGCGGCAGTCTCAACATAGACCTCGCGCTCACGTCGGTCCGTCGGCCAGCGGTCGGCGAGACACTGCTCGGCGCGCAATTCGCGCTGTCGCCGGGTGGCAAGGGCCTGAACCAGGCGGTGGCCGCCGCGCGTCTGGGGGCGCGCACCGCAATGACCGGCCGCGTGGGCCGCGATCCCTTCGGGCGCGCCTTGAAGGCGTTTCTTCGCCTCGAAGGTGTCGACGCGAAGCCGGTAAAGACCGATCCGACCGCGGCGACCGGCGTTGCGTTGATCCAGATCGCGGGCCGCGACAACGCGATCACCGTGGCGTCGGGCGCCAACGCGTACTTTCGCACCGCCGACGCCGCGCCCCGCCCGCGCGCTGGTGACGTCTGGCTTGCTCAGGCCGAAACCCCGTTAGCAACGATCGCTCGGCTGTTTACGGAGGCGCGGCGCGCGGGCGCGCGAACCATTCTCAACCTCGCGCCCTTTGCGCCGCCACCGGCTTCGTTGCTCCTGGCGACCGAGATCTTGGTGGTGAACGAAATCGAACTCGCGCAGGCGAGTGGGCGACGGGTTGGTGCCCACGACCCGGTGCCCCGGATCGCTCGTGCGTGCGCGATCCTGCGGGCGCGCGGCCCCGAGGTTGTCATTGCGACCCTGGGCGCGCAGGGCGCGGTGCTTGTAGATGGCGCTGGAACACTCGTTCTTCCGGCGCCCCGCGCTCGCGTCGTCGACACGACGGGCGCCGGCGATTGTCTATGTGGCGCTCTGGCCGCGCGGCTCGCGGCGGGCGATTCGCCCAGGACGGCGTTGCGTTACGCGCTTGCCGCTGCGTCCTGCTCGGTCGAACGCTCGGGGGCGGCGCCGTCGATGCCCCGCCCGGCTGCCGTTGCGGCGCGGCTGCGGAAGCCCTAAACCCGGCCGATGATCCGGGAACTGTTTCGCGAGGATTCCTACCTTCGCACCGCCGACGCCACGGTCACCGCCGTCGAGGATCGAGGCCTGCGCCTCGACGCCACGATCTTCTACCCGACCGGTGGCGGCCAGCCGGGCGACACCGGCATGCTTCGCTGGGAGGGCGGCGAAGCCAAGGTCGTCGACGCGCTGAAGGCCGACGGAGGCGATGTGCTTCACGTGCTGGCTCCCGATGCGCCGCGCCCTGCCGTGGGTGCCCGCGTTTCGCTGGAACTCGACTGGGAGCGCCGCTGGCGCCACATGCGCATGCACACCGCGATGCATGTGGTGTCGGCAGTGGTGAAGGGCGACGTCACCGGCGGTCAGGTCGGCGCCGAGAAGAGCCGCCTCGATTTCAATCTGGCCGGCGATGTGCCCACCAAGGAATGGGTCACGGAACAAGTGAATGCCCTGATCGCGCTCAATCGGCCGGTGGTGCCACAATGGATCACCGACGCGGAGTTGGCGGCGCGGCCGGAGCTCGTGAAGACAATGAGTGTGCGTCCGCCGAGCGGCCAAGGCCGGGTGCGGCTGCTTGCCATCGAAGGGATCGACCTGCAGGCGTGCGGCGGCACGCATGTTTCGCGCACCGGTGAGATCGGCCGGATCGAATGCACCAAGATCGAGAACAAGGGCAAGATGAACCGTCGTTTCATCCTCGCCCTCGCCGATTGAGGACTGCCATGCCGCAGAACCGCGCCGACGCGCTCGTTTCGACCGATTGGCTCGCCGCCCGCCTCGGCGCGCCGGATGTCCGCATTGTAGACGGCTCGTTCTACCTGCCGGCGCAAAAGCGCGATCCCAAGGCGGAATTCGAGACCGAGCACATCCCCGGCGCGGTGTTCTTCGACATCGAGGAGATCTCCGACACCGCCAATCCCCTGCCCCACATGCTGCCTGCGGCGGAAAAGTTCTCCTCGCGTGTGCGCAAGCTCGGGTTGGGCGATGGCGCGCGGATTGTCGTCTACGACACGACGCCGATGCTGGGTGCCACCCGTGTCTGGTGGATGTTCCGCGCCATGGGCCATCGCGACGTGTCGGTGCTGGATGGCGGCTTGCCGAAATGGAAGCGCGAGGGGCGACCGCTCACTGACGATCCGACGCCGCCGCGTGAACGGCACTTCACCGCGCGAATGGATAACTCGCTGGTACGCTCGGTCGACGACGTGCGGCGCTTGATAGACAACAAATCGGAGCAAATCCTCGACGCCCGCGCAGCCCCCCGCTTTCGCGGCGAGGCGCCGGAACCACGTACGGGTCTGCGCGGTGGCCATATGCCGGGGGCCTTCAACCTTCCCTACAACGAGCTCGTTGATCCGGAGAGCGGCACGATGTTGCCGGTGGAAAAGCTCAGGGCGCGGATCGCGGCCTCGGGCGTCGATCCGACGCGCAAGGTGACCGCGAGCTGCGGCTCGGGCGTCAGCGCGTGCGTTCTGGCGCTCGGCTTACACCTGATCGGCGCGCCGGAGACGGCGATCTACGACGGTTCCTGGACCGAATGGGGGGGACGTGACGACACGCCCATCGTCACCGGCGCCTGAGGACCTCGCGCACCAGCCGCCACCCCGACCCGACGGCGCGCTACTGGTCACCATCACCTACCTCGACCTGCCCCGCGCGGTTTGGCGGCGGGCGCCGCCCGCCGACCCCGGTGACGTGACCATCTCGCGAGAGTCCACGCCGTCGGTTGCACTCTATCGCGAACTCTATGACGCCGTGGGACGACCCTGGCTCTGGTATGAGCGCCGTTTGCTCACCGATGCCGAACTTGCGGCCCTGCTCAACGCGCCCGCCCACGAGCTGCATGTCGCGCGCGACGGCCAAAGAACCCTCGCCGGCTACTTCGAGCTCGACTTCGCAGCCTACGACGATGGCGCCGTTGAGGTCGTGTTCTTCGGGCTCACGCCAGCTTTTCTCGGTCGCCGGCTGGGGGCTTGGTTTCTCGACCGAACGCTCGAGCGCGCCTTCTCGCGCGGCGCGCCAGCGGTGCGGCTCAATACCAACACGCTCGACCATCCGCGGGCCCTCACAAACTACCGTCGCCTCGGCTTCCAGCCGATCCGCCGCGAGGAGAAATCGCTGCGCGACCCGCGCGTGCTCTGGCCCGAACTCTATCGCTGGCCGCCCGTCTGACCTCCATGCCATAGTGGACCCATGACAAGACGCAAGAATTTCACCAAGCCCGACTCCATCCTCGCCACCGCCGGTCGCGACCCGGAAAGCAACTTCGGCATTGTCAATCCGCCGGTCTATCACGCATCGACCATCCTCTTTCCGACGCTCGACAAGTACGAGAATCGCTCGCCGTTCGACGACTACGGCTACGGCCGCAGTGGAACGCCGACCCAGCGTGCGCTGGAGGAAGCAGTCGCCGCCATCGAGGGTGCGCACCGCGCGGTCGCCGTGCAGAGTGGCCTTGCTGCCATCACCGGAGCCATCCTCGGGTTTGTGAAGTCGGGAGACCACATGCTGGTCGTCGACAACGCCTATGGTCCAACGCGGCGCTTCGCTACCACCACCCTCAAGAACTTCGGCGTGGAGACGACCTTCTTCGATCCGATGATCGGCGCGGGCATCGAGAAGCTGATTCGGCCCAACACGAAGGTCGTCTATCTGGAGGCGCCAGGCTCACTCACGTTCGAAGTACAAGACGTCGCGACCCAAGCCGCGATCGCGAAGAAGCACGGCGCCGTGGTCATGATCGACAATACCTGGGCGACGCCGCTCTACTTCCGACCCTTCGAGCAGGGCTGCGACATCTCCGTTCACGCCGGCACCAAGTACATCGTCGGCCATTCTGACGCGATGATGGGACTGATCTCCTGCGGCAGCCGCGCGATCTTTGAAACCGTGAAAACCGCCTGCCAAGGTTTTGGCTACCACGCGGCACCTGACGATAGCTATCTGGCGCTGCGCGGGCTTCGCACGATGGGTGTCCGGGTGCGGCACCACGAGAAGAGCGGGCTTGCGATCGCGGAGTGGCTGAAGAGCCGACCCGAGGTCGACAAGATCCTTCACCCGGCATTTCCCGACTGTCCGGGCCACGAAAACTGGAAACGCCAGTTCAAGGGATCGTCGGGGCTCTTTTCCTTCACCCTGAAGGATACCCACAGCCGCAACGCAATGGCCGCGATGCTGGATGGCATGGAGATTTTCGGAATGGGCGCGAGCTGGGGTGGCTTCGAGAGCCTGATCCTGCCCGCGCATCCCGAACAGTATCGGACCGCGGCCCCATGGCCCGATGGCAAGCAGGTGTTTCGCGTGCACATCGGGTTGGAGGATGTTGAGGACCTGAAAGGCGATCTTGCTGCCGGTCTCGATCGCCTGACCCGCGCCCACAACGCGTGAGCGCGCGACGGGTTACCAGGAGAAGCGCCAGGACAAGGCTGAGCCAACGGTGAACTGGTCGGCCGAGCCGCCGGGTCCGGTCACGATCGGCGAAGCGGCCGGAACATCGCCGAGGCGATTGTACCCGCCGAAGGTAGCGAACGTGATGCGGTCGGTGACCCGCCAGACGGCGCTCGCGCCGACACCGACGCTCCGCAGCCCGCCCGTGGGAAAGTAGGTCCCATAGCCAGCCCCGGCGGACTGGGCGGCATCGACGCCGAAAAAGGCCTGATTGTAGGTCGCGTCCGAAATCGACAGGCGCGGTCCGGCCGACAACATTAGACCCGACCCAAGCCTCAGCCGACCGTCGAGAGCGGAATCGAACAGAAATCCGTTGTGGCCGCCGAGACCCCGCCGCGCCTCAAGCCGCACCCCGAACCACGGATGGTCGTAACGCAGAAAGGCCCCACCCTCGACCGTGAAAGGCACACTGCCCATTCCATTCAGGTAGTTGCCGCTCTGATCGCGGCTAAACCGGTAGCGCAGCACCGGTCCGGCCTTAAAGCCCTCGGCATCGAGGAGCGTCGCGCCAATGCCCTCGCGCGCGGAAATGAAGAAGCGATCACGCTTGTAGCGGAGTTCCAGCGCGGGGATCGGGAGGACTCGATAGTTTGCTGAGCCCTCGAACCACGGCGTCACGAGCACACCAGGACCGATATCGAACGTCCAATTGGCGCCGGAGGGCTGCTGGGCGGAGGCTGGCGAACCGGCAACTCCGAGGACGGCGCCGGCAAAAAGAACACTGAGCACGCGGGAAAACACGAACACACCCCAATAGCTTTGTATGTCTACGCGTGGGAACGACGGCTGGATCACGCCGCCCCACGATTCGACGAGAACCTCGTCAGTGTCGGCTACAGGTTAGCAGGTGCCCGTGATTTCGACAATCATGGCGCGGGCGGCACACTGTGCAGATCAGAAACATGCCACGATGGGATTCTCCCGAGTGGGCGCAGCCGACGAAAGCATTCATCCACTCGATGCGGTGAATCAGCCCGTTTTCGATCAGGAGATCGATCGCGCGGTGCACCGTCGGCGGAGCCGCGCCAAGTTCATCCTCATGCGGACGGTCGAGCAGCGAATAGGCGCCGCCCGGCCTGTGATCGACTAAATCAGCTAAAGAACGCGCCGGCGCAGAGGGGTGAAGCGCAGGCCGCAAGCCGAAACTCGAGTTTAAGCCCCAGCAACTCGCCCTTACCTTGCGCTTGGTTGACGAAGATCAGTCCGTGCGTCATGTCGCTGATACGTTCGGCGCGCACGAACGACGATCTACTGCTGCTTAACGGCCGCCTCTTAAGCTTTCGACTCCCTGGGGAATCTCAGATGACCTCACTTCTTGGAAAGTTAAAGCGAGGAGCCAACTACGCCCTCAAATGGACCGGCCATCAAATTGACTTCGAAGGCCACTTTCCGTCGTTCGGTCGGCTGGTTGGTCACCTCGACAGAGCCGGGCTCACGCCAAAGACGGTTGTCGATATTGGCGTCGCATCGGGCACGCCATGGCTCTATGACGCCTATCCGCACGCCAAGTACTTCCTGTTCGACCCTACCCCCCAGTCGATGCCCCATATGCAGGCCATAGCCCAGCGGCTCGATGCACAGGTCTTCAACATTGCGTTGGGCGACACCGAGGGCTCGGTGAGGCTCAAGATCAGACCACATCATTCGGATTCGACGATTTTCGAGGAGGTCGGTCAGACCGATGTCGTCGAGGAGCGTGAGGTTCCCGTCGCGCGCTTCGACAAGGTCATGCCGGCGTTCCAGCGGCCAGCGTTTGCGAAAATCGACGTGCAGGGCGCCGAGATCATGGTGATCAAGGGCATGGGCGATCGCCTGCGGGGGGAGATCGACTGCCTCCTGGTCGAGACCAGCACGATCGCTACCATACGCGGCGGCCCGGAGTTCGCCGAGCTTTTTTCTTCGATGCATGAAGCGGGCTTCGTGCTGTTCGATGTCACAGGCCTCTTGAGGCGGCCGCTCGACAATGCATTGGCTCAGATGGACGTCGCTTTCGTGCCCGAAAATTCACCTGTGAGGTCTGATCATCGCTGGGCCTCGTGATCGGCTCCTGCGCCGGGATCGTCTTGCCAATTGCGACGGCTGGAGCAGGTCGCCCCAAGCTCTGACGACGCTACGTTAGTTTCGGCTACACGACAGGCAGTTGCCGGTGATTTCAACGGTCATCTCGCGAGCCGAAAAGCCCTTGCGAGCAGCGCCCTCTACAAGGCCGTCGACTGCGCCCTTGTCGTCGAGTTCGGCGGCACTCCCGCAAACGGTGCAGATCAGGAATATGCCGCGGTGGGCTTCGCCGGGGTGGGTGCAGCCGATGAAAGCGTTCATCCGCTCGATGCGGTGGACAAGTCCATTCTCGATCAGGAAATCGAGCGCGCGATAGACCGTGGGCGGCGCCGAGCCGAGCTCTTCCTCTCGCAGGCGGTCAAGCAACGAGTAGGCACCGACAGGTTTATGGTCGGACCAGATCAGCTCAAGCACGCGCCGGCGCAGCGGCGTGAAGCGCAGGCCACGATCGCTGCACACCCGTTCGGCGGCGGCGAGCGCATCCTCGACGCATAGCTCGTGATTGTGGCTGTGACTAGGTTTGGACGGTTGGCGCGCGCGCGCTCCCACGATCAGCGTTCCGCGCCGGGAGCGCCGTTCACCGCACCGCCGGCGAGGGCGAGACGGCAACCGCAGGTCGGGCAGGCAATCGGCAGCGCGGCGTCGATCTCGGCGGGTGCCATGCCCCGGCGGGTCAGTTCCGCCCGTGCTTCGGCGACGAGATCGGTGTGCATCTGCACGGCACCACAGGCGTCGTGGAACGCGGCCTGAGTGCGGGCGTCGGCGTCCACGATGCTGAAGGCCCGACCAGGCCGCGCTGCCAATGCGGCGGTGCCAGCGAGCAGCGCGGCGCTGCCCCAGATCAGATTGCGACGTCCCGATGCCCCGATGTTTCCGGCTGTAGCCCGCGGCTCGCGCATCCGACCCTCGTTTGCCTAAACGACAGGCGCCGAGTATACGCCGGGCCGTTCCATCCCGCCAAGGTGATCCATGCAGGAACCCGCGACGATCTATGCAGACAAGGAAATCGAGGCTGTGCTTGCGGCGGTGATCTTCGACGCCAAGGGCCTGGTGCCGGCTATCGCGCAACAGTCGGGGACGGGCGAAGTGCTGATGATGGCGTGGATGAACCGCGATGCTCTGGTTGAAACCATGCGCACCGGCCGCGTCTGCTACTGGTCGCGGTCTCGGGGCGCGCTGTGGCGCAAAGGCGAGACCTCGGGGCATGTCCAGGATCTTGTCGATCTGCGGGTTGATTGCGATGGCGATACGCTGCTGGTCGAAGTCCGCCAGACCGGCGCGGCTTGCCACACCGGCCGGCACAATTGCTTTTTCCGTGCCGTGCGAGGCGGGGTGCTCGAGACGATCCTGCCCGTGATCGCGCCGCCCGATGGGAGCCACCGCGCTTGATCGGAAGGCGCGTCATCCTGGCGGCGTTTGCCACGCTGCCACTCGGCGCCTGCAGCCAGATGTCGGATTTGTTCGGGTCGCGCCGCAGCGTCACGGTGTCGACCCGAACGGAGCGCCTCATCCGTTGGATTGGCAATAGCGGCCGCAACACCCAAATGGCCCCTGACGCGCTCACCGTCATGGGACTCGCTCCACCGGGCCGCGACGTGCCGGCCAAGCAGCTCGCCGAAGACGGCCCGGACGGACGCTACGTCGTGAGCCTGCTGCGGGTGCGCCAGATCGACGAGTTCGTGTTCCATCGCCGGCAAGGCGACCGCCTTACCTTCCATCATTCCGACAGCCGCTTCGCTCGGCTGTCGAGCGTCAGCCTGCCGCGCGGCGGCCGCGCCTTGCTGATCACCGATCGCGGCTTCGCCGAGAACGACTTCCAGCAGCAGATCGGCTTCTGGTTCGACCGGATGCCCGGGCGGTAGTAGGTTCACCGTCGCATGACGCTCGCCGCCCCTGCCCCCTCCTCTCCGCAGGCGCGGCGGACGCTCGCGGTCTGCGGCGGTGCCCATGCGCTGCATGACGGATTCACCGACATCCTGAATGCGCTCTGGCCCCTCTTGCAGGCGCAGTTCGGCCTCGCCTACGCCGCCATCGGCGCGCTGAGGGGGCTGTATTCGGCCTTTTTCGCGCTCGGCCAGATCCCAGCCGGGTCCCTCGCGACCCGCATCGGCGCCGCTCGGGTGCTCGCAGGCGGCACACTCCTGGCCGCGTTGGGCTTCGCGATTGCCGGCCTCACTGGCTCTCTTGTGGGCGTCGCGATCGGGTTGGCCGTGGCGGGATTGGGAGGCGCTTGCCAGCATGCGGTTAGCTCGAGTCTGGTCGCAGCCGCCTATGCCGGCCCCCGCTCGCGCACCGCGCTGGGCACCTACAATTTCAGCGGCGATCTCGGCAAGGCGGTGTTGCCGGCTTCCTTCGCGCTTCTCGCCGCCGCCGTGGGTTGGCAAACCGGGCTCGTTGCGGTGGCGATCCTGGGCGTGCTGGGCGCCGGAGCGATCCTGGCGCTGGTCCCGGCAACGCCGCTCGACCGGCCCCTGGAGAGGGACGAGGTCGGCGCTGGCGGCAGCGACAAGCCTTGGGCCTTCCGCTTGCTCGTCGCCATTCATGTCGCAGATGACCTGGTGCGTTCGGGGTTCCTGATCTTCCTGCCATTCCTGCTGCGCGACAAAGGCGCGGACTTGCCGACGATTGGACTGGGCCTGTCGCTGGTGTTCGCCGGCGGCGCGGCTGGCAAGCTCGCCTGCGGTTGGCTGGGCGCGCGGTTCGGCGTTGTGCGCACGGTGATCCTGACCGAAACGGCGACGACGCTCTTGATCCTCGCGCTACTGCCCTCATCGCTCCCGCTCTCATTGGTGCTCTTGCCTGCGGTCGGGCTGATGCTGAACGGAACTTCGTCGGTGCTCTACGGCACGGTGCCGGAGTTTGTGACGGCGGAGCGCCGCACCAAGGCTTTCGCGATCTTCTACACCAGCGGCTCGCTCACAGGCATGGTGGGACCGCTGCTGTTCGGCACGCTGGGAGATTTCACGGGCGTGGCGACTGCCGTGAGCGTTGTCGCGGCGGTCGCGCTTCTCACCGTGCCGCTGGTGCTTTTCCTGCGGCCCGCGCTGCGCCCGTAGCTCAGCCGCGCCACACCGGCCCCATGGGCCGGATGCGGACGCCCGTGCGCAAGTGCTTGTACGGCATTTCGGCCGGATCGGTGATGTGAGCCCCGGGCGCGCGCACGACCAGGATAGTCTCCGCGATGGGCTGGAAGTCAGCGCGGAAATGGACGGTCGACTTCAATCCCAGGATCGGGACGCGCGCCGGTTCCACGCCGACATGCCGGAACATCTCCTGGTCGGCGGCTTGCACGCGCTTGCAGGCCACGACGGCCGAGACCCCGCTCGCGTCGTCGGTGAGGAGTGCCATTGGCCCCATGTTGAACCGCGCGCCGCCATAGAACGGACCGGTGCCGGTGAACTTTCCATCGCCCAGCTTCGCCACGCGCCACGCGGCTTCGACCGGCTTCTCGCCGGCATAGCCCACGACGGCGCCCAACCCGCGACGCAGGATAGCGCCCTCGCCGACCACCGCTGCCGCCTCTGCAGCGCCGGGATCGATCATCATGCCAATGACAGCGCCCTGGGCCTTGTGGCGCATCAGGGCGGCGAGCAGGCCGACTGTATCTGAGGTGCCGCCGGCTCCGGGATTGTCTTGCACGTCGGCGAGCACGATGGGCTTTTTCGCCCGGCGCGACAATTCGATGGCGCGCAAGGCCGCCTCATCGGGATCGAGCAGTTCACCCGCGAAGGCCGCTTCTTTCGCTTTGACCGCGGCCGCCAGACGATCGGCCGCTGCTTCAACGGCCTCGCGATCGTGGCCATAGACCACCAAGGCAGGTCCGCATTGGGCGATGTCCGCCGGCGGGAAACCCGGTGTGTGGGTGACGCTCACGATGCCCTGGTTGTGGCTGCGCTCGCCTGCTTCGATCTCGCCCAACAGGTCGAAGATGCCCTTGGCCGGCTCGTTGAAGGTGCATTGCCAGACCAGCGGGATCAGGAAATCGACCTGTCGGTAGGCCTTGTACAGCGGCCGCTTCTCCCGCAGCAGCCGGTCGAGGAGCTCGATGGTTCGCGCGCCGGTCGCCGCCATATCGATATGCGGGTAGGTCCGATAGCCGACCAGCGCGGTCGAGTAGCGCGCCATCTCCGGCGTGAGATTGGCGTGGTAGTCGAGGCTCGCGACGACGGGGATGGTCTCGCCCACAATGCCGCGGACGCGCTTCAGAAGCTCGCCTTCGCCATCCTCGGTGTTCTCCGCGACCATGGCGCCGTGTAGGTCGAGATAGACGGCATCGAACGGACCCTGGCGCTTCAGATCCTCCGCCAACATCGCCCACATGCGCTCATAGGCGTCTTCGGTGACGTAGCTCGCCGGCGCCGCCGCCGCCCAGGCAAGCGGCACGATGCTGTGCCCAAGCTCGGTAAGTCGCTTCACGGCCCCCGCGATGGGAATGTTGTAGCCGGCGACGCCCGAAATCATCTCGGCGCCCCGCAACAGCGGAGGCCAGGCGTCGGCCCGAACGAATTCGTCCCAGGTCGCCTGCTGCGGCGCGAATGTGTTGGTTTCGTGCTGAAAGCCGCCGACGGCGATCCGGGCCATGAACTCCATCTCCCCTGTGAGCGCCGCAGTTTGACGCAAATCCCTTCCTTCGACATCGGCTCTTCACAATTCGGCCACCGCGAGCGACGATACCGTTTCCGCCATGCGCATCGTGCCTGCCCTATTTCTGGCCGTCCTCCTGCCGCTCACCGCCTGTGGCGGGCCGACCTATCGCTGGGATCGCGCCGGTGCGACAGAGGAGTCGAGCCGCGCGGACCAGGTCGAGTGCCGTCGTGCCGCCGCCAGCGAGGCTTTCCGGCAGTATGTCTACGAGGTCGGCTTCCCGCGGCTGGGGCCGCAATATTGGGGGTACCAGACGCGCCCCGAGTACTTCGCCTGGCGTCAGCGGCTGGAGGCGGAGCGGTTCTTCTACGAGCACCGGCTCGCTAATTTCTGCATGCGCAACAAGGGCTACGAACTGGTTCCCGTGCCCAACGAGCGCGGGTGAGCGGGCATCAATCCTCGTCCACGACGGTGTCCTCGATCGACTTCAGCAGCACTGGCCAATAGGCGGCGCCGTGTCCGAGTTCACGGGCGCGCTCCATGAGTTCGCGCGCAACGTCGGCGCCCAACGCCGGCACCCCCGCTTCTTCCGCCATGTCGATGGCGTAGCCGAGATCCTTCAGCGCGTACTCCGTCGAGAAGGCCCGCTCCGGGAAGGTGCCGGGCAACATCGACTTCATGCCGTGGTTGCGCAGCGCGAAGCTGTCGGCGGATCCTTTCGCCAGCGTCTCGAACAACGCCGCGCCATCCACGCCGTGGGCGCGGGCGATCGAGAGCGCCTCGGCCAGCGCCACTCCGGTCTGAAACAGGACCATGTTGTTCAAGATCTTCACCGCTTGCCCCGACCCGGCGGGACCGCAGTGCGTTACGTCGCTCGCCATTAGGCGCAATAGCGGCTCAATGCGTTCGAAACATGGGCGCGTGGCGCCCACCATGATTGAGAGCGTGCCGTCGATCGCGGCCTGACGCGTCCGAGCCACGGGGGCATCGGCGAACGCGGAAGCGCGGCCGTCGAACTCCTCGAACAGGCGGCGCGCGAGGGCGACCGGCGCCGTGCTGAGATCGATCACGGTCCGGCCGGCCTCGAGGCGGCGTGCGAGTCCGTTGGGACCCAGGCAGAGAGCCTCGACTTCTCGCCCACCCGGCAAAGAGAGGAAGATCGTGCGCGCCTCCGCGATGATCTCCTCGAGCGAACCTGCTCGCACGCCGTCGGCCGCGAGCCGCTTCAGCGGCGCCGGGTCGAGGTCGCACGCGAGCACCGGCGCGCCGGAGTGGAGGGCAAGGCGACGGCACATGGGCTCGCCCATCGTGCCGGTGCCGATGAAACCTATCGGTTGGGTCATGTCAGTCCACGATGAAGAGCTTGGCGCCGTGCTCGGTTCGGGAGCGATGGGCGAGCGTGTTGTCGGCGACTTGATAGCTTTGGCCCGCCCGCAACTCGACGCTTCGACCGTCTGCCAGTTCAGTCGTGAGCGCGCCTTCGGTTACCAGGAGGACATGGCCCTTCTGGCACCAATGGTCGGCAAGGTAGCCGGGCGAGTACTCGACCATGCGGACCCGGATGTTGTTGAAGGTGCGGGTCCGCCACCAGGCTGTGCCGGTCTCGCCCTTGTGCTCGGTGCGCTCCACCGTGGCCCAGTCGGTCGTGCCGAAGGGAATGTCGAACATCAGCATGGCGACCGTGTAGCACGGATCGGCGGTCGTCGGCCGCCCTCAGCCCCACCGGTCGAGGGCCGCCGCGAGGCTGTCGCGACCGCGATAGAGCATCGCCTGCCAGCCGCAGGCGCGGGCGCCGTCGACATTGGCGGCCGTGTCGTCCACGAACAGGATGGACCGCACATTGGCGACCTTCATGCGCATCTGGGCATTGCTGTAGAAGACCCTGTCCGGCTTGCAGACTCCGAGCGCCGCCGAATAGACGATCTCGTCGAAATGCGCGGAGAGGCCGGCAGTGTCCCGCAGGTACGCCGAGCGGTGATGCTCCTGGTTGGTGGCGGCGAAGACCCGGCCGCCGGTGCGGAGCCGCCAAGCGTCGGCCAGCCGGAGCACCTCCCGGTCCAGTACCGAGTCTTGGGCGAACCACCAGGCGATCAGCTCGTCCATGCGGTCGGCAAGTCCCAGGGGCTCGAGATAGTCGTTCATTGCCACCCGCAGGTCCTGGCGGCCGCGCAGCACCTCGAGGAACACGGGCGTACGGAAGAAGTGGAGTTGCATGTGCTCCGGCTCGAGGCCCAGCGCTTCCTTCATGCCGGTGTACCAAGGGCGTGCCGAGCCCGGATGGGCCAGTGACACAACGCCGTCGATATCGAGCACCAGTGTCGCGTCGGTCATGCCAGCTCCTTCGATAGGCATTTGCCCCGCCCTGCCGCGTTGGGGCAAGCTTGTTGAGCCACAATGCAGATCATTCCCGCCGACTTCGAGAACCCCCAGGTCCTGGCGCTGCTGCGCCTTCACCTCGCCGGTATGCACGCAAACTCGCCAGCGGGCTCTGTGTGCGCGCTGGACCTATCGGGCCTCCAGCGCCCCGACATCACCTTCGTCGGCCTCTGGGACAGTGGCACGCTCCTAGGATGTGGTGCCCTGAAGGAACTCACTCCCCTCAGCGGCGAGCTCAAGTCGATGCGCACCGACCCGGCTCATCTGCGCCGCGGCGTCGGTGCCCGCATCCTGGAGCATCTGGTCGGACTCGCCCGCACCCGCGGCTACCGCCGGGTGAGCCTCGAGACCGGCTCAGGCCCTGCCTTCGACGCCGCGCTCGCGCTCTATCGCCGCTACGGTTTCCGAAATGGCGGCGCCTTCGCGGACTACGAAGCCAGCCCGTTCAACCAGTTCCTGCATCTGGAGCTTTGAACGCGCGCTGGCGCGCCCGGCTGGATTCGAACCAGCGACCTACCGCTTAGAAGGCGGTTGCTCTCATCCCCTGAGCTACGGGCGCGGGCCGGGCGATGTCAGTGCGTCCAGCGGCCGACGCGGGTGTAGGCGAAATTGTCGGCGTAGGCCTTGGGTCTCACGGCGCGCGACTTGGGCTCGGAAACGCTGTAGGTCCAGCCCTGCCGGGTCGCGTGGGCGATCGCCTCGTCGAGCGTCGGAAAGAACAGCCGAAGCTGGCTCGTCGTGTCGCGTGAGCCGCTCCAACCCATGAGCGGATCGGTTTCCTTCCGCGCCGGCTCGGCTTCCAACACCCACTCGCCGGTATTGCCGGTGCCGGATTGCATGGCGGTCCTGGCGGGCTTGAAGATGCGTACCTGCATGGTCTCCCACTCGTGCTTGCCGGCGGCGGCTGGTCGGGGCGGCCGGATTCGAACCGACGACCTTCTGCGCCCAAGGCAGACGCGCTACCAGACTGCGCTACGCCCCGCACCGACGCGATAGTTTCGGCGCCGCCGCAGCTTTTATCAGCCGCGACGCGCGCCCGGAAGGCCAAAACCGCTTCCCCTCCGTTGGCGGAAGCGTATCCTGTTCCCATGGCCGATGCGACGGACACGGCGTCTCCGCCGCCTTTTCTCGAAGAAGCCGATATCGAAGGCAAAATCCGCATCGAGCAGTCGGTCCATTTGGTCGGCCAGACGCCGGCCATGGTCGGCGGAACCGCTTTCGGCGCGGTGCTTTGCTGGCTCCTGTTCCTGAACGATGTGCCCGCCTGGCAGTCGGCTTGTTGGGCGGTGGTCCCGCTGCTCACCCTTCCGGCGGCTGTGAGCGCGCTGCGGCTGCGGGGCCGATCGCGCCCGCAACAGGTCAGCCTTCAGCGTATCCGTCGCGCGACAATCTCTTCGACCATCCTCGGGCTGACCTGGTCGGCGCTCGTGATCCTGTTCGTTCTTCAGCGACACGGATCATCCGACATCTCCGTGGCGAGCCTGTTGTTGGGTTGCATCGTCATCTGCACCGCCGCCGTGGCGGCCATCTCCGCGTTGCCATACGCCACTGCCGGCTTCTGCATCCCGTTGTTGCTGACTGTGCTCTGGGGCGCCCTCTACGTCGATATGCGGCCGTTCGGGATTGTCGCCCTTTTTGCGGCCTGCATGATCCCGGCGCTCATGCTGATGGCGCGCGGCAATTGGCACACTTTCCGTCGCAACGTGCTCACCGCTGCCGAACGCCGAGTCTTTGCCCAGGCTCAGGCGGTCGAGCTATCACGTCGTCTTGAGGCGGAGGGCAATCTGCGTGGCGCGGCGGAGGCGGTGAGCCGCGCCAAGAGTCAATTCCTCGCCAACATGAGCCACGAGCTGCGCACGCCGCTCAACGCTGTGATCGGCGACTCCGAATTGATTATGCAGGGTGCTCATGGCGCCTTGCCAACGGAAGCCCACGAGGCTGCCACCCGGGTTCACGCCAACGGGCGGTATCTGCTGGCGCAGGTCGAGGACATGCTCGATCTGGCGGCCGTAGAGCGCGGCGATCTCGCCATGGCGCGCGAGCCCTACACCTGGGATGCCATCGTGGCCGACACTGCCGCCGCGGCGAAGCCGGCGGCGGAGGCCCGCGGACTTGAACTGCGCGTGGAGGTCCAGCCCGGTCTGCCGCCCGGCATTGGTGATCCCGCCCACCTCAGTCAAGCTCTGCGTCACCTGGTGGGAAATGCAATCAAGTTTACGGACGAGGGCATCGTGCAGATTCTCGCCTCCGCGAACGCCAGCCGCTACTCCATCTCGGTTCTCGACACGGGTCCGGGGCTGTCACAAGCCGATCAACTGGCGATCTTCCGACCTTTTCGCCAGCTCGACGACAGCCATAGCCGGCGCGCCGGCGGCGCCGGGATCGGGCTCGCCGTCGCCAAAGCGGTTGTCGAGCGGCATGGCGGCACGCTCACGGTGCGCTCCCAGCCCGGCGCGGGGGCAACCTTCACGATCGACTTGCCAGTGGTGGCGGGACCGTCCCGGGTCTAGAATCCACGCATGTTTGATCAGACGCCGGACAAGGGCGGCGGCGGCCGAGCGCCCTCCATCAATGTGCTGGGCGGCCCACTGGCACCCTGTTCCGTGTCGCCGCTCACCGGGTTCTATCGCGACGCTTGTTGCAACACGGGGCGAGAAGACTCCGGTCTGCACACAGTATGTGTGGTGATGACGGCTGAGTTTCTCGCCTTCTCCAAGGCGAGGGGTA
The DNA here is from genome assembly GCA_016870115.1 of Alphaproteobacteria bacterium. GTDB lineage: Bacteria > Pseudomonadota > Alphaproteobacteria > Reyranellales > Reyranellaceae > VGCH01. Next base: position 177,084 of record VGCH01000005.1, on the reverse strand, counting down.
ACGATCTCTCCACGCCCATGCCACGCTTTGGATTCGCCGGGCTGAAACCGGGCGACCGGTGGTGTCTATGTGCTGCGCGCTGGAAGGAAGCGCTCGAGGCGGGCCGCGCGCCCCAGGTGGTCCTGGAGGCAACCCATGCGGTCACGCTCCAGATCGTGTCGCTGGCCGATCTCAAGCGCTACGCGGCACCTACCCCGAAAGAGTAAGCGCGCTCAGAAGATTCCGTCGACCTCGCCGTCCTCGGTGAGTCCGATGGCCTCCGCCGCTGGGATACGCGGCAAGCCCGGCATGCTCATGATTTCGCCGGCCATTGCCACGACGAAGCCGGCACCCGCAGACAAGCGCACCTCGCGGATCGGCAGAGTGTGGCCAGTGGGCGCGCCGCGCGCCTCGGGATCGGCGGAGAAGCTGTACTGGGTCTTGGCGATGCAGACCGGCACCTTGCCGAACCCCGCCGCCTCGATCGCCGCCAGCCGCCGACGGGCGGCGCTGCTGATCGACACAGCCGACGCGCGGTAGACCTCGCGAGCGACGGTCTCGATTTTGGCCGCGAGCGGCATGTCATCGGGGTAGAGCGGCTTGAAAGCGGCCTTGCCGCTGTCCAGCGCCTCGACGGCGGCACGCGCCAGCGCTTCCGCCCCCGCTCCGCCGTGGGCCCAGTGCTCGCACAGGATCGCGCGGGCGCCCGCCTTAGCGCATTGCGCCTCGATCGCTGCCAGTTCAGCCGGCGAATCGGAGACGAACCGGTTGATCGCGACCAGCACGGGGAGACCGAACTTCCCGAGATTCTCGACGTGACGCAGGAGATTCGGCAGACCGCGTTCGATCGCGCCGACGTCCTCCTTGCCGAGTTCCTTCTCGCTCGCGCCTCCATGCAGCTTCAGCGCCCGCACCGTCGCCACCACAACGGCGAGCTCGGGATTGAGGCCGGCCTGCCGGCACTTGATGTCGAGAAACTTCTCCGCACCAAGATCGGCACCGAACCCCGCTTCGGTCACCACATAGTCCGCAAGACCGAGTGCGGCCTTGGTCGCGATCACCGAGTTGCAGCCGTGCGCGATGTTGGCGAACGGCCCACCGTGGATCAGTACGGGGTTGTTCTCAAGCGTCTGGACCAGGTTGGGCTTGGCGGCGTCCTTGAGAATCGCGGCCATCGCGCGGGCGGCCTTGAGGTCGCCGGCGGTGACCGGTTTGCCGTCGCGCGTTTCGGCGATGACGATACGCGCCAACCGCCGTTCCAGATCGGTGAGATCCTCCGCGAGGCAGAGGATCGCCATCACCTCGGACGCCGTGGTGATGTCGAACCGCGCCTGGCGCGGAAAGCCATTGGCGACGCCGCCCAGGCTGATCACGAGATCGCGCAAAGCGCGATCGTTCATGTCGAGGACGCGCGGCCAGTGAACGCGTCGAGCATCGATGCCCAGCGCATTGCCCCAGTACACATGATTGTCCAGCATCGCCGCCAACAGATTGTGCGCGGTCGTGATGGCGTGGAAGTCGCCGGTGAAGTGGAGATTGATCTCGGCCATCGGCACGATCTGGGCGTGCCCACCACCTGTGGCGCCGCCCTTCTGGCCGAAGCAGGGCCCGAGGCTCGGCTCGCGCAGTGCGATCGCCGTCTTCTTGCCGATACGGCAAAGCGCGTCGCCGAGGCCGATGGTAGTCGTGGTCTTGCCCTCACCCGCCTTGGTCGGATTGATCGCGGTCACGAGGATCAGCCGACCGCGCGGCTTGCCGGCCAACGAGCGCAGGAATGACGTCGAGAGCTTGGCCTTGTCGGTGCCGTAGGGCTCGAGCGCGGCCGCCGGAATGGCAAGCTTGCCGGCCACCTCGGGCATGGACTGTTTGCGAGCGCGGCGTGCTATGGCGATATCGGACATTGGTTCCCCGGGCGATTTCGAGTGAGAACCTAGCACAGGAGCCGACATGAAGAGCTGGCCGCGCATCGACGATCGGCTCGGCACCTACGTTGACGCGCATTGGCGACGCGAGAGCGACGTGTTGCGCCGTCTGCGTGAGGAAACCCAAGCCCGTCCCATGGCGGGCATGCAGATATCGCCCCACCAGGGCCAGACGCTCGGCCTTCTCGCGCGCCTCATTGGTGCCCGCCGTGCGGTCGAGGTGGGAACCTTTACCGGCTACTCCTCGATCTGCCTCGCCGAGGCGTTGGGACTGGAGGGCAAACTGTGGTGCTGCGATGTCAGCGACGAATGGACATCGGTCGCGCGACGCTACTGGCGCGAAGCCCAGCTCGACGACCGGATCGAGCTCACCCTCGCGCCGGCCACGGAAACACTGGATCGCCTACTCGCCAACGGCCTCACAGGGACTCTCGACCTCGCGTTCATCGACGCCGACAAGTCGAACTACGACGCTTACTACGAACGCTGCCTCAAGCTGCTGCGCCCTGGTGGCCTGATCCTGGTCGACAATGTGCTCTGGGGTGGCTCCGTGGCAGACCCCACAAAGACCAGTGAGGACACAGAGGCGATCCGCGCGCTGAACGCCAAGTTGCACGCCGATAGTCGGGTGGATCTCGCCTTGTTCTCAGTTGGCGATGGCATGACGGCGGCACGCAAACGCTGACGCCCGCCCGCAGCCTCAGCGCGCGGTGCCGAAGATCGGGTGCCGCACCACATCGCCCGGTTTGATGCCGAGCAAGCGCGCGGTCCCGCCGTTGATCTCGAGCACGCCGCGCACTGGGTGGACGCTGGGGATCGTGTCCGTCGATTTGGGCACGGCATTGGCGTGGACATGGCGAATGGTGCCGTCGGCGGCGATAAAGATCATGTCGAGCGGGATCAGCGTGTTCTTCATCCAAAAGCTGACCGGCTGCTCGACCTGGAAGTCGAACAACATTCCTTCGTACGCGCCCATCTTCTCGCGGAACATCAGGCCGCGCTGACGCTGGATATCGTTCAGCGCAAGATCGACATCGAACGGGATCTCCCGGCCGCCGGAACGCACGCTGAGCCGCGAGCGTTCGAACTTCACTTCGGCCTGCGCCTGCGCCGCGGTCGCGCCGAGCACCAGCGCAGGCAGCGCGGCGACCGCGAACCGGCGCGAGAATTGGAACGGCGGGCGGACAGACATGCGGTCAGTTTAGCACCTTGCGCGCGCGCGGGGGGCTGCCCATAGTGGTTCTATCCCCGGGGGGAGCCGACACGCGGCTGAGAGGTTCGCAAGAACGACCCCGGAACCTGATCCGGTTAGTACCGGCGTAGGGACGGGTGAGTTCGGCATGTCTGTTTCGCCTTCGGGCGTTCCCTCCGCCACGTCGCGTGGCATCGATATCGCGCTCGGCGGGCGGACCATCGCCGCTGGCCTGAGTTTCGACGTGCCTGAACGGGAGACGCTCTGCGTGCTGGGCCGCAGTGGCGTTGGCAAGTCGTCCCTCCTGCGCTGGCTAGCAGGACTGCTACCGGGCAGTCCGGCCCGGACGGACGTCGCCTGGATGGCCCAGCAGGACCTCCTGCTGCCCTGGGCGAGCGTGCTGGAGAACGTTGTGGTGGGCTATCGGCTGCGCGGTGCGCCGGCGCCTTTGGATCGCGCTCGCGCGCTGCTTGCCGATGTTGGCCTCGCTGATCGTGTCGATGATCTTCCGGCCGCCTTGTCCGGCGGCATGCGCCAGCGCGCCGCACTCGCACGCACCATCTGCGAGGATCGACCGGTCGTCTTGATGGACGAACCCTTCGCACAGCTCGATGCCATCACGCGGCTCGATCTGCAGGACCTCGCTGCCCGGCTGCTCGTCGGGCGGACGGTCGTGCTGGTGACGCATGACCCCATGGAGGCATTGCGATTGGGGCACGAGGTCCGCGTTGTCGCGGGCCCGCCGCTCTCGATTGCCCATCGGACCCGCCCCGCCGGCTGCCCGCCGCGCAACCCGGGCGCTCCGGCGTTGTTGACCGAGCAGGGGGCGCTGTTGGCCACGCTTCGAGGCGCGCCATGAGAGGTGTTGTCACCGCCATTGGCCTGTTCGCGATCTGGGAAGGCTTCGTGCGTTTTACCGAACTCCCGGTTTACCTACTGCCGCCACCCTCTGTGGTGGTTGATTTGCTGTGGCGGCGGGCCGATCTCCTCGCCATCCACGCATTCTGGACCGGGTTGGAGATTGTGCTGGGCCTCCTCCTCGGCTTGGCGCTGGGCATCGCCATCGCCATCGGCATGGCGGCTTCGACCGAGGTGCGGCGCTGGACCTTGCCGGTGGTGATCGTCTCGCAGGCAATCCCGGTCATCGCCATCGCACCGTTGCTGATCGTTTGGCTGGGCTACGGCCTCGCCTCGAAGGTGGTGATGGCGGTGCTGATCATCTTCTTTCCTGTGGCAAGCGCCTTCTTCGACGGCTTGCGCCAGACCGATCCGGGTTGGCTCGACCTCGCGCACACCATGGGCGCTCCTCGACGCGCGATCCTGCTGCGTATCCGCCTGCCCGCTGCGCTCCCGGCGCTGGCGACCGGCGCGCGCGTAGCCGCCGCCGTGGCCCCGATCGGGGCCATCATTGGCGAATGGGTCGGTGCAAGTGCCGGGCTCGGCTATCTGATGACGCAGCAGCTCGCTCGCGGCCAGACCCCGCTCGCATTCGCCGCCTTGTTCATCCTCTGCCTGCTTGGTCTCACGGTCTATTTCACGATCGACCGGCTGGCGCGTCGCCTCGTTCCCTGGATCCACCCGACTGGAGATCGTCCATGACCCTGAAACGTCGTTCAATTGCCGCCGTGGCGGCCCTGGCATTGGCCAGCCCCGCGCTGCCGGTGCGAGCGCAGCAACAAAAAGTGCGTGTGCTGCTCGACTGGTTCGTCAATCCCGATCACGCCGCGCTGATCGTGGCGCGACAAAACGGGATCTTCGCCAAGTACGGACTCGACGTCGAGCTGATCGCGCCCGCCGACCCCAACGCACCGCCGAAGCTTGTGGCGGCAGGACAAGCCGAGTACGCCATCTCTTACCAGCCGACCCTGCAGATGCTTGTGGCTGAGGGTTTGCCGCTGGTGCGGGTCGGCGTCCTGGTCGCCCAGCCGCTCAACTCGCTTGTGGCGTTGGAGAGCGGGCCGATCCGCACCATCGCCGACTTCAAGGGCCGCAAGATCGGCTACTCGATCGCGGGCTTCGACGAGGCGATTTTGGGTGCGATGCTGGATAGCGCCGGTTTGTCGTTGAAGGACGTCACGCTGATCAACATCAACTTCGCGCTCACCAAGGCGTTGATGACCAAGCAGGTCGATGGCGTGATCGGCGCCTTCCGCAACTTCGAACTGAACGACCTCGAAATCAACAACGCCCGGGGCCGCATCTGGCTGGTCGAACAGCACGGCGTGCCGATGTACGACGAGCTCGTGCTGGTCGAGAAGCGCGAGACTCACGATGCCGCGCGCACCCGGCGTCTGCTGGCCGCACTGGCGGAGGCCACCGCCTGGCTCAAGGCCAATCCGGAACCCGCTTGGAAGATTTTCGAGGCCTACGCCAAGGAACTGGCGAATGAACTGAACCGGCGCGCGTGGAAGGACACCGTGCCCCTGCTCGCTGACGATCCGTATGCGCTCGATGACGCGCGCTATGCGGGATTCGGACAGTTCCTGGTCAAGCGCGGCTTGCTGAAGATGCCGCCCGATCCGGCGACGTACCTGCGGCGCATCGCGCGCTGAGGCAGGCTAGTCAGGCGAGGCGAATCTCGACGACCTGGAGGCCCTTCTGCCCCTCGCCCACCCTCACCGCGACCTTGCGGGAGGGTTCGAGGGAGTCGATGCCGTTGCGACGCAGGACGGCGGCATGCACGAACACATCGCCACTCACGCCATCACGTGTGATGAAGCCGTAGCCGCGCTCGTTGTTGTACCACTTGACTGTGGCCGCGACGAAATCCTCGCCGGCAGGTTCGGCAGGCGCCACCCGCACCGGCGGCGCTGCCGCGGTAGACGCGTCGACCGCGTGCACTTTCATCACCTGCCAGCCCTTGGGGCTGCGGACGCCGGCGCAGATGACGGTCGCGCCGGGCTTGAGGTCTTCATGCCCGGCCTGACGCAAGATCGTCACGTGCAGGAACGCGTCGCTGCCGTCGCTCTCAAGGGCCAGAAATCCGTACCCCTTGACGGCGTTGAACCACTTGACCCGGCCTCTCAACTCGACCGGCTCGCCGCCCCCGCTCGCATCCCCCTGTTGGGTCGTCATTCAACGATCCCGTGTTGTAGTTCAGCGGATGCTACCACCTCGGTTGGTCGGTGCAACAACCCTTGTGGCGATTGCGGACGCCGCGCTAGACCGTGGCATCACCGACAACGAAGGCGGATTCCATGTTCAAGACCGATCTATTCAAGGGCAAACGGTTCCTGGTCACCGGCGGCGGCTCGGGTCTTGGCAAGGTAATGATGGATAAGTTCGTCGAGCTGGGCGCGGACTGCGTGATCTGCGGGCGTCGTGGCGGCGTTCTTGAGGAAACCGCCAAGGCGACCATGGCCAAGTACCCCAGCCGGCGCGTCGACACATTCACGGTGGACATCCGCGTTGCCACCGCTGTCGAAGAGATGATCGAGCAGATCTTCGCGACCGGCCCGCTGGACGGGCTGGTGAACAACGCTGCCGGCAACTTCATTTCGCAGACCAAGGATCTGAGCCCGCGTGCCTTCGACGCGATCGCCAACATCGTCTTCCACGGAACGTTCTACACCACGAATGCCTGCGGCAAGCGGTGGATCGCCTCCGGGCGCAAGGCCAGCGTGCTCTCCATCCTCACCACCTGGGTGTGGACTGGCAGCCCGTTTGTGGTGCCCTCGGCCATGTCCAAGGCTGGCATCGCAGTGATGACGCAGAGCCTAGCGGTCGAATGGGCACGCCACGGCATCCGTCTCAATGCCATCGCGCCGGGGCCGTTCCCGACCGAGGGCGCCTGGGCCCGCCTGAATCCGTTGGGCGGCACCGGCGAGAACGACCGTTACCGCAGCCGCAATCCGATGGGCCGCGTCGGCCGCAACAGCGAGCTCGCCAACATGGCGGCGTTCCTGATGAGCGACGAGGTCGAGTACATCAATGGCGAGGTCATGGCGATCGACGGCGGCATGGGAATTATGGGCAACGGCACCTTCTCGGACATGCTGAAGCACACCGAACAGGACTGGCAGCGGATCCGCGAAACCATCTCCGCGACCAATGCCGCGGACAAGGCCAAGCGTACTTGAGCGACGGGTGTGGCCATCAAGACACAGTTGCACATCTCAAATAAATTGTTATAATTCAGTATATTATATCAGTTATTTGAGACAAAACTGGAATCATGACTTAGCAGCCGATGCCGCAATTGAGCCTCACTGTCCCGTGATCCTTCGACCGCGCCTTCCTCGACCACAGGTGTTCTGAGTGTCCCTTCGCTTTGCCGTCCTGACGACCTGGATCGGCAGCTTCCGCCGCCTTCGCGGGCTGCGACGGCTGGGGGGAGCGAGTGTTTTGGCTCTCGCCCTCGGATTCGCCATCGGGGCCGTTGCCCAGACAGTCGATACCCGCCACTGGCAGGGGCACGCCGCCATGAGCCGGCAATCGGAGCATGTCGTCGCCACAAGCAACGCCGAATGGCGCAGCCTATGGAGCCGCGTTGGTGTGCCGGCCCCTGACATGTTTGAACCCGGCCGGACCCACGCCGTCGGTATCTTCCTCGGCACGCGGCCCGGTGAGGGTTACGGCGTCAACGTGATTTCCACCAGCCGGCGCCGCGACCGTCTTGTCGTCGTGTTTGAGGAGCGCTCGCCCCAGGACGACACCGTGGCCGACCGCCGTACGGCGGCGCCGACCGCGCGCGTGGTTTCGGGTCCAGCCGGAGGTGCGGCGGGCGGGGGCACGACGACCTTTGCGCCAGCCACGGCAGCGTCTGGCTCTGCGCCCGCGCTGCGCTCCGTCGGTAAGCCCACGTCGCCTTGGGCCATCGTCCTTATCAACCGCACCGACCTGCCGATTTCGGTGGAGCAGCGCCTCTTCCGCTGACGAAGCGTCAGCGCTTCAGCAACTGCCCCAGAACTCCCGCACCCTGCTGCAGCATTTGCTCCAGCCCGACACTGGGAAGCTGACCCATCGGAGTCATGCGATCGACGAACTGCGGGAGCATCTCCGACAGCTGCCGCGCGGCGTCGGCCTGGGACAGGCCGACCGACTGTGCCATCGCGGCGATCTTGTCGGCACCGAAGGCCTGCGCGATCTGCGCCGGATCAATGGGCAGGTTCTGGCCGGTCCCGATCCACGAGTTCATTTGCGGCCCCAGCCCGGCCTTGGTGAAGGTTTCAAGCAACGCCCCGAGCGGGTTGGCCGCCTGCCCTCCTTGCGCGCCACCCATCATCATCCGGAGCACCGATTGCATCAGCTGAGCGCCGGGCGCGTTCTGGGCGCCGCCCAGCATTTAGCCGAACAGGCCCCCCAGCATCTGATCGAACGGTCCCGCCATGTTGGTCTCCCCTGTCAGTGCGAATGCCTCGGCACGCCCTTGGTCTCGGAAATCCGCTGATAGTTGACCGCAAAGTCGAGGCAAGCGCCACTGGCCAACTGCCCCACGACTTTGCGCTGTAGTTCTTGCCACGGCGTCTGGCTCTCGACGACCGACGGCGACCACGCGGCTCGACGTCGAGCGAGCTCGCCTTCGGGGACCAGCATGTCGGCGCGTCGCTTGCCAATGTCGATCCGAACGCGGTCGCCGGTCTTCAGGAGCGCAAGGCCTCCACCCACCGCCGCCTCGGGCGAGGCATTGAGGATCGACGGGCTGGCCGAAGTGCCGCTCTGCCTCCCATCGCCAACACAAGGCAATAACAGGATCCCGCCCTTCACCAGCCGATCCGGCGGCAGCATGTTCACCACCTCGGCCGCCCCGGGGTAGCCGACCGGCCCGGTGTTGCGGATGAACAGGATGCTATCGGCATCGATCGGGAGTGCCGGGTCGTTGATGCGATGATGGTAGTCCTCCGGCCCTTCGAAAACGATGGCGGTCCCTTCGAAGGCATCCGGATCGCCGGGCCGCTCAAGATACTTGGCGCGGAACTCGGCCGAGATCACCGAGGTCTTCATGATGGCTGAGTCGAAAAGGTTGCCCGACAGAACGGCGAACCCGGATTGTCCCAGCATCGGCCGGTCGTAGCGCTTGATCACCTCCCCGTCGGCCCGCGGCGCGCGCGCGAGGTTCTCAGCCATCGTGCGGCCGCTCACCGTCATCGCGTCGCCCCGGAGTTTGCCCTTGCCCGCGAGCTCAGCCATGACCGCCGGAACGCCGCCCGCGCGATAGAACGCCTCGCCGAGATACTTGCCGGCCGGCATGCAATTCACCAGCAACGGGATATCGTAACCGATGCGATCCCAATCGGCGTTCTGGAGCTCGACCCCGGCGTGGCGGGCGATCGCGTTGATATGGGGTGGACAATTGGTCGAGGCGCCAAGCGCGCTTGCCGTGACGATCGCGTTCTCAAACGCCGACCGGGTGAGGATCATCGAGGGGCGGAGATCCTCCCACACCATGTCGACGATCCGGCGGCCCGTCTCGTAGGCCATCTGCCCTCGCTGCTTGTAGGGGCCCGGAATGGCAGCGCAACCGGTCAGCGACATGCCCAGGGCCTCGGCCAGGCTGTTCATCGACAGCGCAGTGCCCATGGTGTTGCAATGCCCGACACTGGGCGCGCTCGACGCGACCATCTCGATGAACTGCTCCATGTCGATCCGGCCCGCCGCCAGCTCCTGGCGGGCGTGCCAGACCATCGTGCCGGAACCCGACAGGCCGCCTGCGAAGTGGCCATCGAGCATGGGTCCGCCGGACAGGACGATCGCGGGAATGTCGACCGTGGCGGCGCCCATGATCATGGCTGGCGTGGTCTTGTCGCAGCCCGTGGTCAGCACGACTCCGTCGAAGAAGTAGCCGTAGAGGCATTCGACCAGGCTGAGATAGGCGAGATTGCGGTCGAGCGCCGCGGTCGGCCGCTTGCCGGACTCCTGGATAGGATGGACCGGGAACTCGATCGGAATGCCGCCAGCGTCGCGAATGCCGTCGCGCACACGCCACGCCAGATCGAGATGATGGCGATTGCAGGGCGACAGGTCACTGCCGGTCTGGGCGATGCCGATGATCGGCTTGCCGCTCCGCAGTTCCGCGAGCGTCAGCCCGAAATTCATGTACCGCTCAAGATAGAGCGCCGTCATCGTGGGATCGGTTTGCGAATCGAACCATTCGCGACTGCGCAGCCGCCGCCCCACCTTGCGCCCATCCGAAGACATCCCGGTTCCTCCCCTGTCTTGGCCGCACGGTGCGAGAGCTGGCTCGCGAAGTCCAGCCTCTCCCTCGCTTGAGCGGACCCGAACCGCATGGGAAGACACGTCATGGCTTCCCCGCCCGACCTGATCTGCCTCGGCGAGCCGATGGTGGAGTTCAACCGCCCGCCACAGGGCGACGGCTTCACCTGGGTGCAGGGTTTCGGTGGTGACACCTCGAACGCGGCGATCGCGGCGGCGCGCCAGGGCGCGCGGGTTGGCTACGCGACGGCGCTCGGCCAGGACTGGATGGGCGACGCGTTGCTGGCCTTGTGGGCGCGCGAAGGCATCGACACGACACGCGTCTCGCGCCACGCCACGGCCCCGACCGGGGTCTATTTCGTCACCCACGGAGAGCAGGGCCACAAGTTCGATTTCCTGCGCAAGGGATCGGCCGCGTCGCTGATGGACGCCAGCAACCTGCCCAACGGTTGGCTCGCCGGTACGCGCGTCCTCCACGTGTCGGCGATCAGCCAGGCGATTTCGGGCGCCGCCGAACGGTGCTGCGCCGCAGCGATCGACACCGCGCGCGCCGCTGGGGTTAAGGTGTCCTACGACACGAACCTGCGACTGCGTCTCTGGGATATCGGCCGCGCGCGTTCGGTGATCGACGCGACCGTCGCGCAGTGCGATCTGTTGTTTCCAAGCCTCGACGATTCACGACTCCTGACCGGGCTGCGAGACCCCGACGAGATCGTTGACCGGTATCTCGCCATGGGCGTACCGCTGGTCTTGCTGAAGATGGGCGCTGACGGAGCCCTGGTTGCCACCGCATCCAGCCGGCATCGCTTAGCGCCTCTCGCCGTGCGCCCAGTCGACGCCACCGGCGCGGGCGACTGCTTCGCCGGCAGCTTCCTCGCTCGATGGTTGGCCGGAGACAGCCCCCTGACGGCGGCGCGCTACGCCAACGTCGCGGCGGCCTTGTCTACCCGCGGCTTTGGCGCGGTGGCCCCAATCCCCAGTCGTGCAGAGGTTGAGATCGGACTCAGGCGCTCTTGAAGCCGGGCACGAGCGCGCGCAAGAACCGCCCGAATCCGCCGACCTGCTGCGCGATCCAGCCTCGCCCGTTGTCGCGATCGGCGTCCCGATCGTCGACGCCGGTCGGGCGGAACTTGCGGTCGTAGATTGCCGTCCGGAACATGATGTCCCAGATCGGAAACACCGGCGCGAAGTTATGGTCGTGGATGTGTCGCTCATCAGGAGAGGCGAGCGCATGGTGCAGGCGATGGAACCGGGGACTGACCAGCAGGCGCCCGCCGATCCCGCCGAAATCGACGTCGACATTGGCGTGCGACCAGCTTTCGACCAGCCGCCCCACCAGCAGAATCATCACGAAGTCGGCTGGCTGCACTCCGACCATTTGCGAAAACACCGCCATCACAATGGCGACGAAGGTATCGTCGAGGATGTGGTTTCGATCGTCGGTCCACGCCGTCATCTGGCGCTGGCTGTGATGCAGCGAGTGCAGCGCCCACCATTGCGGGATCGCGTGCTGGGCGCGATGTACCCAGTAGGCCGCGAAATCGTAGAGGGCGAAATAGGCGAGGAAGGTGAGTAGCGGGTAGTCATTCAGCCACGGCGCCAGATGCTCGATGCGTGGCGGTGCGAAGCCCATCTGCCGCACCACCAACTCGATCCACTGCGCCAGCGGAAAGATCGCGATGAACACCGCGAGCGGTACGATGCCGAGCTTGTTCAAGAGCGAGTAAACGACATCGACGCGCATCAACCGCTCATCGGTCGTGCGTTCCAGAGGCCAGCGCTTTTCGATAGCGCGCATCCCGAAGGCGATGACGGCGATCTGCACGCACCCCAGCATCACGAGTTCTACCGCGTTGAAGGCGGGCTCGTACCAGGCCATCCAGCCACCGCCGTAGATCACCGGCACGACCAGCGTCTCGAAAATCCAGGTCTGGACACCGATCCAAAGGTCCGTCAGCGCCTGCATTGGAGACCCGCCCCTAGCGACCGTTGCCGCTTCCTGCCGCGCGGCGCGCCGGCGGAGCTCCGCCGCCGGGTGCCAGCGTGCCCTCCTTCAGCATGTAGACGCCATGTGGCGACTTGCCGACATTGATCCCGGCCACGCGCGTCATGGTCGGGATATCGACCACGGCCACACGACGGATGAAGCGCTGCGTCACCCACAACTCCTTGCCGTCCGGCGACACATCCATGCAGTCGGGGCCACCCGGAATCTTGACCTCGCCGACGATCTTCATGTCCTGCGTGTCCAGCCGGATCACGGTGCCCTCAACGCGATTGCTGAGAAAGAAGTGCCGGCCATCGCCTTGCGGCCAGAAATTGTGGGCGCCCCTCCCGGTTCGCATGCTGTGGATGATGTTGCCGGTGGCCGGGTCAAGTTTCACGATCCCGTCTTCGCCGGTATTGGCGACCAGCAGGCGCTTGTCGTCCGGCAGCATCACGATTCCGGCCGGTGAGTCGCCGACATAGACATTCCATTTCGCCGCTTGGGTGGCGAGATCGAAGGCAACGACCCGACCGGTCTTCTGGAGCGTCACGAAGACGGTCTTGGAGTCCTTGTCGAAAGCCATATGGCTCGGCAGCCCGTCGATGAAGATGCGACTGGCGAGGCGAAACCCGTCGGCGTGATAAATGTCGACATGATCCAAGCGATAGGCCGCGGTCACAAACCACTTGCCGTCGGGGCTGAATCCCAGATGGTAGGGATCGATGATGTCGCGCACGACACGCTTGCGCGCCGCCGTCCTCACATCCAGGAACAACAATTCGTTGGTGAAGGTCGAGGCGATGATGACGTCATTGCCGTCGGGCGAAGTGATCAGGTGATGCGGCTCGCGTCCCACCGGCAGCCGCGTGATCTCCGCCCGTTGGGAGCGGCTCAGCACACTGTATGACGCCTCATCGGAATTGAGGATGATCACGCCGTCTGCATGGGCCGGAGCGGCGATGGCGGCCGCGAGCGCGAAGGCCAAAAGGGCCGTTGTCTTCATGGGGGTTGCGATCTCCTTGGGCGCCCTTGAAGCACCTTTCGGACCGGCTTTCTAGGGGCGCTTGAGCGTCGCCGCCTGGGCTGCCAGCCGCTCGATCCGCTCCCAGTCGCCCGCCGCCACCGCGTCCCGGGGCGCCAGCCAGGAGCCGCCCACGCACGCGACATTTGCCAGCAGTAGAAAGGCCGGGGCGGTATCGGCCCCGACCCCTCCGGTCGGGCAGAACTGCAGCTCCGGCAGCGGACCTCGCACCGCCTGGAGCCACCTCATCCCCCCGGCCGCATCGGCCGGAAACAGCTTCAAGAGGCGATAGCCCCAGTCGGCCAGGGCCATGGCCTCGGACACCGTCTGAACACCCGGGAGGAACGCCGTCCCGGTTTCCCGGGCGGCCTGCAGCAGGGTGGCGGTGCAGCCTGGGCTAACGGCAAATCGGGCGCCGGCGCCCCGAGCGGCTTCAAGTTGCTGCGGCGAGCGCACCGTTCCCGCGCCCACCACCGCCTCGGGCACTTCGGCGGCGATACGGGCAATCGCCTCCAGCGCCGCTTCGGTCCGCAAGGTCACCTCAAGCGCCGGAATGCCGCCCCGCACCAGCGCACGGGCAAGCGGAACGGCGTCTCCGACGCGCTCGATCGTCAGCACCGGCACCACCGGCGCCAGCGCCGCGATGGTAGCCATATCCACTAGAGGCTCCAGCCGCCGTCGATGACGTGTGTCGTGCCGGTGGTGAACGCGGACTCGTCGCTGCCGAGGTAGACCGCCAGCGATGCAACCTCGGCGGCGCTGCCGAAGCGGCCGGTGGGCTGGCGCTGCAAGAAAAACTGGCGAGCGTCGCCGCCTCCGCCCAGCGCCGAAATGCGGTCGTCGAGCGAGGGCGTCTGAACCGTGCCGGGGCAAATCGCGTTGCAGCGAACGCCCTGCTTCACGAAGTCGGCGGCGACGGACTTCGTCAGTCCGATGACAGCCGCCTTGGTGGTGCCGTACACGAAGCGCAGCGCGGCGCCCTTAATGGATGATGCCGCCGACGACATATTGACGATCGAGCCGCCGCCCCTCTCTACCATGCCGGGCAGGAACGCCTGGATCGTCCAAAACATGCTACGGACATTCAGGTTGAGCGCGAACTCCCATTGCTGGTCGGTGGCGTCGAGCACGGAGCCGTGATGCACAAACCCGGCGCAGTTGAAAAGCACGTCGACAGGGCCCGCATCCCGCGCGGCCGTCTCGATCGCCGCCTTATCCAATACATCGAGGGCGCGCAGGCGAATCCCGGTAACGCCCTTCAGCGCATCGAGCTTGGCTGCGTCGACATCCGTCGCAACAACGCTGGCACCCTCGGCTGCGAACGCCCGGGCAGTCGCCTGGCCGATCCCCTGCCCAGCTGCTGTCACGAAGGCCGTCTTACCCTTGAGCCGCATGCCTCGCTCTCCTCCATTGCACGAACTGGCTGAGCAGGACCGGGGTCGACATCGCCAGACTCACAAGGAGCGGCGTGGCGCCCGGCGCCATCGCTGGAATCGCCGCGGCGGCAAGCCACCACCGCTCCCAAAGGGTCATTCGGTGAAACAGATACGCCGACAGCGCCGCACCGAGGAAGGTGATGCTGACCAGGCACCCCGCGAAGGAAAGGAAGAACTCGGTCCACGTGAACCCCGGCACAACGATCAGCATCGATGGCGAAAACACGAAGACAAACGGCACCAGCGCCTTGGCCAGTGCCAGGCGGAACGCGGTGTTTCCGGTCTGGAAGGGATCGGCGCCGGCCATGCTAGCCGCCGCATAGGCCGCCACTGCCACCGGAGGTGTCACATCGGCCAGCACGCCGTAATAGAACACGAAAAAGTGCGCGACGATCGGTGCGACGCCCAGAATGCCCAGAGCCGGTGCCGCGATGGTCACCATGATGATGTAGGTCGCCGTCGTCGGCACCCCACAGCCCATCAGAATGCAGACGATACCCGTCATCACCAACGTGAAGAACTTGACCAGCGTCGTCTTGTCGCATGGCACCCAGGCCTCGACCAGTGCGCTCGCGTCCTGCGCCACGTTCACGATGATGGTGGCGAACTTGAGCGCCGTGCCGGTCAAGGTCACGACGCCGATGATGATGCCGATGGCCGCCGCGGCCGCCCCGACCGCGAGCGCGTACTTGGCGCCAACGGCGAAGGCGTCCATCAGCTCGCGCCAATGGAGGGCCGGCGCCGGGTTGAGCCGCCACAGGGCGAAACAGAGTGCCACGAAACTCGCGAAAGCGATCTCACCGAACCAGTCGCCAGCGTCGCCGGTGAGAAGCCGCCGACCGAACGACAGGAAGGTGGCCCACGCGACAACGAGCGCAATCTCAAGGATCGGCCAGCGGGGTTTTTCCGAGCGGACGAGCCCGATCACAAGACAGAGGAAGATGCCCCAGAACGCGGCGAGGTACGGCGTCGAGCCGTCAAAGATCTTCCAGATCAGTGCTGCAAGCGGAATGAGCGTCACCCAGTCCTGCCGCAGCACCGCGCGCCAATCCGGCATCTCGTGCGGCTCGAGGCCACGCAGCCCCACGCGCTTGGCCTCGAAATGGGTCTGGATGAAGACACCGAAGAAATGCAGGAACGCCGGCACGATCGCGGCCAGGATGATCGTCTGGTACGGAGTCTCCAGGAACTCGACCATCAGGAAGGCGGCCGCACCCATCACCGGCGGCGTGATCTGACCGCCTGTACTGGCTGTCGCCTCAACGCCTGCCGCGAAGTGAGGTCGGTAGCCCAGCCGCTTCATCATGGGAATGGTGAGTGACCCCACTGTCACGGCGTTGGCGACCGACGAGCCCGAAATCATGCCGAAGAGCGCCGAACCGAAGATCGAGACTTTGGCAGGGCCGCCGGCGAAGCGCCCTGCGACGGCCATCGCAAGCGCCAAAAACAACCGCCCCAGCCCGATACGCATCGCCACGACGCCGAACAGGACGAAGTGAAACACGTAGGTCGACACCACACCGATCGGAATGCCGTAGATGCCCTGGCTGGTGAGATACAGATGATCGGCCAGCTGCGACCAGCTCGTGCCGGGATGGACGAGGATGCCCGGCATCGACGGGCCGGCAAACGCGTAGGCGACGAAACTCACCGCGATGATGACCAGCGGCCAGCCCATGGTGCGACGCGTGGCTTCGAGCACGACGATGGCCAGGGTCGTGCCCATGATCACGTCGATCGTATCCGGATTGCCGGTCTTGAACGCGATGTCGTGGAAGATCGACGGCAGGTAGAGCGAGGAGACGACGGCAGCCAGGAACAGCGCCCAGTCGTAGAGCGGCACGCCCCCGGGTGCCATCAGTCCGCCAGCCGTCACGCCTCGCTCGTTGCGCCGGCTGGCGGCGAAGACGAGGAAGATGAGGCCCAGTACGAAAGCCATGTGGATGCCGCGATGCGTCTGCTCGCGCAGCAGCCCGAAGCCGGCGGTGTAGAAATGGAACAACGACAGGGCCAGCAGGAGCGCCGTGACGATCGCCGGGCCCGCACCGCCCAGCGGCCGGAATCGCATCTCCGCGTCGAACTGGCGTTCCAGTTCGGCGGCTTTGTCGTGATCAACCTGAAGACTCACACTCCGATCCCCCGAAGCGAAACGCGGCGGTTGCCCGCCGCGTCGCCGGTCCCCGTTACTTCACGAGGCCCTTTTCCTTGTAGAACTTCTCAGCGCCAGGATGCAGCGGGATGCCGAGCCCCGTGAGCGCCGTATCGAGCCGGATCGACTTGCCCTTGGCATGGCCCGAATCCAGCAGCTTGCGGGTGTTGGCGTTCCACAGCGCACCGGTGATGTTGTAGATCAGCGCCTCGGGCTGACGCATCGAGGTGACCCACAGCGCGTTCACACTCACGGTCTTCACTCCTTGGACGTTCTTGTAGGCGCCGTCCGGAATCTCATCCGCTCCGAAGAAGCTGTACTGCTTGATGAGCTTCTCAGCCTCGGGGCCGGCGATCGGCACCAACTCGATGCCAGTCGTGGCCGCGAGTTCGGCGACGGCGCCCTGTGGCCAGCCGCTCACGCTGAAGAACGCGTCGAGCGCGCCGTCCTTCAGCTTGTCGGCGGCCTGCTGGGGCTTCAGGTACTCGGCCTTGATGTCCTTCTCGGTCATGCCGTAGGCCGCGAGGATCAGCCGGGCATCGACCAGCGTGCCGGAGCCCGGCTCGTCGAGCGACATGCGTTTGCCCTTGAGGTCGCTCATCGACTTGATGCCGGCGCCCTTGCGGACCACCAGATGGAAGCTCTCGGGGTATAGATTGGCAATCGCGCGCAGGCCGTCGACCTTTGGACGGCCCTCGTAGATGCCGGTGCCGGTATGGGCCCAGTACGCGACGTCCGACTGGGCGAAGCCGGACTGCATGCTGCCGCCCGCGATCGCGTTCACGTTGGCGACCGATCCGTTCGACGCCACCGCCGTGGCGACCAGACCGGAGACGCCGCACGACCCGCCATCCGCGCAGGCGCGCGAGCCGGGCGGGTTGGAGATCGCGTTGGCGATCAAGCCACCAATCGGAAAGTAGGTCCCGGCGGTGCCGCCGGTACCGATTCGGAAGAAGGTGATGTCCTGAGCGGTAGCGGGCAGGCCCGAAAAGGCGGCCGCACCGAATGCGCCGGCAAGGGCGCTTCTGCGACGGATGAGCATGGGTTCCTCCCTGGAACGGCGACGATCAAAGCAGTTTGCCGGGCGCGCCGCAACGCGGCCCGGCGCCTCAGTTGATTCCCACCACCCGTGCCATGGTCGGGCCGATCTCGCCGTGGACCACAAGGTCGGCATCGTCGTCCTGCTCAGTCGGGTCGCGATTGACGATAGCCAGCCGTGCGCCGCGTCGCTTCGCGAGACCCGGGAACGACGCCGCGGGATAGACCACCAATGAACTTCCAAGCACGATGAAGAGGTCGCAGGCCTCCGCCTCTTCCCGGGCCCGCAGCATGGGTACCTCCGGCATGGCCTGCCCGAACGAGATCGTGGCGGTCTTGACGATGCCCCCGCACTTCACGCAGAGCGGCAGTCGGCCGTGCCCCAGGAAGGCATCCCGGATCGGACCGAGTTCGTGGCGGTGCCCGCAATCCAGGCACGTTGCATAGGTCGCATTGCCATGCAGCTCGACGACCTTCCGATCCGGGACGCCCGAGCGCTGGTGCAGGCCGTCGACATTCTGGGTGATGATCGCGGACATTCGCCCCGCTTCGACCAGCCGGGCCAGCGCGCGATGGCCGGCGTTCGGCTCGGCCTTCAGCATCGTCTCGTCGGAAGCGAACTTTCGCCTCCAGGATTCACGGCGCATCTCATCCGACGCCATGAAGTCGTCGAAGTAGATCGGCTTGTACTTCGTCCAGATACCGCCCGGGGAGCGGAAGTCGGGAATTCCCGACTCCGTGGAGATGCCGGCGCCCGTGAAGGCCACGATGCGGCGCGCGCTCTCGATCAGGTCGCGCAGTCTGCCGACATCGGACATCGCGGGCTCCCTATGGCGCCGGCAGCGCCGGATTGTGCGCCGCGCAGCCGATGAAGGATCGTCCATCGGACCGCACCTCGACAAGGTAGGCGAAGATCGAGCGCGACACGGGATCGACGCAACGCTGCTCGTCGATGGCGACGCGGATCTCGGCGCCCTCGATCGCGGCGTAGAGGACCAGGGCGCCGTCGCGGTTCGGCCCACCATGCGGCACGCGCTGGGAGGCTGCCTCGCCGCCACCCGAAAAGACGAAGTCGCGAGCGGTGATGTCCAGTCTCCAGCGCGGCTCGCCGCCCATCACGATCCATTCGCGCTGATCGAAGCGCTCGCGGCAGCCCGCCGTCTCGGTTGCGGCGCGCCTCAGCTCAAGGACCACCATCCCCGCGGCGCCGCCGCTCTCGCGTTGGCCGTAGAACTCAACAAACACCGGCCGGCCTTCTTGACCCCCCGCCAGATCGGACACGGCGCGCTCCAACTCGCGCCCCGGGGTGCGGTCCTCGACCGGGAGGAACGCCGCGTCGCACGGCTGGAGCTGAAGTTTGCCCGCGAGATCGCGCACGACACCGCGCATTCGCACCGCAGTGGCGGGCAACGGTGGACGCTCCGATGCGCGCGGCCGCGGTGGTTCGAGCGCCGCCCCGCCCCCGGCCACGGGACGTCCAAACGGGGTCGGCGCCGTTCGGGTTGCCAGCGTTGGAATGGCGTAGAAAAACAGCGGCTTATCGGCGATGTCGAGAAGGCAAACGAACTGCGTCTCCACTGCCGGCCGGTTGCGGAAGACCATCCGGCCCCGCAGCGTGAGCGTGGCCGCTACCGGCTGGGACCCGACCTTTACCGAGGTGCGTTCTAGAATTGGCGCCGGGAACTCAGCAGGCACGACGCTCTCTACCGCCGGGTCGACCTTACGGTACTCAACCTCACCGAAGGCAGCGCAGTGCCGCGCCAACGTACCCTGTGCGATAGCTACTCCGGGACTCAGCGCGGCAAGCACCCCGAGGAAGCGCGCGAGCGACATCGCCGCCTCACGAAAGCCAGCGCTTGCGCCGCTTATAGTGCTTGGTGTCGCGATAGGACTTGCGCACGCCCCCCTCGTTCAGGCCGAGGTAGAACTCCTTGATGTCGGAGTTGTCGCGCAGCTTGGCGGCGTCGCCCTCTAGCACGATGCGACCGTTCTCCATGACGTAGCCGTGGTCGGCGACCTTGAGCGCCATCGTGGCGTTCTGCTCGACCAGGAGGACGGAAAGTTTTTCCTGCTTCACCAGGCGACTCACGATGCCGAAAATCTCCTCGACCAGCATGGGTGCCAGCCCGAGCGACGGCTCGTCGAGCAGCATCACCTTTGGCCGGCTCATCAGCGCGCGGCCGATCGCCAGCATCTGCTGCTCGCCGCCCGATAGATAGCCTGACTGCTGGCTCCGCCGTTCCTTCAGGCGTGGAAAATACGAATACACGAGATCGATGCCTTCGCGGATGCGCGCGAAATCGCTGTGAATATGGCCACCGGCGACCAGATTCTCTTCGGTCGTCAGGTGCTCGAACACCCGCCGCCCCTCGAACACCTGAGCGATGCCAAGCCGGGTGACGTCGTGGGCCCGCATACCGTCGATGCGCCGGCCCGCATAGTCGATCGACCCCTTGGTTACCTCGCCCCGTTCGGAGCGTAGGACCCCGGAGATGGCCTTCAGCGTCGTGGTCTTGCCGGCACCGTTGGCGCCTAGCACGGTCGTGATCGCGCCTTCGTGCACGTTCACCGACACGCCGCGCAGGACGAGGATCACACCGTCATAGACGACTTCGATGTTGTTCAGCGTCAGCATGGAACGACCGGTTGCATTGGAAGAAGTGGGTGCGGGCGGCCCAGTGGACCGCCCGCCCCGTCCCGAATCAGGACTTCTTGCCGTCCGCCTCGACGTGTTTCTTGATCACGTCGGGGTACGCCCGGAACCAGTCCGTGGTCTTGGTGAGCTTGCCGCCCTTCACCGTGAACACCTGGATCCAGCCGCCTCCCTCGTGGTCAGTCGGCGTGATCTGAAGCGGCGGCATCAGCCCGCCCAGCGTCACGCCCTTGATCGACTCGAAGCCGGTCTTCATGTCGGCCCCGGTGATGGTCGCCTGAGCGCCCTTGGCTTTGAGCGCGTTGCGCAAGGCTTCCAGATGCACCGCCATGTGGAAGATACCCCGATTGTAGTAGACGGTGGAGTTCATCTCCCTGGGCGGCTGCTTGTTGGCCTTCTGGTACATCTCGCGAATCTCGCGATGGACCGCGTAGTCCGTGCCCACGCCGGCAAACTGCAGGGTGTTGTAGCCTTCGGCGACCGCGGCGCCACCGGCGGCGTCAAGGTCGGCCTCGGACGAGCCCCACACGAAGGCAACGACCTTCGACAGCGGGAAGCCGACGCGCTTCAGCTCCTTGATTGAAACCGACGGAGAGCGGCCGAACAGATGGGTGACCACGAAATCGGCACGGTACCGCTGCGTGATATCGAGCACCTGCGGGCCCATTTCGACGCCCGGCGCCGGCACGGCGAAGGTGCGCAGCTCGAAGCCTTCGAGCTTCGCGAGGTCTTCAAGTACGGGAAGCGGCTCCTTGCCCGCCGGATTGTCGAAGAATAGATAGGCGATCTTCTTGCCTCGAAGACTGCCGCCCAGCCTGTCCTTCGCGAAGTGGACCGATGCGGCAGCTTGCGACCAGTAGCTGGCGGCGATCGGGAACAGATAGGGATAGCGCATGCCGTCGGCGCTGGCGGCGCTCCCGAAACCGGGTGACGTGCCGGGGATCTTGTCTTCGGCCATCTTCGCGGTCAGCGCCTGGACGTGCGGCGTGCCGTAGAGCAGCACGCTCACGGCGCCCTCCTTCTTGTGGCGCTCGTAAGATTCCACACCCGCCGGCACCTTGTACTCGTGGTCGATTTCCATCGCGCGGACGCGACGGCCCTCGATACCGCCCTTCGAGTTCACGAGATCGGTGTAGTCGTGCACACCCGGGCAGAAGAAGACGCCGACGGTCTGCGTCGCACCGGTGCGATCGCACTGCACACCGATCACGATGTCGCGGGCTTGCGACCAGGCTGACCCCGCAGTGAGCAGGATCGCCCCGCCGGCGGCCGCAAGACTTGCCAAGAGCTTGTTCATCAAGACCTCCGTTGTTGGTACGCGCACATCAATACGAGAACGGCCACACCCGGAAGTAACTCCGGATGTTGCGCCAGAGCCGGTTCAACCCCTCGGGCTCCAGGACGAGGAAAACGATGATCAGCAGACCGAAGATGCCGAGCCGCATCGCCGGGATGATGTTGTTCAGCTCGGCGGTCGTGAAGAACAGCGTTCCGAACGTCTCCATGAACAACCGGATCAAAATCGGAAGCAGCGTGACGAAGATCGCGCCGAAGATCGCCCCCAACACCGACCCCAGGCCGCCGATGATGATCATCGCCAGGTAGTCGATGGACGTCGAGATCAGGAAATTCTCGTAGTTCGCGATGCCGAGATAGTAGGTGTAGAGCACGCCCGTGACGCCGGCATAGAACGACGAAATCGCGAACGCGGTGAGCTTGTAGCGGAAGATGTTGATGCCGATGATCTCGGCGGCGATGTCCTGGTCCCTGATCGCCACGAAAGCGCGGCCGATGCGGCTGCGGACGATGTTGAGCGCGCCCACGATCGCCAAAACAGCGAACAGAAGCAGGAAGTAGTAAAGCTCGCGCTGGGTCTTGAGCGGATAGCCGAATACCGCCGGCCGGTCGACCTCGATCGAGGCCTGCGAACCGCCGGAGATCGCCGGCGTGTGGTTGATGATCCACTCGATGATGAGCTGGGCCGCCAGCGTCGCGATCGCGAGGTAGAGGCCCTTGATGCGCAGGCTCGGAATGCCGACCACCGCGCCGATCGCCGCCGCCATGAGCCCGCCCGCCGGCAGCGTGATCCAGAACGGCAGGTCGAGTTTCACCGCCAGGTTGGCCGCGGTATAGGCGCCCACCGACATGAACCCGGCGTGCCCGATCGAGATCTGTCCCGTGTAGCCCACCAAAATATTGAGGCCGATGGCGCCGACCACGGCGATCAGGATGAGGTTCACGATCGAGATGTAGTATTCGGCAGCCAGCGCGCCGGTCACCGCCGTCGTCAGCGGCGGCAGCACCACGAACAACGCCAGCAGAATACCGACCGTCCACTTGGCGATAGGCAACGGATAGAGCGCGCCGTCCTCGGCGTAGGTCGTCTTGTAGTAGCCGGATTCGCGATGAAACATGGACGCCGCCTAGACCCGCTCGATCTTGCGTTTGCCGAAGATGCCGTAAGGGCGGACCATCAGCGCGATGATCATCAGCACATAGGGCGCGAAGTCCTTACTGCCGCCTCCGACCAGCGGATCGAGGTACCCTGCCGCAAGGTTCTCGACGATACCCACGATCAGACCGCCGACAACGGCGCCGACGATCGAATCCAGACCGCCCAGGATCACCACCGGGAAGACCTTGAGCCCGACCAGCGAGACGTGCACATCGACGCCCAGCATGGCGCCCCAAACGACGCCGCCCAGTGCCGAAACGATTCCCGCCATGGCCCATGCTAGCGCGAAGTAGCGCTCGACGTTGATGCCCATGGCCATCGCAACCTGCTGATTGTCGGCGACGGCGCGCATCGCCACGCCCATCCGGCTCCGCAGGAAGAACCAGGTGAAGCCGCCAAGGAACGCCAGCGCCACCAACGCGCCGGTGATCTGCACTGGCTGCAGGATGAACGGCCCCAGCCGGAGTGGCTCGTCACCCACCGGAAGCGAAATCGATCGCGTCTCCGCCCCGAAGATCATCGGCCCCAGTCCGCGCAGGATGGCGGCAAGCCCGATGGTCGCCATGATCACCGCCACGACCGGCCGGCCGAGCAGCGGGCGCAGGACCACGCGTTCCAGGCCAAAGCTGAACGAGACCATGCCCAGGACCGCAACGATCACCGCCACCCAGAAGGGCAGTTCCATCAATACCATGACCGCCGCGGAGAACAGCGCCGCCAACATCACGAATTCGCCCTGGGCGAAATTGATCGCGTCTGTCGCCTTGTAGACGACGACGAACCCCAGCGCGATCAGCGAGTACATCAGGCCGATCAGCACGCCGTTGCCGATCAGCAGCAGGGTGAATTCCCATTCCATCGTCCGACCTCCTAGGCCGCTCGGCGGGTGGCCGGACCACCTGCCGCATCGTGGATCGATATCGTGGAACTGAGCTGCGACTTGCGGCCGTCCTCGAAGGTGATGTCCATGGTGACGTCCACTGTCGCCGCGCCACCGTAGAATGCCTCGATCACCGCGGCGTACTTCTCCGCGACAAACCGGCGCCGCACCTTGCGGGTGCGCGTGATCTCCGCGTCGTCGGCGTCGAGTTCCTTGTTTAGCAAGAGGAAACGCTTGACCTGCTGGACATCGGGCAAAGTCGCGTTGGCCTTGGCGATCTCCGTCGCGATCAAGCCCGCGACCTCGTCCTTGCGACTGAGATCCATAAAACTGGTGTAGGCCAACCCGCGCTTCTCGGCCCAGGTACCCACGGTCTGCATGTCGATCGCGATCATCGCGGCGACGAAGGGGCGCTGGTCGCCGAACGCCACAGTCTCGCGAACGTAGGGGCTGAACTTCAGCTTGTTCTCGATGAATTGTGGCGCAAAGGCCGAACCGTCCGCGAGTTTGCCGACATCCTTGGCGCGATCGATGATCGTGAGATGGCCGCGCTTGTCGAAGAAGCCGGCATCGCCGGTGCGCAGCCAGCCCTCGGCCGTCAGCGTGTCGGCCGTGGCCTGGTCCTGCTTGAAGTAGCCGACGAACACATTGGGGCCGCGCAACAACACCTCGCCGCGGTCATCGATCTTCACCTCGACCTTGGGCAAAGGCTTGCCGACGGTGTTGGGGTTGGCCTCGCCGTCGTCCTGGCAGGCGATCAGCGCCGAGGCCTCGGTGGCGCCATAGACCTGCTTCAGGTTCACGCCGAATGAGCGGAAGAAGCGATACGTGTCGGGTCCCAGCGGCGCGCCGCCCGTGTAGCACCAGCGGGCATTGCGCAAGCCCAGCTGGTCGCGGACCGGCCCATAGACCATGACCTCGCCCAGAGCGAGCCCGAGTCGCTGCCCGACCGTCGGGGCCTTCCCGTCGTCTCGCCCGAGTTCACAGCGTTCGGCGAGCGCCCGGAAGCGCTCGAAGATCCAGCGCTTGAGGGGCGAGGCATCGCCGCTCTTGACCTGGATCTGGGTCAGCATGTTTTCCCAGATGCGTGGCGGCGCCAGCATCGCGTCCGGCCCCAGCTCACGAAGGTCGCGCTGCACCGTCTCCGGGCTCTCCGGGCAATTGGCGGTTAGCCGTCCAACCAGCGCCATGCCCAGCGAGAACTCGGTGTCACCCACCCATGCCATGGGCAGGTACGAGAGCCAGTTGTCGCCGGGGCGTGTCAGATTCACCGCGAGAAAATTGGCAGCCGTCTCCGCCATGTTGCGATGGGACAGCATCGCGCCCTTGGGCTGGCCGGTGGTTCCCGAGGTGTACGCAATCATTGCCAGATCGTCGGCTTTGCCGGCGGCCAGCTCGCGCTCGTACAGGCCGGGATTGGCGGCGCCATGCTGGCGCCCGAGTTCCAGCATGCTCTCAAACGACCGCAGCAGGGGATCGTCGTAGGCCGAAAGACCGCGCGGGTCGTCGTAGATGACGGCGCGCAACTTCGGCAGCTGAGTCTTAAGTGACAACGCCTTGTCGACCTGCTCCTGGTCCTCGGCCACGATGATCGACGACTCGGCGTGGTTCAGCACGAACACCATCTCTGTCGCGATCGAATCCTGGTAGACGGGCACCGACACGCCGCCCAGCGCCTGTGCCGCGAGCTGCGCGAAATAGAGCTGTGGGCGGTTGTCACCGATCACGGTGAGTTTGTCGCCGCGCGCAAAGCCCCCGGCCGCCAGGCCGAGCGCGAAGTCGCGGACCTGGTCGCGATAGGCCTGCCAACTCCAGGTCTGCCACACGCCGCGCGTCTTCTCGCGCATGCCCGGCGCCTGTGGTGCCTCCCGGGCGTTCCGCTCGAGGAGCTGTGGAAGGGTCATGCCGGTCACGTCCATGCCTAACCCCTGCTTCCTCCACCAAGGTACGCCGCGATCACCGCCGGGTCGCGCTGCACTTCCTCGGGCGTTCCGCCGGCGATGCGTCGCCCGCGATCCAGCACCACCACACGGTCCGAGATGTCCATGACCACGCCCATGTCGTGCTCGATGAGCACCACAGTGACGCCGCGCTCCTGATTCACATCGAGGATGTAGCGCGCCATATCCTCCTTCTCGTCGGTGTTCATGCCGCCCATTGGCTCGTCGAGGAGCAGGATCTTGGGCTCGAGAGCCAGCGCGCGACCCAACTCGACGCGCTTGCGAAGCCCATACGCCAGCGCGGCCGTCTGCTGCTTGCGCAGGTCCTGAAGCTTGAGGAACTCGATGATCTCCTCGCAGGCCTCGCGATGGGCGATCTCCTCCCTCCGCGCCGGCCCCCAATAGAGCGCGCTCGCGAAGACGCCCGCCTTCATCCGCACGTGCCGCCCAAGCATGAGATTGTCGAGAACGGTCAGCCCGCTGAAGAGCGCGATGTTCTGGAAGGTGCGCGCAATGCCCAACGCGGCAATGTCACTCGGCTTGCGACGGGTAATGTCGGTTCCCTCAAGCGCGACACGGCCGGTGTCGGGCGTATAGAAGCCCGAAATCATGTTCAGGAGCGACGTCTTGCCAGCGCCGTTGGGGCCGATGATCGACAGAATCCCGCCGCGCGGCACTTCCAGAGAAACGTCCGACACGGCCACGACACCGCCGAACTTCTTGGAAACGCCCTCGACGACAAGCTGACTGTCGCCCGGCATCCGTTTGTCGGATGCCCGGGCGGCTGTTCCCGCCATGTTTCCCCCCCGGACCTAGGTCCTTGTCGTTGCCGCGATCATGCAGTGCGGTTTGGGCGAATGCAACAAATCCCCGTAGACTGTCTGCGGGAGGAACTGCCATGGCCCGACACATCGTCTGTCTCACGTTTGACCACGATCACCTGTCAGGGTTTATCGCCCGCGGCCTCACCTCCCCGACGCCCATCTCGCGTGGTGAGTACGACATCGTCGCCATTCCACGGATCGTCGACCTGTTGCGGCGCTACGGGATCAAGGGGACATTCTTTACTCCAGGCCATACGATCGACAGCACGCCCGAAGCCGTGATGCCCTACGTCGAGGCCGGCCATGAACTCGCTCACCATGGCTGGACCCATCGGCTACCGGTTGGGCTCAGCCGCGAAGAGGAGGAGGAGGAGATCGTCCGCGGCAACGAATCGATCAAGCGCGTGAGTGGTCGGACGGCGCGCGGCTATCGCTCGCCCGCCTGGGACCTCTCACCCCACTCCATCGAATTGCTGCTGAAGCATGGCATCCGCTACGACAGCTCAATGATGGGCCACGACTACGACTGCTACTATGCCCGGCAGGGTGACGTCGCGGAATTGCTCAAGCCCTTTCGGCGCGGCCGCGAGACTGCACTTGTGGAGATGCCGATCAGCTGGTCGCTCGATGACTTTCCGCACTTCGAGTACATGCGCAATCCCAATGGATCGATCCAGGCTGGCCTTATGAATGCGAGCGCCGTTCTCGAGAATTTCGTCGATGATTTCACCTACATGACCCGCATCGCCGACTTCGGCATCCTGACCTACACATTCCATCCCCACGTCGTCGGTCGTGGTCATCGAATGATGATGCTGGAGCGGCTGATCCAACGCCTGATCGAGGGCGGCGCGGTTTTTCTGACCATGGAAGACGCCATGCAGGAGTGGCTCGCGCGGCGAACCGCCTCCCGGAGAGCCGCGGAATAGTCAGGCGACACCGCGGGCGACGCGGATCGCCCGGCAGATCGTCACCATTTTGGCGATGGCATGCTCCACGAAGGCCGCTACTGCATGGCGCGCCTCACGTCGGGTGACATCGTCGGCGTTGGGACTTCCAAGGCGATCGCGAACGCTCGCTCCCAGTCGTTCGGCCAGCGCCCGGTTGGCCGAGATCGTGCGTGCCAGAGAACCGTCGGCCGCGGCCGGCGTGAGCGCGACTTCGATCCGCGCAAGAAACGACGGCCAATGGGCAAGATGGCGATACATGCTCGCCAATATCGCGGGCGATGGTGCGTCACCCAGCCGATTGAGCGCCAGAACGCGACGCCAGGTTTCCGGAGCGACGTCCTTCTCGGCCAACAGCGGCGGCAACCTGACCTGGGGGCCACCAGCGGCGCAGCGTGCCCCGCCACCGCCTGACCGGCGCGGGCGTCCGCCAGCAGGGCGGAGAGCGCGACAAGATTGACCGTGTTGGAATGGTCGTAGCTTGCCAGTACGGCGTCGATACCCGCGGGTTCCGGTCCCACCAGCGATCCCAGCCCCGGCAACACCAACCCGGCCCGCACAGTGCCCGCCAACATGAACACGTCCCCCGAGACGTAGAGAGGGCGGACACTGCGCCAAGCCCAGTCCAGGCCCCCGTCGATCGTCGCGAGGTGGCGCCACACGAAATTGACGACCGGAACGCCGATAGTCGCCCGAATGTCGGCAAAGGTCGCCGCGAGTTCGCCCCGCGCGTCGCCCTCTGCGATGCCGGGGAAGCGGTCGATCATTCGGCCGCCTGCTTGGACTCCTGCCCCAGCACGGTGAAGAAAGACGCCGACTTCGGCTGCTTCGGCAGTTCAATCAGGCCCGGCTTCAGGCGGGCAAAGCGGGCCTCGTGTCCGCGCACAATGCGGCCCTCGTTAGGGCTTGGCATCGGATTGCGCGCGATCGGCACAGCATCGGCAGCGCTATACACGCAGATATAGAGTCCGCGCGGGGCGTCGGAGCGGTTTGCGGCGGAGCCGTGCAGCAGCCTCGTGTGCATCAGGCAAACGCTCCCTGCCTTGCCGACGCAGGAAACCGACGTCGCCAAGGCGCGCCTCTCCTCGTCGGCCGCCACACCGCCCGTGAAGCGCTCACCCTCAAACAGCGAATGCATCGGGCCGCGATGCGATCCCGGAACCACGGTCAGGCAGCCATTGTCCTCGTCGATGTCATCCAGGAATAACAGTGCTGTAACAACATCATCGTTGGTATGCGGCGTGTAGGCGAAGTCCTGGTGGTAGGCGACTTCCGTCCGCGCGCCGGCGAGCTTGAGGTTGATCTTGCAGTGGTGGAACTTGACGTCCGGCCCCACCAGGTCGGCCACCATGTCGACGGTCGCGGCATTGCGCATCACATCGAGGTAGGCCTCGGAGATGTCGGACGGGTTGTTGATCCGGCGCAGCGCCGGTCGGGCGGCCGTGTGCTCGGCTCCCATGTCGAAGCGCGGTCGGCCATCGATTGTGGGCGTCCCGAACGGCGCGGTATGAGCCCGACTCTCTTCGACCCAACCTGCGATCTCGGATCTCAGCGCCGCGAGCTGTGCCGGCGACACGGCATTCTCGACCATCAGATAGCCGTCACGCCAGAAGGCGTCGATCTCGGCGCGGGTGAGACGGGCCATGGGTTTCTCCTCAACGTCCCTTGAAAACCGGCCGGCGCTTTTCCATGAACGCGCGTCGACCCTCGATGTAGTCTGCGGACTCAAAGCACTCCTTCACCAGCGCCGCCGATCGGCCCAGGTCCGGCCTACCATCAAGACGGGAGAGCTCCTCGACCGTACGCTTGACGGCGTGGATGGTGAGCGGCGCATTAGCCGCGATGGTCTCGCAATAGCGCATGACGTAGGCATCAAGCTCGGCGACTGGCACGACGCGATTGACGAGCCCCATGCCCTGCGCCTCGGCCGCCGTGAACTGACGCCCAGTGTAGAAGATCTCCTTGGCGAAGGCGGGGCCGACCAAGCTCATCAGGGTCTGGATGCCAGCCGCGCGATAGCCGAGACCGAGCTTGGCGGCAGGCACGGCAAAGCGGGAGTCTTCAGAGGCGATCCGCAAGTCGCACGTGAGCGCCGTCGCAAGTCCGCCGCCCACGCAATAGCCGCGAATGCGCGCAATCGTGGGCTTCGAACAGCGCGCCAGCCGACCGCTCGCGCGCTCGGCGATCTCCTCGTAGCGCTGGACCTGTTCGGGCGTCGATCGGACCGTTTCGAACTCCGAGATGTCGGCACCGGAGACGAAGGCCTTGTCGCCCGCCCCGGTCACCACAATGACCCGGATAGCCGGATCGCTCTCGAAGTCGTCGAGGATCGTCGGGATCGCCTCCCACATGTCGAGCGAGGTCGCGTTTAGACGTTCCGGCTTGTTGAACACCATGCGACCAACGGCGCCGTGTTTCTCGGCGAGCATGCGCGGAGTCGGGCTGGGCATCGTTGTCCCCTTCAGATGACGCCGCGCTTGCGGAAGTCGGCGATGGACGCGGCGTCGTAGCCGAACTCGGCCAGGACGCTGTCGGTGTGCTCGCCCTGTTCAGGCGTCGCGCCACGCATCTGGAACGGCGTCGCGCTCATGTTGATCGCCTGGCCGATGACCTCGATCTCGCCGAGTTTGGCCGACTTGACCGGATGGGCCATCTTGAGGTGCTTGACCTGCGGGTCTGCGAACATCTCGTCCATCTTGTAGATCGGGCCCGCAGGGACACCGGCCTCGTTCAGCAGCTTCACGAGCGCGGCACTGGTGAATTTCGATACCCGCGCCTCGATCTCCGCGTTCAGCGCGTCGCGATTGCGGCTGCGCGCCTTGTCGGTCGAGAAACGCTCATCGGTGGTGAGCTCCTCGGCGGCGATGGCCTTGCAAAAGCGCCGATAGATGTGGCCTCCGGACGCCGCGATGTTGATGTAGCCGTCCGAGGTCTTAAAGACGCCGGTCGGGATCGACGTTGGGTGGTTGTTGCCCGCCTGCCCCGGAACTTCGCGTCCGATCGTCCAGCGTGCTGCCTGGAAGTCGCACATCGAGATCATTGCCTGCAGGAGTGAAGTCGATACCCACTGCCCCTCACCGGAGCTCTCGCGGCCCAATAGCGCGATCAGGATTCCGATCGCGCAATGCAGGCCCGCGCCGACATCGGCCACGGCAATACCGGCCCGCACGGGTCCCTGCCCCGGCATGCCGGTGATCCACATCAGCCCGCCCATGCCCTGTGCGATCTGGTCGAAGCCAGCGTGACCGGCATAGGGGCCGTCCTGACCGAAGCCCGAGATCGACCCCAGCACAATGCGCGGATTCACCTTCTTCAGGTTCTCGTAGTCGATCCCGAGGCGGAACTTCACGTCGGCGCGGTAGTTCTCGACCACCACATCGGCCTTCTCGACCATCTTCATGAAGACAGCGCGGCCATCCGGCTCCTTGAGATTGAGCGTGATCGAGCGCTTGTTGCGATGAAGGTTCTGGAAGTCCGGCCCGTGGCGCGGGCCTCCCATGTCCTGCTCGCCGGCCGAGGGCGGCATCTCAATCTTGACGACATTGGCGCCCCAGTCGGCGAGATAGCGGACCGCAGTCGGACCGGCCCGAACGCGCGTGAGATCAAGGACGGTGAATCGGGCGAGTGGCGCGGTCATCGGTGCAAACTCTCCTATTCGACGCGAACCATTGCGGCGGGATCGATCTCGAGCCAGACGCGGCGTCCGACCTCAACCGCGGTCCGCGGCGGCGCCGCCAGACGCAGAGTGAGCCCCCCGCCGACCGGCCGTGCCTGATAATCCCAGTATTCCCCGAGGTAGGCCCGCGACGCAATTTCAGCCTCGATTCGCACGCCGGAACCGGAACCCGGGTCGAGGCGGAGCTCGATCGAGGGTGGTCGCAGAGAGTAGACCAGCGGGGCCCCCTCGTCCGGGCGTTCCAGGAGCGCGGCGGCGATCGCGAATCCGTCGAAAGCAACGGTTCCGCCCTGCTTTCGCCCGGTCAAGAAATTTGTACGTCCGACGAAACTCGCGACGAAGCGGTTTGCCGGCCGAGCGTAGAGAAGCTGCGGCGTGTCGACCTGCTCGATACGGCCTTCGTTCATCACGGCGATGCGATCCGAGGCGACCATTGCCTCGCCCTGATCGTGTGTCACGTAGACCGTGGTGATCCGGAACGCGTCGTGAAGCCGCCGAATCTCGGTGCGCATCTCCTCGCGCAGGCCGGTGTCGAGGTTGGATAGCGGTTCATCCAGCAACAGAACTTCG
The DNA here is from genome assembly GCA_016870115.1 of Alphaproteobacteria bacterium. GTDB lineage: Bacteria > Pseudomonadota > Alphaproteobacteria > Reyranellales > Reyranellaceae > VGCH01. Next base: position 145,263 of record VGCH01000005.1, on the reverse strand, counting down.
GGCTCGACCACGATCGCGCGCGCGAGGGCGACCCGCTGCTGCTGGCCGCCAGACAGCGTCGAGGGATAGCGATCCTTCATGTCGCGCAGGCGTACCACGTCGAGCATGCGATCGACGCGGCGTTCGATCTCGGCGCGCGCCAACTTGCGCACCTCGAGGCCGAAGGCGACGTTCTCCGCGACGGTCATGTTCGGCCAGAGCGCGTAGTTCTGGAAAATCATGGACATGCGCCGCTTCTCCGGCAGCAGGACCGCGCCAGGCTCCGATATCGTGCGCCCGTCCATCTCAATGCGACCAGTGCTGGGCGGAACGAAGCCGGCAATCATTCGAAGCGTCGTCGTCTTGCCGCAACCCGACGGGCCGAGAAGCGACAGGAACTCGCCTGCCGCCAGGTCGAGCGTCACGTCCAACACCGCCGCCACGTCGCCAAAGCGCCGAGAAACCTTGAGGAGCGCCAGTTTGCTCATGCCGCGGCAGCCTCTAGCATGGATCGCAGCCGGCCCGCAGAGGAACATGAACCCGCCTTCCCCACTGCCCCGAGACTGGGGTGCCTACTACCGACGCCTCGCCGACCGGCCGCCTCGCCGAACCGCCATGTCAGCGCTCGACCTCGCGGGCGCGCCCCGCCCTGAAGACCGCGCCGCCGACCTCGGCTGCGGTTCGGGGAGGGACGCGATCGAGTTCTTGCGACGGGGTTGGCCGCTCACTGCGATCGATGCTGAGCCGGAAGCATTGCGGCAGCTGCTCGGCCGCCCCGACCTGCCATCGGGCGCTAGCGTCCATGCCGTGGTCGCGCGGCACGAGAACGCGCCACTTCCCGAGGATCTCGCCATCGTCAATTCAAGCTTCTCCCTCCCCCTCTGTGCCCCACCAGACTTCGATCGTGTCTGGCGACGAATCGGTCGCGCCTTACGGCCCGGGGGACGTTTCTGCGGTCAGTGGTACGGCGAGCGCGATAGCTGGAACGGCCGCGCTGGCATCACGTTCCTGGCGCGCTCCGCAGCGTTGGAGCGCTTGTCCGGGTTTGAGCTGGAGTTGTTCGAGGAAGAGGAAACAGAAGGGGTGACCGCCCACGGCAATACCAAGCACTGGCACATCTTCCATATCGTTGCGCGGAAGCGCTAAGGCCACTTTCTGGACACGCTTTCAGGGGTGACGGACACTGGCTCCCTCTCAGGAGTTCCGCATGACTGCCGCCCGCGCCGCATCGTCCGTTCCGCCGCCCGCCGTCACAGCCGCCATCGCCGGACGCGCCGCGCGCCTTGGCTGGGCGGACCTCCCGGATGACCTGCTGGAACGGACCAAGCAATGCCTGTTGGACTGGTTCGCCGTCACGCTCGCGGGCGCGCGGGAGGAACTCACCGACATCCTGGTGCAAGAGGCGTTGGAAGATGGCGCGACCGGCACGATCTCGCTGGTCGGGCGGGGCGAGACCGTTACGCCGTCGGCAGCCGCGCTGATCAACGGATCCGCCAGCCACGCGCTGGATTACGACGACGTGAATTTCGCCATGGGCGGCCACCCCACCGTCACTGTCGTCCCGGCCATCCTGGCGCTGGGAGAACAACGTCGTGCGAGCGGCCGCGCCTTCATCGAGGCGTTCGTCGCGGGCTATGAAACCTCGGGCCGCGTTGGACGGCTGGTCGCCCCGAGCCACTACCTCAAGGGCTTCCACGTCACGGGCACGGTCGGGTCGTTCGCGGCGACGGCCGCGGTGGGGCGGATGCTCGGGCTCGACCCGGCGAGGCTCGCCACAGCGTTCGGGATCGCCGCGACGCAGGCGGCCGGGCTCAAGTCCAACTTCGGCACCATGTGCAAGCCACTGCACGCCGGCACCGCGTCCGAGCACGGCCTGCGCGCCGCGCGCCTTGCCGCGCGAGGATTCACGGCGCGCTCTGACTCGCTTGAATGCGACCAGGGATTCGCGTCGTCTCAAAGCGATCATCTGGAGGCCGGGGCCGCGCTGGGTGAGCCGCAGCAGGGATGGCACCTGCGCAACAACCTCTTCAAGTATCACGCGGCCTGCTACTTGACCCACGCTCCCATCGAGTGCGCTCGCGAACTGCGCCAGCGCAGCAACTTCCCACCGGAACGCGTGCGACGCATCCAGCTGCGCCTCGACAGCGGCGCGGATCGCGTCTGCAACATCGCCGAACCGCGCACCGGGCTGGAGTCGAAGTTTTCGCTCCGCCAGACTGTCGCCATGGCTCTCGCCGGACTCGATACCGCGGCGCTTGGCTCCTACAGCGAGACGACCGCGTCAGATCCGGCGCTGGCGGTCCTGCGCTCGAAGGTCTCGATCGATTTCCAGTCGGATTGGTCCCACACGCTGGCCGAGATGGCGATCGAGCTCGACGATGGCACGCGGCTCGAGTCCCGGTACGACGCCGGTGTTCCCGCCACCGACATCGCCCGTCAGCGCGCGGCGCTCGAAGCCAAGTTCGACGCGCTCGCGATTCCCGTGCTCGGAACCGTCCGAGCCGGAGATTTGCGCCGCCTGATCGATCGCGTCGAGAGCCTGGCTGACATCGGTGAACTCGCGCGGGCGGCGCGGAGCGCGGCATGACGGACGACTTCCGCAGCCGGGCGAAGCTCATCCCCAAGGGCAATCGCTATGAGGATTTCCAGGTGGGCCGGGTCTTCGAGCACCATTGGGGCCGCACAATCACCGAGAGTGAGACAGCGCAATTCTCGACGCTCACGCTGCACTTCAATCCGCACTACTACAACGCGGCCTATGCCCGAGCGCATGGCCATCCTGGAATCGTCGCCAATCCGATGCTGGTCTTCACCACGGTGTTTGGCCTCAGCGTCGAAGATCTGAGCGAAGGCGGTGGCCCTTTCCTGGGCGTGAACGAACTCACCTTCTATCAGCCGGTGTATCCCGGTGACACGTTGCGCGCCCGCAGCCGGGTTCTCGATCGCCGGCTTTCCGACACCCACAAGGGGTTCGGAATCGTGACCTGGCACACCGAGGGGCTGAACCAGCGCGACGAGCTCGCCATCGACTTCAAGCGCACCAACCTGGTGCGGCAGAGGACCGCCTGACATGTCGTACATCACGCCCGAACGCCGGATGATCCAGGAGCAGGCTCGCGAGTTCACGCTGAACGAGGTGCTGCCGGTCGCCAACAAGCTCGATCCCGAGCGGGGCGAGATCCCGATGGAGCTGCGCGAGAAAATGGCCGAGCTCGGCTATTTCGGCATCCTGATTCCCGAGGAGTTTGGCGGGCTGGGGCTCGGCTGTTTCGAGTATTGCCTCGTCACAGAGGAGCTGGCGCGCGGCTGGATGAGCGTCGCGTCGATCGTGGCGCGCGGCAATCTCCTGATCGGCGCGCACATGATGAACGCGGAGCAAAAGGGTCGCTACCTTCGCCGAATGGCCAAGGGCGAGTTTCTGGGCGCCTTCTCCATGTCGGAGCCCGGCGCCGGCTCCGACATCGCCAACATCACCTGTCGGGCACGCAAGGATGGCGCAAGCTGGCTGATCTCGGGGAACAAGTACTGGTGCACGTTCGCCGACGGCGCCGACTTCATGATTATGATCGCACGCACGTCTGAAGCGCCCGCCGGACGCCGTCACGAAGGTCTGTCGATGTTCATGATCGAGAAAGCGCGCGGCACGCTTCCGCCCGGCTGCTCCGGCTCGCCGATTCCGAAGATCGGCTATTTCGGCTGGAAGACCTTCGAGCTCGCCTTCGACAATTGCCGCGTGCCGGCCGAGAACCTGGTCGGCGAAGAGGGCAAGGCCTTCTACTACGCCACCGGCGGTCTGGAGACCGCGCGCGCCCATACAGCCGCCCGTTCGATCGGCCTCGCGCGCGGCGCGCTTGAGGATTCCATCGCCTACGCGGAGGAGCGCCGCCAGTTCGGCCAGTCGATCTCCGAGTTCCAGGCGATCCGCTTCAAGCTCGCCGAGATGGCGACCCAGATCGAAGCGGCGCGTCAGCTCATGTACTTCGTCTGCGACCAGATCGACACCGGCCAGCGTTGCGACAAGGAAGCCTCGATGGTGAAGCTGTTTGCCTCGGAGATGTCCGAGCGCGTCTGCAGCGAGGGCCTGCAGATCCATGGCGGCGCCGGCTACACCACCCTGCATGCGGTCGAACGCTACTGGCGCGACGCGCGGCTTACCAAGATTTTCGAGGGCACATCGGAAATCCAGAAGCGCATCATCTCCGACCGGCTGCTGGGCCGTGGGAGAAATCGGTGAAACTCGCCCCGCTCACCGGCCGCGGCAATTATTTCGAGGATTTTCGCGTGGGCAACGTCCTGCGCCACGCCCGCGGCAAGACGGTCGAGCCGCTGGAGCAGGTCTGGATCACCAACGTCACGATGAACACCGCCGAGGGCCACTTCAATGAGCACCTGATGAAGTCGAGTCCGTGGGGCCGGCGCCTCGGGTTCGGCGGTGTCACCATCTCGCTTTGCATCGGTCTTGCCGCCGAGGACACGGCCGAGAACGCCTTGATGGAGCTTGGCCTTGACAAGATCAGGCTGAAGGCCCCGGTGTTCCACGGCGACACGCTCTACTGCTACTCCGAGGTTCTGGAGGTCCGCGACGCCGATCGGCCCGATGCCGGGATCGTGCGTTTCCGGCACTACGGCGTGAACCAGGACGACAAGCACGTCTTCGAGGGCGAGCGCGTCGTGCTGTTGAAGCGCCGCGCGCCCTGGGCCGGCAAGTGAGCCATCCCGCCGGCGCGCTCGCCGGGGTGCGGATCGTCGATCTCACCCAGATGCTGGCGGGTCCATTCTGTACGCAGCTGCTTGCCGACCAGGGCGCCGAGGTCCTGAAAGTGGAACCGATGGACGGCGATCACACGCGGATCGTCGGTCCCTACCACGCCGACGACCAGCTCAAGGCCTTTGGCGGCTACTTCGCTTCGGTGAACCGCAACAAGCACTCGATCGCTATCGACCTCAAGCGACCGGAGGGTCGCGATCTGGTCCTGCGTCTGTGTGAGGGCGCCGACGCGGTGGTTGAGAACTTCCGTGCCGGTGTCATGGAGCGACTCGGGCTGTCATGGGAGGCGTTGCACGCGCGATACCCGAAGTTGGTCTACGCCACGATTCGCGGCTTCGGTGACGAGCGGACCGGTCGCAGCCCCTACTCCGACTGGCCGGCCTACGATGTCATCGCCCAGGCGATGGGCGGCGTGATGCAGATCACGGGACCCGACCGCGACACGCCGATGAAGGTCGGCCCCGGGATTGGCGACCTGGTGCCCGCCACCATGTGCGCCTTCGGCATCGTGAGTGCCATTCTGCACGCGACGCGAACCGGACGCGGCCAATTCGTGGATGTCGGCATGGTCGACGCCATCCTCTCGCTCTGTGAGCGGATCGTGCATCAACACGCCTATCTCGGCGCCTTGCCGCTCCCGGAGGGCAACCACCATCCGTTTCTGTGCCCGTTCGGCATGTTCCCCGCCCGAGATGGACAGATCTGCATCGCTGCCCACGCCGACGCCCATTGGCCGATCCTGTGCAAGCTGATCGGGCGACCCGATCTCGCGGCCGATCCTCGCCTCATGACGGTCCAGGATCGCCGCGCTCACCAGGACGAGATCATCGCGGCGGTCTCGGCATTCACCTCGACCCGCACCAAGGCCGAGCTGCTGGTCCACTTCGGCGGGCAAGTGCCCTTCGCACCGGTCTATACGGTCCGCGACATTGCCGCCGACCCGCATTTTGCGGCCCGCGAGATGCTGGTTCCGGTCGAGCATCCGGGCCTCGACCGGCCAGCGTTGGTCGCCGGGGTGGCGATCAAGATGACCGAGACCCCGGGCCGTGTGCGCCATCGCGCCCCGTTGCTGGGGGAACATACTGACCGCTATCTGGCCCGGCTCGGCTGCTCCCCGGCCGAGATCGCGCGCCTCCGCGCGGACAAGATCGTGGCCTGAGGAGACCAGACGATGACCGACCGCCCCCGCCGCGCACGGCGCGTGCAGCTTTCGACCCCCGGGTCGAGCGAGAAGATGATCCAGAAGGCCGCCGAATCGAAGGCGGACCATGTGTTCCTCGACCTTGAGGATGCCGTGGCGCCAAGCCAGAAGCGCGCGGCGCGGGCCAAGATCGTACAAGGCCTGAAGTCGCTCGATTGGCGCGGCAAGACCCGTTGCGTTCGGATCAACGACCTCACCACCGAGTACGCCTTTGAGGACATCATCGAGATCGTCGAGGGTGCCGGCGAGCATCTCGACACCATCATGATGACCAAGGTGCTGACTCCGGCCGATGTCTTGTTCGCCGACAAGCTCCTGCACCAGCTCGAGCGCAAGCTGAAGCTCAAGCGGCGCATCGGCCTCGAGGCCTTGATCGAGGAGGTCGAGGGCATGCAGAACGTCGATGCCATTGCACGGTCCACACCACGCCTCGAGTGCCTGGTGTTCGGCATGGGTGACTTTTCGGCATCCATGGGCGTCACCAACAAGAATGTCGGCGAGACCGACGGCTATCCCGGGGACATCTGGCACTACGCCCGCTTCCGTCTGGTGATGGCCTGCCGTGCCGCCGGGATCGACCCGGTGGACGGCCCCTACGCCGACTTCCGCAATTCGCAAGGCTACCGCACCGAGTGCGGACGGTCGATGACGCTCGGCTGCGTCGGTAAGTGGGCGATCCACCCTTCGCAGATCGACATCGCGCTTGAGGTCTATTCACCCAAGCCGGCCGACGTGGCGCGCGCGCGCAGGCTCGAGAAGGCTTATGCCGACGCCGAGGCGCAGGGGCTCGGCGCGATCAATGTCGACGGTGTGATGGTCGATGTCGCCTCTATCCGCATCCTGCGGAACACGGTGCTGAACAAGGCTGATCTCTACGGCATGTAGGAGGCCGCGCACCGGCAAGCCAAGCATGAGCCGCGCCCCTCCCACGACGTCTTTTGTCCTGCCGGTCACCGCCATGCTGGCCGTGCAGGTCGCGGTGTCGGCCGCGGTGCTCTCGCTCAGCGTCACCATGCCAGCGGTCGCCCGTGATCTCGGGATCGATCCCAAGACCGTTGGTCTCTTTACCGCGCTCACCTACGCCGTCGCCGTCCCCCTCGCGGTCGTGGCGGCGCGGCTGGTGCGTGGCGTGGGCGCGGTCCGCACCTGCCAACTCGCCCTGCTGTTCGCAGCACTTGGTCTTGCCCTCAATGCCGCCGGCGCTTTCCTTGCCACGACGATCGCGGCGCTGCTGATCGGCTTCGCTCAGGGGCCCGGCAACCCGGCGGCCTCCCACATCCTCGCGCAGCGCGTGCCACGTGAGCGCTTCGGACTGGTCTTCTCCATCAAGCAGACCGGCGTGCCGCTCGGCTTCGCCCTCGCCGGTGCGGCCCTGCCGCCGACCGTCGCCGCGCTCGGCTGGCAGGGAGCTTCGCTTGCAAGCGCGGCGCTGCTCGTGGCCGCCATCGTCGCACTTGAGCCGTTCCGCGCCTCGCTGGAACGTGGCGTCGCACCGCCGACGCCGCCGCCCGGTCTCTTCGCCTCCGTGCGTATCGTCCTGGCCGACCCGGCCTTGCGCGTGCTCGCCTGGTCGTCGCTGGTCTATGTCGTGGCCCAGCACACGTTCACCTTCTATCTCGTCGTCTTCCTGTACGAGCGGCATGGCTTCGATCTGATTTCCGCCGGACTGTTGCTGGGCGCCGCACAGATCGTCGGGACGCTCGTGCGGTTGGCCTTCGGCTGGGCCGGCGATCGCGTGCCGCGCCGGTCCTTGCTCGCCTGGATCGGCTTCGCCATCGCGGGGGCCGCGCTTGCGACTGGTCTGATGCCGGCAGACGCGCCGAAGAGCGTGGTCGCCGCCGTGGTGCTCGCCTATGGCGCCGTCGTCATCAGCTGGAATGGTGTCTCGATCGCCGAATTCGCTCACCTCGCCCCGCCCGGGCAGACCGCGCTGGCGACAGGCGTTCAGACCGCGTTCGCCTATTCGGGCGCGGTCATCGGCCCGCCCCTGTTCGGCCTTCTCGCCGCCCTCACAGGCTATGGCGCGGCCTTCGCGGCCGTCGCAGTGGCGGTACTTGCCGCCGCGATCCTCCAGGGGCGCGCGTCGCGACGGGCCTAGAGGCCTGTTGGCGCAGATGGAACCGCTCACCCGAGTCGAGATGCGTCGTTCGCCCGCTTTCTGGCCCGGCTGATGCCAGGCGGAGCGGAAAGACTCTAGGGTTCGCGCATGCCCGCGGCGGCGACGATCTCACCCCACTTGCGCATTTCGCTGGCCTGGAACGCCGCGAGTTCCTCCGACGTGCCGGAGAACACGATCCCATGGGTCGTGCGGGTCAGCGTCCGATAGGCTTCGGACTGCGTCGCCTCACGCACGAGCTGGCTCAATCGCGCGACAACGGGGCCGGGCGTGCCTGCTGGCGCGTAGGTCGCGGTCCATGCCCACATCTCGAAGCCCGGCAAGGTTTCATGGACGGTCGGAAACTCCTCCAGCCCGGGAGTCCGCTCCCGGCTGGTCACGGCGATACCGCGGGCGCGCCCGTCCTTCACCGGGGGCAGGCCGACGAAGAAGTCCGAGAACACAACGTCGATGCGCCCTCCCATGAGATCGGCGACGGCTTGCGGTTGCGCCCGGTAGGGCACGTTCACCATGTCGACCTTGGCCATGATCTTGAAGAGCTCGCCACCGGCGCGGCTCGATCCGTTGCCGCTCGCGAAGGTCAACTTGCCGGGCTGAGCCTTCGCCAGCGCGACCAGCTCCGCAATGCTCCGCGCGGGTAGGTCATTGCGAACCATCACGACCTGCGCGCCGCGTGACAGGCCGCTCACCGGCACGAAGCTCTTCACCGGATCGTAGGCCAGCGACTTGTAGATATGGATATTGGCCGCCTGCGTGGTCTGCGTCGTGACGAAGAGCGTATAGCCGTCAGGTGCCGCGCCAGCCGCCGCCTGGGCCGCGATTTGACCCTCTGCCCCGGGCCGATTCTCGATCACGACGGGTTGCCCGGTTCGCGTCGTGAACTCTTGCGCGACCGTACGCGCGGTGATGTCCGTGGCACTACCAGCGCCGAAGGCAACGATGAACTTGAACGGCCGGTTGGGAAATCCTTGCGCCGCCGTCGTGCGCGGCAGGATCGCCGTCGCAGTCGCCACAGCAGCCGCGCGGCCAAAGCTCCGCCGACCCAGACGGTTCTTCATCGACCCCTCCCGTGACACTGTCGTTGTCTTTTCGGGAAGCGTATCACGACGCCGCAGGGGCCGAAACGGCGCCTGGCGTCCCCAACGGGGTTCGAACCCGTGTTCCCAACGTGAAAGGCTGGTGTCCTAGGCCACTAGACGATGGGGACGTAGCGGCGCGAGCGCGTGCACATAGCCGTCGCAAACCGCTAAATCAAGCGAAGCGCGGCACTCAGCCCAGTACCGAGCCCGCGCCCTGCGCAGCGTCATCGACGTACAACTTCACAGTCTCACGCCCATTGTAGCGATCAAGCCGCAGGGCGCCCGCAACATGGAGGATCGGCCGGGCGGAATCCTGAAGGGCCGGGCCCAGCGCGCTGGCCATGGCACGAAATGCGATGCCTTCCACCCTGCCCCGACCCGCGCCCTCGAACGTGCACCTGACATGGCCATCGCCAACGATCTGGGCATAGCTCACACGGACACCGGCCAGTGCAAAGCGCGGTAGGGCATTGCCGGCGCCAAAAGGCCCGGCACGCTCAATTCCATCGACCAGATCGCGATTGACACCCGCTGGTGTGAGGCTTGCATCGATCCCGAGTTCTCTCACCGACGGCGCCGCGCCAAGCTGCGACCCGATGCGTTCGGCAAGGAACTGTGACACTGCACCGACCTTGTCGCGCTCAACCGTCAGGCCCGCCGCCATCTCGTGACCGCCGCCATTGATCAGCAGGCCGGCTTGCCTTGCCGCAATGACGGCGGCACCGAGATCGACGCCACGCACCGAGCGACCGGAGCCCTTGCCAAGTGCCCCGTCGCTGCCGATGACAAAAGCCGGCCGGCCGAAGCGCTCTACCAGCCTGCTGGCCACGATGCCGACGACGCCGATGTGCCAGCGCTCGCTCTCGACCACGAGAACCGGCGGCAAACCGGCGCGGTCGGGGCCATAGAGCCCGTCGATTCGCGCGGTGGCCTCGTCCAGCACTTCCCGCTCGATGGCCCGTCGCTCGCTGTTGAACTCATCGAGCCGCAGCGCCAACGCCGAAATCTCGGCTGGATCGTCACTCGACAGCAACCGGATCCCCAGGTCAGCCTGACCGACGCGGCCGCCGGCGTTGACGCGGGGTCCCAGCATGAAACCGAGATGGTAGGCGCCCAACGGTTCCTTGATGCGCGCAATGTCGGCGAGGGCGGCCATGCCCGGGTTGCTGCGCCTCTGGGCAATCGTCAGGCCCTGCCGGACGAGAGCGCGGTTAACACCGGTGAGTGGAACCACATCGCAGACCGTGCCGAGCGCCACAAGGTCGAGCAAACCGCGGAGATCGGGCTCTGGACGCGAGCTGCTATACCAGCCGCCATCGCGGAGGGCGCGGTTGACGCCGACGGCGAGCAGAAACGCTACCCCGACCGCCGCGAGCTGCTTGTGAGGGCTGGCGTCGTCGAGCCGGTTGGGATCGACCACCGCGATGGCGCGCGGCAATGCGAGTTCGGCCTGGTGGTGGTCGATCACCACCACATCGAGGCCCGCGTCGGCGGCCTCCGCCAGAGGGGCGAAGGCCGTGATGCCGCAATCGACGGTGATCGCAACAGCGGCACCGGCGGTCCGCAGCTTCAGGAGGGCGGCGGCGTTGGGGCCGTAACCTTCCTTGCGACGGTCCGGAATGTAGTAGCCGACATCCCCACCCACGCCGCGCAGGAAGCGCAGCAACAAAGCCCCCGAAGTCGCGCCGTCGACGTCGTAGTCGCCGAAGATCGCAATCCGCTCGCCCTCGCGGATCGCCCGGACGACCCGCGCGATGGCGGCATCCATGTCTTTGAGATGGGAGGGATCGGGCAGAAAGCGGCGGAGCGTCGGATCGAGAAAGTCCGGAACCTCATCGAGCCCGACATTGCGCGCCGCCAGTAGACGGGCAAGAGCGTCGGGGACGCCGTGACGCTGGGCAATGGCGAGCGCGGTCCGCTCGTCCTCGAGCCGCGCGGCCCATCGCCGCCCCGTCAGCGATTGCTCAACGCCGAGGAACGCCGCGCGCGGAGCCCGCACCGGCGCGCCCGACATGGGCCTAGGCCCAGCTCGGAAGGCCGGTCTTGACCTTGAAGTTGTGCCGCGCCTCGACCGAGCGAACCGTGCCCGTCTTGGAACGCATCACGATGGAGTGCGTTTCCGCGCCACCGGAGAAGCGACGGATTCCCTTCAGCATCGAGCCGTTGGTGACACCGGTGGCGGCGAACATCACATCGCCCCGGGCCATCTCCAGCATCGAGTACTTTCGATTCAAGTCGGTGATGCCGAGTTTCCGCGCGCGCCCCTTCTCGTCGTCGTTGCGGAACAGCAAGCGGCCCTGGATCTGGCCGCCGATGCACCGAAGCGCCGCCGCCGCCAGCACGCCCTCGGGGGCGCCGCCGGATCCCATGTAGACATCGATGCCGGAGTCGCCGGTCGAGGTGGCGATCACGCCTGAGACATCGCCGTCGCCGATCAGCACGATGCGGGCCCCAGCCTCGCGGACCTTCGCGATCAGTTCGCTGTGCCTCGGGCGATCAAGGATGCAAACGACAAGATCGGCCAAGTCCACCTTCTTTGCTGCCGCAAGGTCTTTCAGGTTTTGCGCTGGCGTCTTGTCGAGATCGACAATGCCATCGGGCAGGCCGCCGCCGACGGCAATCTTGTCCATGTAGACATCGGGCGCATTCAGGAACCCGCCCTCGTCGGCCATTGCGATGACCGCGAGCGCATTGGGCAGACCCTTGGCAGTTATCGTCGTACCCTCGAGCGGATCGAGTGCGATATCGATTCGGGGGCCGGTTCCCAGGCCCACTTCCTCACCGATGAACAGCATCGGCGCTTCATCGCGCTCGCCTTCGCCGATCACTACCTTGCCGCGGATGGCGAGCGAATTCAGCGTGGTGCGCATCGCGTCGACCGCGGCTTGGTCGGCCTTCTTCTCGTCACCACGCCCCATCAGCTTGGACGCCGCAAGGGCCGCGGCTTCGGTCACCCGGACCGCTTCGAGCGCGAGATTGCGGTCCATTTTGTCGGCATCGGCCATCGTATCCTCCGTGCGCGGTCGGCGACCGCCTAGAATTGTTCGATGCGGATCAAGCACGGCGGTTCGGTGACCGCCTTCAGCCGTCCAATTTGCTCGGCGGCGCGGCGCATCCGCGCCTCCTGGGTGCTGTGCGTCGTCAGAACCACAGCAACCGCGCCTTCCGGAGAGCGGCCACGCTGCAGCATGGATTCGAGCGAAATGTGATGCCGCGCGAGTATCGATGACACGGCGGCGATAACGCCCGGCTGATCTTGAACCATCAGGCGCATGTAGTAGGCGCCAACGTGCCGGTCCATTGGAGCCGCCGCACGGTCGGCGAGGCGTTCGGCCGGCACCACGAACGCCGGCATGACGCGTCCACGGGCGAGGTCGACCAGATCCGCCACGACCGCAGACGCTGTCGGGCCCTGCCCCGCACCACGGCCCTGGAACATCGTCGTGCCGACGAAATCGCCCTCGACCACGACGGCGTTGAACACACCCTCGATATGGGCGATCGGGGCCGCCAAAGGCACCATGCAGGGATGAACGCGTTGCTCGATGCCATCTCGGGTTTCGCGGGCGAGGCCGAGCAGCTTGATGCGATGGCCGAGTTCATCCGCGAAGGCGATGTCCATCGCGCTCACGCGCCGGATGCCCTCGACATGGATACCCGCAAAGTTGACCTTGGCGCCGAACGCCGCGCCCGTCAGGACCGCGAGCTTGTGCGCGGCATCGATGCCGTCGACGTCGAAGCTGGGATCGGCTTCGGCGTAGCCGGCCTGCTGCGCCTCGGCCAGGACGGTCGCGAAGTCGCGACCGGTTTCGCGCATGGTGCTGAGAATGTAGTTACAGGTGCCGTTCAGGATGCCGTAGAGCCGGCGCACGCGATTGCCGACCAGCCCCTCGCGCAACGCCTTCACGACCGGAATGCCGCCCGCAACCGCGGCTTCGAAGGCAACAGCCACGCCGCGCTTCTCGGCGGCGAGCGCAATCTGCGATCCGTGCATGGCGAGCAGCGCCTTGTTCGCCGTCACGACATGCTTGCCGCGGGCAATCGCCCGCTGGACCAGGCGGCGCGCGACGCCAGCCGAGCCGCCGATAAGCTCGACGACAACATCGATATCGGTCGCCTCAGCGAGTGCGAGGGGATCGCGCTCCCAACGAACACCGTCCAGCGCGAAGTCACGCTTCTTGGCGCGCGAGCGGGCGCTGACCGCGACCAGGCGAATCGGTCGCCCGGCACGGACCGACAGGAGCCGCGAATGCTCGGTCAATAGCTTGACGACACCGCCGCCGACCGTGCCGAGGCCCGCGACGCCGATGCGAAGTGGCGCGTTCATGCCGGGTGATTAACGCAAGCGACGCTCAGGCGCGAGCCTTGATCGGCGCGATATTGTCCCCAACACCGCGCAGATAGAGATCGATCGACCGCTCCGGGTCGGCCAGGACCTGCCGGATACTGCGGATTGCCTGGCGGATGCGATGCTTGTTCTCGACGAGGGCGATTCGCACATGGGCGTCACCGTGCTCGCCAAAACCGATGCCCGGCGAGAGCGCTACATTGGCCTGCGTCAGCAACAACTTCGAGAAGGCGAGCGACCCCAGCTCGGCGAACGCTGGCGGCAGCGGCGCCCAGGCGAACATGCTTGCCGCCGGCGCCGGAATGTCCCAGCCCGCACCGCGCATTCCTTCGATCAGCACGTCGCGGCGCTCCTTGTAGGTCGCCCGCGCTTCGGCCACGCAATCCTGCGGACCGTTCAGGGCCGCGGTCGCCGCCACCTGGATGGGCGTGAAGGCACCGTAGTCGAGGTACGACTTGATTCGGGTCAGCGATTGGATCAGCCGCTTGTTTCCCGCCGCGAAGCCCATGCGCCACCCGGCCATGGAGTAGGTCTTGGACATCGACGTGAACTCGACCGCGATCTCCCGCGCGCCCGGCACCTGCAGGATCGACGGCGGCGGCCGGTCGTCGAAATAGATCTCGGCGTAAGCGAGATCAGAGAGGATCCAAATGCCCTGGCGGCGGCAAAAATCGACCACGGTGGCGTAAAAGTCGAGGTCGACCACCTGAGCCGTCGGGTTGGACGGAAAGTTCAACACCAGCGCGAGCGGCTTGGGCACGGTGTGCCGCACCGCCCGTTCGAGCGCCGGCAGGAACTCGTCGATGGAGATGCTGCCGGGAACCGGAATATGGCGCACCGACCCGCCAGCGATGATGAAACCGTAGGGGTGGATCGGATAGCTGGGGTTGGGCACCAGCACGATATCGCCCGGTCCGGTGATGGCTTGGGCGAGATTGGCGAGGCCCTCTTTGGAGCCCAGCGTCACGATGATCTCGCTCTCCGGATCGAGATCGACCCCGAAGCGGCGCTGATAGTAGGCCGCCTGCGCTTTCCGCAGACCCGGAATGCCGCGCGACTGGGAGTAGCCGTGCGTGCGCGGATTGGCGGCCGCTTCAGCGAGCTTCGCGATGATGTGCGGCGCCGTCGGCAGGTCGGGATTGCCCATGCCGAGATCGATCACGTCTTGCGACGCGGCACGAGCCCGCGCCTTCATGGCGTTCACTTCGGCGAAAACGTAGGGCGGCAACCGGCGTAGCCGGTGGAACTCCGAATCGTCCATCTTGTCGTTCTTTCTCTGAGGGGGATCAGAAGTCGACGAAGATCTCGGCGCGTCGGTTGGCGGCCAGCCCGCGGGCCGTGCGCGTTTCGTAGACGGGTTCCTCGTCGGACACGCCTTCCATGATGATCGCGTCCGACGGCACGCCGTAGCGGATGAGGAGGTTGGCAACCGCCTCGGCACGCGAGATGGAGACCGACAGGTTCCCGTTCTTGATCTCGGCCGCGGTCGCCCCGACGACGTCCTTGGCGGCATGGCCAAGCACCCGCACGGTACCGCCGTTCCGCTTGTAAATGTCCGCGACGCGGCGGACGACACTGGCGTCATTTGTGCCGAGCCGCGAGGAATTGCGACCGAACTGGATCACCGCGACCTGAAGCGGCCCCCCCAGCGGTGGCGAGACTGTGGTGCCAGAAGGGACCGCACCGGAGTGTGCGGTCGCGATATTGGCGGGGCTCGGCGCCGCCTGCGCCGGCACGGGTGTGGGTGTGGGTGCGGGTGCTGCCGGCACTGAAGTCGCGGGCGCCGTCGAGACCGACGGGGCGGCCGGCGCGGGCGGAGGCACCGGCGAGGGCGATGGCGCGGAGAGGTTGGGCATCGACGGCGGAACCGTCATCGCGATGGGCGGTGAGCCCGGGAGATTGGTCGCGGCCGGAGCTGGCGCGGGCGCTGGTGCCGCCGCAACCGGCGCCGGCGCCGGAACCGCGACCGGCGCGGGTGGCGGAGGCGCGGGTGGCGGCGCGGCTGCCTGGGGCGGCGGCAGCGGCTGGGTCGTCACGGTCGACGCCTGTGCCGGTGCGGGAGCTGGCGCGACTGGAGGCGCGGCGGGCTGCACCGGAGGCGTCGCGTCAACGCTTGTCCGAGGTGCCGGGACCGGCGCTGGCGGCGCGGCCGTGGCGACGGCGGCGGGCGGCGCGGACTGCTGCTGGGCCGCGCGGTCGCGCGCAGCGCGTTCGGCCGCGGCGCGCGCCACCTCTTCCTGCTGCGCGCGCTGACCACCTCGGCCGGCGACTTGGTAGCCGATCGGCCCGGCGCGAGACTCGTCCGTCGCCCGCACATCTTCGAACTGTCGGCCGGTCGAGGGCGCGGGGATGGATCCAGCCGCCACCTGACGGTCGGCTCCGGGGCGCGCGGGCTGGGTCGTCTTGGGCGTGCTGTCACAGGCCGCGAGCAGAGCGATCGCGGAAACGCTCATCAAGCCGATCAACCGGCTATTCGGGAAAGAGGTCCGCATGTCCATCACCCGCCTGAAACCCTTGGTGCCGGCGTTCTGTACCGGACCTCGGGGAGAAAATTGACCCGTGTCTTGTCGCAGCCTACCAATGGCGTACCACGCCCAGCCGGCACCGGACTGCCGCAATCATACCGGGCCAATGAAAATACCGCAAGAAACGCCGCAAAGGCAATGATCTAAAAGGGAAATTTCATGCCTGAGACCCCGCCCGCCCCCGCCACCCCGCCTTCGGCTGACGCGCTGCAGACGGCGTTCCAGGACATTGCCCAGCGCAGCCAGAAGCTGCTGGCGGAGTTCGGAGAGCGTAGCCAGCGCGACGGGCCGCAGCCGCTGGACCCGCTGAATCTCACCGGAACCTTCATGGAATTCACCAGCCGGCTGTTGGCCGACCCGTCCAAGCTGGTCGCCGCCCAGATGGCCCTGATGCAGGAATACATGAAGCTCTGGCAGGCGACCGCTGACCGGATGCTGGGCAAACCGGCTGCACCCGTGATTGAACCGCCCAAGGGTGACAAGCGCTTTGCCGACCCCGCCTGGAAGGACGAGGTGGTGTTCGACTACCTCAAGCAGAGCTACCTGCTCACCGCCCGTTGGCTGCAGGGCACGGTGCGCGACGTGGACGGTGTGGACGACCGGCTGCGCAAGAAGGTCGAGTTCTACACGCGGCAATTTGTCGACGCGATGTCGCCCTCCAACTTCGCCCACACCAACCCGCAGGTCGTGAAGGCCACCGTCGACAGCAAGGGCGAGAACCTGGTCAAGGGGCTGCAGAACCTGCTGACCGACCTGGAGCGCGGCAAGGGACGGTTGGCGATCCGGCAAACCGACATGGATGCCTTCAAGGTCGGTGGCAACGTCGCGACCTCGCCCGGCAAGGTCGTGTTCCAGAACAACGTGATGCAGCTCATCCAGTACGCGCCCAACACCGCTGAGGTGCACAAGGTGCCGCTGCTGATCGTTCCGCCCTGGATCAACAAGTTCTATATTCTCGACCTCAAGCCCGAGAATTCCTTCATCAAGTGGTGCACCGAGCAGGGGTACACGGTGTTCGTCGTTTCGTGGGTCAATCCCGATGAGCGGCTGAGCCACCTGACCTTCGCCGACTACATGAAGCAAGGTCCGCTCGCGGCACTCGACGCCATCGAGCGTGCGACCGGCGAACGGCAGGTTTCGGCGATCGGCTATTGCCTGGGTGGGACGCTGATGGCGACGACGCTGGCCTGGATGGCGGCGCGCGGCGACAACCGAATCGTGGCCTGCACGTTCTTCACGGCTCAGGTCGATTTCACCGAGCCGGGCGAACTCGAGGTTTTCATCGACGAGGACCAGCTCAAGAGCCTCGAGGACATGATGGCCAAGCGCGGCTATCTCGACGGCAGCGAGATGGCGACCACTTTCAACATGCTGCGCGCCAACGATCTCATCTGGTCGTTCGTGGTGAACAACTATCTGCTCGGCAGGGAACCGTTCCCCTTCGATCTGCTCTTCTGGAACGCCGACGCCACACGTATGCCGCCGTCGATGCACAGCTACTACCTGCGCAACATGTACCAGAAGAACCTTTTGATGCAGCCGGGTGGTCTGGAAGTCGAGGGAACACCGATCGATCTGCGTCGCATCTCAATCCCGATCTACATCCAGTCGGGCAAGGAAGACCACATCGCGCCGGCCAAGTCCGTCTACAAGGCGACGCAGGTCTATTCGGGACCGGTGCGCTTCATGCTGGCCGGATCCGGCCACATCGCGGGTGTCGTCAATCCGCCGCGCGCGAAGAAATACCAGCACTGGCTGAACGAGAGCGGTCGCAATCCGCCGACACTGGCGGAATGGCAGGCCGGCGCCGTCGAACACCCCGGATCGTGGTGGCACGACTGGGACCGCTGGCTGTCGGCGCTCTCGGGCCCGAAGGTTCCGGCGCGGGAGCCGGGTGAAGGCGGCGCCCCGGCGATCGAGGATGCGCCCGGCAGCTACGTGAAGGTGCGCGTCGACGCCTGATCCCTACTCCGCCGCCGCGGCCCGGACGTCGGCGGTCCAGGGGCGTCCGGTGTAGGCCTTGGCGAGCTCCATATAGTGGAGCGTCGACCATTTCATCATATCGAGATCCTTGGGTCCCAGATCGCGCAGCTTCTGTGCGGGGTTTCCCGCCCAGAGTTCGCCCTTCCGAACCACCTTGCGCGGCGGCACGAGCGCGCCCGCCGCCACCATCGCACCGCTCTCGACCACCGCGCCGTCGAGCACCGTGGCGTGCATGCCCACAAAGGCCCGATCCTCGATCGTGCAGGCATGCAACAGCGCCATGTGGCCGACCGTGACATAGGCTCCGACCACTGTTCCCTGAAACTTGGAACTCACGTGAATCACGGTGCCGTCCTGGATGTTGGAGTGATCGCCGATCCGGATACCCGGTCCATCGCCGCGCAGCACCGTCGTGAACCAGATGCCACAATTCTCGCCGATCTCGACGTCGCCGATCAGCGATGCGTTCGGCGCCACGAAGGCTGTCGGATGCACCTTGGGCACGAAGCCATTGAAGGGAACGATCAGGCCGCTCATCGCCGCTGCTCTCCGCAAAAAGAAGAAGGGCGCCCGCGGCCGCCCTTCCACCATAGTCCACTGTACCCGCGCCGTCAGCGCTTGGAGAACTGGAAGCGGCGGCGTGCGCCGGCTCGGCCGTACTTCTTGCGCTCGACCACGCGGCTGTCGCGGGTGAGGAAGCCCTGGCCCTTCATCGCGCCGCGCAGGCCCGGCTCGAACTTGGAGAGCGCCTGGGCAATGCCATGACGCACCGCGCCGGCCTGTCCTGACAGGCCGCCGCCCGAGACAGTCGCAACCACGTCGAACTGGCCGACGCGATCGCCGACCACGAACGGATGGTTGATCACCATCTGCTGCGTCGGGCGGGCGAAGTACACCGTCTGATCGCGACCGTTGACCGTGATCTTGCCAGTGCCGGCTTTCACCCACACGCGGGCGACAGCGTTCTTGCGGCGGCCCGTGGCATAGGCGCGGCCCTGGGCATCGACCTGCTTCTGGCGCGGCGCGTCGGGCGCCGCAGCGGCGACGACGGGGGCCTTCTTCAGGGCGGCGAGGGAGGAAAGTTCGGTTGCCATATCAGCCGATCCTCGAATTCTTCGGGTTGAGCGCGGCGACATCCAGCTTCTCGGGCTGCTGCGCCTCGTGGTCGTGCTTGGTGCCCTTGAAGACGCGCAGGTTCTTCATCTGCGCACGCCCCAGCGGACCGCGCGTGATCATGCGCTCGACCGCCTTGACGATGACGCGCTCCGGAAAACGGCCCTCAAGCCGCTTGCCCAGGGTCTCGCCCTTGATGCCGCCGGGATGGCCGGTGTGCCAGTAGAACACCTCTCGCTCGGCCTTGCGGCCAGTGAGACGCACTTTCTCGGCGTTGACGACGATGACGTTGTCGCCGCAATCGATGTGCGGCGTGAAGGTCGGCTTGTGCTTGCCGCGCAGGCGCATGGCGATGATCGATGCCAGCCGGCCAAGTACCAGCCCGTCCGCGTCGATCAGCACCCACTTCTTCTGCACGTCGGCAGTCTTGAGGCTGAAGGTCTTCATGGGTCTCGCTACCAAAGAGGCGGCGCTTATGAGTTCGGCCGCCGCGCCTGTCAAGCGCGGCCTATTTATCTTTTAAAATCAGTCGCCTAGAAACACGGTATCAATTTACCGTGTCGGAATGGCATAGGTAATCGTTGCATGCGCCACTGGGTCCGCCTTGCCGTCGCTGAAAAGCGTCACGTCGCCGACCGCCAGGGTCCTGCCGAGCTTCAGGAGCCGTGCCTCGGCCAGGACATCCACCGGCTCGGGCTTCCGCATGAAATTGATATTGAGATTGGTGGTGACGGCAAGCGCCACGGGCCCGATCCGCCCCATAATCAGCAGATAGAACGCGCAATCGACCGTCCACATCAGCGTCGGTCCCGATACCGTGCCGCCCGGCCGCAAGTGGCGGTCGTGCATGGGCACGCGCAAGCGAATCCGCGTATCGTCGAGTTCCTCGATCCGGAACCCCATATGCGCGGCCTGCGGAAAGCTCTCCGCCATGAAGGCGTGCAGTTGATCCGGTGTCATCGCCGGCATGACGACCCTCCCATCTTCTGGCATCCTCGTCCGGTCACCAAGTTCGGGGAACACGCCATGACCGTCGCCAATGAACCGGTCCTGCTGCGCCGCGATGTCGGCCGGGTCGCGATCCTGACCCTCAACCGTCCGAAGGCTATGAACGCGCTGTCGGGCGAGCTTATAGACGCGCTGCAGGCGGAATTCGACCGCCTGATGGTCGATCGTGAAGTCCGCTGCGTCGTGATCGAGGCCGCGGGTCGCGCCTTCTCCGCCGGTCACGACTTGAATGAGATTCGTTCGTCCAATGACTATGCCTTCCACTACGACCTCGTGACGCGCTGCAGCGCCATGATGATGACGATCGGCAAGCTGCCCCAGCCGGTGATCGCGAAGGTCCATGCGATCGCCACAGCGGCAGGCTGTCAGCTGGTCGCCGCCTGCGATCTGGCCGTGGCAGCAAGCGATGCAAAGTTCGCGACGCCGGGCGTGAAAATCGGCCTGTTCTGCGGCACGCCCTCTGTGCCGCTTGGTCGGAACGTGGGCGCCAAGCGGGCGCTCGACATGTTGTTCACCGGCGATCCGATCGACGCCGCCACTGCGCTGCGCGACGGGCTTGTCAGCCGCGTCGTGCCGCCGACTGAGCTCGACGCCGCTACCATGGCCGTGGCCGAACAGATCGCCGCCAAGTCGCCACTGGTGCTGGCCCAGGGCAAGGAGCTGTTCCACAAGCATATGTCGATGGAGGTCGAGCAGGCCTACGCCTACGCCAGCGCCTACATGGCCGGTGGCCTGATGCGCGAGGATGCGAAGCTCGGCATTGACGCCTTCGTCGCCAAACAACCGCAGCCCGATTGGAAAGGGCGCTAGCTCGACGCCTTGAGACTGCGGCCGTAGGTCGACGGAACCACGCTCTTCACCGACTGGGCCCGCTTGGCAAGCCAGTACGCTTGAGGCGACGGCACCGAACCGAACTGGGCGTCCACACCGAGCTTCTGCGCCGCGTCCATCGGCCAGTTGGGATTGTAGAGAAGCTCGCGCGCCAGGGCGATCAGGTCGGCGCGGCCTTCCTGTAGGATCGCCTCGGCCTGATCGGCATGAACGATCAACCCGACCGCCATGCTGAGAATATCGGCGTCGCGCCGCAGTCGCTCGGCATAGGGCACCTGATAGCCGTAAGTCACCGGGCCGGTGCTGGTCACCGGTGCGCCCCGCATGCCGCCCGAGCTGCAATCGATCACGTCAACGCCCTTGGGCTTCACCAGTCGGGCGAGTTCAACGCTGCCGGCTGGCCCCCATCCCGAATCGTCCTCGACCGACAGCCGCAGGAAGAGCGGCTTCGACGCCGGCCAGTACGCGCGCACACTCTCCACCACCTCGATGACAATCCGCATGCGATTGAGGTCGCTGCCGCCGTACTCATCGTTCCGCCGGTTGGCGTACGGCGAGAGAAACTGATGCAGCAGATATCCGTGCGCCGCATGGATATCGAGCACGTCGAACCCGGCCTCATGAGCCCGCCGCGCCGCCTGTCCCCAGCGTTCGACCAAAGCCGGAATCTCGGCAGTTGTGAGCGCCCGGGGCAACGGATCGCTCTCAGGCGAGGCAAGCCCGCTTGCCGACACCAACTCCCAAGCGTCCCAATCGTCGATGTCCGGCCCCGGCTGAAGCGGGCCACCGCCTTCCCAAGGTCTCGCCCGCCGAGCCTTGCGGCCGGAATGCCCGAGTTGAATCCCGGGCACCGCATTGCGCGCGCGTATGAAATCGGTGCAGCGCTTGAGGCCGGGGACGAAAACATCGTCCCAAAGACCAAGGTCGCCGACCGTGCCGCAGCCCCGTCGCTCGACCTTGGTGCTCTCCATGATCACAAGCCCGGCACCGCCAGCCGCGTATCGGCCGGCATTCATGAGGTGCCAGTCCGTGGCGAAACCCTTCACCCCCGAGTACTGGTGCATCGGTGCCACGACGACCCGGTTTTTCAGCGTGACGTCGCGAATTCGGATCGGGCGAAACAGCAGCGGATCGGCCATTGACGTGCCTAGAGTGATTTGTCGAGGGGATGACGTTAGGGTGATTGGGCGCCGAGTCCACAGTTACAGAAATCACATTCCGCACACCGGCGCCGCCGCTCTATAGTACGACCATGGTTGCCACCGCCTCCGAGCCGACCTCGGCCAGCCGCCTCGAGCGGGCCCAGGCGACGATCGACCGGACGGTCGCGCGGCTGGCACTGGCCTGGCCGCTGCTGCGTCGTGCCTGGATGGCTGCGATCGGGCCCCCCTCCCCTCGCACCACGCCAATCCCCGGTTGGCGCTTCGCCCAGGAGTTCACTCATCAGCGGCGTCGCGATGCCCGTCGGCGATGGGCGATCTGGGCGTTGGCGCGGGATCGCAAGCTCAAGATCGAGTTTGCCACCAAGTGGCTGGGTCAGACCGAGATCCTGACGTCGCTGGGCGACGATCAATCGCTGTGTCTGTGGGTCTGTGGCTCATTCGAACCGAACGAGTTCGCCTTCCTCGATCGCGTGCTGGAACCCAACATGATCGTCGTCGACGCTGGCGCCAATCAGGGGCTCTACAGTGTCTTCGCCGGGAAGCGCGTGGGCAGCGGCGGGCGCGTCATTGCCTTCGAGCCCAGTCGTCGCGATTGCGAGATGCTGCGGTCCAACGTGGCTCACAACAGTCTCGGCAATGTCGAAGTCATCCCGACAGCACTCGGTGACACCATGGGCAACGGTATCCTGCACATCGCCGACGGGGAGCATGCCGGCCAGAACACCTTCGGTGTCTTCGCCTGGGAGGGCACGCAGGAGCGCTCGGTCGAAAACGTGCCGGTCACGACGCTCGACTCCGAAGTTGAGAGACTGGACTTGCGACGACTGGACTTCCTCAAGATCGATGTGGAAGGCGCGGAAGTGGCGCTGCTGCGGGGCGCCCGCAGGTCGCTTGAGCGCTTCAAACCGACGATTTTGGTCGAGGTGAATCCGCGAACCCTGAGCGGAATGGGAGAATCGGTCCAAACGCTTGTCGAGGCCCTCGTGCAACTGGGCTACACGCTGGAGCGATTCTCGCTCGTCACGGGCCTGCCCGAACCGTGGCGTGCGGGCCAGCCCGCCCCCGACACGCTGATCGCCCGCGCCGCTCGCAAATGACGGTTGCGGGACACGACCGCTACGACGACGCATACCTCCGAGCCATCCTGCGCGAGGTGCGGACCATCGGCATGGTCGGCGCGTCAGCCAATTGGAACCGTCCCAGCTACTTTGCGATGAAGTATCTGCAGGATCGCGGCTACCGCGTAGTCCCGATCAACCCAGCGGCGGCGGGCGGCACGATCCTGGGCGAGGCCGTCGTGCCGGCGATCGACACGTTGCCCATCCGCGTCGACATGATCGACATCTTCCGCAATTCAGAGGCCGCCGGCCCCATCGTCGACGAGGCGATCGCGCACGGCGCGAAGGTGGTCTGGATGCAGCTCGGCGTCCGCAACGATGCCGCGGCCGCCCGTGCCGAGGCGGCCGGCCTGCGTGTGGTGATGAATAGGTGTCCCAAGATCGAGCACGCCCGCCTCGTGGGCACGCTCGAATGGCACGGCGTTCCGAGTGGCGTGATCACCAGCAAGAAGCGCAAGCTCTGACGGCGGGAACACAATGCAGTTCGGGATCTTCGATCACATGGACCGCGCCGGCCCCGATCTTGGGAGTCAGTTTGAGGACCGGCTGAAACTGATCGAGGGCTACGAAGCGGCCGGCTTTCGCGGATATCATCTAGCGGAGCACCACGCCACGCCGCTTGGTATGGCACCGTCGCCGTCGGTGTTTCTCGCCGCCGTGGCGCAACGTACCCGACGGCTGCGCTTTGGACCGTTGGTCTACACGCTGAACCTCTACCATCCGCTGCGCCTGATCGATGAGATCTGCATGCTCGACCAGATGAGCGGTGGCCGTCTGGAGCTCGGTGTCGGGCGGGGCATCTCGCCTTATGAAGTTGGCTACTACGGTGTCGACCCGGTCAGTGGGCCCGAGCGCTTCGGCGAGGCACTGGCGGTCATCCTGAAGGGCCTGACGCAACCCCGCCTAGATCACTTCGGCAAACACTTCTCGTTCGTCGATGTCCCCATGGAGCTGAGACCGGTTCAACGCCCCCATCCACCATTGTGGTACGGCGCGAACTCGATCGATAGCGCGGAGCGACTGGCGCGTCAGGGCTGCAATGTCGTGATCGGCCTGGAGGCATCCGCGGTTCGCGGCTTCGTTGACGCTTACCGGCGAACTTGGCGGGAAACCGGACGAAGCGACGCCGACATGCCGCTCCTTGGCTTCAGTCGCCATGTCGTCGTCGCTGACACCGACGGCGAAGCCCGCGACGCCGCCCGTCGCGCGTTCGCGCTGTGGTACGACGCGCTGATCCATCTCTGGCGCGCCCACGGCGTCGGCCTGCCGCGGCAGCTGATCCCGGCTGATTTCGAGGAAGCTCGCGCGCGAGGGTACATCGTGGCGGGGAGTGCCGCCTCGGTGCGCGACCGGCTCCGGGCTGACAATGCGGTAGCTGGTATCACCTATTGCCTTTGCCGCCTCGCCTTCGGCGATCTGTCATTCGCAGAAGTTTCCCGCTCCACGCGCCTGATGGCACAGGAAGTCATGCCGGCCCTCGCCGACACTTGAGGGCATCTTCCCGGGGCGCCCGGATAGGGTAAGGTCGCGCGGTCAGATCACCACTGCGCAAGGCCCCGGAAATGACCTCCTCTTACGGCTTCGAGACCCTCTCCATCCATGCCGGCGCGGCGCCGGACCCTGCGACCGGCGCGCGGGCGCTGCCGATCTACCAGACGACGGCCTACGTCTTCGATGACGCGGACCATGCTGCCGCGCTGTTCAATCTCCAGACGGTGGGGTTCATCTATTCACGCCTCACCAACCCGACGACCGCGGCGCTGGAGGCCCGGCTCGCGGCGCTTGAGGGCGGGCGTGGCTGCACGGTGACGTCATCGGGGCATGCCGCTCAGGTGATGGCGCTGTTTCCGCTGATGTCCCCCGGCATGGAGGTCGTCGCCGCGACCCGGCTGTACGGCGGCTCGATCCAGCAGATGAAGAACACCTATCCCAAGTTCGGCTGGGCCGCGAAGTTCGTCGACGGCAATCAAGTCGAAAACTTCAAGCGCGCGGTCACCGACAAGACTCGCGCCTTCTTCATCGAGAGCCTGTGCAATCCCGGTGGCGTCGTGATGGACATCGAGGCGATCGCGCGTGTAGCCGAGTCGGCGGGCGTGCCGCTGATTGTCGACAACACATTGGCGACGCCATGGCTGTGCAAGCCGATCGGGTACGGCGCCACGTTGGTCGTCCATTCGACCACCAAGTTCCTGAGCGGCACTGGCACCTCGATGGGCGGTGCCATCGTGGACTCGGGCAAGTTTGACTGGTCGCGAGGCGCGAAGTTCCCGAGCCTCGCGGGTCCCGAGCCCGCTTATCACGGCCTCAACTTCAACGAGACGTTCGGCGACATGGCGTTCACATTCCACAGCCATGCGGTCGGCCTGCGCGATCTCGGCCCTAGCCAGGCGCCGTTCAACGCCTGGATCACCATGCTCGGCATGGAGACGCTGGGACTGCGTATGGAAAGGCATTGCGCGAACGCAGCCCGCATCGCCGCGTTCCTAGAAAAGCACCCCGCCGTTGCGTGGGTCAACTACGCAGGTCTTCCGTCCAGCAAGTACCATGCGCTCGCCAAGCGCTACATGCCCAAGGGAGCGGGCTCGGTGTTTACCTTCGGCGTACGTGGCGGCTACGAAACCGGGGTGAAGGTGGTCGACAATGTCGAGCTCTTCTCCCATCTCGCCAACCTCGGCGACGCCAAGAGCTTGATCATCCACCCGGCGTCGACGACACATCGCCAGCTCGCCGACGACGCACAGGTCGCCGCCGGCGCGGGCCCGGACGTGCTGCGGCTGTCGATCGGCATCGAGACGGTCGAGGATCTGATCGCCGACCTCGACCAGGCTCTAACCAAGGCCGCCGCCTGAGGAGGATGCCGCGATGCTGACTCACGCCGACAACCGGTTTCTGACCGAGAGCGATGCCGGGACCCCGATGGGCACGCTGCTGCGCCGCTTCTGGGTTCCAGCGCTGTTGTCGGAGGAGTTGCCTGAACGAGACGGCCCCCCGCGCAAGCTCAAGATCATGGGCGAGGAGCTGCTGGCGTTTCGGGACACCCAGGGCCGCGTCGGCATTGTCGAACCACACTGCCCGCATCGCGGCGCCGATCTTTTTTTCGGGCGCAACGAGGAGTGCGGAATCCGTTGCGCTTTTCACGGCTGGAAGTTCGACGTCGAGGGCAAGTGCGTGGACCTGCCGACCTCGCCACCCGAGTCCGGTTACAAGGATACGATCCGACTGCTCGCCTACCCGACTCGCGAATGGGGCGACATCGTCTGGGTGTATATGGGTCCGCGCGAGAAAATGCCGGAGCTGCCACAGCTCGAGATGGGCCTGGTCCCGGTGGCGCAGCGCTACGTCTCCAAGAAATGGCAAGACTGCAACTGGGTTCAAAGCCTCGAGGGCGGCATCGACACGGCCCACTTCTCGTTCCTGCACGCGGTGCCGAGCGCCGACGAGGCCGTGCAGCGCACCATCTACGCGCGGTCGGCGGCGCTGGGCGACCAGAGCAAGCCCGACGATCGTATCCGCTGGATCCGCGCCGACCCCCGGCCGAAATTCAGCGTCATGGGGCACGACGCCGGCCTGGTGATCGGCGGCGCGCGCCGCACCGACGGGCCTGAGCTCTACTGGCGCATCGCACAATTCCTGATGCCCAACCACGCGTACGCGCCCGCGGCGTTTCCCGGCGAGATCTACTACGGTCAGACTTGGGTCCCAGTCGACGACACCCATTGCTGGATCTACACCTATAGCTGGCTGCCGGACCGCCCCTTCAGCAACGCTGAGCGGATGAAGTTTCAGGGCGGCTTCGGCGTGCACAGCGCGGTCGACGGAAACTTCGTGCCGCTCGCGAACCCGAGCAACTGCTACAAGCTCGACCGCGCGAGCCAGAAAACATCGAGCTACACCGGAATCGCTGGCGTCTCCGAACAGGATGCGGCGATCCAGGACAGTCAGGGCCCGATCCAGGATCGCACGCGCGAACATCTCGGCCCGACTGACATCGGCATCGTCGAATTCCGCAAGCTGGTGATGGGAACCGCCCGCGCGCTCGCCGCCGGCACCGAGCCGCGGGCAACCGCCGCGCCAGCCGGCTACGCCGTGCGTTCCGGCGGCTGGGTTGCCGGGCCCGACAAGGATTTGGCGGCGGTCATGACCGAACGTTTCGGCCACCGGTACGGCTGGGTCGGCGACGCGCACGGCTTGAAGCTTTGAGGTTGCGCGCCCGCGCACCTTCGCGGTTCACTTCGCGCCAAACTCGCATCTCCTGGAGGAAGACATGACGCTCAAGATCTACGGTCCGACCGCCTCGCGCGCCGCGCGCGCACTCTGGATCTGTCACGAGCTCGGAATCCCGTTCGAGCATGTGCCGACCGAGATGAAGGACACCAAGACGGATGCCTACAAGGCCATCAATCCCAACG
Organism: Alphaproteobacteria bacterium; assembly: GCA_016870115.1. Taxonomy (GTDB): domain Bacteria; phylum Pseudomonadota; class Alphaproteobacteria; order Reyranellales; family Reyranellaceae; genus VGCH01. The sequence continues at coordinate 117,622 of VGCH01000005.1, read as the reverse complement.
GCAAGGTGCCGGCAATGGTGGATGGCGACGTCACGCTCTTCGAATCGATGGCGATCAACACCTATCTTGCCGCCAAGCACGGCAAGAACGGCTTCTGGCCGGCGGGCGTTGCCGATCAGGGTCGTGTCCATCAGTGGAGCTTCTGGGGCATGACCGAGCTGGAGAAGCCGCTGCTCACCATCCTGATGGACATGTTCATGACGCCCCCGGACAAGAAAAATCCGGCGGCCGTCGCGGAGGCGCAGGCGGCGCTTCCCAAGCCGCTCAAGGTGCTCGATGCGGCACTCGCCGGGCGCGAGCACTTGCTCGGCAGCGCGTTTACGGTGGCCGATCTCAACCTGGCGTCGATCCTGAGCTGGGCGAAGCCGATCCGGTACGATTTTTCCGCGACCCCGAACGTCGCCGCCTGGCTTGATCGCTGCCTGGGGCGCGCGGCTTTCAAGGCCGCACGGGGTCAGAAGTAGGCCCTACTCCGCCGGAACGGTACGCGGCGCCGCGATGGGCTCGGGCTCGTCGCGGTCATCGCGCGGAAGCAGAAGTGCCGCGAGCGCGATCGCGACCGCCGCGCCCGCCAGTCCCCAGAACAACGGGTCGAGAGAGCCGCTGCGCTCCTTGACCCAGGCGATCAGCAGAATCGCCAGCGGTCCTGCCCCGAACGCGACCACAAACTTCGCGCCGAAGCCGAGCCCGTGATAGCGGCTGGGCGTGTAGCGCGCGATCAACAGGTTCTCGACCGGCCCGGCGGCCGAGCTCAGCACCGCCGAGGCGATCGCTCCCGCGAGCGCCACGAACCCGTTGCCGGTCGCGAGCGCGATCATCGCGAAGACCTGGAGCGCTGATGCAACGAAATAGACGCTGCGGCTCGAGTAGCGGTCGATGACGCTGCGGCCGAGCGCGTACTGCGCCACGCCACTCACCACGTAGATCGACGACGCCGCGATCCCGGCCCATAGAACGACCGGAGTCACGATCCCCATGCCCGCCAGGCCATCGCGCAGCGCCGCGATCTCGGTCGCAAATCCGATTTCGAAGACGAGCGCGGCGCCCAGCACCACGGCCTGCCAGATCACGCCCTCGAGTGCCATGGTGAAGGACAGCACGAGAAAGACGCGCCAGAACTGGCGCTTTCCCGCCTGCGCGCCCGATGTTGCGGGCATCGGGCGGTCGCCGACCGTCCCGCGCCGGATGGCTCGAACCAGCATCAGGCCGGCAAGGACGCAAACCACCCCGGGAACGATGAACGCAAGGCGCCACGATCCAAAGGTCGCGAGAACGCCCGGGACGACTCCGTACAGCGCGAGGCCCGCGCTGCCCCATAGGCCGTTCACCCCAAGCGCGTGACCCTGTTCCCGCGCCGTGCGGATCACCCACCCGATGCCGACCGAGTGATAGATCGCGCCGAACGCCCCGATACCGCACAGCGCCAGCATCAGCGCGGTGGTATCCCGCTCGGCGACCAGCCCACACGCGATCGAGGACAGCCCAAGCCCCACGAACATCACCACCATGACACGGGGCGCCCCGAAGCGGTCCGACGCCCAGCCGGCGGGCAGAGAGACGACCCCCAGCAGGATCGTCGCCGGGACATAGAGCTTCAGTAGCTCGGCGGCGGAAATCTCCCACGACACGGCCAGTGTGAGCACGATCACGGCGTAAAACGCCGTCATCAGGTGCATCAGCGTGTGGCCGATCGAAGAGAAGAGAAGGACGCGACGCCCGTCGACATCGGAAGGCTGCATCGGCCCACTATCCGCGCGACGATGCGTGCCGGCAACCACACTTGCGGCAAAGCCGCCATTCGCGCTACAGCCGTCCCGCCCGCGGAGACCTCCCGCGGCCCGGTCGGGGCGTAGCGCAGTCTGGTAGCGCATCAGTCTGGGGGACTGGGGGTCGTCGGTTCAAATCCGGCCGCCCCGACCATTCTTCCCCGTGCGCGTCAGAGGGCCTCGGCCAGCCGTCGCCCCTCGTCCGTCAGCTTGCAGACCAGCCAGTCCGGTTTCAGCGGGTTGCTGAACCACGGCTCGGCCCACCCGGCTGAGAGGCAGCGGCGGACCAACTCGTCCGGCACCTGCTGACCATCCAAGTCAAACAGCGGCAGCTTCCCGCCGGGCTGATCGAGGCCACGACGCAGATAGAGAAGCTCACCTGTCGCTGGAAGATCACCCGCCAGCGCATTGTCATTGAAGGCAAAATCAAGCACGGCTACGTCCCCCCGAACGATGCCGCTGCAGATTCCCTACCAGGGAGCGTACCCCACGCTCCCGGAATAGTGAAGTCTTTTCAGCTGGTTACACGACGATCTTCAAGTTTCCACCAGATATGGTGGCGGCGCGCAATCAGTCCGGCTGCACCTTGAGGGTGCTGCGCAGCTGCGTCAGCGCCTGCTCGAGGTCGGTCAGCACGTTCTCGATTTCCCGACGCTTGTGCAGGTCGAGGATGGCCGCCCGCGGCTGCGTCACCGGCTGCGGACCGGTGCGGGGCAGCGGTTGACGGACGCCCGCAGCCATCGCCTCGGCGCGTGCCGACACGATGCGCAGGCTCTCGAGCGCGCTTTCCGCCGCCATGTCCAGCCGCTGGAGCGGCAGACGGCCACGGCCTTCCTTCAGAAGGCGCTGCACGCCCTTGATGGTGTAGCCGTCTTCGTAGAGCAGCGTCCGGATGCGGCGCAGGAGATCGATGTCTTCCGGCCGGTAGTAGCGTCGGCCACCGCCGCGCTTGAGCGGCCGCACCTGGTTGAACTTGCTCTCCCAGAACCGCAGCACGTGCTGCGGAACGTCGAGTTCCGAGGCCACTTCGCTGATGGTGCGAAACGCCTGTGCCGACTTCTCAACGCGCCTTTCGACCGTCTGAACGGAAACCGCCATGACTTACCCCCACATTTCCCCGACTTGTCGTCCCCACGACACACTCAACTCGTCACACTCACTCGTCGTCCGAGCTGCCCTCCACGCCATTGATGGCGTTCTTGAGAACGTTGGACGCCCGGAACACCAGGACCCGGCGCGGCAGGATCGGTACTTCCTGCCCTGTTTTCGGATTGCGACCGATACGCTCGCCCTTGTCGCGCACCGTGAAGCTCCCGAATGAAGAGATCTTCACTGATTCGCCACGAGCCAGTGCCTCTACCATTTCGTCGAGTATCACCTCGACGAGATCGGACGACTCGTTGCGAGAGAGTCCCACTTCCTGGAACACTGACTCGCTTAGATCGGCACGCGTGATACTCCGGCCTTCCATAACCGGTCCCCTTAACTTCCCCGAGTTAATGTGTACTCTAAGGACGGAAACCGGTCAATATCAGAGGGATAGCGCCGGGACTTGAATCGCCGTCTGTTCGCGTTCCGTTGCCAGCCGAATTGTTTCAAACACTTCCGCTGCAGGTTCCCGCTACCAGCGAATGGCCGAAGCGCCCCAGGCGAGGCCACCGCCAATGCCCTCGACCACAACGACGTCGCCGCGTTTGATGCGGCCATCGCCCACCGCGACGTCCAGAGCCAGTGGAATGGAAGCTGCCGACGTATTGGCATGCCGGTCCACCGTTACGACCACCCGCTCCGCCGGCAGACCGAGCTTGCGGCCGGTGCCGTCAATGATGCGCTTGTTGGCCTGGTGGGGCACCAACCAGTCGATGTCTCCCGCTGCGAGTCCGGCCTTGCCCAGCACCTCGCCAACCACCTGGGCCATGTTCACGACTGCGTGCTTGAAGACTTCCTTGCCTTCCATTCGCAGAAGCCCGGTGGACTGCGTCGAGGACGGCCCGCCATCGACATAGAGAATATCGTGCTGGCGGCCGTCGGAATGGATCACGTTGGCGAGGATCCCGCGATCGGCGGATGTCCCCTGCCCGTCTTCGGCCTTCAGGATCATCGCCCCAGCGCCGTCGCCGAACAGCACGCAGGTGCCGCGATCCTCCCAATCGAGAATGCGCGAAAAGGTTTCCGCGCCGATGACCAAGGCGGTGCCGGCGATACCATTCTTCAGAAGGCTATCGGCGACCGAAACCCCGTAGACGAAGCCCGCGCACACCGCCTGCACATCGAACGCGGCGCCACGGGTCATCCCGAGTTCTGCTTGAACGCGGGTGGCCGTTGCCGGGAACGTTTCGTCGGGCGTCGCCGTGGCCAGCACGATCAGGTCGAGATCGGCCGCGGCCATGCCCGCGCGCTTCAGCGCAGCGTCGGCGGCCTTTGTCGCCAGGTGCGAGGTAAACTCGCCGTCCGCGGCAATGTGGCGTTGGCGGATGCCCGTGCGCTGCTGGATCCACTCGTCCGAGGTCTCCATACGCTGGGCGAGCTCGGCATTAGTGACGACCCGCTCCGGCAGGTAGGCGCCGCAGCCTTGCACGACGGAGCGGATCACGGCGTTTCCCCGGCGGGCTCGTCAGCACCCGGCGCGGCCGCCCGCAGGCGGTTCAACCCGTCCGTGAGCCTGTCCTGGAAACTGTGCCGAACCATGTCGATGCCAACCCCGATCGCATAGGCGAAGCCGAGCGCGTCGGCGCCACCGTGACTCTTCACGCTCAAGCCGTTCAGCCCCAAGAACACCGCGCCATTGTAGCGCCGGGGATCGACCCGTTGCCTGAGTTTAGACCAGGCGCCCGAGGCGAAGAGATACCCGATCTTGGCGAAGGTCGAGGTGCGGAACGCGTCGCGCACGAAGTTGGTGTAGACCTTGGCCGTTCCCTCGATCGTCTTCAGCGCCACGTTGCCGGTGAAGCCGTCAGTCACCACCACGTCGACCGTGCCGGCCCCGATGTCGTCTCCCTCAAGGAAGCCGTGAAAAACCACCGGTGAGCCATCGCGCTTCAGCCACGCCGCCGCCTCGCGGATCGACTCGTGTCCCTTGGCCTCTTCCGACCCGACATTAAGCAAGCCCACAGTCGGTCGGTCGATCCCCAGCGTGGCCTGGGCGAACGCGCTGCCCATGACGGCGAACTCGGCGAGGTTCTCGGCGTCGCACTCGAGGTTGGCGCCGAGATCGAGCATCACCGACTCGCCGCGCGCCGTCGGCATGAACGAGGCGAGCGCCGGGCGATGCGCGCCGGCGAGCGTGCGCATCTGGAACATCGACATGGCGAGGAGTGCGCCAGTGTTTCCGGCAGACACCACGAGATCGGCGCGCCCCTGCGCCGCCGCCTCGATGGCAAGCCACATGCTGGATTGCCGACGGCGGCGGAGCGCCAGAGACGGCTTATCGTCAGGGGTTACCTGGTCTTCGGCGACCACGATCTCGGTGACAGGAATCAGGTCCTTGCGACGATCGACCAGCGGCTTGAGGCGCGCGGGATCACCGAAGAGAAGAAATCGGGTGCCGGGAAATCGTTCCCGGGCCAACGCGGCGCCGTCGACAACGATGCCGGGGGCATTGTCGCCTCCCATCCCGTCCAGCGCCACGACGGCCTGATCGCGACTCATGACACGGACCTGGAGGGAAACAGCCAGCGCATGGCCGGCGCGGCCGTGAGCCTGCTCAGGACTCCGCGGCGGCCGTCTGGGCGAGAACCGGCATGTCCTCGCGATAGTATCCGCAGTGGCCGCAAACGCTGTGCGGGCGCTTCAGCTCGCCGCAATTCTTGCACTCGACGTAGGCCGAGGCCGGCAGCGCGTGATGGGCGCGGCGCAGGTTGCGGCGCGACTTGGATACTTTCTTCTTGGGAACGGCCATAACGATCTCCACCACGGGGCCACGCGCGGGCGGGCCCCGAAAAAACGGGTGCCGCGCTTCGCGGGCGCGGCGGGCCGGCTTCTCTAGCCAAATCCCCCTCCGCCCGCAACCGTTTACCGGCCGCGCCTCGGGCGGTCCTTGAGGGCCTGCAGCTTGGCGAACGGAGTCCGGCGGGCGGGCGGCTGCTCCGCCGGGCCGCGTCGTTTGGGCAGCACATCCTCGAGTTTAACCCCCGGCCGCCGGGGATAAGGGTCGGCCACCAACGCCAGCTGCTCGGCCACGATCTCACCGACATCCAGCAATTGCCCCTCCAATGGCTCAGGGGCGTCCAAGCCAGCCGAAAGCACGGCCTCGCCGGTCTCGGGATCCCTCGGATCGGCCATGCCCGGCTTGAAGAGAAGCCGAAAAGGCTCATCGAGGTCCTGTCGGACCGGCTCAAGCGTCAGAACACAGGCTTGGACCAGGCGCCCGCGCAACCGGCCCTCCACGGCGACCGTTCCCCCTGCCAGAGCGGTAACGGTCAGTCGGGCCGACAGTTCGGGGAGATCCACAAAGCCAAAGCGCTTGCTCAGCGCCCGCCGCTCGCTCTCGGTGGGCGCGACTTCAAGTGCCATGCCGGCGGGCCCCAGGCGATCCAGGTCGACTGGCCACGACAATTCATAAACTTCTTTATTATCAGCCACTTGAGACCTGTTTCAGAATTTTTCAGGCAACGCATTCGCGTCCATCTCGCCGAGCTCGGCGACCCGCGAGCGGACGTAGGCTTCGTAGGCCGCGAGTCCGGCATCGTTGAGCGCTGGCGGCGTACCGCCGTAGCCGTTGCGACGCAAGGTCTCACGAAACGGCTCTGGGCCATCCCCGGCAAGTGCCGCCCGGTAAGCCAGCGACCGGCCATGAAGCCCGTCAGCCATGACCTTGATGCGGCGCCCGACGCCCAGATCCTGGACACCGATCTCGCGCAACGTCAGATCGAGATGCGCCATCACGGCGTCAAACAGGGCCTGCGCCCGATCGGCGCCGTCCGGCTCTGCGCGAAGCCGATCGATGGCCATCCACACATGCAATGCGAGGGCATCAAAACGGCCGTCGAGCGTATCGGGTACCCCGAATCGTTCGAACAGCTCGGGGCGTCGCGCGGCTTCGGCGACCCGAAGATAGAGTCTGCGAGCGGCGGGCGCGTGAGGGTTCTTGCGGCGAAACACGTTGCGGCGTCTCCTGGGTGGGCTCCGGTTGACTCGGGAAGCGCCCCACGACACGTTGGGGCACAACACCCACCCTACCCCAAGGCCCGTCCATGCGTCGCCTTCTTCCGCTTGCCCTGCTGGGGGCCGCCGCGAGCCTCACCGCTTGCAGCAACATCGTCGACAACCGCGGCTTCGCGCCAACGCCGGGGAGCGTCGAAAAGATCGAGGTCGGCAGCCAGAGCCGCGAGGATGTCGTGCGCCTGATCGGCAGCCCGTCCGCGGTGGCGACCTTCAATACCAACGTCTGGTACTACGTCTCGCAGCGGCAAGAGACCTGGGCCTTCCTCCGCCCCGAACTCGCGGAGCAGAAGGTGCTGCAGATCACGTTCAATGACGCCGGCCGCGTTCAGGACATCAAGCAATTCGGTCTGAACGAGGCCAAGGAGATTGACATGGTGTCCCGGGCCACACCGACCGCAGGCCGGGAACTCACCTTCATGGAGCAGATTCTCGGCAATATCGGGCGCTTCAGTGGTCCCCGTCAGTCGGGCAACCCCGGCGCCTCGACCGGTGGCGGGAACTGACCTCCGAGCCCAATACCTCACGAAAAAGCCCCGGCCTTTCGGCCGGGGCTTCTTCTTTGGTTCTTGCTAGTCCGATCAGTGAGCGAGCGCGGCCAGCATCAGCAAGGCCACGATGTTCGTGATCTTGATCATCGGGTTCACGGCCGGGCCCGAGGTGTCCTTGTACGGATCGCCCACGGTGTCGCCGGTCACTGCAGCCTTGTGGGCTTCCGAGCCCTTGCCGCCGAAGTGGCCCTCTTCGATGTACTTCTTGGCGTTGTCCCAGGCGCCACCGCCCGCCGTCATCGAAATGGCGACGAACAGGCCGGTGACGATAACGCCGAGCAGCATGGCGCCGACCGCGGCGAAGGCGTCGGCCTTGGTCGCGATGGCCCCGATCACGAAGTAGAGCACGATCGGCGACAGCACCGGCAGAAGCGACGGGATCATCATTTCCTTGATCGCGGCGCGGGTCAGCATGTCGACCGCACGGCCGTAATCGGGCCGGTCGGTACCCTGCATGATGCCGGGCTTCTCCTTGAACTGGCGACGGACCTCTTCCACCACCGACTGCGCGGCGCGGCCGACGGCCAACATCGACATGCCGCCGAACAGGTACGGCAGCAGACCGCCCAGCAACAGCCCGACGACGACATAGGGGTTCTCGAGGCTGAACGACACAGCCTTCACGCCGAGCTTGCCCTGGCCGATGAAGTACTTGAGGTCCTCCACGTAGGCCGCGAACAGGACGAGCGCGCCGAGGCCGGCCGAGGCGATGGCGTAGCCCTTGGTCACCGCCTTGGTGGTGTTGCCAACGGCGTCCAGCGCATCGGTGTTCTTGCGGACTTCCTTGGGCAGCCCCGCCATCTCGGCGATGCCGCCCGCGTTGTCCGTCACCGGGCCGTAGGCGTCGAGCGCCACGATCATACCGGCCAGCGCCAGCATGGCGGTCGTGGCGATCGCGATGCCCAGCAGGCCGGCCAGCACGTAGCAGACCACGATGCCGGCGCAGATGAGGAGCGCCGGCAGCGCCGTCGCTTCCATCGACATGGCAAGGCCCGCGATCACGTTGGTGCCGTGACCGGTCACCGACGCCTGCGCCACCGCCTTCACCGGACGATAATCCGTGCCGGTGTAGTACTCGGTGATCCAGACGATCAGACCTGTGACGGCCAGGCCGACCAGCGCGCACCAGAACAGCGACATGCCGGTGAAGGTGAGGCTACCGACGGTCATCTTCGTGCCCATGCCGACGACCGCGTCGGTGACGAGCCAGATGGCCGGGATCGACAGCACGGCGGCTGCGATCACGCCCTTGTACATCGCCCACATGATGTTGTTGTCCGATCCGAGGCGGACAAAGTAGGTGCCGATGATCGACGTGATCACGCACGCGCCGCCGATGGCCAGCGGATAGAGCATGAGCTTGGAAACCAGCGCCGCGTCGGCAGCGAAGAAGATCGACGCCAGCACCATGGTCGCCACCGTCGTGACCGCGTAGGTCTCGAACAGGTCGGCCGCCATGCCGGCGCAATCGCCGACATTGTCGCCCACGTTGTCGGCGATGGTGGCCGGATTGCGGGGGTCATCCTCGGGAATGCCGGCTTCGACCTTGCCCACCATGTCGCCGCCCACGTCGGCGCCCTTGGTGAAGATGCCGCCACCGAGACGGGCGAAGATGGAGATGAGCGAGGCGCCGAAGCCGAGCGCCACAAGCGCGTCGACCATCTCTCGGCTGCCCGCCTTGATGCCGATGCTGATGAGTAGGCCGTAGTAGACGGCGACGCCGAGCAGGGCGAGACCCGCGACCAGCATGCCGGTCACCGCGCCTGCCTTGAACGCGAGATCCAGGCCTTGGCCCAGACTCTTCTGCGCGGCCACGGCAGTCCGCAGATTGGCACGCACCGAGACGTTCATCCCGATGAAGCCGGTAGCGCCCGACAGAACCGCGCCGATCAGAAAGCCGATGGCGGCGTACTTGCCGAGAAACAGCGCCATCAAGACGAGGACGACGACGCCCACGATGCCGATGGTGGTGTACTGCCGCCGGAGATAGGCGGCGGCGCCCTCTTGCACGGCTTGCGCGATTTCCTGCATGCGCGCGGTGCCGGAATCCTGCGCCATCACGCGTTGTGCGGTGACCACGCCGTAGATCACGGCGAGCACGCCGCAGCCGATCACGGCCCAGAGAATGGAAGACATTCGGTTAACCTGTTGTTCTTAAGGCGATTTTTCACCCGCGCGTCCCGAGAATCGAGGCTCCCCCGGCGCGAGGACGGCGGAAAATGCCAGAAGCCCCCCAAAACCGCAACCCAAGCCTTGGGGCGGTTTCTCCCGTGCTTTCAATGTCTTGGCGTTACGCGCGCTCTGGTGCCCGCAGTCGGTAGACCGTGATGGCCACCAGAGCGAGGCACGTCATCGCGAAGGCGAGATAGTTCAGCGTCGCCCAGCCCTTGAGTTCGAGCACGACGCCGGCCATCAGGCTGGCGACCGTCGTGGTGGCGAACACCATGAAGTCGTTGAGCGCCTGCGCCTTGCCGCGCTCTGACGGGCGATAGGTCGTCGTGAGCATGGTCGTGGCACCCACGAACAGGAAGTTCCAGCCGATCCCGTTCAGCGTGAGCGCGCCGCGGAAGTGCCATTCGGTGATGCCTGCCAGCGCGACGACCACACCACCCACCAGCAGCACGATGCCGGCCATCATCATGTTGAACATGCCGTAGCGCGCGATCAGATGTCCCGTGAAGAACGACGGCACGAACATGCCCAAAACATGAACCAGGATCGTGATCGGCGCCTCCTTCGCCGACAACCCGCAGGCAACGATGGCCAGTGGCGAGGCCGCCATCACGAAAGACATGACTCCGAACGCGATCATGCCGCCGGCCGCGGCGACCATGTAGGCCGGCTGGGTGGCGATCTCGATCAGGGGGCGCTGCGGGCTCGCGACCTCCTCGGGTTTGACCTTGGGAAACTCGACAAGACCCAGCAAGACGAAGACGATCGCGTGCAACACGATGACAGCGCAGAAGCTGGCCTGGAAAGTCGGCAACCATAGTTCTGATGTGAAGCGCGCCAGTGTCGGTCCGACGAAGGCGGCAAACACGCCTCCCACTGTGACATAGGAGATGGCTTGGGCGCGGAACGCGCCCGGCGCCAACTCGACCGCCGCGAAGCGGTAAAGCTGCATGTTGGCAACCGCGCCGCCGAGCACAACACCGCCTACGCACATCAGCAGCAGGCTGCCGAGGCCGAGCCCGACAGCCACGGCCGCCGCGCCGATCATTCCCATCGCGGCGCCGATGCGGAAGCCCACCCGCCGTCCGAGTCGCTGGCTCAGCATCGACGCCGGGAACACGGCGAGCATGACCCCCAGATGCTGCATGGTGACCGGCAGGTTCGCCCAGGGTCGCATCTCGTGGCTGACTATGGTCAGAACCGCGAGCGCCGATGAGGCGAACATCAGTGTGTTGCTGCTTTGCGTCAGCGCTTGGCATGCCGCCAGCAAACCCAGATTGCGCAGCGCGCGGCGCGGCATCGGACCGCGGGCAAAGTTGTCGACACTCATGGCGCGCGCACCATAGGCGCAACCGCCTTCCGCACCCAAACGATTTGGCGCGTCGCGTTCCGATGACATCGCGGGTCTGCTATGCTGCGGGAAAATGAACCCCTCGCCTTCTCGTATGCGTCGATGGCTTGCCAATGCGGCCCTGTTCGGCGTCTCAACCCTGGTCGGATTCGCATTCCTTGAAGGCACCTTGCGCGTGCTCGATATGGGATTCGGCGAACAGCCGCTGCTGAGCGACGCCTACCTGCACCACCGCCATCCCCCTGACTACCGATACCGGCGACGCGACGGCCGCGGCGAATTCGGCGGATTCATCATTGCCTACGACTCCCAGGGACGCGTCATCGATCCCGACGCGCGGCAAGTGGCGGATCCCGTCCGTCACCATCGGCGCGTCGCCGTCCTCGGCGATTCCATGGTTGAGGCAAGCCAGGTCGCCTATCGGGATTCCTTCGTCGGCCTGCTAAACGCGCGCGCGGCTCCGGATGTCTTCGCCGACAATTGGGGGGTCTCAAGCTACAGCCCCGTAATCTACCGCCTGCAGTGGCAGCGGGAGATCGCGGCCGGAAAACCGCCATTGGCTATCGTCATGTTGTACTCCAACGACGTCGCCGACGATGCGATCTACGCGGCGGGCGCACCGCTCGATGCCGCCGGCCTCCCGGGCGCCGTCGCCGGGCCACCGGACAGCACGCTGGTTCGAGCCTTGCGCGGCCTCTAAGTGGCCCGCCTGATCCGAGTCGGCATCAGAACAGTCCAGTTCGCGCTCGGCCCCCGCGATTCCGCGCCCGGCGGCATAATGGGTGCTGTGGGCGGGTTCGTCGAGCAGTCGCCGGAAATCTCGCCCCTCACCGACGCCGCTCTGCGCGACCTTGCACGTCAGGTCGGCGTCGGCGGGACGCGCCTCGCCATAACGGCCGTACCGTCCAAATATGTGGTGATGACCGGCGATCGCACCCACGCTGATCGGCAGTTCGCGGCCCACGTCGCGCGCTGGGCCACAGCCAACGGCGTCGACTTCATCGACCTGCGGCCGACCTTCGACGCCTATCTCGCCACCCGGCGCCCCACCGATCCGCTGCCGTTCTTCGTCAGCGACATTCACCCCAACGAAACCGGCCACCGGCTGATCGCGGATGCGATCCAGCGCCACTTCCCGGACTATTTCCCCGGGAAGTGATCCCAGCCGGTGCGCTCGATGGCGAGCTTGCGGCCGCCGCTCCGCAACTCGACACCGCGCCCGCGGTCAAACCGACCGATGCGGGTGACGAGTAGGCGCACCGCGCGCGCCGCCTTCAATAGCGCCGCCTCGCGGCGGGGTGGCACCGCCAACACCAGCTCATAGTCGTCGCCGCCGGCCAAGACCGTCGACCAGAGGCCCGGCAGTCGCTGGACCGCCCGGCGAGCTGGCCGCGACAAGGGCACGAGTTCCCGGTCCATGGTCACACGCAGTCCCGAAGCGTTCGCAACATGCCCAACGTCCGCGAGCAGGCCGTCCGACACGTCCGCCGCCGCGTGGGCGATCCCGATCAGCTGCGGCCCCAAAGCAGTCCGTGGTCGCGGCCGCCGGAAGCGATCTTCCAGAAACCGCGCCTCGTCCGTCGGCGGTTTCAGTTGGTCCGTCGCGACTCGCAGGCCGAGTGCGGCATCGCCGATCGTCCCCGTGACCCAAAGCTGGTCGCCGGCTCGCGCACCGGAGCGCAACAAGGCGCGTCCGCGCGCAACTTGGCCAACGGCGGTGACCGTGATGGACAGCGGGCCGGGCGTACGTACCGTGTCGCCGCCGCTCAGCAGAATCTTGTATCGCCTCTGGTCCGCCGCCAGAGCGCGCGCGAACGCCGCGACCCAGCGTTCGTTCAATGAACCCGGCAGCGCCAGCGCGAGCTGATACGCCACCGGATGCGCGCCACCGGCCGCCAAGTCGGAGAGGCAGACGCGGAGCGCCTTCTCGGCGATTCGCTGCGGTGTTTCGTCAGCGAGGAAGTGGACGCCTGCCACGATGGTGTCGGTCTTGACCACAAGGTCCCGCCGTCCGTCGGCAGCGAAGATCGCGTTGTCGCTGCGCAGCCCGTCGGCACCGGGAAAGCCACGTGCGAGCGGCGCGAAGTAGCGGCGGATCAACTCGAATTCGCCGGCACGGGACATCGGACGCTCAGGGACCGAATTCGGCGGCCCGCGTCGTGCGCGCGACGCGATCCAGGACCGAGTTGATGAAGCCTGGCTCGCCCTGATCGAAGAAATCGTGGGCAATCTCGACATATTCATTGATCGCCACGCGCGCCGGCACGTCGGGCCGGAACCGCAGCTCATAGGCCGCCGCCAGCAGGATCGCCTTGACCAGCCGGTCGACGCGATCCCAGGTCCGACCCGCCAGCGCGACCTCAAGGATCGGCTGGAGCTCGGCTCGGTGACTGTCGCTGCCCTCGACGAGTTCTCCGAAGAAGCCGCGATCGGCGTCGGGCCGCATGCCGCCCTCACCCGCTTCCGTCGTTCGCACACTCACGAACTGATCGATCACCTCGCGGGCCTCGTGCGCCCCTTCCGACAGTTGATAGAGCGCCTGGACAGCCGCAAGCCGCGCGGCCGCCCGACGGCTGGTCGGTAGCGGCGCGCTCATCGCGACCAGCGCCGGCGCAGCGCCACCATCGCCAGTGCCGCATGGGCCGCGTCCCCGCCCTTGTCGCCACGATCGACCGCCGCCCGCGCCCAGGCTTGCTCCTCGTTCTCAACCGTCAGGATGCCGTAGCCGATGGCCAGTCTGCGTTGGACGGCGAGGTCCATCAGACCGCGTGCGCTCTCGCCGCAAACATAGTCGTAGTGCGTGGTCTCGCCCCGGATCACGCATCCCAGTGCAATGAACCCGTCGTAGCGATCCGCCGCCATCGCGATCGCGCCCGGAATCTCGAAGGCGCCTGGAACAGCCACGCGCTCGATTGACGCGCCGTACAACGCGGCCTCGCGTTCCGCGCCCGCGACCAACGCATCTGCGATACCGGTGTAGAAGCGGGCTTCGACCACCAGCAGCCGCGCGCCATCGGCTCCCGCGAGCCGCGGCCGGGCGGGCGCGTTCTCGGTCCGCGTCGACATCTCAGGCGTTCCCGGGCGACGGCAGGTTGCGCTGGCCCACGATCTTGAGGCCGAAGCCCTCGAGCCCGACGACGTTCTTCTTGGTGTTGGTCAGCAACACCATCTCCTTCACGCCGAGATCGATCAGGATCTGCGCACCAACGCCGTAGTCGCGTAGCTCGTTGCCGGGTCGTTCCACGGCTTCGCCGGCGCGACGCCGCTGCTCGGCCAGCATGGCCGTCACGGGCTCCCGGATCAGCACGATCACGCCCCGCTCCTCCTGCGCGATCGCTCGCATGGAGGCCTCGATCTCGCCGCCGCGTCCGTCGATCCGCTGGCCGAGCGCGTCGGTGAAGATATTCATGGCATGCATGCGGACCAACACCGGACCACCGGCCGCCGGATCGCCTTTCACCAGCGCCAGATGCTGGGCGAGCGTTACCTTGTTCACATACACAACGGCGCGGAACTCGCCGCCGTAGCTGCTGTCGAGTGTCGTCTCGCTCAGCCGCCGGATGATCGAGTCGTAGCGACGGCGGTAGGCGATCAGGTCTGCAATGGTGCCGATCTTGAGCCCGTGACGCTGGGCGAAGGTGATGAGGTCATTGCGACGGGCCATCGTGCCGTCGTCGTTCATGATCTCGCAAATCACGCCCGACGGGTTGAGACCGGCGAGACGCGCGATATCGACGGCGGCCTCGGTATGGCCGGTACGCTCCAGCGTCCCGCCATCGCGGGCCATCAGCGGGAACACATGGCCCGGCGTCACGATGTCCTGGGGTCCGCAGGACGGATCGATCGCCACCTGGACGGTCCGCGCGCGATCGGCCGCCGAGATGCCCGTGGTAACGCCCTCGCGCGCCTCGATCGACACCGTGAAGGCCGTGTGGTGGCGCGTGCCGTTGTTGCGCGACATCAGCGGCAAGCCGAGCTGCTCGACGCGCTCGCGGGTCAGCGCGAGGCAAATCAGGCCGCGCGCGTGCTTGGCCATGAAATTGATGGTCTCGGGCGTCGCCCACTGCGCGGGGACGACGATATCGCCCTCGTTCTCGCGATCCTCATCGTCGACCAGAATGAACATCCGGCCGCGACGGGCTTCCTCGATGATATCTTCGGCGGCGGCCTTCACCTCGGCGAAGGTGATCCGCCAAGCGTCCTTGTCGAGCGCGCTCATGGGCGTCCGTACTCCTGCAATCGGGCAACGTATCGCGCGAGCATGTCCACCTCAAGGTTGACCGCCTGCCCCTCCCGGGCCCGGCCGAGCGTCGTCATCGCGCTGGTGTGGGAAATCACGTTCACGCCGAAGCGTTCGCCCGCGACCTCGTTGACGGTGAGCGAAACGCCGTCGATCGCGACCGAGCCTTTGGACGCGATGAAGCGGGCCAGCTCCGCCGGAGCCTCGAACGTAAAGCGCTTGCTGCCGCCTTCGGCCCGCAGCCCGACGATGCGCGCCTGCCCATCGACGTGGCCATAGACCAGGTGCCCGCCCAACTCGTCGCCGAGTTTCAGCGACAGTTCGAGATTGATCGACGTTCCCGCTTGCCACCCCCCAAGATGGGTCTTGGAGAGTGTCTCCGCCGACACCTCGACATCGAAGCTGTGTCGTTCACCCGAGCGGCCCTTGGACACCACCGTGAGGCAACAGCCCGAGCAAGCGATGGAGGCTCCGAGGGCGATGGGGCCGAGATCGTGCCGCGTCGCGATGGTGAAGCGCAGATCCCCGGTCGCGCCGCCCGCTGCGACGCCCACGACCTCGCCGATATCGGTCACAATGCCGGTGAACATGGCTTTACCTAGGCTCGCCGCGTCCAGGTTTCCAGCAGGTCATCCGCGGCGCTTTCCCGCGCGATCGGCGTGAACCGGGAGGCGAAATCGAGTTTCTGGAGGCCGAGATCAGATATCGCAGGGCGGCTGTCGGCGCCGAGGACGAGGCCGCCGCGGTGAACGACCAGATCGTCCACCAGCCCGGCTTTGAGCCAAGCCGCGGCGATGGCGCCCCCGCCTTCGACCAGCACGCGCGTCAGTCCGCGTGCGCCGAGGGCCTGTGCCATCGCCGCCGGGTCGACGCGTCCGTCGACGCCCGTGGCGACCTCCACGATTTCAACACCCGCGCGGGCCAGGGCCGCGCTCGCCGCGCCGGCCCGGCAGACCAGCCACACCGGGACCTCTCGCGACGACCGCACCAGCTGAGAGGTGAGCGGCAGTCGCGCGTGCGTGTCGACCACAATGCGGATTGGCGATCGCGCCGCAAGACCGGGCAACCTGCAATCCAGCTGTGGATCGTCGGCCAGTGCCGTCCCGATCCCGACCAGAATCGCATCGTGCGTCGCACGCAGACGGTGACCCCGCGCCCGCGCCGATGCCCCGGTGATCCAACGACTCTCGCCGGACGCCGTCGCGATCCGTCCGTCGAGCGATGTCGCGAGTTTCAGCGTGAAGAGAGGCCGCCCGTCCGCCACCCGCAGGAAGAAGCCGCGGTTGATGTCCCGCGCTTCGGCGGCGCCTGCACCGACCTCAACCTTGACCCCGGCCTCCCGCAGTCGGGCATGCCCCTGTCCGGACACGCGGGGGTCCGGGTCCTCCAGAGAGGACACCACCCGGGAGATGCCGGCCTCGATCAGTGCCTCCGCGCAAGGCGGCGTCCGGCCATGATGCGAGCAGGGTTCCAACGTCACCCAGACCGTGGCGCCCCGCAGACTCTCCTGTGCCCTCGCGATGGCATCGGCCTCGGCGTGGGGCCGGCCGCCTTCTTGCGTTCGACCAATGGCAAGCACGCGGCCGTCGCGTTCGATCACGCAGCCCACGGCCGGGTTTGGCCAGGTGCGCCCCAGCGACCGGCGCGCCAGCGCCAGCGCGGCGGCCATCATGCGATCAATCCTTGAGGTTGGTCTCGGCGAGGTCCGAGATGAACTCCTCGAAGTCCTTAGCCTCGCGGAAGTTTCGGTAGACCGACGCAAACCGGACATAAGCGACGGGATCGAGCGCGCGCAGCGCGTCCATGACCAACTCGCCGATCTGCGTGGACTGGATCTCGCTCTCGCCCGAGCTCTCCAGGCGACGGACGATACCGTTGACCACGCGCTCCACCCGCTCGGGGTCCACCGGCCGCTTGCGGCACGCGACGGAGATCGAGCGCTGCAGCTTGTCCCGATCGAAGGCGGCGCGTTGGCCATTCTTCTTGACCACCGTCAGCTCGCGAAGCTGGACCCGCTCGAATGTCGTGAATCGCGAGCCGCAGGACGAGCAATAGCGCCGCCGCCGGATCGCCGAGTTATCGTCGGTTGGACGCGAGTCCTTTACCTGGGTGTCTTCGTGGCCGCAAAACGGACAACGCATTCATATCCCCCTGTCGTCGGCGCGCTGTGACGCGCTCAGTCTCGATAAATCGGAAAGCGCGCGCAAAGATCGGTGACCTTCGCCCGAACGGCCTGTTCCGTCTGGGCGTCTCCATCGGGTCCGTTGCGCGCAATGCCGTCCAGCACGTCGGCGATCAGATGACCGACCTGGCGGAACTCCGCGACGCCGAAACCGCGCGTCGTTCCAGCGGGCGATCCCAGCCGGACACCGGAGGTCACGGTGTATTTCTCCGGATCTCCCGGAATACTGTTCTTGTTGACCGTGATGCCGGCGCGATCGAGTACCTTCTCGGCCGCGATGCCAGTCGCCTTCTTCGGACGCAGATCGACCAGCATGACGTGACTGTCGGTGCCGCCCGAGACGATGGCGAGCCCGCGCTCGACCAGCGCGCCCGCGAGCGCGCGGGCATTGTCGATGGTGGCCTGGGCATAGGTCCGAAACTCCGGTCGCAGCGCCTCACCAAACGCCACGGCCTTGGCGGCGATGATGTGCATCAATGGCCCGCCCTGCAGGCCAGGGAACACCGCCGAGTTGATTTTCTTCCCGATCTCCACGTCGTTGGAGAGGATCATGCCGCCGCGTGGCCCGCGCAGCGTCTTGTGCGTTGTCGTGGTGACGACATGGGCGTGTGGCAGCGGACTGGGATAGGCGCCGCCGGCCACGAGGCCGGCATAGTGCGCCATATCGACCATGAAGAACGCCCCCACCTCGTCGGCCACCTTGCGGAACCGCGCCCAGTCGATCTGGCGGGAATAGGCCGAGGCGCCGGCGATGATCAGCTTGGGGCGCTCCCGCCGAGCAGTCGTCTCCATCGCGTCGTAGTCGATCGTATGGGTGTCTGGGCGCAGGCCGTAGGACAGCACTCGGAACCACTTGCCCGACTGATTGGCGGGCGAGCCGTGTGTGAGATGCCCACCTTGGTCCAGCGCCATGCCAAGAAACGTGTCGCCGGGCTTCAGCAGTGCCATGAACACCGCTTGGTTCGCCTGGGCGCCGGAATGCGGCTGGACGTTCGCAAAGCTGCAGTTGAACAGCTTGCAGGCTCGCGCGATCGCCAGCGCCTCGGCCTTGTCGACCTCCTCGCAGCCGCCATAGTAGCGCCGACCCGGATAGCCTTCGGCGTACTTGTTGGTCAGCACCGAGCCGGCAGCCTCAAGCACCGCGCGGCTCACGATGTTCTCCGACGCGATCAACTCGATCTGGTTGCGCTGCCGATGCAGCTCGCCCTTCAGGACGCCCGCGATCTCGGGATCGGCGGTGTCGAGAGAACGGGCGAACATCCCGGGCAGGTCGGGCGCGGCGGAGGCGCGGGCGGCTTGGCTCATAGTGGGCGATCCCTCAGGCGAGTTTGGCGACGCGGCCAGCGTGACGGCCGCCTTCGAAAGGGGTGGCGAGGAAAACGCGCAAGCATTCGCGCGCGGTTTCCGGCCCGATCAGACGCGCCCCCAGCGCCAGCACATTGGCGTCGTTGTGCAGGCGGGTCAGGCGCGCGGAGGTGGCGTCATGGCACACCGCCGCCCGCACGCCAGCATGACGGTTGGCGGCGATCGAGATGCCGATCCCGGTGCCGCACACCAACAGGCCCTTCTGCGCACGGCCGGCGGCAATCGCTTGTGCGAGCGCGTGGCCGAAATCGGGGTAGTCAACGGATGCGCCAGAGTGGGTGCCAAGATCGAGCACGACGCGGCCCTCAGCCTCGAGGTCGCGCTTCAGCGCTTCCTTGAGCTCGAAACCGGCGTGATCCGCCGCAACCGCGATGGTGTCCCCCGCCATGCGAGACGCTACTGCCCCCTAGCTGTTGGGCCTCGGGATACCATATCAGGGGCCGCCCCGCCAACGCTCCCCAAAATAGTGGGAATGCCGACACAAGCCGGCTCGGGCTCTGGTCCAAGAAAAAGGGCCGGCGCAGGGCCGGGCCTTTCCTGCGGCGGCACGGGGCCGCCGATGTCGTGAACGGCTACTTCTGCGCCTGGAAGGAGCGGCCGCCCTTCCACACGTAGATGTCGTAGACCGGGTTCTTGATGTCACCCTTCTCGTCGAACTCGAGCGAGCCGACGGCGCTGTCGTACTTGCCGGTGCGCAGCTGCTTGGCGACGGCCGCGGCGTCGATGCTCTTGGCCTTGTTGGCGGCATCGGCCCACACCTTGATCGCGGCGTAGCTGAAGAGCGTGTAGCCCTCCGGGTTGTACTTGGCGTCGCGGAACTTCTTCACCAGCGCGGCGTTCTTGGGATCGTCCTCAGCCTTGGGCGGGAACGACATCAACACTCCGTCGGTCGCCGCGCCGCCCAGCTGGGCGAACTCGGCGGTCTCGAGCGAGTCGAAGCCGACCATCTGCGCGCCCAGTCCCTGCTCGCGGGCCTGCTTGATGATCAGCGCGCCGGCGGTGTGGTAGCCGCCGAGCACGATCATGTCGATGCGGGCCTGCTTCATCTTGTTGATGAGCGCGGTGAAGTCCTTATCGGTGTCGTTGTAGGCCTCGTACATGGTCTCGCGCAGGCCGCCCTTGTTCAGGGCCTTCTTGGTCTCGTCGGCGACGCCCTTACCGTAGGGCGACTTGTCGTGAAGGATGGCCACGCGGTAGTTGCGATGCCACTTCAGGATGTAGGTGCCGACCGTCATGCCCTGCACGTCGTCACGACCGCAGGTCCGGAACACCGTGGTGTTGCCCTTCTTGATCGCCTCATCGGTCAGGCGCGGATTGGTCGAGGCGGGTGTGATCTGCAGGATCTTGGCTTCCTTGTAGATGTCGGAGGCCGGGATCGACGAGCCGGAGCAGAAATGGCCGGCGATGAAGGCGACCTTGTCCGAGACCATCTTGTTGGCAACCGCGGTCGCCTGCTTGGGATCGCAAGCATCGTCGCCGATCAGAAGCTCGAGCTTCTGGCCATTGACGCCACCCGCGGCGTTGATTTCCTCGACCGCCATCGTCGCGCCACGGCGAAGCTGCTCGCCGAACGCAGCGTATTGGCCGGTCATCGGGCCGGCCGAGCCGATCTTGATCTGGGCGAGCGCTGGCGTCGCCGCCATCGCGGCTGCCACGGCGATCGCGCCGTACATCTTCCTCATCTGGTGTTTCCCTCTCGCAGACTCTCCACGAGTGTGGAGGATGGGCCGGAGATTAGGCGGCGGGCATGCCCTTGGGAAGTTCCTCCCATGTGAGGAATCCGCGGCGCCGGTAGAGCCAGGGATACTGGGTGACCATCTGTCGCGCCCGGGTTGCCCGCCAGGCCACCAGCCCGATCGCTCCCTGGATCGCCCACCCCAGCAGGAGCCCGCCGACGGACCACAGATCGCCGCCGGCCAACGCAAAGTCGAGAAACCGCAGCGCTCCCGACAACAGCGCACCATAGGCCACGACTTGTGCCCAGTGCCGCCATGTCCCGGCCACCCCCACGCCCGTCGCCCACGCCGCCGGTCCGAAAAGCGCGAGGTTCAGGAGCGCCACGACGAACGCGGTGTTGCCGAACAGGTCGAAGCTCAGAGTGTCGAGCGGGCTCATCCGTGGCCGCCCTCTAGATAGGCCGAGCGGACCTCGGCGTTGGCGAGCAGTTCCTTGCCGGTGCCGCTGAGCCGGACGCGGCCATTGACCAGCACGTAGCCACGGTCGGCGAGCCGCAGCGCATGGAAGGCATTCTGCTCGACAAGGAACACCGTCACCTTCTCTTCGCGGGCGATGCGACCGACCGCCTCGAAAATCTGCTTCACGATCAGCGGCGCGAGACCGAGCGATGGTTCGTCGAGAAGCAGAAGCCGAGGCCGGCTCATCAAGGCGCGTCCGATCGCCAGCATTTGCTGTTCGCCACCCGACAAGGTCCCGCCCCGCTGCTCGCGTCGCTCGGCGAGCCTCGGGAACATGGCGTAAACGCGCTCCAGATCGGTCGAAAAGTGCGCCGGGTCACCCAGCGTGGCGCCCATCTGCAGGTTCTCGAACAAGCTCATGCGCGGAAAGATGCGCCGCCCCTCGGGCACCTGGGCCACGCCACGCCGCACGATCTCGTGGGTCTCCAGGCCCGCGATCTCCTCGCCATCGAGGCGGATCGAGCCGCTTGTGGCGCGCGGGTTGCCGCAGATCGTCATCAGGAGCGTCGACTTGCCCGCGCCGTTGGCCCCAATCAGCGTCACGATCTCGCCGCGCCCGACGGCGAGGTCGACGCCATGCAGCGCTTGGATCGAGCCATAGAAGGTCTCGACGCCCTGCACTTCAAGCATCGACGCCCTCCTCCGCCCCGAGGTAGGCCCGGATGACGGCCGGATCGCGTCGGACCTGGGCCGGATCACCGTCAGCGATCTTGCGCCCGTAATCGAGCACCACAACGCGGTCAGAAATGCTCATGACCACGCTCATGTCGTGTTCAATCAGCAACACGCCTACACCGTCGCGGTCGCGAATCGAGGTCAGCAGTTGGTTGAGCTCCGCCGATTCGCGCGGATTGAGGCCTGCAGCCGGTTCGTCGAGGCACAGCAGTCGCGGTTCCGTGCACATCGCGCGGGCGATCTCGAGTCGCCGCTGCGCCCCATAGGGCAGCTCTCCCGCCGGCCGGTCGGCGTCTGCCACGAGACCGATGCGTTCGAGCCATCCGCGCGCCAGTTCGATCGCCGCCGCCTCGGCCTCGCGGAAGCCGCGCACACCCGCAAGACCGAGCAGGCTCCAGCCCGATGCCCGCATCAGCTTGTTGTGCTGCGCGACCAGAAGGTTCTCGAGCACCGTCATGCCACCGAACAGGCGGATGTTCTGGAAGGTCCGCGCCACTCGCGCTTTCTGGCCGATCTCGAACCCCAGCATGCGCTCCAGCAGCCAAGTGCGGTCGCCCTCACGCAGCGTCAACCGACCCACGGTGGGCTTGTAGAAGCCAGTGATGCAATTGTAGAGCGTCGTCTTCCCCGCGCCGTTGGGTCCGATAACGGCGGTGATCTGCCCGGGCCAGGCCGCGAACGACACGTCGTCGACAGCCAAGAGACCGCCGAAGCGCATTGTGAGGTGCTCAACCTCGATCAGCGGGTGGCTCATCGGCCGCCCCCCGGATCTGCCGGATGCAGCCGCACAGAGGGCTCGCGATGCGCCACCAGGCCGCGCGGCCGGTAAACCATGATCAGCACCATGGCCAGTCCGAACGCGAGCATCCGGTAGTTGCCGAGATCGCGGAACCATTCGGGCATCCCGATGAGCAGGATGGAGGCCAGCACCACACCGATCTGGCTGCCCATCCCGCCCAGCACCACGATGGCGAGGATGATCGCCGATTCGATGAAGACGAAGCTCTCGGGGCTGATGAAGCGTTGCTTGGCCGCGAAGAAGCAGCCGGCGAAGCCCGCGAACATCGCGCCGACCGCGAAGGCGGTGAGCTTGGTGTTGGTCGGATTGATCCCGAGCGCCTGACAGGCGGTCTCGTCCTCGCGCAACGCCTCCCATGCGCGCCCCACCGGCAGTCGTCGCATGCGTTGCGTGAAGAGGTGGGTCACCAGGGCGAGCGCCAGGATCAGGTAGTAGAGAAAGATCAGGCGATGGTTGGAGCTGAAGGGGATCCCCATCATCTCCGAGAAAGTCTGACCGCCGGCCGGCGCCCGCTCGGTAAAGGTGGCGCCAAAAAACGTCGGTCCTGGAATTGACCCGATGCCCGCGGGACCGTTGGTAAGATCGACCCAGTTCAGCAGCACCAGGCGAATGATCTCGCCGAATCCCATGGTGACGATGGCGAGATAGTCGCCGCGCAGTCGCAGCACCGGAAAGCCCAGCAGCACGCCGAACAACGCCGCGATCATGCCGGCGACCGGCAAGACGGCCCAGAAACCCATCCCGTGCTGCGTTGACAGCAACGCGTAGGCATAGGCGCCGACGGCGTAGAAGGCGACGTAGCCCAGGTCGAGCAGACCCGCGAGCCCGACCACAATGTTGAGCCCCCACCCCAGCATCACATAGGTGAGGATCAGCACGCCGAGGTCCATCGTCTTCTGGTCCGCCATCGGCGAGAACGGCATCAGCACCGCGCCCCCGAGCAGCGCCCAGCCAAACCACTTCGTGCCGGCTTGCTTCAGCGCCACGCCACGCGGGCTCGCGCCTGCCGAACCGATCGCCGCCTGCGCCCACGGCCACATCCCGCGCAGGATCAGCGCGACGCCGCCCAGAGCCACGAACCAGTGCAGGAAAGTGGACGGCATCTTAAGTGGCGACACGCCGACGACGAACAGGATCACCCCGAGCGCGATCGCCGGCAGGCGCTGTCCCGCCGCCGCGAGCTGAAGGCCAAGTCGGCCGAGAAAGACCGTCGCAACGGCGATGGCGAGATCGACGAATTCGTAGTCGAACGAGAGGCCGCGCGTTGAACCGATATCGATCGTGCGAAATCCGACAATGAAGATGCCCAGCGCGGCCGCCACGAAGGCGGTGAGGCCGGCATCCTTCAATATGGCGGGCAGACGCGCTCCCACGCGCTCAAACCTTCTCGATCTCGGGTTTGCCGAGCAGCCCGGTCGGCCGGAAGATCAGCACGAGGATCATGATCGAGAAGGCCGCGACGTCCTTGTACTCGCTGGAGAAGTAGCCGGCCCAGAAGACCTCGATCAGCCCGATCAGCAATCCGCCGAGCATCGCACCAGGCAATGAACCGATCCCGCCCAGCACCGCGGCGGTGAACGCCTTGATGCCCGCAAGGAAGCCAATGAAGAAGTCGATGACGCCGTAGTACATCATGAACAGCATGCCGGCGACGGCGGCCAGCGCCGCACCGATCACGAAGGTGAGCGAGATCGTGCGGTTGACATCGACACCCAGCAACGCCGCCATCTTCATGTCCTGCTCGCAGGCGCGTTGCTGGCGGCCGAGCGCGGTGCGCGAGATGACGAGCGTAAAGCCAGCCATGAGCGCCACCGTCACCATGACGATCATGATCTGGATCCAGGTCACCCGGACGTCGAAGCCGTCGGAGGTGAACAGCGTGAAGCCGCCGCTGACCAGCGACACATGGGGCTTGGGCCGCGCTCCCTGCACCAGCTGGACATAGTTCTGCAGCACGATCGAAACGCCAATGGCCGAGATCAGCGGCGCCAGCCGGAATGATCCACGCAACGGTCGATACGCCGTTCGTTCGATCGCCCAGCCGTAGACGGCGCTGAAACTCATGGCGATCAGCAGCACCAGCAGGATCGCGACCGGTGCCGAGGAAATGCCCGCCATGGCGCAGATCATGAAACCGATGAGCGCGATGAACGAGCCGACCATGAACACTTCGCCATGCGCGAAGTTGATCATCCCGACGATGCCGTAGACCATGGTGTAGCCGATGGCGATCAGCCCATAGATGGCGCCCAGCGCAAGGCCGTTCACCAGCTGCTGCGTGAAGTACGCCATCCTGCCCCCTGTCTCCCGCTCTGCGGACTACGACGGTTCCGACGCGACTGGCAAGCGGTGTAAGGGTCGCATTGAGGGAGTCCGGATGGTCGAACGCGAGATCAAGGACGTGCTGGTGATCGGTGCCGGTCCAGCGGGCCTCGCCGCCGCCATCGAAGTCGCGAGCGCGGGGCTGGCGTGCGTCTGCGTCGACCGGCTGGGCCCGGGCGGAGCGCTCATCAACCTCGGCGCGATTCACGAGTTTGGCGAGGATATTGCGGGTCCGGATCTGGTGGCACGCCTGACTGATCAGGCGACGGCGGCGGGCGTCGAGCTCGCGTTTGGCGAGATCGCCACGCTGGAACAGGGCGCGGCCTGGACAGCGCGCACCGACTCGGGCGAGAGCTGGAGTGCGCACGTCGTCATCGTCGCGACCGGCCTCCTGAAGGGCCGTCTGGGTCTCGCCGACGAGGCGGATTGGGAGGGGCGTGGCCTCTCTCATTGCGCGATCTGCGACGGTCCCCTCTATGCCGGTCAGCCCGTGGCCGTTGTCGGTTCGGGGGGCTGGGCTGACCATGAGGCGGCCGAGCTCCAGGCGCTGGGCGCGATCGTGACACGCGTGTCAGTCGACCAACCGGTCATCTCCTTGGAAGGCACCGACGGGCTGGAAGCTCTGGTCCTCGAGCGGGCCGGCAACCGGGTCCGCGTTCCCGCTCGAGCAGCGTTCGTCTACCGGGACGAACGCCCTTCCCTCGACTTCGCGCCAGAATCGCTTGCGCGCGATGGCAGCGGGCATATCGTGGTGGATGGGAACGGCCGCACCGCCCTCCCCTCGTTGTTCGGCGCGGGCGATGTGCGCGCCGGCAGTTCGCGGCACGCCAAGGCCGCACTCGAGGACGGGCGACGTGCCGCAAGGGCCGTGATCGCGGCGCTGAAGCGCCAAGTTCAGTAAGGAGGTTGCATCATGCGCATCTACAATCCCGGCTTCGCGCTCGCGGCGGCCGGCGGTGAGAAGATCGATCTCAAGCCCGTCGACTGGAAGAGCGATGCCATTGCGCTTTTCTCGAATTCCAAGCCGAACGCGCGCGAGCTGCTCGATGGGCTGAAGGCGAAACTGTCCGGCCTGCGGACCGTCACCAACATCGACTATGTCGCCAAGAACAGCGCCAGTCAGCCGGCGCCGTCCGACCTTATCGAGAAGGTGGCGGCCAACTATCGGGGAGCCTTGCTCGCCATAGCGGATTGAGGGAGCTGTTCATCGTGGAGTTTCCACGACAGCGTCGAACTCGAGAAGCGCGGCGTCACGGCCTACGTGATCGCCACCGAAACCTTCAAGCCCCTGGTGCTGGCGCAAGCCAAGGCCCGCAAGATCCAGCCGCGCCTGATCGTGGTGAAGCATCCGCTGGGCGGCCTGAACGCGGCGGAACTCGGCGAACGCATTGAGGCCGCCTACAAGGGCCTGAGCGAGGCGGTTTCGGCATGACGAATCTCGCGGAGCAGGAGTTGATCGATGTCGGCGACATGGATGTCGTCGCCTTCAACGATTTCGCCGCCGAGCAAGGATGGAGCGACGGTCTGCCGCTCTATCTCCCGACTGAACAGGCGGTGCTGCGGATGGTCGAGACGGTGCGCGGTGACAACCGGCCCTTCGCGCCGATCTCGCCACGCCAGGTATTGCCCACACTGCACGGACTCGCCGCCAACGCCGTGATGGCGGGCTGCCGGCCGGAGTACTTTCCCGCGGTGACGGCGGCGCTGCGCGCAGTACTGGACCCCGACTACAACCTGCATGGCACGCTCGCCACGACGCACCCGTGTGCACCGATGCTCATGGTGAACGGACCCGCCCGGAAGAACCTCGGCATCAATTGCGGGTCCAATTGCTTTGGCCAGGGCTGGCGTGCCAACGCCGCGATCGGTCGCGCACTGGCCCTGATCCTGCTCAATGTCGGCGGTGCCAAACCCGGCGAGATGGATCGCGCGACCCAGGGATCTCCCGCCAAGTACAGCTACTGCTTCGGCGAAAACGAGGAAGAGAGCCCCTGGGAGCCCTACCATGTGCGGCGCGGCTTCGCGGCCTCCGATAGCGTGGTGACGGCGATGTCGGCTGAGCCGCCGCATAACATCAACGACCATGGCAGTACCTCGGGCGAGGGGCTTCTGACGACCATCTCGAACACC
Organism: Alphaproteobacteria bacterium; assembly: GCA_016870115.1. Taxonomy (GTDB): domain Bacteria; phylum Pseudomonadota; class Alphaproteobacteria; order Reyranellales; family Reyranellaceae; genus VGCH01. The sequence continues at coordinate 90,714 of VGCH01000005.1, read as the reverse complement.
GTGGGCCAGCCCGGCGCCAACACCATCTATGGCCGAGGTCCTCTATTCGTCGTTCTTGGACCCGAGCATGCCCAAACCCTGCACCGCGACGGCTTCACGATCGAAACCATGCAGGAGGAGATCTGGCGGCGCTCGCGCGTCCACGTCTCCAAGGTCTCGAAGGAGAACCAGGAGAGCTACGCCGGCTTCAATCGGCCGCGCGAGGGCGACTGGTACCCGCTGACCCCCTCGCCTGCCGACATCCACATCGCGGTCGCGGGCGGCGCCGGCAAGCATTCGGCCTTCATCGCCTCGTTCGGCGGCACCAAGGCGTCGGCGGTGCGTATCGCTCCATGACCGGCTGGGGCGGCTGGCCGGTCGTCGGCGAGGATGCGTCGTTCGACAGGGCCCAGGCATTGTTGCGCGAGGCCGAGCTGGGCGATGGGCTGCCGCTCGTCCCGCCCACGGAACGTCGCTTGCGGGTGATGCAGGCGGGCATCGCCGATCCGACCGCCTCACGTGGCGCCCTGCCGCCGCTGTTCGGAGAACTCGCGCCCGACGCCGTCGCCTACCAGTGCGTAATCGCCGGCGCACCGACGGGCGCCTTGCCTGTCGTGATGGCGGCCGCCGAGGCGATGCTCGACCCCTCTTTCAATCTGCTGGGCATCGCCACGACCACGGGCACCGCTGCGGTGGCGCTCTGCATCCACGGACCCATCGCCGCCCATCTAGGTGTCTCTGCCGGCACCAACTGCCTGGGACCCAACGAGGGTGCGAATGCCGGGATCGGGCGGGCATTGCAGCTGGTTCTGCGCAATATCGGCGGCGCCCGGCCCGGCGTGGGCGACATGGCAACGATGGGCCAGCCTGCCAAGTTCTCGCTCTGCTTCGCTGAGCAGTCCGACAGCCCTTTCCCTCCTCTACCGGTGCGTCGAAACCTGCCGCGCGACTCCGTCACGGTGCTGGGCATTTCGGGGACTCAGGAACTCCTCCCGGCCGACGGCGAAGGCGATACGCCCGAGGCCATCCTGACGCCGGTGGCGCGTGCCATGTCGCTCGCCCTCGATAGCGGCGGTGGCCGTCGACGCAACGAAGCGGGCGAGCAGGTGCTGCTGCTTCCGCCCGAACTCGCCCACAAAGTCGCGGCGCGAGGTTGGGATCTCGCGGCGGTGCAGCGCTACCTCTTCGAGGCGGTCGGCCGGATCGCGCGCGCACCGGAAGCCATCCATCCGATCGTGACCGGCGGCGCCGGCATCAAGATGACGTATCTGCCCCTCTGGGGCGGCGGCACCGCCACCGTCACACGCGGCGTCTGACGGTCAGTCCGTCCAGCCCAGCCAGCCACTGATCCCGCGGCCCATGATCGACGCCCGATCAGCATCAGACAGACCGGGCAGCGCGGCGCCGAAGAAGTCGATCGATTCCCGATACGAGCACGGCAGACGAGAATAGTCGCTGCCCCAGAAGCTGCGCGCCGGCCCAAAGGCATCGACAACGCGACGCAGAGGCTCGTGCAGCGCCCGAAACGGGTAGCGGTCTCGGGTGTAACAGGGCAGCGCGCTCGTCTTCACCGCGATGTTGGGACGGCGTGCCAGCACCAGTACCTGGTCGAGGGTGGCAAAGTTCAGCGCTTCATCGACATCGTGGCCGCTCTTGAGGCCGAGGTGGTCCAGCACCAGCCGCAGTCCGAGATGGCGCTCCGCGATACCGTCGAGCAAACGCAGATACTCGTGATGGAACAACGCCATGATCGGAATGCCCTCGCGCTCGCAGGCGCTCCACACCCAGTCGAAGGCACCGTCCAGCAACGGCTGCCGCAGGATCGGCGTATGGAATGTGAAGCGCATGCCGAGCATTCCCGGCTGGCGCCTCCAGCCCGCCAAGACTTCCCTCGCGTCCGGCTGGTCGGGGTTGAATCGCCCCATGACAGCGAATCGATCCGGGTGGGCACGCGCCGCCGCGATCGAGAGATCATTGCGATCCCCTTCCCAGGATGGCGGCACGAGTATCGCGCGGGCGACGCCGGCCTGGTCCATCGCGCCCAACAGCTCGTCCTTGCCCAGCGGCTCGCGGTGGGCGGGCGCGCCCCGCCCCGGCCAGGGTCGCGCCGGCGTATCGGCGGCCCAGATATGAACTTGTGCGTCGACGATCTTCATTGCGCCTCACGCCTTGGGGTACTGGTGGTCGCCGGTCCGTGTGCGAAGCACCGGGCCCTGCATCGTCTCTTCCCTGCAGGGCCGTGAACGCTGCCGCGAGTGTCGCGCGCATGCCCAGTAGACGCCAGTCCGCTTTGCAGGTGCCGAGCGTGCCTGTTAAGACGCGGCAGTCTCGCCGGAGGAACCATGTCCAACGCCGCCACCCCGCTTCGCAACCTTGCCAAGGGCACGCGTACTGACGCCATGCCGTTCAGCTGGGAGGACCCGTTCCTGATCGACGATCAGCTCACCGAGGAGGAGCGCGCGGTTCGTGACGCGGCACGCGACTATTGCCAGGACAAGCTCATGAGCCGCGTGCTCGAGGCCAATCGCCACGAGAAGTTCCATCGCGAGATCATGAACGAGATGGGCGCGCTGGGTCTCCTGGGCTCGACGTTGCCGGAGAAGTACGGCTGCGCCGGCGCCAACTACACGACCTACGGTCTGGTGGCACGCGAGGTCGAGCGCGTGGATTCCGGCTACCGGTCGGCGATGAGCGTTCAGTCCTCGTTGGTGATGCATCCGATCTACGCCTACGGCACCGAGGAGCAGCGCCAGAAGTATCTGCCCAGGCTCGCGAGCGGCGAGTGGGTCGGCTGCTTCGGCCTCACCGAGCCCGATCACGGATCCGATCCCGGTGGCATGAAGACCCGAGCCGTGACGGTCCCCGGCGGATTTAAGGTTTCGGGTTCCAAGATGTGGATCACCAATTCGCCGATCGCCGACGTCGCTGTCGTGTGGGCGAAGCTGGATGGCGGCGCGATCCGGGGCTTTGTGCTGGAGCGCGGCATGAAGGGCCTGACGACGCCCAAGATCGAAGGCAAGTTCAGCCTGCGCGCCTCGGTCACCGGCGCGATCATGATGGACGATGTGTTCGTCCCGGCGGAAAACATGCTGCCGAACGTTTCCGGACTGGGCGGCCCGTTCGGCTGCCTCAACAACGCGCGCTACGGCATCGCCTGGGGCGCGATGGGCGCCGCCGAGTTCTGCTGGATGCGCGCACGCGATTACACGCTGGACCGCAAGCAATTCGGCCGGCCGCTGGCGGCGAACCAGCTGATCCAGAAGAAGCTCGCCGACATGCAGACCGAGATCGCGCTCGGACTCCAGGCCTGCCTCCGAGTCGGCCGGCTGAAAGATGACGGTCGCGCCCAGCCCGAGATGATCTCGCTGATCAAGCGCAACAACTGCGGCAAGGCGCTCGATATCGCGCGCATCGCCCGCGACATGCATGGCGGCAACGGTGTCAGCGACGAGTACCATGTGATCCGCCATGTCATGAATCTCGAGGCGGTGAACACCTACGAGGGCACGCACGATGTGCACGCGCTGATCCTGGGCCGCGCCATGACCGGCATCCAGGCCTTCAGCTCCGGCCAGTAGGGATGCCCGACGCGGGCTCGATCGCGCTGGTGGTGGCCGGCGCGGCCGTTGCCGGCTTCATGAACGGCCTGACGGGCACCGGCTATGCGCTTTCGGCGCTCGGCTTCTGGCTCCATGCCGTGCCGCCGCAGGTCGCGGCGCCCTTGGTGGCGCTCTGCGCCGTAGGCGGTCACGCCCAGGCGTTGCCGCGAATGGCTGCCAGCATGGATTGGCCGCGTCTGCGCCCGTTCCTGATCGCCGGACTGATCGGCGTACCCCTGGGCGTCGCGCTGCTCGACCGCATTTCGGCGCAACCGCTCAAGCTCACTGTCGGCGCGTTGCTGCTCGTCTATGTCGGCTGGACGGCGATGGTGCGCACCCCTCCGGTCGTACGCGGTGGTGGCCGCATCGCCGACGCCGCGATCGGCTTCGGTGGAGGCTTCCTGGGCGGCCTCGCGAGCATCAGCGGTCCGTTGCCCATCGTGTGGGCCCAACTGCGCGGCTGGGGCAAGGATGAACAGCGCGGCATCACACAGCCCTACAACATGGCGATCCTCGCCTTTGTGCTGGTGGCCGCGGCGGTCGGCGGCCTTCTCGACCTCTCCTTCCTGTTTTGGGCCGCGATAGCGTTGCCGATTTCGATGCTGGGCACTCGCGCGGGGCTCGCCGTCTACGCGCGGCTGAGTGACAGCGGCTTCAGGCGGATCGTCCTCGCCTTCCTCGCGGTGTCTGGCCTCGTTCTGATCGGCACGTCGATCCGCGCGCTAGAGGCGGATCCCGGCCTCGTGCAGGATCGCGGCCAGCCCGGGCGCGTCCTTCGCGGCGGCGTGCTTGCGCTTCAGTTCGGCAAGTGAGCGGGCGTGATACTTCTGCGGTTCCTGCACCCACCGCCGGCCCGCAAGCTCGACCTCGAAGCTTCTGGCATCGCCGGCGATCGCCCGCGCGTTGGCTTCGCTCCAGGGCAGAAACCACGCTGCGACTTCGTCCCGCAGGAGCGGCATCAGTCCCGCGCGCAACGCCGTCCAGCTCTCGAATGGTCCCTCCACCGCCGGCGCCACCATGCGCGCGATCCAGGCCGATACATTTGGCGCCTCCTTGCGCAGGCGGGCACCGGGCGTCGGGTCCGTCGCCAACTCGTAGAACTGGCCCCAGAGTCCGAAGTCCGCCATCGCCGGCCGAGCGCCCAGAAGGTAGGGTCGCGTCGCGAGATGCGTCTCGAGAAGTGCCGTCGCCCGCGCGAAGGACTCTTCGATCAGTGGCGCTGTCGCGGCACTCGATCCCACGAAGCCGAGGCGACCGGTCATGCGTTCCGCGATCGCGGCTCGCGCCGTTGCGACGGCGAGCGGTCCCTGGGGTTCGGCGATCTGACGCGCAATCCGCTCGGCGGTCGCCCAGACATCGGGCGCGCGCGACCAGCGGAAATGGAACATCCACTTGTTGCCCCACTCATCGCCATATTCCTCCAACAGGGCCGAGAGGAAGGTGAGAGTCGGATCTTCCGGCAGAAGCGTCGGTTCGGGCCGCGCCGCGTCCAGCTTCTCCATGATCGGCGTTGAGTCCTGTAGGCCCTCGCTAGCCGGGGTCACAACCAGCGGCACCAGCGGCAGTTTGGCGTACTTCTGGAACTCGGCCTGGGTGGCGGTTGTTCGCAGGATCCACTCATGCGGCAGACCCTTGAAGCGGAACCACGAGCGGACCTTCACCGAATAGGGCGAGAGCTCGGAGCCGTAGATGCGATAAACGTCCGCCAAGTCGCCCCCCGTCAGAACCAGCGCTTGCGCTTCATCCAGAGATAGAGCCCGCCCACGATGCAGGCGGCCACGAACCAGAACCAGAGATACCCGTGCGTCCACCCCAGCTCCGGCATGTTGCCGGCCTCGCGGGAGAAATTCATTCCGTAGATGCCGGCCAGGAATGACAGCGGCATGAAGAACACGGTGATGATGGCCAGCGTCTTCATCACCTCGGCCATGCGGTTGGAGGACTGCATCAAATGCACCTCCATCAGGCCATTGGTCATGTCGCGGTAGCTCTCGACCAGTTCGAGAACCGCCACGGCATGGTCGAAACAGTCGCGCAGGTAGGTTCGCGTCTCCGGCATGATGAAGGGCGTATCGGGCCGCATCACCGCCAGCACCGTTTCGCGCTCCGCCCATTCGATACGGTGGAACGCGACCATCGCTCGGCGGGCCAGATGGATTCGCTCCAGCGTTCCGGTGGTGGGCTTCTCCAGTGTCTCGTCCTCAAGTTCCTCAAGGTGAGCGCTCACTCGCTCGAGTAGCGGAAACTTTCGATCGATCACCAAATCGATCAGCGCGTACACGAGATAGTCGATGCCGAAAGTCCGGAGGCGCGAACCGGCCGTCTGCACGCGTTCACGCACCGGCTTGAAGATGTCGCCCTTGTGATCGTGGAACGAGATCACATAGTTGTCGCCGAAGAAGATGCTGACCTGGCGCGACTTCAGGATCCCGTTCTCGTACACCGGATCGCTGAGGACGATGAAGCCCTGCCCATCGTAGATGTCGAGCTTGCTGCGCTGGTTGGCATGGAACACGTCCTCGAGCGCGAGCGGGTGCAGGTTGAACGCCATCCCCAGATCGCGCAGCATCTCCGAACTGGCGCGGCCTCCGACGTCGATCCAGGTCTTGCCGGGCGTCCCGAGATGGAAGCGGCATTCGTCGACCGTCACCTCGTGCAGGACCTCGCAGTCTTCCTGGCTGTACTCCACCAGCGTGAAGTCAAGCGCCTCCTCACCGACCGGCGCGCGCCCCGCCAGCGTGCCCGGCGCAGTACCGGGCGCGGTATGGCGATGGCTGAGACCGTCGGGCGGCGTCACGGTCAGATCTCGGTCATCACCTGGACGTCGGGCCGGCCGGCAAGACAGTCGCCGAGCTTCCGGCCGAGTTCCTTGAAGTGCGGCGCTGCCCGGTGGGCCGCCAGCGCGGCCTCATCGTCGTACCGCTCCAGCATCACATAGACGGTCGGCTCCGCCGTCTTGTGCAGGGCATAGAGCTTGTTTCCCGGCTCGTTGGCCCGCACCGCCGCCTGCAGGGCGCGCATCGTCGACTCGAAATCGGCATTGGTGCCCGGCTTGATGGTGAGCTTGGCGATGATCCCCAGCATGTCGTTCTCCGTTGTCAGGTTCGTCAGGTCGGCTTGCGCCGGATCAGGTACTTGTGTTCGCCCTCGCAAACGAGGTCGCCAGACTGATTGTGGATGCTGAGCCGCAGGGTCACCACGCCCGTCGTGCGGCCCGGCGCGATCTGTGACACTTCGAGAAGGGGGTACAGCGTATCGCCGCAATAGACCGGCTTCAGGAACTTCGAGGACTGCTCCAGAAACCCGATCAGCGAGTCGCCCAGGACGTGCGGAAAAATGCCGGCGCCCGCCGCGCCCTGGATCGCCACCTGCAGCCCATGCGCGAGCAGGTCGCGGTGCCCGCGCGCCCGGCAATACTCCCGGTCGTAGTGGATCGGATGATTGTCCCCGCTGGCCGACTGGAAGGCCGCGAACAGGGCCTCCGTCTGGGTCCGGGAATTGATGTAGAAGCGCTGGCCGACCTGAAAGTCCTCAAGCCAATGCGTCGGGCCGAAGCGATGCTCCGCCGGATCGAACTTTCCGGTCTGTGGCTCCGCCACGCGGTCCCTCCCCATCTGATGCCGTTCTAGCGCTCGCGCACCTTAGCCAACTGGGTTCCGCCGGGAAACAAATGCCTGAGCCGGAGGCCGCGGCCAAAGCGGACACTCAGGAGGTCGCTGGTGCGCGGCGGCCCATGCTGTCGTAGAGGTCGAGCATGCGCTCGAACCACGGCACCAGCGCGTCGTCCTCGGCCAGCGGCTTGAACGACGAGACAGCGCGGCACCAGAGCAACGCGCTGGCCAGCGCATAGTCCGCCCAGCCGGGATGCTCGCCGCAGAGGTAGACCCCGGTGCCCAACGCGCGGCGCGCGGGGTGAAGCGACGCTCGAAACGCGGGGATCGCACTCTCGCGCGCGGTGCGCTGCACCTCATCGAACGTCCGGCCGGGAAAGCGCTTGCCGCGGGTTTCCAGGAAGTAGGCCCGATCCTTGTCCTCGACCTTGTCGTACAGATCGGCGACCAGCAGCGGAAACAGCCCGGGATGAACCGTCTGGTCCGTCCAACCCGACGCGAACTCGGCGAAAGCGCGGGCCTGGGTGCTCTTGAATAGAGGTCGCTCCGGCCGGGTCGCTTCAAGATGCAGCGCGATCTGCCAGCTATCCTTCACCGGCGTGCCGCCATCATCGATCACCGGCACCAGCGTCGATTGCGCGAATGCGAGTGCCGCCTTGTCGGTGAAGCCGATCGGCACCTCGGTCCAGGCAAGCCCCGTGTGGGCCAGCGCGAACTTCGCGCGCCAGCAGAACGGGCTCGGTCGCCGATCACCCTTCAATCGCAAGTCGTAAAGCTTGATCGCCACCCAAAGCTCCTACTTGCCGTCCAACATCCGAATGATTCCGGAGAAGTCTTTCTCGCTGCTGCCGCCGTTCACGAACAGGCTGTAGAGCTGCGCGGCGTTTGCCCCGAGGGGCGTCGTGGCCCCCGCGGCTTGCGCGGCCTGCTGGGCCAGCATGAGGTCCTTCAGCATCATCGCCGCCGTGAACCCCGCCTGATAGTCGCGGTTGGCGGGCGATGTCGGCACGGGTCCCGGCACCGGGCAGTAGCTGGTGAGCGCCCAGCACTGGCCAGATGCGGTCGACGCCACATCGAACAGCTTCTGTGCATCGAGGCCAAGCCGCTTGGCGAGCATGAATCCTTCGGCCACCGCCACCATCGACACACCGAGGATCATGTTGTTGCAGATCTTGGCGGCCTGCCCATTGCCGCTGCCGCCGGCATGCACGATGTTCTTGCCCATCTGCTGCAACACCGGCTTGGCCCGCGCGAAGGCCGCGTCGCCTCCTCCCACCATGAAGGTGAGGGTGCCCGCCGTCGCGCCACCGACGCCGCCCGATACCGGCGCGTCGATCATCTCCAGGCCCGCCTTGGCGGCCGCCGCCGCGACATGGCGGGCGCTCTCGACGTCGATCGTCGAGCAGTCGATCAGGAGTGCACCCCGGGCAACGTGCGGCAGCACCTCAGTCTCGTAGACCGCGCGCACGTGCTTTCCCGCCGGCAGCATGGTGACCACCACCTCGGCGTCCTTCACCGCGTCGGCGACACTCGCCGCCGCCCGCGCGCCCTTGGCCACCGCAGCCTGAAGTGAAGCGGCCGCGAGGTCGAACCCCGAGACCTGGTGCTGGGCCTTGACCAGATTGGCGGCCATTGGCCCGCCCATGTTGCCGAGCCCGATGAAGGCGATGCGCGCCATGTTCCTTGCCTCCCTGAAGTACCCCGGTCAGTCGAACGTGAGGTCGTTCGCCACCGGTTCGAAATGTGCCGCCACCATGGCATCGGTCACGCCCGCGACGGTGGGCGGATTGAAGCGCGGCTTCTGGTCCTTGTCGATCAAGACGGCCCGCACGCCCTCGAAGAAGTCGTGCCCCGCCTTCATGCAGGCCTGGGACATGCGGTACTCGATGGTCATCGTGTCTTCGAACGACCGATTGGCGCAGCGCTTGAGCTGTTCCAGGGTGATCGCCATCGACAGCGGCGAGAGTTTGCGCAGCGCGGCGAGCTGCTTGCCTGCCCATTCGCCGCCATCGCTTTCCAGATTGGCCACGATCTCCGGCAGGCCGCCGGCCGAGAAGCAGCGATCGATCGTCGCCATCTGGGCGGGAAGTCCGGGGGCACCCGCGTCTTCGGCGAAGCGCGCGATCACGGCGTCAACCGTGCGATTGGCGTCGGCGCCGCCGAGGTCGCTGGCGGCCAGCGCCTCCTGCAGTTCGTCGAGGCGCGCGCTCGGCACGTAGGCTTGCACGATCCCGGCCCACAGCGCGTCCGCGGCCTTCAGGCGATGGCTGGTAAGCGCCAGAAACGTCCCCAGCGCACCGGGCAGGCGCGTGAGAAAGTAACCACCGCCGACATCGGGGAACAGTCCGATCGTGGTCTCAGGCATGGCGAACAGGAACTTCTCCGTCGCCACGGAGTGTGACCCGTGGACGGACAGGCCGACGCCGCCGCCCATGTCGATGCCGTCGATCAGCGAGATCCACGGCTTGGCGTAGCGGTAGATGCGGCGGTTGATGATGTACTCGTCGCGAAAGAAGTCGCGCCGCAGCGTGCCCGCCGGATTGTCGCGCATCTCGCGGTAGAGCCCCGCCACGTCGCCGCCGGCGCAGAACGCCCGATCGCCCGCGCCGCGCACCACCACCGCCTTGACCGCCGGGTCGCGCTCCCATCCCGGGATCATGCGCTCCATCTCGAGGATCATGCCGTGCGAGATCGAGTTCAGGACCTTGGGCCGATTGAGCGTAATCAACCCAAGCCCGTCCTTCACTTCGAACAGGATTTCAGCCTCCGACATCGTGCCTCGCTTCCTTCAAATCGTCTCGCTTCGGCGCACGCCCTCACCCGACCAGCAGTCTGCGCGAAATGATGACCCGCATGATCTCGTTGGTGCCCTCAAGGATCTGGTGTACCCGCAGATCGCGCAGATAGCGCTCGATCGGGAAGTCCTTCAGATAGCCGTAGCCACCGTGGAGCTGCAGCGCCTCGTTCACGATCGCGAAGCCGGCGTCGGTCGCGAAGCGCTTGGCCATCGCGGCCGCCTGGGTCGCCTCCGGCGACTTCTCATCAAGCAGGCAAGCGGCCCGCCACACCAGCAGCCGCGCGGCGTCCAATTCGGTCGCCATGTCCGCGAGCTTGAACTGCGTCGCCTGGAAGTCTGCCAGCGGCTTGCCGAATTGCTTCCGCTCGACCGCATAGCGCGAGGCGGTTTCGAGACAGGCCCGCGCACCCCCCAGCGAGCAGGCGGCGATGTTGATGCGCCCGCCGTCGAGCCCCATCATCGCGATCTTGAAGCCATGCCCCTCGGGCCCCAGCCGATTGGCGACGGGCACGCGGCAATTCTCGAAGATCACAGAGGCGGTCGGCTGGCTGTTCCAGCCAAGCTTGTTCTCCTGCTTGCCGAACGAGAGTCCCGGTGTGCCGTTCTCGACCACCAACGTCGAGACGCCCCCCGCTCCCGGCCCTCCCGTCCGCACCATCACCACATAGATGTCGCTGCGCCCGCCGCCGGAGATGAACGCCTTGGTGCCGTTCAGCACATAGTGGTCGCCGTGCAACTCGGCGCGGGTGGCGAGCGCGGCCGCATCCGATCCCGCGCCCGGTTCGGTGAGACAGTAACTCGCGAAGTGCTGCATCGAGCAAAGCGCAGGCAAGAAGCGGCGACGCTGTTCGCCGTCCCCGAACCCGTCGATCATCCAGGCGGCCATGTTGTGGATCGAGAGATAGGCCGCCGTGCTGGGGCAGGCCGCTGCCAGTTCCTCGATGATCAGCGCCGCATCGAGGCGAGAGAGCGCGCTGCCGCCCACATCGTCCTTCACATAGATGCCACCGAATCCCAGAGCGGCAGCGGCACGCAGGGCCTCGACCGGGAACAGCTTTTCGGCGTCCCATCGTGCGGCATGCGGCAGCATCTCTGCAGTCGCGAATTGCCGTGCGGTATCGCGAAAAGCGACCTGATCCTCGGACAGGCGAAAATCCATGGGGCGCGGATCATATCGGGGGGTCCCCCCCTGTCAAACGCGCCGCATTGCCTGTCGGCGGTTGGCGCGCGATAAGGCGACATGACCCAGCGACACACCACGCTCGGCCGTTTCCCGACGACCCGACTGCGTCGCAATCGGCGCACCGGCTGGTCGCGTCGCCTGGTCGCCGAGACCCGGCTCAGTGTCGACGATCTCATCTGGCCCGTGTTCGTCCAGGAAGGCCGCGGTACGCGCACGCCCGTGGCCTCGATGCCCGGCGTCGACCGCCTGTCGATCGATCTGCTGGTGGAGGCGGCGAAAGAAGCCCGCGATCTCGGCATTCCGGCGCTGGCGATTTTCCCGGAGACCGACCCCAAGGCGAAAACACCGGACGCCCGCGAGGCCTACAATCCCGGAAATCTCGTCTGCCGCGCCGTGTCCGCCGTCAAGAACGCCGTGCCCGACCTCGGCGTCATGACGGACGTGGCACTCGATCCGTTCAACAGCGATGGCCACGACGGCATCGTGCGCGACGGCTACGTGCAGAACGACGAGACGCTCGACGCGCTGATAAAGCAGGCCGTGGTCCAGACCGAGGCCGGCGCAGACATCCAGGCGCCGTCCGACATGATGGATGGTCGAATTGGCGCGATCCGCCGCGCGCTCGACGACAAGGGCCATGTTCATCAGCAGATCATGTCTTATGCCGCCAAGTACGCGTCGGCCCTTTACAATCCCTTTCGCGACGCCATCGGCAGCTCGGGTGCGCTGCAAACGTTAAACAGCGTGCGCGACAAGAAGACATATCAGATGGACGTCGCGAACTCGGACGAGGCGCTGCGCGAGGTCGGCTTCGACATCGAGGAAGGCGCCGACATGGTGATGGTGAAGCCGGGTCTGCCCTATCTCGACGTGGTGCGTCGGGTGAAGGACCGCTTCGGGGTGCCGACCTACGCCTACCAGGTGAGCGGTGAGTACGCGATGCTGCGCGGCGCGGCTGACCGGGGTTGGCTGGACTGGAACAAGGTACTGCTGGAGACCCTGCTTTCGTTCCGCCGCGCAGGGTGCGATGGCATTCTCACCTATGGCGCAGTGGACGCCGCGCGTCTGCTGACCGCCAAGCGATGATCGAGCGACCGACGGCGCGCCTGATCCTGCTCGACCCCGCGGATCGGCTGTTCCTGTTCAAGGTCCACGATCCCGACGTTTACGATCCCGCCCGACCCAGTTTCGATCCAGTCTGGCTGATGATCGGCGGCATGGTGGATCCCGGAGAGGATTGGGAGGCCGCGGTCCTGCGCGAGGCACGCGAGGAGACGGCCCAGATCGTCACAGGCGCCCGCTGGGTGTGGCACCGTTCACGCGTGATGCACTGGCGTGGCAAGCTGGTGCGGCATCGCGAGCGTTTCCTGCTCGCGCGCACCGATCACGACCGGATCGACACGTCGGGCCTCGACGAGCGGGAGCGGAGCTGGACGCGCGGGCACCGCTGGTGGAGCACGGCAGAGATCGCAGCGAGCCCTGAGCGCTTCGAACCGTACGATCTGGCGGCCCGACTGGAAACGCTGCTGCGTGACGGCCCGCCCGCCGAACCGATCGACCTCAGCGCCTGAAGCGTCGCAGTACCGGCACGCTTGTCAGAGACTGTCGACGAAATGCACCAGCACCCGGTCGCTCCACGGCCGGAGATCGTCGGCGGCGTGGAATCCGACATGGCCGCCACCATCAGGCAGCATCGGACACAACGCCGGCAGGCCGGCCCAATCGACGCCGCGATAGATCGATGCGGGAATCCAGGGATCGTCGCCCGCGGCGAGAACCAGCGTCGGTACGCGAATTCCGCCCAGGAAGCGGAGCGGCTTGCAGCGCTCGTAGTAGTCCTCGGCGCCTGCGAATCCGTGGCGTGGCGCGATGAAAACTTCGTCGTAGTCCCAGATGGTCTGCGAGCCCAGGATCGCGGCCCGTTCCGCCACCTCAAGACGCGCGCCCTCCGCGGTGGCATCGCGCTTCATCTGGCGCAGGAGCCAGGCGTGGTAGAGCCGGTTGCGACCGCGCAGCATGTGTTGGCACGTGAGCGATAGATCGATCGGCGCGCAGACGCTCGCAGCCGCCACCAGCGGGGCGGCGGCGCCCTCCTCGCCCAGATACTTCAGCAGCATCGCGCCACCCAGGGAGTAGCCGATCGCCACGACGCCATCAGCCGTGAGGGACGGGTCCAGGAGCGACATCACCGCGCGGAAGTCCTGGCTGCGCCCCACATAGTACTGGCCGCCGCAGGTCGGGCGTGACGGCCCGGCGCCGCGCAGATTGAGACGCAGCACTCGGTAGCCCGCATCGCGGAACGACCGCGCCGCGCTCAGCAGGTAGGCGCTCGTCTCGCAGCCGGTGAGCCCATGAATCAGGATCACCAGCGGCGCGCCCGGGCGCGGCGTCTCCGGTCGGTCGAGGCGCGCAAGCAAGCGATCGCCCGTCCCGTCGGGCATCGCGAACTCCAGTCGCGCGGCGGTGGGCAGCACCGGTGGTGGCGCCCCGCCCAGTCTGGTGGCGAGCGTCTGCAGGTCGCCGCCCCACCAGGGGAAGCGGGCGCGAAACGGTGGCGGCTCGGGCAAGGCGATGGACGGCGACACGGCGATTCCTTATTCACGGGACGCAGTCAGATGGCAACGTCCTCTCCCGCGCCGGGATCGCCGGCTCTCGGCGTCCTGTACGCGGTCACGGCCGCGGTGTTCTTCAGCACCGCCGGTTTCATCGTCCGCCGCCTCGATCTGCCGGCATGGGACGTCTCGCTCGCCCGATCGGTGTTTCTCGGGGTGACGCTGCTCCCGCTGCTATGGTGGACTCGCCATCAGGTGATCGCCGACGCGCGCCATGCCGGGTTTGCTCTGGTGCTGAGTGGTGCCCTGCTCGCCGGCTCTTTCGTGGCCTTCATTCTGGCGCTAGGGCTCGCGCCGGTCGCCAACGTGCTGATCGTGTTCGGTGCCATCCCTTTCATCACTGCGTTGGGCGCGCGGCTGTTTCTCGGCGAGCCGCTTCATCGCCATACGCTCGCCTGCATGGCCTTGGCCTGTGCGGGTTTGGCGCTCAGCGTCGGTGGATCGCTGCAAGCCGGCGCGCTGGCCGGCATGGCCCTCGCCTTCGTGGTCTCGCTCTGCATGGGCGCCAACTACGTTGTCGTGCGCGCCCGCCGCGATGTCGGCATGGTGCCCGGCATCGCGCTCGCGTGCCTGTTTTCCGGCCTGGTCGCGCTTCCCTTCGCCAGCTTCCAGACGCCCCGCTGGGAAGAGATTCCTTGGCTGTTGGCACTCAGCCCGGGCCAGCTCGGCATCGGGCTGTTGCTCTATGTCGCGGCGCTGAAGCACATTCCCGCCGGTCGGGCGGCGCTGCTCGGCCTGCTCGAGCTGGTGCTGGGCCCGATCTGGGTCTGGCTGCTCGACGGCGAGACGCCAGGCCCTCTCACCCTGGCCGGTGGCGGACTGGTCATCACTGCGGCCGCGCTCAATGTGTGGCTGGATTCGCGGGATGCGCCCGGTTAGGAAACGGCCATGAGCATTCCCGCCCGCCGCGGCCCCCTCGAGGGCATTACTGTCGTCGATCTCTCCCGCATTCTCGCGGGCCCCTACTGCACCCTGATGATGGCCGAGCTCGGCGCCAGAGTGATCAAGGTCGAACCGCCCAAGGGCGGCGACGACGCGCGCGCCTACGGCCCGTTCGTGCAGGGCCGCTCGACCTATTTCGCGTCGGTCAATCGCGGCAAGGAGTCGATCGCGCTCGATCTCAAGGCGCCGGCCGATCGTGCCGTGTTCGAGAAGCTCTTGGCCCGCGCCGACGTCATCGTGGAGAACTTCCGGCCGGGCACGATGGAGAAGCTTGGCTATGGCTGGGAGCAGCTTCACCCCAAGTACCCAAGACTGATCTATGCCGCCGCCTCGGGGTTCGGCCACACAGGCCCCAACTCGAAGGACCCGGCCTACGACATGGTGGTCCAAGGCATGGGCGGCATCATGAGCGTGACCGGCTATCCCGAGGTGCCGCCCGCGCGCGTGGGCGTCTCGGTCGGCGATCTTGGCGCGGGGCTCTACACCTGCATCGCGGTGAACGCGGCGCTGGTGCATCGCCTGACGACCGGCGAGGCGACCAAGGTCGATGTCGCCATGTTCGACTGCCAGCTCGCGCTGCTGGAGAACGCGATCATGCGCTACACGGTGGAGGGCGAGATCCCCGGGCCGCTCGGCGCCCGCCACCCCACGATCACACCCTTCCAGGCGTTTCGCACGGCTGACGGGTTCATCATCATCGCCGCCGGCAATGACGGGCTGTTCGTAAAGATGTGCGAGTCGCTCGGCCATTCCGAGTGGGCGGCGAACCCCGACTACAAGACCAATGCGTTGCGCCTCAAGCATCATGTCCGGCTGCAGGGCGAGATCGAGGCGGTGCTGGCCGCGCGCGGCACGGCCGAGTGGATCGCCATCATCGGCAAGGCCGGCGTGCCCTGCGGGCCGATCAACAATGTCGAGCAGGCGCTCGCTCATCCGCAGGTCGCCGCGCGCAACATGCTGGTCGAGGCGCCCGATGGCGCGGGCGGCACGCTGAAGCTCGCGGGCAATCCGCTGAAGCTCTCGGCCTTCGCCGATCCGCCGACGCGGCCCCGTGCTCCCGATCTCGACGCGGATCGCGCCGCCATTCTCGCCTGGATCGGCGGCTGAGCATGCGTCTGGCGATCGCGATCGGGCTGGGCCTGCTGAAGGTCACGGGCGGGATCGCGATCGGCATCGCGATGTTGCTGGTCGGGACCTGGCTGCACGTCCAGGGCAGTCTGCCCGCCTACTCCGGTCGCCTCGAAGCCAAGGGACTGAAGGCGCCGGTCGAGATCGTGCGTGACGCCAATGCGGTGCCGCACATCATCGCCGGCTCACTGGAGGACGCTGCCTTCGGCCTCGGGTTCGTGCACGCACAGGATCGTTTCTGGCAGATGGAGCTGATGCGCCGCCTCGGCCAGGGACGACTAGCTGAGCTGGTGCCGCCGCGGCTGGTTGGACAGGGCCTCATCGAAAGCGACCGCACGATGCGCGGGCTCGGAGTCTATCGCCGCGCGGCCGAGAGCGTTGCCGCTCTTTCGCCGGCCACCCGCGCCACCGTCGAAGCCTATGCGGCGGGCGTGAACGCCTGGCTCGCCGATGAGGACCAGCAATTCGGCCTGGAACTCACCCTCGTGAAGCTCCTCGCCGGTGGCGACTACCGACCCGAGCCTTGGCAGCCGGCCGACTCGCTGGTCTGGGCGAAGATCATGGCGCTTGGGCTGGACGGCAACTGGCGGGGTGAACTCCTGCGCTTGCGGCTAGCCGCCAAGATCGGTGTCGATGCCACGCAGTCGCTGCTCAACAGCCGCGGCGAAAGCGCCGACGCGACGCTTCAGCTCGCGCTGCAGGCGATGCGCGACGCGCCGCTCGACCGACTCTGGCGCGAGACCGGCAATCACGCGACCACGCGCCGCGAGGCATCGAATGAGTGGGTGCTGTCCGGCGCGCGCACCCTCTCGGGTAAACCGCTGCTCGCGAACGACCCGCATCTCGGTCTCTCGTTCCCCGGCACCTGGTACCTCGCGCGACTGGTGGGGCCAGGCTTCGATATTCGGGGTGCCACCTCGCCTGGGTCACCGGGGGTAGTGCTGGGCCACAACGGCACGATCGCGTGGGGATTCACCACGACCGGCCTCGATAGCCAGGACCTATTCATCGAGCGCGTCGATCCCACAAACCCCGCGCGCTACATCGCACCGGAGGGCGCGCGGCCCTTTGCGGTGCGTGACGAGACGATCCGCGTGCGTTGGGGCGAGCCCGTGACGCTCAAGGTTCGTGAAACGCGGCACGGGCCGGTGATCGACGACTTCATCCGGCGCGCAGACGGACTCGCCCCGGCGCAGCATGTGCTTGCCCTGCAGGCGACCGCGCTCGATGGCGCCGACACCTCACTTGAGGGATTCCTGCGCCTGGGGCTCGCGCGCAATTGGGAGGACTTCCAGGCGGCTGCCCGTCGCATCGTCTCGCCGATGCAGAACATCGTTTACGCGGACACCGGCGGGAATATCGGTCTGGTATCGCCGGCGCGGGTGCCGATCCGCCGCCAGGGCGATGGCAGCGTGCCGGTGCCCGGCTGGACAGGCGATCACGACTGGGCGGGCTTTGTGCCTTTCGAGGAGCTGCCGCGGCTCTACAATCCGCCGGGCGGCCTTATCGTCAACGCCAACGCCCGGCTGGTGCCCGACGGCTACCGCCACCTGATCGCCAGCGACTGGGCGGAGCCGTGGCGGCAGCGGCGTGCTGACCGCTTGCTGCGCGAAGTCCAGCGCCACCCTGTCTACGGCATGATCGCCGCACAGGCCGACAATCTTTCGACCGACGCCGCCGAGCTCCTGCCGCTCCTGCTCGCACCGGCCGCCCGATCGGTTCGGGCCGCCCGCGCTCTCACCCTGCTCGGCAACTGGAACGGCTTCATGTTGGCCGGCCGGCCCGAGCCCATGATCTACGCCGTCTGGCTGCGCGAGCTGCAACGCGGCCTGATCGCCGATGAGCTGGGTGAGGACCTGTTCCTCGACGTCGCCGGCCCCAATGTCGGGTCAATTCTGCGCATTCTGCGCGAGCAGCGCGGGTGGTGCGACGACGGCACGACGCGCGAGCAGGAAACCTGCGACGACATCATCGCCCGCTCGCTCGACCGTGCGCTCGACTGGATCACGCGGCGACACGGGCCGGACATGGACCGGTGGCAGTGGGGCGACGAGCACCGCGCCGCCCATCGCCATCCCCTGTTCGATGCCATTCCGCTCTTGCGCGAGCTTGCCTCGGTTCGCTTCCCGTCCGACGGCGGCGCCCACACCCTCAATCGCGCGAGCTATTCGCTTCGCGGCGAGCGCGGGCCGTTCGAGGCCACGCATGGTGCGGGCTATCGCGCGGTCTACGATCTCGACAACCCCGACGGCAGCCGCTTCGGAATCCCGCTCGGCCAGTCCGGCAACCTCGCCTCGCCCTGGGCGCGCCATTTCGTGGCGGGATGGAGGACGCTCTCCTACATCGCGATCTCGGGCACCCGCGCCGAGATCCAGCGCACCGCCATCGGAACCTTCTCGCTCCAGCCGCGCTGAGATCGCGGACTCAGCGAGGCCGGTCCCCGGCCAGTGTGATCCGGTGCATGACGCGACGGTGGCCGTGATAGTCGTTCACCGGATTGTGCATGGCAGCGCGGTTGTCCCAGAAGGCAAGCGACCCGACGCGCCAGGCGAACCGACAGGTGAATTCCGGTCGCGTCTGGTGCGCCCAGAGGTAGCGCAACAGCGGCTCGCTCTCGACGTCGGTCCAGCCTGCGATCCGCACCGTGTGCGCGTCACTGGTGTAGAGCGCCTTGGCACCTGTCTCGGGATGGGTACGCACCAGCGGATGCTCGGCCGTCAGCACCTTCAGCTCTTGCCCCGCCTCCTTCAGGCGATCCTCTCGAGTGCGCGAGACCTCGGCTTTGGCTGAGCTCGACACGCCCTTCAACCCGTCCAGTGTGCGCTTCAGCCCCTCCGACAGCGCCTCGTAGGCGAGATACTGGTTCGCAAACAGCGTATCGCCGCCGAAAGGCGGCACCTCGCGCGCCAGGAGCATGCTGCCCATCGGCGGTTCATCGAGGTAGGTCGTGTCGGAGTGCCAGACGCCGCCGAAATTGTGCCGCTCGTGCTCGAGCTTCACGACCGGTGTGATCAACGGCATCTCGGGCAAGCCCTTGAGCTGTGGGTAGGCCATCGGCGCTCCGAAATGCTTCGCGAACGCGAGCTGCTGCGCCGGTGTGCATTCCTGCTCGCGCAGAAAGATGACCAGATGGTCGAGCAACGCCTGTCGGACCTCTCCGGCGGTTTCCGCGTCGATCCCGCGCGCCAGATCCACGCCCTCGATCTCCGCGCCCAGCGCGCCCGCGATCCGGCGCACCGCGATCCGTCGGTAGTTACGCATCATCTCCGCTCCCGCCCAACCCCGCGACCCACGGCGGCGCGCGCCGCGCCTTGAAGGCTGCCATTCCCTCGCGCGCCTGCGGCCGGCGCAGCAGTCCCGCCAAGGTCGCCGCCGCCTCGTCCATAACCTGCCGATCGTGACCCGACCGACACGCCAGTACCAGCCTCTTTACTGCGGCAAGCGCGTCGGGCTCCTGCTTGCCAATGTCGGCCAGCACGCCCGCGAGCGTTCGCTCAACCGATTCCGCGTCGACGCAGAGGTAGCTGCCCAGACCCCGTCGGAACGCTTCGCCAGCGTCGATCACACGTCCTGTGACCGCGAGATCCCGAACCGTGCCTTCGCCAAGCCGCCGCACCAGATAGGGCAGGATCTGCGATGGAATGAAGCCCGCGCGCGGCTCCGGAATACCAAACCGCGCCGCCGCCGACAGGATGACGATATCGCAGGCGCAAGCCATGCCGAAGCCGCCCCCCACCGCCGCCCCCTCGACGACGGCGATGGTAGCAAACGGCAGAGAATCCAGCCGCTCCATCGCGTCACCGAATTGGCGATAGCCCGCGACCAACGGATCGGCTTGACCGGCCGGCGGCGGCGGCGGCATGTCGGCCATGGTCTCGAAATCCCCGCCGGCGGAAAACCAGCCGCCGGAGCCGCGAAGAACCAGGGCGCGCACCGAGCTGTCGCGGCCCAGCCGCTCGAAGGCGTCCGCCAGCTCCGCCATCATGATCGGCGTGATGGCGTTGCGTTGCTCCGTCCGCGCGAGACGCAGCCGCGCGAGACCGGCTTCCACCGTGAGGCGGATCGTCGTGTAGGCCGTCGCCATGGGCAAACCCTTAGCCAGCGTCTATGCTGCCAACAAGATGAATTGGCTGACGGTTCCGCTCTTTCTGCTCGTGGTGGCATGCGGAGCGCCTGGGCGGGCGCAGAGCTGGTCCGAAGCGCACACGCCGGCGCCCGGCACCACCCAGGTCTTCGGCTTCTATACGGCGGGCTGTATCCAAGGGGCCAGGGCGCTGCCGACCGAGGGCCCGGGCTACGAGGCCATCCGGCTGAGCCGCAACCGCAACTGGGGGCACCCGACGACGATCGACTATGTACGGCAGCTCGCCGATAAGGTCCGCCGCGCTGGCCAGACCCACCTCTACATCCGCGATATCGGTCAGCCGCGCGGCGGACCAATGTCGACCGGCCATTCCAGCCACCAGAACGGTCTCGACGTCGATATCTCCTACGAACGGTCCGCCCGCCCTGCGCTGCCGCCGGCCCAACGAGAGCAAGTCGCGGTCCGGTCGCTGCTGCGTGCCGACCAGCGGGCGCTCGACGACACGGTGTTCTCCGACCAGCACGTGACGCTCCTGCGCCTCGCCGCCGAACCGAAGAATGTGGACCGCATCTTCGTCAACCGCTTCACCAAGAAGCGGCTCTGCGAAAGCGTCACCGGCAATCGCGGTTGGATCGCGCGGATCGTGCCGTGGAGCGGCCACGACAGCTACTTCCATGTGCGCCTGCGTTGTCCGCCCGGCCAACCGCAGTGTCTCGCGCAGGCCGAAATTGGCGGTGACGACGGCTGCGGCGATGCCCTCGACCTCTGGTTCCGCGCGCCACCCAGCTCGAGCCTCTCGATCCCCTCGGGTCCGCGCACCGAGAACCGGTCCCGCCTGCCTCTCGCCTGCGATCGCGTCCTGTCCGCGCCCTGAGCGCGATCCTCGGTCCCGTCACTCGCCCTGTTGGAGGAGCGTGCCGTGGCGGCGGGAGGCGCGGTAGAACCACTGGAAGACTTGGAAGCCGGCGACCAGATAGAGCGCGGAAAGTCCGACGGCGATCGCCATCAGGTCCCAGCGCACCAGCCTATCGGTCATGATGCTGCGCATGCCGTCGAACACATAGGAGGTCG
Organism: Alphaproteobacteria bacterium; assembly: GCA_016870115.1. Lineage (GTDB taxonomy): Bacteria > Pseudomonadota > Alphaproteobacteria > Reyranellales > Reyranellaceae > VGCH01. The sequence goes on along the minus strand of VGCH01000005.1, from coordinate 69,708 downwards.
GGACGCAGGCCGCGACCCACTGCAGCCACTCCGGCAGCACCGATACCGGGTAGTAAACGCCGCTCACGGGCAACAGGATGAACACCGCCGCCCACGCAAAGCTCTCGGCGCTTTGGCCCACCCGCATCACCAGTCCCGACATCGCCAGCCCGATCGACCACGAGAACATCTGCAGGATGGCGAAGAACGCCAGCAACGGCAGGCCAAGCGTGTAGATCGAATAGCCAAAGAACGCCCAGGCCATCAGGGAGACCGGGACCATGCCGAGCAGCGTTCGCAACAGGGCCACAATCACGATCCCTGACGCCATCTCCCATGACCGGATCGGGCTCACGAACAGGTGGCCGAGATTGCGCGACCACATTTCCTCGAGGAACGCGATGGACAGCGAGAGGTTGCCGCGCACCACGACTTCCCACAGCAGCAAGCTGGAGAGAAGTATCCCGAACGCCTGCCCCACGAACGAAGTCTGGTGGGCCAGAAACTCGCTCAGGAAGCCCCACATGACCATTTGCACGGCGGGCCAATAGATCGAATCGATCAGGCGCATGGTGGAGCTGCGCCAAAGGTGAATATGGCGCAGCACCAGCGCGAAAATGCGGTCCAGCGATCCGGTCATGCCGCGTCTCCGGTGCGCAGCGAATCGAGCCCCCGACCCCGGCCGCGGGCCATGTCGAGGAAGACCTCTTCCATGTTGTCCCGTCCGAAGCGGCGGATCAGCTCCGTCGGTGAGCCGCGTTCGAACACGCGCCCGGCCTGCAGCAGGATCACGTCGTCGCACAGCCGTTCCACTTCGGCCATGTTGTGCGACGCGAGCAGGATCGTAGCGCCTGTGCTCGCCTGATAAGCCTTCAGATAGCCTCGGACCCAATCGGCGGTGTCCGGGTCGAGCGACGCCGTCGGTTCGTCCAGCAGAAGCACACTCGGCCGGTTGATCAGCGCCTTGGCAAGCGCCACGCGCGTCTTCTGCCCGGCCGAGAGCTTACCGGTCTGGCGGTCGAGAAACGCCGCAACCTGCATCGCCTCGGCAATCTCGGCGATTCGCGGTCCGAGAGGTTTCACGCCGTAGAGCCGGCCGTAGAAGGTGAGGTTCTGCCGCACCGTAAGGCGGTGCGGCAGGTCGACGTAGGGCGACGAGAAATTCATTCGCGGCAGGGCGGCGAATCGCTTGCGCAGCATGTCGGTGCCGAGAATGGCGATCGTGCCCGTCGTCGGTTCCAGCAGCCCCAGCAGCATGGCGATGGTCGTGGTCTTGCCGGCTCCGTTCCCGCCCAACAGCCCCATCACCGCGCCCGGTGCCACGTCGAAGTCGAGCCCGTCCACGGCGACCACCTCGCCATAGACCTTCCTCAATCCCCGAACCGAAACCGCCGTCACCACGATCAACCCCCACCGGAGTGCGCCACTCCGGTGGCGCCCCCTTTGTCCTGACAACGCACACGGACGCGCGACCGTCGCCGCGCGCCTCGCCCGGGAGCGAAAGTCCCGCGCCGCCTAGAGTGCCTTCAGCGCCGTCTCGATGCGGTCCAGGCCCTTGCTCAGGCGGTCGGCACCGGCGGCGAAGCAGAGTCGGATATTGCCCGCCCCACCGGGACCGAAGGCCTCGCCCGGCGCGAGGCCGACCTTGTACTCCTTCGCAAGCGTCTTGCAGAAGCCCATCGTGTCCTGGACGCCGTCCACGGAGAAGAACGAATAGAAAGCCGCCTCCGGCCGCGAGACCTTCACCCGCTTCATGCCCGACAGGCGTTGGAACACCAGCTCGCCGCCGGCCCGGCAACGATCGACCATTTGCTGCAGGAAAGCGTCGCCCTTCTCCAGCGCCGCTATGGCGCCGCGCTGGAGGAACGCGGGCGACCCGGAGGTGTTGATCTGTACCAGCTTGGCGAAGTGATCGCCCAGCGCCGCCGGATGGGTGATCCAGCCTAGCCTCCAGCCCGTCATCGCCCAGGGCTTGGAGAATGAGTTGAGCACGATCACCGGATCCTCGGGCCCGGCCAGCTCGAGGAACGACGGCGCAACCGGCCGCGAATAGATCAGGCGGGCATAGACCTCGTCGGCCATGATCCAGATGCCGCGCTTGCGCGCGAAATCCAGGAGCGCCACCTGCTGTTCGCGGGACATCGTCCAGCCGGTCGGATTGCCCGGTGAGTTGACGAAAATCGCCCGCGTCCGCGCATCGACCGCCGCGAACAGCCGGTCGAGATCGAGCGACCAGTCGCCGCCCTCGCCGCGCGTCATCGAGACGTAGCGCGGCTCGCCGCGCACCAGCTTCACGGCCGAGGTGATGTTCGGCCAGATCGGTGAGACGATCACGATGTTGTCGCCCGGATCCAGCAGCAGCTGGCAGGTGAGCAGGATCGCCTGCATGCCAGAGCCGCTCACCGTGATGCGGTTGTCGGGGCAATCGATCCCATAAACGCGGTTGGTGTAGGTCGAGAGCGCGGCGCGCAGCTCGGGAATGCCCCGTTGCCAGGTGTAGAACGTCTCGCCGGCACGCAAGCCTGCCATCGCCGCCTCGCGCACGAACTCCGGCGTCACGAGATCGCCCTCGCCGAACCACAAGGGCACGACATCGGGGTCGCCGAACACCGTCATGGCGACTTCCGAGATGCCGGTTTCGGCGATGGCGGCGGTGCCACCGGCCAGATCGGCGCCGAGGCCCGGCCGGCGGACGCGAGCTAAGTCTTGCATGACGCTGGCGTACCGTATCGCCCGGGTCGATGCCAGCGACGCAGCCCGCGAGATTTCCTGCGGGGCCCCACGAGCCGCATTGCGAGCCCGCTACTTGGTTGTCGCGGGCAAAGCGTCCCATACTGGACCCATGTCATACGAAGCGCCCTTCGCTGGCCTGAAGGTGGTGGACCTGAGCCAGGGCATCGCCGGCCCCTATTGTGCGATGCTGCTGGCGCAATACGGCGCCGACGTGATCAAGGTCGAGCAACCGGGCGAAGGCGACTGGGCGCGGGTGCTCGGCACCCGCTACGGCGATCACAGCGCTTTTTCCGTCGTCGGCAATGTCGGCAAGAAGAGCCTGGCACTCGACCTCAAGTCGGCGGCGGGCAAAGACGTATTGTGGCGCCTGATCGAAGGCGCCGATGTGTTCATCGAGGGATTCAAACCCGGAACCATCCAGCGCCTGGGCTTCGGTTGGGACGCCGTCTCGGCGCGGGCGCCCCGGCTCCTCTATCTCTCGATCTCGGGTTTCGGCCAGATCGGGCCGCTCGCCGATCGCCCGGCGATGGACCCGGTGTTGCAGGCCTATACCGGCCTGATGATGGAGAATAAGGGCGAGGACGGCGTGCCGCACCGCGTCCCGGTGATCGTGGTCGACATGTCCACGGCACTCTATGCCTTCCAGGGGCTTTCAGCGGCACTGTATGCGCGACGCGACGAGGCACGCGGCCGCTATCTCGACGCCAGCCTCATGCAGTCCGCCGCCGCGCTGCAATCGATCCGGATGATGGCGACGCTACTGGAGGGCGGACCGATGAAGCCGGGGGGCGTCCCCGGTGGCGTGTTCCGCACCGCCGATGGCTGGATGAACGTGGTGGCGATCTCCGACCGGCACTGGCAGGCGTTGTGTCGGGCGCTCGGTGATCCAGACCGCGCGCACGATCTGCGCTTCGCGACGCGCGAGGCACGCTTCACCCATGAGGCAGAGCTCTACGCCTGGCTCAGGCCTGCGCTCGCGGCCCGGACAAGCGGCGATCTCGACATCGCGCTCAGCCGCGAAGGCGTGATGCATGAGCGCCTGCTCTCCTACCCCGAGTTCGTGGCCGAACCCCAGGTCGCGGCGACGGGCCTCTTGGCGTGGCTCAAGCAGCCGGGCTTGCCCGCGCGCGTCCCGCTACCAAACCTGCCCGGCATGACGCCCCCCGGCGACGGCACCGCCCGTGGGACCGCACCCACGGTGGGCCAGCACAGCCGTGAGATTCTGGAGCGGCACGGCTACTCGTTGGTCGAAATCGAGTCGTTGATTGCGGGCGGTACGGTCGGTGCGAAGCCGGCCGTAGCCGGTTAGGTCCCGTCCCGCGGGTCAGCCAGGGCGCAGTTCGCGTCGCGCGACATCACGCAACTGGCCGCGAAACCAGCGATGCATGGGATCGCCGTGCTGGCGTTCGTGCCAGTAGAGGCACACCAGGAAGTTGCGATCCATCGTCGGAATCGGCAGCGGGCTCACCTTCATGTGCTTTGGAACCGGAAGGCTCGCAATCAGGCGCGCGGGGCCAGAGAATATGAGCCCGCTCTCAACGGCGAAGCGATGGGCGACCGCGAAGTACGGAACGCGGGCCGCCACGACGCGTGACCTCCCCAATCGCTCGAGCTCGATGTCGACTGCCGAACGGTCGTCGTCCGGCGTGCCTACCGCCACATGCGGACAAGCCACGAATCCGTCGAGATCTAGGGGCGACATGGTCGCTGGATGAAGTGTCACGAGGCGTTCGCGGAACAGACCTGTTCGGAGGCAGCCGGCGGGAGCGGTTCGTGGCGATTGGATCGAGCAGTCGAGCGTACCATCGACGACATGCCGCAGGTTTGCACCATCACCGCCGACCACGTCGAGACGAATACCGGGCGCCTGCTGCCGCAGCCGCTTCACAAGCGCAGGCAAGAGGACAATTCCTTCGAAGTCCAGCAAACCGACCCGTATTCGTGCTTCGGCGCGCGCCGGAACGAACCGCGGTGGCGCGAGAAGCCCTCCCAGCTCGGATATCTTCTCCGACAGCCCTGCGCTGATCGCTGTTGCTCGCGGAGTCAGGTGATTCTCGTTCCGCCCCCTGACCAGAAGAGCATCGCCGAGCTCAAGCCGGAGGCGGGCGAGCGTTCGACTCATCGCTGGCTGGCTTGTTCGCAGCTCGACAGCGGCGCGGCCAACATGGCGGAGCCTGAGGAGCGCATCGAGAGCGCGTAGGTCGTTTAGGTTCGAGAGCATGCATACCACTATAGATATATTCCCAATATCGTAAACGAACTGGTGACACCCCAAGAGGCGGAATACGTAGACCTCCAGGTTTGCTTACGGAGGTCATCATGGCCACGCTCATACGGCGCCGTCTTGCTCTTGCCTCAGGTTGCGCGACGCTCGCACTGCCACTGGTTGCGGCTAAAGCGCAGGAGACGCGACTACCGCTCGTCGAGACTGCCGGGCTCAACCCGCTGAACGTCGATGTTGGCACCCATGTCTTTCAGGGACGGCAATGCGTTCGGCTCCGCCTCAGCGAAGGCCGCCAACGGGTCGTCATGCAGCAGGCAGTTGGCAACGGCGCCACGATGGCGTTGCTGCCCGGCGAGTACGGCAACGCGACGATCCGCGTCGACATCGCCGCCGAGGTCAATGGTCGAGGCGCGCCCGATTCGCGTGGTTTCGTCGGCATCGCTTTCCGATCCGCTGCCAACGGCGACCGCTTCGAGGCGATCTACCTGCGCATGACCAATGGAACCTTGGCGGACCCGCCACCAGGCCCTCCGCGGAACGTTCGCGCGATCCAGTACATCTCGCATCCCGACTTTCACTTCCACGTCTCTCGGCAGGCATCGCCAGACACCTATGAGAAGGTCGCGCCTGTCGCTATCGGCCGCTGGTTCGCATTCCGGATCGAAGTCGCGGGCACCACAGCCCGGGCTTTTATCGGCGACCAGAAGGTCCTGGACGTTCCCGATCTGAGGCTGGGCGCCGCGGCTCGCGGCCGTATCGGTCTCTGGGTCGATGACGGCACCGACGGCTACTTCAGTAACCTGTCGATCACGCCGACCTGAGAGTATCGGCATCAGGCATCACGAAGGAGGCTTCGGCCCTGCCGCGACGATGCAGGGTGAATGGGGGCGCTGCGGCCCCCTGCCTACCCGGCTGCGCGGCCACACCAAGCTGGCCGTATCGAACAGTTGCCGGCCGCTCCTGAGCGGTCCGATCTGGTGCCAACACAGCGGGATGCCGTTCCGGCCAATTCTGTTGAAATCGCCCCCACCTCTTCGTCATTGCCGGCCGGCGCATTCGGCGCCAAGGTCCGCCCCATGACTCGCATCCTGGTGATCAATCCCAACTCGACCCAAGCGGTCACCGACGGCATCGACGCGGCGATGGCGCCGCTGCGCCTGCCAGGCGGACCAGCGATCGAATGCGTCACTCTGAAGGAGGGTCCACCCGGCATCGAGAGCCAAGCCCATGTGGAGAGTGTGGTCGGCCCGATCGGAGCCATGGTGCGGGCGCGCGACGCGGACTGCTCGGCCTTCGTGATTGCCTGTTTCAGCGATCCGGGTCTCCACGCCGCGCGGGAACTCACGACCAAACCCGTGCTCGGGATCGCCGAATGCGGGATCCTGACCGCCCTCACACTGGGCCAGCGCTTTGGGATCATCGCCATCCTGCGCAAGTCGATCCCGCGCCACCTGCGCTATGTCGGCCAGATGGGACTGGAAGGTCGCCTGGCCGGCGACCGCGCCATCGGGCTTGGTGTGACCCAGCTCCAGGACGAAGCCGCGACCTTCGCGCGCATGGCCGAAGTCGCGGTCGAACTGCGCGACCTCGACGGCGCCGATGTGGTGGTGATGGGGTGCGCCGGCATGGCGCGCTATCGCGACCGGCTCCAGCGCCATGTCGGCCTCCTGGTGGTCGAGCCCAGCCAGGCCGCGGCGGCGATGGCGATCGGCCGCAGCCGGCTCAGCTGGTCGGTGTAGCCCCCGCCTCAGTCGGCGGCGTCGCGCACAGGCCCCTTGGCCTCGGGGAAAACCACCCGATCGTCAGTCCGGCAGTAGCGGTCGGCGAACATGCGGCCGATCGGATGGTAGCGGTCCATGTGTACGCGCATCTTCGCAGGGTCCCACAGCTCGTCGCGGATGTGGAAGCGGATGCCTTCCCCGATCACAAGCTGGCGGTCGTCCTTCACGTTGATGACCTTCCAGGTGCGGCACTCCATCGCCCACGGCGCATCGGCAAGCCTCGGCACGCCGATATCGACCGAGGGTGCGAGTTTGAGGCCGAGCCAGTCGGGCTCGCCGATATCGGGCGGAAAGTCGCCGCTCGAATCGTGCATTGCGCGGGCGAGCGGCTCGTCGGTCAGGTTGACCACGAACTCGCCTGACCGCTCGATGTTGGTCCAAGTGTCCTTGATGCGCCCATCCGGCCGCTTGTTGATCGCGAACATGCAGAGCGGCGGGTCCTCGGCGAAGACATTGAAGAAGCTGAAGGGCGCGGCGTTGACCACACCGGTGGCGCTCTTGCTCGTCACCCAGGCAATCGGGCGGGGCAACACGAAGGCGGTCAGCACCTTGTAGCGATCGTGATGGGCAAGCTCGGCGGCGGTGTATTGCATGGGTCCTCAGTCGGATGGGCGTTCAGGAGCGCGCGCCACGCAAGCGGCGCCCAACGAGTTGCCGGAGCGGCGGGGTCAGTTCTCGGTCTCGATCTCGACGCCCGTGCGATCGGCAATCAGGCGGTAGTGCTCGGGTCGGCGGTGTTTGGCGAAGTTGAAGGTGGTGTTGCGGATATACTCGCCCAACGCCAGGTCGCAATCGTAGGCGATCACCTCGTCCTCCTCGGTATTCGCCTTGGCCACGATCTCGCCGGTCGGCGCCACGATCGCGGTCCCGCCATGCAGCCAGAAGCCGTCCTCGCGGCCCGCCTTGGCCGTCGCCACGACCCAGATCCCGTTCTGGTACGCCGCAGCCTGGATCGAGAGATTGTGGTGGAACACCCGCAGATACGGCGGCTCGTGCGGCGCATAGACGTTGTCGGTGGGCGTGTTGTAGCCCAGCACCACCATCTCGGCGCCCTTCAGCGCCATCACCCGGAAGGTCTCGGGCCAGCGCCGGTCATTGCAAATGCACTGCCCCACCCGCGCCCCGCTGTCGAACATCTTCCAGACGTTGAAGCCCAGGTCTCCCACCTCGAAGTACTTCTTCTCGAGATGCTGGTACGGCGCCGCCGGCCGATGCTCGACGTGGCCAGGCAGATGCACCTTGCGGTACTTGCCGACGATGCGGCCGTCCGGCGCCACCAGGATCGAGGTATTGAATCTGCGCAGCCGACCCGCCTCCTCCACCAGTTCGGCGTAGCCGAGATAGAAGCCGATGCCCTTCTGGCGTGCGAGCTCGAACAACGGCAGCGTCTCGGGGCTCGGCATCTGAGCCTCGAAGTATCGGTCGATCTCGGCCGGGTCCTCGATCCACCAGCGCGGAAAGAACGTGGTGAGCGCGAGCTCGGGAAACACCACGAACGTCGAGCCGCGGCCTGCAGCTTCCTTCAGCATCTCGACGAGGCGCTTCACGACGCTTGCGCGGCTATCCGCGCGATGAATCGGACCCAGTTGGGCGGCGGCGGTCTTGACGCGGCGGGACACGGGACAGTCTCCTCAGAAAAGCGGCTTGGCGGCGAAGCGGCTCATGCCCTTGAGCTCCGGTACAGCCTCACCGCGCGGCTTGGCAGAGTCCGGCGAGGCGCAGGCCAGGAACCGACCCGATCCGCGCTCGGCCGCGAGCTTGCCGTCCTCGACGATCACGCGGCCCCTACTCACGACCGTGACCGGCCAGCCGCGCAGCTGGCGACCCTCGTAGGGCGTGTAGCCGACATTGTCGTGCAGGTCGGCCCAGCGAACCGTGACCTCTCGGTCGGCGTCCCAGATGGCGAAATCGGCATCGGAGCCGACCGCGATGGTGCCCTTCTGCGGATAGAGCCCGTAGAGCCGCGCATGGTTCGTGGCCGAGAGCGCCACGAACTGCTGCATGGTGATGCGCCCTTTCTGGACGCCCTCAGAGAACAGCACCGGCAGCCGCAGCTCGACCCCGGGCACGCCGTTCGCCATTTCCTTGAAGGTGGTCTTGTCCCCCTTGGGAATCTTGCCGCCCACGTTGAACTGGTAGGGCGCGTGATCGGACGAGAAGACCTGGAACGTGCCGTCCTTCAGCGCCTCCCAGACGGCGGCCTGCGCCGCCGCATCGCGCGGCGGCGGACTGCAACACCACATCGCGCCCTCGACGCCCGGCTTGTCGAGATCGTCCGCCGTCAGCATCACATATTGCGGGCAGGTCTCGGCGTAGATGCGCAAGCCCTTGGCCTGAGCCTGTCGGACCGTTTCGATCGCCTCGATCTCCGACATATGCACGATCAGCATCGGCGCATCGACCAGCCGTGCGAGCGCGATCGCACGATGCGTGGCCTCGGCTTCAGCCACGCGGGCATGCGCCACGGCATGGAACTTAGGCGCGCCGTAGCCCTGCTCGACCAGATGGTGCGCCAACCACTTGATCATGTCGTGGTTCTCGGCGTGCACCATGACGAGCGCGCCCTCGCGCCGCGCCAGCGCCAGCACGTCGAGGATCTGGTAGTCGCTGAGCTTCAGCGCATCGTAGGTCATATAGATCTTGAAGGATGTGTAGCCGTCGCGGATCAGCGCCGGCAGCTCCTGCCCCAGCACATGTTCGGTCGGGTCCGAGACGATCAGGTGGAAGCCGTAGTCGATGATCGCCTTAGGGCCGGCAGCGGCGTGATACTCCTTCACCACCTCGCGCAGGGACATGCCGCGATGCTGCGCGGCAAACGGGATGATCGTCGTCGTGCCACCGAATGCCGCCGACACCGTGCCGGAGTAGAAGTCGTCGGCGCACATCACACCCATGCTCGACTTCTGCTCGATGTGGCAGTGGCTATCGACGCCGCCTGGCAACGCGAAGCGGCCGCCGGCATCGATTTCGCGCGCACCGCGTCCCGCGACCTCCCCGCCGACCGCGACGAAGACGCCATCCTTCACCGCGATGTCGCCCTCAGTCTGTCCGGTCTCCGTCACGATGCGCGCGTTGCGCACAACCAGATCGTACGCCGCCATCGCCTACTCCGCGGCCAGCGCCGGCATCCGACCGGCCGCGGCGAGCCGCGCGTCGAGACGACGGATGAGCGAGTCGAGCTCGGCCCGATCGGCAGGCGACAGGCTCGATCCCGGCGCGCGCTGGCGCGGACTGGCGATGGCGCCGCGCCGGAACAGGACCTCCTTGCGCAGGGCGAGCCCCATGCCAGGCTGCTGCTCATGCCGGACCAGCGGCAGGTACAGATCGAAAACATCCTCCGCCTGGTCCAGCTTGCCCGCTCGACTGAGACGAACCACCTCGACCAGCATCTCCGGCCACGCGAAGCCCGTCATCGCGCCATCAGCGCCGCGCCGCATTTCCTGCGGCAGGTAGAGCCCGCCATTGCCCACGAGAATGCTGACCCGCCGGCGACCCGGCTTCTTTTCGTCCTCGCGCACGCGGCTGAGTTTGCCGAGGCCGGGGCAATCCTCGTGCTTCAGCATCACCAGTTGCGGAAACTCCCGCACCAGCCGGTCGAAAACCGATGGTGCCATGTGGACGCCGGTGGACTGCGGATAGTCCTGGAAGACCACCGGAATGTCGGGTCCCAAGGCCTGGAAGGCCTGCGCGAAATAGGTGTGGAGACCGTCATCACCCTTGAGGCCGGGCGTCGGCGCCAGCATCACGCCGGCGGCGCCAGCGATCATCACCTCATGGGCCAGACGCCGGACGGCCTCGAGACCCGGAGCACTCACGCCCACGATCACCTGCTTGTCGCGGGCGCGGGCGATCACGCGCTGGACCACCTGGAGCGACTCCTTAGGGGAGAGTTTGTGCGCCTCGCCCATCATGCCGAGCAGCGTGAACCCATCCACGCCGCAGCGCAGGTAGAAGTCGGTGAGCGTGTCGACACTCCGCAGGTCCAGAGCGCCCTCGTCGGTGAACGGGGTCGCGGCGATGATATAGACGCCCGAGGCGGCTTCGGTGAGCTTGGAAGTCATGGCGCGATCATGCCAGTCTGGCGCCCGAAGGGAAGATCGATATGACCACCAAGACCGTCCGCGTTTCGAAGCTCGACCTGATTGTCGCCTGGGATGAATCCGAGGGCCGCCACGTCTATCTGGAAGGCGCCGACCTCGTCTTCTCGGGCAACGAGATCGTCCATGTAGGCAAGGACCATGCCGGTCCGACGGACGCCACGATCGACGGCGCGGGCTTCATGGCCATGCCGGGCCTGGTGAACGTCCACAGCCATCCCTTCTCCGAACCGGCCAACAAGGGCGTTACCGAGGAGTTCGGCAGCGACAAACTCGGCCAGAGCTCGCTCTACGAATACCTGCCGGTGTTCGGTCTGGATCCCGAATCAGCAGGCCCCTCGACCCAGGTTGCCTTGTCTGAGCTTCTGAAGAGCGGCGTCACTACCATCACCGATCTCTCGGTGGCCCGCGCCGGCTGGCTGGACGATCTCGCCGCGAGCGGCATTCGCGCCGTGGTCGCTCCGATGGCGCGGCAGGGCTACTGGTTCACCAAGAACGGCCACACCGTGGACTATGCGTGGGACGAGAAGGCCGGCGCTCGAGCCTTCGCCGACGCACTCGCGACCATCGACGCGGCGATTGCCCATCCGAGCGGCCGCTTGTCCGGGATGGTCTGCCCCTCGCAGATCGACACCTGCTCGGACGGGTTCTTCCGCGAGAATCTGGCCGAGGCGCGGCGGCGCGGCATTCCCGTCCAGACCCACGCCGCCCAGGCCGTGGTCGAGTTCAACGAGATCGTGCGCCGCCATGGCAAGACGCCGATCGAGTGGCTGGACTCCATCGGCGTGCTGGGCCCCGACCTCATCATTGGCCACGGCATCTTCCTGAATGACCATCCGCAGATCCACTGGCCGCATGGCGACGACTTCGCGCGCCTGCGCGACTCCGGGGCGGCCGTCGCGCACTGCCCGACGGTCTTCGCGCGTCGCGGCATCGCGCTGAACACGCTCGGTCGCTACATGGACGCCGGCATTCCGGTCGGCATCGGCACCGACACGTTCCCGCACAACATGCTCGATGAAATGCGGCTTGCCTGTTACGCCGCGCGGGTCCTCACGGGGAACTACAAGGCGGCCACCACGCGTCACGCGTTCGAAGCGGCGACCGTGGGCGGCGCCGCACTCCTGCGCCGACCCGACCTCGGGCGACTGGCGCCCGGCTGCAAAGCGGATTTCTCGCTGGTCGATCTCGCGCACCCCTACATGCAGCCGGCGCACGAGCCGGTGCGCAGCCTGATCTATTCCGCGGGCGATCGCGCCATCCGCCATGTCTGGGTCGATGGCACGCAGGTCGTGCGCGATGGTCGTGTGCTCACCATCGACGTGGAGAAAGCGACGGCGGGGCTTGTCGCCGGCCAGCGCAAGCGCATCGCCACCGTGGCGAGCCGGGATTGGGCGGGCCGCACCGCCGATCAGCTCGCCCCACCGGTGTTGCGCCGGAGCGAGCGCCTGCCGCAGCAGCGGCCGGTGCGCTGATCAGGCCGAAGGCAGGCCGGAGGTCGTCGAGTACTCGAAGTGAAGCGGCGTGTCGGGCCGCGCCAGCGCGTGGGCGGAGCGCGCCGCGATCGCGGCTTCGGCAAAGCCGGTCAGGATCAGCTTCAGTTTGCCGGGATAGGTCGCGATATCGCCTATGGCGAAGATGCCCGGCCGATTGGTGACCATGGTCGCGGCCTCGACCTCGATCTGGGTGCGCGCGAGCGTTAGGCCCCAGCCGGCGATCGGTCCCAGCTCCATCGCCAGGCCGAAGAACGGCAAGAGTGCATCTGCTTCCAAGCGCCGCGTCGCGCCGTCCAGTGTCGCGACCGTGACGGCTGTGAGTCGGGCACCGTCACCCTCGATGCCGTGGAGTTGGTAAGGCACGACCAGGTCGAGCTTGCCCTCGGCGGCTAGCGCGGCGAGCCGCGCCTCACTTTCGGGCGCGGCCCGGAACTTCGGCCGGCGATGGACCACGCTCACACGTGCAGCGACCTCGGCCAGCGACAGCGCCCAGTCGACGGCCGAGTCGCCACCACCCGCGATCACCACGCGCTTGCCCCGGAACTCCTCGCGGCGGGAGACGTAGTAGTGCACCCCTCTCCCTTCATAGGCTTCGATCCCCGGGAGCGGCGGCCGGTTGGGGCCGAAGGCGCCGACGCCCGCCGCGATCACCACAGCGCTGGCCTCGACAACGCTGCCCCGCGATGTCGTGAGCCGCCAGCCATTCGCCTGCGGCGCAAGCGACGTCACTTGTTGGCCGAGGTGAAAGACCGGCTTGAAGGGCGCGGCCTGCTCCCCGAGCCGCGCGACCAGGTCCTGGGCGTCAATCCGCGGGTAGCCCGGAATGTCGTAGATGGGTTTCTCGGGATAGAGCGCGGTGCACTGGCCGCCCACGGCGTCGAGCACGTCGATGACGTGGCACCTGAGGCGCACCATGCCGCATTCGAAGACGGCGAACAGGCCGACAGGGCCAGCGCCCACAATGGCGACGTCGGTGCGGTGGATCGCGGCCTCGGTCATGGTCCCTGCAAGATGGGGCGACGGGGCCCCGAACGCAAAGGCCCCCGGCCGCAGGACCGGGGGCGAATTGGTAGCTGGGGGCGGACTTGAACCGCCGACCCCGGCATTATGAGTGCCGTGCTCTAACCAGCTGAGCTACCCAGCCATGGGTGGGGGCGGTAATACGGGCGCCAGCGTTGGGGTGTCAAGGAAGCCGCGTCACTTCTCGGCCGTCGACTTCACGTCCCACAGCCGGATCGCTCGCGCGTCGGGATCGGTCAGTTCCGCTCCATAGCCCCAGTAGTTCTTGCGTGGCGGATGGGCGAAAGCGACACCTCGCGCCGCCAGCTCCGCATAGACCTCATCGAAACTCCCGACCTGGAACCACAGAGCCGCGCGGCCAGAAGCTGCATCACCGCTCTCCTCAAGAAAGAGGGCAAAACCACCGGTGTCGTTCAGCGCGACAGCCCGACGCTCTGCGATCTCGAACTGCACTGTCAGCCCAAGCACGTCGACATACCACGCGCGCGAGGCCGCCAGCGACCGCACCTGGAGCGCGAGATGGTCGAGCTTCATCATGCGTCCACCCTCCGGATGAACCCGCCACCCAGCACCCGGCTGCCGGTTTCGGCGTCGTGCACGACGCAAGCCTGGCCCGGGGCCGCACCCATCTCAGGTTCGGCGAAGCGCACGACCAAGTTGGTGCCCTGCCGCTCGATGGTAGCCGGCCGCAAGGGCTGGGTTGACCGGACCCGGACCTGGACCGCGCGCGGCTCCGAAGAGAGCGGTAACGGATCGAGCCAATTCACATCGCCGAGCTCGATGCGATCGCGCCCAAGCGCGGCTCGCGGCCCCACGACGACGCGGCGCGTCGCGGGCTCAAGGCGCAGAACGTAAAGCGGGTCGTTCTCCGTCCCGTCCCGTGCCCCCAGCGCCAGACCGCGCCGCTGGCCGACCGTGAAGTTCACGATGCCATCATGGGTGCCGAGGACGCGTCCTTCGATGTCGACGATCTCGCCCGACTGGGCGACCGACGGCCTGAGTTTGCGCACGACAGCGGCATAGTCGCCGTCTGGCACGAAGCAGATATCCTGGCTGTCGGGCTTGGCCGCTACCGGCAGATCGAAACGCTGGGCCAGCGCGCGAGTCGCGCTCTTCGGCAGATCGCCGAGAGGAAAGCGCAGGAACTCAAGCTGCTCCGGGGTCGTGCCAAAGAGAAAGTAGCTCTGGTCGCGCGTCACATCGGCGGCCCGATGCAGCTCGGCGCCGGCGGGGCCCGCAACACGGCGCACATAGTGACCGGTCGCGAGCGCGTCGGCGCCGAGATCGCGCGCCACCGCCATCAGATCGCGAAACTTGACGGTGCGATTGCACGCAATACACGGCACCGGAGTCTCGCCCCGCGCATAGGCGTCGGCGAAGCTCTCCATCACGTCGGCGCGGAACCGGCTCTCATAGTCGAGAACATAGTGCGGCACGCCGATGCGGTCGGCGACGCCGCGCGCGTCATGAATATCCTGGCCCGCGCAGCAGCTGCCCGCGCGGCCGACCGCCGAGCCATGATCGTAGAGCTGCAAGGTAACGCCCACGACGTCGTAGCCCTGCTCGGCGAGCAGCGCGGCCACAACCGACGAGTCCACGCCACCGGACATGGCGACGACCGCCCGCGTGCGGGCGGGCGGCTTGTCGATCCCGAGGGAGTTTGCGGCCATGGCGGGCCCTATATAGGGCGCCGCCGACCCGCGCGCGAGGCTACTGGTCGCGGGTCCGGCTGGTATCGCGAACGGCGCGGGCGACGCCGTTGTTGTCGTAGACGATCTGGACCCGGTCGCCCAACTGGACATCGCCATCGTCGCGCTGCGCGATGGCAACCGTCTGGCCGTTGTCCTTCTGCACAGTGACTTCGATCCCGCGGCCGGTCCCGCCCCGGCTGATCGCGTTGCCTGCGATCGCGCCAGCGACAGCGCCCAACAGGCCGCCGATCACCGCCCCGCCAGTTGACCGCGAGGTGGTGCCGCCGATCACCGCGCCACCGGTGGCGCCGACCACGCCGCCCAGCACCGTTCCCTGAGTGGAGCCGCTACCGCCGCGCAGATCGACCTCCCGGATCGAGACGACTCGCCCGGCTTCGCCGGCTGGCGCCGAGGCCGAAGTCCGCACAACGCCCGGCTCCACGCCGCCGCCGCCCGGCCCGCACGCCGCCAAGGTGGACACCAACAAGAGCGGCAACACCGCAACCCGCACCGATTTCACGACCATGAAAGGCCTCCCGCAGGCAGGTGAATCCACACTGCCATTGGGACCGAATTACGGCGTTCCGGGGCCTTGGGAAAGACCCCGAGCGGGAAAAATCAGTCCCGCTCCTCGATCCAGGCGGCTTGGATGGCTTCGAGGATTTTCTCGTTGGACCGGTTGGGATCGTCCTCAAAGCCCGGCAGCGCCAGCACCCATTTGTGAAGGTCGGTGAACCGCAGGTTCACGTTGTCCGCGTCCGGGTGGTGCTCCTCTAGTTCGATCGCGATGTCGCGCACGTCGGTCCAGCGCAGCTTGCGCATCGGCAGTCTCCGTCGGCCTACTTGTCGACCATCATGTTGCGGGTGGCCGCCGGCAGCTTGACCGTGAGGCCATCGAGTTCGGGCGACATCCGGATCTGGCAGCCCAGCCGCGACGTGTGGGTCAGGCCGAAGGCGAGGTCGAGCATGTCCTCCTCGTCCTCGCTCGCTTCCTCGAGCTTGGCGAACCAGTCCTGTTCCACGATGACGTGGCAGGTCGAACATGCCAGCGAGCCCTCGCACGCGCCCTCGATCTCGATCCCGTACTTGTGGGCGATCTCCAGCACCGACAGGCCAAGCGGCGCCTCGACATCGCGCCGGCTGCCGTCGCGCAGGATGAAGGTCATCTTCGCCATCGTCGCCGTCTCCTAGAGTGTTTTCAACCGAGAAGGAACCACGACGGCGGTTCCCACTGAGCGGAAAGACGTTACGTGCCCACGCGCCGCTCAAGCTCGCCGACCGACAGGCCGGATAGCGCGCGCCGGATGCCGCGATCCATGCGCCGTTCGGCGAAGGTCTTGGACAGGGTCTCCAGCGCCTCGGCCGCCGCGCCGATCTCGTTCCGGTCGTCCGCCGCGACGGCCGCGCGCAACCGCGCCGCCGCCGTGTCGATTTCCGACTTCTCGGTTGCCGAGA
This sequence comes from Alphaproteobacteria bacterium, assembly GCA_016870115.1. Classification (GTDB taxonomy): domain Bacteria; phylum Pseudomonadota; class Alphaproteobacteria; order Reyranellales; family Reyranellaceae; genus VGCH01. The sequence goes on along the minus strand of VGCH01000005.1, from coordinate 53,232 downwards.
GGAGGTCGCCATCCGCCGCCAGTGCGCCATCGAGTGCCAACAGCGCCCGGCTGGCATCCACCCGCGACTCGGCGAGGAGGCGCGCCATCATGTCGTCCTCGGCGTGATCGAGGCCAGCGTGGAGCATGTCGGCCATCTCGTCGTGATCGATGCCATAGGAGGGCTTCACCTCGACGCGCTGCTCAATTCCGGTCGTGCGCTCGCTCGCCGACACGGTCAGCAATGAATCGGCATCGACCGCAAACACCACGCGGATACGCGCCGCGCCGGCGGTCATCGGCGGGATACCCGTGAGCTCGAACCGCGCGAGGCTGCGACAGTCGCCGGCCATTTCGCGCTCGCCCTGCACGACATGGATGGACATCGCGGTTTGTCCGTCCTGGTAGGTCGTGAACTCCTGGGCGAGTTGGACCGGCACCGGCGTATTGCGCGGTACGATCTTCTCAACCACACCTCCCATGGTCTCCAGCCCCAGCGACAGGGGGTTCACATCGAGCAGCAGGCTGTCGCTGCCGCCGGTCAGCGCTTCCGCCTGCAAGGCGGCCCCGAGCGCGACGACCTCGTCGGGATCGATGTCCGTCAGCGGCGGCCGGCCGAACGCCGCATCGACAGCCTGGCGCACCAGGAGCGTGCGCGTCGAGCCGCCCACCAGGACGACGCCCGCGACATCGGCCGGCACCTTGCCGGCGTCGAGCAACACAGACCGCGCGATCTCGACCGTCCGCGCCACCAGAGGCGCGATCAACGCCTCGAAGTCGCCGCGGGTGAGTGCGTGGAATGATGGCTTGCCGGCAAGGTCGAGGCGGCCCGAAGTCTGGTCGCGCTCCGACAACTGCTCCTTCATCTGGCGCGCGAGAAGCAGCGCCTTCTTAACCGTGGCCGTGTCGAGCACATCGCCCAGCCCGTCGTGCTTTCGCTCGGAAAGCATCCGCTCGGCGATCAACCGGTCGAAATCATCGCCACCCAGCGCGGTGTCGCCACCGGTTGCGAGCACCTGAAACACACCCTTCTCCAGATGCAGAAGGGAGAAGTCGAAAGTGCCGCCGCCAAGATCGTAGACGGCGTAGAGCCCCTCCGCACCGCGATCGAGGCCATAAGCGAGCGCCGCTGCTGTGGGCTCGTTTACCAGACGCAGTACCTCAAGCCCCGCCAGTCGCGCGGCATCGCGCGTGGCGGTGCGCGCGGCGTCGTCGAAATAGGCAGGCACGGTCACCACCGCGCGTTCGACGGGCTTCTCCAGCGCCGCTTCCGCGCGCAGCTTCAGCGTGCGCAGGATTTCCGCCGAGATCTCGACCGGCGAGCGCGCCCGGCCCCCCGCGACCACGCGCACCATATCGTGGGCACCGGCGCCGGATTCGATCTTGTAGGGCAGCACGCCCGCGATGGCTGTCACGTCGGCAAGCCCGCGCCCCATCAGCCGCTTCACCGACGCGACGGCGCGATCCGGGGTATCGGCGAGGATCGCCCGCGCCGGCTCGCCTACGATCGCGCGGCCGACCTCGTCCCAGGCAACGACCGAGGGCACCATCGCCCGGCCGGTCTCATCATGCAGCGCCGCCGGCTTGCTCTGGCGCGCGAACGCCACCACGGAGTTGGTCGTCCCAAGATCGATACCCACGGCCAACGCCGCCTCGCCCTCGTGGGGCAGCGGAGTCTCGCCGGGCTCGTGGATCTGCAGCAGAGTCATCGTGCAGGTCCTACCCGCTCCAGATTGATCCGTCGCGCGCGCGTCTCCTCAAGGAACTTCTCAAGGTACCGCAGGCGAAGGAGCGTCTTTCTGATGGCCCCCTTATCGTCGTGCAAGAGGAATCCGCCCAGAGCGGCGAGCTCGCGCGCGATCGTGTCCCGCGCGCGCGATGCCAGCGCGTCGACCCGCTCGATCGCGGCGCACTCCGCCAGCTCCTCGCGATCTTCCATGGCCTGCATCAAGAGGTCGGGGTCGTCGATGGTGCGGCCATCGCCCGGCATTTCCACGCCGGAGAGGCTCCCGAGGTACACGGCGCGCGCGACCGGTTCGCGCAGCGTCCGGTAAGCATCGTTCACAGCGGCGGCTTCGAGCGACGCGCGAGCGCGTTCCTCAGCCGGCCGGGTGACGAAGCGATCGGGGTGCCAGCGGCGTTGGGCGGCGAAGTAGGCCTTGTCGAGGGCGGCGCCATCGAGCTCCAGCGTGGCCTCAAGACCAAGCCGCGCAAAGTGATCCATGGCGGTTCAGACGTGGAAGGATTCGCCGCAGCCGCAGCGGCCCTTCTCGTTCGGATTGGTGAAGACAAAGCCCGACTTCAGCTTGTCCTCCGCGTAGTCCATCTGCGTGCCGATCAGGAACAGCGACGCCTTGGGGTCGATCAGGATCTTGACGCCCTCGGCCTCGACCACCTCGTCGCGCGGCTCTTGCGCATCGGCGAACTCAAGCGTGTAGCTGAGGCCCGAGCAGCCCTTGGTACGAACGCCGATGCGGATGCCCGCCGTCGGCTTGCCGCGCCCCTCGATCAGGCCGCGAATCCGTTCGGCAGCGGCGGGCGTTACGCTCATCACCTGCGGCCGGGGACGGCGGGCGGGCCGGGGCGCCGCAGCGGGCACGGTCGTGTCGGGGGTCGCGGTCATGGAACGCTCAGTCAGCAGCCTTGGTTTCGTCCTTCGCGGAGGCCTTCGCGCGATAGTCGGCGATCGCCGCCTTGATGGCGTCCTCGGCGAGCACGGAACAATGGATCTTCACCGGCGGCAGCGCGAGGTGACGCGCGATATCGGTGTTCTTGATCGACTGCGCCTCGTCGAGCGTCTTGCCCTTGACCCACTCGGTGACCAGCGAGCTCGAGGCGATCGCCGAACCGCAGCCGAAGGTCTTGAACTTGGCGTCCTCGATCAGTCCGTCCGCGCCGACCTTGATCTGCAGCTTCATCACGTCGCCGCAGGCCGGCGCGCCGACCAGGCCCGTGCCGACATCGTCAGCCGCCTTGTCGAGCGAGCCGATGTTGCGCGGGTTCTCGTAGTGGTCGATCAGCTTCTCGCTGTAGGCCATGACACTCTCCGTTGAAACTCGCAGGCGCCTAGTGGGCCGCCCATTCGATGGACTTCAGATCGACACCGGCCTGGGCCATTTCCCAGAGCGGGCTCATCTCTCGCAAACGGCTGACATTGCGCACCAGCTCCTCCACCGCGGTATCGACCTCAAGCTCGGTCGTGAAGCGGCCGAGGCCGATCCGGAGCGAGGTATGCGCGAGCTCCTCCTCCACCCCAAGCGCGCGGAGCACGTAGCTCGGCTCCAGCGACGCCGAGGTGCATGCCGACCCCGACGAGACCGACAGGTTCTTGATGCCCATCATCAGCGATTCGCCCTCGACATAGGCGAAGCTGATATTGAGGTTGCCCGGAATGCGGTGCTCAAGGTCACCGTTCAGGAAAATCTCCGGCAACCGCGCGGTCAGGCCGGCAAGCATGCGATCGCGCAGTTGACCTAGTCGCTCCGTTTCGGCGCCCATCTCTGCCATGGCGATCGCGCAGGCCTCGCCGAGACCCACGCACAGCGGCGTCGGCAGCGTGCCGGAGCGGAAACCGCGCTCCTGGCCGCCGCCGTTGATCAGCGCAACCAGACGCACGCGCGGCTTGCGCCGGACATAGAGGGCGCCAATGCCCTTGGGCCCGTAGATCTTGTGGCCCGAGACGCTCAGCAGATCGATATTCATCGCCTCGACATCGAGCGGGATCTTGCCGACTGCCTGCGCGGCATCGGTATGGAAGAACGCGCCTTTGGCGCGACAGATCCGGCCGATCTCGGCCAGCGGCTGGATGACACCGATCTCGTTGTTCACGGCCATGACCGAGACCACAACGGTCTTGTCCGTGACCGCGGCTTCGAGTTCCGCGAGGTCGACGAGGCCGTTCTTCTGCACCGGGAGGTAGGTGACGGTGAAGCCCTGCTGCTCCAGATGGCGGCAGGTATCGAGCACGCACTTGTGCTCGGTCACCGTGGTCACGATGTGGTTGCGCCGATCCTTGTAGAACTCTGCAGCGCCCTTGATGGCGAGGTTGTTCGACTCGGTGGCACCGGAGGTGAAGATGATCTCCTTTTCGTCGGCCCCGATCAGCGCGGCGATCTGAGCGCGCGCCTTTTCCACCGCCTCCTCCGCTTCCCAGCCATAGGCGTGGCTGCGGGAGGCCGGGTTGCCGAACTTGGTCGTGAAGTAAGGCATCATCGCTTCGAGAACCCGCGGATCCATCGGCGTGGTGGCCTGGTAGTCGAGATAGATCGGCTGGTCGTTGCGCCTGATCTGAGTCGTCGCGGTCATACTAACCCCTTGAAATCCCTACGCTGCTCGTGGCCGCGGAATATCCGAGTGTGACAGTCGGATATATAGGTCCCGCCATGCTGCGATCAAGCGCTCAATGTCGGGTTCTGACGTGTTCCAGCCGAGGCTGACGCGGATCGCCTCTGCGGCCTCACCACCGCCAACGCCCATGGCCGCGAGCACCGCCGAGCGTTGCACCTTGCCCGACGAGCAGGCCGCGCCGGCACTCACGGCAATACCTGCGAGATCGAGCGCCATGACTTGCGTGCTGGCCAGCACGCCCGGCATGCCGACGCACGAGGTTGTCGCGAGCCGCGGTGCCGCCCGCCCGTACACCATCGCGCCGGGCGCGAGGGCGGTCAGCGCGCTCTCCATCTTGTCTCGCCACACAGCGAGTGTCTCGACCGGGAAATCGGCGAGGCTGGCCGCGCCGAACCCCGCGATACCCACGACATTCTCAGTGCCGGCCCGTCGCCCGCGCTCCTGGCCACCGCCGAGACGATCCGCGAGGAACGGCGCCCCATCGCGCACCACCAGCGCGCCGACACCGGCCGGTCCGCCGATCTTGTGGGCGGACAGGCTGAGGTAGTCGACACCCAGTCCGTGCAGGTCTACCGGCACCTTGCCCAACGCCTGGACGGCGTCGACGTGCATTAGCGCACCCGCTCGCCGGGCGAGGCGCGCCGCCTCAACCACAGGCTGGAGCACACCGGTTTCGTTATTGGCCAGCATCACCGACACCAGGGCGGGTTCGCCGGGCTGGGCCAGGCGCCGCTCGAGATCTGCAAGCTCAAGCACCCCATCGCGGTCGACAGCGATCTGCTCGGCGCCTGGCACCGCACGGCGCACGCTGTCATGCTCCACCGCCGACACCAGCAACCGACTCCGGCGAGCGCCGGTCAGGGCCAAGGAATTGGCTTCCGTGCCACCCGAGGTAAACACCACTTCAGACGGACGCGCGCCGACCCGTGCCGCAATCTGCCGTCTTGCCAATTCGACCAGCGCGCGGGACGCCCGCCCGATGCCGTGAATCGAAGATGGATTGCCCCCCGCCCGCATCGCCTCGACCATCGCGTCGCGCGCCGTCGGCCGCAGCGGAGCGCTCGCATTGTGGTCAAGATAGACGTGGGTCATGGCGCGGCGGGACCTATCAGGAGACGGCCATCGATCCGCCGACCCCGGCTGGCAGAACTGGGGCCAACTCAAGGCGTGGGCCGATCTTGCGATCCAGCACGTCCTGGAGCGTGACCGAGCTCAGGAACAGGTGGATCTGGTTGCCCAGCTCCTCCCACAGATCGTGGGTCAGGCACTTGCTGCGGTCGGTGCGACAGCCAACGCCGCCCAAGTCGGCGCACCGGGTAGCGGTGATCGGCTCATCGACCGCCAGTATGATTTCGGACACCCGGATCTCGTCGGCGCCCCGCGCCAGACGATAGCCGCCTCCCGGTCCCCGCACGCTCTTCACGAGACCGGCCCGACGCAGCCGTGCGAACAGCTGTTCCAGATAGGACAGGGATATCTCCTGTCGGGAGGCGATGTCGGACAGGGAAACGGGCTTGTTCTGCGCATGGCGGGATAGATCCACCATCGCCATGACGGCATAGCGCCCCTTGGTGCTGAGCTTCACGCATCCTCCTTCGTCCGGAGTGACTGCCCTTCTGCCCACCGGCCACCGCCAAATTTGGTTGAAAACCAAGGCGTTGACGATGCTATACCGGCTCGCGCGGCAGGGTTCCCCGGGAAAAACCAAGCAATTGACTCGGATTTAGTAAGTCCGACGCTTTTGGTCAAGTATCGGTCTATCCCGCCTTCCGGGCGGCGCGAGAGCGACCGGCCGTCGGCCAGATGCGGAGTGGCGATGCCTGATGTGATGTTCACGGGTCCGGAGGGCCGGCTAGAGGGTCGCTACCACCAGAGCAAGGAGGAGCACGCCCCGATCGCCGTCGTGCTGCACCCTCATCCGCAATATGGCGGGACCATGAACCACAAGGTGGTGTTCTCGCTGTTCCACGTCTTCGTCAATCGCGGCTTCTCGGTCCTGCGCTTCAACACGCGTGGCGTCGGCCGCAGCCAGGGCCGCTTTGACAATGGCATGGGCGAGCTGAGCGACGCGGCGGCAGCGCTGGACTGGATCCAGAACATGAACGCCGATGCCAAGTCCTGCTGGATCGCGGGCTACAGCTTCGGTGCCTGGATCGGCATGCAACTGCTGATGCGCCGGCCAGAGATCGATTGCTTCATCTCGGTCGCGCCACCGGCCAACTCCTACGATTTCGGCTTCCTCGCCCCCTGCCCGTCGTCCGGCCTGATCGTTGGCGCCGAAAAGGACGAGGTGGTGCCGCTCGCCGACATCCAGAAGCTGGCTGCGCGCCTGTCGTTGCAGAAGGGCATTACGGTTGAGTCGCGCACGGTGAAAGGCGCGAACCACTTTTTCCACGACTCGCTCGACAAGCTCGCCGTCGATGTCGACAAGTACGTCGACAAGTCCCTGCGCAACCCGCCGGGCCGCGCGACCAGCAACAAGGAAGCCTGAGCCTCAGCTCCCGGGCGGCAAGGCAAGCCGGCCGCCACACATCGGGCCGGGCACGCCCGTGGTTGTTGGAAAACTGAGCGGCAGGCCGCGCACGGAGCGGACGGCGAGAAACGCGAAGGCCTGTGCCTCGAGCGCGTCGCCATCCCACCCACGTGCGCTTGCCGCCACCACCTCGTCGCCCGTCTCCCCGGCGAGATCTTTCATCAGGACCGGGTTGCGCGCGCCGCCGCCGCAAACAATCCAGCGAGTCACCGGCGCCGGAAAATGGCGGCTCGCCAGGGCCGCCGCGCGCGCTGTCGCCCGGGTAAGGGTCGCGGCGCCATCGGCAGCACCGAGCCCCTCGACCCACGCGGATCCGAAATCGCCGCGATCGAGCGACTTCGGCGGACGCCGCGCGAAGTAGCGATTCTCACAAAAGCGCTCCAATCGTCGCGAATCGATCTGGCCCGATGCCGCGAGCGCGCCGTCCAGATCGAATGCCGTGCCGGCGCGGCTGCGACACCAATCGTCGATCGGTGCGTTGCCGGGGCCGGTGTCGAAGGCGAGCAGTCCGCCACCGGAGCCCACCCAGGTGACATTGGCAACGCCACCAACATTCAGCACCGCCACCGGACGAGGTTCGTCGGCGACGAGCGCGGCGTGGAACACGGGCACCAACGGCGCCCCCTGCCCGCCCGCCGCGACGTCGGCGGCGCGCAGATCGAATACCACCGGCAGATTGAGCGTGCGCGCGAGCCCCGCGCCATCTCCCAACTGCCACGTGAATCGCTCCTCCGGACGATGGGTGATTGTCTGGCCATGGAAGCCGACCAGGTCGACGGCGAACGCCGCGTCATGCAACGCCCGCCAGCGCGCGACCGCGTCGATGTGAGCGCGCGTGACCGCGATCTCGGCGGCATCGGTAGCCTCGCAGCGTTCGCGGTGTCCGAATACGGCACGCACCGCGGCGCGCGTCGCCTCGTCGTAGGGGACGGTCAAAGCGGGGCCGGTCCGCAGCAAACGCTCGCCGTCAGTCTCGATCCAGGCGAGATCGACGCCATCCAGCGACGTGCCGCTCATCAGGCCGAGGACTCCCAGCGGGCGGCGGGCGGCGAGCGCGGCAAGATCGGCAGTCGGCATGGCGGGTCCGTTGAGACGCTGGCGAGCCCGTGTTACACCCCGGCCCCTTCGCGAACAAACCGGCCGGACGGCGAGATGACGGGCTTCAAGTCGGACTTCATGCGGGTCGTGCACGAGCGCGGCATGGTCCACCAATGCAGCGACCTTGAGCGGCTGGACACGCTCCTCGCGAGCGGCGCGCGCACGGCCTATATCGGCTTCGACTGCACGGCCGACTCTCTCCATGTCGGCCATTTGCTGCAGATCATGCTGCTGCGCTGGTGGCAGAAGACCGGCCACAAGCCGATCGCGTTGATGGGCGGCGGCACGACCAAGGTCGGCGACCCGTCCGGCCGCGACGAGACGCGCCAGCTCCTCACATCGCAGCAGATCGATGCCAACATGGCGACGATCAAGCGCAGCTTCGCGAACTACCTGCGATTCGGCGACGGTCCCACCGACGCGGTGATGGCCAACAACGCCGACTGGCTTGATGGACTGCTGTACATTCCCCTGCTGCGCGATGTCGGCCGGCACTTTTCAGTGAACCGGATGCTGACCATGGACTCGGTTCGCTTGCGCCTGGAACGCGACCAGCCGCTGTCGTTCCTCGAGTTCAACTACATGATCCTGCAGTCCTACGATTTCGTGGAGCTGTACCGTCGGCACAAATGCATCGTGCAGATGGGCGGCTCGGACCAGTGGGGCAACATCGTTATGGGCGCCGACCTCGGGCGGCGCGTCGAGGGCGCCGAGCTGTTCGCGCTCACGTCGCCCCTGCTCGCCACCGCCTCCGGCGCCAAGATGGGCAAGAGTGCTGCCGGCGCCGTTTGGCTGAACCCTGACAGGCTCTCGCCTTGGGAGTTCTGGCAGTATTGGCGGAATTGCGAGGACGCCGATGTCGGCCGGTTCCTCAAGCTCTTCACCGACCTGCCGCTCGCGGAGGTCGCGAGGCTGGAGGCGCTTGGCGGGCAGGAGGTCAACGAGGCAAAGAAAATCCTCGCCACCGAAGTGACAACGCTGGCGCACGGTGCCGACGCAGCCGGCACGGCAGCGGAGACGGCCCGCAGGACGTTCGAGGAAGGCGCGCGGGCCGATACACTGCCCACCGTTCAGGTGGCGCACGCGCGCCTCAAGGTCGGCATCCCGGCGTTCGAGCTGCTGCACGAGGCGGGCCTCGCCGAGAGCCGCACCGAGGCACGCAAACTGATCAAGGGCGGCGGTGCGCGGCTCAACGACAAGGTGCTGGCGAGCGATATCACGGCGGTTGGCGAGGCCGACCTAGACGCCGGTGGCACGCTGAAGCTCTCGGCCGGACGCAAGCGCCACGTTCTGGTGCGCGCCGTTTGAGGACGCTCAGGGCGCGCGCTCGGAAGCCGGCCTGCCCGGCGGCGGCGGCGCGGTGGGATCCACCGGTGCGGTGAGCAACTCGCGCAACGCGCCGGGCGCAATCGCCCCGACGGCGCTCAGCGTCGTCTTGGGATCGTCGATCGGCCCCTCCAGCCGGTAGGGAATCGCAAACAAGCCCCCGTCGCGGCCCCCGGTCAGGAGCGGCCCCAGCAGCGGTACGTTGCTCAGCAGATTGTTGATCGCGAAGCCAGGCACGACGATCCCCGCGAGATTGAGCGTGTCGCTCGCGAGGTCGATCGTTCCGCGCGCGGTGAGGCCGATCGACGGACCGTGGGTGGCGGCGCGAACGAGCGAGAGCCGGTCGCCGGCCTTGGAGATGTCGGCATCGAAGTGCTCGAACTGCTGCTCGGCATTGCCGGCTCTATAGAGCGCATCGATGGTGCTGTTCAGATTGCCGACACCTTCCCGCCCTGGCGAGCGCAGGAACCGGTACGGGCCGAGCTTCACCTTTCCGACCAATGGCGCGCCGGCCTGCTGGTCCTCGAAGCGACCGTCGAAGTAGAACCAACTGCCGCCGAAGCCATCGAGCCACCCTGCCGAGCGCAGCAGGGCACCGAAGTCGGCGATGTAGAGCGCGACGCTTCGGACGGCTCCGGCCGGCGCCACCTTGAACGATGAACCACCGCCCCCACCGAGCGAGAGGTCGGCCCGCTGGATGCGATCCCCCAACACGGTCACGCTGCCGGTGAGCGAACCCGCTGTGCCGCGCTCCAGCACGACCTGATCGATGCCCAGCGTGAGCCCGACCCGGCGCGGGGGGCCGGCGACCGCGCCCGTTGCCGACTGCTCGCGGTCGCGGGCACGCAGAAACTCGCGAACTCGTCCCCACTCGAGCGCGCGGCCGCGCAGGCCGACCTCCATTCCATCCGTGGTCGGCCTCCAATCGATCGCAAGATCGCTGCGCCCGATGGCGAGTTGCTGGAGGGCGAGTTGTTGCAGCGCGCCGTCGGTGGCGAAGCGCGCCTGCCCCCGCGCGGACAGTCCGGCCGCGCGCCCGTCGAAATCGACAGACGCGAGCTTCGCGCCCGGACTTAGTCGGGCGAGTGACGTTAGCAAGCCGTCGGCGCCAGCCGCCTTTGTCCAGTCGAGCTGCGGGATGGTCGCGCGTGCTGCCTTGATGTCCAGTCGCGTCGCGACTTCGGCCGTGCCGTTCACCGCGACCTGGTAGCTTACGGATGCGCCGACCGGGCCCACGACATGGGGCTCAAGCGACGGCAGCCCGGCTTTCGCGCTCAGGTTTGACGGGAAAGTTCCTTTGAGTTCGTAGCGGCGCCGAAATGGCGGGCGCGGCCCGAACAGTTCACGCCATTGTATCTCGGCGGGATGCCCGTCCAGCGTCGCCTGACCCGACACGCGCAGTTCGCCAGGACCGTAGTCGAGCTGCATCTTGCCGTCGGAGAGGTCGGCGTTGCCAAGCGCCTGCTTCAAGCCGAACGCACTCACGTCGGCGCCAGCCTCGATGCGGATATCGTCCACCTTGAGCGCGTCAAGCAGCGGCAGCCCGAGTTTCACACGCACTGTCGCGTCGCCGGCGATCCGCTTCGGATCGAACAGGACATCGCGCGGCAATCCGAGCTTCGGCTGGGCCAGAAACTCGAGGACCGTCGGCGCGGGAGCCACGATCGTGAGGTCGATGGCGGCGTTCTGCTCGGCTGCGTCCAGTCCCGTGAGATCCACGGTGCCCCGCGTGACCGTCAGACCGGCCCCACGACCGCTTGCGATCTCAAACCGGATATCCGAACCGATGAAGCGGGCATGTCCCTCGGCGTGCTCCACGGGGGGCATGTCGGGCATGTAGCGGACCGTTACGCCTCTGAAGGCCAGCATGGCGGTGTTCGCCATCACTTGCGCCGTGTCGGGTCTGTCGCCTGCCAGCGCCACCTTGCCGGACAGGGCGACGTCGCCGTCCGACAGATTTGCCAACGCCCAGCGTCGCCCGCCAGCGGCCAACGCCGGCGACCAGAATTCCCCGACACGCGACGTCGGCACGCCCGTCAGCGCAAAGTCGACCTCGAGTTGGAATGGCGTGGCGCCAGACTCGCCCAGCATCGCTGCGCCGTTAAGCGACAGCCGCGGCCCGGCGAAATCAACGTCGAATTCCTCGATGCGCAGGCGGCGTGCCGCGACGTCGACCGCGATGCGCGCCCGTGCCTGATCGATCGCCAGCGGTCCGGCGAGTTGACCGGGCAAGGAAAGGCGTCCGTCGTTACCGCGCAATGCAACCGCAATCTCCCCCAAGGTTCCATCGCCCGCGCCTTGGCCGGCGACCCGCCCCGATAGCGGCAAGTCGAAGCCGCCAAGAAGCGCGAGATCGCCCGATTCGCCGGCCAGCAGGCTAGGACGGACGCCTTCCAGGTCGGCGCTGAAGGTGAACCCCGAACGATCGCGTGCGTACTGCGCCCGGAGCGAGACGGAGACGGGTGTCGCGCCGCCGCCGAAGCGCGCCCGCGCCGCGATTGCGACGCCATCGCGCTCGCGCGACAAGGTCGCGCGCGCGTCCGGTGCATTGAGAACGAGGCCGGTCACACTGTCACGCAGCACCAGTTGCGCGCGCTCAACCTCGACGCGGTCCAGACTGCCGAGGAAACCCGGGCCTCCCGATGCGCCACTCAGCTGCTCGATCAGCAATGGCAGGGCGCCACCCTGCGCGGCTGCGCCGGGTGCAGGAGCCGACAGGCTCAGCGCGCCACCGCCCCCGATTGTCGCGCCGACTGTCAGTCCCGAAATGATGGCGGCACGCGGCGCGAACTGACCGGAGATCAGCGTTCCGGCGTCGAAATCGACGGCGAGCGAAGGTGCCGACGCCAGGACACGCCCGTTGTCGTCACGTGCCGCGATATCCACGAGCGTGAGCCGCACGGGGTGACCGAGGCCACCCCACTCCACCATGACGCGCTCCGCATCGACTGCGACCTTGCCGGAAGCCGTGTCGATGGTGTGTCGCAGCCGGTCCTTCAGGAACTCGAGCTCCATCGGGCCCGACATCAGCCGCAGCGCCACGACAACCGCGAGGGCGCTGGTGCAAACCAGCGCGGCGATGAGCAATCTGGCGAGAAATCGATAAGTCCGCTTGACCAAACCCGTACTTCCGCGTTCCTGACTCTACGTCTTCCGGCAACTTACCGGACCCTCCCCCGCAATGTCTTGGCCCGTTTCCCTCAAATTGCCCGCACCCAACGACACCACGCGCGTCGCAACGGGATGGGCGCGCTGGCGCGAGAAAGCGCCAACGCCGGCCGACGCGGGTTGCATGGCGCTTCTCGACTCATTGTTCGGGAACAGCCCGTACCTCGCCGAGTCCGCGCTACTCAGCCCTGACTTCGTGACCGATCTATGGCGTGACGGGCCCGATGCGACCTTCGATGCCATCGCCACCGGGATGGCAGAACTGCGCGCGGAGGCGCGCGACGGGCGCCGCCCCGAAGAGGTCGCGACCACCCTGCGACGCGCCAAACGCAGGCTGTCGCTCGCGGTGGCGACGGCCGACATCACGGGCGCTTGGTCCCTCGGGCGGGTGACCGGCGCACTCAGCGCCTTCGCCCGTGCGTCATTGTCGGCGCTAATCGACTCGATCCTGCTGCAGCTCCAGCGCGACCGCCAGCTTGAGCTCCGCGGCGACCCCGACGCCGCTGCGTTCACCGCGCTCGGCATGGGCAAACTCGGTGCCGAGGAGCTCAACTACTCGAGCGACATCGATCTCATCCTGCTGTTCGACCGCGACGCCGCCGCCGTCCGAAATAACGAGCAGGTCCAGCGCCATTTCGTGCGCGCGGCTCGACTGCTCGTCCAGCTGATGTCTGAGACTTCGGCCGACGGCTACATTTTCCGCGCCGACCTGCGCCTCCGTCCCGATCCCGGATCGACGCCGCTCGCTGTCTCGGTACAGGCGGCCGAGCTCTACTATGAGAGCGTCGGCCAGAACTGGGAGCGCGCGGCGATGATCAAGGCGGCGCCGGTCGCCGGCAGCCTCGACGTCGGGCGGTCCTTCCTGGCCGATCTCGGACCCTATATCTGGCGACGACATCTCGACTTCGCCGCCATCCACGATATCCATTCGATCAAGCGCCAGATCGACGCGCACCGCGGCGGCGGTACGGTCAGCACGCTCGGCCACAATGTGAAGCTCGGCCGGGGTGGTATCCGCGAGATCGAGTTCTTCGCCCAGACCCAACAACTCATCTTCGGTGGTCGCAATCCGACCTTGAGGGCACGCGGCACGATCGACGCGCTGCACGCGCTCGCGGCGGCCGGCCACGTGACTCCTGCAGCGGTGGCCGACCTCGAACGTTGCTACGGCTTCCTGCGCCGCGTCGAGCATCGGCTGCAAATGATCGATGATCGCCAAACGCACAGCCTGCCGCAGGATGCGGCGGGAATGGCGGCAATCGCGACCTTCCTCGGCTACGAGCGCACGGCGCGCTTCGAGGAGGAGTTGCTTGACTGTCTGCGCACCGTCGAAGGGCACTACGCCGCTCTCTTCGAGGAGGCGCCTAGTCTGGCCGGCCCCGGTGGCAATCTCGTGTTCACCGGCACGGATGAAGACCCGGGCACGCTGGAGACGCTGCGGGGCCTGGGATTCTCCGACGTCTCGGCCTGCGCCGGTGTCGTTCGACGCTGGCATCACGGTCGCTATCGCGCCACCGCGACTGCGCGCGCGCGCGAGCTGCTCACCGAACTGGTGCCTGCGCTGCTGCGGGCACTGGGAGGCACGGCTGCGCCGGATCAGGCGTTGCTCAACTTCGACACGTTCCTCGGCAACCTGCCGGCCGGCGTCCAGTTATTCTCGCTGTTCAAGGCCAATCCGGCGCTGCTCGACCTGGTGGCCGACCTGATGGGCAGTGCGCCCCGTCTCGCCGCGCATCTCGCACGGCGGTCGATCCTGCTCGATGCGGTGCTGTCCGACGGGTTCTTCGGTCCCCTGCCCGGCGCCGCGGACCTACGCGCCGAGCTTGCGCACCTGCTCGCCGACCAGCGCGACGAGCAGGACGTGCTCGATGCCACCCGACGTTTCGCCAACGATCGGCGTTTCCGTGTCGGCGTCCAGCAACTGAGACGGATCGTTCGCCCAACCCAGGCCGGGCTCGCCTACTCCGATCTGGCCGAAGCAACGATCTCGGCGCTTTGCGAGCGCGTCGAGGCGTTGTTCGCCGCCCAACATGGCGGCTTCGACGGCCCGCGCCTGGCGGTCCTGGGCCTGGGCAAGCTCGGCAGTCGGGAGATGTCGGCGACCTCCGACCTCGATCTCATCTTCGTCTACGACGTCCCGGAAGGGCTGGAGCAGTCAGACGGCGCGCAACCACTGGCGCCGATCCAGTACTACACCCGCCTCAGCCAAAAGATCGTGACGGCGCTAACGGCGCTCACCAACGAAGGCGCCCTCTACGAGGTCGATATGCGCCTGCGACCCTCGGGGCGCGCGGGGCCGCTCGCCAATTCGCTCGCAGGCTTCGAGTCCTACCATGCTGCCTCATCCTGGACCTGGGAGCACATGGCGCTCACCCGAGGGCGTGCGATCCACGGCCCGGCCGGCCTGCGCGCGCGAATCGAGGCCAGCGTGGCGGCCACGCTTCGCCGGCCACGCGATCCCGCCGCCCTGCTGCGCGATGTGGCCGACATGCGCGACCGCATCGCCCAGCATGCTCCGGCCCGTGGAGCGTGGGACTTCAAGCAAATGCGCGGCGGACTGTTCGACGTCGACTTCATCGCCCAGTACCTGGCGCTCGCCGCTGCCGAGTCCCACCCCGAGATCCTCGATCCACATCCGGCGGAGATGCTGCGTCGTGCGACAGCAGTCGGTCTTCTGTCCGCGACCGACAACGAGCGGCTGGGGGCGGCCCGGCAGCTCTTCTCCGACGTTCAGAGCCTGCTCAGGCTCACGCTGGACGGCGATGACGCGCAGTTCGACGCCGCCCGGGCCCCGGAAGGGCTGCGTCGGTTGATCGCCGCTACCGAAGGCGAACCCGATATCGGGCGTCTCGCCGCCCGCATCGCCGACGAGGCTGCAACGGCGCATGCTATATACCGGCGCATCGTAGACACGCCGGCCCGCGCGGCGGGTTGGCAATCGAGGAGCAAGGCATGAGTGTTGAGGAAGGCCGCAAGGCACCTGATTTCACCGCCGAAACCGATGGCGGCGGCAAGCTGAAGCTGTCGGAACTGCGCGGCCGTCCGGTGGTGCTCTATTTCTATCCCAAGGACGACACCTCGGGGTGCACCAAGGAAGCCTGCGGCTTCAACGACGCCTTGCCGGGGCTGGCGAAGCTCAAGGCCGCGATCATCGGAGTCTCGAAGGACAGCGTGGCGAGCCACGACAAGTTCAAGAAGAAGTATGGCCTGAAGTTTCCCCTGGTCTCGGATGCCGACGGCAAGGTCTGCGAGAAGTACGACACCTGGATCGAGAAGAGCATGTACGGCCGCAAGTACATGGGTATCGACCGCGCCACCTTCCTGATCGACAAGACCGGCACCGTCGCTCGCGTCTGGCGCAAGGTGAAGGTCCCCGGCCACGTCGAGGAAGTCCAAGCCGCGCTGAAGGGGCTCTGAGCCGCTGCCGCGCGCCTGTCAGCGCGCGGGTGACCAACCGTAGATGCGTTGCAGCGAGCCGCCCATCAGCGTCGCGCGATCGGAGTCGCTCAACCAGTCGGCCGCGCGGAACGAGTCAACGCCCTGGCGGTAATCGAGGAGCGCCACCGCGCGGGTCCAGTCTGTGCCCCACATGCAGCGCTGGAGGCCGAACGCCTCGAAGATGCGGCCGAGCGGCGTCCGGATATCGCGGTAAGGAAACGGCTGGTGGCTGAGCGTACAGGCGCCGGTGATCTTGATCGCGACATTGGGAAACGCCGCCAACGCCAGAACATGCGGGAGTTCGGCCCAGGGATTGGCCGGCGGCGGTGGCGCGAAGGGTTGTTCAAGCCCGAGATGGTCGATCACGATCTGCGTGTCCGGAAACCGTCGCGCGAGAGTGGCGACTTGCGCGAGCCGGTCGCGGCACAACAGGTTAAGCGGCAGGTCGTGGCGCGCGGCGGCGGCAAGAACACGTGCGAGGCCAGGATCGTTCGGATCGGTCGAGACGTCCTGATTCATCATCACGCGGATCGCGACAGTGCCGTCCATCGCGGCCCAGGCGGCGATCATCTCACCCACCGCGGGGTCGTTGGCGTTCACCGGCTTGATGACACCGAAGCGCCGCGGATGCGCGCGCTGGACCGAAACCGCGTAGCTCTCGTCGAAGCGGTACATGGTGTAGACGGAGACCAGCAACGCGCCGTCGACGCCGACCGCGTCCATCGCGCGGATCATGTCCGGACCGGTTACCTCGGGCGGGCCCGCAAGGACGGCATGCCAGGGGCGGCCCGCATGGTTGCGCTCGTAGCAATGAACCTGGGCGTCGATGATCGGCATGCATGTTCTCCCTGCCCGAACGCTAAGGTCGGCGGCGCGAGGCGACAAGCCGCTCAGACCGCACGGCGGTCGCGCGCCCGCAGCAACAGGAGCGACGATGCAGCGAGCGCCACCGCCCCGCCCAGTCCGAACCCGATATCGTAGCGCTCGGTGAGCGCGAGCGCGGCGCTGAACAGCAGCGGCAGAACCAGTGCGCCCGCGTCGCCGAACGCCAGCACTGCGCCGGTGGTGGCGCCGATGCGCCCCGGCCGGGAAAGCCGTGCCACCTCGGCCAGCAAGACGCCGTGCCAGCTGAGGCCTGTGAGGCTGAGCGCCGCCGCCACCAAAGTGGTCGCGGCGGTGGGCCAATCCGGGCCGATCGAGGCCAGCGTGGCCGCGGCGCCTGCCATCCCAAGTCCGAGCCAGCCCAGCAGCCACGCAGCCGCAATGAATCGAGAGGCAAGCCAGCCCCAGAAGATGCGCGCGGGCACCGCGACGGCGACCGCGATTGCGAAGATGGCGCCGGCCCGCCCGAGATCGTGACCAAGGGCGCGCACCGCATAGAGCACGAAGAAGCCAGTGAAGAGCGACTGAAGGCCGACGAAACTGAACATCGCGATGCAGAGCCGCCGCAGCTGCGGGTCGCGCAACACGCTCGTGAGAGTGCCCGCCATGTCGGCGGGGGAGAGTCGCTGATCGGGGTTGCGGTCGGTGTCGAAGCGGTCCCGCAACGGCTGCAACGCGAGCGTCACCGCAAGCGACGCGGCCGCGACGGTGCCCAAGGCCACGCGCCAGTCGAAGGCGGCCACAAGCGCCGGCGCAGCCACGCCCGCCAGCATCAAACCGGCCGGCACACCCGTTTGCTTGATCGAGAACATCAGCGGCGCCCGCGCGGGTGGCGACAGGCGACCCAGCAGATGCGAACTGGCCGGCGTCGACACCGCTTGGCCCAGCGCACCCACGAAGGCGCCCAGCGCGAACAGGGCAAGCCAGCCGGTCGCCCCGGCCAGCAATCCCGCCGCCAACATCGTCATTCCGATCTGGGTCAGCCGCACCGCGCCAAAGCGCAGGATGAACGGGCCGCAGCCCAGCGTCGTCAGAAAGCCCGCGACGGCGCCGATCGCCACGTACACGCCCACGAGAGCGGGATCGAGGTCGAGATCGGCGAGGATCGCCGCGGCGATCAGCGGCACGGTCGCCCGTCCCAGCGTGGCGAAGGTCTGCTGCACCGTCATGGCGCCGAGCGCGAGATAGAGCGGAAGAATCGGTTGGCTCCAGATGTCATCGTTGCTGTAGGGTCGGGCGCCCCGGCCTTCAAGACTGAACCGCCCTGCGAACGCCATGAGCCTCGAGTCCGTCCGCACTCTCCTCGCCGCGCATGCCCCCTAGCCGCGCTGCTCTTCCAGGCGGTCGGTCGCCGGTGGTGGCGTACGCGAGAGCGCGGCGATCTCGGCGCGGAGCTCCGCCGTCATGTCGACAGCGACCGATGCCAACGACTCCTTCAGCTGATCGAGATTGCGCGCCCCGATGATGGGCGCCGTCACGGCCGGATGCGTCCCTACCCAGGCCACAGCGGTGGAGACCGGATTGAGGCCGCGTGTCGCACACAAGCTCGCGAACCGCTCCGCCGTCTCGAACGCCCAGGCCTCGCCGTAGCGAGCCTCATACATCTTGTTGCTCCGCAGCCGGCCAGCCACGTCCTGACGCGCGTACTTGCCCGACAGCAGCCCGGCCGCCGACGGGCTATAGGGCACTACCGCGACATCATTGGCCTCGGCCATCGGCAGGATCTCGACCTCGGCCTGTCGCTTCACGAGATTGTACATCGGCTGGATCGCCTGCAGACGGTTCCAGCCCCGCGCCTCCTGGATGTCGAGCCCGCGCTGCGTCGCCCAGGCCGCCCAGTTGCTGACCGCCGGGTAGATCACCTTGCCCGATCGCACCACATCCTCAAGCGCGCGCATCGACTCCTCGATCGGCGTGCGCTGGTCGAATTGATGCAGGTACAAAACGTCGATGCGATCCGTCTGTAAACGACGCAGGCTCGCCTCGACGGCCCGCACCACGTGACGGCGATTGCTGCCGCGCGCGTTGATGTCGGGTCCCGACGGGTTGAAGCACTTGGTCGCGAGCACGAGATCGTCGCGGTGCGCCTTCGCAAAGCGCCCCAGCATCTCCTCCGACTTGCCGGCGTTGTACTGATCGGCCGTGTCGAAGAAGTTGATGCCAGCGTCGCGACAGGCCGCGTACATCGCCGCCGAAGTCGCCTCGTCGGCATCGCCACCGAACGACATCGTGCCGAAGCAGAGTTGCGAAACCTGAATGCCGGTGCGGCCGAAAGGCTTGGTTTTCATGGCCTCTCCATAGCATGGCCCGGCATGGCGCAGTCAGCGGGGCCCGCCGCGCTCGCCCGGCCGGAAGGACGTGCCTGCTTTCTCGCCGGCCTGGAATGCGTCGGCGAGAACGGCGCGCCCCGATCCGCCGACGGTGTGGAACCGGATCCCGAGCAGCGCGAGCTCGCGTTCAACCAGCGATGCCTTCAGCAGCACGATTTGCTGGCCCGCACCGTTGCGCGCGGACTCGCGGCCCCGTTTCAACGCGTCCAGGCGTGCCGCGATCGCCTCGGCCATGCCGAGCATGAACGAGGCGTAGGCGACGTGCCGGTCGCGGTGAGGCAAGCGGGTACGTCCGGGCTCGGTCTTGTAGCGGCCCAACCCCCCGCGCAGCGCGGCTTCGACCAGTTCGGCCAGCACCAACGCCGCCTCGACATCCGCCGGCAGCCCGAAGAACACGAATGCGGGGCGGCCATCGGCGCCACGAGTGCGCCAGGCTTGGCAGTCGCAGAAGGCCGCAATCGCCGGCACGCAGGCTTCCAACGGGAGCTTGCGCCGACCGCGGGGCTCATGACGGCCCTCGATGCAGCGCCCCGTCTCCAGTTCAACATCGGACAGCGCAAGATCGTGGCGGTCGAGCAGCTCGGCGAGCTTGGCGGCGGCGGCCAGTGCCTCGGCTTCGGTGCACCCATTGGCGACGGTGCGTGCGCGCAGCGTTCGCAATCGGGCGTGCAGGGCATCGGCCGCCGGAGCGACCGGGCTCTCCGTCACGACTTATCCGCGCCCTCGCCGACGCGCGCCGCGAGCGAGGCGGCCATGAACTCGTCGAGGTCGCCGTCCAGCACCTTCTGCGGGTCGGAGCGTTCCACGTTCGTCCGCAGGTCCTTCACCATCTGGTAGGGCTGCAGCACATAGGAGCGGATCTGGTGGCCCCAACCGATGTCGGTCTTGCTGGCTTCGGCCGCCAGCCGCTCGGCCTCGCGCTTCTGCAGTTCGACCTCGTAGAGCCGTGCCTTCAGCATCTGCATCGCCTTGGCGCGGTTCTGATGCTGGCTGCGCTCCTGCTGGACCGCGACCGCAATGCCGGTCGGGATGTGCGTGATGCGAACCGCCGAGTCGGTCTTGTTCACGTGCTGCCCACCCGCGCCCGAGGCACGATAGGTGTCGACCCGCAGATCCTTGTCCAGCAGCTCGATCTCGATGTTGTCGTCGACCTCGGGATAGACCCAGGCGGAAGCGAAGCTCGTCTGGCGGCGGGCGTTGCCGTCGAACGGACTGATGCGGACCAGGCGGTGCACGCCCGACTCGGTCTTGAGCCAGCCATAGGCGTTCTGGCCCTCGACCTTGAAGGCGCAGGACTTGATGCCCGCCTCTTCGCCCGCGCTCTCCTCAAGCCAGCTGACCTTGAAGCCGCGACGTTCGGCCCAGCGCGTGTACATGCGGGCCAACATCTCGGCCCAGTCCTGCGCCTCGGTGCCGCCCGCGCCGGCGTTGATCTCGACATAGGCGTTGTTGGGATCGGCCTCACCCGACAGGAGCGTCTCAAGCCGCGCCTTGGCGGCCTCCGCGCGCGCCTCGCCCAGCGCCCGTTCGGCGTCGGCGATCATCGCCTCGTCCTTCTCGGCCTCGGCAAGCTCGATCAGCCCAACGTTGTCGTCGATCGCCGCGCGCAGCCGGCGGATCGTGGCAATCGCCGCCTCCAGCCGCATGCGCTCACGCATCACGGCCTGCGCTTCCTTCGGATCGTTCCACAGCGCCGAATCCTCGGCGCGCGCGTTCAACTCGTCGAGACGAACGACCGCACGGTCGTAGTCAAAGACGCCTCCTCAGGAGTGCGAGCGACTCCTCGATCTCGGAGACCATGGCTTGAGCTTCGGCGCGCATCTTGGGGGCTCGTCTCTCGTCAGTAGGTTTCGCCGGTGCCGGTCAGCGTCGGCCGTGGCCGGCCACCCGGACCCGGACCGGGCGCGTCTATACCCGGAAGCAGGGCGGAGCCGTCAAGCGTGCCGATGCTCGCCGCCGATCCGGGTTCGGTTCCCGGACGGAAAACCTCGTCGATGCCGCCCTCGCCCGGACCGACCGGCCAACCCGTGGCGTGATTCACGCGCACCAGCCGCAGGCCAGGCGGAATGCGAAACGGCGTCGGTGGCTTGTCCTTGAACACCGGGCGCATCACGCGTTCGAAGATCGGCGCCGAGATACCGCCGCCAGTTTCGCCCGGCCCCAGCGTGCGCGGTTCATCGAAGCCGACATAAACGCCAATCACGAGATCGGGGGTGAAGCCCACAAACCAGACATCGTTGGCGTCGTTCGTCGTGCCCGTCTTGCCGGCGATGGGACGCCCCAGCGCCGACAGGAAGCCCGCGGTGCCGCGCGTGGTGACGCCCAGCATCATGTGAACCACCTGGTACACCGTAGTCGGATCGTGGAAGGGCTGACGCGGGTCGACGATTTCAGGCGCCATCGGTCGGTCGCCCGGTCGCGCCTCGCCACAGCCCCGGCACACGCGCGGTTCGTGTCGGTAGATGGTCTTGCCGTTGCGGTCCTGGACACGATCCACGAGGCTCGGTGTGATCTCATGCGCGCCGTTGGCCAGCATCGCGTAGGCCATGGTCATGCGGAGCAGCGTTGTCTCGCCGGCGCCGAGCGACATGGGAAGGTAAGCGCCCATGTTGTCGGCGACACCGAATTCCTTGGCGACCTGCACGACGCGCCGCATACCGATCTGCTGCGCCATGCGCACCGTCATGAGGTTGCGCGACTTTTCGAGGCCGTTGCGGACCGTCGTGGGACCGAGGAAATCGCCGCCGTAGTTCTGCGGCTTCCACAGCGGCTGCCCGTAGCCCGGATCGAAGACGAACGGCGCGTCCAACACCTGGGTCGAGGGCGTGAGGCCCGCGTCCATCGCCGCGAGATAGACGAACGGCTTGAAGGACGAGCCCGGTTGGCGAGCTGCCTGGACGGCGCGATTGAACTGGCTGCGCTGGAAACTCCAGCCCCCCGACATGGCCAATACACGGCCTGTCTGCGGGTCCATCGCGACGACGGCGCCGTCAATGTTGGGCACCTGACGCAGCGCGAACGTACGCGCGGGGTAACGCTGGTTGTTGGCGCCGGTTTGGATCGCCTCGACGATCACGACATCGCCGACCGCCACAACGTCGCGCGGTCGCTGCGGGAAGCCGCCAACGCGCTGCTCCGGCAAGGTCGGGCGTGCCCACTGCATTTCGGCGAACGGGATCGTGCCATCGCCATCCGGCAGACCGATCAGGACCGACTGGGCATCGACGCGCTTCACGGCCGCGAGTTGCCACGTGGTCGGCCCCGGAATCGGCCGACGCTGCGCGATCCGGGCGAGCTCTTCTTCCCACAACGCCATGTCGGGGATCTTGGCGTAGGCGCCGCGCCAGCCATGCTTGCGGTCATAGGCCAGCAATCCGTTCCGCAGGGCTTGGTCGGCGGCCCCCTGGATGAACGGATCGAGAGTCGTCCGCACCGTGAGGCCACCCTCGTAGAGCCCCTTCTCGCCATAGGCGGCGAAAAGATTGCGCCGCACTTCCTCCGCGAAGAAATCGGCCTGCACCAGCTCGGTGGCAGCACGCCGGCGCAACTGCAGCCGCTCGCTCTTGGCCGCCTGCGCGTCAGCCGCGGCGATATAGCCGTCCTCGACCATGCGGTTCAGCACATAGTCGCGTCGGCCATGCGCCTCCCTCTCGTTGCGCACGATATGATAGCGATTGGGCGCCTTTGGCACCGCGGCAAGATAGGCGATCTCGCTCAGCGACAGCTCGTCGAGCGACCGGTCGAAATAGTTGAGCGCCGCCGACGCGACGCCGTAGCTGCCGCCCCCGAGATAGATCTCGTTCAGGTACAGCTCGAGAATCCGCTCCTTGGAGTAGGTCCGCTCGATACGGAACGCCAGGATGGCCTCGCGGATCTTGCGTGACAGCGTTGCCTGGTTGCCCAGCAGGAAGTTCTTGGCGACCTGCTGGGTGATGCCCGAGGCGCCCTCTGGCCGCTTGCCGGGATTCTGCAGGTTCGCCATGACGGCGCGCAGCACGCCCAGGATGTCGATTCCCGGATGGGTGAAGAAGCGCTGATCCTCCGCGGCGACAAACGCCTCGACCACGCGGCGCGGCATGGCGGCGACCGGGACGAAGAGGCGCTTCTCGCGGGCATACTCGGCGAGCAGCTTGCCGTCGGATGTGTAGAGCCGGGACACGGTCGCGGGCTGGTAGTCGGCGAGCTGCTTGTGGTCGGGCAGGCCATGGCTGAAGTGCCAGAACACGGCGGCCAGCGTGCCGGTTCCCGCGATCATGGCGGCCACCGCGAAGGCCATCAGGATTTTGAAGAGTTTCAGCACGGCGGTCCCAATCTACGCGGCGGTCCCCCGGCGAACAACGCCGCCGGCTCCGCGATCCACCGGACTCTGCCGTCCGCTTACGCCTTTCTTGTGGCGAGCGGCGGCAAATGCGCCTCGATTGAGGCGCGGAGAGCCCGGGCGAGGTGGATCTGGTGTTGGCGGACACTGAGCAGCTTTTCGTCCTGGCGATTGGAGAGATACCCCAACTCCACGAGCGCCGCCGGAATCTCGGGCGCGGTCAGGACGGCGAAGCCAGCTTGGCGATGTGTCCTGGGCAACAGGCGGACGCCCTGCTGCGAGAAGGTCCGCACAATAGTCTCGGCGAACCGGCGGGACTCGTTCACCGTTCCCCGTTGCGACATGGCGACCAGCACCCGCGCGACCTGATCCGGTTGATCTCCCAGTTTCAGTCCTGCTCGCTGGGCATCGGCGCGGTTCTCGCGTTGGGCCAAGGCAGCCGCTTCGCGGTCCGAAGCGTCCTCCGACAGGGTGTAAACAGACGCGCCGCGCACCGAAGGATCGGGATGGGAATCGGCATGGAGCGACAGAAACAGTTCCGCCCGCGCCGCCTGGGCGCGCTGGACACGGTCGCGCAGAGGCACGAACTGATCGCCCGCCCGGGTCAGGGCGACGCGATACCGGCCCCCGACTTCAAGCTGACGCTTCAGCTCCTGCGCGACCGCCATGACCACGGACTTCTCACTCACCCCCGTCGCCCCGAGCGCACCGGGGTCGGCGCCGCCGTGTCCTGGATCAAGCACGACCAGCCGAGGCCGTGGGGCGCTACCTGCCGGGCGGGTCGCAACCCGTCCCGCTGGAGTGGCCCACGCCGAGGCCGCGCCAATCGCGCTGGCGCCAAGCACCAGCGGGGCGAAAAGCAACAGGCGACGGGTGGAGGCGGGCATCAGAAAATTATCGCAGTAATACAGCACTATATGTCGCGCGCCTCGCCTCTGTTCACAAGAAGCGAAGTAACTCCAAATGTTTCCAATGTATTAGGACCCAATTCTCAGGGTTATCAATCTTTTGGTTGTCGCCTCCCGATCAACCCCGTATGTTGGGTGCGCGAGCAGTCGCCGTCGTTCGAAGCGCGCCCTTGGGCCGCGCTCCGACGGCAGTCTCCGAGCCGGACCGCACGGTCCGCGCCCCACGTGCCACTGGCAGACGGGCGCGGCGCACGGTCTGCGGAGGGATTGTCAGCCAGGCGGTGGCTGGAAGAAACCCGAGGTCGCAAGGGCACGAGTCCGTGCCTGGCGTTGCGATGCTTCCCCGTCCTGGCCGAAGGGCCGTTCGACGGGTCGATGGCGCAACGCCCACCTCGCACCAACGAGGCGGCAACGCCGCCGGGTGCTCGCCCCGGCCGGACCGCGCCCCCTCCGGAGCGAGCCATGGCACGGCGCATGCTCATCGATGCGAGCCAACCCGAGGAAACACGGGTGGTCGTTGTGGACGGAACGCGTCTCGAGGAATTCGACTTCGAGACCGCATCCCGCAAGCCCCTCAAGGGCAACATCTATCTGGCGAAGGTGATCCGGATCGAACCGTCGCTTCAGGCGGCGTTCGTGGAGTATGGCGGCAACCGCCACGGCTTCCTCGCCTTCTCCGAAATCCACCCGGACTACTATCAGATACCCGTCGCCGACCGCGAGCGACTGCTGGCTGAACAGCAGCGTGCGCAAGCCGACGCCGAAGAGCAGCGCAGCGAGCGCGCCGAGCGCCGGCGCCATCGCATCGACCGGACCGACATCGAGGAGGCCCGAGAGGGCTTCGCCGACGCGCCGCCGCCGGACAGCAGCGTCGAGCCGATCGCGGAAGCCGGTGAAGGCGATGAGGCCCATCCGAACGTCGCGCAATCGTCCGGCGCCGATGCCTCCTTTGCCGATCATGCGGCAAGCGATGCCGCGCCGGCGCTGGACCCGGTGGTCCACACGGAGCCTGCGGTGCCAGCCGCGATCGAACAGGATCGCCTCGCTGGACCTGCGCTCAGCGAAGCGACCGACGCCACCCTCTCCGACGAGGGCCCGACGCTCGACAGCGACGCGACGCTCGATTTGGCCGCGCTGGATGGCGCCACGCCGCCGGAATCCGGCGCCGACCCGGCCGACGCGCCGCAACCCGAGATCCCCGTCGAGACTTTGGGCGGTGACGAGGTGGTCGAAGAGCGCGAGGCACGGGCGCGCCGTCGCCGCACGCCTTCCGTCCGCCAGTACAAGATCCAGGAAGTCATCAAGCGCCGGCAGATCCTGCTGGTCCAGGTCGTGAAGGAAGAGCGCGGCAACAAGGGCGCGGCACTCACCACCTATCTGTCGCTCGCCGGTCGCTATTGCGTGCTGATGCCCAACGCCGGTCGCGGTGGCGGCATTTCGCGCAAGATCTCGAACCCGTCGGACCGCAAGCGCATGAAGGAGCTCCTGGCCGAACTCGATGTGCCGTCCGGCATGGGGGCGATCCTGCGGACCGCCGGCCTGGAGCGTAGCAAGATCGAGATCCGCCGCGACTACGAGTACCTCGTGCGGCTCTGGGAGAGCATTCGCGACATCACGCTGCGGTCAACGGCGCCGGCTCTGATCTACGAGGAAGGCGATCTCGTCAAACGCTCGCTGCGCGACGTCTATGACACTGACATCGCCCAAGTGCTGGTCGAGGGCGAAGCCGGCTTCCAGGCCGCGAGCGAGTTCATGCGGCAACTCGTGCCACATGAAGCCGGCAAGGTGGAACTCTACCGGGAGCCGATCCCGCTCCTGCACCGCTACCAGGTCGAGAGCCAGCTTGACGCCATGCACTCACCGACCGTGCAGCTGCGCTCGGGCGGTTACATCGTGATCAACCCGACCGAGGCGCTGGTCGCCATCGACGTCAACTCGGGCCGCGCCACCAAGGAGCGCAACATCGAGGAGACGGCGCTGCGCACCAATATCGAGGCGGCCGAGGAGATCGCCCGCCAGATTCGCCTGCGCGACCTCGCCGGGCTCATCGTGATCGACTTCATCGATATGGAGGAGACTCGCCACCAGCGGCAGGTCGAAGGCAGGCTCAAGGATACTATGCGCACCGACCGCGCGCGCATCCAGATCGGTCGGATCAGCGCTTTCGGTCTCCTGGAACTGTCGCGTCAGCGTCTGCGACCCAGCCTGCTCGAGCACTCCACCGACGTCTGCCCCCACTGTGCGGGCACCGGCCGCATTCGCTCCGTCGAATCCGCGGCGCTGCACGCCATGCGCAGCATCGAGGAAGAAGGCGTGCGTCGTCGCGCGAGCGAGATCACCGTCAGCGTGCCGCCACCAGTGGCGCTCTACCTGCTCAATCAGAAGCGTCGCGCCATTTCCGAAATCGAACAGCGCTACGGCTTCACGGTGCTGATCGACTCGGATGAGGAGTTGCACGCCGCCGATCTCGAGATCGAGCGCACCCGCTCGCGTCGCGACGATCGCGATCGCCCCGCCCAGGAAACCGCCCGCGCTCGCTACGAGGAAGCGGCCGATCGCGCGAGTGGCGAGGAGCCTGATGACGCCACCGATGAGGCGCGTGAAGACAGCGACGAGGAACATCGTGAGGGTTCGGCCCGCTTCGACAGCGATGGCGATGGCGAAGGCGATGGTGATGGCAGCGGCCGCCGCCGGCGTCGCCGGCGTCGCCGGCGCGGCGGACGTCGCGATGACGACGACAATCGGGGAGGCGAAGGCGTTGAGGCGCGCCGGAGCGACGCCCGCCACGAGGATGCGCCTGACGCCCCGGGCGGCGACGGATCGCCGCCGGCCGATCAAGGAAACGATCGCGCCGAGGGCGAGCCCCGCCCGCCGTCGCGCTTCCGCGGCGAAGGTGACGGCGACGCCGAGAGTGACGGAAACGCACGCCGCCGGCGTGGTCGACGTGGCGGACGCCGTCGTCGGCGCGACGGCCGCGACGACCGGCCGGAGCGTGGTGACGGGTCGTTCGACGGCGCCCCTCGCGACGAGCACGCGGCGGATGATCGGCCAATGGACGATGCTCGCGAGGTCGCGGGATCGGAGACCGTGATGGCCCGCGAGCCTGTCGAGGTTGCGGCGCCTTCACCGCGCGAGGAGCGACCGGCGCCACCGCCCGTTAGCGTTCCTGTCGTGGCCGTTGCGCCCCCACCGCCGCCGCCGCCCGCGCCTGAGGCCCCGCCGGTCCCTTCGATCCAGGGCCCGGCGGAGAAGCCCAAGCGTGGTTGGTGGAGCCGATAGCGCAGTCCGCCAGACCCTAGTCGGTCGGGCGGTTCTCGTTCTCGCTCAGGCTGCAAATCTACTCGACGTCAGGGTCGGCCAAAGGGTTTCGGCCCCCGCACGCGCGACGGCGGCGCCAAGCTCGGCGCCCCACTCCGTTTCGCTGCCCCAGTCACGACGCCACACCCAGAGGCGTCGCGTGTAGTGGTGCAGGACATGCTCCTGCGTGAAGCCCATCGCGCCCATCGACTGGTGCGCCATGGCGGCGATGCGTTGGGCGAACTCCGAGGCCTGGGTCTTGGCGGCGGCGATCGAGAACTCCGCGCCGCTGCCGATCCCGACCTCGCTTGCGTCCCGGCTGGCGGCTTCGGCGGCGGCAACAGTCGCTGCGACGCAGCTCGCGAGTTCCGCGAGCAGGTGCTGGATCGCCTGAAAGTTCGAAATCGGCCTGCCGAACTGGGAGCGCTGCTTGCAGTACTCGACTGTGATCGCGAGTGCGCGATCGGCGGCGCCGGCCATCTGCATTGCCCTCGCGAGCGCGGCGAGCTCGCGCAGCCGCACCTCAGACACTGGCGAGGCCAGGTTCTGGACCGGCGCGGCGCCCTCGAATTGCGCCGACCCGTAGGGCTCGCCGGCAAAGCTCGGCTCCACCGCAACCTTGGCCGATGACCTGTCCAGCACCACGACTCGCGCCGCGGGGCCAACACCGATCACCGCAACGAACTGCGCGGCGACACCCGCGAAGGCGACGCGCTTCGCTGTTCCCGAGACCTTGCCACCCGCCAAGGTGAGGCCGCCCGCGATCAGGGCCGCGGGCCCCTCGACCGGCACCCCACCGGCCGCGGCGAGCACGAGATTGGCGAGCGCCGTCTCCATCAGCGGAACCGGCACGGCGTGGCTCCCCGAGAGGCGCAGGAGAGCTAACAGATCGGCCAACGTGCCGTCGGCGCCTCCCGCGGCCTCCGGCACGGCCACCAGCGGCAGTCCCATGTCGGTGATCTCGCTCCACAGCCCGGCCGGCCACTCGCCCTTCTCGACGGCGTTCACCACTTCCTTGCCGGATCGGTCCGCGAACAAGCGACCGGCGGTCTCCAGCAACATCTCTCGACTTTCGCGATCCATGTCCGCCTCCTTCAGCGCAGGCCGAGGCCGCGCGCGACCATGCCGCGCAGAACCTGGGTCGTGCCGCCCTGGATGGTGTAGGCCGGGGCCATCATCGTGGCGTGCTGGGCGATGTCGAGGAAGTCGGCCATGTCCTCGTCGGTCGTGGCGTCGGACTCTGCGAGAAGGCGCGCCACCTCCGGCAGGTCCTGCTGGAAGATCGTCCCGAGGTCCTTCACAAGCGCCGCCTCGATCGCTGGCGACTGGCCGGCCTCCATCATGCCGCAGACCGCGAGCGACATCTGTCGCAAGGTCCAGAGTCTTGCCACCAGTCGCCCGATCACCGATGCCGCACGCCGCGCCGGCTGGCGCCCCACGACGCGCACGAGTTCGCGCAGCACGTGGAAGTTCGTGAGAAAGCGCTCGGGTCCGCTGCGCTCGAAGGCCAGTTCACTGGTCACCTGCAGCCAGCCGTCGCCCTCGCCACCGATCAAGGCGCTCTCAGGGACAAGGCAATCGCTGAAGGTCACTTCGTTCCAGTCGTGGCGGCCCGCCAGATTGATGATCGGCCGGATCGAAATTCCCGGCGACTTGAGGTCGATCAGGAGCTGGCTGAGGCCGCGCTGCCGGTCGCCGTGCTGACCCGAGGTGCGCACCAGCGCGATGCAATAGTCCGTGCGATGTGCGCCCGACGTCCAGACCTTGGTGCCGTTGACACGAAAGCCGCCGGGCACGGGTTCGGCGCGCGTGCGGACGGAGGCGAGATCCGACCCGGAGTCGGGCTCGCTCATGCCGATGCAGAAATAGCACTCGCCCCTGGTGATGCGCGGCAGGATCGCCTCGCGCTGTTCCTCGCTGCCAAACCGCAGCAGCAACGGCCCGGATTGCCGGTCGGCGACCCAATGCAGCCCGGCCGGCGCCCCTTGCGCGAGCAGCTCTTCGGTCACCACGTAGCGATCGAGGAAGCTCCGTTCCTGACCGCCGTACTTTTTCGGCCAGGTGATGCCGATCAACCCCTGCGCGCCGAGCGCCCGACTGAACTCCGGCGAGGGCGTGTTCCAACTCGGGTAGCGGTCCTCCGTCTTGAGCCCGGGCAGCGTCGTCTTGAGAAAGGCGCGCACTTCAGTCCGCAGCGCCTCGGCCGATGGCGGAAGGCGGAAGGGCGGAAACTCGAGCTTCGGTATTGCTGACATGGGTTCTCGCGCAACGGCTGCGGGTCGGGTAATCCTAGAGCCGCCGCGACGCCTGTAAACGCGGCATTATCGCAGGGGGAAATGCCCGTGTCGCCAAAGCTCCTCGTCCAACGCGACGGCCATGTGGTCACCCTCACGCTGAACGATCCCGATCTCCGCAACGCGATTTCCGGCATCGAGATGATCGATGCCATCGTCACGGCTCTGGAAGCCGCCAATCGCGACTACGAGACGCGCTGCCTGATCCTGACCGGGTCGGGATCCGCTTTCTCGTCGGGCGGCAACGTCAAGGACATGAAGGACCGTGGCGGCATGTTCGGCGGCGACGTCTACGGCGTGCGCACCGGCTACCGCACGGGCATCCAGCGCATCCCGATGGCGATGTACGAGCTGGAGGTGCCGATCATCGCGGCGATCAACGGACCCGCTATCGGAGCGGGCTGCGACCTCGCCTGCATGTGCGACATCCGCATCGCCGGCAGATCGGCGCGGATGGCCGAGAGTTTCGTCAAGCTTGGGATCATCCCCGGCGATGGCGGCGCCTGGTTCCTGCCGCGAGTCGCGGGCCGCTCGAACGCCATGATGATGGCGTTCACCGGCGAACAATTTGGCGCCGACGACCTCCTGCGCATGGGCGTCGTCTCGAAAGTGGTCGACGACGCCGTTCTGCTCGCTGAGGCACGCGCGCTGGCCGACCGGATCGCCGTCAATCCGCCCTACGCACTGCGGATGGCCAAGCGGTTGATCCGCGAGGGCGAGCGTACCGAACTTGGCACTCTGCTCGACATGTCGGCGTCGATGCAGGCGATCGCGCACCAATCCGGCGATCACCGCGAGGCGGTCGACGCCTTCCTGGAAAAGCGCAAACCCGTCTTCAAGGGACGTTGAACGCGATGGCCCGCCGTCCGCCGCGCGTGCCGCCGCCGTCCGGAGGCTTCAGTGACGAGGACCGCGAGGCGGTGCTCGCCACGAATCGCGGCTTCTACCGCGCGTTCAATGATCGCGACCTCGCGGCGATCGATGCCCTCCTCGCCCCGACGGGCCCTGCCATTTGCGCCCATCCCGGACAACAGCCGCTGACCACGCGCGCCGCCACTCTGGCGAGCTGGCGGGCGATCCTGGCGCACCCCGCCGCGCCGCGTGCCCGGTGCGCGGAGGAATGGGTCACCGGGAGCGGCAATCTCGCGCTCGTCGTTTGCCGAGAGATCCTGCCCACCGCGCAGCTGATCGCGACCAACACCTATGTGCGCCACGCCGCCGGCTGGAAAATGATCGGCCACCATTCGGGACAGGTGCCGGTCGTCGCGCGGCTCGCGCCACCCGCTCCACGAGATCGGCGCAAACTGCACTAAGGCCGAGCAGTCCCCCCGCGCCGGACGATGCTGGCCAAAAGGAAGCACCCGCTCCGCGCTTCCATGGCCGCGGTGCCCGAGCCATCGAGGCGCAGCGCGTGATCGGCGGGCAGGTGGTGCGCGGAGCCGTCGACGTCGAGGGTGCCCTCCCCTCCCGGATTGTAGATGATGTGGGTGCCCGGGCCGACCCGAAGCGCACGACCGGCGTCGAGGACCTGAATGTCGATCCCCACCCGCGCGCGATCACCAATGAGGTTCACGACCTCCACCGGGCCTGCCTCGAGGCGGCTCACGATGGGCGTCTCGCCGGCGAAGCGCACCGGCCGCAGAGGTTCGCGCACGTCGATCTCGCCGTCAGGCGTCTCCAGCACGAGGCCACGCCCCGAGACCAGCACCTGCACGCGATCGAACCCGCTGTAGTCCGAGAAGGCCCCCGGCCGAATGATCGGCGTGCGGCCGAACCGCCAGACGTCACCATGGGCCCCCGTCTCAACGGCGACATCGACCGTCGTACCACCGCCGTTCCTCCACGGTGTGCGCCGGTAGTCCGCGGGACCGAGCGACAAGAGGGTGACGGAGCCGCGCATGGCCGGAACTCGTCCTTCGCCCGTCCGTCAGCGTCGCCAGGCGCGCAATCGACGAACCGTCTCCTCCATTTCCTCCGGCGAGCCCGCAAAGGAAATGCGCAGAGTGCGCGCGCCGCGCGCCCGGTCGAAATCGACGCCCGGTGTGGTGGCGACTCCCGCCTCCCGCAACATCCGCGCGCAAAACTCGCGGCTGTCATTGGTGAGGTGCCCGACATCCGCATAGAGATAGAACGCGCCCTGGGCCGGGGTCAGTCGGTCGAGCCCGGTCGCCGGGAGACCCGCCATCAGGAGATCACGGTTGGCGCGATAGCGGCGCACATGGCCATCGAGCTCGTCGCGACACTCCATCGCCGCTAGCGCCACGTGCTGCGACAGCGTGGGCACCGAGATGAATAGATTCTGGCTGAGGCGCTCCACGGGTCGAACCAGCTCTTCCGGCAGGACCAGCCAGCCGACCCGCCAGCCCGTCATCGAGAAGTATTTTGAAAAGCTGTTCAGCACGATCGCACTGCTCGAGAACGCGGCGGCTGTTGCAGTCTCTCCCTCGTAGACGATGCCGTGGTAGATCTCATCCGAGACCAGCCGAACGCCGCGCGCGTGGCACCATTCGGCCAGCCGCTTGAGCTCCGCTGGCGTCACCATCGTGCCGGTGGGATTGGACGGGCTGGCGACGATCAGACCAGAGATGGGTCCGGCGCGCTCGAGTGCCTCAGCAGTCGGCTGAAATCGATCCTCGGCCGTCGTCGGCAGATCGACAGCTTCAAGGTTGAGAGCCGCGAGCACGTTGCGGTACGCCGGGTACCCGGGCGCCGCGAGCGCGATCCGCTCACCGGCGTCGAACGCGGCGAGAAACGCGAGCGGAAACCCGCCCGACGAGCCGGTGGTCACCACGATCCGTTCCACCGGAACCGCGACACCATAGCGTTCGCGATAGTGCCGCGCGATGCGCTCGCGTAGCGCCGGCAAGCCGAGCGCGGCCACGTAGCCCAGACGGTCGGCATCGAGCGCCGCATGGGCCGCTGCGATCGCCATCCTGGGGGCAGCGGTGCTGGGTTGTCCGACTTCAAGATGGACGACGCGCTCGCCGACCGCCTCCTTCTCGGCGGCGGCGGCCATCACGTCCATGACGATGAACGGATCGACCGCAGCGCCGCGTCGCGACACGCGACCTCCAGACACGATCAACGCCCCAAGGCCGGAACCACGAGCCCGAAGCCGCCGGGATCGGTGCCGGCGCGGCAACTCTGCTGGTTTCCGCGCAAACCTCGCGGACACGCGATGGCCGTCACACCCGCCCCGCGGCTTGCGAACGCCTGCTCGACCGCGCCATCGCCCGCCAGTGCCGCGCGTGCGAAGGCACCGATCTGCGAGCCCGATCGCGCGACGCCCGCGAAGAAGAACTCACCATTGGCCGGGTTGGCCACGATCAACGGGCTGACGGGATCACCAGCGGGTGCTGCCAGCCAGATCCCCATGCCCGGAACGACCGTCCGCGCCCCGAACGGTACGCCCATTGAGAAGCTGCAAGCCGCGGCGGAAGCCTCGGAGTCCACAGCGACCACGCCGGCCACGCCTCCGCCCGCGCCGGTCGCGGCTGCCCCGCCACGCCAAGCGGCCAGCGCCTGCGGCCCGCCGAGTGGCGCGGGCACACCATGCACTCGATGGGAGCCGAACGCCTCGGTCACCGTGGGTCCTGCGATCGGAATGGCGGCCCGGATTGTGTCGAGCGACAGTCCCGCGCCGGTCGGGGCGGATTGTTCGGCCAACTGGCGCGCGAGCCGGCCCTGGGCAAAATCGCCGCCGCCGCTTTGGCGAAGCGCGCCCAGCACGGCGGCTAGGTCGGGCTGGAGCCACACTGAGCCGGGTGATGAGAGGCCCGCCGCCTGGAGATCGCGGGCCAAGCCCGGCGACACCGGCACGCCGGCGCGCGCGAGACGCTCGGCGGGCGCGACAAGCTGCTCCCAGCGAAGCTTTCCGTGTCGCAGATGCATGAGTGCCACGCCGCGAACGGCGGTTGGTACGGCCACCGGTCCGCCATTCGTTCGACCGGCAGGGACCGACGGAAATCCGAAAGCCGCGGCGGTACGCGTCCCATGCAAGTGCACGACGCAGGCGCCATGCGCCCCCAGACTCGCCGCCGACGGAAGCGTGACCGCAAGGGCGAAGTAGCCGGCGACCACGGCGTCGACCGCATTGCCACCCGCGTTGAGAGCGTCGCGCGCGGCCTCGGCGGCGAACCCCTCATCGGCGCCGGCATAGGCCCGGAAGCTGTCGGTCACGACGACGCCCTGGCTACGAATGCCGCCCTGGCGCGCATCGGCCGCGCTCGCGATCTCCGGCGCGCGTGTCCCACTTTCGCCACAAGCGGCGAGCATCAAACAGGC
Source organism: Alphaproteobacteria bacterium (assembly GCA_016870115.1). Classification (GTDB taxonomy): domain Bacteria; phylum Pseudomonadota; class Alphaproteobacteria; order Reyranellales; family Reyranellaceae; genus VGCH01. The sequence continues at coordinate 19,031 of VGCH01000005.1, read as the reverse complement.
GGCGGCGAGGAGCGCGACGACACGCGATTGACGGCCCCAGCGCCCATCCCTAGCGTTGTCCATCGGTACCCTCGTGTCTCGTCGCTTCGCCATCTTCGCCTGCCTCGTTCTCGCGGTCGCCACGCCGCTGGCGAACGCGTGGGCGCAATCCGGCCAGCGGCTCCAACTCATACGCGACGCCGAGATCGAAAGCACCATCCGTGCGTTCGTGACGCCGATCTGGCGAGTCGCCGGCCTGAACCCAGAGGCGGTGGATATCCTGATCGTCAACGATCCGGGGCTGAACGCTTTTGTGGCGGCGGGGCAGCGCATCTTCCTCAATACTGGCCTCCTGATGCGCACCGAGCGGCCCAACCAGCTCATTGGCGTGCTGGCCCACGAGACCGGCCACATCGCGGGCGGACACCTCGCCCGCCAGCAGGAGGAACTGCGGGCACTCAGCACGCTGCAAATCCTGGAAATGATCCTGGCCGGCGGTGCGATCGCCGGCAGCGCCACGTCGGGTGGTGGCGTGGGTCGCGGCGGGCCAACCGGATCCAGCGCCGCGCCGCCCTCGATCGGCCTGTTCCTCAAGTATACGCAGACACAGGAGAACGCCGCCGATCAAGCGGCGATCGGCTATCTGGAGCGCACCGGCCAGTCGACCAAAGGCAGCGTTGAGTTCCTCCGCATCCTGCTGCAGCAGGAGCGGATGCTGTTGGGGCGGCGCGATCCCTACCTCAGCACCCATCCGCTCACCCAGGACCGCATCGCTTTCTTCGAGGAAGCGGCGCTGCGCTCCCCCCATGCGAATGCGCCCGACCCGCCACGCTTCATCGAACAGCATGGCCGCATGGTCGCAAAGCTGTTCGGATTCATCGCGCCCGAGCAGGCGTTGCAGCGCTACAGCGAGTCCGACAGGTCGGTGCCGGCACGCTATGCGCGTGCGATCGCGTTGTTCCGCCGGGCCAACCTCGGGTCCGCGTTGCTGACCCTGGACGGGCTGCTAAAGGACGCGCCCAACGACCCCTACTTCCACGAATTGCGCGGCCAGGCCCTGTTCGAGAATGGGCGAGCGCTTGAGGCCCTGCCATCCTACCGCCGTGCCGTTCAGCTGTTGCCGCAGTCGGGTCTGCTCAAGATCGACCTCGCGCGCGCCCTGGTGGAAACCAATCGGCCGGAAAACGATCGCGAGGCCGTGCGTGCGTTGGATCAGGCCGGACCATCCGAATCCGACAGCTTCGAACTCTGGCGCCTGCAGGCGATCGCGCAGCAGCGCCTCGGCAATGCGGGCCTCACTTCACTGGCCAGGGCGGAGATGGCGATCCTGCGCGGCCAGCGCTCGGAGGCGGTTGCGCATGCGAGCCAGGCCGAACGCCAGTTGACGCCCAACACACCGGCTTGGCTGCGGGCCCAGGACATCAAGGCCTTCGTCGAATCCCGCCGGCCCCGCCGGTAACTGGCGTCGCGCGCCAAAGCAGTGTAACCGCTTCGTCCCCTTCCGGAGTTCAGCCATGCGAGTCCTGCTTCTTGCCCTTATGGGCCTTCTCGTCGTTGCCGGTGGCGCGTTGGCGTTGCGCGGCACACCACCGGCCACGCCGAGTGCGGGCGCAGGACCGGCGCTCACCGGTGACAAGGCGGCCGTGGGGCGGATCGTGCGGGAATATCTGCTGGCCAATCCCGAGGTGCTGGTCGAGGCGATGCAGGAGCTCGAGAAGAAGCAGGAAGCGCAGCGCGAGGCACAGGCCGGTGTCGCCATCCGCCAGTATGAGGGCCAGCTCCTGCGCGATCCCGACAGCCCCGTCGGCGGCAATCCCTACGGCGACGTCGCGATCGTCGAGTTCGTCGACTACCAGTGCGGCTATTGCAAGCGTGCCCATGCCGCGGTGAAGGCGGTCCTCGCCGCCGACCCCAAGGTCCGCGTGATCTACAAGGATCTACCGATCCTGGGCGATGCCTCTCGCGTGGCCGCGCTCGCGGCGCTCGCGGCGCGTCCGCAAGGCAAGTACCTCGCCTTCCACGACGCGCTGATGGAGAGCCGCACGCAGCTCGACCGGACGCGCATCCTCGCGATCGCCGAGTCGGTGGGTATCGACGTGGCGCGGCTCGAGAAGGACATGCAGGACCCGAAAGTCCAACAGGTGATCGACCGCAACATGGCGCTCGCCAATCTACTTGGCGTGCGTGGCACACCGGCTTTCGTGGTCGGCCGCCAGTTCGTACCCGGCGCCATCGACGCCAACGCGTTGCGTCAGCTGATCGCCGAAGCCCGCAGGGGCTGAGTCTCACCGCGCGTGGCGGACAGAGAGTCCCAGCGCGCTCACGAGATCGGGTCCGGGACTGAGGAGATAGTCCCACCGCTCGAAAGCGAAAGGCGGATCGGGCTTTGCCTCGAACACCAGCTCACCGCCACGCTCGACGAAGCGCGCGACGGTATCGGCGATGGCGGTCATCTCCTGGGTGATCAGGACCCCGGATGGCTGGAACCGCCGCACCTGCTGCGCGATGGTCGCGCGAGCGAGCTGTGCCGGCATTCCCATCCCGCCCGCGGCAAGCCGCAGAGCCCGGTCAAGCAGCGACTGGTCACGCAACGACAGGGTGATGCGGTTCACTGCGCCCTTGCTCGTCAAGAGAAGGCCGTAGTCCCCCCAGTCGTAAGCCTCCCAAAACGAGGCATCGAGGCCTTCGAGGCCGAACGACAATCCGATCGTGGCGAGACCTCTGATGTCGACACCACACCGTTCCAGATCGAACTTCCCGGCGACACGATCCTCCATCGCGCCGCAGTCGACATCGACCGCCAACTCGGAAATCCCGAGCCCCCGAAACGACTCGGCCGCAGCATCGCCGATAAAGGTGCCAGCGACGGGCCGGAAACCCGCCCCCTCCACACGACTGTTCCAGCGGTAACGTGCATCGCCGTCGCGTGAGCCCTTTGTCGAAACCCGCGTCAACGCAAGACCGTTGTCCGAGAGTGCGGTGCCCGAGAAACCCTCGAACGTAGAGGCCAGCCAGCGCAGCGGCGGCGATTGCTCGCTGGCACCCACCGGGTCGAGGTAGTCGAGCATCAGGGTCATCTCGCCCTCGCGCAGGCTGACGCGCTCGACCCGCACGACCTCCGCCGCGTTGCCGCCGGCGCGCGCCACGAACGCGTCGACCGCGAAGTCAGCCACCCTGCCCTGCCGCCAACCCGCAACGGTGAAGCGGTCGACACTCAGAGTCTCGCCGACGCCGGTTTGCGACAGCAGCAGCGTTGTGATCTCCAGACGCGCGAGCGCGAGGGCACGCAGGGCACGCGCGATGTCTACCGGACCGGCGGCAGACTCCATCCAGTCCGTGCCGCCACGCGCCGGCTCGAAACGCGCAAGGTTCACGCCTTCGGCAACGAGCCGGCGCACGCGAACGCCGGTCGCGATGATCGGGTCAGCAACCTGAAGGTTTTCGATCTCGACATTGGCGGCAATGAACGGATCTCCGGGCCGCCATCCGCGAAAGGGGGTGCGGCCGGCCAGTAGTTCCCGGATCGGCCATTCGAGGCCGGAGACCCGCGCGCGCGTCAGGGCGACCTCGGTCCCGTTGCCCGCACCGGCGACCAGGTTGAGACCGTCGATCTCGACGCGGCGAGCGAGCAGGCCGATTTCCAGGCGATCGATGCGCGTGGCCCCCGCCCGCTCGAGTTGGCCGCGCAGCTGGGCAACCAGATGCCGCTCGATCGAGGGTATCGAGAGCCAACCGACGCCCGCCGCAACGAGCAGGAGTGAGACCAGCGCGACGACCGCGCGCTTCACGGTTCGGCGTCCGGCTGTTTGGAGGGCTGGGCGAGATCGAACGCCCGCAGCTTCATGCAGGCCTCATGAATGCGCCGGATCGTCGGGTAGCGTGTCATGTCGACCTGAAAGCGCGCGGCGTTGAAGACCTGCGGCACGAGGGCGATGTCTGCCAGCGTCGGCCGATCGCCGTGGCTGAACATGCCTGTGGCGGAATGGCCCGCCACCGACGATTCATAGGCCTCGAAACCGGTACCGATCCAGTGCCGCGCCCAGGCCGCGACACCGGCTTCGTCCTGGCCATACTTTTCGCGGACGTAGCCGAGCACGCGAAGATTCTGGATCGGATGGATCTCGCAGGCCGGGATCAGCGCGAGCGCCCGTGCGCGGGCGCGCCCGACGGGGTCGGCGGGCAACAGCGGCGGTTCGGGCGCGATCTCATTCAGGTACTCGACGATCGCCAGCGACTGGGTCAACACCTCGCCGTTGTCGAGCTGCAGCGCGGGCACGAGCTTCTGCGGGTTGAGGCGGGCATAGTCCGGCGTCGACTGCTCGCCCTTGCGGAGGTGGCGGAAGGCGTGATCGACCGAGATGCCCTTGAGGTTGAGCGCGATCCGCACGCGAAATGCCGCCGAGGATCTGAAATACCCGTAGAGCTTCATGACCGCCTCCCGACGGTCAACCTAGCACAGCCGCCCGTCAGGCGGGGGGGCGTGTAGCGCACGACCTCCTGCTCGATGGCACCGAAGATCGAGGCGCCTGCCGCGTCGAACACCTCGATGCGGATGCGATCGCCAAATGACATGAAGGGAGTCTTGGGCTTTCCCTCGTCGATCGTCTCGCGGACCCGCCGCTCGGCGATACACGAACAGCCGACCGCGGCATCGCGATTGGCGACCGTGCCCGAACCGACGACCGTGCCGGCCTCAAGGTGCCGCGTCGTTGCCGCGTGGGCGATCAACTGGCCGAAATCGAAAGTGAGGTCGGTCGCGGCGTTGGGATGGCCGAATTCCACCCCGTTCAGCGTCGAGATCACCGGGCGGTCCAATCGGGCGCCGTTCCAGGCCGGGCCCAGCTCGTCGGGCGTGACGGCGACCGGCGCGAAGGCAGTGGCGGGCTTGCCGTGGAAGAACCCGAAGCCCTTGGCGAGTTCCGCCGGGATTAGATTGCGCAACGACACGTCGTTCAGAAGCGTCACCAGCTTGATGTGCCCCCGTGCCGCCTCGGGCGTGATCCCCATGGGCAAGTCATCGGTGAGAACGGCCAACTCGGCTTCGAAATCGATACCGTGCGCCTCGTCACGCGCCTCGATGGCATCGCGCGGTCCAATGAAGGAGTCGGACCCACCCTGGTACATCAGCGGATCCGTCCAGAAGGATGGCGGCATCTCGACGCCGCGCGCCTTGCGTACCAACTCGACATGCACAACGTACGCAGAGCCGTCGGCCCATTGGTAGGCTCGCGGCAACGGGGCGGCGAGCGCCGCCGGATCGAGTGCGAAGGCGCCGCCAGCACTCCCGTCATTCAGCCGATCGTAAAGCGCTGCAAGGCGCGGGCTCAGTCCCTCCCAGGAGTCGAGCGCGGCCTGAAGTGTCGGCGCGATGCCGTCGGCGCGCACGGCACGGCGCAAATCGCGGCTCACGACAATGAGCGTGCCGTCACGGCCGCCCTGCTTGAGAGTCCCTAGCTTCATCGCGCTACTCCGCAGCCTGCTTGAGCTCGGGCGGGCGCCAGGAGTGGACATAGCCTTCCCACTCCACCCCCGCCGGCATCGGGGCGACATCGACGGCATCGCGCGTGTCGATCATTACCGCGACCTCGTCAGTCTCGGTCTTGCCGCCCTTGGTTGCTGCATTGAAAGCCTTCGGATGCGGGCCGTGTGTGAAGCCCGACGGATGCAGCGTCATCATGCCGGGATGGATGTTGTCACGACTGAAGAAGCTACCCTTGTGATAGAAGAGCACTTCCTCGTAGTCGTCGTTGCTGTGGAAGAACGGCAGCTTCAGCGCTTCCGGATCGCTCTCGAGGGGGCGCGGGACGAAGGTGCAGACCACGAAGCGGCTGGCCATGAAGGTGGTATGGGCTGATGGCGGCAAGTGGAAGCGGTGGCTCATCAGAGGCCGAAGATCGCGCCAGTTGATCCGTACGACGCTCAGATCGCCGTGCCAGCCCACCGCATCGAGCGGATTGAACGGATAGGTCACGGTCGACACGACGCCGCGACGCTTGACCAATACACGCCAGCGCCGTTCGTCCTGCTGCGCGCGGAACTGCTCATCGAGGGCGGGAGTGTCGAGCATCGCCGGGTCGAAAATCGCATGCCGGCCTACCAGGCCCTTCTCAGGCAGCCGGTAGCTGTCGTTGGTCGCCTCGATCATCAGGCAGGCGGTCGGCTTGGTCGGCTCGAGCCGCCACATCGTTCCGCGCGGGATCACGAGGTAGTCGCCCTCACGATAGGCGAGGCGCCCGTAGTCGCAGAACAGCGCGCCTTCACCCTCGTGGACGAACAGCAGCTCATCGCCGTCCGCGTTGCGCGCGAGGTCCGGCATGGCGGCCTCCAGACGCCACATCCGCATCTTCATGTGCGGGTTGGTCATCACCACCTGCGCATCCCACGGGCTCGGCCGCGCCCCCGCGAGCTTGCCCAGATCGAACGCGCGCGGGCGGATTGCGCCCTCGAACTCGATCCAGTCCGTCGGCTTGTGGGCATGATGGAACTGGGCCGACGGCCCGAAGAACCCTTCCTTCGAGATTTCGCGCTCATAGGTACCCGCCGGCAGGCGCACATGGGCCTGGCGCGAGGCCTTGCCCTCGAGTTGCCGCAGGGGAATCCACGTCTTGGACATCGTCGCCTCCCTCACGCTTTCAGAACGCCGCGCCGGATCTGATCGAGTTCGATGGACTCGAACAGCGCCCGGAAATTGCCTTCGCCGAAGCCCTCGTTGCCGCGGCGCTGGATGATCTCGAAAAAGATCGGGCCAATCACGGTCTGGGTAAAGATCTGCAACAGGAGCCCGCCGCCTTCCGTCGGGGCCCCGTCGATCAGGATACGGTTGGCGGCGAGTCGAGCCTTGTCCTCACCATGGCCGGGGAGCCGCGCGTCGATCTGCTCATAGTAGGTGTCCGGCACGGTCTGGAACGGCACATCGAGCCCCTTCAGGGTCTCGACCGACCGGTAAATGTCATCGGTACCTAGTGCGATGTGCTGGATACCCTCACCGTGATAGGCCGAGAGGTATTCCTGGATCTGCGACTTGTCGTCGGTGCTCTCGTTGATCGGGATGCGGATCTTGCCGCAGGGGCTGGTCATGGCCTTCGATTTGAGCCCGGTCAGCTTGCCTTCGATGTCGAAGTAGCGAATCTCGCGGAAATTGAAGAGCCGTTCGTAGAACTGCGCCCACTCATCCATGCGGCCGCGATGGACGTTGTGCGTTAGATGGTCGATGTAGGTAAGGCCCACGCCGGCTGGATTCCGCTCGACGCCGGGCAGGTACTCGAAGTCCACATCATAGATCGTGCCGCGGGACCCGTATCGGTCGACCAGGTAGATGAGCGAGTCGCCGATACCCTTGATCGCCGGGATGTTGAGTTCCATCGGTCCGACTTTGCCCTCGACGCCCCAGGCGCCAAGCTCAAGCGCCCGCCGGTAGGCTTGCCCGGCGTTGCGCACCCGAAGGGCGATGGCGCATACCGAGGGTCCGTGAACGCGCGCGAAGCCCTGCGCGAAGCTTTGCGGTTCGCCATTCACGATGAAGTTCACGTCGCCCTGACGGAACAGCGACACATCCTTGGAACGGTGCCGGGCGACCCGGACGAACCCCATGCTCTCGAACAGTCGAGCCAGCGCGGCGGGGTCGGGCGCGGTGTACTCAATGAACTCGAAGCCGTCGGTGCCCATAGGGTTCACCGTATCGTCGGTCGAAACTGCGGGCGCGACAGAGGCTGCCACATTGACCTCCCGGAAATGATGGTTACACTTGTAACCATCATGACCGCCCGCGCGCAAGCCCTCGAACTGGAAAACTTCCTGCCCTACCGGCTCTCGATCCTGTCCCAGACGGTGAGCGAGGCCCTGCACGGGCTCTACGCCTCTCCCTACGGCCTTAGCGTCCCCCAATGGCGGGTCATGGCGGTTCTTGGCCGATTCGCCCCGATGGCCGCAGCCGACATCTGCCAGCGCACAGTGATGGACAAGGTCGCCGTCAGTCGCGCGGTCGCCGATCTCAGGTCCCGCGGTCTTGTGGCCGCAGCCGTCGACCGCCGCGACGCCCGGCGCACGGCGCTGACGTTGTCACCGGCAGGACGCGCCATGCATCGGCGGATCGTGCCGATCGCGCTTGAATTCGAGCGGAGTGTCGCGTCGGCGCTCTCAAGTGAGGAGCGCGCCGTTTTCGTAGCGCTCTGCGAGCGGCTGCAGGCACGCGCGGAGGCGGTTTCAGCGTCCTGACCCCGCCTTGTGAGGTCAAGTCGCCATGCTATAAGGCCCGCCAGTCGCAAGACGGGAGGCTGACGTGGCCACAAGGGCCGCCCGAGGCAAGCCGGCGCCCAAGCCGGTGCTGATCCTGAACGGGCCGAACCTGAACATGTTGGGCAAGCGCCAGCCGGAGATCTACGGCCGGGAGACGCTCGCCGATGTCGAGGCGGCCTGCCGCGCGGAGGCACGACGGCTGGGACTCGCGGTCGAATGCGCCCAGAGCAACCACGAGGGCGCGCTGGTCGACCGCATCCAGGCCGCCCGCGACGCCAACAGCGCCATCGTGATCAACGCCGGAGCCTATACCCACACGTCAGTCGCGCTACTCGATGCCCTGAACGCCGCCGAGTTGCCTGCGATCGAGGTGCACCTGTCGAACATCTATCGCCGCGAAGCGTTCCGCCACAAATCCTACATCAGCCCCGCCGCCGTCGGTGTGATCGCGGGATTGGGCAGTCACGGTTATATTCTTGCCTTGCAGGCGCTTGCGCGCCTGCTGAAGCGCTGACCCCCCCTTCTCCCCGGGAGCTCGACACGATGGCCAAATTCGACCTCGACACCGACTTCGTGCGCAAGCTTGCCGAGATTCTCGATGAGACCAAGCTGGGGGAGATCGAGCTGGCCGATGGCGAGCGCCGCATCCGTGTGGCGCGGCCCGCGGTGACGGTCGCCGCGGCGGCGCCGGTGGCGATGGCTGCCGCCCCCGCTGCCCCGGCCGCGGCCGTCGCGCCGACTGTGCCGGCGGTATCTGCCCAGGGTGATGCCGCGAGCCATCCCGGCGTCGTCAAATCGCCGATGGTCGGAACAGCCTATCTCTCGCCCGAACCGGGCAAGCCCGTGTTTGTGAATGTTGGCGACAAGGTCGCGGCCGGCCAGACACTGCTGATCATCGAAGCGATGAAGACCTTCAATCCGATCAAGGCGCCGAAGGCGGGCGTTCTCGCGCGTGTGTTGATCGAGAACGCGCAGCCGGTCGAGTTCGGCGAACCGCTGGTCGTGATCGAGTAGTCGGCGCCGGCCGATGTTCGACAAGATCCTCATCGCCAATCGCGGCGAGATCGCGCTCCGCATCCACCGCGCCTGCCACGAGATGGGCATCCAGACCGTCGCGGTTCACTCCACCGCGGACGCCGCGGCCATGCATGTGCGGCTCGCCGACGAGTCGGTTTGCATCGGGCCTCCTCCCGCGCGGGAAAGCTACCTGAACGTCCCCGCGATCCTGTCTGCCGCCACCATCGCCGGGGCCGATGCGATCCATCCAGGCTACGGCTTTCTCTCCGAGAACGCCCGCTTCGCCGAGGCCGTCGAGGCCCACGGCTTCACGTTCATTGGCCCGACCCCGCAGCACATCTCGATGATGGGCGACAAGATCGTCGCCAAGCAAACCGCGCTGGAACTCGGCCTGCCGTTGGTTCCGGGGTCTCCCGGCCCGGTGGACAGCGTCGAGGAGGTGATCGCTCTCGGCGAAAAGATCGGCTGGCCGGTCCTGATCAAGGCGGTGGCCGGCGGCGGCGGGCGCGGGATGAAGGTGGTGAATCAGGCGGATCAGGCGGCGGAAGCCTTCTCGCTCGCGCGCGCCGAAGCCAAGGCCGCCTTCGGCAACGACGCCGTGTACGTCGAAAAGTATCTTGGACGCCCCCGCCACATCGAGATCCAGGTCCTGGGCGACATGCATGGCAATGCCGTGCATCTCGGCGAACGCGACTGCTCATTGCAGCGCCGCCACCAGAAGGTTCTCGAGGAAGCGCCGTCACCCGCACTTAACGCCGCACAGCGCAGTCGCATCGGCGAGCTGGCTGCCGCGGCCGTCCGCAAGCTCGGCTACCGCGGCGCCGGCACGATGGAGTTCCTGTTCCAGGATGGCGAGTTCTACTTCATTGAGATGAACACCCGCCTGCAGGTCGAACACCCGATCACGGAAGCGATCACCGGGATCGACCTCGTGCGGGAACAGATCCGCGTCGCCTCAGGCGCGCCGCTCGGCTTCACGCAGAAAGACATCGTCTTCGCCGGCCATGCCATCGAGTGCCGCATTAACGCCGAGCACCCCGAGACCTTCGTCCCCTGCCCCGGTCGCGTTACCGAGTACCACCCGCCCGGCGGGCTGGGGGTGCGCGTCGATTCTGGCCTCTACACCGGCTATTCCATGCCACCGTTCTACGATTCCATGGTGGCCAAGCTGATCGTGAGCGGCACGTCGCGCAACGAATGCCTGATGCGACTGCGGCGGTCGTTGGAGGAGTTCGCGATCGGCGGCATCGACACCACGATATCGCTGCATCAGCGCATCATCCGCCAGCAGGCCTTCATCGACGGTGACTACGACATCCACTGGCTGGAGAAGCTGGTCGGCCTCAAGAAGTGACGGGGGCGAGGCTGGAGATCACCGCCGACCTCCTCCTGCAGGCCTACCGCATTGGCGTCTTCCCCATGGGGGAACGCCGCGACGATCCGAAGCTGCACTGGCTGGACCCGCGACTGCGCGCCGTTCTGCCGCTTGATGGCTTCCGTCTGCCTCGCCGGCTCGCCCGCACGGTGCGCTCCGCCCGCTTCGAGGTCGATGCCGATCGCGACTTCGACGCCGTGATGAGGGCGTGCGCGGAGCCGCGTCCGGGCCACCCGGAGAGTTGGATCAACGAGCCGATCGTCGAGCTGTACGGCGAGCTCCATAGGCGCGGCCACGCCCACAGTGTCGAATGCCGAATCGAAGGGGTGCTGGTCGGCGGCTTGTACGGTGTCGCACTGGGCGGCGCGTTCTTCGGCGAAAGCATGTTCAGCCGGGTGAGCGACGCCTCGAAGGTGGCGCTCGTGCATCTCGTCGCTCGGCTGCGGCGTGGTGGCTTCAAGCTGCTCGATTGCCAGTTCATGACCGAGCATCTCCGCCGACTGGGCGCCGTCGAAATCGTCCGAGAGGAGTTCCACCGCCGTCTCGCCCCAGCGCTAGACGCGCCTGCGGTCTTTCAGCGCGAACTTGGCGGTGCCGATCCTTGCGACCTGGTGCAGCCGACAAGCCAGACGTCATAAACGCCGTGATCCAGAGCCGATAGCGACGGCGCGGAGGCGAACATCCATCCGGCGAAGAGCTTTTCCTTCTGCTGCCCCGGCTTGTGATCGACGATGGTCAGATAGACCGCTGACTCGGGCAGCGCCTCGGGCACGTTCACCAGACACGCTCCGACCTCGATCTCGAGGGTCCCGAACCGTGTCGCCTCACCCAGCGTCGCGGTGAAGGTTCGAGTGCGCGCCGTCACCTTGTCGAGGCCGCGCAGCTCGGCAACTGGCGCGCCGGGCCCGTCCGGCACCTGGCGTAGATTGGGATTGTCGCCGCGCGGCGGGAGCGACAGCGATCCCGGCGCCGGCGGCGGCACATCGCGCAGCCGCTGCGGCGCACCTTGCGCCCATGCCGTCGTGGCCGCGCCCAGAAGAATCAGCGCGGTGATCGCGAGCCTCACCGGTCGGATCATTTCGTTCCGGGCGGCTCCAGCGCGTCGACCAGCGCGTGCAGCGCCGCCTTGATCTGGTCCGCGTCGCATCCCATCAACACCCCGTCCTCGAGCGCATCCGCGCAGAGCGTGCGGATCTCGGCGATGTTCTGGTCCAGGACCTTGATCTTTTCGAGGCAGGAAACGGGTTTGCCGTCGGGTTGCCGCCACGCCGCGCCGGATGTCACGCGCGCCTCCGTCAGTTGGATTTCTGCCCGACGCCACCGAACATGAACTTGGCGATCAGCTCGGCGAGCGGGATGGCGCCCTGGGTCTTGGTGATCTCGCCACCTGCCTTGAGGAATCGCTCGTCGCCGCCCGGCTCGAGCACCACGACCATGCCGCCGAGGAGCGACTCGCTCACGATCTTGGCATTGGTATCCAGCGGCAGTTTGACGTCCGAGGTGACCGACATGCGCACGACCGCCTGATACGTCTTCGCATCCAGATCGAAACCGGTGACGGTGCCGATCTTGACCCCGCTCAGCGTCACGTCGGAACCGCGCTTCAGCCCGTCGATGCGATCGAACCGCGCCAGCACCTCGACGCCCGACCCGGTGCCGCGATCCGATTTCGAAAAGGCGTAGTAGACAAACGCGCCGGCCACCAAAAGGACCAGCGCACCCACGATCGTCTCGACGATATTGCGGCCCACCTCGGAACTCCTCCTCGAACTTTGGCGCTTACTCCGGCTTCCACGCCTCGTAGGGCGCCTTGGGTTTCTCGCCACCTTGGGCGAGCGCATGTCCCGCCGGACGGTAGGCGCGATCGCTGCCCGTGAGATTGGCCTGATGCTCCTTCTGCCACGACTTGCGCGGCAGTCCGCCGGCCGGCGGCACCTGATCGGTGGTGTAGTGCAGCCAGCCATGCCAATCGGGCGGCACGCGCGAGGCCTCGGTTTCTCCCTTGTAGACGACCCAGCGCCGACGACGGCGCCCCGCGACGACGCGCTTGTCCTGAAAGTAGCGATTGCCCTCACGATCGCTGCCGACCTGCTCGCCACGCAGCCAAGTGAAGAGTTTGGTTCCGAACGTCATGCCCTCACACCGTCGACCAGTTCGTTGCGCACCGCTTGTACGCGCGCCTCTTTGAAGGGGCAACGCACGCGCCTTCTCGCGCGTTCACATCTTTCGCGCGCACTTGCCAGCGCGACGAACTCGAAGTGGAATCGCGCGCTGTGACATGCTTGCATCATCTAGTACCATCAACACCCACCTCTACAAAATGTAGTTGCGCACACAAGATTTTGTAATTTACTATCCGTCAGTGCCCACATGTACGCGCGATCCCGTCGGATCGGCGACACGCCAGAAGATCGAAAGAGAGGCGCGGGGCCGGGGGTAATCGTCGATGCGCTTCGAGCGTCGGTTTACGCAAGCGGGAGAATCGCCATACGCGAAGATGGCGTTCCGCGCGGCCGATTCCGAGATCCGCAATGCCGATGGCTCCACCGTCTTCACGCTGGCGGGCGTCGATGTGCCGGCTCACTGGTCGCAGGTCGCGATCGATATCCTTTCACAGAAGTACTTCCGCCGCGCCGGTGTCGCGCGTCACCTGCGTAAGGTAGTGGAGCGCGACGTACCGGCGTGGCTGTGGCGCAGCGTTCCAGACGAGGGTGTGTTGACGGCGATGCCCGAGGCGGATCGCTTCGGCGGTGAATTGTCGGCGCGCCAGGTGTTCGATCGCCTAGCCGGCACCTGGACGTACTGGGGCTGGAAGGGCGGGTACTTCGACTCCGAGGCGGATGCCCGCACGTTCTTCGACGAGCATCGCTTCATGCTGGCCGCCCAGATGGCGGCGCCCAATTCGCCGCAATGGTTCAACACCGGACTGCACTGGGCCTATGGCATCGACGGCCCCGGGCAGGGTCACTGGTATGTCGATCATCGCGACGGGCGCGCCGGCCCCTCCGCGTCGGCATACGAGCGCCCGCAGCCGCACGCGTGCTTCATCCAGAGCGTCGATGATGATCTGGTGAATGAAGGCGGGATCATGGACCTGTGGCTGCGCGAGGCGCGGCTGTTCAAGTACGGATCCGGCACCGGGACGAACTTCTCGCGCCTGCGCGGCGCTGGCGAGAAACTGTCGGGCGGCGGGCAGTCGTCGGGTCTGATGTCATTCCTCAAGATCGGCGATCGCGCGGCCGGCGCCATCAAGTCGGGCGGCACGACGCGGCGCGCGGCCAAGATGGTCTGCGTGGATGTGGACCATCCCGACATCGAGGCCTTCGTCGACTGGAAGGTTCTGGAGGAACAGAAGGTCGCGGCTCTCGTGGCCGGCTCGCGGCTGGCCAACCGTCATTTGAACGCGATCATGCGCGCCTGCGTCGAAGGCGACGGCGAGGAGGCGTTCGATCCGAAGCGCAATCCGGCGCTCAAGCGCGAGATTTTGGCGGCGCGCCGCGCTGAGCTGCCCGAGAACTACATCCAGCGCGTGATCCAGTTCGCGCGACAAGGCTACCGGCACATCGAATTCCCGACCTTCGACACAGACTGGGAGTCGGAGGCATACGTCTCCGTCGGCGGCCAGAACGCCAACAATTCGGTTCGCGTCAGCGACACGTTCCTGGCGGCCGTAGCGAGCGATACCAGCTGGGCCCTAACCGCCCGGGCGGGCGGCGCGACGGTCCGCACGCTTCCGGCGCGCGCCTTGTGGGAGAAGATCGCCGAGGCCGCCTGGCATTCCGCCGATCCGGGCGTGCAGTTCGACACCACGATCAACGACTGGCACACCTGCCCCGAGTCCGGACGCATCAACGCGTCGAACCCGTGCTCGGAGTACATGTTCCTCGACGACACGGCGTGCAATCTCGCGTCGCTGAACCTGATGCGCTTCCGCGATGCGTCGGGCAGTGTCGATGTCGACGGGCTGCGGCATGCGAGCCGGCTGTGGACCGTCGCGCTTGAGATCGCTGTGATGATGGCGCAGTACCCCTCGCGCCGGATCGCCGAACTGTCCTACCGCTACCGTACACTGGGCCTGGGTTATGCCAACCTCGGCGCGTTCGCGATGGCCTCCGGTCTTCCCTACGACAGCGCGGCGGCGCGCGCGCTGGCCGGTGGAATCGCCGCCCTGATGACCGGCACCGCCTATGCGACCTCGGCCGAGATGGCCCGGTCGATGGGCGCGTTCCCGGGGTTTGCCGCCAACCGCGACGCGATGCTCCGCGTGATCCGCAATCACCGTCGTGCTGCGCGGGGCGAGCATGCGGACTACGAAGGACTCTCTCGCACACCCACCGCGCTGGATGTCGCGAATTGTCCCAGCTCGGCCGTCGCCACCGCGGCGGCCGCGGCGTGGGACGAGGCGCTGGCGCTCGGCGAACGACACGGCTTCCGCAACGCTCAGGTCTCGGTGATCGCGCCCACCGGCACGATCGGACTCGTGATGGACTGCGATACGACTGGTATCGAGCCGGACTTCGCACTGGTGAAGTTCAAGAAGCTGGCCGGCGGCGGCTTCTTCAAGATCATCAATCAGACCGTACCGCTGGCGCTCGCCGCCCTGGGATACGACGAGACCACCGCCGCCAACATCGTGGCCCACGCGGTCGGACGCGGGACTCTGGCCGGCGCGCCGGCGATCAACCATGAGACGCTGGCCCAGCGCGGCTTCGATCCGGAGACCCTGCAGCGCATCGAGGCGTCGCTCGCGACCGCGTTCGATATCCGCTTCGCCTTTTCGCGCTACATTCTTGGAGACGCCTTCTGCCGGAATACGCTCGGCCTTGAGGATGAACGGCTGGCCGATCCGAAACTCGACATTCTGGCTCGCCTCGGCTTCTCGAAATCGGACGTCGCCGCCGCCAACACGTGGGCGTGCGGCACCATGACTGTCGAGGGCGCTCCCGGCCTCCGGCCCGAGCATCTCGCGGTATTCGATTGCGCCAATCCTTGCGGCCGGGACGGCACGCGCTTCCTCAGCGACGAGAGCCACTTGTTGATGATGGCCGCGGTCCAGCCCTTCATCTCGGGGGCGATCTCCAAGACCATCAATATGCCCCAGCAGGCCAGCGTGGCGGATTGCCGCCGCGCCTATGAACGCGCTTGGTCGCTCGGCCTCAAGGCGGTGGCCCTCTATCGCGATGGCTCCAAGCTGTCGCAGCCCTTGTCCGCCCTGGCGCTGGGCGATGACGTCGCCGCCAACGACGATCTGGCCGAGCTGCCGCCGGCCGCCCGCGCGCCGATCATCGCCGAGCGGATTGTGGAACGGATCGTTGAGCGCGAGGTCGCGGGGCGACGCGAGCGACTGCCGCAGCGGCGCAAGGGATACACGCAGAAAGCCGTGGTGGGCGGTCACAAGGTCTACTTGCGGACGGGCGAGTACGAGGACGGCCGGGTCGGCGAGATCTTTGTCGACATGCACAAGGAAGGCGCCGCCTTCCGCAGCCTCATGAACAATTTCGCGATCGCGGTGTCGATCGGACTGCAGTACGGCGTCCCGCTCGAGGAGTTCGTCGAGGCCTATACCTTCACGCGCTTCGAACCGTCGGGCATGGTGGAAGGCAACGACGCCATCCGCATGTCGACCTCGGTGCTCGACTACATCTTCCGCGAGCTCGCGATCTCATATCTCGGTCGCAACGATCTGGCCCATGTCGATCCGTCGGACCTCCGCGCGGATGGGGTCGGGCGCGGCGAGGCGCAGGGCGAATTGCCGGCCGGTGGGTCCGATGCGGCGGCGGCGGCAGCCGCGGCGGTCAGCCGGATCGCGGGCGTGGGCTACACGCGCAGCAATCTATACGTGCTCAATGGCAGGACCGACGGCAACGCCGCGGTAGCCGATGTGATCGGCGAGCCCCTGCCCCAAGAACTGACGGACGGTTCGACCGTTGCTCTGGCGCCTGGCGCCCGGGCAGCCGCCGTCGGGATCGCAACCGGAGCGGCATCCTCCGCCGCCCTCGACCTCGTCCTCGTGGCGAAGTTGAAGGGCTACGAGGGCGATGCCTGTCCGGAATGCGGCAACTTCACCCTCGTGCGCAACGGGACGTGCCTCAAATGCACGACCTGCGGCAGTACTACGGGGTGCAGTTGAATGCGTAGCGTAGCGTACAGCGTAAGACCCGGGTGCCCGAACGGTTGGGGAGCCCATGAAACCATAGGAGACAGTCATGGCTGCTAAGAAGAAGGCTGCGAAGAAGAAGGCTGCTAAGAAGAAGAAGCAGTAACGACAAGGAAAGGGCGTGGGCCGTAGCAATACGGTCCCTCTGACCTGACGCCTTTAGGCTTCCGCGTGGGCACCGCTTGCGGTCCCACCGGAAGCCGCCTCGGCTCTCAAAACCGGCCAAGGTTCGGATGCCTCAAGCTCCGAAGGCGAAACTGAATGCAAGGTCCGGTCGACTTCGGTCGCCGGACTTTTTTTTGTGTTTCTGAATGTAAATTCGCTCGCCTCTGCCTTGATTGCGTCGCAGTGCGGCTCTACATGGTGGGTATAGATACTGACCCCTCAGTCAATATCTCGCCCACATTGCCGCCGGCAAGGACCCGCCGACCCGACGAACGCGGCGCTGAACTGGTCCGGGCCGCGCTCGACCTCTTCGTCAGTCGGGGATTTGCGGCGACCAAGCTTGAGGACGTGGCGCGAGCCGCGGGCACGAGCAAGGGACTTCCCTACGTCTACTTCCGGAGCAAGGAAGAGCTCTTCAAGGCGGTAATCACCGAAGCCGTCGGCGGCCCGCTCCAGGAGGCCGACCGGCGCCTCGACGGGCATGCCGGGTCGAGCGCGGACATGTTGCGCACCCTCGTGCGCGCGTTTCGCGAGTTCGAGGAGAGTCCGTCGGGCGGCGTCATCAAGCTGATTCTCGCCGAAGCGGGAAACTTTCCCGATGCTGCCCGCTTCTTCATCGAATCGTTTGACCGACGCGGCCATGCGCTGTTCGAGCGGGTCATCCGCCGCGGCGTCGAGTCGGGCGAGTTCCGCGCGATCGACGACCCCGAAACGACCGCCATCATGATGGCCCAGCCCCTCGCCATGTTCTCGGTGTGGCGGCGCTCGCTCGGCCCCTACGAACCCCGCACCCCGACCGCCGACCGCTACTACGCCGCCTATCTCGACTTCGTGCTGAAAGGTCTCGCCCCATGACCGCCCGTCGTACCCTCGCGCTCGTCGCTATCGCCACCACGGTCGCCGCCATCGCCGGCACGCTCGCCTGGAACGCAGGCCCGCGGCTGGGATCGGTGACTGCCGCCGAGAAAGGCAAGCCGGCCGCGCGCCCGCTCGAGTTGATCGCCGCCGAACTCCAGACCCTGGCACCGCGAGATCTGGTCGAGACCGTTCGCTTTACCGGCACGACTCAGCCGGTCGACCAGAGCATTGTGAAATCACGCGTCTCCGGTCGCCTCGCCGACGTACGCGTCCGCGAGGGCGACCGAGTCATCAAGGATCAGGTCCTGGCCACGTTCGAACGTGCCGAGTTGGAAGCGCGCGCGCATGAACGCCGCGCGGCACTCGAAGCGGCACGCGCCAAAGCGCGTTGGGCCACGCGCGATCGCACCGACAAGGAGGCGCTCGCGGCGCGCAACGTCGTCTCCGCCGCGGCGGCCGACCAGGCGCGCGCCGTCGCGGACGCCAAGTCCTCATTGGTCGCCGTATCGGAGGCGCAGCTCGACATCGCGCTCAGGAACCTCGCCGACGCGGAGATCCGCGCCCCGTTCGGCGGTACGGTCGGCGAGCGATTTGCCAACCCGGGCGAGTCCCTGCCCATCGACGGTCGCGTTCTTGCGCTGCTCGACACAAGCCGCGTCGAAATCGCCGCGCAGATCCCCGCCGTCGATGTGGTTCGCCTGCGGGTGGGGCAGACCGCGAACGCGACCATCGAGGGCTTCGACGAACGGACTTTCACCGCGCGCATCTCACGCATCAGCCCGACCGCGCCTGCGGGCTCCCGCACCATCCCGGTGTTCGTCGAGATTCTGGGCGCCCCCGACGCGCTGCGTGGCGGCCTGTTCGGCACCGGCAGCGTGACCGTCGCCGCGGCCTCGCGCGCGCTCGCGGTCCCGGCTTCGGCAATCCGCCGCGACGACGCCGGCGAGCATGTGCTGGTCGTCGAGGGCGACACGCTGGCGCGCAAGCCAGTGACCGCCGTCCGGACCTGGCAGCGCGGCGAACTGGTGGAGGTGGGCGGGCTCGCGGCCGGCGCCATCGTGGTGGCGGCCCCCCTGCCCGGCCTCAAGCCGGGCCAGAAAGTCGTCATCGTCGGCCCGGCCCGCAAGACCTGAACCGCCGGAGTCCACCGCCATGAACATGACGCGCATCGCCGTCGACAATCCGGTTTTCGCTACCATGGTGATGGTGGCGCTGCTGGTGATGGGGCTGTTCTCGTACCGCCAG
>VGCH01000004.1 GCA_016870115.1 Alphaproteobacteria bacterium | reverse complement strand
TCAAGACATCGGCTTGTCGGAGTCTCGAAACGATCTCTTCAGGCTTGTGCCTCTTCTTCGGCATTGCAGTCCTCCTTCTTGTCAAAAGACATAGTTCAGGGCGGACCACTTTTCAGGGGGAGGACCAATCGACGCCCCCGAAATCACGGACCGCTGCGGGGACTGGCCCGCCGGCATCGTCGCGCGCGATAGGCTGGCGGAGTTGATGGCCGGGCGCGCGGTCGCGTGCGAGCCACGAGACCGGGACCGATGGGGCCGGGTAGTCGCGCTGTGCCGGGCGGATGGCGTGGACCTGTCCGCGACGATGGTCCGAGAAGGGCTGGCGTGGGCCTTCACCCGATACAGCCGCGACTACGCGGCGCTGGAGATCGAGGCCCGGGCCGCCGGGCGCGGCGTGCATGGGCGCGGCTGCGTGTGGAGGCGGGGCTAGGTGCGTCGCCTTTTGGGAGAACGCCTACTGCGAGAGTCTTGGCGGACAGCTCCGCGACGAGCTGTTCAACGGTAGGAACTTCGTACAGCCTGTACGAGGCAAGGATCGTGATCGAGCGGTGGAGACGTCACCACAACGCGAAACGGCCGCAGTCGTCGCTGGAATACCGGCCGTCGGCGCCAGTGACGCTGGGCACAATCCCCCTCCCTCGAACCAGCACCCGCGGCGCTGCAATCTCTCACTCGGCATAGTTCAGAAACTTAGGCAGGTCATATCTACTTCTTGCGTTCCGGTAGTCGCCGCAATCCCAAGACGACGCCGGGATAAAAGCAACGCTCGCTCTTGCTGTAGAGCTTTCTTCTTTCTTCCGGAAAACACCACGCCCACAAATCAGCTCGCTCACTATTCAGATAGCGCGCCAACTCCGCTCGTATTGGTGCCTCAGGATTCTTGGCATACGCGGGGAACTTGTCTTTCGGAAACATCACTACGAAGAAGACACAAGCATATCTCGACTTCGCCCCATACGTCTTGCGTGCGTCTTCTTGAGCGTCAACAAAGCTCCTCACAATCCGAGCAATCAAATTTTCCCGCTGGCGCTCATTGGGTGGGTAGACTGGTGGGTAGAATGCCATCACCGGCCCAGAAACCCTATTTATATGTACTTAATGAATAGGAATGGCGGAGAGGGCGGGATTCGAACCCGCGGTGGCTGTTACACCACGCACGCTTTCCAAGCGTGTGCCTTAAACCGCTCGGCCACCTCTCCGGTGCGCGGTCGCCGGCTCTTATAGCGTTTTCGCCCGGGCCGGCAACGGGGCGCGCGGGCCAGTTCCATCGGCGGGCAAAGCCCTCTAGGGTGCCGCCGGATTTGGGGTTCGGATGTTCCTGCTGCGCGCGTTTGGTTGGCTTTTTCTGGTCGTCGCCCTCGCCTTTGCCGTCAATGACGGGCTGGTCTGGGCGTCGGAGGGCGACCTGCGGCCGATCGCGCGTGGCGAGCTGTGGGCGCGGGTCGATGTCGCCTCGCTGAACCTCCTGCAGGCCCTGACCCAGCGCTATCTCCACCCCGCGCTCTGGAGCGCCCTGGTGCGGCCAGTGCTGCTGACGCCGGCGTTGCCGGTCGCGCTGCTCGTGGGTTTGGTGTGCCTCTGGTTCGGTCGACGCCGCGGCGGCGAGCGCGAGAGCGGCGACTTCATCGTGAGCCGGGGACCCCGGCGCAAGCGGGGCCGCGGCGCGCTGTCCTGAGCTGCGCCGTGCCCGCGGCGAGCGGCGCTATCGGCTGTCCATCTTCAGCGCGGCGATGAAGGCGGATTGCGGGATCTCGACCTCGCCGAACTGGCGCATCCGCTTCTTGCCCTTCTTCTGCTTCTCCAGAAGCTTCTTCTTGCGGCTGATGTCGCCGCCATAGCATTTGGCGAGCACGTCCTTGCGCATCGGGCTGATGGTCTCGCGCGCGATGATGCGGCCGCCGATCGCGGCCTGGACGGCGATCTTGAAGAGCTGGCGCGGGATCAGCTCCTTCAGCCGTTCGCAGAGCGCGCGACCCCGCGTTTCGGCCTGGGCCCGGTGCACGATGATGCTGAGCGCGTCGACCGGCTCGGAGTTCACCAGGATCGCGAGCTTCACCAGCTCGCCCTCCTCGTAGCCCGCCATCTCGTAGTCGAAGCTGGCATAGCCGCGCGTCACCGACTTCAGCCGGTCGTAGAAATCGAACACCACCTCGTTCAGCGGCAGCTTGTAGACCGCCATGGCGCGACTGCCGGCATAGGTGAGGTCGAGCTGCACGCCGCGCCGCTCCTGGCAGAGCGTGAGAACGGAGCCGAGATGCTCGTCCGGCGCGATGATCGTGGCCTTGATCCAGGGCTCGTCCATCGAGGTGATCTTCATCGGGTCGGGATAGTCGGCCGGATTGTGCAGCGCGCGGCTCGAGCCGTCGGTCATGGTCAGGCGATAGACCACCGACGGCGCGGTGGTGACGAGGTCGAGATCGAACTCGCGCTCCAGCCGCTCCTGCACGATCTCGAGATGCAGGAGACCCAGGAACCCGCAGCGGAAACCGAAGCCCAGCGCTGCGCTGGTCTCGGGCTCGAAATGGAACGAGGCGTCGTTGAGCCGGAGCTTGGAGAGCGACTCGCGGAGCTGTTCGAACTCGGCGGCGTCGGCCGGGAAGAGGCCGCAGAACACCACCGGCACGCTGGGCTTGAAGCCGGCCAGCGGTTCGGTCGCGGGCTTGCGGTCGTCGGTGATGGTGTCGCCCACCTTGCAGTCGGCGATCGTCTTGATGCCGGCGATGATGAAGCCGACCTCGCCCGGCCCGAGCTCGGCCACGTCGCGCGGCTTGGGCGTGAAGACGCCCACCGTGTCGATGTCGTAGACGGCGCCAGTCGCCATCATGCGGATGCGCTGGCCCTTGCGCAGCATGCCGTCCTTGACGCGAACCAGCGTCACGACGCCGAGATAGGGGTCGTACCAGCTGTCGATCAACATGGCCTTGAGCGTCGCGTCGCGATCGCCCTTGGGCGCGGGCAGGCGGGCCACCATCGCCTCGAGGAGCTCGTCGATGCCCTGGCCGGTCTTGGCAGAAACGCGCGCGGCGTCGGAGGTGTCGATGCCGATCACATCCTCGATCTCGCGGCACACCCGCTCGGGCTCGGCCGAGGGCAGGTCGATCTTGTTGAGGACCGGGATGATCTCGTGGCCGGCGTCGATCGCCTGGTAGGCGTTGGCGAGCGTCTGCGCCTCGACGCCCTGGCTCGCATCGACCACCAGCAACGAGCCCTCGCAGGCCGCGAGCGAGCGGCTGACCTCGTAGGCGAAGTCGACGTGGCCCGGCGTGTCCATCAGGTTCAGCACATAGGCCTTGCCGTCGCGCGCGGTGTAGTCGAGCCGCACTGTCTGGGCCTTGATGGTGATGCCGCGCTCGCGCTCGATATCCATCGAGTCGAGCATCTGGTCCTGGAACTCGCGCTCGGTGACGGCGCCGCAGCGCAGCAGCAGCCGGTCCGCGAGCGTGCTCTTGCCGTGGTCGATATGGGCGACGATGGAGAAATTGCGGATCGCGGCGGGTTCGGTCATCGGATCAGCCGCGCAGGCTCGCGCCGGTGGTCTTGGTCACCTGCGCGACGATCCGGGCGGAGACCGCCTCGATCTCGGCGTCGGTGAGCGTGCGCTCGACCGGCTGCAGGGTGACGGCGATCGCGACCGACTTGTGGCCGGGCGCCACGCCCTTGCCGGCATAGACGTCGAAGATGCGCACCGCGCTCACCAGGGCCTTGTCAGCGTTGCGCGCGGCCCGCGCCACCTGCTCGGCGGCGATTTTCTCCTCGACCACGAAGGCGAAGTCGCGCTCCACCGGCTGGAACGCCGAGAGCGCGAGCTTGGCGCGCGCGCGGGTGGCGCGCGCCTTGGCGGGCGGCGGGGCGTCGAGAAACACCTCGAACGCCGCGACCGGGCCCTTGAAATCGGCGGCGGCCGCCAACTCGGGATGAAGCTCGCCGAAATGCGCCATCGCGCGGTCGCCCAGGCGCAAGGTGCCGGAGCGTCCGGGATGGTACCAGTCCGGCGCTTCCGCGACGGTCTGGAGGTTCTCGACCGGGGCGCCGACGGCGGCCAGCGCCGCGAGCGCGTCGGCCTTGGCGTCGAACGCATCGACGGCGCGTGACGGGCCCGCCCACTGGCGCGGCACGGCGGCGCCGGTGCGCAATCCGGCCGCGATCGTGCGCTGGCCGGTCGGCGTTGCGTTCACGTAGCCCGGACCGACCTCGAACAGCGCCGGATCGGCGAGGCCGCGGGCGGCGTTGCGGCGCGCGGCGTCGATCAGGTTGGGCAGCGGCGTCGGCCGCATGGTGTCGAGCGTGGCGTCGATCGAGTTGAGCAGCCGCAGATCGGCCGCGCCGCCGCCGAAGCGCTCGGCTGCGGCGCGCGGCAGGAACGACCAGGTGACCGCCTCGTTCAGTCCGCGGGCGGCGAGCGCGCGGCGGGCTTGCGGCGCGCGGCGCTGCGGGGCGGTGCGCACCGGCCGTGCCGTCGCCGACAGGCGCGGCAGCGACACGGTGGGAATGCGATCGAAGCTCCAGACGCGCGCGACTTCCTCGACCAGATCGGCCTCGCCCACGATGTCGGGCCGCCAGGACGGAACGGTGGCGGTCCAGGGTCCGCTGCCGGCGACCTCGAAGCCCAGCCGCGACAGGATCGAGGCGGTGTCGGCGGCGGGAACGTCGATGCCCGTCAGCGTCTTGACGCGGTCGGCGCGCAGCGAGAAGCCGCGTTTCCGGACCGGCATCACGCCGCTCTCGACGATCTCGCTTGCCTCGCCACCGCAGAGTTCGAGGACCAGGCGCGTCGCGACCTCGACGCCCCAGAACACCGACTCGGGATCAAGGCCGCGCTCGAAGCGGTAGCGCGCGTCGGACTGGACGCCGAGCCGCCGGCCGGTCGCGGCGATGCGGATCGGATCGAACCAGGCGCATTCGAGGAACATCTCGGTCGTGGACTCGCTCACGCCGGTCTCTTCGCCGCCCATGATGCCGCCGATGCCGTGGACGGCGCGGCTGTCGGCGATCACCGCGATGGACTCGTCGAGCGTGTAGGTCTTGCCGTCGAGCGCCAGCACGGTCTCGCCGGCCCGGGCCTGGCGCATCACCAGATCGCCCGCGACCTTGGCGGCGTCGAACACATGGAGCGGCCGGTTGAGATCGAAGGTCACGAGGTTGGTGATGTCGACCAGCGTCGAGATCGGGCGAAGGCCGATGGCCTTCAGCCTCCGCTGCAGCCAATCGGGCGAGGGGCCGTTCTTGAGACCGCGGAAGTGCCGGCCGGCGACGATCGGGCAGGGGCTGTCGGGCGCCGCCGCATAGCCATGGGTCCAGCGGATCGGGCTCGGGTAGCGGCCCGCCGTCGAAGCGATCGCAAGCGGCTTCAGCGTGCCGACGCCGGCCGCCGCGAGGTCGCGGGCGATGCCGCGCACGCCGAGGCAATCGCCGCGGTTCGGTGTGACCTTGATCTCGATCACCGGATCGGTGACGCCCAGCGCCTCGGCGGCGGGCTGGCCGATGCCCGCGTCGGCCGGAAGATCGATGATGCCGTCGTGATCCTCGCCGAGCTGCAACTCGCGCGCCGAGCAGAGCATGCCGTTGCTGTCGGCGCCGCGGATCTTGCCGGCCTTCAGGACCGCGCCGGTGGCGGGGATCACGCTGCCGACCGGCGCGAAAACGCCCTTCATGCCGGTGCGCGCGTTGGGCGCGCCGCACACGACCTGGATCACGCCCTTGCCGGTATCGACCTTGCAGACGCGCAGCCGGTCGGCGTTGGGATGCTGGACGGCCTCGACGACATGGCCGACGACGAAGCTGCGCAGACTCTCGCCGGGATCGCTCACGCCCTCGACCTCGAGGCCGAGCATGGTGAGGCGCTCGCGGATGTCGACGAGCGATGCGGTCGTGTCGAGATGCTCCCTGAGCCAGGCGAGCGTGAACTTCATCGGCCGAGCCCTCCGGTGAGCGAGGGCACGTCGAGCGCCGAGAAGCCGAAGTGCCGCAGCCAGCGCAGGTCGGCATCGAAGAAGGCACGCAGGTCGGGAATGCCGTACTTCAGCATGGCGATACGATCGATGCCCATGCCGAAGGCGAAGCCCTGGTAGACCGTCGGATCGAGGCCGCAATTGGCGATGACGTTGGGATGGACCATGCCCGAGCCGAGAATCTCGAGCCACGATTCTCCCGCGCCAATCTTGAGTTCGCCACCCTTCCACGAGCAGCCGATATCGACCTCGGCCGACGGTTCGGTGAAGGGGAAGTAGGAGGGGCGGAAGCGCAGCGGCAGGTCCTCGACCTCGAAGAAGGCGCGGCAGAAATCGACCAGACAGCCCTTCAGGTGACCCATGTGAGTGGTGCGGTCGATCACCAGCCCCTCGACCTGGTGGAACATCGGCGTGTGGGTAGCGTCGTTGTCGATGCGGAACGTGCGGCCCGGCACGATGATGCGCAGCGCCCCGCCCCCGGCCAGCATGCGCTGGACTTCGGGATCGAGCATGGTCCGCGCCTGCACCGGCGAGGTGTGCGTGCGCAGCACCATCTGCGTGCCATCGGCTCGCGCCGGAAGGTAGAACGTGTCCTGCATCTGACGCGCCGGATGGTCGGGCGGCATGTTGAGGGCGGTGAAGTTGTGCCAGTCGTCCTCGATGTCGGGACCTTCGGCCCAGGTGAAGCCCATGTCGCCGAAGATGGCGGCGAGCTCGTCCATCACCTGGCCGATCGGATGCAGCGTGCCCTGCGCCTCCGGTCGTGCCGGCAGCGTGACGTCGATCCGCTCGGCGGCGAGGCGGGCGTCGAGCGCCGCGCCAGAGAGCGCGCCGCGGCGGGCGTCGAGCGCGGCCTCGATCTCGCCCTTGAGCGCATTCACGGCCGCGCCGAATTCGCGCCGGCGCTCGGGCGCCAGCGTGCCCAGCGTCTTCATCAGCTCGGTGACTGTGCCCTTCTTGCCGAGCACCGCCACGCGCGCGGCGTCGAGCTGGCCGAGATCGGCCGCCGCCGTCACCTGCGAAAGCGCCTCAGCGCGGATCGTCGCCAGATCGCTCATGGTTCCGCGATACTCCTGGACGCGAAAAGGGAGCCTCAGGCTCCCTCCGCTCGTTTGTGCGCGCGGCACCCCGCCCGGCAGGGCGGGGGCGGAGCTACTTGAGGGCGGCCTGGGCCTTGTCGACCAGGGCCTTGAACGCGGCGGGCTCGCGCGCGGCGAGCTCGGCCATCACCTTGCGATCCATCTCGACTCCCGCCTTGGCGATGCCGGAGATGAACTGCGAGTAGGTGAGCCCGTGCTCGCGGGCCGCCGCGTTGATGCGCTGGATCCAGAGGCCGCGGAACGAACGCTTGCGATTGCGCCGGTCGCGATAGGCGTATTGCAGCCCCTTCTCGACCTTCTCGATGGCAACGCGGAAAGCGTTCTTGGCGCGGCCGCGATAGCCCTTGGCGAGCTTCAGGACCTTCTTGTGACGGGCGTGGGCGGTCACGCCCCGCTTGACGCGAGACATGGCCTACCTCTCGTACGGAAAGAAATTGCGCTTGATGATGCGGGTGTCGGCTTCGGACACCACATCCGTGCGGGTCGACTGGCGCAGGAAGCGGTTTCCCCGCTTGCTCATGCCGTGGCGCTTGCCCACGACCCCATGCTTCACTTTGCCGGAAGCCGTGAAGCTGAATCGCTTCTTAGCTCCGCTCTTGGTCTTCATCTTGGGCATTTTCGTTCCTTTTCAAAGGGTTACGATAGGCGGTCGAGGCAATGCCCTTATGGCCAGACCGCCGTGAGAAGCGCGCTTATAACGATGGCACCGCAGGGGTGCAAGCCGGCCCCGACGCGGGGTCAGGGCCCGGCGCAGGGCCCCTGGCGGGCGCCGGTCTCGATGAAGGCGAAGAGGCAGTCGCGGTACTGGCGGGCGAAGGGGAAGCTGTTGCCCGCCCCATGCCCCTTGTGACCCGCCGGCTCGTCCAGCACGAGGCCCTCGACGCCGGCGGCGGCGAAGGCGTCGCTCGCGTCCTTCATGCGGCCGCCGACATCGTAGTCGTCGTCCTTGAAGTTCACGACCGCCACCCGCCGTCCCCGCTTGATGCCGCGCACCAGCTGCTGCCAGTCCGATCGCGCGATCGTCGTGTCTCGCATGTTCTTGGTGGTGCCGTGGTGCGCGGGCGCGATCGCGACCACGCCATCGACCGGGGCACCGCGCATGGTGGCGGCGACCGATGCCCAGCCGCCGGCCGACTGGCCCGTCAACAGGACGCGGCGGTAGCCCATGGCCTTCGCCGCGCGCACGGCCTCCGCCAGCTGCGAGGCATCGTTGGGCCAGTTGTTGATGTACTCGCGATCGAAGCGATAGAGGTCGTAGCCGGCGCGGGTGAAGCGCCCGACCCACGGCTGGGGCGCGCTGGTGGTGGCGTCGGCGCCCAGCAGGTAGCCATGACTCCAGACGATCAATCCGGCGGCTGTCGACGGACCCTGGTTGCGCCAGAAGGGTTGCGCCCGCAGCCGGCCGATCTCGGGCAGTCTCGGGGGCGCCAGGCTCTGCCAGTCGCCGCCCGGCGGGATCGGCACGTTGTTCACCGCGTGCAGGCGGCACTCGGGACGGTTGGCTTCCGTGCACGCTTTCAGGGCGCGTTCGACGGCGCCTGCCGGATCAGCGCCGCGCGCGCCGGCCCACCATGTCGCGCGGCCGTCCTGCGACACCACGAAGGCGCGGTGCGGGGCGAAATTCTCGTACTCGGTGAAGTCGCGCTGGGCGTCCGCGCCGAGTTGCGCGGCAGCGGGGTGCGTGGCGAGCGCGAACGCCAGACCGATCAGGAGCGGGCGGAGGGACATGCGCGATGCGCCTCCGCCCGGTGGCGTTACTTGGGCGCCAGGACCATGATCATCTGGCGGCCTTCCATGCGGGGCATCGCCTCGATCTTGGTGACGGGCTCCATTTCCTGGCGCACCCGCGTCAGGACCTTGTGGCCGAGATCGGCATGCACCATTTCGCGACCGCGGAAGCGCAGGGTGACCTTCACCTTGTCGCCTTCCTCGATGAAGCGCTTCATCGCCCGCATCTTCACTTCGTAGTCGTGGTCGTCGATGTTCGGGCGCATCTTGATCTCCTTGACCTCGATCACCTTCTGGTGCCTGCGGGCCTCGTGAGCCTTCTTCTGCGCCTCGTACTTGTACTTGCCGTAGTCGGAAATCTTGGCGACGGGCGGAACGGCGTTGGGGGAGATCTCGATCAGGTCGAGTCCCGCCTCTTCGGCAATGCCGAGCGCCTCGCGCGCGGTCACGACTCCCACCATCTCGCCATTCTCGTCGATCAGGCGGACCTGCGGTGCGCGGATCTCGCCGTTAATGCGCGGTCCCTCGCGTGAGGGCGCGGCTTGCTGCATCGGTCTTGCTATGGCGTCAGTCTCCTGTGCTGGAACCCCCGGTCGGGGGCGGGATGCGGGGTCCGGACCGCCGCTCAGGCGGGCGGCCGGGCCTCCGCTGCAAGTGTAGTGACGGCGGCCCCGAGTTCAAGGACCTCCTGTTTCTCCGAGCCGAGGCGGCGGATCGCCACCGTGCGACCCTCGACGTCGCGCCGACCGACCGCGAGGATCAGCGGCACATGCGCGAGCGAATGCTCGCGCACCTTGTAAGTGATCTTCTCGTTGCGCAGGTCCGTCTCGACCCGGAGGCCGGCCGCGCGCAGCGTGGCGGCCACCTCAAGCGCATAAGGATCGGCATCGCTTACGATCGTCGTCACAACGGCCTGGACCGGCGCCATCCACAGCGGGAAACGCCCGGCATAGTTCTCGATCAGGATGCCGATCATGCGCTCGAAGCTGCCGAAGATGGCGCGGTGTAGCATCACCGGCCGCCGCCGCGTGTCATCCTCGGCCACATAGGAAGCATCGAGGCGCTCGGGCAGCACGAAATCGACCTGCAGCGTGCCGCACTGCCAGTCCCGCCCGATCGCGTCGCGCAGCACGAATTCGAGCTTGGGGCCATAGAACGCGCCTTCGCCCGGATTGAGCTGGAGTTCGAGCCCGGCGGCGGCCGACGCCGACTTGAGGGCGCCCTCGGCCTGGTCCCACACCGCGTCCGAACCGGCGCGCACCGGCGGCCGGTCGGAGAACTTCACGAAGTAATCCGGGAAGCCCAGGTCGCTGTAGATCGTGCCGAGCAGTTTGCAGAAGCGGATCGTCTCGCTCTCAATCTGCTCCTCCGAGCAGAAGATGTGAGCGTCGTCCTGGGTGAAGTTGCGCACCCGCATGATGCCGTGCAGCGCGCCCGACGGTTCGAAGCGGTGGCAGGAGCCGAACTCGGCCATGCGCAGCGGCAGCTCGCGATAGCTGCGCAGACCCTGATTGAAGATCTGCACATGGCAGGGGCAGTTCATCGGCTTCAGCGCGAAGATGCGCTCCGCCGGATCGCCCACGAAGGCGCGCAGACCCTCCTCGTTCTCGGAGATGTACATGCTCTCGCGAAACTTCTCCCAGTGGCCCGAGGCCTCCCAGAGCTTGCGGTCGACGAGCTGCGGCGTCTTCACCTCGATGTATCCGCCGGCCTCGAGGCGACGGCGGATGTAACCTTCAAGCGTGCGCCACAGCGTCCAGCCCTTGGCGTGCCAGAACACCATGCCCGCGGCCTCTTCCTGCTGGTGAAAGAGACCCATCTCGCGGCCGATGCGGCGATGGTCGCGCTTCTCCGCCTCCGCGATGCGAAGCAGGTAGGCCTTGAGGTCCTTGTCGGAGAAGAAGACCGTGCCGTAGACGCGCTGGAGCTGCGCCTTCGACGCATCGCCGCGCCAATAGGCGCCCGAGACCTTGGTCAGCTTGAACGCCTTGCCGAGCTTGCCCGTCGACGGCAGATGGGGCCCGAGGCACATGTCGAGCCAGCCGCCCTGGCGATAGACCGAGATCTCCTCGCCCTCGGGCAATTCGTCGGCCCACTCGGCCTTGAAGCTCTCGCCGTTGTCGACGAAGTGCTTCTTGATGCGGGCACGGTCCCAGACCTCGCGCACGATCGGCAGATCGCGATCGACGATCTCGGCCATCCGCGCCTCGATCTTCGCGAAATCCTCCGGCGAGAACGGCTCGGCCCGCACGAAATCGTAGTAGAAGCCGTCCTCGGTCGAGGGGCCGAACGTGATTTGCGTGCCCGGCCACAGCTCCTGCACGGCCTGCGCCAGCACGTGGGCGGCGTCGTGGCGCAGAAGCTCCAGCGCCTCCGGATCGCGCGCCGTCAGGATGCCGATGCGCGCATCGCGATCGACCGTGTGGGACAGGTCCTTCAGGGCGCCGTCGACGCGCAGGGCGAGTGCCGCCTTGGCGAGTCCGGGGCCGATGGATGCGGCGATTTCGGCGCCGCTTACCGGTTGGGGGAAGGACCGGACTGAACCGTCCGGCAACGTGACATTGATCATACTAACCGCCGATGGATCTGGAGTGCGCCTGGGTCCGACCGGGAGGCGGCACAGCGGCGCGCGCCCGGCCGACTCAAGTTCGGGCGGTTGTTCCGGCGATGCACGCCAAGAGCGCGAAGCGATCCATGCGAAGGCAGATAATCTCGCTGATTCCCGGCGTCAAGCTGGCGTCGGCGCGGCTACCCGGCGGAACAGGTCGAGCAGGGCGGCGTTGTGGGCTGCAAGACCGTGACGCTGGCGGGCATGATCCTGGGCCGCCCGGGCAAGCTCGGCGCGGCGGTCGGCCGGCAGCGACAGGGCGGCGTCGATGGCGCCGGCCAGCGCGGTCGCGTCCCCGGCGGGCGATAGCCAGCCGCTCACCCCGTTGCGGATCGCTTCGGCGGCGCCACCGCCATCCTCGGCGACGACCGGCCGGCCCATGGCTTGGGCCTCGACCAGCGTCCGGCTAAAGCCCTGTGCCGGCCCCCCGGTCGCGACCACCGCGTCGGCCAGCATGTAGGCGGCCGGCATATCGTCGATATAGGGCCCGATCTGCACGCGGCCGCCCAACCCGGCCATGTCGATGGCGCGCTCCAGCGTGCGCTGGAACGGCGTGGGCGCGGGCGAAGCGCCCAGCAGCAGGCAAAAGATGTCGTCGCGGCCGATGCGCTTGATGGCGTCGACCAGCAGGAGCTGGCCGCTGTCATGCTCGAAGCGGCCCGGACACAGCACCAGTCGGCGATCCTCCGGCACCCGCAGTTCGGCGGCGAGGCGGATCACACGATCGGCGCGCACGACCGCAGGATCGAAGCGGTCGAGATTGATGCCCGGCGGCACGATCGACAGCCGGCTCTCGACCGCCGGCACGTGCGTCCGCGCATCGCGGGCCACGAATTCCGACACCGCGATGACTGCGTCGGCCGCAACCTGGCGCGACGCCAGCAGGCGATCGAGAAGCCCGGCCCGGCGCGGCGGCGCGTGCAGCACCGATATCCAGGGGCGGCGGATCCGCCGTGCCAAGGCGCGGGCGATCCAGGCCGTCTCGGGCGTGCGGGCGAGGATCAGCCCGACGTCCAAATTGTTCACCGCCTGCGCGAGACGCTGCGGCAGCGAGAGACGGGCGAGCAGAGGGTGACGCGTGGCTGGGAGGTCGATGTGCGTGCCGCGAAGACGCAGCAGATCGGCCACCATGGCGCCGCCGGCTGAGGCAATGATCGCGCGGCCGCCGGCGGCGATGGTGGCCTGGGCGGTCTCGATGGTCGCGCGCGCAAGCCCGCCGCCGGGCAGCGCGGGTACGATCTGCAGAAGGGTTGGAGCGACGGGATTCACTTTATCGCTGGGCGCCGAGGCGCGGTAGAGAGGGTGGGATCGACAGCAGGTATCACGCCATGACCGACAAGAGTAGCGTCCGACGGCTCGACCGCGGGGATGGAAACCACGTCGCCTTCGCCGCCCGGCGCGGGACCGGACCGACCGTGGTGTTCCTGGGCGGTTTTCGCTCCGACATGACCGGCACCAAGGCTTTGGCTCTCGACGAGTGGGCGCGCCGCCGCGGTCGCGGCTTCCTGCGGTTCGACTATCTCGGTCACGGTCAGTCCTCGGGTCGCTTCGAGGAGGGAACGATCGGCCGCTGGCTGGATGACTCACTGGCCGCCATCGATCGCCTCACCCGCGGCAAGCTGGTGCTGGTCGGATCGAGCATGGGCGGCTGGCTCGCGCTGCTGGCGGCGCGGGCGCGGGCGGACCGGCTGGCCGGGTTGGTGCTGATCGCGCCGGCGCCGGACTTCACGCGCGAACTGCTTCTCAAGGACCTCACTCCCGCGCAGCGCGCCCGGTTAAAGCGGGTCGGGCGCCTTGAGGTTCCCTCGCAATACTCGCCCGAACCCTCGGTCTTCACCTGGAGGCTGGTTGAAGAGGGCCGCCGCCACCTGTTGCTGGACAAGCCGCTGCGCCTCGACTGTCCGGTCCGGCTGCTGCACGGGCAGAAAGACCCGGATGTGCCGTGGGAGTACTCGATCCGCATCGCGCGCCATCTGCAGTCGCCCGACCTCGTGACGACACTGGTGAAGGATGGCGATCATCGCCTCAGTACGCCGGCCGATATCGCCCGCCTGATCTCGGCGGTGGAGGAGGTCAGCGCGTCGCGTCCGCGATCGCGGCCAGCCCCTCGCGGTAGGTCGGGTAGCGCCAAACCACGCCCAGCTCGCGCTTGATGCGTTCAGCGCGCACGCGCCGACTCTCGGCGTAGAACGAGCGCGCCATCTCGCTCATTTGCGGCGCCGCCTCGGCGAAGGGAACGAGCGGCGGCGCGGGCACGTCGAGCAGGCGACAGGCCTCGGCAACGATTTCGGCCGGCGCTGCCGGCAGATCGTCGGCCACATTGTAGATGCGACCGGGCGGCGCGGCCGGCGCCGCCATCGAGGCCAGAACCGCTGAGGCGATGTCCTCGACATGGATGCGCGAGAAGACCTGACCCGGGCGATCGATGCGCCGCGCCGTTCCGGCCCGGACCTGATCGAGTGCGCTGCGGCCGGGGCCGTAAATCCCGGGCAGGCGGAACCGGTGCAGTGGCGTTGCCATCTGGTCGGCGCGGCGTTGCCACGCGTGCTCCGCATCGAGCCGCCGCTGGCTGCGCGCCTGCGTGGGGAGGGCCGGGCTGTCTTCGTCCACCCACCCGCCGCCAGCATCGCCATAGACGCCGGTCGTGGAGAGGTAGCCGAGCCACTCAGGCCGGGCTGAGGTAGTGAACCGGTCGACAACGGGATCGCCGGTGGTCAGCGGCGCCACGGTGCTGAGGATGTGACTCGCCGCATCAAGGGCCAGCTTGGTGCTGCTGTCGAAGACCACGGCGTCGATGCCCTCCGCCGCGAGGCGCCGGGCCTTGTCGGCACCGGTGCAGCTGCCGCCCACCGACCAGCCGAGCGCGCGCGCCCGTCGAGCGACGGCGAGTCCGCTGAATCCCAGCCCGAACACGAAGAGACGGCGCGCCATCTGGACAGCATCGCGCGAACGCGCTTGCTTGGCGGCATGCCGTATCGTCGCAACGCATTTCTGCTCGGGCTGCTGCTCGTCGCCGGTCCCGCCGTCGCGCAGGGGAGCCGCGAGGCCGACGACCTCAAGCGCTATACCGAGTGCATGCGCCATGCGCGGCAGGATCCGCTGAAAGCCATTCCGGCCGCCGAGCGCTGGTTCGCCGAGGGTGGCGGCTATGGCGCCCGCCACTGCGTGGCCATGGCGATGTTCCAGGCCGGCCGGTTCGCGCAAGCGGCGGCACAGTTCGAAGCGATCGCCCGCGATATGGGTCGCGAACGTCCGGGCCTGCGGGCCGAGCTCTGGACACAGGCGGGCCAAGCGTGGCTCGAGGCCGGCGACGCCGACCGGGCGGTGGCCGCGCACGGCCGCGCCATCGAACTGAAGCCGAGCGATGCCGAACCGCTGATCGACCGCAGCCTCGCCCACGCGGCCCGCCAGGCCTGGGCCGCCGCCATCACCGATCTCGATCGCGTGCTCGCCTTGCGACCCAACGATGTCGAGGTCCTCGTTCTGCGCGCGGCCGCCTGGCGTCAGTCGGGCAACAGCGCCCGCGCGGTGCAGGACGCCGAGCGCGCGCTGGGCTTCGCGCCCGACCATAGCGAGGCGCTGCTGGAGCGCGGTTTCGCCCGGCTCGCGCGGGGCGACCGGAGCGCCGCCAACGCCGATTTTCTGCGAGTCGCCCGGCTGGTGCCGCCGGGCAGCGCGGCCGCACGGCGCGCCGAAGCCGGCCTGCGCGGCGAGCTGCCGGGGGCGGCCGCACCCGCCGCCCCACCCGCGCCACAGCCGGCCCCCGCGCCCCGCCGCTAGAGCACGATGAGTTCAGCTGGAATCAGCTGAACTCATCGTGCCGTCTGCAACGCACATCGTTAGCGCGCGCGAATGGGATCAGGTGGAACCGCACGCGGTTCCACCTGATCCCATTCCGCTCTAATGACTCGCGATCCGGCCGGTGCTGGGGTAAGAGCCCGCATGGTTCGGACGTTCATTGTCATTTTGCTTGGTCTTTTGCCCACGCTGGCGCTCGCGCAGGCCCCCGCCGTGCAAGGCTCATCGCAATTCTATCCTGCGCCGCCGCCCCTGCAGGCACCGACAGTCGATCGCGGCTCGCCGCTCAGCGGATTGAGTTCGCCGCTCGATGGCGCGCGCGCCACCGTGGTGAAGACCGAGATCAACTCCCAGGCCGAGGCCCAGATGCTGGCGACGGCGAGCCGGCTGGTGTGGGGCCGCTACGCCCGGCTGAAGGGCAACAAACCGGGCGAGCTTCGCATCAGCAACGCCGACGAACTCTGGACGATCAAGGGTCGGGTCGAGATGACGGCGCCCGGCGCCGAAGGCGACTGGGCGTCGGTCGAAGGCACGATCGAGCGCATTTCGGCCAATCACTTCCAGCTGCGCGGCGAGGCGGCGTTCCGTGTCGCGAAGGTACAGAAGGGTCTCCCCTGCAAGGTCGCCGGCACGCTCAACTTCCGGCGGGGCGGCAAGTCCCAAGTCTGGCGTCTCGCCGAAGGCGACAACCCCTGCGACGGCGCGCAGGAGATGCTGGATATCCATATGGAAAAGAGGGCCGATACGCGACCGGTCCCGACTCAGCCACTGCCCACTCCCGTCTCGAGCCCCGCGCCGTCGCGCGGCTGACCGGAATCTTGTCCAGCCCCCGGGCGGTGCGCCCGCGCAGCGGTCGGGTTATGCTCGGGGCGTGAACGTCCGTTCAGCGTTGCCCCGGAGGCCCAGGCGATGAGCAGTGCCGCAACCCAAGTACCGTTGGTCTTCGGCGATTATGCGCTGGAGGATCGCTACCGTCTCGGTCGCGGGCGCGTCTATCTCACCGGCATTCAAGCGCTGGTGCGCTTGCCCATGATGCAGCGCCAGCGCGACCTCGCGGCGGGGCTCAATACCGGCGGCTTCATCTCGGGCTATCGCGGCTCGCCGCTCGGCATGTACGACAACGCGCTGTGGACCGCGAAGAAGTACCTCAAGGAACACAACATCCACTTCCAGCCGGGACTCAATGAGGACCTGGCCGCGACCTCGGTGTGGGGCACGCAGCAGGTGAACCTGTTCCCCGGGGCCACAGTCGATGGCGTGTTCTCGATCTGGTACGGCAAGGGTCCGGGCGTCGACCGCTCGATGGACGTGCTGAAGCACGGCAACGCCGCCGGCACCTCGCCGCATGGCGGCGTGATCGCGCTGGCCGGCGACGATCATGGCTGCCAGTCCTCGACGCTGCCGCATCAGAGTGAGCAGGTCTTCTCTGCCGCCATGATCCCGGTCGTGAACCCGGCGACGGTCCAGGAGTATCTCGATTTCGGCATCCTGGGCTTCGCGCTGTCGCGCTATTCGGGCTGCTGGGTCGGATTCAAGGCGATCTCAGAGACGGTCGAGTCCGGCGCCTCCGTGTGGGTCGATCCCGAGCGCATCCGCGTGATGCTGCCGACCGATTTCCGGTTGCCGCCCGGTGGGCTCGGCATCCGCAATCCCGACGCGCCGCTCGAGATGGAGCGGCGCCTCCACGGCCCGAAGATGGACGCCGTGCGCGCCTTCGTGCGCGCCAACGGCTTCGACCGCATCGCCATCGATCCGCCGCGCGCGCGGATCGGCATCATGACCACCGGCAAGGCCTATCTCGATACGCGCCAGGCGCTGGAGGATCTCGGCATCGACGAGGCGCGGGCGAAGTCGCTCGGCATCCGCCTCTACAAGGTCGGCGTGACCTGGCCGCTGGAGCCCGAGGGCGCCCGCCGCTTCGCCGAAGGTCTCGACGAGGTGATCGTCGTGGAAGAGAAGCGGTCGAACCTCGAGGACCAGCTGGTGCGGTTGCTCTACAACCTGCCGGCCGATCGTCGACCGCGCGTGATCGGCAAGACCGACGAGACCGGCCGAGTTCTGTTCCAGAGCGAGGGCGAGTTGTCGCCGACCGGCGTCGCGATGGTGATCGCCAACCGCCTGATGAAGCACGAGGGCGAGTCGCCCGAGTTGCGCCAGCGGCTGGCGCGCCTCGAGGCGAAGGAAAAGCTGCTGGCGGCGCCGCCGGCCAAGGTCGCGCGCACGCCGTTTTTTTGCTCCGGCTGCCCGCACAACACTTCGACGCGCGTCCCCGACGGCAGCCGCGCCATGGCCGGCATCGGCTGCCACGGCATGGCGATCTGGATGCCCGAGCGGCGCACGGCACTGATCAGCCACATGGGCGGCGAGGGCGTGACCTGGATCGGTCAGGCGCCGTTCACCGCCGAGACGCATGTGTTCCAGAATCTCGGCGACGGCACCTACTACCACTCCGGCCTGATGGCGATCCGCCAGGCCGCCGCCGCGGGCGTCAACATCACCTACAAGATCCTGTTCAACGACGCTGTCGCCATGACCGGCGGCCAGCCGCATGACGGGCCGCTCACCGTGCCCGAGATCACCAAGCAGGTGGCGGCCGAGGGCGCGCGGCGCGTTGTTGTAGTGACCGACGAGCCGGACAAGTATCCGTTGAACGCGGGCTTCGCGCCGGGCGTGACGGTGCATCACCGCGATGAACTCGACCGTATCCAGCGCGAGCTGCGCGAGATCCCGGGCCTCACCGTGCTGGTCTACGACCAGACATGCGCCGCCGAGAAGCGCCGCCGGCGCAAGCGCGGCACGTTCCCCGATCCCGCCAAGCGCGTCTTCATCAACGATGCGGTGTGCGAGGGCTGCGGCGATTGCTCCGACAAGAGCAACTGCGTGTCGGTGAAGCCGCTCGAGACCGAGTTGGGCCGCAAGCGCCAGATCGACCAGAGCAATTGCAACAAGGACTTCTCCTGCCTCAACGGCTTCTGCCCGAGTTTCGTGACGGTGAATGGCGGTCAGGTGCGCAAGTCGCAACGGCCGGGCCTCAAGGTCGTGCGCGATGATCCGTTCGCGACGCTGCCCGAGCCGACGCTGCGGCCGCTGTCGGAGCCCTACGGCATTCTGGTGACCGGCATCGGCGGCACCGGCGTGATCACGGTCGGTGCGCTCCTCGGCATGGCCGCCCATCTGGAGGGCAAGGGCTGCACGGTGCTCGATTTCACCGGGCTCGCGCAAAAGAACGGCGCCGTGATGAGCCATGTGCGCCTCGCGCCGCGGCCCGAGGACCTGCACTCCGTCCGCATCGCGGCGGGTGGGGCCAATCTGGTGCTGGGGTGCGACATGGTGGTGGCAGCCGCGCCCGCGGCGCTGTCGCGCATCGAACAGGGCGTCACCCGCGCCGTGATCAACGGCTATGTCCAGCCGACGGCGATGTTCGTGCGCGACGGCGACATGGATTTCGGCGCCGAGGGCATGATGAAGACGATCCGCGACGCCGCCGGCGACGGCGCGGTGTCGTTCATCGACGGCACGGGACTGGCGACCGCGATCCTGGGCGACTCGATCGCCACCAACCTCTTCATGGTGGGCTATGCCTGGCAGAAGGGGCTCTTGCCGCTGTCGTTCGAGTCGATCCGTCGCGCCATCGAGCTGAATGGCGTGGCGATCGAGGCCAACCTGCGCACCTTCAACTGGGGCCGGTTGGCGGCGCATGACATCGCGGCTGTGCAAGCCGCGGCCAAGCCGACGCAGCGGCTGGAGCGGCCGGTGGCCCGCACGCTGTCCGAACTGGTGGCCAAGCGCGTCGAGCTTCTTGAGGCCTATCAGGATCGTGCGTGGGGAGAGCGCTATCGCGTCTTCGTGGACAAGGTCGTGACGGCCGAGAAGGAGCGCGCGCGCGGACGTTCGGGGCTGGCCGAGGCGGCGGCCAAGTCGCTCTACAAGCTCATGTCCTACAAGGACGAGTATGAGGTCGCGCGCCTGCATGCCGACCCTGCGTTCCGCGCCAAGCTCGAGGCGCAGTTCGAGGGCGACTACACGCTCACCTTCCATCTCGCGCCGCCGCTGCTCGCCGAGCGCGATCCCGACACCGGGCATCTGAAGAAGCGCACCTTCGGGCCCTGGGTGCTGGGCGCCTTCCGCGTGCTGGCGCGGATGAAGGGACTGCGCGGCGGCCGGTTCGACATCTTCGGCTACACCGAGGAACGACGCACCGAGCGGCGACTGATCGGCGAGTACATGGCGACCATCGACGGTCTGCTGGGGACGCTCGACATCGCCAACCATGCGCTCGCGGTTCAGATCGCGGGCCTGCCCGAGACCATGCGCGGTTTCGGTCACGTCAAGGAGCGCAACATCGCCGAGGCGAAGAAGCGCGAGGCCGGGCTGCTGGCCGCCTACCGCAATCCCGGCACGGCGGCGATCGCCGCGGAGTAGGGTCACTTCGATCCGGCCGTCACCGGCCGGATCGGAACGCCCGCGACCGCAAGCACGCTGGAGCGGAACGGGATCGGGTGGGACGCCATGCGCTCCCGCCTGACCTCATCGTGCTCTAGGAGGTGTCAGGCCCGCCCGGATTGGTGGGAGTAGAGCGCCGGGTCGAAGGACCGGCGCTCGGGCCCGCCGCCGCCCAGCCGGTCGAGCGCGCGCTGCCACTTGCCGTCGAGATCGCCGTCGAACACCAGCTCGGGATCGCCATCGACCACCAGCCAGGCGTTGTCCTGTAGTTCGCGCTCGAGCTGGCCGGAGCCCCACCCGGCGTGACCCAGCGCCAGCCAGGCGCGCGCCGGTCCGCGTCCGTCGGCCATGTCGCGCAGCACCTCGAGCGAGGCGGTGAGGGCGAGGCCGCCCGCGACCGGCAGCGTGCCGTCGCGGCGATACTCCTCGCTGTGCAGGACCATGCCGCGTTCGGTCTGGACCGGGCCGCCGAACAGGACCGGCCGGTCCGACTCCGCCCGCGCGCCCTCGATGCCGAGCTGCTTGAAAACCTGGGCGAGGGCCAGATCGTCGACGCTGTTGTTCACGATCAGCCCCAGCGCGCCATCCTCGTCGTGCTGGCACAACAGGATCACGCTCTTGCGGAAGCGCTCGTCGGGCATCGACGGCGCGGCCACGAGGAAGCGGCCGACAAGTCCGGCCGCGGGGGAAAGGGAGCCGGTCATCGGGTCATCCTCGCGTATGGGGGTGGGGATTGTCCGGGAAAGGTTCAAGGGGGGCTCGGCAATGGACAAACCAGAACCTCTCCCCTAGTTTCCGCCCGTTCCTGCCGCGTGTCGGCGGCGACCCTGGGAGTTTTACGAGTATGGCTAAGGTCGGTGACAAGGTCCCGTCCGCGACGCTGCGGATGCTGGGGGCCGAGGGTCCGAAGGCGATGACGACGGAAGAGTTGTTCGCCTCGGGCAAGAAGGTGGTGGCGTTCGCGCTGCCGGGGGCGTTCACCCCCACTTGAAGCGCCAAGCATGTGCCAGGGTTTCTGGCCAACGCGGACGCTTTGAAGGCCAAGGGTGTCGATACGATCGCCTGCATTTCGGTGAACGACGCGTTCGTGATGGGCGCGTGGGGCCGGGATCAGAAGGTCGGTGACCGGATCCTGATGATGGGCGATGGCAACGCCGAGTTCAGCGAGGCCATGGGCCTCACGATGGACGGTTCGAAGTTCGGCCTGGGCAAGCGCAGCCAGCGCTACGCCATGGTCGTCGAGAACGGGGTGATCACCCAGCTCCATGTCGAGAAGCCGGGCGCCTTCGAGGTGTCGACGGCCGAGCACGTCCTCAAGAGTCTCTGATCCGGCCAATGCCGGACGGCGTAGGGGGCGGGACGCAAGTCCCGCCCTCTTTCGTTGGGGCGGCTCACGGCAGGCGTTCGATCTCCGCCCGCGCGAGCGCATCCACGCGCTCGTTTTC
The DNA here is from genome assembly GCA_016870115.1 of Alphaproteobacteria bacterium. Lineage (GTDB taxonomy): Bacteria > Pseudomonadota > Alphaproteobacteria > Reyranellales > Reyranellaceae > VGCH01. The sequence goes on along the minus strand of VGCH01000004.1, from coordinate 183,065 downwards.
GGGGTGGCCGCTATGGCCCTTCACCCATTGCCAGTCGATCGTATGGCCCGCGCGGGCCGCGTCGAGGCGCTGCCACAGGTCGACATTCTTTACCGGCTTGCGATCGGCGGTGCGCCAGCCGTTGCGCTTCCAGCCGATGACCCAGCGGGTGATGCCGTCGCGCACATAGGTGCTGTCGGTGACCAGCCGCACGGCGCAGGGCCGCTTCAGCGCCTCGAGAGCGGCGATCGCGGCCATCAGCTCCATGCGATTGTTGGTGGTTGCGGGATCGCCGCCCGAGAGCTCGCGCTCGCGCTCGCCGATGCGCAAGAGGGCCGCCCAGCCGCCCGGCCCCGGGTTGCCCCGGCAGGCGCCGTCCGTGAAGGCCTCGACACTGGGGAGCGCGCTCACAGGCCGTAGTCGCCGAGCGACACGACGTTGCGGTGGAAGCGCAACTTCGCGAGGTACTCCAGCGGATCCTTGCGCTTCACCAGCGCGGTGGCCGGTGTGTTGATCCAGTCGTAAAGCCGCGTCAGCAGAAAGCGCAGCGCCGCGCCCCGCGCCAGCAGCGGCAGCGCTTCACGCTCTCCGCGCGAGAGCGGACGCACCTGGTCGTAGGCCGTGATCAGCGCGCGCGCCTTGGTAACATTGCAGGATCTGTCAGGCTCGAAGCACCAGGCGTTAAGGCAGACCGCGAGATCGTAGGCGAGCGAATCGTTGCAGGCGAAATAGAAGTCGATCAGGCCGGAGAGCTCGGGTCCCCGGAACAGCACATTGTCCGGGAAGAGATCGGCATGGATGACACCGGACGGCAGTCCGCGCGGCCAGTCGCGCTCCAGCAGCGCGAGTTCGCCCGCCAGCTCCGCCGCGAGCCCGGGCGCGACTCCGTCGGCGTCGGCGCGGGATTGTTCGAAGAGCGGCCGCCAACCCGCGACCGACAGCGCGTTGGCGCGGTGCGGTGCGAAGTCCCCGCCCGCCTCGTGCAGCCGTGCGAGCGCCGTGCCGATGGCCGCGCAATGCCGCGTCTCGGGCCGGCGTGGCGAGAGGCCGTGCAAGAAGGTCGTGATGGAGGCGGGGCGACCCGCGAGTTGGCGCAGCGCGCTGCCGTCGCGACCGTGGATCGGGCGCGGGCACACGATGCCGCGCGCGGCGAGATGGTCGAGCAGGCCGAGAAAGAAGGGCAAGTCGGCCGGATCGACGCGCTTTTCGTAGAGCGTCAGGAAATATTGGCCACGGGTCGTGGTCAGCAGGTAGTTCGAGTTCTCGACGCCCTCGGCCACGCCCTTCAGCGCTTCCGGCGCGCCGATGTCGTATTCGGCGAGGAACGCCGCCAGCTCGGCCTCGCCGACCTCGGTGTAGACCGCCATCAGGCCACCAACGCGCGCGGCAGCTTGAAGACGACATTCTCCTCGGTGGTCGGGACTTCCTCCACCGTGACATCGAAGCGCGCGCGGGCCGCCGCGATCAGCTCGTCGACCAGAACCTCGGGCGCCGAGGCGCCGGCGGTGACGCCGAGTCGGGCCGCGTCGCCCAGCCACGCCCAGTCCATGTCGGCGGCGCGCTGAACAAGCCGCGCGCGCGGACAGCCATAGGTCGCCGCCACCTCGACCAGGCGCATGGAGTTGGAGGAGTTGGGTGCGCCGATCACTACCAGCGCCTCGCAACGCGCCGCGATCGCCTTCACGGCGGCCTGGCGGTTGGTGGTGGCGTAGCAGATGTCCTCCATCTTCGGGCCCTGGATGGCCGGGAAGCGGCGCTTCAGCACCGCGACGATGTTGGCGGTGTCGTCGACCGACAGCGTGGTCTGCGTGGCGTAAGCGAGCTGCGTCGGGTCGGCGATCTCCAGCCGCTCGGCCTGCGCAGTGTCCCCCACCAGCACGACCGCGCCGTCGGGCAACTGGCCCATCGTGCCGATGACCTCGGGGTGGCTGCCATGGCCGATCAGCACCAGCGTCCGGCCAGCCTCATGGTGGCGCTCGGCTTCGCGATGGACCTTCGAGACCAGCGGGCAGGTCGCATCGACGAAGAGGAGGTTGCGGCGCCGTGCCTCGGCCGGCACCGCCTTGGGCACGCCGTGGGCAGAGAAGACCACCGGACGGTCGTCCGGCACCTGGTCGAGCTCGTCGATAAAGACCGCGCCCTTGGCCTCGAGACTCTCGACCACGAATCTGTTGTGCACGATTTCGTGGCGCACGAAGACCGGCCGGCCGTAGCGCTCAAGCGCGCGCTCGACGATCTGGATGGCACGATCGACGCCGGCACAGAAGCCGCGCGGGCTCGCCAGCAGGATCGTCAGCGGTCGTTTGGCCTGGGTCATCTCGGTGCGGTCTGCGGGCGGCGTCGGCTTGCGGCGATGCGGACCATTCCCTAGACTCAGGGCCTGTAACGCAACGGCGCGGCACCGTAACAAAGCGCCCCCAATGAAGGAAGCAGCATGACCGGACCAGTAGTGGCGTCCAAGGCGCCCGTGAAGGTGAACCTGGAGGCGGGCAAGGATTACTGGTGGTGTTCCTGCGGGCTGAGCAAGAACCAGCCCTTCTGCGACGGGACCCACAAAGGGTCGGGCATGGTGCCGATGAAGTACACGGCCGAGAAATCCGGCGATCACTGGCTCTGCGCCTGCAAGAAGACCGGCAAGTCGCCGCTGTGCGACGGCACCCATAAGTCGTTGGCATGAGTCCGGGGCGAATCCTCCTCGGTCTGGGTGCGGCGCTGCTGCTGGCCGGCTGCGGCGGTCGATCCGACCGCGATGTGGCGGCCGGCGCCTGGTGTCCGACGCCGCTCACGCTGCAGGACGCGCAGCGTCTCGTCCGCTTTCGCGGCGCCTCGGTCGATCCGCGCGAGGTCGTGTTCGAGGCCGCGATGAGCCCCGCCAGCTCGAGCTGCGAGATCTCGCGCAACCAGCTCGAGGTCGAGCTGAAGCTGCGCATCACCGCGATCGCGGGACCGGCCCTCGCCGAACCCGTCACCGCGGTGCCGTTCTTCGTGCGGCTGCTGGATGGTAGCGGGCGGGTGGTCCAGGGACAGGATTTCACCGCCGAGTACAAGCTCAGCGCCGCCAACCCGCGCGGCTCCTCGCAGGAGGAGATCGCGCTCAAGCTGCCCTTCAGCCAGCCGCAGGATCTGGCGGGCTACCGGGTGGTGGTCGGTCTGCGTCCGACGCCGCAGGAGCTGCAATACAACCGGCGGGCTGCCGCCAACCGTTGAGCCGCCGCGCCGATCAGGCGTGCCCGCAATGACGCTCGATCGTGGCGCGCAGGTCCTCCTCCCGCGCCGGCTTGGCGAGGTGGTCGGTCATCCCCGACTTCAGTGCGCGGCGCCGATCCGCGTCGTCCGCGAAGGCCGTCAGCGCCACGATCGGCACCGTGGCCAGGGCGCCGCCCATCGCACGCAGCCGCGCCGCCGCCTCGTAGCCCTCCATCACCGGCATCTGGACATCCATCAGGATCAGGTCGAACCCGCCGGCCCGGCCCTTCGCGACGGCCTCGGCACCGTCTGCGGCCAGTTCGACCTCGTGTCCCAGCTTGCCTAGCATGGCGCGGATCACCAGCCGGCTGGAGGGCGTGTCTTCGGCCACCAGGATGCGCTTGCGGCCTACCTTGCACGTGACCACGGGCGCGTCCGCGGCGCTGGGCGCTACCTCGGCCGGCGCGACGTCCAGCGGCACCTCGACCCAGAAGGTCGAGCCGTGGCCGGGCGCGCTATCGACGCCGACCCGGCCGCCCATCACATCGGCGAGACGCGCGCAGATCGCGAGTCCCAGCCCGGTTCCGCCGCGATCCGCGCCGACGCTGGGCGCGAGTTTCTCGAAAGGCGCGAATAGACGGGCGCGTTCGCGGTCGGGAATGCCCGGTCCCTGATCGGTCACCGCGAATCGCAGCAGGGGCCGCTCTGAGGTGCCGCCCGTGGCCGAGACCGCGAGCGCGACCTCCCCCATCGGCGTGAACTTCACCGCGTTGGCGAGATAGTTGAGCAGGATCTGGCGCAGCTTCTGTTCATCGCCGCACAGCCGGCTCGGCACGTCACCGCCGGGCAGGGCGCGCGCCAGCTCGATCAGCGATCCGGCCACCGCGCGCGGCTCGAACACACGCCGGGCGACGCGGTCGCCGACCGCTTCCAGCCGTGAGAAGTCGAGGATGTTGTTGATGATGCCGAGCAAGTGTTCGGCGGAGTCCGCGATGGTGCGCACATAGTGGCGCTGGGTGGCGTCGAGGCGGGTATCGCGCAGCAGGCTTCCCAATCCGATGACCGCGTTCATCGGGGTGCGGATCTCGTGGCTCATCATCGCAAGAAAGCGCGACTTGGCGTCGGCCGCCGTTTCGGCCGCGACCTTTGCCTCGGCCAGTTCGCGCTGGCGTTCGCGGGCATCTTCAAGCAGGCGCCGCTGGGCTTGCTCGGATTCAGTGAGGGCGGCGATGCGTCGGCGGACTTCGCGCGACACGCGCTTGAAGGAGCGGGCGAGCGCGCCGATCTCGTCGGTGCGGCGCAGCGGCAGGGCGACGGCCTCGCGGCCCTGACTCAGCGCCTCGGTCGCCTCCCGCAGCTGCTCGAATGGTCCCACGGTGCGATCGTGCATCGCACCGATCGCCAGCATGACGGCGGCGAAGCAGAGACACGCGACGATCAGGGTGAAGCGGGTGGTATCGTCCTCGGCGCGGTGCAGCGTCTCGCACGAGACCCCGTAGTAGAGCGTTCCCAGCAGCTGGCCACCCACCACGATCGGCGCCTCGAACAGCAGGCGTCGCACGCCGTCGGGTCCGGCGACCGGACCGGGACGTTTGGTCGGCACCCCGGCGCGCGCCACATCCCAGCCCTCGGCCGCGATCAGGCGGCCCTGGGCGTCGATCGCGACGAGGTGCGCGAGGCCGCGCCAGTCCGTGCTCTCGCGAAACACTTGCTGCAGGGTGGCGTAGTCGCGCTCCGCCAGCAGGTGCGACATGGTCGCCACCAGCAGAGGACGCTCGGTCGCCGCGCGCTCCAGGAGCTGGGCCTGCAGCTTGCTCTGCACGAGAAAGGTGAGCGACGCGCTCATCGCCGTGAGCGCCGCGAAGGTCGCGAGCAAGCTCACGGCCAGCAGCTTGTTGCGGAACGACCACGGCGGAAGCCGCAGCCGCTTGCGCAGCGGGGGGCCGGCGACGATGGCGCTGGTGAGCGACACGGAGCTGGCCTTTCCCTCGTTTAGCGCGGCGCGAGCGCGAGGCGCGTGCCGTCGATGACCGGATCCACTTCGGCGAAGTCGGACGCGCGCGGTTCACGGATCGCACGGACGCCCGTCAACTCGGCGAAGCGCTTGCCTGCCTCGGTGGCCGGGAATTCGAGTACCGCGCGCGCGATCCGCCCGGCGACCTTGTCGTCGACGCAGGGTGACACCAGCACGAAGAAACCGGGCACGCGCACGAACTCCTCGTGGACATGGAGGCCCGCCCGCACGTCCTCGCTCAGGGCACGCAGTTCGCCGGCGCTCATGACCGCGAGCGGCGCGTCGCCGGTCGCCAGCAACTGTGCCAGGCTCTCCTCGTTGCGGGTATGCACGACTCGGTAGTCGACGTCGCGACGCAGGCCGCGCGCCTCCAGCCACTGGACCGCTCGCATCGCCACGAGCGATTGCGGATTGGCCATCGCGACCGCGCGACCGCGCAGCGCATCGAGCGTCGCGACGGGGCGGTCCTTCGACGCCACGAACAGACCGGGGATACCGGGTTCATAGACCGCAACCAGGCGGTGGCCGCCATCGAGCTGGGCCACCCGGCCGAGATTGGCCGCCGTGACAACGATGTCGTAGCCGTCGTCCATGGTGCGTCGATGGTGATCGACGAAGTTTGGCGCCGTAGCGATCGCAACCGGCTGGGCAAGGTACGCGGCCAGGTACTCGCGGAACGGCTGATAGTTCACGAGGATCGCGCGTGCGCTCATGTTGGGCACGATGCCGAGCGTGAGTTCACGCGCCGGTTCGGCCCGCGCGGAGAGGGCAAACGATGGCGCCAGAACGGCCGCGGCGAGAACCGCGCGGCGGGGAAGGGTCGACATGAGGGCCTCTGGGGCAGGAGGGCGGCAAACGCGGGGAATAGGGACGCGCTCGGCCGAAATACGGAGGCCGGGCAGTGCAAATTTACCACCCTGGGCGACGGTCCGGCGCGCGCGGACTTGTAACGAGTGTAAGTTCTGCACGACGCCTGCGGATATTGCGGCACCGTGGCTCGAAAGCACCTGTTTTCCCCGGGATTCGTGCCGTTTCGTCGCTTTAGCGTTGCCGCTGGCGCGGGGGCACCGCTATGGTCCGCCCGCCCACAAAGCCCCCGTGGGAGAGAGCGCGCGGCCCCGGGCTGGCGTGCCGCCGAAGGAGCAACCGGCCCCGGAAACTCTCAGGCAAACGGACCGCGGGGGAATTGGGTCTCTGGAAAGTGGCATCGGGCTGCGGCTCGATCGCCCACCGACGAAGTAAGCCGGACCTGCGGGCTCGGCGAATCTTTCAGGTCTCCGGACAGAGGGGGTCGCGATCGGCGCGATTGTTGCGTCGGCGAACGCGACTCTTGGGAGACCTTGCGTGACGGAAACTCCGGGCCCGCTGAAACGCACCCCTCTCTTCGAACTTCACCGCGAACTCGGCGCGCGCATCGTGCCCTTCGCGGGCTACGAAATGCCGGTGCAGTACCCCGCCGGCATCATCGCGGAGCATACCCACACCCGCATCGCCTGCGGCCTCTTCGACGTCTCGCATATGGGCCAAGTGCGACTGACCGGAAAGCCTGGCCGCTCGGCGAGCGCCGCGCTGGAGCGCATCGTACCGGGCGATATCGCGGGCCTGGCCCCGGGCCAGCAGCGCTACACCCAGCTCACCAACGCCCAGGGCGGCATCCTGGATGATCTGATGGTCACCAGCACGGGTGACCATCTGCTGGTGGTGCTGAATGCCGCCTGCAAGGACGCCGATCTTGCCCATTTGCAGGCGCATCTCGCGGCGGACTGCGAGATCGAGCCGATGTTCACGCGCGGGCTGCTGGCACTCCAGGGCCCGCAGGCGGCGGCCGCGCTCAGCCGCCTCGCGCCCGCACTGGCGGCGCTCAAGTTCATGACCGGCGCCTTCGCGCTCATCGAGGGCGCGCGCTGCTACGTCACGCGCTCCGGCTATACCGGCGGCGACGGGTTCGAGATTTCTACTCCCGCCGAGGCGACCGAAACGGTCGCGCGCAAGCTCCTGGCTCAACCGGAAGTGAAGCCGATCGGGCTGGGCGCCCGCGACTCGCTCCGGCTCGAGGCCGGCCTCTGCCTCTACGGTCACGATTTCGATACCGCCACGACACCGGTCGAGGCGGGTCTCCTCTGGAGCATTGGCAAGGACCGGCGCCCCGGCGGCGCGCGCGCGGGCGGCTATCCCGGTGCCGACGTGATCGGCGCCCAGATCACGGACGGCGCACCGCGTCGTCGTGTCGGCATTCTGCCCGAGGGGCGCGCGATCGCGCGCGAGGGCGCGGCGATCATGGCCGGCGGCGTGGCGGTTGGAACCGTCACGTCGGGTGGCTTTTCGCCGACGCTCGGTCGCGCGGTCGCCATGGGTTACGTCGCGGGCAGCCATGCTGCCGCCGGCACGAAGGTCGAGTTGATGGTGCGCGACAAGCCGGTACCGGCCGCAGTCGTGACGATGCCGTTAGTGAAGCACGCCTATTGGCGGGGATAGGGAGGGCCCGATGGCCGACATGAAGTTCAGTGAAGAGCACGAGTGGATCCGCGTCGAAGGCGGCATCGGAACCGTCGGCATCACCGACTATGCCCAGCAGCAGCTGGGCGATGTGGTGTTCGTCGAGGTGCCGCAAGCCGGCCGCGCGGTCGCCAAGGGCGAGGCCGTTGCTGTGGTCGAGTCGGTGAAGGCCGCCTCGGACATTTATTCGCCGGTATCGGGCGAGGTGATCGAGGCCAACGCTGCGCTCGCGGACGCGCCGGGCGAGGTCAACGCCGACCCGACGGGCAAAGGCTGGTTCTGCAAGGTGAAGCTCGCCAACCCCGGCGAGCTCGCGGGCCTGATGGACGAGGCGGGCTACGCCGCGTTCGTGAAGACGCTGGGCTGAGAGGAGTACAGGCGATGCGCTATCTGCCCCTGACCGAAACCGACCGGCGCGAGATGCTGGCCGCGATCGGCGCGCGCTCGGTGGACGAGCTGTTTCGCGACGTGCCGGCGTCGGCGCGACTGGCGGGGCAGGTGGCCGGTCTTCCCGACCACCAGGGCGAGCTCGAGGTCGAACGCGCGTTCCAGGCGATGGCGGCCAAGAACGTGTCGCCCGCCAGCGCGCCGTTCTTCATTGGTGCAGGGGCCTATCGCCATCACGTGCCCGCGACGGTCGACTACATGATCCAGCGTGGCGAGTTCCTGACCTCGTACACGCCCTATCAGCCCGAGATCACCCAGGGCACGCTGCAGTACCTGTTCGAGTTCCAGACGCAGGTGGCGTTGCTCACCGGCATGGATGTGGCGAACGCCTCGATGTACGACGGCTCGACCGGCGCCGGGGAAGCGGTGCTGATGGCCAACCGCGTCACGCGCCGGCACAAGGCGCTGATCTCGGGCGGGCTGCATCCGCAGTATCGCCGCATCATCGAGACCACCGGCCGATGGGAAGGCTTCTCGGCCATCTCCGCACCGCCGGATATCGAGGGTCGCGAGGACCTGATCTCCGCGATCGACAAGGAGACCTCCTGCGTCGTCGTGCAGAATCCGGGCTTCTTCGGTCATCTGCGCGATTTCTCGCGGCTCGCCGAGGCTTGTCACGCCGCCGGTGCGCTGCTGATCGTGGTGGTGACCGAGGTCGTGTCGCTTGGGCTGGTGATGCCGCCCGGCGAGATGGGCGCCGACATTGTCGTGTGCGAGGGCCAGTCGCTCGGCAACGGACTGGGCTTCGGCGGCCCCTATGTCGGACTGTTTGCCACGCGTGAAAAATATGTCCGCCAGATGCCGGGCCGGCTGGCCGGCGAGACGGTCGATGCCGACGGCAAGCGCGGCTTTGTGCTGACCCTCTCAACCCGGGAGCAGCATATCCGCCGCGAGAAGGCGACCTCGAACATCTGCACCAACGCCGGTCTCTGTGCGCTCGCCTTCACGGTGCATCTGACGCTTCTGGGCGAGGCCGGGTTCCGCCGGCTGGCCGAGCTGAACCACGCCAAGGCGATCGAGTTGGCCGACAAGGTGGCCGCGATCCCGGGTGTTGAGGTGGTGAACAAGAGCTTCTTCAACGAGTTCACGGTGCGTCTGCCGAAGCCCGCGGCACCGGTCGTCGAGGCACTGGCCAAGCGGCGCATTCTGGGCGGACTGCCGGTCTCGCGGCTGATCCCGGAGGATCGGTCGGTCGACAACCTGCTCTTGCTGGCGGCAACGGAGACCGCGACCGCGATGGGCATGGACCCGCTGGTCGCGGCGCTGAGGGAGGTGCTGTGATGGACCGCTCGCAGGGCCGCACCGGCGGCATCGCGGCGGGCGCCGCGTCGGCGCCCGCCACCTTCACCGGCAATCGCGCGCTGCAGCTCGAGGAACGGCTGATCTTCGAGATGGGCCAGCCCGGCCGCACCGGCGTCGATCTGCCCGCGCCCAAGGCGGTCGCCGATCGGCTGGGCGGTCTGCGCCGCAAGGGCGAGATCGGTCTGCCCGGCCTCAGCGAACCGCAGGTCGTGCAGCACTACACAAGGCTCAGCCAGAAGAACTACGCCATCGACATGGGCGTCTATCCGCTCGGCTCCTGCACGATGAAGCACAATCCGCGACTGAACGAGAAGGTCGCGCGTCTGGCCGGCATCGGCGATCTGCATCCCCTGCAGCCGGTCTCGACGGTGCAGGGCGCGCTGGAACTGATCGACACGCTCGCCCACTGGCTGAAGACGTTGACCGGCATGCCGGCCGTGGCGATGTCGCCGGCCGCCGGCGCCCATGGCGAGATGTGCGGCATGATGGCGATCGCGGCCGCCCTTGAGGCGCGCGGCGAACGCGATCGCCGTCGCGTCGTGCTGGCGCCGGAGTCCGCTCACGGCACCAATCCCGCGACGGCCGCGGCGCTCGGCTTCACCGTGAAGCCGATTCCGGCCAACGCGCGGGGGCGTGTCGATCTCGCCGCGCTCAAGGCTGCGCTGGCTCCGGACGTGGCGGCGATCATGCTGACCAACCCCAATACCTGCGGGCTGTTCGAGAGCGAGATCGTCGACATCGCTGACGCGGTTCACGCCGCCGGCGCCTACTTCTATTGCGACGGCGCCAACTTCAACGCGATCGCGGGTCGTGTGCGGCCGGGCGATCTCGGCATCGATTGCATGCATATCAACCTGCACAAGACGTTCTCCACGCCGCACGGCGGCGGCGGTCCGGGCGCGGGTCCCGTGGTCCTGTCGGCGGCGCTGGCGCCCTTCGCACCGCACCCGTGGGTGGTGAAGGATGCCACGGGCTGGCGGGTGGCCGAGGAGGGCGGATCCAGCGAGGGCAAACCGTTCGGCCGGCTGAAGGCCTTCCACGGGCAGATGGGCATGTTCAGCCGCGCGCTCGCCTACATGATGAGTCACGGCGCGGATGGCGTGAAGCAGGCATCGGAGGACGCCGTCCTGTCGGCGAACTACGTGATGGCGCGGCTGAAGGACGTGATGAGCCCGGCCTTCGAGGGGCCCTGCATGCACGAGGCGCTGTTCGATGACTCGTTCCTCAAGGACACCGGCGTCAGCACGCTCGATTTCGCCAAGGCGATGATCGACGAGGGCTATCACCCGATGACCATGTACTTCCCGCTGGTGGTGCATGGAGCGATGCTGATCGAGCCGACGGAGAGCCAGGCGAAGGAAGACCTCGATGTCTTCATCGCCGCGCTGCGGTCGCTCGCGGAGCGGGCGAAGTCGGGCACCGAGGTGGAGGCTTTCAAGGCCGCCCCGCGGCTGGCGCCGCGCCGGCGCCTCGACGAGACGCTGGCGGCGCGCAAGCCGCTGTTGCGCTGGCGCCCGTCGAACCGCAGCCCCGAGGGCGGACCGCAACGGATGGCGGCGGAGTAGCAGCCGGACGCCGGGATGGGGAGGGCGCGGCGGCTGTGATATGCTGCCGCCATGCGCAAACTGCTGTTCGGCGAGCCGGCGCCGTTCTTCCAGGCGCCATCGCCCTCCAATCCGGAGTTCAACTTCGACACCGTGGCCGGCCGCCCGGTGCTGCTGTTGTTCCCCGGCCATCCGGTGAACACGGCCGGCAAACGATTGGTAGCCGAGGTCGAGGCGGCGCGTGCCGCGTTCGACGACACGCACCTGATGCTTTTCTATGTCGTGTCCTCGCCCGACGATCTCGCGGCCTACGGCATCGATCAGAATCTGCCGGGCATCCGCTATTTCATGGACTACGCCGACGGCTGGCGGCGAAGTTCGGCTATACCGTCACGACGGCCGATGGCGCGCCGCTGACCGCCGACGGGCCGGTCGAGGCGGGCGTAGTGGCGTTGGACCGCGGCCTGCGGTGCCTGCAATCCGTCGCGGTCAGCGAGGCCGACACTGCGCCCGCGATCGCGCCGCTGGTCGAGGGCATCCGCCGGCTCGCCACCTGGCAAGCGACGGCGCACTCGATCAATCATGCGCCGGTGCTGGTTGCCGAACGCGTCTTCGAGCCGTCCTTCTGTCGCGCGCTGATCGACTACTACAATGGTCGGGGCGGCGAGGACTCCGGCTTCATGCGCCAGGAGGGCGAATACACGGTCGGCAAGATCGACCACAGCTTCAAGCGTCGTCGCGATTGCCAGATCGAAGACACCCGGCTCCGCGAGGCGGCGATGACCCGCGTCTATCGGCGGCTGGCGCCGTTGATCCGGCGTTCCTTTCAGTTCGACCCGACGCGCATCGAGCGGCACATCGTGGCGCGCTACGACTCGACCGAGGGCGGCTTCTTCAAGGCGCATCGCGACAACACGACGAAAGGCACCGCCCACCGCCGCTTCGTGGTCACCATCAACCTCAACGCCCAGGAATATGAGGGCGGCGATCTGCGGGTGCCGGAGTTCGGCCAGCAGGCCTACCGCGCGCCGACGGGCGGCGCGGTGGTGTTCTCCTGCTCGCTGCTGCACGAGGCGCTGCCGGTGACCAAGGGTACGCGCTACGCCTATCTGCCGTTCCTCTATGGCGACACCGACGCCGAGCTGCGCGAGCGCAACAAGGCCTTCCTCGACAAGGCGAGCGGCGGGCAGGTCGACGTCCAGGCACAGCTCGCGGGCCAAGCGGCCGAATCCTGAAACGAAAAACCCCGCGGGGATTCCGCGGGGTCACTGCAGTCGCTCGGGCCTGGAGTGCTTCCGGCTCCGGCTGAGCCCTGCCGGATCGAAAAGACTCTCGACGTCAGTGGAGGCGGCGCGGCAGCTCGGCGATCGCCTGATCGACCAAAGCGCCGGCCTGACCGGCGGCCAGGTCGCGCTTCAGCAGCGCGCGGGTCGCGGCCATCGCGGCATCGACCGCGACATCGCGGATTTCCTTGGCGGCCGCGGCCTCGCTCTGGGCGATGCGGTCCAGCGCCTGCTGCTCGCGCAGCTTCAGCGCGTTCTCGAGGCCTTGCGCGGCGCGGTCGCGCATGCGCTCCGCGTCAGTCCGCGCCTGGCCGATGATTCCCTCGGCCTCCGCCGTCGCCTGCGCGAGGGTGCGCTCGGCGTCGGCCCGGGCCTTCACCGCCTCGTCGCGCAGCCGCTCGGCGTCGGCAAGTGCGCGGGCGATATCGGCGCCGCGCTTATCGAGCGCGCCGCTGAGACCCTTCCACAGGATCTTGCCGGCAGCGACGAAGAACAGGACGAACGCGACCGCAACCCAGAAGGACGGATCGGAAAAGAGTCCACCGCCGCCCGCGCCGTTGCCGGCGGCCCATGCGGTGCCGATCATCGCGTGCCTCCCTTGAGCGCCGTCGCGACCTCAGCCGCCAGTGCGCCGGCATCGGCCGTGCGGCCGGAGACCTTGGCGAACATGTCGGCGGCGATCCCGGCGGCGAGGCTGCCCAGTCCGGACATGACCTCTGCGCGCTGCGCCTCGATGCGCTTTTCGGCCTCCGCGATGCGGGCGTTCAGTCGCGCCTGCGTCTCGGCCTGCCGCGCGTTCGCCGTCGCCTGATCGGCGTCGGCGCGCTCGCGCACAGTGCGACGGGCCTCCTCACGGGCGTCGGCGAGCCGCTTTTCGTAGCTCGCCACCAGATCGCGGGTCGCGGCGTTGGCCTGCTCGGCCGCCGCCAGGTCGCCGTCGATCCGGCCCTGTCGCGCCGCCAGCGTGCCGCCGATAGCCGGGATCGCCAGCTTCGACATCACGAGGTAGAGCGCGACGAACGCGATCGCGAGCCACACCAGCTGGGGCACCATGTCCGCCGGATTGAGCTGGGGCATGCCGCCGCTCTTGGCGAGCGCGGCGCTACCCCAGATCGCGACGAGGGTACCGGCGAGGGCGGCAGAGGCCGTCTTGCGCATGGTCGGAGTTCCCGAACGTCCGAGGACGATCAGAACACGAACAGCAGCATGAAGGCCACGACCAGCGCGAACAGCGCGACCGCTTCGGTGAGCGCGAAGCCCAGCATCACGTTGCCGAAGACGCGCGGGGCGGCCTCGGGGTTGCGCAGCGCGCCGGCGATGTAGCTGCCGAAAATGTTGCCGATACCGACACCCACGCCGGCGAGGGCGATGGTGGCGAGGCCGGCGCCGATCAGCTTGGCGGCAGAAGCGTCCATGGGATGTTCCTTTCGTACCTTGTCAGTGATGGAGATGGATGGCGTCGTTGAGGTAGAGGCAGGTCAGGATCGCGAAGACATAGGCCTGCAGGAAGGCGATCAGCAGCTCGAGGCCGGTCAGTGCCACGATGAAGGCAAGCGGCGCCCAGCCGCCGATGATGCCCATGCCGACCACGAAGCTGCCGAACACCTTCAGCATCGTGTGGCCGGCCAGCATGTTGGCGAACAGCCGGACCGACAGGCTCACCGGGCGCATGAAGTAGGAGATGACCTCGATCACCACCAGGAGCGGCGCCAGAACCGCCGGCACACCCTTGGGCAGGAAGAACGAGAAGAAGTGCATGCCGTGGCGGGCGAAGCCGATCACGGTGACGCCGATGAAGACCACGGCGGCGAGCGCGAAGGTCACCACGATGTGGCTGGTCGGCGTGAAAGAGTAGGGGATCATGCCGAGCGCGTTGCAGCCCAGCACGAAGATGAAAAGCGTGAAGATGAAGGGGAAGTACTTGCGGCCGGCGTCGCCCACATTGTCGCGGATCATGTTGGCGATGAATTCGTAGCCGACCTCGGCGGCCGACTGCAGGCGGCCGGGGACCAGCGCGCGCTGGCGCGTGCCGATCACGAAGACCACGGTGGCAAGGATCACCACCAGGGTCATCCAGAGCGCGGAATTTGTGTAGGAGGCGTCGAGTCCGCCGATCTTCAACGAGACCAGGCGCTTGATCTCGAACTGCTCCATCGGGCTGCTGTTTCCGGCCACGTCGTCCCCGCTTCACTCGATGCCGCGCACGCCGTTGTCAGGGCAGACGCGGTTCCCGGTTTCGGTCCGCATCCCGTGTAGCACCGGCCGAGTAGGCCTTGATGGCGCGCCACGCGTTGTTCACACCGCCCGCGAAACCGAGGATGGTCATCACCACCAGGCCCCAGGGCGTCGTCCCCAACCAACGATCGAGCCACCAGCCGAGGAAGCCCCCGACCAAAAGGCCCGCGATCATATCCACCAACACACGGTAGGCAACGCCCGTCTGGCGGTGCGACAATCCGCTGTCCTCGCGCGGTTTGCCGACGTTTTTCCGGGCCGCCGCAAGGCGCGCGTCCAGCGCGTCGACCCGCCGCCGGTCGCCGTCCGGATCGTAGTCCGGTTTGGCTTCGCGTGAGGGAGGTTCCATCGCCACCGCGTGCGGACGACCGCGCCCCGAATGAGGTGCCGCCGCCCGTGTGCGGGCGGATGTCTAGGGGCTGTGTCGGTCCCTGTCAAGGAACCGATTTCCCTTGTTCTGCAAGGATTTAGCGATGCCCTTCAGCGCCTGAAAACCTGGAACCGCGCGGCCCCGTCGCGGGCCACCTGCGGCACCAGATCGACCTCCCAGTCGAGGTACTGGCGCATCGCGGCCTCGACGTCGTCCTTGAAGTCGTACGGCCGGTACCAGACGTCGGTGGGCGGATCCGCCATTCGGGTGTGTCCGGTCTCGACGGCGTGACCGCCGTCGCGCCACGCTTTGAATCCGCCGGCGAGCGCGACGACCGGCAAACCCGCATCGGCGAGCGCCGCCGCCGCGAGCGCCAGCAGATCGGGGTCGGGTCCGCAGAGAACGATCCGCTCGGCGTTCGGCGTCGCCGCGCGCATTGCCGCGACATGCTTCGCGACATGGGCGCGAACAGCGAACCAGGCGCCGGGCACATGGCCATCGCGATAACGCAGGCTGGTATCGAGATCGACGACGATCGCGCGATCGAGCGTGCGGGCGAGCTCGGCCGGCGCGATGCCCGCCAACTCGGCGACGCGATAGCCCGCCGGGTAGCGGGGCTCGGGTTTGGTCGTGAGCTCCCCCGCCGTCGGGCGATGCTCCAGCACATGCACGTCGCTCCATCCCATCTGCACCAGCCAATGCGCGGTCATGGTGGCGCGCACGCCGTCATTGTCGTGCAGCACGATCGTGGCGTTGCGCGTGCCCACATATTGATCGGTCGCCTGCACAAGCTGGCCGCCGGCGGCATGCCGGAAGCCGGGCAGGTGGCCGGTGGCGTATTCGGCCGGATCGCGAACATCGAGCCGGTAGACCGCACCACCCGCGGCCAGTCGTGCCTCAAGTCCGGCCTTGTCCATCCGTCGGATCGGCAAGCGCCGGCCGATCTCGTCGGCCGCGCCGCGGGCGAAGCGGGCGGCGCCGTCGCCCTGCGGGCCGAAGCTGCGCGTCTCGCCGCGCGCCACCTTCAGGCCGGCGAGGTGCCAGCCCATGGTTCCGTTCTTCAATGCCATCACCTTGTTGGGCAACCCGGCATTGATCAGCGATTGCGCGCCGATGATCGAGCGCGTGCGACCCGCGCAGTTCACCACCACCAACGTCTCGGGCCGCGGTGCGAAGTCCTTCACGCGATAGACCAGCTCGGCGCCGGGGCAGTCGACGCCGCCGGGGATCGACATGTTGGTGAACTCGGGCAAGGGTCGCGAGTCCAGGATCACCATGTCGGTGCCGGCATCGACCAGCTTCTGGAGGTCGGCGGCATCGATGCGCGGCGTGTCGCATTCATGCTCGACCACTTCGCCGAACGCCTTCGAGGGGACGTTGACGCCGGTGAACACCTCGCCGCCCGCGGCCTTCCAGCCCGCGAGCCCGCCCCGCATCACCGCGAGGTCGGTGTAGCCCAGCCGCGACAGCGCCGCCGCCGCGCGATTGGCCCGCGCGTCCGCGCCGGCCTCGCCGCCGTCCATCAGCACGATCCGGACATGCGGATCGGGCAGGAGCGCGTGGGCCCGTGGCTCCAGCTTCGACAGAGGCAGCGGCACGGCAAAGAGCGGATGGCCCTCGGTCGAGAACTCGCCTTCCTCGCGCACATCGAGGAACGCGAAAGCCTCTCCTGCGCGCAGCAAGGTCTGGACGTCGGCCACCTCGATCAGCGGCGTCAGGATCTTGGCGCGGGCCATGAAGCGCTTGGCGGTCCCGGTCGCCATGTCCACGCTGACGCGGTCGGGCAGATGTTCAAGGCTCAGGCCGTAGAAGTGCAGGTGAAGCGCGTTCCCGGTGCCGGCAGGCGTCTCGATATGGTGGAACTCGTCGGGCAGAAAGTCGATCACGTCGCCACGCTTCAGCGTCTTCTCGCGAGCGACCCGCAGCTGCACGAAGTCGGCGCGGGCGCGATTGTCGAGCCGTTCGTAGACCACATTGTGCTCGGCGCCATGGACGCCCGCGATCGTGGCCCAGGTGGTGTGATTGTGCGGCGGCACTTTCTTGCCCGGGCCACCGGCCGAGGCGTAGAGCGCGAAGCGGCGGTCGGGATCCTCGCTCAGGCGATAGATGCCGCCATCGGCGCCCAACGGATAGGCGTCCTGCGGAAACAGCTCAGCGCGACCGGCGAGCTTCGCGAGATCGGCGCCGATCTCGGCCAGCGCAGCACGGCCCTCGCCGTGGCGGGCGAGAGTGGCGCGGGCGCGATCGACGAGGCCGCGAATGGCACGGGCGCGTTCCTGATGCAGGGTCATGGGGTTCCTCCTCGCCTGACTATACCCAGCTCGCGCTTGCCGCCCCAGCGCGCTTGCCACTAGGGTTCGGCCATGATCCGCACCTCGATTGCAGTCCTGGCCATGGCGACCCTGGTCGCGGGCGGCGCTCTCGCCCAGAGCACGACCAAGCCGCCCCCGCGCCCGGAGGCGTCGCCGGCGACGCAGCGCGCCGCCGCGACGACTGTGCGGCCGCCGGCGCGACCGGTCGCCCAGCCGCGCCGGCCGGTGTTTGTGCCGCCGCCGCCGGTGATCGAGCTCGACGAGATCGCGCCCGTGGCCGATCTGCCCCAGGTTCTCGATGCCGAGAGCCGCGAGCGCTACCGGCGCATTTTCCAGGCGCAGGCGGGCGGCAATTGGGGACAGGCCGACGCCGAAATCGCCCAACTGCGCGATCGCACCCTGATGGGATATGTGGGCGCACAGCGCCTGCTCGCACCGGGCTACGCCGCGCGGTTCGACCAACTTGCCGCCTGGCTGCAGGAGTTCAACGATCACCCTGACGCGCCGGCGATCTATCGTCTGGCGCTGGCCCGTCGAACGGCGGGCGCCGCCGAGCTCACGCCCTCCTCGTTCGTGTCGCAGGCGCAGGCGTCGCCCAGCTTCGCGGCGGCGCGCACCGTTAGTGGCGCCGATGCCGGTCGCGCCCAGGGCCTGCGGGCACAGCTCGACAGGATGATCGCCGATGGCGGCTTCAATGCCGCCCGCGTGCTGCTGGACCGGCCGACCACCACGGAAGTTCTCGGTCCGCAGGAGACCGAGATGTGGCGCGGCCGCGTTCGCACCCGCGCGCTGGAGGCGGACGCCCAGAACAGCGTCGCGGTGCCGGTTGAGAGTGCCGGCGCGCCGGACGCGAACTGGATCGCCGCGATGTCCGCGTTCCGGTCTGGTGCGATGAGCGACGCGGCCCGCCGGTTCGAGCTGGTCGCCGACGCGCCGCCGGATCGGGCGTCTTCCTGGACACTGAGCGCCGGCGCCTTCTGGGCTGCACGGGCCAACCTTCTGGCCGGCAATCCGCACAAGTTCGCGCCCTACCTCAAGCGGGCCGCCCTTTATGGCCGGACCTTCCACGGGCTGGTGGCGCAGCGCGCGCTTGGCATGCGCATCGAGCCCGATTGGTCGGTGCCGGCACTCGACCGCGATCGGGTGCGGCTGCTGTCGGATGATCGCACCGGACGTCGCGGGCTTGCGCTGTTGCAGCTCGGTGCCGCGACTGCGGCAGAGCGCGAGCTCTACTCGGGTTCGATCGACGCCGACCCGCGCTACATCGAGGCGGTGCTGGCGCTCGCCCAGCGCGCCAGTCTCCCTGCCCTGTCGGCGCGGGTGGCCAACGCAGCGTGGGATCAGCGGCATCTGATCAAGGGCTACGACGGGGCGAGCTTCCCGATCCCGCCCTGGTCGCCGCCCGAGGGATGGGTCGTCGATCGCGCGCTGGTGCTGGGCCATATGCGCCAGGAATCGGCGTTCAATCCCAAGGCCCGCAGCTGGGCGGGCGCGATGGGGCTGATGCAGCTGATGCCGGGCACGGCGCGCCTCGTCACGACGCGGTTCCTGCCCGACCGCGCCGGCATGAATCCCTACGATCCCGGCTACAACGTCTCGATGGGCCAGCAATACATCTTCCACCTGATGTCCGAGGGCTCGATCGACAACAACCTCGTGCGCTCGGTCGCGGCCTACAATGGCGGGCCCGGCAATGTCGCGCGCTGGGACTCCTCGCTGGGCGCGCTGCACGATCCGATGCTCTACATCGCGTCGATCCCGCTCAATGAGACACGCGACTTCGTGCAGCGCGTGCTGGCCAACTACTGGATGTACCAGCTGCGCTTCGGCCAGCCGACGCCGTCCCTCGACCAGATCGCCGCGCACGACTGGCCGCGCTATGTGGCGCAGGACGCACGCCGCTGAACCGCGAGCGGAGGGGAATCGGGATGCTGCCGCTTGCCGGAGTGAAGGTTGTCGAATTCTGCCAGGTGGCGGCCGGTCCGTTCTGCGGCTCGCTGCTGGCCGATCTGGGCGCCGATGTCGTCAAGATCGAGCCGCCGGGCGGCGACACGTTGCGGCAGTGGCCGCCGCATCGGGACGGCTTCAGCGAGAACTTCGCCTCGCTCAACCGGGAGAAGCGCTCGGCTGTGCTCGACCTCAAGAATCCCGGGCATGCGCTTGCGGCCCGCGAACTGGCGCTCTCGGCGGATGTCGTGATCGAGAACAATCGGCCCGGCGCGATGGACAGGCTGGGTCTTGGCGCGGCGGCGCTGCGCGCCGAGAAGCCGACACTGATCTATTGTTCGATCTCCGCGTTCGGGCAGACCGGACCGCGCGCGGGCGAGGGCGGCTTCGACGTCACGGTGCAGGCGATGAGCGGCATCATGAGCGTCACCGGCGAGGAGGGCGGCGCGCCGGTGAAGTGCGGCGTACCGGTCTCGGATTTCAGCGCCGGGCTCTACGCCGCCTTCTCGATCGCCGCGGTGCTGCGGCGCGTGCAGCAAGGCGGGGAGGGCGCGCATATCGATGTGTCGATGCTGGGCGCCAGCCTGGGGATCGCCGCGCTCCAGACCAGCGAGTATTTCGGCACCGGCCGCAATCCGCGCAAACTGGGATCGGCGCATCCGCGCAACGCGCCCTATCGCGCGTTTCGCGCAAGCGATGGGCACTTCGTGATCGCCGCCGGCAACGACCGGCTCTGGGCGTCGGTCGTCGAGGTGGTGGCACTGCCCGAGCTCGGGTCCGATCCGCGATTCGCCACGACGGCGCTGCGCGCCGCCAATCAGGAGGCGTTGCGCGTCGTGCTTGAGGAGCGGTTCGCCGCCCGATCGGTCGATCACTGGCTGGCTGCGTTCGAGGCGGCGGGCGTGCCGCACGGCCGGATCAACGGTTACGCCGAAATCCTGGACGATCCGCAGGTGCACCACATGGATTGGCTGACGGAAATCGCGCTCCCCGGTGGCGGAACGACGCGGACGCTCCGGTTCCCGGTGCGCTTCGACGGCAAGACGCCGCCGATCCGGCGTGCGCCGCCTGCGCTGGGCGCCGATTCCGAGGCGGTTCTCTCGCTGCCGGTCCGCACGTCGCGCGTGCGCCCCGCGCCGTGATGAGCGCCACCGGTTCTGCGCGGCTGCGCCGCTTCATTGCCGACATGACGCAGCTTGTAGGCGGCGCCGTACAGGACCGCGACGAGGATGCCATCGTCGAGGTGGGCGCCCGGCTGCTCGCCGATCTGGTGCGGCACGACGACTGGCTGCCCGAGCTCGCGGCCCAGGGCCCGCCGCACGGCTACGCCCAGAACCTTTTGTGGTGCGATCCGCTGGAGCGGTTCTCGGTGGTGAGCTTCGTCTGCGCTTCTGGCGCGCTGACACCGGTCCACGATCACTGCGTCTGGGGTCTTGTTGGGATGCTGCGGGGCTCGGAGACCTCGCAGGCCTTCGTGCGCGATCCAGCAAGCGGCCGGCTGAGCCTCGGTTCCCTGTCGGTGCTCGCGCCGGGCGATGTCGAGGTGCTGCGGCCTTCGCGCGGCGACATCCATCAGGTGTCGAATGTGCTGAAGGACCGCAGCTCGATCAGCATCCATGTCTATGGCGGCAATATCGGCGCGGTGCGTCGCCACGTTTACGATTCCGGCACGCACGAGGAGCGGCCTTTCGTGTCGGGCTACACCAATCGCGTCGTGCCCAACTTCTGGGATCGCTCGACCGAAACGCGCGGCTCGGACTGATCGCGCCGGGAACGGTTTCGGCCAAGGGGAACCGCTCGTGCGATCCTCCTGAACAATGGGACTCTAAGGCGGCTCGATGGCGCCCTTGCGGTCGACGATCAGCCGATACTGCTCGGGCTGGCGGTGCAGCGCGAAGTTGAAGGTCGTGGTCTTGTAGCTTCGGCCGGCGTCGAGATCGCATCGATGGGCGATCAGTTCGTCGCCGACCGACGGCGCGCGCGCGACGATCTTGCCCGAGGGCGCCACGATCATGCTGTCGGCGAGTGACGGCACGCCCTCTTCGATGCCTCCCTTGGCGACGCCGACGACCCAGGTCCCGTTCTGGTAGGCGCCGGCCTGCAGCGACAGCGCGTTGTGGAACCAGCTGTGCTCGTCATGGTCGGGCGCCGGCGGATTGTGCAGCGGCGTGTTGTAGCCCAGCAGCACCATCTCGACGCCCTGCAGCCCCATCACGCGATAGGTCTCGGGCCAGCGCCGATCGTTGCAGATGCACATACCGATCAGGCCGCCGAAGGCGCGGACCACCGGAAATCCGAGATTGCCGGGTTCGAAGTAGCGCTTCTCCAGATGCTGGAAGGCGCGGGCGGGCTCGTGGCCGGCATGGCCGGGCAGATGGATCTTGCGGTAGCGCGAGACGATGCGGCCGTCCCGTTCGACCAGGATCGCGGTGTTGAAGCGGCGCGTGCGGCCGTCTTCGCGTGTCAGTTCGGCGTAGCCGAGACAGAAGCCGATACCGGCGCGGCGGGCATCCTCGAAGAGCGGCGCCGTGTCGGCCGACGGCATCTCGCGCTCGAAAAAGAAATCGATCTCGGCCTGGTCTTCCATCCACCATCGGGGAAAGAAAGTCGTGAGTGCGAGTTCGGGGAAAACCACCAGCTCGCAGCCGGCACGCCGGCCCTGCTCCAGCAGCGCGCGCAGCCGCTCGACCACCTCGCGACGCGAGTGACGACGCTCGATGGGACCAAGCTGGGCGGCGCCGACGGTGAGAAAGCGCGACATGGGCGTCTAGCCTCCGGAGGGCGCGAACGGCCAGGCGAGGCCAAGTTCGCCGAAACGGTTCACGACGTTGAAGGTGAGCCGCGACACGTCGTTGTCGAAGCCGTTGGTGGGCAGGCTGCCGCAATAGGTAATGGAGCCGGTCGAGAACACCGCGCCGCCGCGCGGCTTCTCGAGATGGACCATGTCGGCGCGGATCAGCCGTGCGAGGCTCTCGCCGGGAATCGTGGTGTCGAAGCCCAGCCGCTCCTCATGCACCACGACGAACTTCGTCGGATCGTGACCCTCGGAGGTCGCGAGAATGACGGTGTTGGGCGGGCTGCCGAGATCGTGATCGACGCGATCGAGCTCGAAACCGGCCGCGCCGCCACCCGACAGACCGAAACATCCGAACAGGCGCTCGCGCACGCCCTCGAACACCCAGGCATGGGCGGGGTCGTCGGCGGCCGCGGTCCGGCGATAGCCGTTGCCGACGAACAGGCCCTGACTAGAGAAGCCAATGCCCGCGAGCAAGTTGGGCGCGCGATCGGACCGGCGCCACAATCCGCCATAGGCGCCGTCCAGCGCGTGGTGATACTCGCCGGGCTCCGCCGCCCAGGTGCGGATGCCGCCCTCGGTGCGGCGCACCTCGATCACACCGGGAACCGCCGCGCTGCGCGCCACGCGCCAGTAGAACCCGTTGCCGCCGAGATAGACCAGCCGGCCACCCGTCTCGGTGTAGCCCTGCAGCGCGTCGAGCGACGCCTCGGTGTGGTACTCGGGGTGAGTGCCGGTCACCACGACCTTGTAGGGGGCGAGACACGCCGGGCCCTCGCGGTCGAGTTCCTCGTCGGTCAGCACGTCGAACGCGATGCCCATCCGATCGAACCACGCCAGAAGGTGCGTGTCGGCCGGCAGGTGCCGCAGCCCCGATTCGCCGCCGTTGAACGACACGAAGTCCGGCCGCCAGGTGAGCATCGGCCGCAAACACGAGGAATAGGCGACCCCCGACCCGTCGCGGTGACGATTGTAGGTCGACAGACCGTACTCGAGATGGTCGTCGGGATTGTTGGGCGCGGCTTGCCAGTCTTTCACTCGTTTGCGGAAGCCGTCACTGAACAGGCCGCGCGAGAAGTTGGCGTAGACCTGGTAGGTGAAGGTCGAGGCGAGGTAGGCGACGCGTGCGCGCCGCGCGCCCGGCGTCGGCACCACGAAGAACGGAATCGTGTCGCTCTCGCGCCCGCAGGAGAGCGCGAGACCATAGACGCCACTCGGCAGCGTCGCCGGGATGGTGATGCCGACGCTCTCGGGCCAACGACAATCGTGCAGATCGTCGTCGTGGAAGTGGATCGCGGCGTATTGTTCGGGCGCGCGCTTCCAGTCGCGCTCGACGCCGGTCCAGTTGTGTCCCTTCATCGCGCGGGTCGGCAGGTTCACCAAGCGACCATTCAGGCGGCGCGGCCCGGTATCCGTCACGTCGAGCGTGCCGATACCCTTGGACAAGTCCCAGCGCGCCACGCCCTCGATGGCCGGCGCCTCGATCTTGCCGTTGAAGTAACGCTGCCCCGGGGCCGTGGCCGACGCATCGGCGCCGATCAGGATCGCGCTGCCCCCGTCGGGCCGGACGGCGCCCGCGAGCGTCGCCTCGCCCGAATCGTCGGTGCCATACACCGGCTTCAGAGCCCGCTGACCGACGGTGCAGGTGCCCTTTGCCGTATCGATCTCTGCCCACACAGCGTACCACGCGCGTCGGCGCAGTTTCTTTCCGGTCTGAACGCGCAGGCTTCCGGTCTCCAGCACCATGCCGGTCTCGCTGAGCAACAGGCTGAAGCCGGCGCCGGTCGCGGGGTCACGCCGTGAGAGCACGGCCTGCGGACCCGACTGCGGCAAGGTCGGCCAGATGATGGCGTCGAGCCTGACGCGTGCGGGCAGCGCGAAACCCACCCCGGTCGGAATCTCCGCATAGGATCCGGGGTGCGCGCTGCGCGGTGTCGCGGGGAAGGTCGCTTCGGGAATCTCCGGACAGGCGACGAACTTGCGGGGCGGCGCGGCGGGATTGGGGTCTCCCGACACGATGCGCACCACACGCGCGCGGACCGGGTCAGGCCCCACCGCCGACACGCTGAACGCGATCCGGTCGCCCGGCCGGACCGACACGCGATCCGCATAGCCCGTCAATTTCGCGACCACATTGGCCTCCGCCTTGGAGGCGCTATAGTCACCCGAACCAAGGGAGGAACGCCATGCTCAAGATCGGCCGTCGCCGCACGCTCATTGCCGCCGCCGCGGGCACGCTTGCCGCGCCCCAGCTTGCCCGGCACGGCTGGGCACAGGCGGCCTATCCCAACAAGCCGGTTCGGGTGGTCGTGCCCTTCGCGCCTGGCGGCACCACCGACATTCTGGGTCGCGTCGTGGCGCAGCTCCTGTCCGACGCGACGGGCGGCCAGTTCGTGGTCGACAACAAAACCGGCGCCGGCGGCAACGTGGGCGCCGACATCGTCGCCAAGGCTCCGGCCGATGGCGCCACCATCCTGCTGGGCACGATTGGGACCGCAGTAACCAATCACTTTCTCTACAAGAGCATGCCCTTCACCAACGCCAACTTCGCGCCGGTGGCGCTCGTCGGCGAGGTGGCGAACGGATACACCTTGCATCCCTCGTTCCCCGCCAAGACGCTGGCGGAGTTCGTGGCCTACGTGAAGAGCCAGCCGCCGGGCAAACTCAGCTACGGTTCACCCGCGATCGGCGGGTCGGGCCATCTCGCGCACGAGTACTTCATGTCGCTCGCGGGTCTGAAGATGGAGCACATCGTCTATCGCGGCAGTTCGCTGGTGCTGAAGGATCTGCTCGCCGGCCACATCCTCACGACCGTCGACAATCTCCCGCCCTATCTGCAGCACCTCCAGAGCGGCGCGCTGCGATGCCTCGCGGTGACGTCGTCCAAGCGCTGGTTCTCCGCGCCCGACGTGCCGACGGTGGCCGAACAGGGCTATCCGGGCTTCGATGCGGCGCCCTGGTGGTATGTCGCGGCGCCGGCCGGCACACCGACCGAGGTCGTGAAGCGACTGTCGGACGAGATCGTGAAGGGCATGCGGAGCGAGGCCGTGGTGAAGAAGATCCGCGACGCGGGCGCCGCCGAATTGGTGGGCGATGCGCGAGCGCTCACCGAGCACATCGCGCGCGAGAACGTGAAGTGGAAGAAGGTGGTCGAGGCGGCCAAGCTTGAGCCGCAGTGAGCGCGGCGCCGTGACGCGACTGTCGCGGACCGAACTGCGCGGCTCGATCCAGACGGTGCTGGGGCTGCTCGCGCCGGAGAAGCTCGGGCGCACGCTGATGCACGAGCACGTGCTGTGCGATATCCGCCCGCCCGGCACGCGGGGCGCCAACGATCTCGGACCCGAGATCACGCTCGAGAATGTCTGGCAGATGAACTACGGCCGCGGCCTCAAACGGGCGGGCCGCAAGTATCTGCTCGACCTCGAGGACATCGCCGTTCGCGAACTCGGCGCGCTCAAAGCCGAGGGCGGCGAGACCGTGGTCGAGCTGACCTGCGGCGGCCTTTCACCGGACCCCGCCGGGTTGCGGCGCATCTCGCAGGGTACCGGCGTGCATCTGGTGATGGGCTGCGGCTACTACGTGAACGACTACCAGCCGCCGGAGCATCACGCGCGTCCGATCGAGGATTTCGCGGCCGAGATGGCGAGCCAGGTGCTGGAGGGCGCCTGGGGCACCGACGTTCGCGCCGGCATGATCGGCGAGATCGGCTGCCAGGCGCCGTGGACGCCGAGCGAGCGGCGCGTCATGCGGGCGGCGTTCCTCGCCCAGGAGGAAACCGGCGCCGCGCTGAATGTCCATCCCGGCCGCCACCCCGATCAGCCGCAGGAGGTCGCGGATTTCGCGCGATCGATCGGCCATCCGACGGATCGCATCGTGATCAGCCATATCGATCGCACGATCTTCGATGAGGAGCGGCTGCTGCGACTCGCCGACACGGGCGTCACCGTCGAGTTCGACCTGTTCGGCCAAGAGGCGAGCTACTACAGCCTCTCCGACATCGACATGCCCAACGACTCTACGCGGCTGGCGCTCATCCGCGCGCTGATTCGGCGGGGCCACCTCGACCGCGTCGTGATCAGCCACGACATCTGCTATCGCACGCGGCTGCAGAGCTTCGGCGGGCACGGATATGGCCATATCTTCCGCAATGTCGTGCCGCTGATGCGCGAGCGCGGCTACGATCAGGCCGAGATCGACGCCATTCTGGTGCACAATCCGCGCCGCCTGCTCACTTTCGTTTGAAACGCCAACGGGGAAATCCATGTATCCGGGCCGTCACGCCGCCAGCCACCCCGAGCGCATCGCCTTCATCATGGCTTCGTCAGGCGAGTCCGTGACCTATGGCGAGCTGGAGGCGCGCACCAACCGCCTGGCGCACTTCCTGCGCGCGCGCGGACTGAACCGCCTCGACCACTACTCGATGTTCATGGAGAACCATCCGCGCTTCATCGAGATCTGCGGCGCCGGCGAACGGTCGGGTCTCTACTACACGTGCGTCAACTCGTTCCTCACGCCTGAGGAGCTTGCCTACATCGTGACCAACAGCCGCTCGCGCGTGCTGTTCTTTTCCGAGGCAAGGCGCGCGACCGCGATGGCCGCGCTGGCGCAGTGCCCCGCGGTCGAGATCGCGGTCTGCGTCGACGGTCCGGGCGACGGCGGCAAGGTGATCACCTTTGATGAGGCTGTGCGCGGCCGGCCGGCGAGCCCGATCGCCGACGAGGCGATCGGCACGGCGATGCTCTATTCGTCGGGCACCACCGGCCGACCCAAGGGCATCTTGCGGCCGCTCGCGGAGGGGCCACCCTCGGAGCCGGGCCCGCTCTTCACCTTCCTCACCCGGCTGTGGCGCTACCGCGATGGCATGATTTATCTCTCGCCCGCGCCCATGTACCACTCCGCGCCGCAGGCCGCGGTCGGGCTGACCATCCGATCCGGCGGCACCGCGATCGTGATGGAGAAGTTCGATCCCGAGCAGTATCTGGCGCTGGTCGAGCGCTACCGGGCGACCCACAGCCAGCTCGTGCCGACGATGTTTTCGCGGCTCTTGAAGCTGCCCGACGCGGTGCGCACGAAGCACAATCTCTCCTCGCTGCAGATCGCGATCCACGCCGCCGCGCCCTGCCCGGTGCCGGTGAAGGAACAGATGATCGCGTGGTGGGGTCCGATCATTCACGAGTACTACGGCGCCACCGAGGGGCTGGGCTTCACCGCCTGCGACAGCGCGGAGTGGCTGGCGCACAAGGGCACGGTGGGCCGCGTGCTGCTGGGCGAGCTGCATGTCCTCGATGAGGCGATGAAGCCGGTGCCCAAGGGCACACCGGGAACCTTGTGGTTCAGGACCGCGACGCCGTTCGAGTATTTCGACGATCCCAGCCGCACCGCCGAGGCGCGCTCCACGGACGGCAGCATGAGCACGGTAGGCGATGTCGGCTATGTCGACGACGATGGCTTCGTGCATCTCACCGACCGCGCGACCTTCATGATCATTTGCGGGGGCGTGAACGTCTATCCGCAGGAGTGCGAGAACCTGCTGATCAGCCACCCCGAGGTCGCCGACGCCGCCGTGTTCGGCGTGCCCAACCCCGATATGGGCGAGGAAGTGAAGGCCGTGGTGCAGCTGGTGCCCGGCGTGCCCGCGACGGCGGAGACGGCCGAGCGCCTGATCGCCTATTGCCGGCAGCATCTCGCCTCGATCAAGTGCCCGCGCACCATCGACTTCGAGGCCGAGCTGCCGAGGCTTCCGACCGGCAAGCTCTACAAGCGCCTGCTGCGCGACCGCTACTGGGGCGACCGCAAGAGCAGGATCCTGTGACATGAAGCGGCTTCTGCATCTCGCGCAGTTCATGGTGCATGGGCCGACGTGGCATAGCCTCGCCATGTGGCGGCATCCGCAGACGGCAGAGCGCGGCTTCGCGTGGACCGAGCCCGCCTTCTGGCAGCACATCGCGCGCACCTGCGAACGCGGGCTGTTCGACATGGTGTTCTTTGCCGACCTCAACTACATCTCGGACACCTACACGGGCTCGATGGACCCGGCGTTGCGGCACGCCGCGCAGGCGCCCGAGCACGATCCGATCCCGCTGCTCTCCTACATGGCGGCTGCGACGAAGAAGATCGGCGTCGCGGCCACGTACTCGGTCAGCCACCAGCAGCCGTTCCACGCGGCGCGGCTGTGGGCGACGCTCGATCATCTGACGCATGGCCGCGCCGGCTGGAACGTCGTCACCAGTCTCAATCACAACCAGGCCGCCAATCACGGCGAGGCGATGCGGCCGACCGACGAGCGCTACGACCGTGCCGACGAGTTCTTCGAGGTCTGCCGCAAACTGTGGGCGAGCTGGCAACCGGGCGCCGTGCGCGCCGACCGCGCGTCGGGGACGTTCGTCGATCCGGCGAAGGTGCGCCGCATCGAACATGAGGGCCGGTTCTTCCGCTCGCGGGGTCCGCTCAACGTCGTGCCCTCGCCTTGGGGCGGCCCGGCGATCCTGCAGGCCGGCACGTCGCCCAAAGGCCGCGCCTTCGCCGGCCGGCACGCTGATGCGATTTTCGCCATCCAGCCCAACCTCGCGGGCGCCCGCGCCTATCGTGACGATATACGCAAGGCCGCGGCCGAGGCGGGCCGCGCGCCCGACGATTGCAAGGTGCTGTTCGGCCTGCAGCCGATCCTGGGATCAAGCCGCGCGGAAGCGGAGGAGCGTCGCGACGCGCATAACGCGCTGGTGCCGCTGGAGGGCGGACTAGCGATCCTGTCGGCGCACCTCGACTTCGATCTCTCCATCCTGCCGCTCGACACAGTGATGGCGCACCGCACCGAGCCGCAATTGCAGCGCATGCAGACCCGCTACCGCACCGCCGAGGGCCGGTTGCTCACGCTGCGCGAGGTCGCCCGCAATCACGGACAAAGCGTTGGCTTGCCGCAATTCGTCGGCACCGCCGCCGACATCGCGGATCAGATGGAAGCCTACATCGACTTTGTGGGAGGCGACGGGTTCATGCTTTCGCCGACCCATGTTCCGGGCGCGATCGAGGAGTTCGTGGATCACGTCGTGCCGGAACTGCAGCGGCGCGGCCGCCTGCGCACGGCCTATGCCGGCACGACGCTGCGCGCACACCTGTCTCAGGCGGAGTAGAGCGTTCCCGATTTAGAGGGCACCGCTCACGCGATTCCGTCGCCTTTCGATCCGTCAGGCTGCGAGCGCGGCTTCGCTGACCGGATCGCCCGCGATGCGGCTGTGCCACATGACGCGCGGTTCGGTCATGTCCCACGGCGTGGCGCGATGCAGCAGGCAGCGATTGTCCCAAAGCAACGCATCGCCCGGCTGCCAATGATGATGCCAGACGCGCGGCGGCTGGCAGGCGAACTCGACCAGCCCATCGAGGAAGGCCTCCGACTCCGCGCGGCTCATGCCTGGAATGTCATGGGCGTGCCGGCCGATCAGCAGCGAGGGACGGCCGGTCTCGGGGTGGATTTTCTTCAACGGCCGGCGCGACACCGGACCGTCGTGCAGGCCATAGCCTGAATACTCTCCGTCGGCGCGAGCGGTGGCATGGCCGATGCGGGACTGGCTGTAGTGCAGCGAATGCCGTGCCTCCAGCGACTCGATCCGCTGGCGCTGGCCGGGGTCGAGCGCATCCCAGGCCGCGCGCATGTCGGCGAAGCCGGTCTCGCCGCCCGACCGCGGCACGATCTCGGCGGTGAAGACGGCGCCCTTGGCCTGCACGGGCATGTAGGTGCTGTCGGCATGCCAGCCCATGTTGCCCTTCAGGATCTTCATCATGTCGTCGTTGTCGGCCTCGCGGCGCAGCGATCCATCGCTCTTCACGTTGCTGAGGGCGGCGATGTCGAACTCGAGCGGGCCGAAGCGGCGGGCGAACGCGATCTGCGCGGCGCGATCTAGATGCTGCCCGGGAAAAATCAGGAGCGCGTAGGTGAGCCAGGCGTCGTACAGGGCGCGGAAGCCCTCTGCGTCGAGGTCGCGCAACGACAGGCCGGTGACCGTCGCGCCAAAGCTCGCGTCGATCGGGACGAGACGGAACGGTGCGGCCATCGGTTCCTCCGGACGGGCGAGCAGTATAGCGCGGCGCCGGGTCAGAAGGTGAGCGGGTACTCGGCCTCTGCCACGTAGGCGCGGCCGGCGCCGGCGCGGTGACTGGAATAGAGCGCGAAGCCCTCGCAGATCCATGGTCCGGCCGAGAACAGCGCGTGGCTGGCCAGGAACTGCGCGAGGTGATGGCCGGTCTCGGCGTCGTCGGCGAACCGAGCCAGTGTCACATGGGGCCGGAACGCGCGCCGCTCCAGCGAGACACCGCAGTTGCGCGCCACCGTCGCGACCTTGCGCTGGAGCCAGTCCAGCCGCTCGCCGCGCTCGACCTTGGCGACCAGTGCAATCGGGCGCTTGCCGGAGGAGAAGGCCTCGACGCCCGACAGCCGCACCGCAAAGGGCGGCCCCGCGATGTCGCCCAGCTCGTCGACGAGGTCGCGTTGCGTCGCGCCTTCGACATTGCCCATGAAGGCCAGCGTGATGTGCAGGTTCTCGACGGGGACCCAGTGGGCCTGGGGCACGCCGTTCTGCAGCGGCGCCAGCGCGTCGGCGATCTCGTCAGGGACGGGCAGGGCGGCGAACAGACGCGGCATGGCTATCGAGCTGTTGCAGGACGAAGGGCAGGATGCGGTCGACCATGACCTCGACACCGCGGGCGTTGGGATGAATGCCGTCGGGCTGGTTGAGGTCCGGCACCTGCGCCACCCCGTCGAGGAAGAATGGGTAGAGCGGCACGTCATGCCGGGAAGCGAGGCGGCCATAGAGCGGATCGAAGCGTCCCGCGTATTCAGGGCCAAAGTTGCGCGGCGCGAGCATGCCGGCGAGCCAGACCGCGACGCCCGCCTGCTTGAGACGGACGACCGCGCGGTCGAGATTGCGCTCCGCCTCGGCCGGATCGAGGCCGCGCAGCGCGTCGTTGGCCCCGAGCTCGATCAGGACGATGTCCGGCTTGTCGCCCAGCATCCAGTCGATCCGTTCCACGCCGCCCGCGGTCGTGTCGCCCGACACGCCGTGGTTCAGCACCTCGACGGCGCGGCCGCGCGCGCGCAGCGCCGCCTCAAGGCGTGCGGTGAAGCCGAGCTCCGGCTTCAGCCCGTATCCCGCCGCGAGGCTGTCGCCCAGCACCGCGAGACGCACCGGCGGGCTCTGGGCTGCCGCCGGCACGATCCATGCCGCCAGCAGCAACATAACTAAACAAAACCGTGCGTTGATCCGGGCCGTAGAACCGCCATATGCAGAGAGCATCGACATCGTTCGCCCCGGAGTTCCCTTGACTGTTTCGCCGCAATCCCCGCCGCGCCCGCTGGTGCGGCTCGCCGACGTCCATCTCGACATGGCAAGCGATGCCGGCACGGTCAACATCCTGCGCGGTGTTTCACTGGAAATCGCCCCCGGCGAGGTCGCCGCGCTGGTCGGCCCCTCGGGCGCCGGCAAGTCGAGCCTGATGATGGTGGCGGGCGGGCTGGAGCGCGCGACCTCGGGGACCGTCGAGGTCGCGGGTCAGGACCTCGGGCCGCTGGATGACGACGCGCGCGCGCGGTTGCGGCGCGATCATCTGGGCATCGTGTTCCAGGGATTTCATCTCATTCCGACCATGACGGCGATGGAGAACGTCGCGTTGCCGCTGGAGTTCGCCGGTCGGGGCGATGCGTTCGCGCTGGCGGAGGGCGCCCTGCGGCGGGTCGGGCTCGGCCATCGCCTCAGCCACTATCCGGCGCAGCTCTCCGGTGGCGAGCAGCAGCGGGTCGCGGTCGCGCGCGCCTTTGTCGGCCGGCCAAAGCTGTTGTTGGCCGATGAGCCGACCGGCAATCTCGATGGCGCGACCGGCCGGCAGGTGATGGACCTGCTGTTCGAGCTCGCGCGCGCCGATGGTGCCACGTTGCTGCTGATCACCCACGATATGGCCCTGGCCGAACGGTGCGACCGGGTGGTGCGCATCGCCGACGGGCAAGTGACCGACGACGGGCGCACGGCGGCGCGGATCGCCGCCCAATGAGCGCGGCGACTCTGCCTCTCGCCGTGCGATTGGCGCGGCGCGAGATGCGGGGCGGCCTGTCGGGCTTCCGCCTGTTCATCGCCTGCCTGGCGCTTGGTGTCGGTGCGATCGCGGCGATCCTGTCGTTCAGCCGCGCAGTCGAGGAAGGGCTACGCGCCGATGCCCGCGAGATCCTGGGCGGCGACGTTGCGATCTCGCTGCTCTATCGCGAGGCCACGGCCGAGCAAATGGCGGCGATGCGCGAGCGCGGCACGCTGGTGCGCTGGATCGATAGCCGCGCCATGGCACGGCCGGTCAAGCCGGAGCAGCGTCCGGCGCTGGTCCAGCTCAAGGCGGTCGAGGATGCCTACCCGCTCTATGGCGCGATGCAGTTGCGCGATGGCGTCGCGTTCGAAGTCGCGCTCGCCCGGCGCGATGGCGTGTGGGGGGCGGTCGTCGAGGAAGCCGCTCTGGCGCGGCTCGGCGCGGCGCTCGGCGATCGGGTGCGTGTCGGCGAGGTCGTCGTCGAGCTGCGGGCGGTCATCCATCGCGAGCCCGATCGCGGGTTGAACGCCTTCGCGAGCCTCGGCCCGCGCCTGATGATGTCGTTCGGCGCGGTGGCGGAGTCGGGTCTCGCCCAGCCGGGCAGCCTGCTCACCTGGGAGTACCGGCTGCGGCTGGCGCCCGGCGCCTCCGACCGCGCGGTGCTGGACGAGCTGAAGCGCAGGTTCCCCGAGGCGGGCTGGCGGCTGCGCGGGCTCGCCGAGGCAGGCGGGGGCATCCGCACGTGGCTCGATCGGCTGACCCAGTTCATCGGCCTGATCGGGTTGGCCGCGCTGCTGGTCGGTGGCGTGGGTGTCGGCAATGCGGTGTCGAGCTTTCTCGCGACCCGCACCCGCACCATCGCCATCCTGAAATGTGTCGGTGCGCCGCGCGATCTCGTCTTCACGACGTATCTGCTTCAGCTGGGCGTTCTTGCCGCGATCGGCATCGTGATCGGCATCGTCGGCGGCGCCGCGTTGCCCTTTGTTGCCGATGCTGCTGTGGCCGAGATTCTTCCCGTCCGCGCCCGTGTGGCCGTTTATCTGCGGCCGCTCGCAATCGCGGCGGCGTTCGGTGTCCTGGTGACTCTGGTTTTCGCACTCCTGCCGCTGTTGCGGGCCCGGCTGGTCCCGGCCGCAACCTTGATGCGGGGCGCCGTGGTCGATCGCGCGCGGCTGCGCTGGGTCGAGATTGTGGCGGTCGGCGGTGCGGCAGCGGTGCTTGCGGGCTTCACCATTCTTGCCGCCGACGAGCGGCGGGTCGCGATCTGGTTCACGATCGGCGCGATCGGCGCGTTCATCGCGTTTCCGGCGCTAGCGCGTCTTGTGATGTGGGCGGCGGCGCGAGCGGGCAAGCCGCGCTTCGCCGCGCTGCGGCTGGCGCTCGCCAATCTGCATCGCCCCGGCGCGCCCACACCCATCGTCATGCTCTCGCTCGGCCTCGGTCTCACCGTTCTGGTGGCGACCGCGTTGATCGAGGGAAACCTGCGCGAGCAGGTGACCAAGCGCATGCCGCAGGACGCGCCGGCGTTCTTCTTCGTCGATGTCCAGTCGAGCCAGATGCCGGCCTTCGAGGCGGCTATCGCTGCCGTTCCAGGCGCGGGGCAGGTCGACAAGGTGCCGTCGCTGCGCGGACGCATCGTGCGGATCGCCGGCCGGCCGGTGAGCGAGATCCAGGTGCCGCCCAATGCGCGCTGGGCGGTGGAGGGCGATCGCGGCGTGACCTATGCCGCGCGCATGCCCGAGGGTACGCGCCTGGTGGCGGGCGAGTGGTGGCCGGCCGACTACCGCGGGCCGCCGCTGATCTCGTTCGACGTCGAGCTCGCGTCGGCCTTCGGCATCGGGGTCGGCGACAACATCACCCTGAACGTGCTCGGTCGCGACATCGAGGCGCGCATCGCCTCGCTGCGCCGCATCGAGTGGACGACGCTCTCGATCAATTTTGTCTTCGTCTTTTCGCCCGGCTTGCTCGATCGCGCGCCGCACACCTTCCTCGCCACCGCGCGCGCGAAACCGGAGGCGGAGGACGCCGTCTTTCGCGCTGTCACGGACAACTTTCCCAACGTCACCGTGGTCCGCATCCGCGACGCCATCGAAACGGCGGCTGGCGTGCTGGGCAATATCGGGCTGGCATCGCGGGTGATCGGCACGCTCAGCATCGTGGCCGGGCTGCTGGTTCTCGCCGGCGCGATGCTCGCCACCCAGCGCCGGCGAATCCACGAGGCGGTCGTCATGAAGGTCCTGGGCGCTACACGCGGGCGCATCGCCGGCATCTTCGCCTGGGAGTTCGCCGCATTGGGTCTAGTGACCGCCGCCGCCGCCCTGGCTGTGGGGACGCTCGGCGCCTGGGTGGTCGTGCGCCGCCTGATGGGGCTCGACTGGACGTTCCTGCCGGCCGTGGGTGTCGCGGTCGCGTTGGGTGCGATGTTGCTCACGCTGGCTTTTGGGCTTGCGGGAACCCTGCAGGCGCTGCGTCAGCGGCCGCTGGCTTTGTTGCGCAACGAGTGAGCGCCGGATTTCACACTAATTTCAATTAGATTGCGGGTTTTCAAGGCGCTAAGCCGCTTGATTCGGGGGCCATCCGAGCCCAAATATGCGCGGCACGGGACGCATAGCTCCCGCGGAGGTCTGAACCTATGGCGAACGAATATAGCCAAGTCTTCAATCGCGCCGGCGTTGGCGCCGTCGACCAGGCGGCATTCGATGCCGGCCTGCGCAGCCACATGCTGAGCGTCTACAACTACATGGCCTCTGGCCTTGCCCTGTCGGGCATTGTCGCCATGCTGATGTTCATGTCGCCGGATCTGGCCAAGACGTTCATCCAGTTCAACGCGCGCGGTCAGGTGGTCGGCTTCACCATCTTGGGCTGGGTGGCGATGCTCGCCCCGATCGGGCTGCTGCTGCTGGTCGGCTTCAAGGCGGCGACCATGAGCCTCGGCTCGATCCAGGCCATCTATTGGACGCTGACCGTGCTGATGGGCATCAGCCTGTCGGTGCTGCTGTTCCGCTACACCGGCGCTTCGGTGGCGCGGACCTTCTTCATCACCGCCGCCGCCTTCGGTGCGCTGAGCCTCTACGGCTACACCACCAAGCGCGACCTGAGCGGGATGGGCAAGTTCCTGTTCATGGGCCTGATTGGGCTGCTGCTCGCCTGGATCGTGAACATGATCTCGCCGTCGGGCACGATGAGCTTCATCATCTCGGCGGTAGGCGTGCTGATCTTCTCGGGTCTGATCGCCTACGACACGCAGCGCATCAAGGAAGAGTATGCCGAAGCCTGGGGCTCGGACATGCTGGGCAAGATCGCCGTTCTGGGCGCGCTCAGCCTCTATCTGAACTTCGTGAACCTCTTCCAGTTCCTGATGAGCTTCCTCGGCCAGGAACGCGAATAGCAGCTGGCGGCACGCCGCCAGCCACCGGACGCCCGGGCCCGCAAGGCCCGGGCGTTTCCATTTGGGTAGAACCCCTCGGAGCACGACATGCGGCGGTAATTCGGAGCCCTCCTGCACAACGAGGCGGCGCCTGGCGCGATGCTGCTGCTGGCGGCCGTGCTCTCGATCGTGCTCGCCAACACACCGTTCGATCCCGTGGTCGAGGGGCTGCTTGGCACCCGCCTCGCGCTGACCGTCGGCTCGGCCGGCATCGACAAGCCGCTGCTGCTCTGGATCAACGATGGGCTGATGGCGGTGTTCTTCTTGCTGGTCGGCATGGAGATCAAGCGCGAGATCCGGGAGGGCGTCCTTGCCGATCCGCGCCAGATCGTGCTGCCGGTGGCTGGCGCGGCCGGCGGCATGATCGTTCCGGCGGCGATCTATGTCGCGCTCAATTGGGGAAATCCGGTCGCTCTCGCGGGCTGGGCCATTCCGGCCGCCACCGACATCGCCTTCGCCGTGGGTGTGCTGGCGGCGCTGGGCAGCCGGGTGCCGCTCGGGCTCAAGCTTTTCCTGCTGACGCTTGCGATCGTCGACGATCTAGGCGCCATCGTCATCATCGCCCTGTTCTACACCAGCAACCTGTCGACGCTGTCGCTGGGGCTGGCCGCGGCGTGCGTGGCGATACTGCTGGCGTTCAATCGTGCGGGCGTCCGCGCCCTCGGGCCCTACATCCTGGTCGGCGTCGTGCTGTGGGTCTGTGTGCTGAAGTCGGGCGTTCACGCGACCCTGGCGGGGGTTGTCCTCGCCTTCTGCCTGCCGTTGCCGGCGGCGTCCGACGGCGGCGAAGAGCGGCCCTTCGTGAAGCTCGAACACGCACTCAAGCCCTGGGTGGCGTTCTTCATCATGCCGGTCTTCGCCTTCGCCAATAGCGGGCTGTCGCTCTCCGGCATGGGGTGGTCGAGCTTCACCGATCCGGTGACGCTGGGGATCGCCGCCGGTCTCTTCGTCGGCAAGCAGATCGGCGTCTTCGCCTTCGCCGCGCCGTTGGTGTTTCTCGGTCTCGCCCGGCTGCCGCAGGGTGCCACTTGGCTCCAGCTCTATGCCGTCGGCACTTGCGCGGGTATCGGCTTCACCATGAGCCTCTTCATCGGCACGCTCGCCTTCGAGGACGAGGCGATGGCACCGCTCCTGCGGTTGGGCGTGCTGTCCGGCTCGCTGCTGTCGGCGGTGGTTGGCTACACGCTCCTGCGACTCGAGTCCCCGCTACGTCGCGCCGTCTAGAGTCTTTTCGGATCGGATGGAGCCGCCCGCGCGGTTCCACCTGAACGCAGAAACTCTAGATGCAGCGGCCGCCATCGACCGGCAGCGCCACACCGGTGATGAATGCGCTGTCATCGGACGCGAGGAACACCGCTGCCGCTGCGTGATCCGCCGGCTGTCCAAGACGGCCGAGCGGCACCGTGGCGTTGAAGCGGCTGCGATTGTCGGCGTTGTCGCCGCCCATGAAGGCCGCGAGCAGCGGCGTCTCGGTGGCCACCGGGCAAATCGAATTGAACCGCATACCCTTGGGCCCGAACTCGGCCGCCATGGCCTTGATGGCCACGATCACCGCGCCCTTGGTGGCGTTGTACCAGACCAGGCCGGGGCGCGGCCGCAGGCCCGCGGTGGAGGCGATGGCGATGAAGTTGCCCGAGCCCTGCGCTTCCCAGAGCGGCACGCAGGCCTTGGCCGCCTGATAGACGCCCTTCACGTTCACCGCGAACATGCGGTCGAACTCGTCGTCGGTGACGTCCATCATCGGCTTGTTCCAGTGGGTGACACCGGCATTGGCGACGAAACAGTCGAACCGGCCGAACTGGTTCTGTCCGGCCGCCACCAGAGCCTGGTTGGCCTCGAGTTTGGTGATGTCGCCTGCGAGCGCGAAGGCGCGTCCGCCATCCTTCTCGATCCCGGCAGCGACCTTGCCGGCGCGCGCGGGGTCGACGTCGTTCACCACCACCGCCGCGCCCTCGGCCGCGAACCGGCGGGCGATCGCCTCGCCGATACCCTGGCCCGCGCCCGTCACCGCCGCCACCTTGCCTGCCAGCCGCATCTCGTTCTCCTCGGTTTGTGGCGGGTAAAGCATGCGACCGGGCCAGCCGCAATCGACGTTCGGTTGCCCGCAGTCGGTCGCTGCCTATACTCACGGCCATGCGGCGGACGTCCCATGCTCGGATGAATTGCTCGATCGCGGCGGCGCTCGATGTCGTGGGCGAGCCGTGGACGCTGTTGATCGTGCGCGACGCCTTCTATGGCGTGCGGCGGTTCGACGACTTCCAGGCCAACCTTGGCGTCGCGCGCAACGTGCTGACGGTGCGTCTCAAGAAGCTGGTCGAGGCCGGGATCTTCCGGCGCGTCGCCTATCAGGAACGCCCGGTGCGGCATGAGTATCGGCTCACCGACCGGGGCGCGGCGCTGTTTCCGGTGATCGTCGGCTTGAAGGAGTGGGGCGACCGGCACGGCCCCGCCGCCCGCGATGGCAAACCGATGGAGCTGGTGACGCGAGGCGACGGCCGAGCGATCGAACCGATCCTGGTCGATGCGCCGACCGGCCAGAGGCTGGACCTCACCAGCGTGCGTGCCGTTCCGGGTCCCGGAGCGGAGCCCCAGACCCGCGAATTCTTCGAGCGCGTGACCCGGACGCGGCGATAACCGCCGCGGCTCAGGTTTTTCCGGTTTCGCCGTCGTCCAGCCGCCGCGCGGTCTGGGCTTCCTTCCTCCGTCGGGCGTCGTCGCGGTCGCGGGCCTTCTCCGCTTTGGTGCGGCCGAAGCGGACCCGATTCTCGGCGGCCGCCTGGCTCTTCTCCCGGCGCGCGCGGTCTTTGCGGGCACGGGTGAGGTTCACGATCTCCACCACGGACTCCTCCCGATCCTCAAACTTCCCTATGCCGGGCGGCCGGCCGGTCCGCTAGAGTCCGCCAACCTGTTTCAAATGG
The DNA here is from genome assembly GCA_016870115.1 of Alphaproteobacteria bacterium. Lineage (GTDB taxonomy): Bacteria > Pseudomonadota > Alphaproteobacteria > Reyranellales > Reyranellaceae > VGCH01. The sequence goes on along the minus strand of VGCH01000004.1, from coordinate 144,749 downwards.
AGCCTCGCCGATGCGGCGCAAACTCATGGTCGGTGCCGGCGTAGGTGTCGGCATTGTCGTGCTTGGCCTGTTGGTCGCGCCGAGCCTGATCGACGTCAACTCCTACAAGCCACAGATCGCCGCCGAGGTGAAGAAGGCCACCGGCCGCGATCTCGTCATCGAGGGACCGATCCGGCTCTCGCTCTTTCCCTCGCCCGAAGTGACAGCGTCGGGCGTCAAGCTCTCGAATATGCCTAGTGGCAAGGCCACGCACATGGTCGAGCTGCGCCAGGTGAGCGCCAGTCCCTCGATCCTTGCGCTGCTGGGCGGCAAGGTGGTGATTTCAAGCGTCACGCTGGTGGAACCCAAGATCGCGCTCGAGGTCGCGGCTGACGGCAAGGCGAACTGGGACATGGTCCCAGCGGCGGCCCCCGCACCGACCGCTGGCGCGAAGCCCGCGGCTGGCGGCGGTCCCTCGATCGGCCACATCGCGATCCGCAACGGCACGCTCTCGTTCTCGGATCCCAAGGCCGGCATGAATGTGACGGTCGAGAAGATCGAGCTCACGGCGTCGGTCGGATCGCCGCAGGGTCCGCTGTCTGCGGCCGGCACGCTGGTGGCCAACGGCGCGCCGCTCAAGCTCGACGCGCGGCTGGGCGCGCGTGAGGCGTCCGGTCACGCGACCGACATCGCGCTCGACGCCGGCGGCGGCCGCATCGCCTTCAAGGGTACGTTGAGCGAGCTTGGACCCAAGGCGAAGGTCGCCGGCAAGACCACCATTGCCGCGGACTCGCTGGCCGGGCTGGTCGCGGCGCTCACGCAAGCCGCGGGGCAGCCCCCGGCCGCGTTGCCGCCGATGCTGGCGGGCAAGTTCTCGTTCGACGGCCAACTTGAGGCCTCGTCGGACGCGGTCGCGCTGCGCGACTTCAAGCTGGGGCTGGGCCAGGACCAGGGTGCGGGCTCGCTCAGCGTCCGCCTCAAGCCCGCCCTTGCCGTCGATGGCAAGGTGAGCGTGGCCAAGCTCGATCTCGACAAGTGGATGGCGGCGGCGCCGAAAGCGGCAACCCCGCCGGCGGCCACGGGCGCCTCCCGGCCCGCCGCACCGGCCACACCTGCCGCGCCGGCCACGGCGCCGCCGGGCGGCCTGCCGCGCGACATGACGGTGAAGCTCGCGCTGGATGTCGCGGAGATCCTTTACAACAAGGGCACCATCCGCAATCTCGGGCTGGAACTCGATGTGCGCAACGGCGCGGTCGCCGTGCCGAAACTGCAAGCCTCGCTGCCCGGCGATCTCGTCCTTCAGGCGCGCTCGACGATGAGCGGCGACGCCGCGCGCCCGCAGGTGAGCGGCGACTTCTCGCTGGTGGGACCGAAGCTGCGCGATACGCTCGCCTGGCTTCAGGTCGATACGACTGGCATGCCGGCTGATCGACTGGCACGCGTCAGCTTTCGCGGTCGCATGGCCGGGACCAACAACACCGTACAGGTGAGTGACGCGACCTTCGAACTGGACGACATCAAGGGTCGCGGCGGTGTGGCGGTGACCTTGGCGCCGCTTGGCGTCGTGGCGACGCTCGACATCGATACGCTCAATGTTGACGCCTATCGGCCGGCCACCGCCGCCAAGCCGGCGACTCCTCCGGCGCGCGCCGCCGCGCCGGCAGCGCCGGCGGCGCCGGCCGCCGCCGGTGGGCCGTCGATCGGGCTCAAGGCCAAGGTCGCGCGTCTCATCGTCAACACGGAGACGATCGGCGGCGTCGATATCGATATCGCGCTCGCGGGCTCCACGCTGCGGCTGAACGACGTCAAGGTCGGCAACCTCGCGGGCGGGCGCTTCGCGCTGCGCGGCACGGTGGCCGGCATCACCGGCACGCCGCGTCCGGATGTCGCCTTCAACCTGGAGGCGCCAGACCTCGAGCGCCTGGCCAAGCTCGGCGGCGCCAGCGCGCCCAAGGGACCGATCACGGCCAGTGGCGGGATCGCGGGCTCGGTCGAGCAGCTGACGCTGCGCGATATCTCGGTCAATGCACTGGGGATGGCGGTCAAGGCGACCGGCACGCTCGCGCTGCCGGGCGCCGCTTCGGGTGCGCCGCAGTCGGTGGCCTGGCGGGGCAGCCTCGGGCTGAACGGCCAGACGGTCGAAGGTTCGGTCGACGCTCGCCTAGCCGGTCGACCGACAGTCACGGCCGATCTTCGTGCGCCGGGCGGGCTCGATCTCGGCAAGCTGGGCGGGAGTGCGCCGCCGGCACGGGGACAACAAGCTGCGGCCAGCAACAACAAGCCGATCGACACCTCGCCGATGCGCGTGCTCGACGCGTCAGTGAAGTTGCAGGCGGCGAGCCTGGTGAACGGTCCCTTGCGCCTCACCAACGCGCAGATCCAGGCGACGCTGAAGGACGGCGTGCTGACCCTTCAGCAGCTGACCGGCGGCCTCTATGGCGGCGCGCTGGATCTCACGGGCACGGTGAACGCCAGCCAGCCCGCGCTCAACCTCGACTTCAAGGGCAACGCCAACAACATCGACATCGGTGACATGCTGCAGGCCACGTCCGGCAGCAACGTCTTCGGCGGTGCACTCGCCAAGGTGACGATCGACGGGAAGTTGAGTGCCACCGGGATCGCGCTGCGCGGCACTAGCACGACGCCGGACCAGATCAAGGGTTCGCTGGCGGGCGGGACGGCGCTGGGCGGAGCTGTCACCGTGACGACCGACAAGGCGCTGCAGGTGCTGGGCTCGGCGGCGACTGGTGCGGCCGGCGCGGTGATCGACAATACCCTCGGCAACGTGATGGCGGCGACGGGCCAGCGCGGCGGCTCTTCGGTCGGCAACATGCTGAACGCGGTCTCGCTGGTGCTGAACCGCTTCGTGAACCACAACAACGTGATCGGCGGCCGAGCTGACATCGCCCAGGGCACCCTCACCACCAACGGCCTGGTGGTGAACGGCAATCGCGCGACTGCCAATGTCGTGAGCCGCACCAACCTCGTGAACTCGACCACCGACACGACGGTGAACTTCGTCATCGCCGAGGACACGTCGGCGCCGTACCTGATCACGACCGCCAAGGGCCCGACGGGCTCGCCGTCGATCAACGTCGCGCGCGGTACCGCCAAGGACCCGCCGGGCATGACCAGCACGCTGCCCGGGGCAACCCAACCGCAGCAGGGCGGCGGTGGCGGCGTGCAGTCGCTGATCCTGGGACTTGGCGGCGGGCAGCAGCAGCAACGCGGCGGTACGACCACGCAGCCGCAGCAGCAACAGCAGCGCGGGTTGACCCTGCCCAATCCTTTCGGGCGCTGAGGGGCCGATGCTGGATCGATTGCTGGGCGCGCTGCGCGCCCGTTTCGGCGCGGCGCCGGCGCTGGCGGACGCCCCGCAAGGGGTCGACACTCTGGCCGCGATGGCGGACCGGCGAGTCATGCGCCGATACCTGGAAAAGCCGGTCGATCCCGCGCTGGTCGAGACCTTGTGCGCGGTGGCGCTGTCGGCGCCCTCCAAGAGCGACCTGCAGCAGACCGATATCGTGATCGTGGCCGACCCCGCCCAGCGGGCGCGGATCGAGGCGCTGTTGCCGGACAATCCCTGGGTGGTTCCGGCGCCTGTGCTGCTGGTGTTTTGCGGCAACAATCGGCGGCATCGGCTCTTGTTCGAGTGGCGCGACCGGCCCTTCGTCAACGACCATCTCGACGCCTTCTTCAACGCCGCGGTCGATGCCGGGATCGTGTTGGCGACCTTCGTGGCCGCCGCCGATCGGGCGGGACTCGGCACCTGTCCGATCAGCGCCATCCGCAATCGCGCCGCCGAGGTGGCGGAGATTCTCGGCCTGCCGTCGCACGTCTTTCCGGTGGCGGGCCTGGGGATGGGTTGGCCGTCTTTCGCCGGCGTCATGAGCCCGCGCCTGCCGCTGGACGTGACCGTACATCGCGACCGCTACGACGAACGCGATCTTGAAGCGCGCATCGCCGACTACGATCGCCGTCGCGAAGCGGTGCAGCCCTATCGCACCCAGCGCGCCGTGGAGCGCTTCGGGACGGCCGAGTCCTATGGCTGGTCCGAGGACAAGGCGCGGCAATATTCAGTGCCGGAGCGGGCCGATTTCGGCGCTTTCGTGCGCCGGCGCGGCTTCAAACTGGACTGATCTTCCGTCGCAGCTCCGCCAGCACGAAGAGACGGAGCGCACTCGACAGGTTGGTTGCCGGTTCGCGCGTGCGGTCGATCCCCGCGATGAGCGCGTTGAGGGACTGACCGCGCGCCTCGGCGAGTTTCACCAACTCGGACCAGAATGGGTCCTCCAGCGAGACGCTGGTGCTGTGGCCGTCGAGGGTGACGGATCTCTTGCGCATGGTTTCGACTGTGGCAGCGGCGTCAGGCCGCCTCAAGGCGCCTTGCCGCGGGCGGGGGGCGCCGGTATAAGCCCGGCCCACCCGAACCCCCCGGAAAATCACGATGGACATCCGCAACGTCGCGATCATCGCGCACGTCGACCATGGCAAGACCACGCTGGTCGATTGCCTGCTGAAGCAGAGCGGCACGTTCCGCGACAACCAGCAGGTCGCCGAGCGGGCAATGGACTCCAACGACCTCGAGCGCGAGCGCGGTATCACCATCCTCGCCAAGGCGACTTCGGTGGTTTGGAACGGCGTGCGGGTGAACATCGTCGACACGCCGGGCCACGCCGATTTCGGCGGCGAAGTCGAGCGCATCCTCTCGATGGTCGACGGCGTGGTGGTGCTGGTGGACGCCGCCGAAGGTCCGTTGCCCCAGACCAAGTTCGTGGTCGGCAAGGCGCTTCGGCTGGGGCTGCGCCCGATCGTGCTGATCAACAAGGTCGACCGGCCGGATGCGCGCGCGCATCAGGTTCACGATGAGGTGTTCGACCTGTTCGCCGCCCTGGAAGCGAACGACCAGCAACTCGATTTCCCGACGCTCTTCGCCTCAGCCAAGCAGGGCTGGGCGGCGACCTCACTGGAGGCCGAGCGCAAGGACATGGCGCCGCTGTTCGATCTCATCCTGCGCCATGTGCCGGCGCCGCAGATCGACGCCGACCAGCCCTTCCGCATGCTGGTGACGACTCTCGACACCGATCCGTTCCTCGGCCGCATGCTGACCGGTCGCATCCGTTCGGGCTCGGTGAAACCCAACATGGTACTGCGTGCCATGACCCGCGAGGGGCGCGAGATCGAGCAGGTTCGCGTGACCAAGGTGCTGGCCTTCCGCGGTCTCGAGCGCCAGGGCATCGATCTGGCCGAGGCGGGCGATATCGTGGCGCTGGCCGGCTTCAAGACCGCGACCGTGGCCGACACGCTCGCCGATCCGGCGGTCGAATTCGCCCTGCCGGCCCAGCCGGTCGATCCGCCGACGCTTGCCATGAACTTCATGGTGAACGACTCGCCCTATGCCGGCCGCGAGGGCGACAAGGTGACGAGCCGCATGATCCGCGCCCGTCTGATGCGCGAAGGCGAGGGCAACGTCGCGATCCGCGTGCGCTACAGCGAGACCGCCGATTCCTACGAGGTCGCCGGTCGTGGCGAGCTTCAGCTTGGCGTTCTGATCGAGACCATGCGCCGCGAGGGCTTCGAACTCGCGGTCGCCCGGCCCCGCGTTCTTTTCCGCACCGATCCCGCCACCGGCCAGCGCCAGGAGCCGATCGAGGAAGTCGTGATCGATGTCGACGACGCTCATACCGGCGTCGTGGTCGAGCAGATCTCGCTGCGCAAGGGAGAGCTGCAGGACATGCGCCCATCGGGCGCCGGCAAGACGCGTCTGGTCTTCCTCGCGCCCTCGCGTGGCCTGATCGGCTATCACGGCGAGTTCCTGACCGACACGCGCGGCACCGGCGTCATGAATCGGCTGTTCCATTCCTACGGACCGTTTCGCGGCCCCATCGCCGGGCGACGCAACGGCGCGCTGATCGCCAATGCCGAGGGCATCTCGGTGGCTTACGCGCTCTGGAACCTCGAAGAGCGCGGGCCGATGTTCATCGATCCCGGCACGCCGGTCTACGAAGGCATGCTGATCGGTGAGCACAGCCGCGGCAACGATCTCGATGTGAATGTGCTGAAGGGCAAGCAGCTCACCAACATCCGCGCCGCCGGCAAGGATGAAGCGGTCCGGCTCACGCCGCCGCGCCGCATGTCGCTCGAGCAGGCGATCGCCTACATCGAGGACGACGAGCTGGTCGAGGTGACGCCCAAGTCGATCCGGCTGCGCAAGCGCTTCCTCAATCCCGAGGATCGCAAGCGCGCCAAGAAGGCCGCCGCCGCCGCCGAGTAGCGCGACCGGCGCTGCCTCGCTCTTCGGCGCTGCGATCCGGCTGAGCCAGCTGGATCTGAAAGATTCGAGGGCGCCTGTAACGGCCGTATCGCGCCGCCCGCTTTGACCCGCGTGCGGACTGCACGCACTAACCGCAAGCCATTGATATCACACGCGATTCCGGGCGTGCCCTGCGACACAATCCATACAAAACCCGACGCGACTCCGCCGTCTCCGCCGGGCTAGATGGCGGCCGTGGGAAAGAGGGGCCGGTGGATGGGGATCCGCCGGCGCAACTTGGGGAACATCACATGATTCGCGCCATCGTCGGCACGGTCGCCGCCTTCGCGGCTTTCACCGTGGTTCAGCAGTCGGTCGACGCCAGCACCGGTGAACCGGGCTCCTGCGTCCCGACCCGGGCCTATGCTCTTCTGCAGGCCGGCGAGGATCTTGTCGTTCGGGCCGAACCGACGCCGGAAGGTGCGCTGGTCGGGCGTCTCGCGGTCCGCGGCGACGCGGCGGGCGAGCCGATCACCTCGATCGTCACCATCACCGGCAGCCAGGGTGGCTGGGCGAAGATCGCGCTGGCCTCGGCTCAGAACTACGATGCGGGTGCAGCGACGGTGGCTCCGAGCGTGGGTTGGATCCCTGCCGACGCGCTGGCGGTCGATGCCCGCGTCGACGGCGCCATCTCGGTCTTCAACCGCCCTGGTCTGCTCGGCCGCCAGATCGCGCGCATCGAAGGCGACGACATGAAGTTCCGCGTGCTGGGCTGCCGCGGCAGCTGGCTGCAGGTCATCAATGCCCGTTACGGCAATGTCTGGATCGACCGCTGGTGCGCGAACGCGGAAGACGGCTGCCGCGGCTGAACGACGAGTTTGGGGGGACGCGACGATCCGGTTCTGGGGAATTTTGCCGGAGCGTCGCGGGACAGCGGACTGACCCGGGAGGGAAACCTCCCGGGTCATTCTTTTTCCGGCGTCAGATCTTGAGGTCGGCGAAGAAGTCGTTGCCCTTGTCGTCGGTGACGATGAACGCCGGGAAGTTCTCGACCTCGATCCGCCAGATCGCTTCCATGCCGAGCTCGGGATACTCCAGCACCTCGACCTTCCGGATGCAGTTCCGGGCGAGAATCGCCGCCGGGCCGCCGATAGAGCCGAGATAGAAGCCGCCATGCTTCTTGCAGGCGTCGACGACGGCGCGGCTGCGGTTGCCCTTGGCCAGCATGACCATCGAGCCGCCATGGGCCTGCATGAGATCGACGTAGGAATCCATCCGGCCAGCCGTCGTCGGGCCGAACGAACCCGACGGCATGCCGGCCGGCGTCTTGGCGGGACCCGCGTAGTAGACCGGGTACTGCTTGAAGTAGTCCGGCAGCCCCTGTCCCTGGTCGATGCGCTCCTTCAGCCGCGCATGCGCGGAGTCGCGCGCGACGATCAGCGTTCCGGTCAGGCTGACCCGCGTCTTCACCGGGTGGCGGCCGAGCGTTGCCAGCGTATGGGCCATGCCCTTGTTGAGATCGACCGGCACGACATCGCCCGAAAGCTGGGTCGGCTCAACCTCGGGAAGGAACTGCGCCGGATTGGTCTCCAGCTGTTCGAGGAAGATGCCGTCGCGCGTGATCCGTCCGCGTGCCTGGCGGTCGGCCGAGCACGAGACGCCCATTCCGATCGGCACCGAGGCGCCATGGCGGGCGAGGCGGATGACCCGCACGTCGAGGCAGAAATACTTGCCGCCAAACTGCGCGCCGATCCCCATCTTGCGGGTGAGCTCCAGCACCTTGGCTTCCATCGCGCGGTCGCGGATCGCCACCCCGTGCGCGTTGCCGGTCTCCGGCAGATCGTCGTAGTAGCGCGTCGAGGCGAGCTTCACGGTCTTGAGGTTCATCTCCGCTGACGTGCCGCCGATCACGATGGCGAGGTGATAGGGCGGGCAGGCGGCGGTGCCGAGCGTGCGGATCTGGGTGTCCAAGAACTTGAGCAGTGCCGCCTCGTTCAGCACCGACGGGTTCTGCTGGTACAGGAAGCTCTTGTTGGCCGAGCCACCGCCCTTGGCGATAAACAGGAATTCGTACTCCTCGCCATCGGTGGCGTAGATGTCGATCTGGGCGGGGAGGTTGGTGCCGGTCTGCACCTCCTTGAACATCGAGATCGGCGCCACTTGCGAATAGCGCAGGTTGGTCTCGGTGTAGGTCTTGTAGACGCCGCGCGAGATCGCCGCCTCGTCGCCGCCGCCGGTCCACACCGCCTGGCCCTTCTTGCCCATCACGATCGCGGTTCCGGTGTCCTGGCACATCGGCAAGTCGCCGCCGGCGGCGATGTTGGCGTTCTTCAGCATCTCCAGCGCGACGTAGCGGTCATTGTCCGACGCTTCGGGGTCCTTGAGGATCGCCGTCAGCTGCGCGAGATGTCCCGGCCGCAACAGGTGCGAGATGTCCCGGAAGGCCTGGGCGGTGAGCAGCGTGATCGCTTCGGGCTCGACGCAGAGCACGTCGCGACCGCCGAACGAACGCACCGACACATGGTCGGATGACAGCTTCTTCCACGGTGTCGTGTCGGCACCGTGCGGAAACATTTCCTGATACTGGAATTCGGGCATGGGTCACTCCTCGCCGGGCGCGGCGTTCCCTGCCGCAACCTCGATCCGGCGTCTACTTCTTTCGGAAGAGGTCGAGCTTCACGACCTTGCCGGCCTCATCGGCGGCCGTCGCCGCCTCACCGGCTGGCTCGGCCGGGGCTCCTTCAGGCGTCGGCGACGCGGCGCCTGCCGGACGTTTGTCGGGCGCCGGCAACGCGGCTGGTGATGCGGCGTCGGCGCGTTGCGGCACGACGGCCGGACCGGGCACGGTGCCCTTGTCCTTGCGGTCGAATTGCAGGCCGAAGCGCACCGAGGGATCGACGAAGGCCGAGAGCGCGGTGAACGGCACGCGAATCCGCTCGTGCTGCTTGTTGAAGCTCACCGTCACTTCGAAATGCTCGTCGTCCAGCACCAAATCCCAGTACTGGTGTTGCAAGACGATGGTCATTTCCTCGGGATACTTCGCGCGCAGATAGTCGGGCATGCGCACGCCGGGCTCGGTGCTGCGGAAGCTGATGTAGAAGTGGTGCGAGCCCGGCAGGCCCTTGGCCGCGACATCGGTCAACACCTTGCGCACGACGCTACGCAGAGCGTCGTCGACTAGCGACTCATATTGGAAACGTTCGGCCATTTTTGATCCTGGATCGAGCATCGGCTTGGCTCCAGCCAGAGTCAACGGCCGCGCCGGCCCATGTCGATGGAAGGAAAGTGGGAGGGCTTCTGTTGCCCGGTGCCCTCCCGAAACCGCGCTTACGTCCGCTTGTTAGGCGGCAGCAGCGAGTGCAACGTCGTTATCGTTGGCACTTGTGTGTGGCCCGTCACGGCGGAACCATACCGAGCAAAAACCGCGCCTTTACCACGCTCGTCGATCCTATTTCGCCCCCTCGATCGCGCCGGCGGACCGGTGCGAGGAATGGTGGAGGCGCCGGGTACCGCCCCCGGGTCCGAAACGCTTATGCCACGCGGCGTTTATCGCCATAGTCGGTTTCCCGACATCGCCAATATAGGCCTTTCGCCGGGCATTTTGAAGGCGGCCGCCGGGCGCGCGTTCTTTTCCCCATGGTGAGAGGCGGCGGCGGGCGACTACAGTCCCGCGCGCACTCATCAAGGAAACGACGATGCCCCTTTCCGCGGCCCAGCAGGCCGAAATCGACCAGGCGCGCGGCGAGCCTCGCCCGACCCTGCGCGCCGTTGTGCCGGCGCTGGAGGAAGTGCTGTACGCGGCGCTGCCGGTGCTGGACCACGGATTCGTGCGGGTGGTCGACTACATGGGCGACGACGCCGCCGTCGTGCAGGCCGCGCGCGTGTCCTACGGTCGCGGCACTAAGAAGGTGAGCGAGGATCGCGGCCTCATCAACTACCTGATCCGCCACCGGCATACGACGCCGTTCGAGATGTGCGAGATCAAGTATCACGTGAAGCTGCCGATCTTCGTCGCGCGCCAGTGGATCCGCCATCGCACCGCCAACGTGAACGAGTACTCGGCGCGCTACTCAATCCTCGACAACGAGTTCTACCTGCCGGCGCCCGAGCACCTTGCCGCGCAGAGCAGCACCAACCGCCAGGGCCGCGCCGGCGTGCTCGAAGGGCGGGAGGCCGCCCGGGTGTTCGATCTTCTGAAGCGCGACGCGGAGCTCGCCTACGAGCACTACATGGAGATGCTGAACGAGGGCGAGGACGGCCAGCCGCTCGACCCGGAGCGCTCTGGCCTTGCGCGCGAGCTTGCGCGCATGAACCTGTCGCTCGGCTTCTATACCCAATGGTACTGGAAGACCGACCTGCACAATCTAATGCATTTCCTGTCGCTGCGCGCCGATAGCCACGCGCAGTACGAGATTTGCGCCTATGCCGACGTGATGGTGGACACGCTCAGGCGTTGGTGTCCGATGACCCACGACGCTTTCCAGGAATACGCGCTGGGCGGTGCCCGACTGTCGCGCACCGGCATCGCGATCGTGCGGCGGATGCTGGCGGGCGAGACGGTCGACCAGAAGTCGAGTGGCCTCAGCGCCCGCGAATGGCGCGAGCTGATGGCCACACTCGGCCGCGACTGAATGGCGGGCGACCTCGCCGGGCAGGTCGCGCTGGTGACCGGCGCGGGCCGGGGACTGGGGCGCGAGATCGCGCGGGCGCTGGCGGGTGCGGGCGCCGAGGTCTGGCTGAACGGCCGCAGCGCGGCTCCGCTGGAGGAGGCGGTTGGTGCCATCGCCGGTGAAGGTGGACGGGCTCGGGCGCTTCCCTTCGATATCGCCGATTCGCAGGCCGCGGCGACGGCGCTCGCGCGGCTGGAGGGTGCAAGCGGTCGCCTCGACATTCTGGTGAACAATGTCGGCGCGCGGGATCGTCGGGCGCTGTTCGACTTCGACCGCGCCTCGGTCGAGCGGGTCATCGCCACCGGTCTGCTGGCGCCCTTCGAACTCGCCCGACTCGCCGCGCGAGTCATGATCGCTGGCGGTCGTGGCGGGCGGATCGTGAACATCTCCTCAATCGCGGGCCCGATCGCGCAAGCAGGTGACGCGGTCTACACCATGGCCAAGGCCGGCGTGGACGGGTTGACCCGCGCGCTCGCGGCCGAACTCGGCGCGCATCGCATCACGGTGAATGGTGTGGCGCCCGGGTACTTCCGGACGGAACCCAATCTTCACTGGGCATCGGATCCCGCGATCGCGCAGTGGCTGCGGCAACGCACGTCGTTGGGGCGATGGGGCGAGCCGGCGGAGCTCGCACCCGCGGTGCTGTTTCTCTGCTCGCCGGGGGCGTCCTACATCACCGGGCAGGTGCTGGCGGTCGACGGCGGCTATCTCGCTCACTGGTAGCCGGGCGCCCAATCGATATCGAGCCGCTGCGGCAGCGTCGCCTCCTGGCGGCGCAGCGCTCCCGCCAGCCGCCGGGCACCTGCCTCGTCGCGGGCGTAGAGCGTCAGTGGTGTCGGCCAGTCGGTGCGTTGCCGGAGCGTCGCCACCTTCACCAGCGGCGGCGTGCCGCCGATCCAGGTCGCGTACCAATCCTCGAAGATCAGCGCGACCTCGATCTCGCGGTCGGCCGCCAGTCGCGCGACCGCAGCACTGTCGAGGCGCCGCCGACCCAGAAGGTCCAGTACCTCGCGATCGCCCAGTGCGAGCAGATCGGTCAGGCGAGGCCCGGCGTGCCAGGACAGGGCACCGATGTTCATCGCCATCGCGCGAACCTCGCACGGACTCTCGCGGCACAGGGTCGCGATGAAGCGGCCGGGCCAGACATCGCGCAGCGCGACGGTTTCGACCGCGCCCGCTTGATCGCGGTGCTGGTTCCAGACGCGGACGCTGCCCGCGATCACCAACAGCACGGCGAGGCCGGCGACCGCTGCGCGCCTGCCGCGATGGGCGAGCAGCGCCGGCCAGTCGATCGCCGCGCCGGCGCCCGCGAGGGCGACCCACCCCAGCGCCAGCAGATAGGACTCATAGCGGCCGCCCCAGCCGAAAGCGGCGAAGGTGGCGTGCGTCCAGGCGCCGGCGAGAAACAGGAACACCAGCACCCACACCCGCCGGCGCCACGCCCGAGGATCGCGCCAGAGCGTCCAGGCAAGCCAGGCGTCGGCGGCCACCATCAGGATCAGGAGCTCGGGCACGTAGGTGGCGACGCGCTTCACGGGCCACCAGAGAAAGTACTTCAGCGACCAGACCAGCCAGCCGTCATTGGCCTCGCTGAGATAGACGGTCTTGGCGAGGATGGGCGCCGGCAGGAACGGCCAGCCCTGCGCGAGGTTGACCGCGCCCTGAAGCACGACCGGGAGAGCACCGGTGGCGATCGCGAGCGCGGCCAACCGCCGGTCGCCGCGCAACAGCGCGAACGCCGCCAACAGAACATGCAGCCAGAGGCTCTCAAGGCGAAGAAGCGGCAGGAACAGCAGCAATGCCGCGAGCAGGCGCGTGCGATCTGCCGTCCGCTCGTCGCTCGCCTGTCGTGCCGCCAACAGCGCGGCAGCGACGAACACGGCGCAATGCAGCACATGCTCCATGCCGGAGAGGATGAGGGGCAGGGGCGCGATGGTGCCGAGCGCGGCGGCCGCGCCAGCGATGCCCCAGCGCGCGCTGCCGGTCGACGCGAAGGCGTGCGCGAGGACGAGGGCCAGCGCGACACCGGCGGCGATATTGAGGAACAGCGCGGCAAGGGGAGTGGCCCCCACGACCGCCATCAGTCCGGCAAGCGCCAGCGTCCACCCCGGAGACGATGAGGCGGCGGTGAAGCCGTGCGGGGTGACGCCGAAGACGCCGTGCTCGACCAGGTTCCGTGCGAGCGCGAGATGGATGTACGCGTCCTCGATCCAATAGACGAACTCGCCGCCGCCGCCGTCGATCGTGCGGGGCACAAGGAGCGCAAGACCGAGCGCGAGCGCTGCGAGCAACGCTACGGCGAGCCGGCGGTTGAGGCGCGGATCGGGGGCTGTCATAACGGCCGCCCGTTCCCCAGGCGGAGGCGATCATGCAAGCCCACGGCCCGATGCGCATCGTGCGCGAGCGCACGCGCGACGCTGCCCGCATCGAGGGCATGACCGAAGCCGCGTTCGGGCCCGATCGCATGCAGAAGACCGTCTATCGCCTGCGTGACGGTGTGGCGCGGCTGAAAGAGCTCTGCTTCGTCGCGGTCGACCAGAAGAACGAGATGGTCGGCTCGATCCGCTATTGGCCGATCCTGATTTCGGGCAAGTGGCCGGCGTTGCTGCTGGGGCCGCTCGCCGTCAGCCCGGCGCTGCGAGGCCTCGGTTTCGGCAAGGCGCTGATGTGGCACTCGATGGCGCAGGCGCGGATCCTGGGGCACAGCCGCATCATTCTGGTCGGCGACCCCGAGTACTACAACCAGTTCGGTTTCCGCCGCGATCTCGCGCTCAATCTCCAGCTGCCGGGCTGGGTGGAGGAGCGGCGCTTCCTCGCGCTCGAGCTGGTGGCGGGATCGATGATCGGCGTTCACGGCATGATCGGTCGCGCCGAGCCGCCGCCGCGGCGTCGTGCGCCGGCGCAGCGCAAGTCCCGCTAGGAGCGCCTCAGCGCACGACGATGCGCGGCGCGGCGCGCGGGCCGCGGTCGCCACCCGACAGTTGCTTCCAGACCCGGCCAGCGACGTTGCGATAGGCTTGGGCGTGGCTGCTCTCGGGCTTGGCCGCGACGATGGGATGGCCGCCATCGGAGGTGACGCGGATATCGAGATGCAGCGGAACCTCGCCGAGGAAAGGAACGCCGAGTTTCTCGGCTTCTTCGCGTGCGCCGCCATGGCCGAAAATCTCCGACCGCTCGCCGCACTTGGGGCAGAGGAAGTAGCTCATGTTCTCGACGATGCCGAGCACGGGCACCGCCACCTTGCGGAACATGTTCAGTCCCTTGCGGGCGTCGACCAGCGCGATGTCCTGCGGTGTGGAGACGATCACCGCGCCTGCCAGCGCGACGCGCTGGGCAAGCGTGAGCTGCGCGTCGCCGGTGCCGGGCGGCATGTCGACGACCAGCACGTCGAGGTCGCCCCATTCGACGTCGCGCAGCATCTGTTCCAGTGCGCTCGACACCATGGGGCCGCGCCAGATCATCGGCGTGTCCTCGGCCACGATATAGCCGATCGACATTGTCCGAAGACCGTAGCGTTCGATCGGCTTCAGCTTCTTGCCGTCGATCGATTCGGGCTTATCCTTGACGCCCAACATGCGCGGCATGGAGGGGCCATAAATGTCGGCATCGAGCAGGCCCGCGCGGCAACCATTGGCGGCGAGCCCCAGCGCGAGATTGACCGCCGTCGTCGACTTGCCGACGCCGCCCTTGCCCGAGGCCACCGCCACGATGTGCTTCACGCCGGGAACCTCGATCCGGCCACCGCCGGGTGCGGCAGCGGCTTGCGGTCCATGAGCGTGGCCGTGCGCCGCCGGGGAACGCGCCGGAGCGGCCGCCGCCGGTCGTTCCGCCGTCATCACCGCGGTGGCCGACAGCACGCCGGGCAGAGTCCGGACCGCCTGCTCGCAAGCCAGCCGGAGCGGCTCGAGCGAGGGTCCGCGCGCCGGGTCGACTTTCAGCGTCACCGCAACATGGCCGGCGCGGACGGCGATCCCGTCGATCAGGCCGGAGTCGGTTACCGCGGTCCCGTTGGCCGGGTCGCGCACACCTGCCAGCGCCTGCCGCACCGCCGCTTCGGTCACTTCAGCCATCGCCTGCTCCTTGCGGCCCACAATTCCGCGCCGGTTCGATTGAAGCCGGGTGCGGAACGACATATATGCAGCGCGTCGGACTGGCAAAAGGTCCCGGCGGTCCCCGAGGTGCAGGATGGCGTGGAACAACAATAGCGGCGGCCCCTGGGGCGGTGGCGGCGGAAATGGCGGCGGCGGCGGTCCCTGGGGCGGCGGCGGCGGCAATCGCGGCGGGAGCGGCGGTGGTGGCGGAGGCGGCGGTGGTCCGTTCGGCTCGCGTCGTCCGCCGGACATGGAAGATGTCATCCGCAAGGGCCAGGAGCGGCTCAAGAATCTCATCCCGGGCGGTATGGGCTCGGTGCGCGGCGCGCTCTTGATCGCGTTGCTCGTGGTGGCGGGCTGGTTGCTGACCGGGTTCTTCCGGGTACAGCCCAACCAGCAGGCGATCCAACTGATTTTCGGCAAGCCCTACGGCAAGCCGGTCGAGCCCGGCTTGCACTACAATTTCCCCGGTCCGATCGGCAACGTGATCGTGGTCAACGTCCAGGATCAGCGCCGCACCGTCCTCGGCGCAAGCCGCGCTGGCGACCGTGCGCCGCAGCGTGGCCGCCCGGTCGCGACGTCGGAGAACCTGATGCTGACCGGCGACGAGAACATCGTCGATATCGAGTTCGCCATCCTGTGGCAGGTGAAGGACGTCACCCAGTACGCCTTCGCCGTGCGCAATCCCGAGGAGAACGTCCGCGCCGCCGCAGAGGCGACGATGCGCGAGATCATCGGCAAGTCGAACCTGCAGTTCGCGCAGACCGACGGCCGTATCCGCATCGAGCAGGACGTGAAGGAGCTGCTGCAGCGCGTCCTCGACGAATACAACGTCGGCGTCCGCGTCAGCCAGGTGCAGATGCAGCGGGTCGATCCGCCGCAAGAGGTGATCGCGGCCTTCCGCGACGTGCAGGCCGCGCGCGCCGACAAGGAAACCAAGATCAACGAGGCCAACACCTACCGCAATCAGGTGTTGCCGCGCGCCAAAGGCGAGGCCGAGTCGATCATCCAGCGCGCCGAGGCCTACAAGGCGCAGACCGTGGCCCGGGCACGCGGTGACGCCCAGCGCTTTACCCAGGTCTACGAGCAGTACGCCAAAGCCAAGAACATCACGACCGAGCGCCTCTATATCGAGACCATCGAGGACGTGCTGCGCAACGTGAACAAGGTGATGATCGACAAGAGTGCCGGTGGGCAGGGCGTGCTGCCTTATCTACCGTTGCCGGAGCTCAGGCCGCAGGGTGCGCCGGCTGGCCAGCAGCCACCGCGCCAGATGTCGGTGCCGCAGGGAGTCACACGATGAGTATCCGCGCCTGGATTTTCCTCGGTCTCGCCGGCTTGATTCTGGTCGGCTTGTCGCAGTCGCTCTACACCGTCGATCCGACCCGCCAAGTGCTGGTCCGCCAGTTCGGCGCCATCGTGGGCGAGCCCAAGACGTCACCGGGTCTCTACGCCAAGATTCCGTTTGTCCAGGACGTGCAGCGCATCGACAAGCGCGTGCTCGACTACGAAGCCGAGGAGTTCGAGATCATCGCCGGTGACCAGAAGCGGCTGGTGGTCGACGCCTACGCCCGCTTCCGCATCGTCAACGCCAAACTCTACGCCCAGACCGTGCCGGGCGGCGAGATCTCGCTGCGCAGCCTGCTGGACTCGCTGATCAATTCCGAGATCCGGAGCGTGCTGTCGGCGGTGCCACTGCACGCCGTCCTGACCGACCAACGCGCGAGCCTCATGGACGAGATCACCAATCGCGTCAGCGCCAAGGCCAAGCCTCTGGGCGTCGAGGTGATCGACGTGCGGCTGAAGCGCGCCGACCTGCCGGCCGCCAACTCCAAGTCGGTGTTCGACCGCATGAAGACCGACCGCGAGCGCGAGGCCGGTCAGCTGCGCGCCGAAGGCGACGAGGAAAAGCAGCGCATCACCGCCACCGCCGATCGCGAGGTCGCCGTCATCAAGGCCGATGCCGGTCTGAAGGCCCAGTTCGTGATGGGTGACGCCGACGCCGAGGCCACCCGCCTCTACGCCGAAGCGTTCAGCCGCGATGCCGATTTCTACGGCTTTTTCCGCCGCATGGAGGCGTACCGCAGCGCCTTCGGGACCTCCGGATCGACCATGATCCTGAGCCCCGAGAGCGACTTCTTCCGGTATTTCGGCAGCCCCAACGGCAAGCGCTGAGCCTGCGCGGTCGCCGGCGCCTCGACTCTGTGGCGCCGCGATCACGTCGTTGAAATAGAACGCAACAATCCCTCCTCCTCAATTGCGCCACACAGGGCGCTCATGTAGGGGTCGAATGTGTCGCGGCACCGGCCGGGCGGTCGGGCGGCCGCCGGAGGTTGTCCGTGAAATTTGTGGAATTTCAAAGGGTTGGACGGACCGTCGCGGTCGCGGCGGCGATCCTGGTCGCGTCCCCGGTTCTGACCCCCGCGCCGGCCGACGCTCGCGATGCCCCGCAGAGCTTCGCCGACATGGTCGAGAAGCTGATGCCGACGGTGGTCAACATCACGACTACCCAGGTGGTGACACAGCAGCAGCAGCAGGGACCGCGTCTTGGCGACCGGCCCCAGCTTCCGCCCGGTTCGCCGTTTGAGGAGCTGTTCCGGGATTTCTTCGAGAACCGTCGCGGCGATGGCCAGAGGCAACGGCGCGGCACGTCGCTCGGCTCCGGCTTCATCATCGATGGTGACGGCTACATCATCACCAACAACCACGTCATTCAGGGCGCCGAGGACATCACGGTCATCCTGCGCGACGACACGCAGCTCAAGGCGAAGTTGATCGGCACCGACCCGCGCGTCGATGTCGCGCTGCTGAAGGTCGAGCCGCCCAACAAGAAGCCGCTGCCGGCCGTGCGCTGGGGCGATTCGGACAAGGCCCGCGTGGGCGACTGGGTGATCGCGATCGGCAATCCGTTTGGCCTCGGCCACAGCGTCACCGCCGGCATCGTCTCGGCGCGCGGCCGCTCGCTTTCGGAATCCTCGCTTGAGGACTACCTGCAGACCGACGCCGCGATCAACAAGGGCAACTCGGGCGGGCCGCTCTACAACGCCGACGGCGAGGTGGTGGGCGTTAACACGGCGATCTACTCGCCGACCGGGACCAACGCCGGCCTCGCATTCTCCATCCCGTCCAACACCGTGAAGCAGATCGCCGAGCAGCTGCGCGAGTTCGGCCGAGTCCGCCGGGGCTGGATCGGCGTCAGCTACCAGAGCGTCACCGACGATATCGCCGAGAGCTTCGGCCTGGAAAAGCCGCGTGGCGTGCTGGTCGCGAGCGTGGTGGCTGACGGGCCGGCCGCGAAGGCCGGACTGAAGCGCAACGACATCATCCTGGGCTTTGCCGGTCGCGACGTGGCCGACATCAGGCGCTTTCCGCGCATGGTCGCCGAAGCGCGCGTCGGCAGCACCGTCGACATCGCCGTGTGGCGCGGCGGCAAGCAGGAGATGCTGAAGCTGCGGATCGGCGAGCAGGAAGAGGCGGAGAAGCAGAATGTTTCGGCCCAGGGTGGCGCCAAGAAGCCGGAAGCCGATCAGGCCGTGCCCTCCACGGTCGAGCAGCTCGGCCTCACGCTGCAGCGTGTGACCGACCAGCTGCGCGAACGCTACGGGCTTTCCGACCAGGTGAAGGGCGTGGTGATCGCCAAGGTCGCGCCCGGCAGCCCGGCGGCGGAGAAACAGCTGCAGGCTGGCGACGTCATCCTCGAGGTCGACCAGAAGCCGGTCACGACGCCGGCCGAGGTCGCCGAGATCGTGAACCGAGTGGTCGCGCAGAAGAAGCGCTCGGTGCTGCTCTTTGTCGAACGCCAGGGCGATCCGCGCTTCGCGGCGCTGCGACTGGCGAAGTAGCCCCCTCGACGCGGCGTGCCGGTTACCGGATAGTCGCCCCCGATGCGCCTGCGCCCGTTCCTCTGGCTGATCGCTTTGGCGGCGTTCGTCGTGCCCATGATGGGCGCGCCGGCCATGCGCGGTGCCACGGCTCACGCGGCCAGCGGCAAGTCCGGCGCTCACAGCCATCACCTCGTGGATACCGCGCAAGGCGAGTGCCCAGACCATCCGCCGCCACCGCCGATCGATTGCCCCGCCCACGGGTCCGCCAAGCACGCCGCCGGTCTTTGCTGCCCGATGATGGCGGGCGCGGTAGCGCTGCTCGCCCCCGGCCTCGCGCCGCCGGCCGCGCCCCGTTTCGTATCGCCCGGCACGGGCGTCGCCCGGCCGCTGGTCAGCCACCTCCCGACCAAGGATCCGCCACCTCCCCGAGTCTGAACCCCCTTCAGGGTTCAACTTCAGACACGGGAGAGTTCGATGATCGTTCGACGTCGCGTCGCGCGCGCGCTGGCGCTGCTGGCCGCTTGGCCTGTCCTGGCCCGCGCCCATGCCGGCCATGAGGAAACCGCCTGGGGCAAGCCCGGCGATCCCAAACGAGCTGCTCGGGTCGTACCCATTGTCATGCAGGAACGGGAAGGCCGCATGGTCTTCATCCCCGACAGCGTTCGGGTGCGCACCGGCGAGCAGATCCGCTTCGTGCCGCGCAATGCGGGCGTGCTGGACCACGAGTTCGTGCTGGCCACGACCGAAGAGAACCGTCGCCATGCGATCGAGATGGAGCAGCACCCGCACATGGATCACGACGAGCCCAACGCCAAGCGGCTGAAGCCGCGCGGCACGGGCGAGATCCTCTGGCACTTCACCAAGCCCGGCCGCTTCGAGTTCGCCTGCCTGATCCCCGGCCATCTCGCCGCGGGCATGGTGGGCACCGTCACGGTGGAGTGAGCCATGCCCCGTCTCCTCGCCTTGATCCTGGCACTCGGTGCATGGCCGGCGCTGGCGCATGAGGGTCACGACCACGGCGCGCCGCCGCCGCCCGTGACTGCCACCATCGCGCCGCGCGCCGATGCCTCGTCCGACCTGTTCGAACTCGTCGCGGTCGCACGGGGCACTCGGCTGGTCGTGACGCTCGACCGATTCCGCGACAATGCCCCGATCGGCGACGCCGCGATCGAGCTCGATGGACCGGGCGGTACAGCGAAGCTCCCGCCCGATGGCGCGGGCGGCTACGCCATTGACGCGCCCTGGCTGGCCAAACCCGGCCGCCACGATCTCGCCTTCACGGTCCAGGCCGGCGGGGATGTCGAGGTGTTGACGGCGACACTCGTGGTGCCGCCACCGGAGCTGGCGAGCGCCGGCGCACGGCCGGACATGGCAAGGCGTCTCGGCGATCCTGTGCTCTGGCTGGCTGCGGCCCTTGCGTTCGCCGCCGGTGCGGGGCTCGCTGCTGTCGCTCTGCGCCGTCGGCCCGTGGCCATGGCTGTCGCGCTGCTGACGCTCGCCGCGGTCGCGCCGGAATCCGCTCGGGCCGACGACGCCCGCAGCGCCGACCGGGTCGCGACGCGCGACATCGCGCAACGCTTTCCGGATGGTGCGCTGTTCGTCCCCAAGTCGACGCAACGCATTCTCGGGATCCGTACGCTCTTCGCTGAGGGGGCGCTTCACCCCGGCACGGTCGAGCTGCCTGGCCGGGTCATTCCCGATCCCGACGGTTCGGGCGTCGTGCAGGCGGCGATCGCAGGTCGGCTGGCACCACCCGCCGGCGGCTTTCCTCGGCTGGGCACCCGCGTGGCGGCGGGCGATGTGCTGGCCTACGTCCAACCGGCGGTCGGCGCCGCCGACAGCACCATCCAGCAGCAGCAGGCGCGCGAGCTCGATCAGCAGATCGCGCTGGCCGAACGTCGCCTCGAACGGCTCCGCCAGGTGCAGAACATCGTCGCCCGCGCCCAGATCGAGGACATCGAGCTGGAATTGAACGGCCTGCGCGTCCGGCGCGCCAACCTCGACCGGCGCGAGCGCGAAAATCTGGTCGCGCCCGTCGCCGGGGTGATCGCCTCGGTGCAGGCGGTGGCGGGGCAGATGGCCGAACCCAATGCGGTGATCTTCCGCATCGTCGATCCGGCGCGCTTCTGGGTCGAAGCGCTGGCCTACGATGCCCAGGCGCTGGGCGCGCGCGCGACCGGCCGGCTGGCCGGCGGTCGCACGCTGGCGCTCGCCTATCGGGGCACCGGCCTTGCCGACCGCAATCAGGCGATCCCGATTCATTTCGAGGTCGAGGGAGATGGCGCCGGCTTGCGCGCCGGGCAGCTCCTGTCCGTCCTGGCGCCGACCGCGGAGGAACGTCGCGGCATCGCCGTGCCGCGGGCGGCCGTGCTGCGCGGCGCCAACGGTCAGGCGATCGTTTACGAGCACTCCAATGCCGAGCGGTTCGTGCCACGCGAGGTGCGAATCGAACCGCTGGATGGCGATCGTGTGCTGATTGTCTCGGGCCTCGAGCCAAGGCGGCGCGTGGTGACGCAGGGCGCCGAGCTCCTGAACCAGATCCGCTGAGGTCGCCGATGTTCGCTTTCCTTGTCGCGGGGTCGCTGCGCAACCGTCTGTTCGTGCTGGTGCTGTCCGCCGTGCTGCTGATCTGGGGTGCGGCGACGGCGCTGCGCCTGCCGGTCGACGTCTTCCCCGATCTCAACCGGCCGACGGTCACGATCATGACCGAGGCCGAGGGGCTGGCGCCCCCCGAAGTCGAGCAGCTTCTCACCTGGCCGATCGAGAGCCGGATGGCAGGCCTTCCCGGCGTCGCGCGCGTCCGCTCGGTCTCGGGTGTGGGCTTGTCCATCGTCTATGTCGAGTTCGGCTGGGACACCGACCTCTGGCGCAACCGCCAGCTGGTGGGCGAGCGGCTCGCCTCGCTGCAGGCCGAGCTGCCGACCGGCGCTTTGCCGCAGATGGGCCCGGTTAACTCGATCATGGGCCAGATCGTGATGACCGCGCTCACCGCGCCCGATGGCTTCGATCCGATGGAGCTGCGCGAGATCGCCGACTTCACGGTGCGCCCGCGACTGCTCGCTCTGTCCGGCGTCTCGCAGGTGATCCCGATCGGCGGCGAGGTGCGGCAGTATCGGGTCTCGCCCAATCCCGCGTCCCTGCGCGCCTTTGGCGTGACGGTCGAGGATGTCGAGCGTGCACCGCGGCAGTTCGGCGCCAACACGGGCGGCGGTTTCGCCGACCAGGCGCGTCGCGAGTTCCTCATCCGCAATCTCGGTCGCACGCGCAGTCTCGAGGATCTCGGTGGCGTGGTGGTGGCGACCGTCGCAGGTCAGCCGGTGGCGCTGCGCCAGGTCGCCGAGGTGGGCTACGCGCCCCGCCTCAAGCGCGGCGAGGCGGGGTTCATGGGGCGTGCCGCCGTCATCGTGTCGGTCGAAAAGCAGCCCGGCGTCGACACACTACGACTCACCCGCGAGGTCGAGGCGGCGCTCGCCGAGCTGGCGCCCGGGCTGCCACCGGGGGTCAAGGCCGACAGCATCCTGTTCCGCCAGGCCGATTTCATCGAGACCTCGGTGCGCAATCTCGGCCGTGTGCTGGCCGAGGCGGCGGCCGTGGTGGCGATCGTGCTGTTCGCCTTCCTACTGAACGCGCGCACCACGGCGATCTCGCTCGCCGCCATTCCGCTATCGATCCTGATCGCGGTCCTGGTGTTTCAGGCGCTGGGGCTTTCCATCAACACCATGACGCTGGGCGGCCTCGCCATCGCGGTCGGCGAGCTGGTCGACGATGCGGTCGTGGATGTCGAGAACGTCTTCCGTCGCCTGCGCGAGAATCGCGCTGCCGGCCATCCGCGGTCGAGCTTCGATGTTGTGGTATCGGCAAGCCAGGAGGTGCGCTCGGGCATCGTCTATGCGACCGCGATCGTCGTGCTGGTGTTCGTGCCGCTGTTCGCGCTCCAGGGTATCGAAGGCCGGCTGTTCGCGCCGCTCGGCCAGGCCTACATCGTGGCGATCCTCGCGAGCCTGCTGGTCGCGGTCACGCTGACGCCGGTTCTTGCCTATCTGTTGTTGCCGACCTTGCGTCGGCTGGACCACGGCGATGGCTGGTTGGTCGCACGCCTCAAGGCCGCCAACCGTCGTGTGCTTGCGGCCACACTTCCCCGGCCGGGGACACTGCTCGCGGCCGCGTCGCTCGCGGTCGCCGCGGCACTCGCCGTGGCTGTCCAACTGCCGCGTGCCTTCCTGCCGCCGTTCAACGAAGGCACCTTCACGGTCAATTTGCTGCTCAATCCCGGCATCTCGCTTGCGGAAAGCCATCGTCTGGGCCTGATCGCCGAGCGCCTGATCCTCGAAGTGCCGGAGGTTCAGCGGGTCGGCCGGCGCACGGGTCGCGCCGAGCTCGATGAACATGCCGAGGGTGTCCATTCCTCGGAGATCGAGGTGGCGCTGAAGCCGGGTGGCCGGCCCAAGCCGGAGATCGCGGCGGATATCCGAGCCCGATTGGGTGTCCTGCCCGTGGCGACCAATGTCGGCCAGCCGATCTCGCACCGCCTCGACCACATGCTGTCGGGCGTCCGCGCGGAGCTGGCGCTGAAACTCTACGGCGAAGACCTCGACACGTTGCGCGCACTAGCCGAGGAGCTGCGCGGGAAGCTCGCGTCCGTACCCGGTCTCGTCGATCTCCAGGTCGAGCACCAGGTACGTATCCCGCAGCTCGACATCGCGGTCGACTATCGCCGGGCAGCGCTCTATGGCCTGCAGCCCGCGGCCATCACGGAACAGCTGGAGCGACTCTCGGGTGGTCGGGTGGTGTCGCGGTTGGTGGATGGCAATCGCCGCTACGACGTCGTGGTGCGGTTGGGCGACACGCAGCGCACCACACGTGGACTGCGCGAGTTGCTGATCCAGACGCCGCTGGGCTGGGTGCCGCTCGAGCGACTGGCCGACGTGAGCGAGAGCGACGGTCCCAACCAGATCCTGCGCGAGAACGGTCGCCGTCGCGTTGCGGTCTTCGCCAACACTGACGGTCGTGCCGACATGGCGCGCATCGCGGGCGACGTGCGCCGGATCGTCGCCGAGTCGAAGCTGCCGGTCGGCACGTTCGCGTCGCTCGAGGGCACCTTCGAAGCGCAGGAGGCCGCGATGCGCACCATCGCGCTGCTGTCGCTCCTGTCGCTCGCCCTGATCGTGGCGATCCTCTACAGCCGGTATCGCTCATTTCTGTATGTCGGGCTGATCCTGCTCAGCGTGCCGTTCGCATTGGTGGGCAGCGTGGCAGCGCTCTGGATCGCTGGTCAGCCGCTGTCCGTGGCCTCGATGGTTGGCTTCATCACCCTCGCGGGGATCGCCACCCGCAACGGCATCCTGAAGCTCAGCCACTGGATCAATCTCTCGCTGCATGACGGTCTGCCCTTCGGGCCCGAGCTGGTCGTGCGCGGCACCCTGGAACGCCTGGTGCCGGTCTTGATGACCGCGCTGACGGCTGCACTCGCCCTGCTGCCGCTGCTGTGGGATCCGCTGGCGCCGGGCAAGGAGATCCTTCATCCGGTCGCGGTCACCATTTTCGGCGGTCTGATCGCGGCGACGCTGCTCGACACGATGCTCACGCCGGCGCTGTTCCTGCGCTGGGGTGGACCCGCGCTGGCCCGCCTGCGCGCCGAGACCGAGACGGCCCCGCGGGGCGCCGTCGTCACCTATTGAAGCTCCAGGGAGGCAAGCATGTTTCGAGTCTTCACGATGGCGCTGGCGGGGTTGCTGTTCGCGCTGCCGGTATCGGCGCACGAGCCGCGCGACGGGCCGCATGGCGGGCGTCTGGTCGATGCCGGTACGAGCTGGCACCTTGAGTTGGTTGCGACCGGAGTGCCGGAGGTGACGGCGTACCTCTCCGACGCCCAGGACAAGCCGATCTCCGCCGGCGGCTTCAGAGCGCAGGCTATTCTGGTCGTGGACGGCAAGGCGGTGCGCTTTGCGCTCGAACCGGCGGCAGACAATCGTCTGGTCGGTCGCGCTCCGGTGCCGGTGCCGCGCGGCGTGAAGGGCGCGGTCCAGCTGACCGCTCCCGACGGGTCGACCGCGCAGGCGAAGTTCTGAGAGGAGCGGCGGCGTGTCGGATCGCTTGCGATCAGGCGACCTTGACGACCAGCTTGCCGAAGTTTTCGCCCTTCAGGAGGCCCATGAAGGCCTGCGGCGCGTTGTCGAGGCCGTCGATCACGGTCTCGCGGCTCTTGAGCTTGCCCGCGCGCACCAAAGCGCCGACCTCGCTCGCGAACTCGCCCATCAGCGGCAGGTGATCCGAAATGATGAATCCCTGGATGCTGAGCCGCCGCTGGACGATCGCAAACATCTTGGGCGGGCCCGCCATGGGTTCCTTGTCCTGGTACTCCGAGATCGCGCCGCAGAAGGCCACGCGGGCGAAGTCACTCAGACGCGCGAACACCGCGTGGAAGATCTTGCCGCCGACATTCTCGAAGTCGGCGTCGATGCCCTTGGGACAGAGCCGGTCGAGCATCGCGCCATAGTCGCGTTCCAGCCGATGGTTGAAGCAGGCATCGTAGCCGAGCTCGCGAACCGCGAAGTTGCACTTGGCGTCGTCGCCGGCGCAGCCCACGACACGGGCGCCCGCGAGCTTCGCGAGCTGGCCCGCGATCTGGCCGACCGCGCCGGTGGCGGCCGACACGAACACCGTCTCCCCGGCCTTGGGCTTGCAGAGGCGGTTCATGCCGTACCAGGCGGTGAAGCCTGGCATGCCGAGCGTGCCGAGCCATGCCGGTAGCGGCGCGATCGCCGGATCGATCTTGCGCAGCCCCTTGCCGTCGTGAAGCGTGTGGCTTGCCCAATCGAGCATACCGATCACGGTGTCGCCGGCAGAGAACTTCGGATTGGCCGATGCCACGATCTCGCCGATGACGCCGCCGGTCAGCGGCTTGCCGAGCTCGAAGGGCGGCGTGTAGGAGCGCGTCTCGGTCATGCGCGGGCGCATGTAGGGATCGAGCGAGAGATAGCGCGAGCGGATCAGCACCTGGCCCTCGGCGGGAGCCGCAAGATCGACCTCGACGCGCTTGAAGCAGTCGGCGGTGACGTCGCCTTGCGGGCGGCGGGCGAGCAGGACTTGGACGGTCTTGGTCATGTCGGGCTCCGTGTGACGAAGTCGCTGCGGCGATAGCCTTGCAAGTAGAGAAGCGCGGTGAGATCGCCGTGGTCGACGCGCGCGCCGACGGCGGCGGCGACGGCCGGCTTGGCGCGGAACGCGACGCCGAGGCCCGCGCCCTGCAGCATCGGCAAATCGTTGGCGCCATCGCCCACAGCCATCGAGTCCGCGACCGCGATCGACTTCTGCTCGCACAGCAGCGCCAGGGTCGCGAGCTTGGCTTCCTTGCCCAGGACGGGCGCGGCGACGGTGCCCGCCAACGTGTCGCCCGCCACCTCGAGCGTGTTGGCGGCATCGAGATCGAACCCCAGCCGGCCGCGCACCAGTCGGGTGAAGTGGGTGAAGCCGCCGGACACCAGCGCGCAATAGGCGCCCCCCAGCCGCATGGTCGCGATCAAGGCGGTCGCGCCGGGCATCACGCGGATGCGGGTCGCGGCCTCATCAAGGGTGGAGACGGGCAGGCCCTTCAGCAGACCGACGCGCTCGGCGAGGGCGGCCTGGAAGTCGATCTCGCCATTCATCGCCCGCGCGGTGATGGCGGCGACCCGCGCGCGCAGTCCGAGAAAATCCGCCAGTTCATCGAGCATCTCGTTCTCGATGATGGTCGATTCCATGTCGCAGACCAGCAGGCGCTTGCGGCGTCCTGCAGTTGGCACGGCGACCGCGTCGATCGGCGCGCCCTCCAGAGCGGCGCTCGCCGCGTCCTGCGCCACTGCGGGATCGATCGCGCTGAACGGCAGGTCGCAGGCGACACCGGCTGCCAGCCACACCGCCGCGTCGACACGCGCACCGGCGGCCCGCAGGGCGGCGGCCACCGCGCGCGCCCGTGTCTCGTCGAGCGCCGGTCGCTCGGGATCGCAGATCAGGACGAGCACATGCTGCATGGCGGCGTTCTCCCTACTGGTGGCCCGTCCTGATTGCAAACGCGGGCGGGCCGGTGTTCCCTCGCGCCGGAATGGCGGATCGGCGCGTTCTGGTGATCGTGGGCCCCACGGCGAGCGGCAAGTCGGCGTTGGCGCTGGAGCTCGCGCGCGCGCGCGGTGGTGTCGTGATCAACGCCGATGCGATGCAGACCTACGACGCCTTTCCGATCCTGACGGCGCAACCGACAGAGGCCGAGCGCCAGGCGACACCGCATCGGCTCTATGGCGTGCTGCCGCTCTCGGAAACGCTCAGCGCGCAGCGTTGGCGCGAGCTGGCCGGCGCGGAGATCGGGCATGCCCATGACTGTGGACGACTGCCGATCCTTTGCGGCGGGTCGGGTCTCTACTTGCGCGCGCTGATGGCGGGCTTCTCGCCGGTGCCGCTGGTCCCCGCCGAGGTGCGCACGCGCGGCACGGCTTTGTGGGACGAGCTGGGGTCCGCCGCCTTTCGCGCCGCGTTGTCGGCGCGCGATCCCGCGACGGTCGCGCGGCTCGCGCTGAATGATCGCCAGCGGCACATCCGTGCCTGGGAGGTTCTCGAGGCGACCGGGCGCCCGCTTTCGGAGTGGCAGGCGGCGCCGCCAGTTGGAGCGCCTCCACGCCTCGCCTTCACGACGATCCTGTTGGCGCCCGACCGCGCGGAGGTGCGGGCGCGAATCGAACGCCGTCTTGACGCGATGCTGGGGGGCGGAGTGCTGGAAGAGGTCCGTGCCGTCTTCGACCGGCAGCCCGACCCGACATGGCCCGGCCTGAAGGCGCATGGCGCGCCGGAGCTCATTCGCCACTTTCAGGGCGAGTTGTCGCTGGCCGACGCACGCCGGATCGCGATCGACCACACCCGCCAATATGCCAAGCGCCAGATGACGTGGGCCCGTCACCAGCTCACACCAGATCTTGTGTTTGAGGGCCTGGGAGGCGACGCAGTCGGCGCGGTCGCGCAATTTTTGGACAAAACACGACCCTGAAACTTTACGTTTGATGCCGATTTCGGGTTGACCCCCCGAATCCGCGCCACTATGGTCCGCGCCGCCGCAAACCTCGTTTTGCGGCCTATTTTTCAGGGAGTTGGAGATGAAGGCCGAGGAGTCCGTCACGACGGGCGCCGATCTCTTGGTGAAAGCCATGATCGACGAGGATGTCGAGGTCGTCTTCGGCTATCCGGGCGGCGCGGTCCTGCCGATCTACGACTCGATCTTCAAGCAGAACCGGCTGCGCCACATCCTGGTCCGCCACGAGCAGGCTGCCGTCCATGCTGCCGAGGGCTACGCGCGTTCGACCGGCAAGGTCGGCGTCGTGCTCGTGACCTCCGGTCCCGGCGCGACCAACGCCGTGACGGGGCTCACCGACGCCTTGATGGACTCGATCCCGATCGTCTGCCTCACCGGCCAGGTGCCGACCCACCTGATCGGCAACGACGCCTTCCAGGAGGCGGATACCACGGGCATCACGCGGCCCTGCACGAAGCACAATTACCTCGTGAAGGATGTCGGTGATCTCGCGCGGGTGCTGCACGAGGCCTTCTACGTCGCGCGCACCGGCCGGCCCGGCCCGGTCGTGATCGATCTGCCGAAGGACGTGCTGATGGCCAAGCACGAGTACCGGCCGCCCAAGAAGCCGGTACAGCACAAGAGCTACCGCCCGCAGGTGAAGCCGGAGCTGAAGCGTATCGAGCAGGCCGTCGAGATGATCGCAGCGGCCAAGCGTCCGGTGATCTATTCCGGTGGCGGCGTCATCAATTCCGGCCCCAAGGCGAGCAAGCTGCTGCAGCAATTCGCGCGCATGACCGGCTTTCCGATCACCAACACGCTGATGGGGTTGGGCGCTTACCCTGCGTCCGACAAGCAGTTCATCGGCATGTTGGGCATGCACGGCACCTACGAGGCCAACCTCGCGATGCATGGCTGCGACCTGCTGCTGAACATCGGCGCGCGCTTCGACGATCGCATCACCGGGCGCATCGCGGCCTTCTCGCCGGGATCGAAGAAGATCCATATCGATATCGACCCCAGCTCGATCAACAAGAACGTGCGCGTCGATCTGCCGATCGTGGGCGACGTGGCGCATGTGCTGGAGGACCTGATCCGGGTCTGGAAGGCGCGCCAGCCCAAGCTGGATCAGAAGGCCCTGAAGGCCTGGTGGGCGCAGATCGACACCTGGCGTGGCCGCGATTGCCTCGCCTACAAGCAGGTGGGCGACGTCATCAAGCCGCAATATGCGCTGGAGCGGCTCTACCATCACATCAAGGATCGCGACGCCTACATCACTACCGAGGTGGGTCAGCACCAGATGTGGGCGGCCCAGTTCCTGAAGTTCGAGGAGCCCAACCGCTGGCTGACGTCGGGCGGCCTCGGCACGATGGGCTACGGCTTCCCGGCCGCGATCGGCGCGCAGATCGCCCACCCTGAGGCGCTGGTGATCGACGTGGCAGGCGAGGCGTCGATCCTGATGAACATCCAGGAGCTTTCGACTGCCGCGCAGTACCGGCTGCCGGTCAAGATCTTCATCCTGAACAACCAGTACATGGGCATGGTGCGCCAGTGGCAGGAGCTGCTGCATGGCGGGCGCTATTCCGAGAGCTACATGGAGTCGCTGCCCGACTTCGTGCGGCTGGCCGAGGCGTTCGGCGCGGTGGGCCTGCGCGCCCACTCCACCGCCGAGCTGGACGGCGTCATCCAGGAGATGATCGCCACGCCCAAACCGGTGATCGCCGACATCCTGGTCGACAAGAACGAGAACTGCTTCCCCATGATCCCGTCGGGCGCGGCGCACAACGAGATGCTGCTGGGTCCGGAGGACAAGGCTGCCAAGCCCGTTTCCGAGGAAGGCATGGTGCTGGTGTGAGCGCTGCCATGACTGTCGAAGCCCATACGATCTCGGTGCTGGTCGACAACGAGCCGGGTATCCTCGCGCGCGTTGTCGGCCTCTTCTCCGGACGCGGCTACAACATCGAGAGCCTGACTGTCGCGGAGACCGACGCCAAACAGAACCTCTCGCGCATCACCATCGTCACCCGCGGCACGCCGATGGTGATCGAGCAGATCAAGGCGCAGCTTGACCGGCTCGTGCCGGTCCATCGCGTGCGCGACCTCACCGTCGAAGGCCCGCACATCGAGCGCGAGTTGGCGCTGGTGAAGGTGAAGGGTGTCGGCGAGAAGCGCGTCGAGGCGTTGCGGCTCGCCGATGTGTTCCGCGCCAGTGTGGTCGATGCCAAGACCGACTCCTTCGTCTTCGAGGTCACCGGAAACTCCGACAAGGTGCAGACCTTCATCGGGCTGATGCAGTCGCTGGGTCTGGTCGATGTCGGTCGCACCGGGATCGTCGCGATGAGCCGGGGCGGCGAGGCGCTGTGATCGCTGAGACGGTCGTGCTGCTGGCGGGCTTTGCGCTCGTCCATCTGCTGGCTGTCGTGAGCCCCGGTCCCAGCTTCATGCTGGTGGCGCAAGCCGCGATCGGGTCGGGTCGCCGCGCGGGGCTCATGGCGGCGCTCGGAACCACCATCGCGGCCGTCGCCTGGGCCGCTGCGGCGCTCTGCGGGCTGCAGGCGCTGTTCCAGCGCTTTGACTGGCTCTACACCACGATGCGCATCGGCGGCGCGCTCTATCTCTTCTGGATCGCCTGGCAGCTCTGGCGCCATGCGGGCGATCCGCTGCCTCGGCCGGAGGCCGGGAGCCCGACCGGCGCCGGCTTCACCAAGGCACTCCTGCTGGGTCTGTCCAACCCCAAGATCATGGTCTTCTTCGGCAGCATCTTTCTGTCGCTGCTGCCCGCCAATCCGCCCTCCTGGATGGAGGCCACCGCGCTTGCCATCGTCGCCGTCAACGAATTCGCCTGGTACGCCGCCGTCACGTTCCTGTTCTCGGCGGGCCCCGCGCGGGGTCTCTATGGTCGCGCCAAGCTCTGGCTCGATCGGATCATGGGCGGAGTTCTGGGCGCGCTGGGATTGAAGCTCGTCCTCGATCGATAGTTTTTTTTGGCGCCGCCGCGCCGACAACAGTCCCGCTCGCTAGGACCGCGGCAACCGGGCCAGAAGCTGCGCGATGGTCGCGCGCTCGTAGCCGCGCGCGAAGGGTGCCTGGGTCCGAGTGGCGAGGCCGAGCAGATCGCCGGCGCGACTGTCGGTCATGCGATCGAGCATCATGCCGGCCGGCGGGCAGTACCATTCGCCGGCAACGACCGCGCCCAGGGGGCCGCGAGCCTCACCCGGATAGCGCAGGCACAGCCGGGTGATGGGCCTGCCGTGGACATCGGGGCCGGTATCGACGCGCCACTGGCCGACAATGATCCGGCTGGATTCCGGCATCCAGAGAAAATCACGCTCATCAGATGTAGAATAATGGACGGCCTGACCGCTGCTGCCCAGCGACTGGATCCAAGTCCGATTGGCGATCCCGGCCGTGGTGGACGCGGGCGTGGCGGTGGCGATCGCGGTATCGAGGCGCCGCCGCGCCTCCACCCCGTCGCCGCCGCCGGAGACCCCCG
Organism: Alphaproteobacteria bacterium; assembly: GCA_016870115.1. Taxonomy (GTDB): domain Bacteria; phylum Pseudomonadota; class Alphaproteobacteria; order Reyranellales; family Reyranellaceae; genus VGCH01. Next base: position 113,405 of record VGCH01000004.1, on the reverse strand, counting down.
ACTCGTACCAGACGCAGCCCGAGAGGAGGGCCAGGGCAATGGCGAAGGCGAGGAGGGAGCGCAGGGCCGTCATGCGTCGCTGGAGCAAACGAGACTGGTCTTTGCGGTCGCGGTTGTCTAGTAAGCCCCGTCTTTGCGAAAGCGCACACTGTCAGGAGGAAGAGGCCCCATGCGTGTCTATTACGATCGCGATGCCGATGTGAACCTGATCAAGGGCAAGAAGGTCCTGGTCGTGGGCTACGGCAGCCAGGGCCATGCCCATGCCATGAACCTCCGCGATTCGGGCGTTAAGGATGTGCGCATCGCCCTGAAGCCGGGTTCGGCGACCATCAAGAAGGCCGAGGGTGCGGGCTTCACCGTCATGTCGCCTTCCGACGGCGCCAAGTGGGCCGACGTCGTGATGGTGCTGACGCCCGACGAGCTCCAGTCAGACATCTACAACGCCGATCTCGGCCCCAACATGAAGCCGGGCGCCGCGCTCGCCTTCGCGCATGGGCTCAACGTCCATTTCAACCTGCTGACGCCGCGCGCCGATCTCGACGTCTTCATGATCGCGCCCAAGGGCCCCGGCCACACCGTGCGTTCCGAGTATGTGCGTGGCGGCGGCGTTCCCTGCCTGGTGGCGGTGTCGCAGAACTCCTCGGGCAACGCGCTCGAGATCGCGCTCAGCTACTCCTCGGCGGTGGGCGGCGGCCGTGCCGGCACGATCGAGACGTCCTTCAAGGAAGAGTGCGAGACCGATCTGTTCGGCGAGCAGGTCGTGCTGTGCGGCGGCCTCGTTGAGCTGATCAAGGCCGGCTACGAGACGCTGGTCGAGGCGGGCTACGCGCCGGAGATGGCGTACTTTGAGTGCCTGCACGAGGTGAAGCTGATCGTCGACCTCATCTTCGAGGGCGGCATCGCCAACATGAACTACTCGATCTCCAACACCGCCGAGTACGGTGAGTACCGCTCCGGCCCGCGCATTGTCACGGCCGAGACCAAGGCCGAGATGAAGCGGGTTCTCGAAGACATCCAGTCCGGCCGCTTCGCGCGCGACTGGATGCTCGAGAACAAGGTGAACCAGGCCTCCTTCAAGGCGATGCGCAAGAAGATGGCCGAACACCCGATCGAGGAAGTGGGCGCCCGCCTGCGCGGCATGATGCCGTGGATCAAGGAAAAGGCGCTGGTCGACAAGGCGCGCAACTAAGCGCCGTCATCCGCGCGGTTCAGACCGGATAAGAACTTCCAAAGCGGGCCCCCAACCGGGCCCGCTTTTTCGTGCGTCGCTGCTATAGTCGGGTCAGGAGGAGACACCCATGAAAGCTGCCGTCCTGTTCAAGCCCAACGAGCCGATGCAGATCCTGGAATGCGAGCTCGATCCGCCCAAAGCCTTCGAGGTACGGGTGAAGATGAAGGCGACCGGCGTCTGCCAGAGCGACTGGCACGTCATCAACGGCGACTGGCCCACACCCATGCCGGTGGTGCCGGGCCATGAGGCGGCGGGGCAGGTGCTGGAGTGCGGCCCCGGGGTGGTCACGGTGAAGCCGGGCGACCATGTCGTCTTCTCGTTCCGGCCGCATTGCGGGCGCTGCATCTACTGCAGCCAGGGCCGCACCGTGCTCTGCATCGGCCGCGCCAGCGTGCCGCCGGGCGCGCTCTATGACGGCACGCTGCGGCTGAAACACAAGGGCCAGGGCATCAACCAGATGGCGCGCATCGGCACCTTCGCCGAAGAAGTCGTCGTGCCGGAGGAGATGGTGGTGCCGATCCGCAAGGACATGCCGTGGGCGCAGGCGGCGCTGGTCGGCTGTTGCGTGGCGACTGGCGTGGGCGCGGTGACCCGCCATGCCAAGATCGAGGCCGGTGCCTCCGTTCTGGTGATCGGCTGCGGCGGCGTCGGGCTGAACGCGATCCAGGGGGCGGTGTTGTCGGGCGCGCGCCGCATCGTGGCCGCCGATATCCTCGACAACAAGCTCGAGATGGCGCGGACCTTCGGCGCGACCCACACCGTGAACACGGCGACCGACAACGACGCGGTGAAGAAGGTGAAGGAGTATTCGGGCGGTCTCGGCGTCGACTACGCTTTCGACGCGGTCTCCATCGAGAGGACCCAGGCGCTCGCCTTCGACAGTCTGGCCCCCGGCGGCCACGCCGTCGCGGTTGGCATCTCCGCGCCGCAGGTGAAGGCGAGCTACTCGCCCTTCATGATGGTGTTCCAGGAGAAGAAGGTGAGCGGCACCTTCTACGGTTCGGTCCGGCCCGATCTCGACTTCCCGGTGCTGGTCGACCACTACATGAACAAGCGACTTAACCTCGATGCCCTGATCAGCCGGACCTACCGGCTGGAGGAGATCAACGAGGGCGTGAAGCGCATGCTGGCCGGCGAAGTGGCGCGCGGGGTGGTGGTGTTCGACTGATGGCCGATCTCGACGAGTTCGGTCTCACTGACGAGCAGAAGCTCATCCGGCGCAATGTCGCGGAGCTGATGGCTCGCGCGCTGCCGGTCGAGGAAGTGCGGAGGCTCGACGCCGCCAGCGCGTTCCCGCACGCCGGGTTCGAGGCGTTGGCCGAGGCGGGCTACATGGCGCTGCCGTTCGATCCCGCCTATGGCGGGATGGGCGGCAGCCGCAAGGATCTCGTCGTGCTGGTCGAGGCGCTAGCGCGGCACTATAGCGGCGCGAGCTCGCTCTATCTGCCGACCGTCGTCTATGGCGGCATGCATCTGCAGCTGAGTGGCGGCGAGCATCTGCGGCGGCGCTACATTCCCGAAATCTGTCGCGGCAAGCTGAAGGCCGCCTTCGCGCTCTCTGAACCCGACACCGGCTCGGACGCCTCCGGCATCAAGACCCGCGCGGTGCGCGACGGCAATGGTTGGCGACTGTCCGGTCAGAAGCTCTACATCAGCGCGGCCCACGTCGCGGACTATCTGGTGGTGGTGGCCAAGACCGACGCCGAGGCGCGTCACAAGGGCGTCACGCTGTTCTGGGTCGATGCCCACTCGACCGGCGTGTCGATGAAGCCGCTGGAGACGCTCGGTCGGCGCACGACGCATCCCAACGAGATCTTCTTCGACGGCGTGTTCGTGCCGGACGATCACGTGATCGGCGCCGAGAATCGCGGCTGGTCCGGCCTGATGAAGGGGCTCAATCTGGAACGCCTCTGCCTGGCGGCGCAAGCCTGCGGCAACATGCATTTCGCGATCGAGTACGCGAAGGCATTCGCCCTCGACCGGCGCCAGTTCGGCCAGCCGATCTCGAAGTTCCAGGCGATCCAGCACAAGTTCGCCGACATGCGCGTTCTGCTGCGCACCACGCAGGCGCTGACCTGGCGTATCGCCGACATGCTCGATGCCGATCTCGATCCGGTGGAAGAGACGGCGATCGCCAAGATCCAGGGCACCGACGGCGAGTTCCGCTGCGCCCACCTCGCGATGGAGATCATGGGTGGTGCCGGCTACACCATGGCGCACGATATCCAGCGGCTGTTCCGCGACGTCCGCGTGGGTTCGATCGGCGGTGGCACCAACGATATCCAGCGCAATACCATCGCCAAGTCGATGGGTCTTTGAACCCGCACGGCCCGCGCAAGCCCTTGATCGCGCTGGCAATTCGGCGCTGGGCGAATCGCCTTGCCGGGGCGGGGCGACCGGTCTAAGACGACGGCCGCTCGCGCGCGCCCCTCCGGCTCCCGCGCCTGGCTCGAAAAGTTCCTCAATTTCAGAGACTTGCCAACAATGCTGTCGCGCGTCATCGGGCTCTTTTCCGCCGACATGGGCATCGACCTCGGCACTGCCAACACGCTCGTCTACGTGAAGGGCCGCGGCATCGTGCTGAACGAACCGTCGGTCGTCTCGCTGACCGCCCAGAGCGGCAAGCGTCAGGTGCTGGCCGTTGGCGAGGAAGCCAAGATGATGCTGGGCCGCACGCCCGGCAACATCCAGGCGATCCGGCCGCTGCGCGATGGCGTCATCGCCGACTTCGAAGTCGCCGAGGCGATGATCAAGCACTTCATCTCCAAGGTTCACAACCGCCGCAGCTTCGCCCATCCGCAGATCGTGGTTTGCGTGCCGTCCGGCTCGACCGCAGTGGAACGCCGCGCCATTCAGGAATCGGCAGAAAGCGCGGGCGCACGAAAGGTGTGGCTGATCGAGGAGCCGATGGCGGCGGCGATCGGCGCGGGCCTACCCGTCACGGATCCGACCGGCTCGATGGTGGTCGATATCGGTGGCGGCACGACCGAGGTCGCGGTGCTGTCGCTGGGTGGCATCGTCTATCCGCGCTCGGTGCGCGTGGGCGGCGACAAGATGGACGAGGCGATCATCGCCTACATCCGGCGCAACCATAACCTGCTGGTCGGCGAGAGCTCGGCGGAGCGCATCAAGAAGACTTTGGGCTCGGCCTGCGCGCCCGACGACGGTGAAGGCCGGACGATGGAGATCAAGGGCCGCGACTTGATGAACGGCGTGCCCAAGGAACTCGTCATCACCGAGCGCCAGATCTCGGAGAGCCTGCAGGAGCCGGTGAGCGCCATCGTCGAGGCGGTCAAGGTCGCGCTGGAGAACACCGCGCCTGAACTGGCGGCCGATATCGTCGACAAGGGCATCGTGCTGACCGGCGGCGGGGCGATGCTGTCCAACATGGATGTCGTGCTGCGTCAGGCGACCGGTCTGCCGGTGTCGGTGGCCGAGGATCCGCTGCTGTGCGTGGCGCTTGGCACGGGCCATGCGGTCGAGAACATCGACCGGCTGCGGGGCGTGCTCTCGACCATGTACTGACGCCGTAGGGCGTCGGAGGCCGCGCGGGGCGGCCCAGTTCGGGGTAGACTGACCGGTCATGGCGATCCGCGACGATTTCGAGGCGGCGGCGGGCCAGGTCCGCAACGTGGTGCAGCGCTTCGCGCTCGCCCTGCTGGTCGTCGCTGCCTTCGGGATCATGCTGGTGGGCAAGGTGGACACCGTGGCGGTCGAGCATGCGCGCGTGGTGGCGCTCGATCTCGCGGTGCCCGCAATCGAAGCGGTCGCGCGGCCCGTCGCCGCCACCAATCGCGCCATCGCCGATCTCAAGGAGTTCGCTTCGCTCCGCGAGGAGAACGCGCGGCTGCGGGAGGAGAACGCCCGGTTGCTCGCCTGGCAGACCGCCGCGCGCCGCCTGGAGAACGAGAACGAGCGGCTGCGCGAGCTGTCGCGGTTCCGCGAGGGACCCGAGGCCTCCTACATCACCGCCCGGCTCGTGGGCGACAGTGTGAGCGCCTATGTGCGCGGCGCGCTGCTGAATGTCGGGCGCGGAGGAGGCGTCGCCCCCGGACAGGCTGTGGTCACCACCGAGGGCCTGGCCGGCCGGATCGCCGAAACCGGCGAGAACAGCGCCCGTGTCCTCTTCGTGACCGACGTCAATTCGCGCCTGCCGGTTCAGGTCGAACGCACCCGCGAGCGCGCCATCCTGGCAGGCGACAATTCGGCCCAGCCGAGACTGACGCTCCTGCAGACCGTCGCGGGCGTGCAGCCCGGTGATCGCGTCGTGACGTCGGGCCATGGCGGCAGCTTCCCCGTCGGCATCCCGGTCGGGGAGGTGGTCGCGGCGGGCGAGGGCGGCGTGCGCGTGCGTCCCTTCGCGGACTTCTCGCGGCTGGAGTTTGTGCGCGTGGTCGATTTCGGCGTCGCGGGTCTCGTGCGCACGACGCCGCCCAGTCCCCAGCCCGCGCCGCCCGGCGCGCGGAGCCGCTGAGATGCGCGCCGAGGGCACGCTCGCCATTCTCGATCGCTGGGGTCGCGCGGCGCTGCCCGGCCTCACGCTGCTGCTGGCGGTGCTGCTGACGCTGGCGCCGCTCCGGGCGCCCTGGCTGTCCGATGCGTTGCCGCTTCTGCCCGTGCTCGTCGTGTTCCAGTTCAGCCTGGTCTCGCCCGAGCGTTTGCCTGGCCCGCTCCTGTTGGCGGCGGGGGTGCTGCTCGATCTGCTACTGGGGGGACCCGGTGCGCCGGTAGGCGTGAGCGCGCTCGGCTTCGTGCTGATGCGGGCGGCCATCGTCGCCAACCGCCGCTATCTTCTGGGCGTGCCGTTTCCTTTCCTTTGGTTCGCCTTCGCGCTGCTCACGGTCGGCTTCGTCGTGCTGGTCTGGGGCTTCACGGTGCTTTGGCGGTGGAGTCCGCTCGATCTCGCGCCCGCGCTGGTCCAGTGGGGTGTCGTGGTCGTGCTCTATCCGGTGCTCGGTCCGTTGCTCGCCCGCGCGCGTCCTCGCGATCCTCTGAACGTGCCCGTGCAGGCGCGGGGCACCGCGCGCGGTCCGGGAGATGCGTCGTGAGCCAGAGGTTGCGCCGAGGCGACTCTGAGCGCAGCGCGCTATTCACGCGGCGCGCCCTGTTGCTGGGCGGTCTGCAGCTCGGCCTGTTCGGCGCACTCGGTGCCCGGCTCTATCAGCTACAGGTGCTGGAGTCGCAACGCTTCACCACGCTTGCCGAAGAGAACCGGATCAATCTCCGGCTGCTGGCGCCCTCGCGCGGTCTGATCTTCGACCGCAACGGCGAGCCGCTCGCGATCAACCGCAACAATTTCCGGGTGATGGCGACGTCGGACCGCGGGCGGGGCGCCGATCTCGTGGTCGACCGACTGGACCAGATCCTTTCGCTGGGTGAGCAGGATCGCGCGCGGCTGTTGCGCGAACTGCGCCGGGCGCGCAACGCCCAGCCCGTCGTGGTGCGCGAGAATCTCGGCTGGGAGGAAGTGGCGCGGCTGGAGTTCAACGCGCCGGACCTCCCCGGCGTCTTCATCGACTTGGGCCAGTCGCGTGACTATCCAGAGGGCGACTTGATGAGCCACATCCTCGGCTACACCAGCCGGGTCGACAAGGAAGACCTGGGTGGCGCCGACGACGCGCTGCTGCGGCTCGACCTGATGCGGGTCGGTCGCAAGGGCATGGAGCGCCAGCTTGAGGAGGATCTGCGCGGTCGGGCGGGCGCGGTGCAGGTCGAGGTCAATGCCGTCGGCCGCGTCGTGCGGGAGCTCGACCGCACCGAAGGCCAGCCGGGCTCGAATGCGCTGCTGACCATCGATCTCGATCTCCAGCGCTTCGCGACCGAGAAAATGAAGGCGCACCAGAGCGGGTCCGCGGTGGTGATGGACGTGATCACCGGCGATCTGCTCGCGCTGGTGTCGGTGCCGGGGTTCGACCCCAACGTCTTCGCCCGCGGGATCACGCAGAGCGAATGGAAGGAGCTGCTCGACAGCGTCGAGCGGCCCCTGCACAACAAGGCGATCGCGGGCGCCTATCCGCCGGGCTCCACCTACAAGATGGTGACGGCGCTGGCGGCACTGGAGAGCCGCGCGATCGACGCCTGGACCCGACTGCCGTGCCTCGGCTTCCTCGAGCTGGGCGGGCTCAAGTTCCATTGCTGGCTGAAGGGCGGGCACGGCGGCCTCAACGTCGTCGAGGCACTGGCGGCGTCCTGCGACTGCTTCTTCTACGAGGCGGCCCGCCGCACTGGCGTCGATCGCATCGGCGAGATGGCCTCGCGGCTGGGCTTCGGCAAGCTCTCCGAGCTCGGCATGCCCGGCGAGGTCGCGGGCAACCAGCCGAGCCGCGCGTGGAAGCAGGAAAAGCACGGCAAGCCCTGGCAGCACGGCGACACCTTCAACCTGGGCATCGGCCAAGGATACATGACCTCCACGCCGCTGCAGCTCGCCATCATGACGGCGCGGCTGGCCAATGGCGGCTACGAGGTGCAGCCGAACCTGCTGCTCGCCCGGGCGACGCCGCGCGAGGAACTGGCGCCACCCACGACGGTGCGTGACAAGCCGACGGCGCCCTCGATGCGGCTCAACCCACAGCATCTGGCGCTGATCCGCGAGGGCATGAACCAGGTGGTGAACTCTGGCCATGGCACCGCCAACCAATTGCGCCAGCGCGATCCGGCGCTGGCGTTCGCGGGCAAGACGGGCACCGCGCAGGTGAAGCGCATCACCGAGCGCGAGCGCGATCTCGGTATCACCCAGCAGCAATTGCCGTGGCATCTGCGCCACCACGCGTTGTTCGTCTGTTATGGCCCGGTCGACAATCCGCGCTATGCCGTGAGCGTGATCGTCGAACACGGCATGGGCGGCAGCGCGACCGCCGCACCGATCGGCCGCGACATCCTGGTCGAGACGATGAAGCGCGATCCCTCGCGCCGCACCGACCGGTTCCGCAAGATGGCCCAGCGATGAGCATGCTTGCCGCGGGCGAGGCTCCGCAGATCTCCTTCGCCGAGCGCATCTGGCGCATCAATTGGGCGCTTGTGCTCATCCTTACCGCCATCGCCGCGGTGGGTTTCCTGGCGCTCTACTCGGCGGCCGGCGGCCGGCCCGAGCCGTGGGCCGCCAAGCATGCGCTGCGCTATGCCGGCGCGCTGACGCTGATGCTGGGTGTCGCGCTCGTTCATCCCAAGGTTTGGCTGTCGCTGGCCTGGCCGATCTATCTCGTGTCGCTGGCGCTGCTGGTGGCGGTCGATCTCGTCGGCAAGATCGGCATGGGCGCCCAACGCTGGCTGGTGCTGGGTCCGGTGCAGATCCAGCCGTCGGAAATCGCCAAGGTCGCGGTGATCCTCGTTCTCGCGCGCTACTATCACGGGCTGAAGCCCGAGCAGTCGGGCAAGCTCCTGCACACCGTGCCGGCCGCCGCGCTCATCCTCGCGCCGGTGGCGCTGGTGATGGTCCAGCCCGACCTCGGCACAGCACTGATGGTGCTGATGGGCGGCGGCTGCGTGATGTTCGTGGCCGGCACGCGGCTTTGGGCCTTCGCTGCCGCCGGCCTCGCCGCGGTCGCCTCGATGCCGGTCGCCTGGACGCTGATGCACGAGTACCAGCGCAGGCGTGTGCTCACGTTCCTCGATCCGGAGCGCGACCCGCTGGGCGCGGGCTATCACATCACCCAGTCCAAGATAGCGATCGGCTCGGGCGGTCTGTTCGGCAAAGGCTTCCTTCACGGCACCCAGAGCTCGCTGAACTTCCTGCCCGAGAAGCAGACCGATTTCATCTTCACGAGTTTCGTCGAGGAGTGGGGTCTCGCCGGTGCCGCCGTGGTGCTGGCGCTGTTCGGCGCGGCGATCCTGATCGGCCATTCGGTGGCGCTGCGCAGCCGCCACCATTTCGGCCGACTGGTCGCGATGGGCGTGACGGCGATGCTGTTCCTCTACGTCTTCATCAACGTGGCGATGGTGATGGGGCTGCTCCCCGTGGTCGGGGTGCCGCTGCCGCTGGTCAGCAATGGCGGCACCGCCATGCTGTCGGTGATGTTCGCCTGCGGGCTTCTGATCGGGGTCAATGTCTACCGCGACGCCGCTCTGCCAAGGGCCGGATAGCGGGCCCGAGATACCCCCGAAATCCGAATCGACAAGCCCATCCCGCCTTGCTACACCCCGCGCCTCCCGACGATGGGCGCATAGCTCAGTTGGTAGAGCAGCTGACTCTTAATCAGCGGGTCCCAGGTTCGAGCCCTGGTGCGCCCACCATCGTCGGAGAGCAAAGAGGCCCCGCATTTGCGGGGCCTTTTGTCGTCAGGACCTGATGCCGTCGGGCGCCCGAAAGGCGAGCCGGCTCCACCAGACAGAGGGACCACCCAAGAGCGCGGGCCGCTCTGTGTCGTGGATCGTCACGAGCCCGTGTCGCTCAGCGAGCGCGCGGGTCTCGGTGGACGTCACCTCGAACATGCGACGGCCGCGCGGCACCGGCCCGTGGCGCAGCGATAGCGCCATCAGGCCGCTCGAGCGCAGCAAAGGGGCAACGCGCGCCATGGCGCGCTCGCGCTGCGCGCGGTCGAGATGCATCCAGACCGCGGTCAGCATGACGACGTCATAGCGCTCGCCCAACGCGTGGACGCGGTCGAGCTCCGGCAACGAGTCCTCGATCCAGGTGATGGATGGCTCGCGATGCAGCCGGCGGGCGTGGGCCAGCAACTCCGGTGTCGGTTCGACCGCCGTCACCCTGTGGCCGAATTCGGCGAAGCCCGCCGCATCGCGGCCGGTGCCTGCGCCGATGTCGATGACGCGGCTCGGTTGCGTCGGGAAGAGATGCAGCATGTCGCGATGGACGTCGGCAAAGGCCAGGCTCTCATACTGCTCGACTCGCTCGTCGGCGGTCTCGCCATAGCCCTCGGTGCCGCTCACCCGGATCGTCATGCCGGCGACCTAGAGCGGAAAACCGCGACGCCATTGCCGATCGGCGCGGCGAACGGGTGCCCGGACGCCAACCGCTGGATGGCTTCGCGCCACACCTCTTCGCGGACCACTCTCGTGGCGGTCGTCAACACGGCTCGGAGACTGCTTGGGGCCGCCAGTGGTGGCGGTAGATCGGGGAGAGGGGAGGCCGTCCCCCTCGGCGCCATGCGCTTCGCGCGCTCGTCGGCCATGCGGTCGCTGAGGGGCAGCATGAGTGACTAGCCAAGTCGCACGATGGCTTGGTGGAGAACGATCCCCCAGAGGCCGAGAACCGCCAAGAAGTTGACGGTGAACACCGCGCCGCGGAGTCGGACATTAGTGGTGCAGATCTGAACGACGGAGTGTGCCAGGCGACCGAGAACGAACAGCCACGCCAGGCCGATGGCGAGCGGACCAATAGTGCCCCCGAGGTGGAGAAGAATGCAGCCAGCGTAGAACAGGAGTGGCCACTCGAACTGGTTGGACAGGTTCGCGCTGATGCGCGGCTCGATCTTGGCGAAGGGATTGGAACCGTCCGGGCGGCGGCCGACCCCCCAAATCGATGGCGCTCGCGCGACGGTCAAGAACACGTACAGCAGCGCCGTGAGCAACACGTGCGCGAACATTGGCAGGAGAATCTGCAGAGGCATATGTCGTGCTTAGGGCGTCCAGCGTAGCGTTTGAGATGAGCGTCAGGCAAGAGACGAAGCCCGTGTCGGTCTGCTCGGCCGCGAGGTTGGGCCGACGCAAGCGGTGTGGCTCCGCGCTCATCAAGGCCAGGTGCGCCCACCATCCCGCGAGACGCGAAAAAGGCCCCGCAACGCGGGGCCTTTCGTTTGTCGGGGACGGGGCGCCTCAGGCCGACTTCGCCTTCAGCTCCTCGAGCTGCGCCTTGGCGCCCGCGATCATGCAGGAGAGGTCGGCTGTCAGCATCACCATGTCGAAGCCGCGCTTGACCGCGCCGGCGGCGAACGCGGCCGAGGCGCAGTGCATCACGCACTTGATGCCGGCCTTGTGGGCCGCCGCCTTGATCTTGTCGCAGGTCGCCATGTGCAGCGGATCGGGATTGTCGGCGCGCGGCGGCAGGCCGAGCGCGAAGGAGAGATCGGCCGGCCCGATATAGACGGCGTCGAGCCCCGGCGTCGCGCAGATCGCGTCGAGGTTGGCGAGGCCTTCCTTGGTCTCGATCATCGCCATCACCACGATCTCGTCGTTGGCCTTGGCGACATAGTCGGAACCGCCATAGTGCGCGGCGCGGATCGGACCGTTGGAGCGCATGCCGACCGGCGGATAGCGGCAGGCGGCGACGGCCTTGGCGGCCTCCTGGGCATTGTTCACCAGCGGCACGATCACGCCGTAGGCGCCGAGATCGAGCGCCTTCATGATCGCCGGCGGGTCGTTCCAGGCCACGCGCACGACCGGCACCGTGTCGGTCTGCGAGATCGCCTGCAGCATCGGCGCCACGTCGTTCATCTCGGTGAGCCCGTGCTGGAGATCGACGCAGAGCGCGTCGAAGCCCTGCCGCGCCATCACCTCGGCGGTGAAGCTGTTGGCCACCGAGAGCCAGCCCAGCGTGACGCACTTCTTGTCGCGCCACATCTGCTTGATCTTGTTCGCTCGCATGGACGTCCCATCCTCTTCGTTGTCGTTGAAGTCCTGTTCTAGCTCAATCCGAAGGCGCGGCGCACGTTGCCGCCCAGCAGTCCGGGGCGATCGGGCGCCGCGACACCGTCGACCATGGCTTCCAGCGCCTGCAGATAGTCGCCGGTATGGTCGGGATGCGGGTAGTCCGAGGCCCAGAAGAAGCGATCGGCGCCATAGAGCTTCATCAGCGCGGGCAGCGTGCGCTCATCCGGATCGCCGGAGATATAGACCTGCCGGCGGAACGTGTCGCTGGGTCGCGACCGCAGGCCCGCCTTGGCGCCGATATAGGTCGCCTCGGCGACACCATCCAGTCGGTCCAGCCAGTAGCCGATCCAGCCCGCGCCGGACTCCAGTAGCACGAGCTTCAGCGTCGGGAAGCGATCGAACGTGCCGTGGTCGAAGAAGGTCGTGAAAGCGTGGCGCACCCCGTCCGCGGCCGTCACCGAGGCGAGCAGCGGCAGGCGATGGCCATCGGTGAAGCGGGCCGAGCGCAGCTTGAACGGTTCGAACGCCGGATGGATCGCCAGCGGCACGTCGAGTTCGACGGCCTGGCGGAACACCGCGTCGTGCGCCGGATCGCCATGCGCGCGGCCGTTCCACACGAAGGGCACGACGAAGGCGCCGCGGCAGCCATCGCGAACCGCGCGCGCCAGCTCCGCCGCCGCGGCCTCGGGGTCGCCGAGGGACAAATGAGCGATGGGCACCAGCCGCCCGCGCGAGCCGCGGCAGAACTCCGCGATCCAGCGGTTATAGGCGCGGCAATAGGCCTGGCTCAGCTCGACATCCTCCAGCTCGCTCTCCCACAGGATGCCGAGCGTTGGATAGAGCACGGCCGCGTCGAGCCCTTCGGCGTCGAGGAGCTTCAGCCGTTCGTCGGGATCGCACGCGCCATAGGGCATGTTGGCTGCATAGGTCTTGTCGGGATGCGGCACGAACGCTTCAAGCTCGGTCTGACCCATCCGGCCCAGCGTCGCGGGATAGCCCTTGCGGGTGCGCTTGCTCGGCTTGCCGTCGATCTCGAGATACTCCAGCCCCTCCGCGTCGCGCGCGAGCCGCATGGCGCGGTCGCGATACTTCGCCTCGATGTAGCGCTCCCAAAGACCGGCATCTTCCAGAAGATGCCCGTCGGCATCGACGGCGCCCGTGAACTTCAGGCGATGGACGTTCGAGGGATCGAAGACCGGACGCATCAGCGCTCCTCTCCGGCGATCAAGCCGTAGAGCATCGTACTGCGCCATTCGCCGTCGATCAGCCAGCGATCGCGGATCGGTCCGCCCTCCAGGCGAAATCCCAGGCGCCGGGCGAGCGCCACCGATGGCTTGTTGGCCTTCATGATCTGGGCTTCGACCTTGTGGACTCCGAGATCGTCAATCACGTGGCGCAACAGCGCGCGCATGGCCTCGGTCATGTAGCCCTGGCCCTGGGCCGTCGGCAGGGCGAGCCAGCCGACGTCGACGCGCTTCTGGCGCAGCTCCCGCCGATGATAGTTGATCATGCCAACCACGCCGCGCTGGTCGCGCCGTTCGATCGCCCAGACGGCGAAGCGATTGGGACGATACCCCAGGTGCTCGCGCAACTGGCGGCGGGACTCCTCGCGGGTGCGCGTTGGCGCAATGCTCCTGAAGCGCACATTGTGGGCATCGCCATAGAGCGCATGCATGACACCCACGTCGCTCGTCCGAAAGGGCCGCACCTTGAGACGCTCGGTGGTGAAAGTCGGCTGTCGCTTCGGATTTCGGGACATCCGATACTGTAGAGCGGGAGGCGGGCCATGACCAAGCGGATCGGGATCCTCACCAGTGGCGGCGATTGCGCCGGCCTCAACGCGGTGATCCGCGCTGTCGCTCTGCGCGCGCATCACGGCCATGGCTGGACGACGGTCGGGATTGAGCGCGGCACGCTTGGTCTTCTCGATCGACCGGTGCGCGCGCGCACGCTCGATCCGGCGCGGCTGGACGCGGCGCTCGCGCGGGCGGGGGGCACGTTCCTCGGCAGCACCAATCGCGGCAATCCCTTCGCCTTTCCCATGCCCGACGGCAGCACGCGCGACCGCTCGGCGGAGATCGTGGACGGCGCGCGTTCGCTCGACCTCGACGGGCTGGTGGGCGTCGGCGGCGACGGCAGCCTCGCGATCCTGCGGCGGCTGTTCGTGCCGGCGGGCATTGCGTTCGTTGGCATCCCCAAGACCATCGACAACGACGTCGCGCGCACCGAACGCGCGCTGGGCTACGGCACCGCGGTGGCGATCGCGACCGAGGCGTTGGATCGGCTGCACCCCACGGGCCTCAGCCACGAACGCGTCATGGTGCTTGAGGTGATGGGCCGCGACGCCGGCCATATCGCCATCGCCGCGGGCATCGCGGGCGGCGCCGATGTCGTGCTGATCCCGGAAGTGCCGTGGCGACTCGACCGGGTTGCCGCCCACATCGCGCGCGGCCGTGCGGCGGGTCGGACGACGGCGCTGGTGGTCGTGGCCGAGGCCGCGGGCCAGAGCGACGCGCCCGGCGCGACCGGCGACGCGCCACCGCGCGGGGTGGGCGAGTGGCTCGCGTCGCTCATCGCGAAGACGACCGGCTTTGAGGTCCGGGCCACCGTGCTGGGGCATGTGCAGCGCGGGGCGGCGCCGACCGCCGAGGATCGCCTGCTGGCTGCCGCGCTCGGCACACGCGCGGTCGATCTGCTGGCCGAGGGCCGGCACGACCGCATGGTGGCGTGGTGGAACCGCCAGGTGATCGATGTGCCGCTCGACAAGATCGTCGGCCGCTCGCGGGCGGTCGACCCGTTGGGCACGCTGGTCCACACGGCCCGCGGGCTCGGGATCTGTCTCGGCGACGTGTGAGGCGCCTCAGGCGTTCCCGGCCACGATCTGCTCGCGCTGCAGCCAGAAGACCTCGCCTTCACTGTTGGCCGTGTCGAGCCACAGGAAGGGCAGGGTCGGAAACACCGTCTGCAGCGTGGTGCCGGCGCGGCCGACCTCGCAGAGAAGGGCGCCGCCCGGCATCAGCCGATTGCGCGCCTCGGCGAGCAATCGCCGCGTGAAGTCGAGCCCGTCGGCGCCGGAGGCGAGACCCAGCAACGGTTCGTGCCGGTACTCCGGCGGCAGTCGCGCCATGCCGGCGGCATCGACGTAGGGCGGATTGCACAGGATGAGATCGTAGCGCCGCGTCGCGACCGGTTCGAAGAGATCGCCGCGATGAAGCGCGATGCGCTCGCCCAGCCGATGCAGCGCTACGTTCTCGCGGGCGAGAGACAGCGCGTCGGCCGAGAGATCGACCGCATCGATCTTGGCGCGCGGAAAGATCAGCGCCGCCAGCACGGCGAGGCAGCCCGATCCGGTGCAGAGATCGAGCACGCGCCGCACCTTTGCGCCGTCCGCGAAGGGCAACGCGTCGGAGACCAGAAGATCGGCAAGGTAGGAGCGCGGCACCAGGGCGCGCGGGTCGCTCCGGAAGCGGATCCCGTGCAGGTACGCCGTCCCCAACAGATACGGCAGCGGCTGGCGCGTGGTGACCCGCGCCTCGATCAGCCGGGCAAGCTTGCGCCGCTCCGGAGCGCTGGGCCTTAGCGCGAGCCACGGATCGAGCCGCTGGATCGGCAGGCCAAGCGCCTCCAGGACGAGGAACGCCGCCTCGTCGGTCGCATTGGACGTGCCGTGGCCGTAGGCGAGTCGCCCGGCGCGGAAGCGTCGCTCGGCGTGGCGGAACCAGGCTTCGAGCGGCGCACCGGCGGCGGGAGGGGCGGAGTTGCGGGCGGTGGACATCGGCTCCTAGACTAGAGCGGGATGGCGCAGGAGGCGCAGATGAATCGTCGCGGTGTCCTGTTGGCCGGCGTGGCGGCGGTGGCGGGTGTCTCGGCCGCGCGTGCCGCGCCAGCGGTGAGCGTGATCTATGTCGGCGGCTGGGATTGCCCGCCCTGCACCCGGTGGAAGAACCAGCACAAGGCGGACTGGCAGGCGTCGGCCCTCTACAAGCGCGTCGGCTACATCGAGGTCGACACGCCGCGCCTGCGCGACGCCTATCAGGAGCGGTACTGGCCGGGCGAACTCGCCGCCATCCTCGAGCAGCTTCCCGAGAAACGCGGCACGCCGCGTTTCTTGGTCGTGCGCGATGGCACGCTGGTCGCCAACCGCTTCGGCGCATCGCAGTGGCCCGCCATCCTCGAGGCGGTTGCCGAGGCCGTCGGATGACCCAGACCGCGCTCGACGGGCTGCTGGTTCTCGACCTCACCACCAACCTGTCCGGTCCGTTCTGCGCCATGCAGCTGGGCGATCTCGGCGCCGATGTCATCAAGATCGAGGCGCCGGGGGGCGATCCGATGCGCGCGTCACCGCCGCACCATGCAGGCGAGTCGGCGCCGTTCATGCTGTGGAACCGCAACAAGCGCGGCATCGTGCTCGATCTCAAGACCGAGACCGATCGCGAGGTGTTCCTCGGCCTCGCGGCCCAGGCCGATATCGTGCTGGAGAACTACCGCCCCGGCGTTCTCGATCGGCTAGGGTTGGGCTGGGCGACGCTGCAAGCGCTCAATCCGCGTCTGATCCTGGGATCGATCTCGGGCTTCGGCCAAACCGGTCCCTACGCCAAGCGCGGCGGCTACGACCTGATCGCGCAGGCCATGTCGGGCCTAATGTCGGTGACCGGCCCCGCCGAGGGGCCGCCGCACCGCATTCCGCTCGCCATCTCCGATGTCGGCTCTGGGCTCTATCTCGCGATCGGCGTTCTGGCGGCGCTGCAGGCCCGCGCCCGCAGCGGCGTGGGCCAGTGGGTCGAGACCTCGTTGTTCGAAGCCACCATGTCGCTCGGCGTCTACGAGGCCGCCAACTTCTTCGCGACCGGCAAGCGGCCTCGACGGCTGGGCCAGGCCCATCCCGGCTCCGCGCCCTATCAGGTTTTCCAGACGGCGGATGGCTGGATGACCATCGGTGCCAGCGTCCAGAAGTTCTTCGTGGCCTTCTGCGCGCTGGTCGGACTGCCCGATCTGCCCAAGGACCCGCGCTTCACGCGGGTCGCCGACCGTGTGGCCAACAATGAGGCGTTGGTCGCGCTCCTGACACCGCCGTTGCGGGCGAGACCGACAGCGCACTGGATGGCGGCGCTGGAGAAGCTTGGCATTCCGGCCGGGCCGGTCCTGCACCACGACGAAGTCTTTGCCGATCCCCAGACGCTCGCCCGCGGGATGGTGGCCGAGGTCGAGCATAGCCGCGCCGGCCGGCGCAAGACCCTGGGCCCGGCGCTGAAGCTGTCTGGCACGCCGGCCCGGATCCGCCGCGCCGCACCCGCGCTGGGCGAGCACGACGCGGAGATCAGGGCTCTGGCGCGGGCTCAGCGCCGGCGATAGCGCGGGTTGTCCGGAATGCCGTCGTTGTTGCGGTCGCGATCCCAGCGATCGGGGATGCCGTCGCGGTCGCGGTCCCGCCAGCCATAGGGTCGCGGCGCCGGCTGGGCGACCGGAACCGGCACGGGCACGTAGCGTGTCTGCGTGACCACCGGCTGGGGTGCATAGTAGGTCGGCCGCGGCGCGTAGTAGGTCGGCGTCGGCGCGTAGTACGTCGGCGTCGGACGGTAGTAGTTCGGGGAATAGCCGGAGTATCCCGAATCGTAGGTTTCGACACAGGCCGTCGTCGCCGCGAGCAGTCCGACCGCGACCAGGCCCTTCACAATGCCCATTTCCAACCTCCCAGGGACGCCACCCCGGTGGGGTCTGCGTCCGGTTCGCAGTCAAGCGCCCGGGCTTGTCGGGCGTTTGTCCGAACCGTGGATTCTTGATGGCGCGTCGATCAGAGCGCGCCGGGGGCGGGGCCGCGCGCGATCTTCGCGTCGAGCTTGGGCGGGTGGGTGACGATCGACTTCAGCGCCGGTGTCGGCTTGGCGAGCTTGGCGAGGTTGGGTCGCGGGCGCGCGAGTTCGGGATTGCCGGCGAACGCCATTTCCATCGCGTGGGCGGCACCCAGAACCTCGCCGTCGCCGCGGAAGCGGCCGATCACCTGCAGGCCGAACGGCATCTTGCGATGATCCAGTCCGCAGGGAAGAGAGACGGCGGGGTTGCTGGCGAGCGTCACGAAGTAGACCGACGCCATCCAGTGGTAGTAGTTGCGCAGCTTCTTGCCGTCGACCTCGTCGATGTAGAGCTGCTTCCAGGGGAAGGGCGAGAAGCCCACGGTTGGCCCCAGCACCAGATCGTAGTCGCGATAGAGCTCCTGGAACTTGCGGAAGATGCGCGTCTGCTCGGCATGCGCCCAAGCGAAGTCTGCGAGGCTCAACTTGGTGCCGATCTCGTAGTTGGCGACGATGTTGGGTCCCAGCAGATGCCGCTTGGTCTCGTAGAGTTCGCGGTAGCGCGACAGGAAGCTCACCGCCCGGATCACGTCGAAGCAGCGATCCGCCTCGCCATAGTCGATCTCGACGCGATCGAGCCGCGCGAAGTTCGACTTCATCGCCTTCATCTTCGCGCGCATGGTGGCGCGGATGCCCTTCTCGACCGGCGCGCCGCCGAAATCCTCGGTCCAGGCCACGCGCAGGTTCCCGAGATCGACCGGCCAGGGCTCGGCGAGCGAGTCGCCATCGACCGGGTAGGACAGGGGATCGGTGTCGTGCAGGCCGACCTGCGTCGAATAGAGGAGGCAGGTGTCGGCCACCGACCGGCCCATCGGGCCCAGCACCGAGATCGGCGTCCAGCCCATGGCGCGGCGCTCGACCGCCACCATGCCGGGGGAGGGGCGGAAACCCACGATGCCGCAGTAGGCCGCGGGATTGCGCAGTGAGCCGCCGGTATCGGAGCCGGTGCAGACCGGCAAGAGGTCGGTCGCCAGCGCCGCCGCAGAGCCGCCCGAGGAGCCGCCCGCGTTCAGCATCGGATTGAACGGATTGCCTGTGGCGCCCCACACCGGATTGCGGCTGTTGGAGCCGGCGCCGAACTCCGGCACGTTGGTCTTGCCGACGACGATGGCACCCGCTGCTCGCACGCGCGCCACCATCACATTGTCCCAGCCCGGCACAAAGTCGCGATAGAGCGGCGAGCCGTAGGTGGTGAGAAGCCCCTGCGTCTCCTCGAGATCCTTGATGCCGGCCGGCAGACCGTGCAGCGGCCCCAGCGGCTCGCCGCTCCGCACCGCCCGTTCTGCCGCCTTGGCTTCCTTGCGGGCCCGCGCGATGCAGGTGGCGGTGACCGCGTTGACCGCCGGATTGAGCGCCTCGATCCGCTCCAGGCAGGCCTCCAGCACTTCGACCGGTGAGACCTCGCGGCTGCCGATGCGGCGGCGCAGTTCGACGCTCGACAGGGTCGGCAGGGTCTTGTCGGCCATCGGGGCTTCCTCTCTCTTCTTCGTTGTTCGCGGATCGAACCTTACCGCTTCCGGATTCAGGGAGGGAAGGGCACGATGCCGCGAGGGAGGCCCGCAATGACCCATCCGCTTCGCGGAAAAGCCGCCGTCACCGGGATCGGCGAGACCGCCTATAGCCGGGGCACGACCAAGAGCGGCCTCGCGCTGCAAATGGAGGCGAGCCTCGCCGCCATCGCTGACGCCGGCCTCAAGCCCGCCGACATCGACGGCATCGTTCCCTACTTTCCCGGCGGCGGCATCGCCGAGGACTTCATCGCCAATCTCGGCCTGCCCGACCTCAAGCTCTCGGCCTTCGTGCCGATGGGCGGCGCCTCGCTGGTCGCGGCGCTGCAGATGGCCACGATCGCGGTGAGCGGTGGCGTCTGCCGGCACGTGCTGATCTCGGTCGGCCGCACCGGCTATTCCGGCGCGCGCGTGAGCACCCGCCTGCAGCAGTTTCCGCAATTCGCGCTCGCCGCCGAGTTCGAGGCGCCCGTGGGCGTCTTCGCCCCGGCGCAGCTCTACGCTCCCGGTGCGCGCCGCCACATGGCGCTCTATGGCACGACACCGCGCCACTTCGCCGAGATCGCCGTCACCATCCGCCGGCACGCGATCCTGAACGGCAACGCCGTGATGACGAAGGAGCTCACGGTCGAGGAGCACCACGCCTCGCGGATGATCGCCGATCCTTTCCGGCTGTTCGATTGCAGCCTCGAGAGCGATGGCGGCGCGGCGCTGGTCGTGAGCGCGACCGACGCCGCGCGCGACCTCCGCCAGCCGGTGGTGCAGATCCTCGGCATGGCCGAGGGCCATCCGGACTCGCCCGCCTCGATTGCCCAGCGAGCTGACTTGCTGGAGTTCGGCCTGGTGCGCGCGGCGCCGCGCGCCTACGCCATGGCGGGCGTCGGTCCCGCCGACATGGATCTTGCGCAGATCTACGACTGCTTCACCTTCACCGTCATCAACCAGCTTGAGAATCTCGGCTTCTGCAAGCCGGGCGAGGCCGGCCCCTTCGTGATGGAGGGCCGCATCGGGCTGGGAGGCGCGCTGCCGCTCAACACCCACGGTGGACTCCTGAGCCAGGGCCATGTCGTCGGCCTCAATCACGCGATCGAGCTGGTGCGCCAGCTGCGGGGACAGGCCGGCCGCGCGCAGGTCGCTGGCGCGGAGGTCGGGCTGGTGACCGGCTACGGCGACATGGGCGACGGCGCGCTCGCGATCATGGCGAGGGCGGCATGAGCGCCCCCGCCTTCGAGCGGCCCAAGCCCACGCCCAGCCGGGAGAGCCAGCCCTACTGGGACGGCTTGAAGGAACGCCGCCTGCTGATCCAGCATTGCACCAACTGCGGAATGCCCCGGCATTATCCGCGCCCCGTCTGTCCGCATTGCCATTCGATGGAAAGCGAGTTCCGCGAGGTCGCGCGCGGTGGCGCGGTGCACAGCTGGACCGTGACCGACCACCCCTTCAACGGCTTCTTCAAGAAGGCTGGCCCCGAGATCGTGGCGCTGATCGATCTCGACGCGGGAGGCCCGAGCGGCGCGACACTGCGCGTCAACGCCCCGCTGCGCGGCATCGCCCGCGAAGCGATGGCGGTCGGCCTGCGGGTCCGGCTGGTGTTCGAGCCGGTCGAGGAAGGGCTCGTGCTGCCGGCCTTCGAGCCGGAGTGACCGCGCGCAACGAGTAAGTCTCGGCCCGCCCCTTGACGCCGCACACACACACCGGCACCTCGTAGGGCGGCGAACCACAAGAAACCAGCTAGGGAGAAGAATCGATGATCACCCGGAGGCACTTCTCTGTCGGGGCCGGCGCGGCTGCGCTCGCCGGCGGTGCGCCCGCGCTCGCGCAGGCCGACTGGCCGAGCAAACCCGTGAGCATGGTGGTTCCCTATCCGCCGGGTGGCCTCAACGATGTTGTGGCGCGCGCGTTTGCCGACAAGCTGACGGGCGCCCTCGGCAAGAGCTTCATCGTCGACAACAAGGCGGGGGCGGCCACCACCGTGGCGTCCAACTTCGCGGCGAAGGCCGCGCCGGATGGCTACACGATCTACGCTGCCGGCACGTCGCTGGTGATCAACCCGACGCTGCAGGGCAATGTGCAGTACGACCCGCGCAAGAGCTTCCTGCCGGTGTCGATGATGTCGCTGACGCCCTTCATCCTGCACGTGACGGCCGGGTTCCCGCCCAAGGACATGCCGGAGCTGATCGCCTACCTGAAGGCCAATCCGGGCAAGTTCAACATGGCGACGTCGGGCATCGGCGCGGTCAATCACATGTGTGCCGAACTGTTCAAGGCGCGGCTCGGTCTCGACTATGCCGTGGTGCCCTATCGCGGCGGCGCGCAGGCGGCCCAGGATCTGGCTGGCGGCCAGGCCCAGATGATGTTCTCGGCATCACTCGAGGCGAGCCCGCTGATCTCGAGCGGTCGCACCCGCGCCATCGCGATCTCCAGCATCAAGCGCGCGCCAGCCTTCCCCGACCTGCCG
Organism: Alphaproteobacteria bacterium; assembly: GCA_016870115.1. Taxonomy (GTDB): domain Bacteria; phylum Pseudomonadota; class Alphaproteobacteria; order Reyranellales; family Reyranellaceae; genus VGCH01. Next base: position 91,817 of record VGCH01000004.1, on the reverse strand, counting down.
ACGGTGGCCGAGGTGTCGCCGCTCAAGGATTTCGACGCGGTGTTTTGGCAGGCCATGGTCGTGCCGGCGGGCACGCCGGCGGTCGTCATCGGGCGGCTCGGCGCGGCGATCGCCAAGATCGTCGCCGACCCCGACATGAAGAAGAGCTTCGCCGAGCGCGGCGTCGAGCTCGCGAGCTCCAGCCCGGCCGAACTCGCCGCGCTGATCGAGCGCGAGGACAAGCGCTGGAGCACGCTGATCCGCGAGCGCGGCATGAAGGCGGAGTAGGGCTCCGACGATGCGACCGTGGGGCGCGGCGTCCGCGACCCTCGCGCTGTCACCCTGAGCGACAGCGAAGGGTCTTTCCCGATCCCGGAAAGATCCTTCAGCTGCGCCTGAGGGCGACAGAGGTGGCGGGGCGCGCGCTGCGCGCCGCGCCGGATCAGCCGAACATGTAGTTGGTGATCGACTGGTACCAGCCGTCGGCGTAGGTCGCTTCGCCCGCGCGGATGTCGGGCGTGGCCTCGCGGGCGGAGATGCCGCCCGAGTTGGGGGCCTCGTCGATCTTGCTGCCATCTTCGTTGGGTCGATACACGCCCGCGACCGAGATGCCGTAGTCCTTGCCGACGTGGCTGTAGCAAGTGTTGAAGTAGATCGCCTTGGGGATCGCGGCGCCCGTCATCTGCGCGCCGGCCACGGTTGCGGCGCGGATCGCGGTGCTGTTGGCGACGAAGCCCGACTTGGGCATCGGCGGCGCGGCGTTGGCGTCGCCGATCACGAAGACATCGCGCACGGCCTTGCTCTCGAAGGTGCGGGTGTCGATCGCTGCCCAATCGCCGGTGCCGGTGAGGCCGGACTCGCGGGCGATGCGGGCGGCCTGCTGCGGCGGCACGATATTGATCACGTCGCCTTTGTGCTTCTTGCCGAACTCGGTCTCGACGGTCATCGCCGCCGGATCGACTGCGACGACGCGGCCTTCCTTGTCGGAGCCGACCCATTCGACCATGTCGCCATAGAGCTGCTTCCAGGCGGCGAGGAACAGCGGCTGCTTGGAGAAACCGTCCTTGGCGTCGAGGATCAACACCTTCGAGCGCGGCTTGTTGGCCTTGAGATACTCGGCCACCATCGAGGCGCGCTCATAGGGGCCAGGCGGGCAGCGGAAGGGATTGGCGGGCGCCGACAGGATGAACACGCCGCCATCCGGCATCGCCTTCAGTCGTTCGCTAAGCGCGGTCACCGGCTGCAGCGACGGTTTCCAGGCGTGCGGCATGACGCGCGAGGCGGCCTCGTCGTAGCCCTTGATGGCGTTCCACTTGATGTCGATGCCCGGCGCCACGATCAGCTTGTCATAGGGTACGGTCTGGCCACCGGCCGTGCGGACCGTCTTGGCCACCGGATCGATCGACGCCGCGTTCTGCGAGATCTTGGTCACGCCGCGCGCCAGCAGCTTGTCGTAGCGATGGGTGACGCGCGACAGATCGGCGTCGCGGCCGGCCAGCACGAGGTTGCCGTAGGGGCAGGTGACGAACGAGCTTTCGGGCTCGATCAGGGTCACGGCCACGTTGGGGAAGCGCTCGCGCGAGGCGCGCGCCGCCGTAGCACCGGCGAAGCCGCCGCCCACGATCACCAGCCGTCCGGCGGTGGCCTGGGCACGGGCGATGGCGGGAGCGCCGAGAACGGCGAGGCCGGCGGCGCCGATCAGCGCGCGGCGGCGGGAGACGGTCGGGGTCTTGGCGGTCATGGCTCTCTCCGTCTCAGGGCTTGCCGAACCAGGCCGCGAGCTCGGCCAGGTCTTCGTCGGTGTAGCCGCGCGCGATGCGGCCCATGATGGTGCCGGGCTTCTTGTTCTCGGCGAAGAGCTTCATCGTTGTCGTGAACTCGGCACGGCTCTGCACCCGCATGATGGCCGGGATGCCGTTCGCGCCCTGGCCCTGAACGCCATGGCACATCAGGCAACCGTTGGCTGCGACCGGCGGGACCTGCGCCGTTGCCGGCGATGCGGCCGCAGCGACGGCCAGCCCCGCCAGTAGGGCGACTGTTCGGATGCGCATTCGTTGTCTCCTCACCAAGACATGATTTGGCTGAGGCGGCGATTGCCGGCACCATAGGCTATTATTTCACATGATCAACGGCAGTATATATTCTAAATATACACTGCGTAGGGGGATTATCGCGTTTGTCGCCGGGAGCGAAGCGAAGGATGACAAGGGTGTGCGATGTTTCGTGAGCGGGCGTTGCTATAGTGGCGGATCGGAGGGTGATGTCGCGCATGCGTCGAGAGGGCGTGATTTGCGGGCTTGTCGCCGTGCTGGCGATCGGCGTGGGCGCAGTCTCGGTTGCGCCGATGACCGCCTTTGCCCAAGCGCCGCTCGCTCTTGAGGGCTCCGCCGCGCCCGCGCCGTGGGCGCGCTACCGGAATTGGAACCAGACGAGCTGGGATGGTTACAACGCGCTGAACCGGCGCGACCGCACGCCGCCTGCGGGTCGCGAGGTCGTGGTGCGCACCGTCACTGGCGACGCCGCCCGCGGCCGCGCACTCGCCTTCGATCGCACGCGCGGCGGCGGCTGCATGGTTTGCCATGTGATGGGCCCGGGAACGCCGCCGTCGCCCGGCAATGTCGGGGTCGATCTGACGGAGATCGGCACGGCCGGGCGGACGGACCAGTGGCTCTACAACTACATCTTCGATCCGCGTGTCTACAATCCCGAGTCGGTGATGCCGCCTTGGGGCAAGCACAGCTTCTTCGACGACCGCGAGATCCGCGACATGGTCGCGTTCCTGAAGACGCTCAAGACGCCGATGCGCTGAACGATCCCGACAAGCGGCCCGAACCAGTCGAGGATCGCGACGCCGCCGAACCTTTCGTCAATCCCTCGGTCGACCGGATCGAGGTCGGCGAGGCGCTGTTCCGCGCGCCCGGTCCCAATGGTCAGGCGTGTGCGTCGTGCCACGCCGATCCGAAGACGGCGTTCCGGCGCTGGGCCGTGACCATGCCGCGCTGGGAGAAGCGGCTGGAGAAGGTCCTCGGCGCGGAGGAGTTCATCACCCGGCACGCCCGCGCCACGACGGGCGCGGACTGGCCGATGCAAAGCGACGCCAACACCGACATGTCGATCTGGCTGCACAGCCTCGGCAATGGCGAGAAGATCGCGGTCGATCTGTCGGATCCCGCCGCCGACGCGGCCTTCCGGCGCGGCGTCGCGCTTTCGAAGGCAAAGCTGGGGCAGTTCAATTTTTCCTGCATCGACTGCCACGAGAAGAGCGCCGGCAAGTGGCTGCGCGGGCAGTATCTCGGCACGACCCAAGGCCAGTTCGACCATTTTCCGCTGTGGCGGACCAGCCTCAATCAGATCTGGGACATCCGCAAACGCCTGCAATGGTGCAATGTGCAGGTCCGGGCCAACGAATTGCCGCCCGACGCCGTTGAATATGGCGAGTTGGAACTTTATCTGAGAAAACTGAACGAGGGGCTGGAGCTTGCCGCCCCAAACATCCGCCATTGAGGCGGGGGAGCGTCCGATGACCGCATCCGTTTCCCTGGGACGGCGCACGCTGAGCGCGGGCGGCCTCGCCGCCATCGCGCTCGCGATGGCGCCGCGGGAGCTGCGCGCCTCGCCCGAGCAGGCCCGCGCCTGGCTGCTGGGCAAGGTCAAGGGAGCGCCCGTCGAGGGCAAGCTCGCGATCCGCGCGCCCGAAATCGCCGAGAACGGCCTGGCCGTGCCGATCACCGTCTCGGTCGACGCGCCCATAACGGCGGGCAGCCATGTCCAGGCGATCTATGTTGCGGCTGACGGCAATCCCGATCCGGGCGCGGCGTCGTGGCGGCTCTCGCCGCTCGCCGGCCGCGCCGAGGTGCAGATGCGCATGCGGCTCGCCGCGACACAGAAGGTCTGGGCGGTGGCTGAGACGAGCGACGGCCAGGTGTTCATCGCGAGCCGAGAGGTCAAGGTGACCATCGGCGGCTGCGGCGGCTGAACGGGAGGCATCCATGTCCGACGACATCAAGCCCCGCATCCGGGTTCCCGCCAAGGCCGCGCGCGGCGAGGTGATCGAGGTGAAGACCCTCATCACCCACCCGATGGAGAGCGGCCAGCGGCGCGACGCCGACGGCAAGCTGGTGCCGCGCAAGATCGTGGCCGGCTTCGCCGCGACCTACAACGGCAAGCCGGTGATCGACCTCACGATGGAGCCGGCGATCTCGGCCAATCCCTATCTCGCCTTCTATCTCAAGGTCGACGAGCCGGGCACGCTGAAGCTCACCTGGACCGACGACGACAAGAAGAGCTGGAGCACCGAGGCGAAGATCGAGATCGGCTGAGCCGACGCTCCCGCGCCTCAGGCCGGCGATTTGTCCGGCGAGCGCGCGTAGAAGACCAGGCCGAGCGCAAGCCCGCCGGCCAGCGCCGCGAAGACCACGCGATAAGCCAGTTCGGCCGCGAAGCCGCCCACGATGTAGCCGGTCGCGGCTGGTAGCACGGCGAGGCCCAGGCACTGCGCCATGTTCACCGTCGTGACGCCGCGTCCCGCCAGCCGGTCGGGGAAGAGCGCGCGGCCTTGCGCCACGATCACCGTGCCGAAGGCGCAGACGAAGCAGAACAGCGACAACAGCGCCGCGGCGAGCCAGAGCGGCGGCTGTGGGATCAGACTCAAGGCCACGAGAGTCGTGATCGAGAGCGTCGCACCGCCCACGACCGCCTTCTTGCGTGATCCCAGCAGCCGATCCATCGGGCCATAGGCGAGGATGCCGAGAATCTGCGCCAGCCCCATGGCGAGCAGGACATTGCCGCGCGCCACCGCGTCGAGGCCGTGCACGGCATGAAGATAGGGGCCCGCCCAGATACCGAGCACGGAGAGGAGCGTGGCGTAGGCGAAGAAGTGCATGGCGAGCACGCGCCCGAGCCCCGGCGTACGCCAGACCTCGAGCAGCCCCGCGACGATCTCGCCAAGACTTTCGCGGCGGGCCGGTGGCGGCGGCGCCTCGGGCGGCCGATCGCGCACCAGCAGGAGGAAGCCGACGGCGACCAGAACCGTGACCAGGGCGAGCCCGAGAAACCCGTTGCGCCAGCCGACGCTGGCGGCGATCAGTGCCAGCGGCGTGGCTCCGAACAGCGTGCCGAGATTGGAACCCGCGAATACCCAGGACAGCGGCGTCGCGAGCCGGTTGGGCGGATACCAGCGCGAGCACAGGAACACGACCGACATGAATGAGGCCGCGCAGCCCAGCCCGACCACGGCGCGGCCCACGATCAGGTCGGTGGCGTCGCTCGCGCGCGCGATCAGGACGGCGCCCAACACCGCGACCAGGCTCAACGCCGCCACGGTGCGCCGCGCGCCGTAGCGGTCGAATCACATGCCGACGGGGATTTGCGCGGCGAACAGCGCCCAGAAGAAGGCACTGCCGGCCCAGCCGAGTTCGGCGGCGTCGAGCGACAGATCGCGCGACAGCTCCGGCGCAATCACCGAGTTGGAGACCCGGTAGAACTGGCTGAGGAACGTCACCGCGATCAGCATCAGGAGGAGTGTCGCCCGCGCGCCCATGGCTTCGGCGATACCACACGGCGCTGCCGCCGTCCTTCGGCCGCGAGCGAAGCATGGGCCGCCGCCACCGATGCGCGACCTTCCACGCCGGCCATTGCGCGCGGCCCCCGATCTGCGTCACCATCGCAAGGTGATCGCCTCCCGCCCCACGCCCGTCGCCTGGCTGATCGCGCCTGCCGCGCTCCTGTTTGTGCTTTTCTTCGTGCTGCCGTTCGCGGTGATGGCCACGATGTCGTTCTTCTCGCACAATCCGGTCAGCAACCCGAACGCGGTCCTGACGTTCCGCCACTATCAGCGCTTCATCGACGATAGCGCCGGCATCTTCCACGAGGCCTTGTTGTCGACGCTGCGCATCGGCCTCATCACGACGGCGATCGCGCTCGCGATCGGCTATCCGCTGGCGCACTGGATGGCGCGCATGCAGTCGCGGCTGGGTCATGCGCTCCTGCTGATGGCGGTGATCGCGCCCATGCTGACCGGCATCGTGGTACGCACCTTCGCTTGGATGACGTTGTTGCAGGACAAGGGCGTCGTGAACACGCTCCTGATCTCGTGGGGGTTCACCGAGAAGCCGTTGCCGCTCATGTACAACGAGTTCGGCACAGTGGTGGCGCTGGTCCATATCTATGTGCCGTTCATGGTGCTGACGCTCACCGGTGTGATCGGCCGCATCGACGAGCGACTGGAGCAGGCGGCGCGCAGCCTGGGTGCCAGCCGGGCACGAACCTTCCTGGAGGTCACGCTGCCGCTCAGCGTGCCGGGCATCCTGGCGGGTTCGTTGCTCGTCTTCGCGCTGTCGATCAGCGCCTATGTCACGCCGTCGCTGATGGGGGGAACCAGCGTGCTGACGCTCCCCATGCTGATCGCCCAGCAAGTCGGCACCAGCTTCAATCCTGGCTTCGCCGGCGCGCTGGGCGTCATCCTGCTCACCGTGTCGCTCGCGATCGTGGTCGCCTACAACCGCATCCTCGCGCGGCTGTCGGGGCAGGGGAACCTCGCATGAGCGCCGCGCGCAACCGCACGCCCTTCGACGCCGGTCGGGCGGTCTATCTTGCCGTGAACGCGCTGCTGGTCGCGTTCCTGCTGGCGCCGATCGCGGTGATCCTGGTGTTCGCGCTCAATCCCACGCCCTACATTTCTTTCCCGCCGGTGGGCGTGACCTGGCGGTGGTTCGACAAGTTCTTCTCCGGCGCCGATTTCATGAACGCGCTGTGGCTCTCGCTCTGGATCGCGGCGTGCGTGCTCGTTCTCAGCATCCTGATCGGCGGTGCCTCGGCGCTGGCGCTGGCCCGCGGCAACTTGCCGGGCCGCGCCTGGCTCACGGCGTTCTTCATGTCGCCGCTGATGCTGCCCGCGATCCTGACCGGGCTGGCGCTTTTCCAGTCGTACCTGCTGGCGGGGCTCGGCCGGCCGGTCTGGGGCCTGATCATCGGACACACGCTGGTGGCGGTGCCCTATGTGATCCGCACCACGTTGGCCGTGCTGCACAATTTCGACCGCCGCATCGAGGAGGCGGCGGCGGTGCTGGGCGCGGGGCCGATCCGGGTGTTCTTCGAGGTCACGCTGCCCCTGATCCGGCCGGGGGTTTTCGCGGGCGGCGTCTTCGCCTTCATCGTGTCGTTCGACCAGTTCCCGGTCTCGCTGTTCCTCGTCCAGCCGAATGGCGAAACGCTGCCCGTGGTGCTGTTCAACTATATGAAATTCGACCTCGATGGCGCGATCGCCGCCGCCTCGACGGTTTCGATCCTGATGGCCTTGTCGGTCGTCCTGATTCTTGAAAAGCTGATCGGCCTGAAAGCCTACGTGAAACTCTGAGCCAACTGGGGAGAGTCCGATGACCCGTACCGTTCCGTTTCGCCGTCGTTCGCTGATTCGCACCGCCGCCGGCCTCGCCGCCGCCGCGACCCTCGGCGCGCCCGCCGTGCTGCGCGCCCAGACGCGCACGCTCCGCATCACCACCTGGGGCGGCAAGTGGGGCGAGATGATGAAGGGCCAGGTCCTGCCGGCCTTCGAGAAGGAGTTCAAATGCACGGTGCAGGCCGACCAGGCCTTCCCCTTCCTGCCCAAGCTGCAGGCAAGCCCCAAGGGCGATCCGATCTACGACGTGCTGCACACCAACTCGAACGAGCAGTGGAAGGCGGTCGATGAAGGCCTCGTGATGGCCAAGATCACCGCGCGCGAAGTGCCGAACATCGCCGACATCTATCCCTACGCCATCAGCGACAAGATCGTGGGCGTGTCGATCTTCACCTCCGCGATCGGGCTCGGCTTCCGCACCGACAAGGGCCTGGCGAAGCCGACATCGTGGAAGGCGCTCGCCGATTCCAAGCTGGCGGGACAGCGCGGCGGCTACATCATTCCGGTGAACAGCCTCGGCCAGGCGCATCTCATGATGCTGGGCAAGGTCTACGGCAAGGGGCTGAACGATCTCGACGCGGCGTTCAAGGCGATGGCCGAGCTGAAGCCGATCAAGCTCGTGGATTTCACCGGCCAGATGGAGAAGATGCTGTTGGCTGGCGAGGTGTCGATGGGCGTGATCCACGACAGCGGCATCTACCGCTACGATGGCCAGAACCAACCGGTCGACTTCGCCATTCCGTCCGAGGGCGTTCTGGCGCTGGAGCAGGTGCTCAACGTGACGCCGGGCTCGAAAGTGAGGGACCTCGCCTTCGCCTACATCGACTACATGCTGCGACCCGACGTGCAAAAGCTGCTGGCCGAGGGCGTCTGGTACTCGCCCTCCAACCGCAAGGTGAAGCTCGATCCCAAGTTCGACGCCAAGCTGTTCAATACCGAGGCCAAGGTGGCGCAGCTGATCCAGCCCGACTGGAAGTGGTACAACGCGCGCAAGGACGATATCGACGCGCGGGTGACCCGCATCCTGCGCGACTGAGCGCGCCGGGGTGAGTTCCGCCGCGATCCGGCTCGAGCGGGTCAGCAAGCGTTTCGACGGCCGCGTTGTGGCCGTCGATGACGTCTCGCTCGAGATCGCGGCGGGCGAGTTCTTCGCCCTGCTGGGGCCATCGGGCTGCGGCAAGACCACAACCTTGCGCATGATCGCGGGCTTCGAGCGGCCCGACTCCGGGCGCATTCACGTTGGCGGCGCCGATATCACCGATGTCGCCGTCCATCGCCGCGACATGGGCATGGTGTTCCAGTCCTACGCGCTCTTTCCACACCGCACGGTGACGGAGAACGTGGCGTTCGGGCTGCGCATGCGCGAGCTGCCCAAGCCCGAGATCGCTCGCCGCGTCGAGGCGGCGCTGGCGCAGGTCGCGCTGACCGGCCTTGAGGCGCGGCGGCCCGCCCAACTCTCGGGAGGCCAGCAGCAGCGTGTGGCGCTGGCCCGTGCGCTGGTGATCGAGCCGCGGGTGCTGCTCTGCGACGAGCCGCTGGGCGCGCTCGACCGCAAGCTGCGCCAGCAGATGCAGTTCGAGCTCAAGGAGCTGCAGCGCCGGCTGGGCGTCACGCTGGTGTTCGTCACCCACGACCAGGAAGAGGCGCTGGCGATGAGCGATCGCATCGCCGTGATGGATCGCGGCCGCATCGAGCAGGTCGGCACGCCGGCCGAGATCTATGGCCGGCCGCGCACCCGGTTCGTCGCCGACTTCATCGGCGAGATCAATTTCCTGGAGAGCGAACCGGGCGCCGCGCCGCGCGCGCTGCGCCCCGAGCGGGTGCGGCTCGCACCGCCGGGCGAGGGGCGGGTCGCCGGTGCGATCGAGACCGCGAATTTCCTTGGCGGCAGCACGCTCTACCGCGTGCGGGGCGATGATGGCCGGCTGCTGCTGGCACGCGAGACCCATGCCGGCGACCGCGCGCCGCGCGATCCCGGCCAGCGCGTCGGCCTCGTCTGGTCCGACGAGGACGCGGTCACGCTGGAGCGCTGAACCGGCACCCCCGGCCGCGTTGGTGCCCGGGTCGGGAGGCCACGCCCTCGCGTGGTGCCTCGGTTGCCGGGTTTCCAATCCGGTGGATTTCACCGGGGTCGGAAAAACTCTAGGATCGCGCTATGGCAGGCACGCTCGGTATCGTCACCATCGGTCAGGCGCCCCGCGAGGACATCGCGGCGCTCTTCGCTTCCTTCGCGCCGGCCGGCACGCGCGTCGTGTTGCGTGGCGCGCTGGACGGGCTCGACGACGCCGCCATTGCGGCGCGCCCGCCCGTCGATGGAGCCGACACGCTCTATACCCGCCTGCGCGGTGGTCGCGATGTGAAGATCTCAAAGCGCGCTGTCATCGAACGATCGCCCGCGACGCTGGCGGCGCTGCGCGCCGACGGGTGCGAGGCGATCGTCTATGCCTGCACCGGGGAGTTCCCGCCGATGTCCGGTGACGCGGGCGTCCTGTTCCCCTCGCGCGTGCTGAACGGACTGGCGACCGGCCTGCTGCCGCGCGGCCGGCTCGGTTTGCTGGTGCCGCTGCCCGAGCAGGCGGAGAAACTCGCCGCCAAATGGGCACGACCGGGCGTCGAGGTCTCGGTCGAGGCATTGTTGCCCAGCGCCGACCCAGACGAGGCGACACGCGCGGCGACGCGCCTCGGTGCCACCAAACCCGACCTCGTGGCCATGGATTGCATGAGCTACACGCCGGCCACCAAGGACGCCGTGCGCGCCGCCTTGGGCCTGCCGACCTTGCTCGCCATCACCGCGACCGGGGCTGTGCTGCGCGAGTTGCTGGAGTAGCGGGCATGGCCGCCACGACGATCCGCACGCAATGTTGCATTGTGGGCGGCGGTCCGGCCGGTCTGATGCTGGCCCATCTGCTGGCGCGGGGCGGCGTTTCGGTGGTCGTCCTGGAGAAGCACGGCGACTTCCTGCGCGACTTCCGCGGCGACACGATCCATCCCTCGACGCTTGAGTTGATGCACGAGCTCGGTCTGCTCGACGAGTTCCTGAAGCTGCCGCACCAAAAGGTCGACCGCATGGAGCTGCAGTTCGGCGAAGAACGGCTATGGCTCGCCGACTTCCGCCACTTGCCGGTGCAGTGCCCCTACATTGCCTTCATGCCGCAGTGGGACTTTCTCGATTTCCTGGCACGCCAGGCGGCGCGTTGGCCGGGCTTTGTGCTGCGCCGGCGCGCCGAAGCGATCGGATTGATCCAGGAGCGGGGTCGCTGTGTGGGTGTGCGTGCGATCGTGGATGGTGCGGCGTGCGAGGTTCGTGCCGACCTGGTAGTCGGCTGCGACGGTCGGCATTCGACCGTTCGCGGTGCCGCCGGACTCGCGGCCACCGCGCTTGGTGCGCCCATGGACGTGCTGTGGTTCTCGCTGCCCCGGCGCCCCGAAGATCCTTCCTCCGTGATGGGCCGGTTCGATTCCGGTCGGGTGTTCATCGCCATCAACCGCGGCGACCAATGGCAACTGGGCTACGTGGTCCCCAAGGGCGGGGCGACCCGGGCGAAGGCGCAGGGGATCGAGGCCATCCGGCTCCTTGTGGCCGAGCTCGCGCCCTGGCTTGCCGATCGGGTGCAGGGATTGGGTTCGGTCGACGATCTCAAGCTGCTGACGGTCGGGGTCGAGCGGTTGGAGCTGTGGTGGAAGCCCGGGGTTCTGTGCATTGGCGACGCCGCGCACACCATGTCGCCGGTGGGCGGTATCGGCATCAATCTCGCCATCCAGGACGCCGTCGCCGCCGGCAATCGACTGGCGGTGCCGTTGCGCGAAGGCCATGTGAGCGACGCCGACCTGGCCGCGATCCAGGCGCGGCGTAGTCTTCCAACCCGCGCGACCCAGGCCCTTCAGGTCGCGATCCAGGACCGCGTCATTGCGCCTGCACTGTCCGGTGGGTCGCTCCGCGCGCCTTGGCCGATGCGTGTGACCGCGGCTGTGCCATGGCTGCGTCGTCTGCCGGCCCGTGCGATCGGGCTCGGCCTGCGGCGGGAGCGCGTGCTCTCGCCCGCAGTACCAATTGGCTAATCCAGATCAAGGCGCCGCCCGCCGGATCGCCCCAAGGTATCTCCCAGCGGTCCGGAGGGCGCCATGCGAGTCGCGAATGCGATGACCACCGCTTCGGAGGTCGCGCCCTCGCGCTGGGACGCGCTGTTCGGAGACAGCCGCGACCTCGTCGCGACCGCGGCCACCGTCAAGGGATCGAAGGAGGCCGTGCGCAGGCTTCCGCACAGCGCGGCGATACGGATCAGCCGGTCCGTCACCGCGTCGTTCCCTCGCTCGCTCAAGCGATGCTAGGTTGGGGCGCGCAAGGGGAGTTTGACACATGGCGTTGCGGGAGATCACGCTCGACGACATCGAGGCGCTGGCGGTCGGCGCCTGGGTTCTCGGCACGGGCGGTGGCGGCAGCCCCTATCTCGGGCTCCTCAACATGCGCGCACTCTATCGCGAAGGCCATCGCGTGCGCCTGATGTCGCCGCACGATCTGGCCGACGATGACTGGGTCGCCGCCGTATCGAACATGGGTGCGCCGCTGGTGGGGCAGGAGCGGCTCACCGACAGCCGCACCATCGCCCGCGCGGTCTCGCTGATGGAGCGCCACACCGGCCACCGCTTCGCCGGCATCATGGCGCTCGAGATCGGTGGCGGAAACTCGATCCAGCCGCTGATGGCAGCGGCCCATCTCGATCGCCCGGTAATCGATTCCGACATGATGGGCCGCGCCTACCCCGAGGCGCAGATGACCTCCGTCGCGGTTGGCGATCTGCAGCCTTGCCCGCTTACCACGGTGGATGTGCGCGGTCTTGAGTCGGTGGTGGAGAGCGTTCCGACCTGGAAGTGGATGGAACGCGTGAGCCGCAAGATCTGCGTCGAGTACGGCTCCATCGCTTCGACCTGCAAGGCGCCGCGCACCGGCGCGGAGGTCAAGCGCTGGGGCATCCACGGCACGACCACCAAGGCGATTGCTATCGGCCGCGCGGTGCGCGAGGCGCAGCGCCGGCATGAGGATCCGATCGCCGCCATCCTCGCCGTCGAGCCGGGCAAGCTGCTGTTCCGCGGCAAGGTGGTCGATGTCGAGCGTCGCGCCACGGAAGGCTTCCTGCGCGGCCGCACCCGCTTCGACGGCATGGACACGTGGCGCGGTGCGGCGATGGAAATCGCCTTCCAGAACGAGTGGATCGTGGCCTGGCTCGACGGCCAGCCCGTCGCCATGTCGCCCGATCTCATTTGCGTGCTCGACAGCGTGTCGGGCGAGGCGGTCGGCACTGAGACCATCCGCTACGGTCAGCGCGTGACGGTGATCGCGCTGCCGCCCCCGCCGGTGTTCCTCACGCCCAAGGGGCTGCAGCATGTCGGCCCCCGCGCGTTCGGCTACGACATCGAGTTCCGCAGCGTGTTCCAGTCATGAGACGCATCGGCATCGACGTTGGCGGCACCAACACCGACGCCGTCCTGATCGAGGACGGCAAGGTCGCGGGCGCGGTCAAGGCACCGACCAGCGAGGATGTGACCGGCGGCATTCTCGACGCGCTGGCGCGGCTGGCCTCGACCGGCGTCCTGAAAGACGGCGCCGGCAAGGCCAAGCGCATCGATGGCGTGATGATCGGCACGACGCATTTCATCAACGCCGTCGTGCAACGCCGGCACATGACGCGTGTGGCCGCACTGCGGCTCGGCATGCCGGCGTCGGCCTCGTTGCCGCCATTCTGTGACTGGCCGGAAGATCTGGCGGCGCTGGTGCGCGGCGGTGTCTGGATGGTCGAGGGCGGCCACGAGTACGACGGGCGGCCCTTCATGCCGCTGGACGAGGCCGCGGTGATCGCAGCGGCGCGCGAGATGAAGCGGCTCGGCCTGCGCGCCGTCGCGATCTCGGCGATCTTCTCGCCGCTCGACTCCTCGCACGAGCGGCGGGCGGCCGAACTGGTGGCGGCCGAACTGCCAGACGCCGCCATTACCTGCTCGTCAGACCTTGGGCGCATCGGGCTGCTCGAGCGGGAGAATGCCGGGTTGTTGAACGCGGCCCTGGCCGACCTCGCTCGCGACACCATCGCCGCCTATGAGCGCGCGATAGCGGATTCCGGAATCGCCGCACCGCTTTTCATCACCCAGAACGACGGCACCGTCGCCGAGGCCGGGCTCGCCCGCCGGCTGCCGGTCTACAGCTTCGCCTCCGGCGCCACCAACTCCATGCGCGGCGCCGCCTATCTCTCGGGCCTCCAGGACGCGATGGTGATCGATGTCGGCGGCACCACCACCGATGTCGGCCAGTTGCGCCACGGCTTCCCACGCGAGGCCAATTCGGTCGTGCAGGTGGGGGGCGTGCGCACGCTCTTTCGCATGCCCGATCTGCTGTCGATCGGACTGGGCGGCGGCAGCCACGTCTCGCTCGATCCGCTCAAGGTCGGACCGGTGTCGGTCGGCTACCGCCTGCTGCGCGACGGCGTCGCGTTCGGGGGCGGTCAGCTTACAACGACCGATGTCGCGATCGCGGCGGGCGTGCTGACGCTCGGCGAGCGCGGCCGCGTGGCGCACCTCGATGCCGCCACCTGCCGGCGCGTCTTCGCCGAGGCGGGGCGGCTCGCCGAGGAGGCGATTGATCGCATGAAGACCGATGCGGGCGATGTGGCTCTGATCGCGGTCGGCGGCGGCGCGTTTCTGGTGCCGGAACGCTTGCCGGGTGTCAGCCGGGTGATCCATGTGCCGCACGGCGACTGCGCCAACGCCGTGGGCGCCGCCATCGCGCAGGTTTCCGGGGAATGCGACCAGATTTTCCGCGACTTGAGCCGTGCCGACGCGATCGAGGCGGCCCGTGGCATTGCCGCCGATCGCGCGGTGGCCGCGGGCGCGGCGCGCGCCACGCTTCAGACCATCGAGACCGAGGACATGCCGATCGCCTATCTGCCGGGCAACTCGGTGCGCGTGCGGGTGCGCGTGGTGGGCGACGTCGCGGCCGGCGTCTGAGGCCGACCGCCCCTTACGCCGAGCGGCGATACAGGAAGCAGTTGTCGGCCTGCGGCATCGGGATGGCGCGGTAGAAGCTCAGGGCGCCGGGCGCGGAGAGCAGCAGCGTGGTGGTTTGCGCGCCCCCCGCCTGTTTGCGGGTCTCCTCGATCAGGTGCTTGCCGATGCCCTGCCCCTGGCAGGCGCGGTCGACCGCGAGGTCGGAGAGGTAGCAGCAGAAGCAGAAATCGGTCAGCGAGCGCGCGAAGCCCACCAACTTTCCGTCCTGGCGCGCCGTCAGGATCAGGTTGGCATGAGCCAGCATGCGCTCGACGCGGCCGCGATCGTCCACCGGGCGATTCAGACCGGAGGCGCGGACGACCGCGATGTATTCATCGGCGCCGAGGAAGTCCTCGCGCGCATAGACCGTTTCGACCATCGCCTACACCTGGATCTGGTTGCCGAGTTCGATCGCCCGGTTGGGCGGGATGCGGAAGAAGATCTTGGTCGCCGACGCGGTGTGCGACAGCGAGATGAACCAGGCTTGCCGCCAGACCCCGAGCTCCGAGCGCGACGCCGGGACCAGCGTCTCGCGTCCGAGGAAGAAGCTCGTTTCCATTTCGTCGTAGGCGATGCCGTGCGGCCGACAGGCGCGCAGCGCCGCCGGCACGTCGGGCTGCTCCATGAAGCCGTAGCGCGCGACCACCGTGTAGAAGCCCTTGCCCAGGCGTTCGACCTCGACGCGGCGGGCCGCCGGCACGCGCGGCTCGTCCACCGTGTCGACCTGCAGGATGATGATGCGCTCGTGCAGCACTTTGTTGTGCTTGAGGTTGTGCAGGAAGGCGGGTGGCGTCGAGGTCGCATCGTTGGTGAGGAAAACGGCCGTGCCGGCGACGCGATCAGGCGCCCGCTCCATGTGGTCCAGAAACTGCTTCAGCGGCAGCGAGCCGTCATAGAGCTCGCGCACGACGATCGTCCGGCCGCGGCGCCAGGTCGCGACGGTGTAGAACACCAGCACCGCCACCAGCAGCGGCAGCCAGCCACCGGCCGGTATCTTGAGAAGGTTGGCGATGAAGTAGCAGGCTTCGGGGATCGCCAGCAGACCAAACGTCGCCACCGCGGCCGGCCACGACCAGCGCCAGACCAGCACGGCGACGATCGTCGCGAGCGCGGCATCGACCAGCATCGCGCCGGTCACCGCGAGGCCGTAGGCGCCCACCAGCTTGCTGGACGAGCCGAAACCCACGACCAGCGCCACGACGCCGGCCATCACCAGCCAATTCATGCGCGGAATGTAGATCTGTCCGATCTCGGTCTCCGACGTGTGGCGCACATCCATGCGCGGCAGATACCCGAGCTGGATCGCCTGCCGGGTGAGCGAGAAGACCCCGGAGATCACCGCCTGCGACGCGATCACGGTCGCGGCGGTCGAGAGCAGGACGAGAAAGATAACGCCGTCCTTTGGCACCAGCTCGAAGAAGACCTGCGAGGCCACCTCGGGGTCGGCGATGATCAACGCGCCCTGGCCGAAATAGTTCAGGATCAGGCCGGGCATGCAGACGCCGAGCCAGGCGATCCGGATCGGCCGCCGGCCGAAATGTCCCATGTCCGTATAGATCGCCTCGGCGCCGGTCACGGCGAGCACCATCGCGCCCAGCGGCAGGAACATGGCGAGGCCGCGGTCCTGGATGAGGTCGAGCGCGTAGTGCGGCGACAGCGCCGCGAGCACCCCGGGATGCTTCACGATCTGCCAGAGTCCCAGCACCCCCAGCACGAAGAACCACACCACCATCACCGGCCCGAACAGGCGTCCCACACGCGCGGTGCCGCGCGACTGGAACGAGAAGAGGCCGACAAGAATGATCAGGGCGATCGGAACGACCAGCGGCTTGAGGCCGGGCTCGATTACCTCAAGCCCCTCGACCGCCGAGAGCACGGAAACCGCCGGGGTGACGATCGAGTCGCCGTAGAAGAGCGCGAGCCCGATGACGGCCAGAACCATGACCGACCGACGCCAGCGCCGGGCGTTGCGTGGAATGCCTTGGCTCGCGAGCGAGGCCAGCGCCAGCACGCCGCCTTCGCCCTTGTTGTCGGCACGCAGCACCAGGACGATGTATTTCAGGGTGACGATCAGCGTGATCGACCAGAAGATGATCGAGAGCACTCCGAGCACATGCTCGGGCGTCGGGGTCAGGTTCGCGTTGGGGCCGAACGACTCTCTGACCGCGTAGAGCGGGCTGGTGCCGATGTCGCCGAACACGATCCCGAGAGCGCCCAACACCAGCGGGGCCAGCGGACCCTTGTGCGGGTCATGGTGGCCGTTGCCATTGGCGTGCCCGTTGCTGGCCGCCGTCGCCGCCGGGGGGGCGGGAGTCGGGGCAGCGTCGGGCGCCGTGGGGGTCGGGTCGGAGGGGGGCATGGGGGTGTTTGGGCGCGATCGACGTGCGGTCGCGGGGCGTCGATTTGCGCCCGAGGCCTCAGCCTGTCAACGCTCCAAATCGCGCGTTTGTACCCCTATTGTTCTTGACTTCGCGGCGCGGTTTGGCGGGCTTGGTCCACCGCGAAAGCCCGCCAGAATGGCGCTCTCAGGGAGGGCCGTTTGGAACCGATCGACGTCAGCAAACCTGAGCTCTACCGCGACGACCGATGGGCGCCTCTGTTCGCGCGTCTGCGGGCGGAAGACCCCGTGCATCTCTGCCCCGACAGCGCCTATGGCCCATACTGGTCGGTGACGCGCTACGCCGACATCATGGCGGTCGAGCTCGATCACGCGGCGTTCTCGTCGGACTCGACGTTGGGCGGCATCCAGATCCAGGACCAGCCACAGGGCGAGGAGCTGCCCAACTTCATCCGCATGGACCCGCCGCGCCACACCGCCCAGCGCCGCACGGTGGCGCCGATCGTGGCGCCCTCGAACCTGGCCAACTTCGAGGGCCTGATCCGTGAGCGCACCCGTCAGGTCCTGGATGGTCTGCCACGGGGCGACGTCTTCGACTTCGCTGACCGGGTGTCGAGCGAGCTGACCGCCATGATGCTGGCGACCCTGTTCGACTTCCCGCAGGCCGAGCGGCGCAAGCTGACCTGGTGGTCCGATGTGGCGATCGCGAATGTCGCGGACCCCGAGGCGGTGGTGAAGTCCAACGCCCAGCGCATGGCCGAGCTGGGGCAGATGGCGGCCGCGATGACGGAATTGTGGAAGGTGCGGGCCGATCAGCCGCCGCGCTTCGATCTGGTGTCGATGCTGGCGCATGGCGAGGCGACTCGGAACATGCCGACCCGCGAGTTCATCGGCAACTTCGCGCTCCTGATCGTGGGCGGCAACGACACCACGCGCCACACGATGAGTGGCGGCCTGCTCGCGCTGCTGGCCAATCCCGATGAGGACCGCAAGCTCCGGGCCAACCCCGCGCTGGTGGCGAGTCTCGTGCCCGAGATGATCCGCCTTCACACCTCGGTGATCCATATGCGCCGCACCGCGACGCGCGATCTCGAGCTCGGGGGCAAGACCCTGCGGCGCGGCGACAAGGTGGTCATGTGGTACATCTCGGGCAATCGCTGCGAGCGCGCGATTGCCGAGCCCGACCGCTTCATCGTCGACCGGCCGAAGGCCCGCCAGCATCTCGCCTTCGGCGCCGGCATCCATCGCTGCGTCGGCGATCGCCTCGCCGAGCTGCAGCTGCGCATCCTGTGGGAGGAGATTCTCGCCCGCGATCTGCGGTTCGAGCTCGCCGGGCCGCCGGTGCGCAGCTACTCGAACTTCATTCGTGGTTTTCGGCAAGTGCCGGTGCGGCTCATCCCTTGACGGTGGCGATGCCGGCAGCGAGCGCGGATTGCAGCAACCAGACATCGCCCGAGATCGACACGAAGTCGTAGCCCATACCGGTGAAGCGCTTCGCCTCGGCGGCATCGACCGCCAGCCGACCCGCCGCCTTGCCCCGTTTGCGGCAGGCCGCGAGCATCGCCTGTTCGGCGGCGGTGAAGGCCGGATCGTCGAAGGCGCCCGGCTTGTCGAGGGCGACCGAGAGGTCGTTGTGGCCAAGCCACAGCATGTCGACGCCCGGCAACGCCGCGATCGCGTCGGCCGCCTCCGCGCCGCGCCCATCCTCGATCTGCAGGATGACGACGGTGCGATCGTTCTGCTCGGCAAAGCGCTTTAGCAGGGGCTCGCTGCGTCGCGCGTAGCGCTCGTGCGCGAGGCCGAGCGCGACACCGCGTGTGCCGAGCGGCCAGTACTTGGCGGCCTGCAGGATCGCCTTGGCCTGATCGACCGAGGAGACGATGGGCACCATGACGCCGTCCGCGCCGGCATCGAGCGCGCGCGAGACGTGATGGCGCGCCTGCGAGGGCACGCGCACGACGCAGGGCAGCTCGGCCGCCTGGAGCGACTTCACCGTCGCCCGCACGGTGTCGAAACCGAAGCCGGTATGCTCCATGTCGAGCACCGCGAAGTCGGCGCCAGCCGCCTTCACGATCTGGCCGATGCCGGGCGTCGCGAACTCGAATAAGAACGTGCCGACCTTGGGTCCGGGGCGGGTGAGAAGGGCGCGAAGCGAGGGGGCGGTCATGGCGAAGGCTCCGTTCTGCCGTGCGAGAAGAGGACCGGCGGGGCTTTCCGGCGGCGCGCGATCTGCTCTACGCTTCTCCGGTTCACCACCCGCTCCAACGAGGCTCAGATGAAACTCTACTATATGCCGGGCGCCTGCTCGGTCGGTATCCACGTCATCCTGGAAGAAATTGGCAAGCCGTTCGAGGCCCAGCGCATCGATGGTGCCAAGCAGGAACAGTACGGCCCCGATTTCGTGAAGCTCAATCCGAAGTCCAAGGTGCCGACGCTGCAGCGCGACGACGGCTCGGTCCTGACCGAGTTCCCCGCGATCGCGGTGTGGCTGGCGCGGACCAACCCCGACAAGAAGCTGCTGCCGGCCGACGCCGACGGCGAGGCGCGGGCGCTGGAGGCGATGGATTTCGTCGTGTCCACCATGCACATGCACGGCTTCTCGCGCATGTTCCGCCCGGGCAACTACGCTTTCACCGAAGCCGACCACGATAAGGTGAAGGCGCGCGGCAAGGAGATCTTCGAGAAGGGTCTTGCGCTGATGGACAAGGCGCTGGCCGGCAAGGAGTACCTGACCGGCTCGTTCTCGATCGCCGATGCGGCGCTCTTCTACGTCTCGTTCTGGGCCGCCGGCCGCATGAAGATGCCGCTGCCCGCCAACGTCGCCGCGCACTATGCCCGCATGAAGGCGCGTCCGGCGGTGAAGCGCGTCCCGGAGAAAGAGGGCCTCGCCGCCGCGGCCTGAGCGGTGGGCCTTCCTCCCGAGCTGCGGGCGAGGCTTCGCCTGCCGCTGATCGCGGCCCCGATGTTTCTGGTGTCGGGGCCGGCGCTGGTCACGGCCGCTTGTCGCGCGGGCGTGATCGGGTCCTTTCCGACCGCCAACTGCCGCACGCCGGACGAGCTGAAGCAGTGGCTCGCCGGCATGAACGACGATCTCGCACGCGCCGCCGACGCGACGGGTCGCGCGCCGGCGCCGCTCTGCCCCAACCTGATCGTGCACCGCTCGAACCCGCGCGTGCCCGACGACCTCGCCGCCGTGATCGCGGCACGCATGCCGATGGTCATCACGTCGGTGGGATCGCCCGAGCCGGTTCTGAAGCCGTTGAAGGACGCGGGCTGTCTGGTGCTGGCCGATGTCGCCTCCGTGCGCCACGCCGAGAAGGCGGTGGCGGCGGGCGTCGACGGGCTGGTGCTGCTGACGGCGGGCGCCGGCGGCCAGACCGGCTGGGCCAATCCCTTCGCCTTCGTCCGTGCCGTGCGCGCTTTCTGGGATGGGATCGTGGTGATGGCGGGCGGCATGTCCGACGGCCACGCCATTCGCGCGGCCGAGGTGCTGGGCTGCGACCTCGCCTACATGGGCACGCGCTTCATCGCCACGCGCGAGAGCCTCGCCAAGGACGGCTACAAGGACATGCTGGTGAAGAGCCGGCTCGACGACGTGCAGCTCACCCGCGCTTTCACCGGACTCGAGACCAACATGCTGCGGCCTTCGATCGAGGCGGCGGGCCTCGATCCCGCCAACCTGCCGCAACGCGGCGCGATCGACATTTCAAAGGACATCAACGCCGCCGAGCGCGACAAGCCGAACCCCAAGCGCTGGAAGGACATCTGGAGCGCGGGCCACGCGGTGTCGGGTGTCGCCGATGTTCCGTCGGTGGCGGAACTCGTCGAGCGAACGGCCCGCGAGTACGAAGCCGCCCGTCAGGGCGCCTGAACGCGGCCGCGCGACTGGAGCGTGATCACCAGCAGGGTCGCGGCGACCGCGAGGGCCGCGGCGCCGAGGCCGGGAAACACCAGCTTGGCGGCGAAGACCTGCAACAGCACGCCGACAAGGATGGGGCCAGCCACCTTGCCGAGATTGCGCAGCGCGCCATAGAAGCCGAGGCCAAGGCCGACATGGGCCGAGGCGATGCGATTGCCGATCAGTGCGACCGTCGACGGGAACGTCAGACCCTGGCCAATGCCGACCACCACCGCCAGCGCGAGCAGCGTGCCCGCATTCGGGGCCTGCGGCAGCGCGATCAGCGCGGCGCCAATGGCGATCAGGCCGAAGGCGATGGTGGGTACGTAGCCGCGGCGGTCGCCCAGTCGCCCGCCCAGCGGCCGCACAAGCATGTGCGCTGCCTCTTGCAGGGTGAAGAACAGCCCCGCCGCCCAGACGCCGTAGCCCTGGTCGAGGGCGAAGATCGGCAGAAACGCCTTCAGTGAATAGATCGAGCCATAGATCGCGAACTCGAGCGCGCCCACGAACCACAGCTCGGCGCGGCTCGCGGCGTGACGCACGCCGCTCGCCAGCTCACGCCACAGCGTCGGACGTTCCTTCGCCTCGCGGCGGCTGTCGTCGAACTTCACGAACAGGGCCGGCACGAAGGCGGCGCAGCTCACCAGCCCCACCACCGTGAACACCAGCTCGGGCGATTTCCAGTTGGCCAGCATCAGCCCCGCGATCGCCGGCGCGATCAGGTGGCCCGCGCCGCGCGCCATCTCGAAGACGCCGAGCCGTGTGCCCCGGTTATGCGGCGACATCTCGCTCACCAGCGCGAGCGTCACCGGCCCGAAGATCGCGGTCGCCGACCCATGCAACACGCGCAGCCACAGAAGCTCATCCGGGGTCGTCACGAACTGGTAGAGGAACGGAAAGCCCGCGAAGCAGCAGAGCGCCACAAAGAAGAAGACGCGCCTGCCCCAGCGATCCGACAGCCCGCCCACCAGCGGCTTGAACACCGTGCCGGTCAGCGTCGAGACGCCCACGATCGTGCCGATCACGATCTTGTTGGCGCCGAGCGACGCCGCCAAGAGTGGTAGGATCGGGCTCTTGGCCATCTGGTAGGCCGCCCGCACGATCAGATCGGTGACGAAGACCGCCCAGAAGCCGGGCGGCTGGCGCAACATCCGCCAGCCCCTAGACGGTCACATGGCCAACCCGTGCCTTGGCCATCGCCGCGTTCAGCTTGGCGATGTCGCCGCGCGCCAGCGCGTCGAGCTTCGCCACCTCGGCATCGACCTTGGCCATGATCTCGCGCGACACCGCCTCGGTCTGCGTGGTGGGCGCCGCGTCGGCGATGGTCGCCATCGCGACCAGATCGAGCAGCGTGTCGTTCAATCCGGCCGGATTGCGCAACACGTCGCGGGCCGACTTGCGTTCGGGATCGACCAGCACGCGCTCGATGTCCGAGAGCTTGCCGGCCAGCGCCTTGGCGCGGCTCGCGAACGCCTTCTCGCCCTTGCCGGCGCGCTCGGCGACAGCGCCCAGCTGCTTCTTCATGGCGCGCAGCCGGTTGGTCGCCTCGTTGACCGACGACAGCGATGCCAACAGCTTGCGATGCAGCGCGAACTGCGCGACGAACGCTGCCTGCGCGGTGCCGACCCGCGGGTCCTTCGCGACGTCGAAGCTTGCCTCCATCGCCTTGCCGCCGACCGAGAGTTCGACGCTGTAGGCGCCGGGCACGACGACCGGGCCGGCCGGATTCTCCGGATCGGTCGCGAGCGGCTTGGGCCGTGCCGGCGCCAGCGTGGCGTCGGGCTTGGTCGGGCCGGGGTACTTGAGATCCCAGACGAAGCGGTTGAGGCCGGCCTTGGTGCCGGGCTTGCGATGCGGTGGCGCGTCCTTGGCGTCGCTTGCGAAGCTCGTGATCTTGCGTCCCGTGGAGTCGCGGAACGTGAGCGTGACAGCCCCCTTGGCCTCTTCGGCCAGCCAGTAATAGACCAGCGCGCCGGCGGGCGGGTTCTCGCCCACGTTCAGGTGTTCGCGGACCCGCGTGCCGTCCGGCCGGTCGACCATGACGGTGCTGCCGTCGATGCCGAACGCCGGCCCGTAGTTGATGCCCGAGCGCACATTGGCGCCGGCGCTCCAGGCGAGCCGCGTGCGGATCGCGGTGCGCGGCGCGAAGAGGCGATTGCCGCGCCGCCCGTCGGCGAGACCGCGCAGCGGGGTCACGTCGTCAAGGACCCAGAACGAGCGGCCGTGCGTCGCCGCCACCAGGTCCGAACCCTTAAGCTTCAGGTCATAGACCGGCACGACCGGCAGGCCGCCGCCCATGCGGTGCCAGGTGGCGCCGTCATCGAGGCTGGTGAAGATGCCGGTCTCGGTGCCGACATAGAGCAGCCCCTTGCGCACCGGATCGGCGCGCACGACGCGACTGATCTCGCCCTTGGGCAGATCGCCGTTGATCGACTTCCAGCTGCGACCGCCATCGGTCGAGCGGAACAGGTAGGGCTTGTAGTCGGCGAGCTTGTAGCGGGTCGCCGCGACATAGATCGTGTCCTTGTCGTGCGTCGAGAGCTCGACGCAGCCGACATAGGCGAGTTCGGGCATGCCCTTGGGCGTCACGTCCTTCCAGGTCTTGCCGTCGTCGCGCGTGACGTGGACCAGACCGTCGTCGGTCGAGGCCCAGATCTCGCCCTTGCGATGCGGCGACTCGACCACGCAGGCGCAGGTCGCGTGGACCTCGGCGCCGGCGCTCTCGCGCGTGATCGGACCGCCCGAGTGGCCCTGGCGGGCGCGATCGTTGAGGCTGAGATCGCCCGAGATCGCCTGCCAGCTCATGCCCTCGTCGCGGGTGCGGAACACGCAGTTGCCGCCGACATAGATCGTGTTGTCGTCGTGCGGCGAGAACACGATGGGGAAGGTCCAGGCGAAGCGGTACTTCAGGTCCTTCGGCGCGACGCCGGTCGATTCCTCGGGCCACACATTCACCAGCTGCATCTGGCGGGTGCGGTGGTCGTAGCGCTGCAGCGCGCCCGCGCCGCCCGGGCTCGAGCCGATGGCGCCGACATAGACGACGTTGTGATCCTTGGGATGGACGGCGATGAAGCCGCTCTCGCCGGTGCCGGGATAGGTGCAGTCGGCCAGCGTGATCACACCCCATTCCGAGGCGCTCGGCACCGAGATCGAGGTGTTGTCCTGCTGCGTGCCATAGACGCGGTAGGGATACTGGTTGTCGATATCGAGGCGGTAGAACTGCGCGGTCTTCTGATTGTAGATCGTCGACCAGCTGGCGCCGCCATTGAAGGAGACGTTGGCGCCGCCGTCATTGCCCTCGATCATGCGATCCGAATCAACGGGGTCGATCCAAAGATCGTGGTTGTCGCCGTGCGGCGTGGTGATCTCGCTGAACGAGGCGCCGCCGTCGGTCGACTTCCACATCTGCAGGTTGGTGACGAACACCGTGTCGGGATCGCGCGTGTCGGCGAAGACGTGGGTGTAGTACCAGGGCCGGTGCATCAGGTCGCGATGCTGGCTCACCTGCGTCCAGCGCGCGCCGCCGTCGTCGGAGCGGTAGAGGCCGGTCTTGTCGCCCTGCGCCTCGATCAGCGCCCACACGCGGCCCGCGCGCGCGGGCGAGGCGGTGACGCCGATCTTGCCCAGCATGCCGTCGGGCAAGCCGGGCTTGCGGGTGATCTCCTCCCAGCTGTCGCCGCCGTCGGTCGAGCGGAACAGGCCGCTGCCCGGTCCGCCGCTCGACAGGTTCCAGAAGCTGCGACGCGCCTGCCACATCGAGGCATAGAGGATGCGCGGGTTGTTGGGATCCATCGTGAGGTCGATGCAGCCGGTGTCGGCGTCGCGATAGAGCACCTTCTGCCAGCTCTTGCCGCCGTCCTTCGAGCGATAGACGCCGCGCGCCTCGTTGGGACCGAAAGCGTCGCCCAGCGCCGCGGCATAGACCGTGTCGTGGTCCTGCGGATGAATGACGACGCGGCCGACGAAGCGCGTCTCCTTCAGGCCGACATGGCGCCACGTCAGGCCGGCGTCGGTCGATTTGTAGATGCCATCGCCATAGGACACGTCGAGCCGGATCGCGGTCTCGCCTGTGCCGGCATAGATCACGTTGGAGTCCGAGCGCGCGACGGCGATCGAGCCCACCGCGGCCGTGTTCATGAATCCGTCGGAGACGCAGCGCCAGTAGACGCCGCCATCGACCGTCTTCCAGATGCCGCCGGCGCAGGCACCGAAATAG
This sequence comes from Alphaproteobacteria bacterium, assembly GCA_016870115.1. GTDB lineage: Bacteria > Pseudomonadota > Alphaproteobacteria > Reyranellales > Reyranellaceae > VGCH01. The sequence goes on along the minus strand of VGCH01000004.1, from coordinate 66,958 downwards.
AACGTCATGCGCTGGTTGGGGTCACCCGCCACCGCCACCACGCGGCCGCCGCGGCTGGGGCCGATGCAGCGCCACTTGAGCGCGCCGGTCTGGGCGGGAAACGAAGCGGTCGGTTGCTTGGCCATGTCGTGCGATCCTCGGGTCCTGGATGGTCCTGACCGGACGGTAGGCCGGGATCGCGGTCGTGTGCAACCGATCAGCGTGCCGTGCGTTTCGCGGGGGCCGGCTTCTTTGGCTTGTTCGATTTGGCGGGCAGCGTGCGGACCCAGTCGACGGCGCGGTCGAGCCAGGCGTCGAGCGTCGCGGAATCGGCCACCACTTCTTTCGGCAACGCCACATACTCACGCATCGGCCGGCCCTTCATCGGCTCGAAGGGAGTCGCGCCCAACTCACGTGCGGCGCGCGTGCGATCGGCCTCGCTGAGGCGCAGCATCATGCCATCCTGGAACAAGCCGGTGGTCATCTGCCCGTTCAGGAAGGCGCAGGGATAGCCGAACATCTGGCGACGCTCGAGCGCGGGATGGCGGGCGATCGCGGCGTCGAAGCGCGCGATCAACTCGGGCGGCGACTTCTTCCCGCCGCCGCCGGACTTCGCCTTAGCGCGCGCCATAGGAAAAACGCGGACGCCAGTCGCCGGCACCACCGGGCAGCATGTCGAACATGTGCCATGCCGCACAGAAATCGTCGTAGGGGCCCATGCCGGTATCGCTCACGCGCACGACCTCCGCGTCGCGCCGCTGGAACACCGACAGGCCGGGCATCCAGCCACCATTGGCGCCACGATAGCCCATGTCGGCCGCGAACTCGCTGCCGGCGTGGCTCGCCATCGGAAAGCGCCAGCCGCGGGTCGCGGCGAACTTGGCCTGGGTCTCGGGCGAGTCCGGCGTCACCACGCAGAACGCCGCGCGATCGGCGAGGTGAGGGTAGAGACCGTTGAAGCCGTCGGCCCACAGTGTGCAGTAGGCGCAGGAAGCACCCATGTTGTGCACCACGACGAGTTCCGACTTATCGCCGAAGAGCGCCGAGAGTTTCACCGGTCCCGCGCCGTTGGCGAGGGCGTAGACCTTGACCGGCGCGGGTTCGAGCGCGGCCTGGATACCGCGCATCTTGCCGCGCAGCGCGGTGATCTGCTGGCGGTAGTCGTTCAGCTGGGCGACACCTTACGCGTAGTTCATGTCCGTCCTCCTTTGGTGGCGGGCCGGTCCAGCCAGCCCTTGAGCGTATCGAACTGGGCCTGCCAGTAGGCGCTGTAGCGGTTGAGCCAGACCGCCGCCTCGAACACCGGACCGACGGCAAGCGAGCAGCGCGCGATGCGTCCGGTGCGTTCCTGCGTGACGAGGCCCGCGCGCACGAGAATCTGAATGTGCCGCGACACCGCCTGCAGCGACATGTCGAAAGGCCGTGCCAATTCGGAGACCAGCAGGCGCTCGCCGGCACCCAGCCGTTCGAGGATCGATCGGCGGACTGGATCCGACAGGGCAAAGAACACCCGGTCCAGCACCCCGTCGGGAGACGGGGCGGCATTCTCGACGGCATGCGGAGACAGGGAGCGCGGCATGCGCTCCAATTAACAACCAATCAGTTGATAGTCAACGAGAGTGTTGACTGCACTCAGTGGACCGTTTGCAGCATGTCGGCGAAGCGATACTCGGCCGGCTGGATCAGCCCGGCATGGGCGACTCGAATCCGATGCAGCTTGCCGTCGAGGCTGCGCTGCCAGAAATCGAGAAAGCGCGTCAGCACGGGGAATCGCGGGGCGAGGTCGAGGTCCTGCCAGACGTAGCTTTGCAGTACATGCTGGTGATCGGGCATCCAGTAGAGGATTTCGGCCGTGGTGATCCGATACTGGTCGAGCTGGACACGAAACTGACGATCCATATCAAACTCCCTCAACGCTGACGAAGCAGATGGATGGTCCAGCCGAACGTTGCGGAGATCAAGTTTTTCTTTTTATATCAATGACTTATCAGCCGTGCGCGGGGAGTGCTGCCAGGTTCGGCGGCCCATCGCGGTGACTTGACTCATTCCCGCCGCGCTCCTACATCCCCGCGCGCGTTGGCACTCATTTTCGATGAGTGCCAACAGCAATTTTCTGTCGCGGGCGAAGATCCGCGATGGTGTGGCAACAACTGAGGAGGACCGACATGAAGTTCCGTCCGCTGCATGACCGGGTGGTCGTCAAGCGCGTTGAGGAAGAGGCCAAGACCAAGGGCGGGATCATCATTCCCGACACCGCCAAGGAAAAGCCGATGGAAGGCGAGATCGTCGCCGTCGGCCCGGGCGCGCGCGACGAGAAGGGCAATCTGGTGCCGCTCGACGTGAAGAAGGGTGACCGCATCCTGTTCGGCAAGTGGTCGGGCACCGAGATCAAGCTCGATGGCGTTGACCTTCTGATCATGAAGGAAAGCGACATCATGGGGATCATCGAGGGCGGCGCCGCCCTCAAGAAGGCCGCCTGATCGGCCTTCGCACCAACAATCCACGCACAACAAACTGAGAGGGAATTGAAATGGCAGCCAAGGAAGTCCGCTTTAGCGGCGACGCCCGCGAGCGCATGCTGCGCGGTGTCGACATTCTCGCCAACGCCGTCAAGGTGACGCTGGGTCCGAAGGGCCGCAACGTCGTCCTCGACAAGAGCTTCGGCGCCCCGCGCATCACCAAGGACGGCGTCACCGTCGCCAAGGAGATCGAGCTCGGCGACAAGTTCGAGAACATGGGCGCCCAGATGGTGCGCGAAGTGGCCTCGAAGACCAATGACATCGCCGGCGACGGCACGACGACGGCGACCGTGCTCGCCCAGGCGATCGTGCGCGAGGGCGTGAAGTCGGTCGCGGCCGGCATGAACCCGATGGACCTCAAGCGCGGCATCGACCTGGCGGTCGAGGCGGCGGTCGAGGACATCAAGGGTCGCGCCAAGAAGATCACCGGCTCGGACGAAGTCGCCCAGGTCGGCACCATCTCCGCCAACGGCGACAAGTCGATCGGCAAGATGATCGCCGAGGCGATGAAGAAGGTCGGCAACGAGGGCGTCATCACGGTGGAAGAGGCCAAGAGCCTCGAGACCGAGCTGGACGTGGTCGAGGGTATGCAGTTCGACCGCGGCTACCTCTCGCCCTACTTCATCACCAACGCCGACAAGATGATCGCCGAGCTCGACTCGCCGTACATCCTGCTGTTCGAGAAGAAGCTCTCGGGCTTGCAGGCGATGCTGCCGGTCCTCGAGGCGGTTGTGCAGTCGGGCAAGCCGCTGCTGATCGTGGCCGAGGACGTCGAGGGCGAGGCGCTCGCGACCCTGGTCGTGAACAAGCTGCGCGGCGGCCTCAAGATCGCCGCCGTGAAGGCGCCGGGCTTCGGTGATCGCCGCAAGGCGATGCTGGAGGATATGGCGATCCTGACCGGTGGTCAGCTGATCTCCGAGGACCTCGGCATCAAGCTCGAGAACGTCACGCTCGACATGCTCGGCAAGGCCAAGAAGGTCATCGTCGAGAAGGAGAACACCACGATCGTCGACGGCTCGGGCAAGAAGGCGGACCTCCAGGCCCGCTGCGGCCAGATCCGCGCGCAGATCGAGGAGACCACCTCGGACTACGACCGCGAGAAGCTTCAGGAGCGCCTGGCGAAGCTCGCCGGCGGCGTGGCGATCATCAAGGTCGGCGGCGCCACCGAGGTCGAGGTCAAGGAGAAGAAGGACCGGGTTGACGACGCCATGCACGCCACCAAGGCGGCGGTGGAAGAGGGCGTGGTCGCCGGCGGCGGCAGCGCGCTTCTCTACGCGCTGCGGGCGCTCGACAAGCTGCGCGTCGGCAACGACGACCAGAAGGTCGGCGTCGAGATCGTGCGTCGTGCGCTTCAGGCGCCGGTGCGCCAGATCGCCGAGAACGCCGGCTTCGACGGCGCCGTCGTGGCGGGCAAGATGCTCGACCAGAAGGACGCGAACTTCGGGTTCGACGCCCAGAAGGGCGAGTACGTGGACATGATCAAGTCGGGCATCATCGACCCGGTGAAGGTCGTGCGCACCGCGCTGCAGGATGCTGCCTCGGTGGCCGGTCTGCTGGTGACGACCGAAGCTATGGTCGCCGAGAAGCCCGAGAAGAAGGGCCCGCCGATGCCTCCGGGCGGCGGCATGGGCGGCGGCGACATGGACTTCTAGTCCGGTCGCACCGATCGAACGAACGAAGGCCGGGGAGCTATCCCCGGCCTTTTTTCATTGCGATCTTGGAGTCGTTCCGATCCGGCGGGAATAGGCCGCAGGGGAAGCCGACGAACGCGGCATCGCGAATCGCCTGTGCCCACTTGGACGGAGTCGCGTGAGCGGTTCCTGCTGGGCCGCGAACTCGCTCGGTGTCATCCTGAGCGGAGCGAAGGATCCAGCGCGCGCAGAATGACAACCCCAACGAACCCGCCGCCTCTCTCCATCAAGGCCGTCGTCTTACAGGACGGTGCCGTGCTGCTGCTGCGCAATGAACGCGGTGAGTGGGACCTGCCGGGCGGCCGGCCCGAGCCCGGCGAGGATGAGCGCGCCACGGTCGAGCGCGAGGTCCGCGAGGAGACCGGGCTCACCGTCCGCGCCGGCGCGCGGGTCGACGAACATCTATTCGAGGTGCTGCCGGGCCGGTTCGTGCGGATCGTCGCGTACCGCTGCACACTCATTGGAGGCGCGGGCGCGGTGAGTGACGAGCATTTGGAGCAGCGCTGGATTGCGCTCGGCGACCTTGGTGAGACGATTGCTGGCCATCCATTGCCGAAAGGCTATCTCTCCGCGATCAGGAGGGCCTGGGGAGGGGCAGGTTGAAGCGGGCACACAGGGCGCGGACGTCGGCATGGTCGCTGTCGCGCCAGACGTAGCCGTTGCGCGCAATCTGATGGGCCGCCGACAGGCACCTTACGTCGAAGCCCTCGATCGAACCTTGGCCAGTGAAGACCGCCGCTGGAAACGTGTAGGATGGCTCATAGAGCCCGTTCCCCTCGGCGTCGAATGTGACGACGTGGAAATCGATCAGGCGTCCGTCCGGGTGGCCGAGAACGAAATTGCATGGCCGTGTATCCGGCCGCGGTACGTTGCGGAAGCCGTCGGCCTCAAGCATGTCGCGCACGCGATCGACGTGTCGTTGCTCGACGACGATATCGAGATCGCCATGCTCTCGCGTCTGCTCGCCGAGCAGGGCATCGACGCCCCAGCCGCCGTCCAGCCACAGTCGAACGCCCATCGTCTCCAGCCTTCGACAAAACGTCACGACGTCCGAAACTCTCATCGCGGCACGATGTTCCAAGCGACCGACGGACGACCCCCATCGTAAGTCTGCCGTGTTGCGACTGTCAGAAATCGATCGTGTGCGGCGGCGGCGCCGATCCAGAGCTCGCTCCAGGCCGAAAAGGACGCGCGGCGATCGGCGAGAGAGAGGCCCACGCCGAGTTTCCAGCCGTCCAGTCGCACCTCGATCGTACCCCCGCGGTCCGCGATCTCCGCCGCTTCGCCCGCGCCTTCGAGCATGGCCGCGAGCCAGCGCGCGAACAGCAGCGCGCTCTCGCGATCGCCGCGCTCAAGATCGGTGGGCAGGTCGAGCGTGCGCGCCGTCTCCTCGTGGTGCTGAAGTCCGACGAGCCGGCAGGCGCGGCCGATCTCGGTCTGCGCCGCCGTGCTGCCGAGAAGTTCCTCGGCCACCACCAATAGGGTGCGCAGATACTCTGCCGCGTAGGCGCGCAAGGTGCGCAGGCGGCGCAACTCGGGCCAATCGCGGCCGGGGAGCGCGGGCTGAGTGCGCCAGTCGATCGGCGGCATGCGCTCGGCGCGCGAGAAGCGCACGCGCTCCGCCTCGGCGAGCGGACGAGCCTCCTCGATGTAGTAGCCCTCCAATCCCGGATCGCCCTCGACCGTCGTGCCGGTGCAAACGAACCCCAGCCGAGGATTGCCGAGCGAGACACCGTTGTGGCCGTGCCAGCCATGCAGCATGGCGACGTTCACCTCGTGCGGAATGGCCGCGATCGCCGTGCCCTTCCAGATCCAGCGCGGCGGCGGATAGCGCACCCACGCCTTCGTGTCGCTTTCGCGCAGGTAGCCGGTCTTCACGCCACCGAGCGCGTTGGAGTGATAGTGGTAGAGCGCGCAGGCCGGCGCGTGGCGTTCGCCCGCGATGCCGAGCTTGTCGAGGCCCGGTTTGAATTTCTCCAGATGCTGGCGGCGGAAATGGCGAAAGACATAGTCCGCGGCGGTCGCCGCCCCGCGCCGGCTCACCAGCCCCAGCACGAAGGCCGTCATCGCCGCGTTGTAGAGCGTGGCGACCCCCTTTGTGGCCGCCTCGGTCGCGCCGCTCACGACGCCGCGAGACCCTCGACCAGGATGCCGCGCGACTGGCCGGCTTTCAGCCGCAGCGCCAGGACCGGCTTGTATTCATCGCTGTGGTAGAAGCGCCGCGCCGCTGCCATGTCCGCGAACTCGAGGACCACCACGCGCGCGGGCTGCCAGCCGCCCTCGATGGTTTCGGTGGTGCCGCCCCGCACCAGATACTTGCCGCCGAACTTGGCGATGATGGCTGGCACGTGCTTGCGGTACTCCGCCATCAGCGCGTCGTCCCGGGTATCGATCTCGACGATCATGTAGGCCAGCATCGCTCTCTCCTCAGCCCTGTTCCATCGGCAGCGACGGGTCGTTCGACCATTCCTGCATGGAATTGTCGTAGACCGCGACATCGGTGTGGCCCAGCACGGCCGTCAGCACGAAGGCATCGAGCGTCGCCGCGATGCCGCCACCGCAATAGACCAGCGTGCGTTTGCCCGGTGTCGCGCCCACGCCCTCGAACTCCGCGCGCAGCTCGGCGATCGGCTTCAGCGCCTTGTCAGGCCCCATCAGGCTCGCGGCCGGCACGCAGGATGAGCCGGCGATGCGACCGGCGCGGCCGTAAGCGACACCGCCCGTGCCCTTGTGTTGTTCGTGGCTGAGCGCGTTCAGCGTCAGCGTGTCGGCCCGGCCGATTGCACCTTTCATGGCGTCCTTGGCGACGAAGACCTCCGGTCTCGCGCGCAGCTGCAGGGTGGCCGCCGGATGCTGGCGCACCTCGGTCTCGAGCGGCCGGTTCTCGGCCTTCCATTTGTCGAGGCCGCCGTCCAGGACCGCCGCGTCGTCGAAACCGACCGCCCGCAGCATCCACCAGAAGCGGGTCGCCCAGACCGGTGATGCGTGGCTGTAGAGCACGACCTGCGTGCCATGGCCGATGCCCGCCGCCGCGAAGCGTTGAACCAGATCGGCGAGCGGCGGCAGGGTGAAGCGAAGCGGCGTGCCCTGCACCGAGAAGTCGTTGTGCAAATCGAGATAGGCCGCGCCCGGGATATGGCCGGTCCGGTAGTTGGCGAGACCGGTCTCCACCGCATAGCCTCCCTCGGGGCGCGGCTTGAGATAGGTCGTGCAATCGAACACGCGCAACGCCGGCGCGCCGAGGCGCCGGGCGAGATCGTCGGTCGAAATCAGATGGGCGGCATGTGCCGGCATGGGCAGGTCTCCTCCGCAGGACGCGGCGAGACTGCACGTCCGGATGCGCGCCTGCAACGGCGCGCGGGCGGGATCAGAGCGTGCGTTGCGGCAGCGGCGGGACGCTCACGCCACCGCTCGACGCTGGCGCGGGGGCCGGCGGCACTGCCTGCGCGCTGGAATCGGTCTTGGGCGCGCCCTCGGGCTTGCGTGGCGGTTGGCCGCCCTTGCCGGCGCGCGCGGTCGGCGCCGCCTTGCTCGACGCTTCAACGCGCTTCAGGCACTGCGCCTTGCGTGCCTCGTCCTTCATCTTGTTGCAATGAGCCACGGTGCCCTGCTTGGCCTTGGCGGTCGGGGCGCCGGCCGGTGCGGTCTGCGCCGCGGCGGGCAGGGCGGAGGCGGCGAACGCAAACGCGGCGGCCGCGAGAACGGATGACAGTCGCATGGGTCTTCTCCCCGGGGTCGGCCATCGCGCCTAACCCTCCAGACAGGCCTAATTTCTATTTCATTTTCGTAGTTTATGTCAATTTCTTAAGTAGGTACTTTATGAGTTCGGCGATATCCCCACAGTCCGTCTCGACGCTGGGCGCGGGGCCTGCGTAAGGTCCGGCCCGTGCAGGCCATCCTCACTGTCGCCTTCCCGATTTTCGCGATGATCTTGACCGGCTACCTCGCCGGGCGTTTGAAGATTCTGGGCGCCGAATCGACCGCCGCACTGAACGCTTTCGTGAGCTACTTCGCGCTTCCGGTGCTGTTCTTCGGCACGTTGGCGCGCACGCCGGTGCAATCCGTGTTCGACGCCGGTTTCCTCGCCGGGTTCAGCCTCGTTTTTGTCGCGAGCTACGGCTTCGGCATGCTGATGAACCGGCTGGTCAAGCGCGGCGGGCTCGCCGAGATGAACCTGCACGGCCTCGCCGCCGCCTGGGGCAACGTCGGCTACATGGGCGTGCCGCTCGCACTCGCTGCGTTCGGCGCCGAGGGCCTGCCGCCCGCGATGTTGGCGGTCATCGTGACCGCGGTTTTCTCGATGGTGATCGGCGTCATGATGATCGAGCTGGGCGAAGCGTCGGACGAGGGGGCGTGGCGTGGTTTCGTCAAGGCGCTGTCGGGTGTCGCGCGCAATCCGCTGCCGCTCTCGATCCTGGCGGGGCTGGCCGCGTCCTGGATCGGGCTGAAGTTGCCGGGACCGATCGATCGCTTTTTCGAGCTGATGGGCGCCGCCGCTGCGCCCTGCGCGCTGTTCGCGATCGGCCTCTTTCTCGCCGACAAGGCGATCGGCAGCGGTGTCGCCGAGGCGGGGCTGGTGACGCTGAACAAGCTCCTGCTGCAGCCGCTGCTCGCCTTTCTGATCCTCCCCTTCTTCGTGCCGCTCGACAGCGTGGCGGGCAAGGTCGGCCTCCTGATGGCGGCGCTGCCGACGGCGGCCAATGCCTTCGTGCTGGCCAAGCAGTACGAGATCTCGGTCGAGGAGAACACCGCAGCCGTCTTGCTCTCCACCGCGATCTCGGTGATCACGGTATCGGCGCTTCTGGTCTGGATGCGGGTCGGCTGAGGGTCTAGTCTCGGGGTCCCACGCGACGTGGGATGGGGGACTGCGATTCTCGAGGAATTCAAAAAATTTGCCCTGCGCGGCAACGTCGTCGATCTCGCGGTCGGCGTGATCATCGGCGCCGCGTTCGGCAAGATCGTGGAGTCGCTGGTCGGCGACATCTTCATGCCGATCGTCGGGCGCATCCTGGGCGGCCTCGACTTCTCCAACTACTTCATCGGCCTCACCACGGAGGCCAGCAAGGCTTCGACCTACGACGCCGCCAAGAAGGCCGGCGCGACGCTGGGCTACGGTCAGTTCATCACCATCTCGGTGAACTTCGTGATCGTGGCCTTTGTGCTGTTCATGGTGGTACGCGCCATGAATCGCGCGCTGGCCAAGTCCGCAGCACCCGCCGCGCCGCCGGCCCCGCCCAAGCCGACACGCGAACAGGAACTGCTGGGCGAGATCCGCGATCTCCTGAAGGCGCGCGGCTAGAGTCTGTCCAGCGCGGTGTCGAGACGGGCGGTAAGTCCGTCCGACACGCGCGTGAGCGGCAACCGGCATTCGGGTGACGCGATCAACCCCTGCCGCCACAGGCAGTGCTTCAGCGGCATGGGGTTCGCCTCCGCGAACAGGAGCGGCACCAGGTCGGCGAGCGGTGCCCAGGCGGCGCGTGCCGCCGCGAGATCGTCGCGCGCGAAGGCGTCGCGAACCGCGATAAACCGCGCGGTCGCGATGTGGCTCGACGCCAGGATGCCGCCGTCGGCGCCATGGGCCATCATCGTGAAGTAAAGCGCGTCCTCGCCGGTCAGGACCGTGAAGTCCGCCGGCCGGCGCTGCAACAGATCGAGCGACTGGGCGAGGCTGCCGCTGCTGTCCTTCACACCTGCGATCGCGGGCAAGCCCGCCAGCTCAAGCAGCGTGTCGTTCGCGAGATTGACGCTCGTCCGATAGGGAATGTTGTAGATCGCGACCGGCCGGTCGCTCGCATCGGCGATCGCGCGGAAATGCGCCACGAGGCCGTCCTGGCCGGGCCGATTGTAGTAGGGGCAGACCGAGACGATGCCGGCGTGATCGTAGCGCTGCAGGCGGCGCAGGGTGCGGACCACCCGCGCGGTGGCATTGCCGCCGACGCCCGCGAAGACCGGCACGCGGCCGGCGGCCGCCCGCAAGGTCGCCGCCAGAACGGCCTCGCTCTCGTCGTCATCGAGGGTGGGCGCCTCGCCCGTGGTGCCGAGCGGGAACAGCGCGTCGACGCCCAGCCGGACATAGTGGTCGACCAACCCCTCGTAGCTCGCGAGATCGAGCGCGCCGTCGCGGAACGGCGTGACCAGCGGAACCCAGAGACCGGACGGGATCTTCATGGCGCGAGCATGCGCAGCGCGTTATCTTCGGAAAATCGAATGTTTTGCAAGATATCGTTCGCCAAACGTGAAGATTCAGCCAACCCGAAATCTCGACATCGCCGCGCTCCGCGCCTTTCTCGCCGTCGTCGATCTGGGCGGCGTCGGGCGGGCGGCGTCGGCGCTCGGCCTGTCCCAGGCCGCGATCAGCCAGCAGATCCGCCGGCTCGAGATCGCGCCGGGCTGCCGGCCGTTTCGCCGCCACGGCCGCGGTCTCGCGCTGTCACCGTAGGGCGAGCGGCTGCTGGGACCGGCGCGTCGGCTGGTGGCGATGAACGACGAACTCTGCCTCGCCACGCGCACGCCGCCGTTCGAGGCGGAGCTGCGGTTCGGCGTGCCCTACGATCTGATCGCGGGCTTCGCACCGCCGATCCTGCGCGACTTCGCCTCGGCACGGCCCGCGGTGCGGGTGTCGCTGGTCTGCGAGGATTCGCGGCTGATCGCCGAGGCCGTTCGCAGAGGCGACCTCGACGTCGCGCTCACCACAGAGCGCGATACGCCAGCTGGCGCCGAGGCGCTGGCCACCGATCGGCTGGTGTGGGTGGGACGGGCCGGCGGCACTGCCCATCGGCGCGATCCGCTGCCGGTGTCACTCGGCGCGCAGACTTGCGTCTTCCGACCAGTCGCTATCGAGGCGCTGGCCCGCGCTCGCCGTGACTGGCGCGCGGTCTGCGAGGTCAGCCGAATGGAACCGGTCTATGCCGCGATTGAGGCCGGGCTCGCGGTCGCACCGCTGCTGCGTCGCTCGGTGCCGCGTGGCTTCGCGGTGCTGGGACGCGCCACCCGGCTGCCAACGCTGCCTGCGTTTCGCATCAATCTCTATCTCCGACCCGACGCCGGGCCGGCCGCGTGCGAACTGGCCGATCATGTCCGGGCCCATGTGGTCGCGGGACGAAAGTTGCAGCGTCAGAGACACAATTGATACGAACCGCTTCTTTGTGAATGCGCACTTCACAAATATCATCCGTCCAATTCATTCTTTTTCTGCGTTTCACAATATAAACATCTGATTTAGGCGGGAGATTCCTATGCGCATGTTGATGGGCTGGGCCCTCAAACTTTCGGTCGTCGGTCTGATCTATGCCGGCACCCAATCCGGCATCGACATCAAGGTTCCCGACACGATCATGGGCTTCAAGGTTCCCGATGTCGTGAAGCGATCGGTCGAGAGCACCGGCCAGATCAAGGACATCGCCGACAAGACCACTGGCGGCTTCAAGAACATCTCCGACTCCTACCGCACGCGCTAAGTGGCGTGGGCGGCCGGCGCGATTTGACATCGCGCGGCGGCACCACATGATCGCCCGCGCGCCGCCTCGTCGCGGCGTGGCGGGAGAGGCATGAAGCGCGTTCTGAGATTCGTCGGCCAGACGCTGACCATCGTCGCGATCACGCTCGCTCTCGACTTCGTCGTCACCGCAACCGTCTTCGCCGATCTGAAGGCCGGCTGGATCGCGGCCGAACGCGGCAACGACGACGCCTACATCACCACCCCCTACGACCACGATATCCGCCCCGACCGCACGGGCACGCGCGTGTGGGGACCGATCTCCTATCCCTGGCGGGCCGACCGCTTCGGCTTTCGCACCGGCGCCTGCGCGGAGCGCGCGCCCGATCCGGCGGGCCGGCATGTCTTCGTGATTGGCGATTCCTTCACCGAGGCGCTGGGCGTCTCGTTCGAAACGAGCTTTCCCGGCCTGATCGCCTGCGATGTGGAGCGTGCCGGCGGCCAGGCCTGGAATCTGGGCGTCGCCTCCTACAGCCCGGTGATCTATCACCTGAAGATCCGCGCGGCGGCGGAGCGGTTGGGCGTGCGGCCAAGCTCGATCGTGATCTTTCTCGACCTGTCCGACATCGACGACGACGCCAACATCTACAGTGTCGACGCGGACGGCCGCGTCAGCAGCGGCAGCTGGGGCGGCTGGCCACGCTTCAAGTACCAGGCCGGCCAGTTCGTGGTGACGCATTTCAGCTCGGCGCGGCTGGTGGCGCACGCGGTGATCGGCTCGCTCTTCACCTACGCGCGCTCGCAAGGTCGCGCCCGCGCCCGCTGGGCGTACGATCCGAAGCTGATGGAAAAGTGGGGCCGGCGCGGGCTCGAAGTCGCGACCGGCAATATGGATCGGCTGGCGGCGCTGTGCCGGGAGTGGGGCTGTCGCCTGACGCTCGTCGTCTATCCTTGGCCCGACAACATCGCCGCCGGCGACCGCGACAGCGTGCAGGTGCGTCACTGGCGTGACTGGGCCGCCGGCCGGGGCGCGCGCTTCGTCGATGGCTTCGCGCCGTTTTTCACCGGCGCGGCCGAAGAGACGATCCGCGGCCATTTCATCGCCGGCGACGTGCACTTCAACGAGCGTGGCCACCAGCTGGTCTTCGAGACCGTGCGGAAGGGCGTTGGCGGCGACTGGTAAGGCTCAACCCTCGCCCAGGAACGCGCGGACCTGCGCCACAGCGTCTGCGAGACCGACCCGTTCGATCGCGACCCCCGGCGGAAAGGCGCCGGCGAGCCGCGTCGGCAGGCGCGAGTCCAGCATCACGAAGACGCCGCGATCGTCGGCGCGCCGGACCAGCCGTCCATAGGCCTGCTTCAGCCGCAGCCGCGCCAGCATGTCGTCATACGACGAGGCGCCGCCGCCCAGCGCGCGCCACGCCGTCTTGCGGGCGCGATGAAGGATGTCGGGCCGCGGCCACGGCACGCGATCGAACACGATCAGCCGCAGCGACCGACCCGGCACGTTGACGCCATCGCGCACCGCGTCGGTTCCGAGCAGACAGGACCGCTCCTCGGCGCGGAAGACATCGACCAGGGTCGCGGCATCCATTCCGCCGACATGCTGGGCATAGAGCGGGATCGCGGCCGCCTCGAGCGCCGGCGCGATCCGGCGGTGCACACCGCGCAACCGGCCGATCGCCGTGAAGAGACCGAGCGCGCCGCCCTCCGCCGCGAGGAACAATTCGCGATAGGCCGCCGCCACTTGCTCGGCGTCGTCGCGCGCGACGTCGCGCACCGCGAGCACGCGCGTATGCGCCACATAGTCGAAGGGCGAGGCCATCGCGGCGCGCACGGCCGGCACCTCGAGGTGGCGCAAGCCGGTCCGCGCCTCCGCCGCGGCCCAGCCCGCGGCATCGCCCGGCGCCTGATCGTTGGCGGCCGCCGGAACGCCCAGCGAATCGCGCAGGCTGGCCGACGTCACCACCGCGCCATGCGAGGGCCGGATGACGGCGTTCACGAACGGCTCGGCGGGATCGAGATAGTGCCGGTACATGCCGACATCGGCGTCGCGCCCGTCGATCCGCTCCAGCGCGAACCAGTCGACGAAGGCGGGATCCGCGTCGGCGGCGAGGCCGCGCAGCATGGCGATCCAGGCCTCCAGCGTCCGCTCGCAGCGATTGGCGAGCGACCGGTCGATGCCTTCGATGCGATTGCGTTGACCGGTGTCGAGCGAGTCGGCGCGGCTCTCCAGCCGCTGGCGCAGCGCCTGCCGCAGCTGGCGCACCGGCGCCAGCATCGCCTGCAACGCGGCCGCCAGTTCGGTCGCGGCCTCGCCGACGCCGGGCGCCAACGGCCGGATATCGCATTCGCGCCCGAAGCCCTGTTCTTCACCGGCCGCGCGCGCCAGCACCTGCTGGCGGACCAGCGCCAGAAACGTTTCGACCGGCCCGCTCGTGGTGCCATCGCCCACGCGCTCCGCCCAGCCGCCGCCGGGCAGCGCTTGGGCCAGATTCAGGAGTTTGCGTAGCGCCGCGACCGCCTCGGCATCATCGCCCAGCAGATCGACCACGCGACGCTCCAGGCCGCGCGCGCGACTGCCGCGGCGCCCCTCGGCACCCAGGATCCAGCGCCTGAGATCGGCCGTCTCGACGCCGCTCAGATGCGCGCCGAACGCGCCGTCGGCCGCATCGAACAGGTGATGGCCTTCGTCGAACACGTAGCGCGTCGGCCGCGTCGCGTCGTCGAGCCCGCCCATCGCGGCCTGCACCATCACCAGCGCATGATTGGCGATCACGATGTCGGCCTCGCGCGCGCGCCGCACGGTGCGCTCGACAAAGCACTTCCGGTAGTGCTCGCAGGCCGAATAGATGCACTCGCCCCGCCGGTCGGCGAGGCCGGCGATGCGGCCGCGTCCCACCAGATCAAGCAGCCACGCCGGCAGATCGCCGCCCATCATGTCGCCATCGCGGCTGGCCAGCGCCCAGCGCGCCAGCAGGCCGAGCCCGATCGCGTTGTTGGGCGTGAGCGCCACGCGTCCCGCGGCCTCCTGGTAGTTCAGGAGACAGAGATAGTTTTCGCGCCCCTTGCGGATCACCACGCGCCGACGTTTCTCGGCACTGTCGCGGAACAGCCGATCCAGCTCGCCGTCGATCTGGCGCTGCAGGTTGCGGGTGTAGGTCGCGATCCAGACCGGCGCGCCATTGCGCTCCGCCCAGAGGCTCGCGGGCGCCACATAGCCCAGTGTCTTGCCGACGCCGGTGCCCGCCTCGACCAGCACGACATGCGGCCGATCCTCTTCTTCGCGCGGCTGGAAGGCGTGCGTCACCGCCGAGGCGAAGTCGCCCTGGCTCGGTCGCGCTTCGGCAAGGCCCGGCCCCGCCGCCACAAGTTGTCCCAGGCGCAGCCGCGCGTCGCGTGGTTCGATCGGCTGGGAGCCCGGCGGTGTGGGCGGCGGCGGCTCCTCCCATTCCGGCAGGCTGCGCCAGATATCGAGCCCGGCGCCCGGACGCGGCCGGCCACCGCTACCGGCGCCCGGCGAGAGGCCCCAGGCCGCCAGCACCGCTTCACCCCAAGACCAGCCGCCGCGCGCCATCGCGCGCGCGATCTCGCGTGTGTCGGCCGAGACGAGCGCGCCCATGTCCTCAAGTTCATCGAGCAGCGTCTGCGCGGCGATTTGCAGCGTCTCCAGCGCCTGCTCTGGCGTCTGCGGTTCGGCAAGCTCCAGCGCGCGGGCGAGACCGACCGGCGTCGGCACACAAAATCGCGCCGGCCGCACGAACGCGAACAGCTCCAACACGTCGAGGCCCGCGAGATCCGACAAACCGAGCCTCAAGGCGGTATCGCGTGCGTGACAGATCAGCGGCGTTGCCTCCGCCAGCCGCGTGGCAAGGGCGCCCGGCGCGAGCCGCTCGACCTCGCCCTCGACGCCGCGCCACAGCGCGCCGCGCGCGGTCGCGATCAGGGCGGGCCAGGCAGCAGAAGGCATGGCCGTGGATAGCACGGGCGGCTTGGTCGATGCAGCGAGCGACGGTTGCGGGTAGAATCGCGCCCATGAGCTTGCGCGAGCGTCTCGCCGGTCTGACCGCGGTGTTCCGCCAAAGCGGGCCGCTGGAGCCGGGCCGGGGTCGGGCGACCGGCATCGTGGCGTTCTCGCTCGGCATCCTCGCGGTGCTGGCGGTGCTCGCCTTCCATTTTCCGCAGTATCTCACGACGCCCGAACTGCGCCGTCAGTACGATCCGGCGATCCTGCGGGAGGTTCTGCTGTTCGGCATGGTGGTGGCGGGCGGGCTCGCGATCGCCAACCTCGTGCGGGGGCGCAATCGCCGGCTGAACGGTATGGCGCTCGGCCTCATCGCGCTCGCCGCCGCCATGGGTGGCCATCGCGTGCCGGTGGGCGACTTCCCCGACAACACGCCCTATCTCGGGCTGGACTGGTTCATCCTCGACCTGCTGGGCTCGAGCCTCGTCTTCATCGCGATCGAGAAGCTGATCCCGTTGCGCCGCGACCAACCGGTGTTCAGGCCGGGCTGGCAGACCGACTTCACGCATTTCATTGTGAACCATCTGCTGGTCGGGCTCGCGCTTCTGGTGGTGAATTTCGCGATCCATCGCCTGCTCGGCTGGGCGGTGTGGGAGCCGCTGCGTGCCGCGGTGGGCGGCCTGCCGTTCGTGCCGCAGCTTCTGCTCCTGCTGCTGGTTGCCGACCTGGTGCAGTACTGGACGCACCGCGCCTATCACGAGGTGCCATTCCTCTGGCGCTTCCATGCCGTGCATCACAGCGCGCAGCACATGGACTGGATGGTGGGCTCGCGCCTGCATCTCTTCGAACTGGTGACGACCCGGGTGGCGATCCTCGGCGTGCTCCATGTCCTGGGGTTCGCCAAGGAGGCGATGGACGCCTACATCGTGATCGTGGGCTTCCACGCGGTGTTCAATCACGCCAACGTCCGCCTGCCCGAGTTCTTCAATCGTGCGCCGCTCAAGTATCTGTTGGTGACGCCGGACTTCCACCACTGGCACCACAGCTCCGAGCGCGAGGCGATCGATCGCAACTACGCCGCCCACTTCGCCTTTCTTGATCACCTGTTCGGCACGGCGGTGAAGTCCGACCGCCGCTTCCCGGGCACCTACGGCGTGCTGGGCGACTACATGCCCGAAGGCTTCGTGCGTCAGCAGCTCTTCCCCTTCACCTGGAAGGGCTGACGATGGCGGCCGGCCGTCGCACGGTTCTGGCGGGCGCCGCGGCGGTTGCGATCGCACGGCCGGCGGCGGCGGCCGATGTCGACGTCGCGATCGTGGGCGCGGGTGTGGCCGGTCTCGCCGCCGCGCGGGCGCTGGTCGCCGCGCGGCTGCGGGTCGTCGTGCTGGAGGCGCGCGACCGCATCGGCGGGCGCGTCGTCACCGACCGCAGCGTGCTCGGCCTGCCGTTCGATCTCGGGGCGCAATGGATCGAGGCCGGACGGATCAATCCGGCGATGGCGATGGTGCGGGAGGCCGGCGGCAAGCCGGTGAAGGACAAGGAGACCGGCACGCTCCACCTCGACGGCAAGGAGCTGGAGCGCGAGGACTACGCCCGGTTCGAGAAGTACAGCCGCGACGTCGGACGGCGGCTGGAGAGCGTGTTGAAAGAGGTCCCCGACATGGCGATCGGCCGCGCCGTGTTCGCGAACGATCCGCTGGAGCGCCTCGCCCTCGCCCTGATGGGTCCGCTCGATGCCGGCGTCGAGCCTCAGATTCACTCGGCGCGCGACTGGCAGCGCCAACCGGAGAACGAGCCGCAATTCGCCTTCGAGGAAGGACTGGGCGAGCTGGTGCGCCGCTGGGGCGGGGGGCTGCCGGTGCGACTGGGCACGCGCGCGCTTCGCCTCGATTCGACGGGTCCCGAGATCGTGATCCAGCTCGCGCAAGGCGAGGTGCGCGCCCGGTCCGCGATCGTCACCGTCTCGACCGGTGTGCTGGCGGCGGGCAGTCTGCGCTTCGCGCCAGCGCTCTCCGATGCGCGCCAGGACGCGATCCGCCATGTGCCGATGGGGCTGCTGAACAAAGTGGGTCTCGCCTTCAACCGCCGGCCGATGGATGTCGCCCCGTCGCAAACCGCGAGCGGCCTCACCAAAGCGGGCGTGCCGTTCGATGCGGTGCTGCGGCCCTTCGGACGCGACATGGCCGTTGTGTTCATGGGCGGTGCCACGGCCCAGGCGATGGAGCGCGAGGGCACGCAGGCCGCGATCGCTCATGCGCTGGGCGCGCTCGTGGAAACCCATGGCGGGGGCGTGCGGGCAGGCTTCGCGCGCGCGCAGGTCACGCGCTGGGGCCAGGATCCGCTCGCGCTCGGCGCCTACTCGGCCGCCCTGCCGGGCCATGTCGACAAGCGCCGCCAGCTCGCGCGTCCGCACCATGATCGCGTGTTCTTCGCCGGCGAGGCGACCGATCCGGTCTGGGCAGCGCGGGTCGGCGGGGCCTATGCGTCCGGCCTGCGCGCCGCGCGCGAGGCGCAGGAGTTCCTGAAGCGCGTCCGTTGACGGCGCCTGAAGGCGCTCTTAGACCGGAAGCATGACTGACAATCGTGCTCTTGCCGCGGCCGCCCGGGCCTGGCCTTTCGAGGAGGCCCGCAAGCTTGTCGAGCGACTGGCGGGCGCGCCGCCATCCAAGGGCCACGTGCTGTTCGAGACCGGCTATGGACCCTCGGGCTTGCCGCATATCGGCACCTTCGGCGAAGTGGTGCGCACCACGATGGTTCGCCGCGCATTCGCGCAGCTGAGCGACGTTCCGACGCGACTCTTCTGTTTCTCGGACGACATGGACGGGCTCCGCAAGGTCCCGGACAACGTGCCCAACAAGGAGATGCTGGCGGCGCATCTCGGCAAGCCGCTCACCTCGGTCCCCGATCCGTTCAGCAACGAGCATCCGAGCTTCGGCGCGGCCAACAATGCCCGTCTGCGCGCGTTCCTGGACTCCTTCGGCTTCGAGTACGAGTTCCAGTCGGCGACCGAGTGGTACCGGTCCGGCCGCTTCGATCCAATGCTGCGGGCGATGCTGGCGCACTACGACGAGATCCAGGCGCTGATGCTGCCGACCCTGGGCGAGGAGCGTCGCGCCACCTACTCGATCTTCCTGCCGATCTGCCGTCGCACCGGCCGGGTGCTGCAGGTGCCGGTGGTGAAGACCGACGCCGGCGCGGGAACGATCGTCTATCGCGACACCGACGGCGCGCTGGTCGAGACGCCGGTGACCGGCGGCAACGTGAAGCTCCAGTGGAAGGCCGATTGGGCGGGCCGATGGTTCGCGCTCGGCGTCGACTACGAGATGTATGGCAAGGACCTGATCCCCTCGGCCGAGCTGTCGGCGCGCATCGTCAAGGTGCTGGACGGCCGCCCACCCGAGGGCTTCAACTACGAGCTCTTCCTCGACGATGAGGGCAAGAAGATCTCGAAGTCCAGGGGCAACGGACTCTCGGTCGAGGAATGGCTGCGTTACGCGCCGCCTGAATCGTTGGCGCTCTACATGTTCCAGCAACCGCGTCGCGCCAAGCGGCTCTATTTCGATGTGATCCCGCGCGCCGTCGACGACTATCTCGCCGCGGTCGACAAGCTGCCGGCGGAGGAGCCGGCCCGCGCGCTGGAGAATCCCGCCTGGCATATCCACGGCGGCACCGCGCCCGCCAACGGCGCCGCCGGGCTGGGCTTCGGCATGCTGCTGAACCTTGCGGGCGTGGCCAACACCGAGAGCAAGGACGTGCTGTGGGGCTATCTGCGGCGCTACGTGCCAGGCGCCAGCGCGGAGACCGCGCCCTATCTCGACCGGCTGTTGGGCAATGCAATCGCCTACTACCAGGACTTCGTGAAGGCCGGAAAGAAGTTCCGCCTGCCCAGCGACGCAGAGCGCGCGGCGCTCGACGATCTCGCCGCGGTGCTGCGCGCCCTCCCGCCGGAGGCGACAGCCGAGACGATCCAGAACGAGGTCTACGAGGCGGGCAAGCGGCACTTCGCCAAGGAAGAGCTGCGGTCGTGGTTCGCCGCGCTCTATGAGGTGCTGCTGGGCAGCAGCCAGGGCCCGCGCATGGGCGCCTTTATCAAGCTCTATGGCCGCGACAACGTCGTGCGTCTGATCGAGCGCGCGCTGGCGGGCGAAGACCTCGGGCGCGCCGCGTGAGCACCGCGGCGCCGCGGGTCTTCGACTATCTCGATCCGAAGGTGCCTGACGGCGTGCGGCTGCTCGCCGTGCCGCGAGTCGCGGCGACGCCGGAGACGGTGAGGGGACTGGGCGAGATCGTGCGCGATCCGCACGCCCACCGCATCGAGATCGTGCCGTGGCCGGTCCAGGGCTGGCGCCCGCTCGATGCCGGCACGGGCGACGAGGGCGGCACGACCGAGGGCGTCTTCGCCTGCGAGTGGCGCGACAATCGCCTGTTCGGCCGCAACGAGGCGGTCGGCGGACACTATGTCATCGGCTTTCGCGAACCGCCCGCCGCGGTCCGCCCCGGTGTCGCGCTGCGCCAGGACCGCGTGCTTCTCTGGCACTGCAACTACCATCCCGATGGCGGCCAGCTCTTCTGGCCGCTGGATGGACAGCCGTTTGTCGTGCCGGTGGCGCCGCCCGGCGACGATCTCGATCCCGCGCGCTTCGTGGCGCTCGCCTCAGACGGAACCTTCGGAATCTATATCCATCCCGGCATCTGGCACGAGGGCGTCTTCCCGACCCGCGCCACCGGTCGGTTCTTCGACAAGCAGAGCCGCGTTCATGCCCGCGTGAGCTGCGACCTCGCCGCCGAACACGGCCTGCTGCTCGACGTCGCGCTCACCTGACGCGGCGCGCTCCCGCCCCGAAATCATCGTGAGCGCCGCAGGGCGCCCGCCGGCCGGCTCACGGGATCGTGAACATTCCCGAGAATATATTCCGCTTGCACAGACATATTCCAACGAATATATCTGCATTCCAGAGAATGTAACGGAGAGGGCCATGTTGATGTCGCGCAAATCGTTTCTGCGGGTGCTGGGGGGTGGGGCGGTAGTCGCGGCCGGGACGGCGTTCGCGCTGCCGCGCCTCGATGCCATGCCGGCGGTCGCGATCGAGGGCTGGAGCGGGCCGGCATCGCAGGAAAAGGACCCGCGTCGCCGCGCGCTCGCCTGGGCGCTGCTGGCGCCCAATCCGCACAATCTCCAATCCTGGGCGGTCGATCTATCCGTACCCGACACGATCCAGCTGTACGTGGATCGCACGCGGCTCCTGCCGCAGACCGATCCCTATTCGCGTCAGATCATGATCGGGCATGGCTGCTTTCTCGAGATTCTCGCGATGGCGGCGGCGGCCGACGGCTTCGCAAGCGAGGTGACGCTGTTTCCCGACGGCGCCTTCGACGCGACGTCGGTCGATGGTCGGCCGGTCGCGCGAATTGTGCTGCGCCGGGTGCCCGGGTTGGCGGTCGATCCGCTGTTCGCCGAGGTACCGCGCCGGCGCACGGTCAAGACCGCCTTCGAGGCGCGCCCGCTCGATCCCGCGCATCGCGCCGCGCTGTCGGGCGGCGCGCCGCCGGCCGGTCTCGCGATCGCGATCGCCGATGAACCCGCGCATGTGGACAGGCTCCGGGCGCTGGGCGTTGCCGGCAGCGATCTCGAGATGAACCTCCCGCGCACCCACAAGGAGAGCATCGACGTGGTGCGTGTGGGCGCGGCCGAGATCGCGCGCCACCGCGATGGCATTTCGCTGAAAGGGCCGATGATGTGGGCGCTGCGCCATGCCGGTGTCATGACCCCGGAGAAGGCGATGACGCCAGGCACCATGGCGTTCCAGGGCGGCCGCGACTATGCGCTGGCGGGCTATGCCTCGGCCCGCGCCTTCGGCTGGCTCACCAG
The DNA here is from genome assembly GCA_016870115.1 of Alphaproteobacteria bacterium. Classification (GTDB taxonomy): domain Bacteria; phylum Pseudomonadota; class Alphaproteobacteria; order Reyranellales; family Reyranellaceae; genus VGCH01. Next base: position 45,501 of record VGCH01000004.1, on the reverse strand, counting down.
CGCCGCCAACGATCGGGCGAGCCAGATCACGGTGGGCCGGGCCTATGTGCGGCTCCAGTTGCAGGCGACGTCGCTGGGCGTCGCCCTCCAGCCGCACAGCCAGACCCTGCAGGAATATCCCGAGATGGCGGATCTCATGGCCGCGATGCGCCGCGAAACCGCGACGGCGGCGGATCGGACACTGCAGATGTTCTTCCGTCTGGGCTATGCTCGCGACCCCGGCCCGTCACCGCGACGGGCGCTTGCGAGTTTCATCACCGCGTGACCGATCCCGCGCCGCCGCTTCCCTTTCGAATCGTCAACTGGATCGGCATCGTCGAGCAACTGGCGACGGCCGAGGCCAACCGCGTGCTTCGGCCGCTTGAGCTGCCGATGCCGCTGTTTGTCCTGCTCAACCATTTCAGCCACCGGCCGGGCGAGCCCAAGACGGTCACCGGCATCGCTCGCGCTTTGCAACAGCCCCAGCCCGGCGTCACCAAGAATGTCCAGAAGCTGGTGGCGCGCGGCTGGCTCGCGGAGAAGGATCACGGCGTCGATGGCCGGTCCAAGCTGCTCACCATCACGCCGGCCGGCCTCAAGTGCCATCGCGCGGCCATCGAGACGCTGATGCCCGGCCTCGCGGGCGCCTTCACCGACTGGTCGGAGGCCGATCTGCGCAAGTTCTTCGGCTTCCTCGACCGGCTCAAGCTCTGGCTGGACGGGCACCGCTGAGATCGATGCCGAGCGCGGCGAGATAGGCGAGGTTGAGCCGCACCAACTCGTCCTCGAAGGCGCGCGACGCCAGGAAGGGCTGATCCTCCAGCACCGCCGAGCGGATGGTGCTCATGGTGGCGCGGGTCAGCACGAAGACCGCCTCGCGCGTGAGCGTCGGCAGCGGCGTGCCGGCGGCGCCGCCGCTGCCCAGCCGGCCTGCGAACTCCAGCACCGGCAGCATCAGCTCGGGGCCGACGCCCAGTCCGAACAGGGCATGCAGCAGCGCGCGCCGCGCGCGTCGCCGGCCGCCGAAGGCATGGATCAATGCCCGCACGATCGCGCGAACGCGGTCCTCGGGCGAAGGCGTGTCGGCGCGCTGCAGCGCGTGGGCGACCTGGGCGATCGTGACGTCGATCTCGCGCCGGGCCAGCGCGACCAGCAGGGCGTCCTTGTCGGCGAAGTACTGATAGAGCGTGCCGATGCTAACGCCCGCGCGCGCCGCGACGGCGTTGGTCGTGAGAGCCGCGATCCCGCCTGCCTCCAGAATCTGAGCGGTGGCGTCCAGGATCGCCCGCACGGTCGCTTCGGCGCGGGCTTGGCGCGGAGTTCGCCGTTTAGTTTCAAGGTCTTGGCGCTTGGCCGGCAGGGGCGGCTCCGGGATCCGAAGGCGAGTAGAATATCTGAATAATGCTCATATATTCAAGCTGCACCTGCGAGGAGGCTCCGCCTTGGAAAATATCGCCTTCATCTATCTCTATGCGTTGCCCGCGGTGATCGCGATGTCGCTGCTTGAGGGCTGGTGGCTGGGGCGCCGCACTCCGGGCGGCTACGACTGGAAGGCGCTCGCGGCCTCGGTCGCTGATCTGATCGGTCGACGCCTGCTCGCCTTCCTGCCCATCAGCCTCGCGTCGCCGGTCTTTGCGCTGGCCTACGAGTACCGCTTCTTCACCATCGCGCTCGATGGCATGGGGCCGGTGCTGCTGCTCTTTGTGGGGCTCGAGTTCCTCTACTACTGGTACCACCGCACCAGCCACACCGTGCGCTGGTTCTGGGCGACGCATGCCGTGCATCACTCGCCGGAGTCGCTGAACCTGTCGGCGGCCTACCGGCTGGGCTGGACCGGGCGGGTCACGGGCGCGACGCTCTTCTTCACGCCGTTGTCGCTGCTCGGCTTCGCGCCGGAGATGGTGCTGACCGCCTTCGCGCTCAATCTCCTCTACCAGTTCTGGCTGCATGCCACCTGGATCCCCAAGCTCGGCTGGCTGGAATACGTCTTCAACACGCCCTCGCATCACCGCGTCCATCACGCGCGCAATCCGGAGTATCTCGACGCCAACTATGGTGGCGTGCTGATCGTCTTCGATCGCCTCTTTGGCACCTTCGTCGAGGAGCGCCGCGAGCTGGCCTGCGACTATGGCCTCGTGACCCCGCTCAAGTCGTACAATCCGTTCGTCATTGCTTTCCACGGCTGGGTGGCGCTGGCGCGCGACCTTTGGACCGCAAGGTCGCCGCGCGAGGTCGCGGGCTACCTCTTCGCACCGCCGGGCTGGCGGCCGGACGGCAACGGGCTGACCTCGGCGGAGCTGCGCGCCCGTGCAGGCCTCGGCGCGGACCGTCGGCAAACTCATGCGACCCTGACGGAAAACCGCGCGGCCGCCGCTTGAGCCGATCCGGCCCGGCCCGCAGACTGCGCGGGCAACGGGAGGGATGGATGGCAAGCGACAAGGTGTGCGTGGTGATCGGCGCGGGCGACGCGACCGGCGGCGCGATCGCGCGGCGCTTCGCGCGCGAGGGTTACGTCGCGGCGGTGACGCGGCGCGGCGCGGACAAGCTCACGCCGCTGGTCGCGGCGATCGAGGCGGCGGGTGGCCGCGCCCGCGGCTTCGGCTCCGACGCTCGCGATGAGGACCAGGTGAAGGCGCTGTTCGACACGATCGAGGCCGAGCTGGGCGAGATCGAGGTCTTCGTCTTCAATATCGGCGGCAACGTGCGCTTCGACATCCGCGACACCACCGCGCGCGTCTATCGCAAGGTCTGGGAAATGTGCGCCTTCGCGGGTTTCCTCACCGCGCGCGAAGCGGCGACGCGCATGGTGCCGCGCGGGCGGGGCAGCATGATCTTCACCGGCGCCACCGCGAGCCTGCGCGGCGGTCGCGGTTTCTCGGCCTTCGCCGGCGGCAAGCACGCGCTGCGCGCGCTCGCGCAATCGATGGCGCGTGAACTGGGGCCGCAGAACATCCATGTCGCGCACAGCGTGATCGACGGGCCGATCGACACCGCCTTCATTCGCGACAACTTCCCTGATCGCGCCGCCGCGGGGCCGGACTGCCTGCTCGATCCCGACGCCATCGCCGAGGCCTACTGGCAGATCCACCGCCAGCCGCGCACGGCCTGGAGCTTCGAGTTCGATCTCAGGCCGTGGTCCGAGAAATGGTGATGGCGCGCCGGCCGGCGGCCGAAAGCTCGACCCGCCGCGCCGCCCGTCCCCCGGCCTCGCCGCCGACCTGACGCACGAACCCCTGATCGCGCGCATCCTCCCACACCGGGAAGCGCGGGCAGGAGCTTTGCCAGGCATCGAGCGTCTCGACATGGGTGCGCGGCCGCGCGGCCACCCACTCGAGGAACTGGATCATGATCAGAGACGGCGTCTCGGCCATGACGCGAGCGTAGCACGCGGCGCGGGTCGCGTCCGCCGCTCACATCACGCGCTGGGTCCGCGCGAAGGCCATGTAGAGCTCGCGCGCCTTGCGGGCGATCGGGCCGGGCTGCAGGTCGCGGCTTTCATAGCGGATCACCGGCTGCACCTTGCCGGCATTGCCCGACGTAAAGAGCTCGTCGGCCGTGTCGAGTTCCTCCGGCCGCACCGTGCGTTCCTCGACCGTGACGCCGGCCTCGCGCAGCAGCCGGATCGTGCGGTTGCGCGTGATGCCGGCCAGGAACGTGCCGTTGGGGATCGGCGTCGCCACCGTGCCGTTGCGCGCCAGGAACAGGTTGGAGCTGCAGGTCTCCGCCACATTGCCCAGCGCGTCGAGCACCACGCCGTTCTGGAAACCGCGCGCCAGCATCTCGGCCACGCCGCGCGAGGAGTTTGGATAGAGGCAGCTCGCCTTGGCGTCGGTCGGCGCGCTCTCCGGCGTCGGTCGGCGGATGGTGCGGCAGAGCCCCAGCGCCAGACCCGGGCCGGTGGGCATCGGCGAGGTGTAGACGCAGAGCAGGAACTGGCAGCTGTCGCCATCGACCGAGATCGGGCCGGCGCCGCCCTTGGTTGCCCAGAACATCGGTCGCACATAGAGCTCGGCCTTGGGCCCGAAGCGCCGGATCGCCTCGTGGCTCAGCGCGAGGATCTCCTGCGGCGTCTTGGTGGGATTGAGGCCGATCGACCGGGCCGAGCGCACGACGCGCTCGGAGTGCAGATCGAGATCGGGCGCCAGCCCCTCGAAGGCGCGGCCGCCGTCGAATACCATGGAGCCCAGCCAGAAGGCGTGGTCGCGCGGTCCCAGCACCGCGGGGCTGCCCTCGTGCCACTGTCCGTTCCACCAGGTGAGCGTGTCCATGCCGATCCTTTCGCCGCGCCTTCGGGGCCCGGGCGCCGCCAGATAGCAGATCGCCATGGAGAACGCAGCCCTTCTGGCTCTGGTCGCGGCGTTCTGCTTTGCGCTGGCGCTGATCCTGCAGCAATTCGGCCTGCGCCATATGCCGGTGTGGCGCGCGCCGCTCTACAGCATCGGAGGATCGGTGGTGCTGGCGCTGGTGACGGCGCCGGTGTTCGTCGATTTCAGCCGCCTCGATTCCCGCGCCGTCGCGATCTTCGCTGCGGTGGGCTGCATCTTTCCGGTCGCGGTCTCGATCCTGACGGTGCGCGGCAACGAGGCGCTGGGTCCGGCGGTGTCGGGCGCCGCCGCCAATGTGACGCCGCTCTTCGCGGTGCTGGGCGCGGTGTTCTTCCTCGGCGAGCGGCTCTCGCTCGCGCAAGCGGCGGGACTGGCCCTCGTGGTCGGCGGCGTCGCCGTGCTGGCGTTGCGCGGCGGCACCGCGAACCGGCAATGGCCGGTCTGGGTGTTGGCCTATCCGCTGGGGGCCGCGTTGGTGCGGGGCGCGATCCAGCCCGCGATCAAGACCGGGCTCGCGCTCTGGCACGAACCGCTGGCCGCTGCGTTGATCGGCTACGTGACGTCGCTCGTGGTCATCCTGGTGGCCGTCGGCGCCCGCGCCCGGCGCGAGGGACCGGCCGATCGCCGGGGCGTTGCCTGGTTCCTCGCTGTCGGCGCGACTAACGGGACGGCGACGCTCCTGCTCTATGCCGCGCTCGGTCTAGGCTCGATCGCGCTGGTGGCACCTCTGGTCGCCACCTATCCCTTGATGGCCTGGGGCATGAGCGCGATGGTCCTGCGGGGCGAGCGGCTTGGGCCGGCGGCGATGGCCGGCGTGATCGTGACGGTGCTGGGCGTCGTGCTGCTGCTCGCCGGCCGCGCCGAGGCGCAGGCGCCGTCGCGTGAACCGCCGAACCCGGCCTGCGCGGTCAAGGGCAACAGCAGCAAGAAGATCAATGAGCGAATCTATCACGTGCCTGGATGCTACAACTACAACGACACAATCATCGAACCGAGTCGCGGCGAGCGCTGGTTCTGCAGCGAACGCGAGGCGATCGAGGCCGGCTGGCGCAAGGCCCTGAACTGTTTGCGTCCACCCGGACCGCGTGCTTGGTTGCCGTCGACCGCTGAAGGAGTCCCAACATGACCGCCCCGCTCGCGATCCGCCTGCATCCCGCCGACAACGTCGTCGTCGCGCGCATGGACATCCTGCCCGGCACCGAGATCGAGCCGGGCGTCGCCGCCGCGAGTCGCGTGCCGCCCGGTCACAAGATCCTGACCCGCGCCGTCGCCAAGGGCGAGCCGCTGCGCAAGTACAATCAGATCATCGGCTTTGCGACCGAGGCGCTGGCACCCGGTGCGCATGTCCACACCCACAATTGCGAGATGGGCGACTTCGAGCGCGACTACGCCTTCTGTGCCGACGCGCGGCCGACCGACTTCGTGCCCGAGGCGGCGCGGGCGACCTTCATGGGCTATCGCCGGCCCGACGGACGGGCGGCGACGCGCAACTACATCGGCATCGTCACCACCGTGAACTGCTCCGCCGCGACCAGCCGCATGATCGCTGCCCGCGTGGCGCCGCTGCTCGCGAACTATCCCAACATCGACGGCGTCGTGCCGCTGACCCATGGGGGCGGGTGCGGTATGGCGGCGTCGGGGTTGGAGATGGACGTGCTGCGCCGCACGCTCGCGGGCTACACCCGCCACGCCAACATGGCCGCCGTCGTGGTGCTGGGACTGGGCTGCGAGACCAATCAGCTCGCCGGCCTGATGAATGCCGAAGGTCTGAAACAGGGGCCGCGCCTGATCCCGATGGCGATCCAGGACGAGGGCGGCGTCGCTCGCACGGTGCAGCGCGCCGCGGCCTTCATCGAAAAGCTGCTGCCCGAGGTCAATGCCGTCACGCGCGTGCCCATCCCCGCTTCCGAGCTGATCCTCGCCCTGCAGTGCGGCGGCTCCGACGGCTATTCCGGCATTTCCGCCAACCCCGCGCTCGGCGCGGCGGTCGATCTGCTGGTGCGGCACGGCGGGACCGCCGTGCTGTCGGAGACGCCCGAGATCTATGGCGCCGAGCATCTGCTTACCCGCCGCGCGGTGAGCCGCGAGGTCGGCGAGAAGATCGTGACGCGCATCAAATGGTGGGAGGAGCATTGCGCGCGCACCGGCGGCGAGATGAACAACAACCCCTCGCCGGGCAACAAGGCGGGCGGCCTCACCACCATCCTGGAAAAGTCGCTGGGCGCGGTCGCCAAGGGCGGCACCACCAACCTGGTCGATGTCTATGAGTACGCCCAGCCGATCGTGGCGCGCGGCTTCGTTTATATGGACTCGCCCGGCTACGATCCGGTGTCGGCGACCGGCCAGGTCGCGGGCGGCGCCAATGTGCTCTGCTTCACCACCGGCCGCGGCAGCGTGTTCGGCTGCAAGCCCGCGCCCTCGATCAAGCTCGCGACCAACAGCGCGCTCTACCGGCGCATGACGGACGACATGGATATCAATTGCGGCACCATCGTCGATGGCGAGGAGAGCGTGCAGGCGTCGGGCCAGCGCATTTTCGACCTGATCTTGGCCACCGCCTCGGGCCAGCCGACCAAGAGCGAGGCGCTCGGCATCGGCGACGACGAGTTCGAGCCCTGGAGAATCGGCGCCACCATGTAGCGTCGGGCGTGCCTGCCCGGCTTGACTTGGGCAGGCCTCGCGCGCATATCCCGACCACCTGAGACTTGGCCTGACTTGGCGGCCCGACCCTCGCGGGTCACGGACTACCCTCTCTTCCCAAACTTCTCGGCCAACTCGCCTTCGGCCCGTGCGGGCGCACCCTTCGGCGATTGATCCCTGCGCCCGCATCCGCCAAGGAGACGACTATGGCTACCGGTACTGTCAAATGGTTCAACGCCACCAAGGGCTTCGGCTTCATCCAGCCTGAGGGCGGCGGCAAGGACGTGTTCGTTCACATCTCGGCCGTCGAGCGCGCCGGCATGGGCGGCCTCAACGAGGGCCAGAAGGTGAGCTTCGAAGTTGCCACCGAGCGCGGCCGCAGCGCCGCCGTCAACCTCAAGGCCGCCGACTGACCGGCTGACCGCGTGAGGATCGCCCCGCTCGCCGAGCGCCCGGATCTGGTCCACCAAGTGGCCGTCTGGGGTCACGGCGAGTGGGGCCCCTTCGACCCCGGCTCAACTCTCGAAAGCCGGTTGGCTCATGTGCGCGAGAGCCTGAACGTCGCGCAGATCCCGATCACCTTTGTTGCGCTGGCCGACGATGGCACTGCCGTCGGCACCGCCGCCCTGATCCTCGACGACCTCGAGGGCGATCCGCGCAATCCCTGGCTCGCCAGCGTCTATGTCCCGCCCGCGCATCGCAAGCGCGGCATCGCCTCGGCGCTGGTACGCGCCGTCGAGGACGCCGCGCGTCGCATCGGCCACCGCCGCCTCTACCTCTTCACGTCGACCGCTCCGCGCCTCTACCAGTCGCTCGGCTGGCGCCCGCTCGAAACGCGCGACTATCGCGGCGAGACCATCCAGGTGATGGACCGCACGCTCTGACCCCCCGCGCTGGGCCGTTCACACCCCCGTCATCCTGAGGCGCAGCCGAAGGATCTTTCCCGAACCAGCAACGCTGCTTCCAACAACAGCGGACGTGTGCCGCTCGCCGTGCTGGCGTTGGCGGCGGCAAGTGTGGGAGGGTCGGGGCGGGAGGCTTGGATGTCCGAACTGCATTGGCTGTCGATCGCCGAGGCGAGCGAGAAGCTGCGCCGCCGCGCGCTCACCTCGGTCGCGCTGACCGAGGCGCATCTCGTGCGCATCGAGGCCCGCGACGGCGCGCTGAAATCCTATGCCCGCGTCACCGCGGCACGTGCCCTCGACGACGCCAAGGCCGCCGACGCCGAGATCGCGGCCGGTCGCTGGCGGGGGGCGCTGCACGGCATTCCGATCGCGCTCAAGGATCTCTGCGACACCGCCGGCATCGCGACCGCGGGCGGCATGACGGTCCACGCCCAACGCGTGCCCGAGCGCGACTCGACCGTCGCGCGCCGCCTCGCCGAGGCGGGCGCGGTCCTGCTGGGCAAACTGCAAATGACTGAAGGCGCCTATGGCGCGCACCATCCCAAGATCCCCGCGCCGGTCAGCCCGTGGAACGACGCGTACTGGGTCGGCTCCTCGTCGTCGGGCTCCGGCGTGGCGACTGCCGCCGGCCTCTGCATGGCGTCGCTCGGCTCCGACACCGGCGGCTCGATCCGCTACCCTTCGGCGGCGAACGGGCTCTCCGGCGTCAAGCCGACCTGGGGCCGCGTCAGCCGCGCGGGCGTGCTGCCGCTCGCCGACTCGCTCGACCATGTCGGGCCGATGGCCCGCTCCGCGCTCGATGCCGCCATCGTCCTGGGCGCGATCGCCGGCGCCGATCCCGACGATCCCACCGCCTCGCCGCATCCGGTCGATGACTATACCCGCGCCTGCGCGCGCGGCGTGCTGGGTCGCAGCGTCGGCCTGCCGACCAATCTCGCGGCGATCGACGATGACGTGCGGGGCGCGCTGGACCGCGCCGCCGAGGTACTGCGCGCCGCCGGCGCCCGCACCGTCGAGGTGGCGCTGCCGCCGCTCGACGATGCCGCCCGCGACTGGATGCCGATGTGCGCGGTCGAGGCCGCACTCGCCCACCAGGCGACCTATCCGCATCGCGCCAGCGAGTATGGCCAGGTGCTGGCCGACCTGCTCGATCTCGGCCGTCGCCTCAGCGCGCTCGATCTCGCCCGCCTGAACCAGCGCCGCGCCGCCGTCACCGGCGGTTTCGACCGCCTGTTCGCCGAGGTCGATCTTCTGCTGCTGCCCGCCATCCCGGCCGCCGCCTACAAGCTCGCCGAGATGGCACCCGCGACGCGCACGCCCGACAGCGTCGCGCGCCGCATGCGCTACACCGCGCCGCTCGACATGAGCGGCCATCCCACGCTCACTCTGCCGGGCGGCTTTACCGCCGACGGGATGCCGGTCGGCTTCCAGATCGCCGGCCGCCGCTTCGCCGAAGCCGACGTGCTGGCCGCCGGCCACGCCTTCCAGCGCGCCACCGACTGGCACCTCAAGCGCCCCGCGACCTGAGAGCCCGCTTCGCCACCCCCAAACGACAACGGCGCCCCCGAAGGGGCGCCGCGTCGCGGGAGGTGGGGAACGGGGGCCTAGCGCATCGCCGGCAGCTCGATGCCCTCGATCGAGAAGCGGGTGGCGGCCTTGGACGTGCCGTTGTGGCTGATCGCGTTGCCCGTCAGCGCGTTGGCCGTCATCGCGTTGCCCGTCAGCGCGTTCTGAGTCAGCGCGTTCGGGCCGATGCCGTTGGCCACGATGCCGTTGGCCACGATGCCGTTGCCGCTGAATCCGTTCCAGTCGATGCCGTTGCTCCAACCCGCCTGAGCCGGGGCGGTGGCGGCGAAAGCGGCGGCGACGACGGCGAAAGTGGCGATGGTCTTGAACATGGTGTCCTCCGTTTGTCTGTCTGTGGCCTGCGGGATGCGGCCCGTCGATGGCGTGAAGATGCCGGACCTCCATGTCGTCGCGATGTTCCCGACCCCGCGATTCGGTATCGTCTGCATCGCGGGGTCCCCCCTGTCGTCCTGAGCGCAGCGAAGGACCTTTCACCGGCGCGCTTGTGGACGGGCGCAGCCCCCTCACCCCGCCTCTCCCCCAAGGGGGAGAGGAGCCTGAGAACGGCGGGTCTCGGACTCCTCTCCCGCGGCGCGGGAGAGGTGGGGTGAGGGTCATGTTTTCGCCGCCCCCAAACGACAACGGCGCCCCCGAAGGGGCGCCGCGTCGCGGGAGGCGGGAGACTTGCGCTTAGCGCATCACCGGCAGCTCGATGCCCTCGATCGAGAAGCGGGCGGCGCCTTCGCTCGCGCCGTTGGTCGTGAGCGAGTTGGTCGTCAGCGAGTTGGTGCCCAGGGCGTTCTCCGTCAGCGCGTTCGCGCCGATGCCATTGCTGTCGAGAGCGTTCGAGTCCAGCGCGTTGGCGGTCAGCGCGTTGCTCGTGAGCGCGTTGCTCGTCAGCGCGTTGTCCGTCAGCGCGTTCTGCGTCAACGCGTTCTGCGTCAGCGCGTTGGCAGCGATGCCGTTGACCGAGGAGCCGTTCAGCGCGCCCGCCTGGGCGGGAGCGGTGGCGGCGAAAGCGGCGGCGACGACGATGAAGGTAGCGATAGTCTTGAACATGATGATCTCCGTTTGTCTGTCTGTGGCCCGCGGGATGCGGTCCGTCGATGGCGCGAAGATGCCAGGCTTCCGTATCGTCGCGATGTTGCCGACACCGCGATTCGGTCGCGTCTGTATTGCGGGCGCTCCCGTCGTCCCGAGCGCAACGAAGGACCTTTCAGCTGCGTACCCTGGGCGGACGCGCGTCCGCCGTGACGTCGCATTGGGCGGAAGGCAGGACGACGACGGGCGGGCGACGCGCTATCGTGCGCCGTCGTTCGAGCTCCGCGAGTTGCCCATGCCCGATTATCGTTCCGTCTTTCGCCCAAAGCTTTTCGCCGGCAAGACCGTGCTGGTGACCGGCGGCGGCTCGGGGCTCGGGCGCTGCACGGCGCATGAGCTCGCGGCCCTCGGCGCGCGGGTCGGGCTGGTCGGCCGGACGCACGCCAAGCTGGAGGCGGTGAAGGCCGAGCTCGGCCGGCCCGACACCCTCACCCACGCGGCCGACCTGCGCGACGAGGGTCAGGTCAAGGCGATGGTGCGCGCGGCGCTCGACTGGAGCGGCGGGGCGATCGACGGGCTGGTCAACAATGCCGGCGGCCAGTTCCCCGCGCCCCTACGCGACATCTCGCTCAATGGCTGGAACGCCGTCGTCGCCAACAACATGACCGCGACCTTCCTGGTCTCGCGCGAGGTCTATCTCGGCGCGATGGAGGCGCGGGGCGGGGCGATCGTGAATGTCGGCGCCGATTTCGATCTCGGCATGCCGGGCATGGGCCACAATGGCGCGGCGCGTGCGGGCCAGACCAACTTCACCTACACCGCCTCGGTCGAGTGGGCGCACGCCGGGGTGCGGGTGAATTCGGTGATCCCGGGTTTCATCGCCTCGTCGGGCCTCGACCGCTATCCCGAGCGCGCGCACGAGGTGCTGCGGTCGGTGAAGGGCCGCGTGCCGATGAAGCGCCACGGCACCGAAAGCGAGATCGCCGCCGCCATCGTCTTCCTGCTGAGCGAGGCCGCCGCCTACATCACCGGTATCGCGGTCCGGGTCGATGGCGGGCTGCACAACAACGCGCGGTCCTCGTTCTACACCGTCCCCGACCACGACCGCTCCGCGCCCTACAACGGCTTTGCCCTCTACACCCCGCCCAAGGTGCTGGGGTAACGCGCGGCCGGATCGCCACGACGGGCGCAGTGTCATCCTGAGGCGCAGCCGAAGGATCTTTCGGGATCAGGCAAGGTCCTTCGCTGACGCTCAGGACGACAACGGTGGGTGGGCCACTCGCTTTGTCATCCTGAGGCGCAGCCGAAGGATCCTTCCCGAGACCGACCGCTTGACAACTATAGGAAATAGGCCGATAGAAAGCCTATGTTCCAGCCCCACCTGCCTGCCCCCGTGATGCCGATCCGTCGGACCCCGACGCGGTGTCGCGTTTCGACAGGGGCAGGGCGCCGAATCTCAACGGTTTCGACGACAGGAGCCGAGCGAAAGAGCCCATTCGACCGGCATCCAATCGTGTCCTCGACACTCTCGACATTCTCGACAGTTTCAACAGACTTGCGCGTCCCCGAGCGACGTTCCGGTCCGTCCGTCTTGGCCGGGCTCACGATCTCCCGCACTGCAAGCGGAAGTATCCGCTCGAACGAGCGCCTATTTCAGGACCAGCCGCGTGGCGTGATCGCGAAAACCGAGGCTGCGCCAGAAGGCGAAGCCGCGGGCGTTGCCGGACAGCACATCGAGACCGAGCGGCACGCCCCGCGGCCAGACCTCGCCGCGCAGCAGGGCGAAGGCCGCGCGGCCCAGTCCGCTCCGCCGGCGGTCGCGGGCAATGTAGAATTGCCGCAGGAACTGGCCTTCGGGCTCGCGCCGGTGCAGCGCATAGCCGATCGGCGTGCCCGCGATCTCGAAGAGGGTCGCGGCATAGCCCTCGCGTTCGAGGAAGCCCGCCATGCGCGTGGCGTAGCCCGTCGGCTCCATCCAGGGCGGATGGCCCTCGTCTTCGTTCAGCTCCATGTTCCAGCGGGCCAGCAGTGGCACGTCGGCGAGCGTGGCGGCGCGCCAGGCAAGGGCAGTCATGGGCGCACTGTCGCGCCGCCTCACCGTTCTGTGAAGAGCCTTGGGAAATCCACTTGCCGTTCCGGCGCGTTATGATCGAGGGGACGGGGGAACCATGCCGCGCAGTACCTGGAGTTGGCACTTCGATTTGGCGCCGGCCGCGCTTTGGCCGATCCTGGCCGACACCAACCGCTTCAACGAGGCGATGGGCCTAACGCCCTATGTGCTGGAGGAGACACCGCAGCCCAACGGCACCATCCTGCGGCGCGGGCGCGGCAAGGCGGCGGGCTTCACGCTGGAGTGGGAGGAAAAGCCCTACGAATGGATCGAGGGCCGGCACTTCGCCCAGGCGCGCGCCTTCTCGCGCGGTCCGTTCCGCAGCTTCGGTCCGGTGTTCGATCTCGCACCCGAGGGGACCGGAAGCCGCGTGAGCTACGCCCTGCAATGGGAGCCGCTCACGCTGGTCGGGCGTCTGTTCGGGGCCAAGCTGGCGAAACAGGCGGGCGCGATCGTGGGAAGCGCATCCTGGAGGCGGTCGCCTTCGCCAAGGGCGAGCGCGCGACCTGGTTCGATCTCGCGCCGCCCGATCTGCCCGAGGGCGCGCGCGAGCGGGCCAGCGCGCTGGCCGCGGCGGTCGATCGCTCGACCTACGGCAACGGCCAGGGCGCGAAGCTGGTCGAATTCGTGCTGACCGGCATGGCGACCGACGTGGCGCGGCTGAAGCCCAAGGCGCTGGCGCGCCATCTCGGGATCGCCCAGCGCCAGGGAGTCGAGGTGTGCCTGGCCGGCGTGCGGGCCGGCCTGCTCACCATGAAGTGGGATCTGCTCTGCACCAATTGCCGCGGCGCCAAGTACACCGCGTCGGCCCTGTCGGAGCTGCCGCGCGGCGCGCACTGCCCGTCCTGCAACATCGACTATGGCCGCGACTTCGAGCGCAATGTCGAGCTCACCTGTTCGCCGGCGCCGGCGATCCGGCCGATGGGCGAGGGCGGCTTCTGCCTCAGCGGCCCGATGGCGACGCCGCATGTGAAGGTGCAGCAGCTTCTGGCGCCGGGCGAGCGGCGCGAGGTCGAGCTCGAGCTGCCCGCCGGTGCCTATCGCTTGCGCACGCTGCATCCGGGCGTCGTCGTCGACATCGACCATGCCGGCGGTCCGTTCCCCGGCCTGCGCGCGACCGCGGCCGGCGTCGAGCTGCTACCGGCGGGGGCCGCGGGCAAGGTCGGGTTCACCAATGCCGCCGACTTCGAGCTCGCCCTGCTGATCGAGGACCGCAGCTGGGTGCGCGATGCGCTGACCGCGCCCGAGGTGATCTCGCTGCAGGCGTTCCGCGATCTCTTCGCCGCCGCGACCTTGCGGCCGGGCGACGAGGCGGGCGTCAGCCAGATTGCGCTGCTCTTCACCGATCTGCGCGGCTCGACCGCGCTCTACGAGCGGGTGGGCGATGCGCAGGCCTTCAACGTGGTGCGCGATCACTTCGCGTTTCTCGCCGGCATCGTGCGCGACCATGAGGGCGCCGTCGTGAAGACCATCGGCGATGCGGTGATGGCCGCGTTCGGCGATCCCGCCAACGCCGTGCGCGCGGCCTTCGCGATGCAGGCGCGGATCGAGGAGTTCAATCGCGAGCAGGGGATCGACGAGGCGCTGGTGATCAAGCTCGGGATCCATGGCGGCTCGAGCGTCGTGGTGAACCTGAACGACCGGCTCGACTATTTCGGCTCGACCGTGAACATGGCGGCGCGACTGCAGGGTCAATCCGAGGGCGGCGATATCGTGCTCTCGCGTGCCGTGGCGGCCGATCCCGAAGTGGCGAAGCTGCTCGCGCGCGAGGCGGCGTCGGAGGAAAGCGTCGCGCTGAAGGGCTTCGCCGAACCGGTGCGTTTCGTCAGGGTGCGGCCGGCGCGCGGAAGCGGCTGAAGAAGCGCCAGATCGCGTCGGTGCCATCGAGCGTCGCGCTCCACGGCCCGACGAGATGCTCGGGCAGCCCGCCGCGCGGGCGACCGGGCCAGTGGTGGCCGAAGCCCTCGATCAGGAGGTAGCGGACTTCGGCGCCGTCGCGGCACGGACCCGCGATCTCGAGCCGGGCGTTCGGGGCGGGCGGGGGCGCGGTGAGGGTCGGCGGGCAGTCGGCCAGACGGCGCCAGCGGTCGATCTGGGTGCGGTGGCTCTCGCGCATCATCGAGCCGCCCCACGGCAGGCGGACCTCGCCGGCCTCGACCGGATTGAGCGGATCGAGATCGCCGCTGAGATAGTGGACCGGCATGGCGCGCGCCTTGGGCCGGCCGAGATCGGCCATGGCCGATGCCGAGGGGGCGATGGCGGCGATCCGGGTCGGCAGTTCCTGGCCCAGCCGTGCGGTCATGCTGCCGCCGCTCGAGAAGCCCGCGACGTAGACGCGGGTGCGATCGAGCCGCAGCTCGGCCGCCAGCCGGTTGATCAGGGCGACGATGAAGCCGGCATCGTCGCTCGATTGGATGTGCGGTGAGCCGCGGCCGGTGCCGTCGTTCCAGGCGCGCGGGTTGGTGGCGAAGGCGGGCGGCCGGTCGGCGAAGGCGGGCGAGGCGTCGGGACCCACGACGGCGAAGCGCTCGGTGTCCGCCTTGGCCTGCCAGCCATACTGTTCGACCGCGAGGCGACCATTGCCGCCCGCGCCATGCAGGACAAACACCAGCGGTGCGCCGGGCGGTAGCGCGGCGGACGCGTGGAGATAGAACGAGCGCGTGCGGCCGCCATGGTCGAGCTCGCGCATCTCGCCCGCTTCGGCGGCGGACGTGGCGAGCAGGAGGAAGAGGAGCGCGGCCGCGTGCCTCACGTCCCGAACTCGGCCGCGAGCACGCCCGCCGCCTCGTCGTTGGCCTTCAGCCCCTGCTTCAGGAAGCGGGTCAGGGAGAAGAAACCGTGGATCGTGCCGGGATAGTTGACGTAGGTGGTCTTGATGCCGGCCTCGATCAGCCGGTCGGCGTAGGCGCGACCCTCGTCGCGCAGCGGGTCGAAGCCGGCCGTGAGCACGAAGGCCGGCGGCAGGCCCTTGAAGTCGCGGGCGAGCAGCGGCGAGAGGCGGAGATCGGACAGGTCGGTGCCGGGCTTCACATAGGCCGCCCAGAACCAGTCCATCAGCTCCTTGGTGAGGAAGTAGCCCTCGGCGAAAGCGCGGCGCGAGCCGCTCTCGCGGCTGGAGTCGGTCGCTGGATAGATCAGCATCTGGAAGGCGGGCCCGGCCTCGCCGGCATCGCGGCAGGTCTGGCAGACGACGGCGGCGAGCGCGCCGCCCGCCGAGTCGCCGCCGACCGCAAGACGGCTGGCATCGACGCCGAACGACGCGGCGTTGTCGCGGATGTGCCGGAACGTGGCCACGGCGTCGTCGGTGGGCGCGGGGAAGGGATGCTCGGGTGCGAGGCGATAGTCGATCGAGATCGTCTGGCAGCGGCTGCGGTTGGCGAGCCGGCGGCAGGTCGAATCGTGGGTCTCGATGTTGCCGATCACGAAACCGCCGCCGTGATAGTAGATCAGCGTCGGCAGGCTTTCGCCCGTGACGCCCAGCGGCCGGTAGCGGCGGAAGCGGATCGTACCGGCGGGTCCGGGCAGCGTGCCGTCGATGACGGCGGCGACCTCGGGCGGATCGGCTTCGCCCTCCTCCGACATCTTGTCGACCGCGACGCGGCCGACGGCCGGCGGCAGCGAGGAGAGCTTGGGTCGCCCGTTGGCGACGGCCTGCTCCATGAGGTCGAGAACGAGGCGGGCTTCGGCATCGAGCATGTCGGGACTCCGTCGGGTGGCGGTCTAGCGCGCCCAGGCGCGCAGATGGGTGGCGATATCGGTGGCGCGCTCCCAGCTCATGCAGAAGCGACCGCCCTCGACGGTCCGCACCTCCGCCTGCGGGCAGGCGGCGGCGAGCCGCGCCCGATGCTTGCCATAGATGAAGTGCTCGCCATAGAGCATCAGCAGCGGCTTGGGGAGCGCGGCGAGGCGTGCCAGCACGTCGAACTTCGCCAGAGCGCCCATCGCCTGCCAGCGGTCGCGGCCGATCTCGAACTGCGCGACATTGATGCGATCCATCCAGTCCTGGGTGGGCGCCATCGGTGCATGCAGCGGATCGTTGGCCAGCAGGTACCCGATGCTGCGCGGCGCGGGAAAGCCGGTCGGGTCCGACGGGCGGACCTTGGCGATGTCGGCGATGTCGCTGCGCGCGGTCTCGGCGTCGCCGAAGAACGGCGTGTTGATCGCCACCACGCGCTCGATCCGGTCGGCGTGCAGCGCGCCCGCCGCGATCGAGACCGCGGCACCCACCGCCTCGCCCATCGCGATGGCCCGCCCGATGCCGAGCGAGTCCATGGTCTCCACGACGCAGCGCGCGTAGTCCTCGATGCCGGGTTGCCAGTCGATATGGTCGGAGTGGCCATGGCTCGGATAGTCGATGGCGACGACGCGGAAGTCGGGGGCCAGGGCCGTCATCAGCTCGCGCATCAGCGCCGAGCTCTGCTGGTTGATGTGGGTCAGCATCACCACCGGCCCCGCGCCACAGGCGCGCCAGTGGATGTGGCCGGCAAAGGTCCGGGCCAGCCCGCGATCGAAGACGACGTCCATCGCTACTCCAGCTTGACGTTGGCCGCCTTGATGACGGCGGCCCACTTTGCGGTCTCGCCGCGCAGGAACGCCGCCAGCTCGGCCGGCGTCCCGCCTACCGCGACGCCGCCTACCTTCGCGAAGGCGTCGATCGTCTCGGGCATCTTCAGCGTCTCGACCGCGGCGGTCTGGATGCGCTGGCGCGCCGCCTGGCTCGCGCCGCCGGGCGAGACGAGGGCGTACCAGTTGTCGGAGTTGACGTTGGCGAGACCGAGCTCGGCCATGCTGGGGACTCCGGGCAAGAGACCCGCCCTGGACTGCGAGGTGATCGCGAGCGCCTTCAGCGCGCCCGATCGGATATGCGCGAGCAGCACCGGCACGTCGAGAATGGCCATGTTGACCGTGCCGGCGAGCAGATCCTGCACCGCCGGCGCCGCGCCGCGGTAGGGCACGTGCAGGATATCGACGCCGGTTTCGCGCTTGAGCAGCTCGCCCGCCAGATGGGTGATGCCGCCGGTGCCGGCCGAGCCGTAGGTGAGCCGGCCGGGTTGCGCCTTGGCGCGCGCGATCAACGCCTTGAGATCGACGATGCCGAGCCGCGCATCGACCGCCAACACCTCCTGTACCTTCACGACCAGCGTGAGCGGCGCCAGGTCCTTCACCGGGTCGTAAGGCATGCGAGGCATCAGAGTCGGCATGATGGCACCGGCGCTTGAGCTCATAAGGCCCATTACGTGCGCGTCGGCTCCTGCCTTGGCGACGAAGTCCATGCCGGTGACACCGGCGACGCCGGCCTTGTTCTCGACGATGGCGGGCTGGCCAAGTCGCTCGCCGATGCCTTTGGCGAGATGTCGTCCGAACAGGTCGGCCGGCCCGCCGGCCGGGAACGGGACGACCATGGTGAGCGGCTTCGATGGGAATGCTTGGCCCCACGCCACTGTGGGGGTCATCAGCGCGCCGCCAAGTGCCGCACGGCGAGAGAGCGTCATGGGGGCCTCCAGTCGGTCCTCCCGCGGACTCTGCGCCCGCCTCGCGGGGTGGGCAAGGGCGGGGCTTTGTTCTAAAAGTCAGGCATGGCCGACCATCCGAAAAAGACCCTCGACGATTGGCGCAGGCTCGCCCAGGCGGAGCTGCGCGACCGCCCGCTCGGGACGCTCGACACGACCACGCCCGAAGGCATCGTGGTGAAGCCGATCTACACCGCAGCCGACCTTGAGGCGCTGGAGACGGTGGGTTCGCTGCCCGGTTTCCCGCCCTTCACCCGCGGCCCGAAGGCCACGATGTATGCCGGCCGTCCCTGGACGGTGCGCCAGTACGCCGGGTTCTCGACCGCCGAGGAGAGCAACAAGTTCTATCGCGCCAATCTCGCGGCCGGCCAGATGGGCCTGTCAGTGGCGTTCGATCTCGCCACCCATCGCGGCTACGACAGCGACCATCCGCGCGTCGTGGGCGATGTCGGCAAGGCGGGCGTCGCGATCGATTCTGTCGAGGACATGAAGATCCTGTTCGACGGCATCCCGCTCGACCGCATGAGCGTGTCGATGACCATGAACGGTGCGGTGCTCCCGGTGCTGGCCGGCTACATCGTGGCAGCCGAGGAGCAGGGGGTGCCGCAGGCCAAGCTCGCCGGCACCATCCAGAACGACATCCTCAAAGAGTTCATGGTCCGGAACACCTACATCTACCCGCCCGGGCCCTCGATGCGGATCGTCGCCGATATCATCGAGCACACCGCGCGGCATATGCCGAAGTTCAACTCGATCTCGATCTCCGGCTATCACATGCAGGAGGCCGGTGCGACGCTGGTGCAGGAGCTGGCCTTCACTTTGGCTGACGGGCTTGAGTATGTGCGGGCCGCGCTCGCCAAGGGCCTCGACATCGATGCCTTCGCGCCGCGCCTGTCGTTCTTCTTCTGCATCGGCATGGACTTCTTCATGGAGGTGGCGAAGCTGCGTGCCGCGCGCTTCCTCTGGGCCGAGCTGATCGCGCCGTTCAAGCCGAAGAAGGCCGATTCGCTGGCGCTGCGCACCCACTGCCAGACGTCGGGCGTCTCGCTCACCGAGCAGGACCCTTACAACAACGTGATCCGCACCGCCTACGAGGCGATGGCGGCGGTACTGGGCGGCACGCAGTCGCTGCACACCAATTCCTTCGACGAGGCGATCGCGCTGCCGACGCCGGCGTCGGCGCGCATCGCGCGCAACACCCAGCTGATCCTCCAGCACGAGACCGGCGTCACCCGCGTCGTCGATCCGCTGGCCGGCAGCTACTACGTCGAGTCGCTGACGGCGAGCCTGGTCGCCGAGGCGCGCAAGCTGATCGCCGAGGTCGAGGCGTTGGGCGGCATGACCAAGGCGGTCGAGGCCGGTATGCCCAAGATGCGGATCGAGGAGGCGGCGGCGCGCCGTCAGGCGCGCGTCGATCGTGGCGAGGAAGTCGTGGTCGGCGTGAACAAGTACCAGCCGAAGGACGCGGCGACCGTCGAGATCCTGGATGTCGACAACGCCGCGGTCCGCGAAGCCCAGCTCGGTCGCCTGCGGACGATCCGCGGCCGCCGCGACGAGGCCGCTTGCGTCGCCGCACTCCAGGCGTTGGGCGAGGCCGCCCGCAACGGCACCGGCAATCTTCTGGCGCTCGCCATCGACGCGACGCGGGCACGCGCCACGGTGGGCGAGATTTCCTCGGCCCTGGAAGGTGTCTATGGCCGCTTCCAGGCGACCATCCGCTCGATCTCCGGCGTCTATGCCGGCGAGTGGGAGGGCGATGGCGGACTTGAGCGCATCCGGAGCGAGATCGCGGGTTTCGCCGAGGAAGAAGGGCGCCGCCCCCGTCTCATGGTCGTGAAGCTCGGCCAGGACGGCCATGATCGCGGCGCCAAGGTGATCGCCACCGCCTTCGCCGATCTCGGCTTCGACGTGGATGTCGGGCCGCTGTTCCAGACTCCCGAGGAGGCCGCGCGCGCGGCGATCGAGAACGACGTTCACGCCATCGGCGTGTCAAGCCAGGCGGCGGGTCACAAGACGCTTGTTCCCGCGCTGATCGCCGAGCTCGCGAAGCTGGGCGGCGGCGATACGGTTGTCGTGGTGGGTGGCGTCGTGCCGGCGCAGGATTACGACTTCCTGCGCAAGGCGGGCGTCTCGGCGATCTACGGGCCTGGGACCAACATCCCGGCGGCCGCCGCCGAGATCCTCGACATTCTGCGCAAGCGCAGCGAGAAGCGCGCGGCCTGATCGGCCGGTCGCTCAGCGCCCCATCGCGGCGCGGTCCTCATCGGTGAAGGCGCGTTCGCGGAAACGCGTGACGCGGCCGCGCAAGGTCCCGAAGCCGGTGTCGGCCTCCAGACGCGCGATGTAGCGCGCGTTCGACGAGTCGAGATGGGCGAGCCAGGCGCGCAACGGGCGCGGCGGCTGCCGTTCGGTCTCCGGTCGCGCCGCTTGGAACTCGCCGGCGACGCGCCGCGAGGTCACCTCGCAGATGACGGCATCGCCGCGCGCGCCCTCGATGGCCGCGTCGCGGGCGGGCTCCGTGCCCACGCGCTTGACCAGAATATCGATGCGCCGGCGTCCGTCGAAGATCGGGATCGGCCGCTCGCACGCATCGCGCGCGAACGCGAGATGGAACCCCGCGGTCAGCGGGTCGAAACTGCCGGTCTTGTCGCTGTCGGCGATCTCGTGTTCCGGCTTCGGCGTGTAGTTCGGATCATGGACTTCGTGCGCCACGCGAGACCCGTCATAGCGCACTTCCCAGCAGCGCAGCGTATCGCGGTTCTCGACTGCGATCGAACCGCCCGCCGGCCGGGCGCCCTCGTCCGACAGCGTGCCCCAGGCCCGGTTGCGTCCGCCATAGCGCGCGGTGAGCATGCGCAGGACGCCGATCTTGTAGGAGTTGGTATCGACGATGTAGCGATCGCCGTCGAACCGCGCGACGAGATCGATCACAAAGCCGTTGAAGCCCGCTACCGAGACCTCGTAGGCCATCTCGATCGCGCGGCCTTGCGCGCTGGCCGTTACCGGCAGCAGAAGGGCAAGGGCGGGCGCCAGCAGGGCGGGTGAAGGGTGCATGGCACCGTCCTACACCTAGGGCTTACGTCCCGTCGATGGTCGATATAGAAGGACGCGCATGTCCCCTCCCGCCGACGGTCGTCCCGCCTCGATTGGCGCCGCGCGCTCATGGAGCGTGGTGCGCACGCTCTTTGCCCATCTCTGGCCCGTCGGGGAACCCGGACTCCGCGCGCGCGTCGTTGTGGCGCTGGTGCTGCTGGTCGCCGCAAAGATCGCCAACGTCTATGTGCCGCTGCTCTACAAGTACGCGGTCGACTCTCTGTCCGAGCCGCGCGCCCAGGCGGTCGCCGTCCCGATCCTGCTGATTCTCGCCTATGGCGTGGCGCGCGTGGCGGCGCAGGGGCTGGGCGAGGTGCGCGACGCGCTGTTCGCACCGGTGGCGCAGCGGGCCATCCGCAATCTGGCGCTCCAGGTGTTCCGCCACCTGCACGCGCTGTCTCTGCGCTTCCATCTGGAGCGTCAGACCGGCGGCCTGAGCCGGGTCATCGAGCGCGGCACGCAGGGTATGGAGTACCTGATCCGCTTCATGACCTTCAACATCGTGCCAACGGCCGTTGAGATCGCGCTGGTGACGGCGGTCCTATGGCACCTCTATGACTGGCGCTTCGCGGCGGTGACCTTGGGCGTCATCGCGGCTTACGTGGTTTTGACCATCACGCTCTCCGAGTGGCGCATCGCCTATGTGCGCCGCATGAACGAGGCCGACACCGACGCCAATGCGCGGGCGATCGACAGCCTGCTGAACTACGAAACGGTGAAGTACTTCGGCAACGAGCGCCACGAAGCGGCGCGTTTCGATGTCGGGCGACGGCGCTACGAGAAGGCCGCCATCCAATCGTCCATGACGCTCTCGCTCCTGAACGTGGGGCAGGGCGCGATCATCGCGTTCGGCCTTGTCGTGGTGATGGTGATGGCCGGCCATGGCGTGGTGAAGGGCACCAACACCATTGGCGACTTCGTGGCGGTCAATGCGTTCCTGATCCAGCTTTATCAGCCGCTCAACCTGCTGGGTTTCGCCTACCGCGAGATCCGCAATGCGCTGGTGAATATGGAGAAGATGTTCGGGCTTCTGCAGGTGCCGCCCGAGATCGCCGATCGCCCGGGCGCGCCGGCGCTGGCTGTTGGTGGGGGCGAGATCGCCTTCCGGGACGTCGACTTCCACTACGAGCCGGCGCGGCCGATCCTGCACGGCGTCAGTTTCACCGCTGGCGCCGGCCGCACCGTCGCCATCGTGGGGTCGAGCGGCGCCGGCAAGTCCACCGTGTCTCGGATCCTGTTCCGCTTCTACGACGTGGCGGGCGGATCGGTGACAATCGACGGCCAGGATATCCGCGGTATCACCCAGGCGAGCCTGCGGGCGGCGATCGGCGTGGTGCCGCAAGACACGGTCCTGTTCAACGACACGATCTACTACAACATCGCCTATGGCCATCCCGAGGCGACGCGCGAGGAGGTCGAGCGCGCCGCCGGGCTCGCGCGAATCCACGACTTCGTCGCGGCCCTTCCGAAGGGCTACGAGACGATGGTGGGCGAGCGCGGGCTCAAGCTGTCCGGTGGCGAGAAGCAACGCGTCGCGATCGCGCGGACGATCCTCAAGAACCCGCGCATCCTTCTGTTTGACGAGGCAACCAGCGCGCTGGACACACGCACCGAGCAGGAGATTCAGCGTTCGCTCGAGGATGTGAGTCGCGGTCGAACGACGGTTGTGATCGCCCATCGCCTCAGCACCATCGTCAACGCCGACGAGATCGTGGTGCTGGACAAGGGTCGTGTGGCCGAGCGCGGCCGCCATGGGGAACTGCTCGAGCGCGGCGGTCTCTACGCCGACATGTGGCGACGCCAGCAGGAAGCGGCGCTGCAGGCCGAGCGCGCGGCGAACGAGACGCCGTCTCTCCGCGCCGAGGGGCATCTTCGTGGCGCGGACTGACAACCCCACGCGGACTGGGTCGTCACTCGCGGCGTTGTGGCCGGTCTTCACCGCCTGTTTTCTCGCCGGGCTGCACGGTGGTGCGGCGATGCCGTTGATCTCGCTCGCCCTGGAAAAGCGCGGCGAGGACAATCTGACCATCGGCGTCGTCGGCGCGGTGTGGGGCGTGGGCATGCTGGCGAGCACGCCGTTCTTGCCGTGGTTTGCCCAACGCCTCGGAACAGTGCCGTTGATCCTGGTGTCCGTTCTGATCGGTGCGGGATTCTGGGTCGCGTTGGCCCTCACCGACAGCACACCCGCTTGGTTCGTGATCTGCCTCCTGAGCGGAACGGTCGGCGCCGTGCCCTGGGTGGCGAGCGAAATCTGGCTGAACATGGTCGTGGAGGAGCGTCTGCGGGGCCGGCTGATGGCGGCATATGCCGCACTGATGGCGCTCGGCCTCGCAAGCGGCCCTCTGGTCCTGCAGGTCGTCGGCGTTTACGGTCCCCTGCCATTCCTGGTCTGCGCCGCGTTGGGGCTCGCGGTCGCGTTGCCGCTATTGTTGCGTTGGCACGACGCGCCGCGGATCGTCCCCGAAGCCGGCGGCGGCTTTCGGGCCATCCTGATCGCCGCGCCTCTCGCCATGCTGGCCGGACTGACCAGCGGGCTCGGCGAACAGACGGCCTTCAACTTCCTGCCGGTCTACGCCGTCGGCGCGGGGACCAGTGCCGAGACCGGCGCGCTCTGGCTGTCGTTGTTCGTGGTCGGCAACATCGTGCTGCAGTGGCCGATTGGCTGGGCGGCCGACCACATGGATCGCCGGCTCGTGCTCGCGGCGTGCGGGTTCGTGTGCACGGCGCTGGTGCTGGTGTTGCCGGCGCTGTCCGCCACCTCGTGGAGTGTCGTTCCGCTGTTGCTGGTGTGGGGCGGCGTCTCTTTTGCCATCTATCCGGTGGGGCTCGCGTTGCTCGGCCAGCGTTTCAGCGGTGGCGACATCGCGCGCGCCAACGCCGCCTTCAGTATGATCTACGTGGTCGGCGGTTTGATCGGCCGGCCCATCACGGGCGGGGCGATGGACTGGATCGGTCCATGGGGGATGGGGCTGAGCTTCGCGGCCTTCTATGCGCTGGCGGGCGTTGCGGCGTTGCTGGCCTTGCGCCGGGCCGCCTGATATCTCTCGCCGCGCCATGAGCGCCGTCGCCCGCGCCGCCACCGCTCCCGATCCGCTGCTCGCGCCGCTGCTGGCGGGCGACCGTCGCGCGTTGGCCAAGGCGATCACCCTGGTTGAGAGCACTCGGGCCGATCATCGCGAGCGCGCCGACGCCCTGCTGGCCGCGATCCTGCCGCGCACCGGAAAGTCGGTGCGGCTTGGCATCACCGGCGTGCCGGGCGTGGGCAAGTCCACCTTCATCGAACGCTTCGGCTTGTCGCTGCTGGCGGAGGGACGCCGGCTCGCGGTTCTTGCGATCGATCCCTCCTCCAAACGCGGCGGAGGGTCGATCCTGGGCGACAAGACGCGGATGGAGGAGCTGAGCCGCGCGGAAGGCGCCTTCATCCGGCCCTCACCGGCCGGTGCCACACTGGGTGGCGTGGCGCGCCGCACCCGCGAGGCCATGCTGCTGGTCGAGGCAGCCGGCTTCGATACGGTGCTGGTGGAGACGGTGGGCGTCGGCCAGTCGGAAACCGCCGTATCGGACATGGTCGACACGTTCTTGGTCCTGCTGCTGCCGGCGGGCGGCGATGATCTGCAAGGCATCAAGCGCGGAGTGATTGAGCTCGCCGACCTCGTCGTCGTGAACAAGGCCGACGGGGAGCTGAAGCCCGCCGCTGAGCGCGCGGCTGCCGACTATCGTCACGCGCTGCGCATGCTGCGCTCGCCAACAGAAGGTTGGACGCCCGAGGTCGCGACCTGCTCGGCGCTCGCGGGCGCCGGAGTGCGGGAGGTCTGGGACACCGTGCTGCGCTTTCGCGAGGCCGTCGGTCCGGCCGGCATCGCTCGACGCCGCGCGACGCAGGCCCGCGCCTGGATGTGGAACGAGGTGGGTGAGACGTTGCTCGCCGATCTGAAGCGCCACCCCGAGGTGCGACGGCGGGTGGGGGCGCTGGAGCGGGATGTCGAGGCGGGTCGCTCAACGCCTGCCGCAGCGGCACGACGATTGCTGGAGGCGTTCCATGGCCGCTGACGACCTGGTTGGACGTGCGCGACGCGCCCGCGCGACCGAGGCACTGCCCTACTGGAAGCGCAAGTCGCTCGCCCAAATGAGCAAGAGCGAATGGGAGCGGCTGTGCGACGGGTGCGGGCTCTGCTGCGTCAACAAGCTCGAGTACGAGGAGACGGGCGAGCTGGTCCAGACCGACACGTGCTGCCGGCTGCTCGATCCCAAGACCGCCCGCTGCCGCGACTATGCCAATCGCAAGAAGATCGTGCCGGACTGCATCAAGCTGACGCCGAAGGTGGTGGCGAAGATGGACTGGCTGCCCCGGACATGCGGCTATCGCCTGGTTCACAAGGGCGAGGACTTATACTGGTGGCATCCCCTGATCTCGGGCGATCCGGAAACCGTGCATCAGGCCGGGATTTCGGCCAGCGGCAGGGTGATTCCAGAGGACCAGGTCGAGGACATCTCGGAGCGGATCGTCGACTGGTACGCTTGACGGGGGGCCCCTCGGCCCCTAGAACACCCCGCCTCCCGCCCGGCTTGGGGCGGGTTTGTCTTTTTGCGAGCAGGATCGTCATGCCTCGTCGTTGCGCCGTTTCCGGCAAGGCCGTGCAGTACGGCAACACCGTCAGCCACGCCAACAACAAGAGCCGCCGCCGGTTCATGTCGAACTTGCAGGTCGCCTCCGTGCTGAGCGATGCGCTCGGACACGCCGTCCGCCTGCGCGTCACCCCGCGCGGCCTCAAGACGATCGAGCACAATGGCGGTATCGATGCCTATCTGCTTGGCACCAACGACAGCCGGCTGGAGCCGGAGATGGTGGCGCTGAAGCGCCGCGTCGTGGCCGCCAAAGCCCGTCGGGACGCCAAGGCCGCAGCCTGAGCGTCCAGGCGCCTTACGGCGCCAGTTCGAACTTGAGCAAGATCGTCCGCTGCAGCGGATTGAAATTGTCGTCCGAGATCAGCCAGATCAGCGTCTCGCCGCGCGGCCCGCGGGTCGCCGCCACGCCTTCCAGATTGTCGACGGCCAGCGGAGAGGCGAGGCGCGCCAGCTCGACCGCCTGAACTGTCGCGCCGGCGGCGATCGCGCCGACCGCCAGACGCAGGACCCGGCACCGCACACCCAGCGCCGGCGAGAAGGCGCGTTCCACCACAACGAGATCGCCATCAGGCAGGACCGCAAGCGCGGTTGGTTTGTAGTCCGGCGTGGCGGTGTAGCCGAACTCCTGCCAGCGCCAGCCGGTGTCCGAGGGAGCCCCGATCCAGCCGACACTGGTTCCGGGGCGCTTGCTGTAGACCTCGCTCAGTC
Source organism: Alphaproteobacteria bacterium (assembly GCA_016870115.1). Classification (GTDB taxonomy): domain Bacteria; phylum Pseudomonadota; class Alphaproteobacteria; order Reyranellales; family Reyranellaceae; genus VGCH01. The sequence goes on along the minus strand of VGCH01000004.1, from coordinate 18,998 downwards.
CCACGACGCGGCCGTCCGGCAGCGCGGCGAGCGCTTCCACCCGCCATTGGCCGGCTGCCGACCGAGATCGGCGGGTCCCTCGACGGGAACCGGTAAGCCGGCCAGGCCCGCGCCGTTCGCCTCGTCGCCGGCGGGATAGCGCCAGAGGCGATGGCGCTGCTCGAAGGCCACCAGCCACGATCCGTCGGCGAGGCGCGCGAGCGACTCGGCATCGGCCGAGCGCTTGTCGCCCAACGGCTTGCCGTCGAGTCCGCGCAGGGGACCGAAACGGGCATCGGCGAGACCTGTCAGAGTCCCGGCGGCGTCCTGGACGATGCGGGCGGTGAGCCAGTGCCCGACATCCGAAATGGCGGAGAGCGAGCTTCCGTCCGGTGCCACGTGGAGACCCGACCAGCCGCCAAAGGCCGGGTTCGACGCGGTGAGCGCCACGCCGCCGCGCCAGATCAGGCGGCCGGTGCGCCGGTCCGCCGGATCCTCGAGGTTGAATGGCAGGGCCGTCGCGCGGATGACGATGCCACCCGCCTGCGCGATGGCGGTGGGCGGCGGACCGCCCGCGCACGCGGCGAGGAGCGCAATCCAGAGCAGGACAAGCGCGCGATGCATCCGTGGCTCTTAGCACGTATAGTGTCGCGCATGGGCGATCCCCCACCCGTCGGCCGACGCGGGCTTGTCGCGAGCGGCCTTGTCGCCTCGCTGGTCCCGGCTGCGGCACTCTCGCAGTCGCGGCAGACCGTCGAACGGCCCGCACCTCAGACCGTCTCGATGGTGCTACCAGGTCTGGTCGAACATCGCGCCCGCCTGCATCTGCCGGCGCCCGGCAAGCCCGCGCCGTCGATCATCGTCGTGCCTGACGGGTTCGGGCTGACGCCGGAGTTCGACGCGATGGGTGCGGCGCTTGCGTTCGAGGGCATCATCGGTCTCGTCGTCGATCCTGTGAACGGCAAACTCGCAGGTACAGGTGTCGACGCCGAGCGGCACGCGGAGGAGGCCGATGCCGAAGTACCCGGCGTGATCTCCGCCTAGTACGACTGGCTGCGCAACCGGCTCGAGGGCAACCAGCAGGTCGGCGCCTTCGGCTTCGGCCGACATGGCGGACGATGGGCCGTCGATGGCAGCCTCAGCACCGCCGCCAACGGGGTCGCTGTATGGAACGCCCGCATCGATCGCACCGTGCGCGAGTTGCACACGATCTACGAACTCTTCGTCGTCCATTGCTCGGAGCGCGACCCCTTCGCCGGGCCGGTTATCCAGGCAGACCTCGCCGAGCGTGTGCGTCGCGCCGGCCGGGAGCCGCACATCTTCCGCTATCGCGCTCAGCCTGGCTTCTACAATCCGCGTCTGCCGGAGTACGACAAGCCCGACGCTACGCTCGCTTGGCGCCGCTCGATCGGGCTGTGGCGCAAGCTTTGGATGATGGGATGGGTCGCGCGCCTCTGTCAGGCGGCGCGGCGGCCTGACTTGCCTTGGGGCTTGCCTGATCCACCCCCGCCCGAGCGGGCGCCGCGGCGCTGCTGGGTGGCATTGCGGGCGGTGCTCTCATCCTCTTCGTCGAACAGCGAGGCGAGCTGTTCCATCATGGTGCCGCCCAGCTGGTCGGCGTCGACGATGGTCACGGCGCGGCGGTAGTAGCGCGTGACGTCATGGCCGATGCCGATCGCGATCAGCTCGACCGGCGAGCGCGTCTCGATCCAATCGATCACATCGCGCAGGTGGCGCTCAAGATAATTGCCGGGGTTGACCGACAGGGTCGAGTCGTCGACCGGCGCGCCGTCGGAGATCACCATCATGATCTTGCGTTCTTCGGGCCGCGGCAACAGGCGGTTGTGCGCCCACAAGAGCGCCTCACCGTCGATGTTCTCCTTGAGAATGCCCTCGCGCAGCATCAGTCCGAGGTTCTTGCGCGCCCGCCGCCAGGGCGCGTCGGCCGGCTTGTAGATGATGTGGCGCAGATCGTTCAGACGACCGGCGTTGGCAGGCTTGCCGGCGGCGAGCCACTGCTCGCGGCTCTGGCCGCCCTTCCAGGCCCGTGTCGTGAACCCAAGGATCTCGACCTTCACGCCGCAGCGCTCCAGCGTGCGGGCGAGAATGTCGGCGCTCATCGCTGCCACGGTGATCGGCCGGCCGCGCATGGAGCCTGAATTGTCGATCAGCAGCGACACCACGGTGTCGCGGAAGTTGGTGTCCTTTTCCTTCTTGTAGGACAACGAGTGCATCGGATTGGCGATGATGCGCGCCAGCCGTGCGGCATCCAGCATGCCCTCGTCGAGATCGAACTCCCAGGCGCGATTCTGTTGCGCAAGCAGCCGGCGTTGCAGGCGGTTGGCGAGCTTGCCGATCACGCCGCCGAGATGGGCGAGCTGCTGGTCGAGATGGTTGCGCAGACGTCCGAGTTCGTCGGCATCGCACAGCTGGTCGGCCGGGACCTCTTCGTCGAACTTGACCGTGTAGGTGTGGTACTGCTGGCCGAGCGGCTCGTTGGACAGCGCGCCCGGCGGCAGCCACGGGCGCTCGGCGCGACCCGGCTCCTCTTCCTCGCCGGCACCCATTTGCATCTCGGTCTGGGCCTGGTCGGCCACCGTTTCGGACGCGTCGTCCTGCTCGCTGGCGTCCTCGGTCTCTTCGCCCTGGGCACCGTAGCCCTGGGTTTCGCTCGAGTCGCTCTGCTCGTCGCCGGTCTCATTGGACTGACCGTCGGCGTTCTCCTGATCCTGGCTCTCTTCCGGATCCTCGTCCTGCAGGTCGGCGGTCTCGTCGCCCAGTCGCAGATCGCGGATCAGCTGCCGTGCGGCGCGCGCGAAGGCCTCCTGGTTGGCGAGCGATTCTCTCAGCTTCTGGAAGTCGCGCCCGGCCGCGCTCTCGACCTCGGCGCGCCACAGATCGACCATGGCGCGGGCTGACTCAGGCGGCGCCGCGCCCAGAAGCTGTTCGCGCGCGATCAGTCCGATCACGTCGGCGATCGGTGCGTCGTCCTTGGTCTTGACGCGGGCATGCCCGCGCTGGTCGGAGCGCTGGCGCCACAGCGCGTTCAGATTGTCGGCGATGCCGGCCATGCGGCGTGCGCCCAGGGCCTCGACACGGACCTGCTCGACCGCCTCGAAGATCGCCCGGGCGGCCTCGCCGCGCGGCACGCGGCGCAGATGGGTCTTGCGGTCGTGGTGGCGCAGCTTCAGTGCCATCGAGTCGGCCTCGCCGCGCACCCGGGCGACATCCTCGGCCGGCAGATCGCGCGCCGGCACCGAGATCCGCGCCTCGCTGCCCAGCAGCGTGCCCCCGTCGGGCACGAACGAGACGTTCACGTCCTTGCGCGAGACCGCCCGCATCGTCGTGGAGGTGACGCGGCGGAACTCCTCGAGAGGGGTCGAATCCTTGGACACGCGCGAACCGGCCCTGCCGCCCCGCTCAGTGCGGCTTCTGCGGCTTGGCCGTGCCCATCGGCAGCTCCTTGCCGAAGCAACGCTGGTAGTACTCGGCCAACGTCGAGCGCTCGACCTCGTCGCACTTGTTCAGGAAGGTGAGCCGGAAGGCCAGCCCGATATCGCCCGCGAAGATGCGCGCATTCTCGGCCCAGGTGATGACGGTTCGCGGCGACATCACGGTCGAGATGTCGCCAGCGATGAAGCCCGCGCGCGTAAGGTCGGCCATTGCGACCATGGCGGACACCAACTTGCGGCCCTCGTCATTGTCGTACTGGCGCGACTTGGCGATCACGATGCCGACTTCCTGGTCGTGCGGCAGGTAGTTGAGCGTGGTCACGATCGACCAGCGGTCCATCTGACCCTGGTTGATCTGCTGCGTGCCGTGATAGAGGCCCGTCGTGTCGCCGAGGCCGACCGTGTTGGCGGTCGAGAACAGGCGGAACGCGGGGTGAGGACGGATCACGCGGCTCTGGTCGAGCAGGGTGAGCTTGCCGTCGACCTCAAGCACGCGCTGGATGACGAACATCACGTCGGCGCGGCCCGCGTCGTACTCGTCGAACACCAGCGCCGTCGGATGCTGCAGCGCCCACGGCAGGATACCCTCGCGGAACTCGGTCACCTGCTTGCCTTCGCGCAGCACGATCGCGTCCTTGCCGACGAGGTCGATACGGCTGATGTGGCTGTCGAGATTGACGCGGATGCACGGCCAGTTGAGCCGGGCGGCGACCTGCTCGATATGGGTCGACTTGCCGGTCCCGTGATAGCCCTGGACCATGACGCGGCGGTTGTGGGCAAAGCCCGCCAGGATGGCCATAGTGGTGTCCTGGTCGAACAGATAGGCCTCGTCGACCGGCGGCACATGCTCGCTCGGCGCGCTGAAGGCCGGAACCTCCATGTCGCTGTCGATACCGAAGAGCTGCCGCGCGGAAACCTTGATGTCCGGCATGTCGGGCGCGTCCCGCCGGGCCGCGCTGGGTGAAGAAGCCATCTCGTGGAAATCCCGCAAAAAACAAAGCCCGCCTGATCGCGGGCTGGGGATACTCGCAAGCCGCCCCCCCCGCCGGCAAGCGGTCAATTCGCCTCGCCACGGCGTTCCGTCAGTCGGCTGAAAGATGCTCGCAGGCCCGCAGGGTGGAATAGGCGGCGTTGATTTCCTTCAGTTTTTCCTCGGCCTCGCGGTCGCCGCCATTGGCGTCGGGATGGTGCTGTTTCACCAGCTCTTTCCAGCGCGATTTCAGGTCCGCCTGGGTGAGCGGCCAGGTGAGTTCCAGCGCCGCCAACGCGTCGCGCTCGGTGGGCGTCAGACGCTCACTGCCGTCGGCCCGGTTCGGCGGCTGTGGCCGCTCGCCAAGGCCGGCATCGTCGGCGAGCCCCAGCGGGTCGTGCAGTTTGGCATCGCCCGTCCGGCGATCGCCCAGCCGCCAGCTCGGTCGCCGCCACACCGTGTCGGCGCGGATATGGGCCTCGATCTCCTCGGTCTTGAGGCCCGCGAAATAGTCCCACTTGGAATTGTACTCGCGGACATGTTCGAGGCAGAACCAGCGATACTCGTTCAGCCGGTCGCGGGCGAGGGGCGCGCGAAACTCGCCCGCGAGACGACATCCCGGGTGTTCGCACACCCGCGCGCCGGTGGTCGCGCCATCGGTCGTCGCCAGAGGTCTTGCCCGTCGTCGCCCCATCGAAGCACTATGAAGTCGGTTGCGGTATCGGGGCAAGCGCGTGCGGAGGCGGTATGGGGAAGGTGGCAACGGCGATCGAGGCGAAGCTGAGGGCAGCGCTCGCGCCGGTGAGGCTTGAGATCGTGGATGACTCGTCCAAACATCGCGGACACGCCGGCTGGCGCGAGGGCGGCGAGACCCATTTCAACGTCGAGATCGTGTCGGCGGCATTCGATGGCCAGAACCGCGTCACGCGCCAGCGACTGGTCTATGCCGCGCTCAAGGCCGAGTTCGACGCCGGGCTGCACGCGCTCGCGCTCACTACGCTGACGCCCGCGGAGCACGCGCAGCGCTGAGCGGTCAGCCGTCCATCTCGACCGGCGGCTTGAGGGCGGCCTCCGCGCGCACCGCTTCAGCGTCGGGTCCGGTGTAGAAGTCCGGCGCCCAGCGCCGCACCACCGCGCCGTCGGCGCTCCAGGCGTGGCAGGTATCGATCACATAGGGTTTGCGGCGCGGTTTGGCTGGCGCCGTGGGATCCGATGGCGGCTTCGCCTGACCCGTGCGCGCGCGGTGCGCGCGATTGAGTTCGCGCGCTTTGCCTGAAGACACGGTCTGGAACGCAGTCGTTGCGACCGGGCCCAACAGCTCCACGATGTGGGTGCACCCATGCACCCCGCCCAGCCGCGCGCGGACCTCACGATGGAAGCCGCCGCGGATCGACAGGCCGATCAGCTTGCGGAAGTCCGGCGCGACGTTGCCGCAGATGCTGTAGGGCGAGCTGTCGGTCACCGCCGCGACATCCACGATGGTGAATTTGTGGTCGATCGTGAGGCGGATCGACATGTCGTGAACGAAGTCACCGGGCCGCAGCTCGCCGCGCCACTCGTTGGGATGCGCGTAGGTCTTGGTATCGGTGATGCGACCTTCGATGTCCCAGAGGCCATCGTCGCGGAAATAGCCGCGACACTCGACCTGTCGAGTATGCAGATGCTGACGCGGGGCAGGAGTCGGAAGCGGCATGGAACGCTACTCTCGTGATCGGATGGAGTTTCAGGCGGCGGTGGCGGGCGGCCGCACCCGCAATTCGGCGATTCGGGTGCCCTCGCGGCGCGTCACCTCGAACCGAAAGCCGTAGAACGCATAGGTCTGGCCGACCTCGGGGATACGGCGCGCCTCGTGCAGCACCAGACCGGCGATGGTGGTGGCCACATCCTCGGGCAGGATCCAGCCGAATTGCCGGTTGAGGTCGCGGATCGGCACCTCGCCGCGGCAAACGTAGGTTCCGTCGTCGCGTACCTCGACACCCTTCACGACGCGATCGTGCTCGTCGCGGATGTCGCCCACGATCTCCTCGATGATGTCCTCAAGCGTGACGATCCCGCGCAGCGCGCCGTACTCGTCCACCACGATCGCGAAGTGCTCGTGCCGTGCCCGGAAGGCCTGGAGCTGGTCGAACAGCGTGGTCGATTCCGGGATGAACCAGGCGCGGCCCATCACCTTGCCGAGTTCGATCGCCGCGATCCCGCCGGAGGCCTGTGCCGCGCGGAACAGGTCCTTGCCGTGGACGACGCCCACGATGTTGTCGGGGTTGCCGCGATAGAGCGGAATGCGAGTGAATGGGGTCGCGAGCGCCTGCTCGACGATGCGCTCGATCGGTTGCTCCGCGTCGATCAGTGCGACGTTGCCGCGATGGGTCATCACGTCGCCGACCGTGAGATCGCCGAGATCGAGCACCGAGCGCAGCATCGCCTTCTCGGCCGGCGCCGCGTGGTCCGCCTGTCCTATGCCATGCAGATCGATCGCCCCGCGCAGCAGGTCGTCATGCTCCTGCGCATCGGCGCCGGCATCCGTTCGGACGCCGAGCACCCGCAGAAGCAGCCGCGAGAGCCGAGCCACGAAACGCGCGAGCGGCCCCAACAGGCCGAGTGCCAGCACCAGCGAGGGGGCGAGCGCGAGCGCCACACGATCGGCACGAAGCAGTGCCCAGGTCTTGGGCATCACCTCGGCGAACACGACGACCAGGACGCCCATGATCAGGGTGGCGTAGACCACGCCCGCGGCGCCGAACAGATCGGTCAGCACGGCGGTGGTGAGCGCTGCCGAGAAGATGTTGACGACGTTGTTGCCGAGCAGGATGGCGCTCACGGCCTCGTCCTTGCGGTCGAGCAGGCCGTTCACCACCGCCGCGCGCAGGTTGCCCTGGAGCGCCAGCCGATGCAGGCGGGGGCGGGACGCGCCTGTGATCGCGGTTTCCGCGGCCGACAGATACGCCGCGAGCGCGAGGCACAGGAGCACCATCGGCACGGCGACGTAGAGCGGAATGTCGAGCTGGATATCGGCTTCCATGGCGTCAGGCCGCGATCGCCTCGTTCAGCAGGGCGGTGAGCGCGTCTTCCGGCACCTCGCGACTGACAAAGGCGCGGCCGATGCCGCGCGCCAAGATGAAGGTGAGCTTGCCGGCAACCGCCTTCTTGTCGCCGCGCATGTGGTCGATCAGCCGCGCCGCGTTCCAGGCGCGTGAATTGTCGCCGCCGATGGCGCGCAGTCGCATGGGCAGGCCGACCGCGGCGAGATGCCGGCGCGCTCGCGCCGCGTCGGCCGCGGGACAGAGCCCCAGCCGCGCCGACAGGTCGAACGCGAGCCCCATGCCCGCGGCGACGCCTTCGCCATGCAGCAACTCCGGCCCGAAGCCGGTTTCGGCCTCGAGCGCGTGGCCGAAGGTGTGCCCAAGGTTCAGCAGTGCGCGCAGGTCGCCGGTCTCACGCTCGTCGGCGGCGACGATGCGGGCCTTGGCGCGGCAGCTGGTCTCGATCATCCGGACACGCCCGTCCGCGTCGCCCGCGAGCGCCGCCGCGCCCTTCGCCTCCAGCCAGTCGAAGAACGCGGGATCGTCGATCAGCCCGTACTTCACCACCTCGGCGTAGCCGGCCAGCAGCTCACGCGGCGGCAGGGTCGCGAGCGCATCGGTGTCGGCCAGCACCAACCGGGGCTGGTGGAAAGCGCCGACAAGGTTCTTGCCGTGACGCGTATTGATCCCGGTCTTGCCGCCCACCGAGCTGTCGACCTGTGCGAGCAGGGTCGTCGGTACCTGGATAAAGTCGACGCCACGCAACAGAACGCTCGCGGCGAAGCCGGTGAGGTCGCCCACGACGCCACCGCCCAGTGCGACCAGAACCGTGCGGCGATCGGGCCGCCGGTCGAGCAGGTCGTTCATCAGACGCGCGAAGGCACCGAACTCCTTGCTGGCCTCACCCGCCGGCACGGTGATGAGATCGAGGGCGAGGCCGGCGCGGGCGAAAGACGCCTTCAGCCGCTCGCCGTACAGGGGCGCCACCTGGCTGTCGGTGATCGCGACCGCACGGCCGCCCGCGATGGCCGGCCGCGCCAGCTCGCCGGCGCGGTCAATCAGGCCCGGGCCGATGACGATGTCGTAGGCGCGGCCTGCGAGATCGACGCGCACCGTTGCGGGACCGCTCATGCCGCGGCCCCGGTGCAGCTCGCGGCCAGATGGTCGCGGAGGGCGAGCAGCACCTGCTCGGTCGTCGCATCGGCCGGCTGGGCCGTCGATTCGACGATCAGGTCCGCCTCGGCATAGACCGGATAGCGGGCCTCCATCAGACGGCGGAGCGTCTCGCGCGGATCGCCATTGCGCAGGAGAGGGCGGTGGCTGCGCCGCCGCACGCGGTCGAACAGCACATCGAGATCGGCCCGAAGCCAGACGGTCCAGGCCCGGGCGCGGAGCGCCGCGCGCGTGTCGGGGTCCATGTAGGCGCCACCGCCAGTCGACAAGACATGCGGCGGGTTTTCGAGCAGGCGGGCGATCACGCGGCGTTCGCCAGCGCGGAACTCCGCTTCACCGAACTTTTCGAAGAACTCGGAGATGGAGCAGTCCGCCGCGCGCTCGATCTCGGTGTCGGCGTCGACGAAGGGCAGGGCGAGGCGTTGGGCCAATCGCTTGCCGATCGCGCTCTTGCCTGCGCCCATCAGGCCCACGAGGGCGACGGTGCGCGGCATCGACAGGGCAGGGGCGGTTTCCATGGCGCGTCGCCATCGCTTTCGCGCATTCCGGCGGTGCTTTCAAGCGGTGGCCATTTGCCGCTCGGCGGCGCGGCGGCTAACGTGGTGGCATCGTGAAGTCTTTTCGTCCCCGCGGATTCATTCGGATGCCAAGCGTCCCGCTGGGCCCGCTGCTTGCCCTCGTCGCGGCCGCGATCCTGGTCGCCGGTGTCGCGCTCCTAGCCGTGCTCAACCCGGCGCCGCAGGTGCGGGCTTTCGAGGTGCCGATCTCCAATGACCGCTTCTCGCGCTAGCCTCCTCGGCGGGCTGTGCGCCGCCCTTGTGATGCTCGCCGGGCCCGCGGCGGCGCAGCTCTCTTTCGACGACCGGCCGACCGGCTTTCTCACGCCGCGCACCGGCGGCATGCCGCCGGGCGCCTGGGCCGACACGACGCTGGCTTCCGCCAAACGGCTGGTCGCATCGTTGCCGGCCGCGCCGCGCAGCCGCGCGTTGCGCGATCTCCAGTTCAAGGTCCTGGTGAGCGAGCTCTTGCCGCCGGCGCCTGACGGCAGCCCGCCGCCCGGGCTGTTCCGCCAGCGCGTCGAGCGGCTGGCCGCGATGGGCGAGGGCGAAAGCCTCAACGAGGTCGTGCGCTCGGCCGGTGCCCATGCCGATCCCGCCATCGCGGCGATCACTGTGAACGCACTGATGTTGGCAGGCGAGCGTGAGGCCGCGTGCAACATCGTCGCGCGGCACGCGCTACCGGATCCTTTCGGCCTTCGCGCGGCACTCGCCTGTCAGCTGGCGGCCGGCGACAACGCCGGCGCGATGGCGAGCGCAGCGCAGGTGCGCAACATCGATCCGGCACTGGTGGCGCTGGTGGAAATGGCCGCCGGCGCACGACCGCCCGCGGTGCAACCCCAGGCGATCCTCGACGGGCCCACCTTCGTGATGCTCGATCTTGCCTATGTCCCGCCGCCGCCGCTGGCGCTGCGCGCTACGCAGCCGCCACTGGTGCGAGCCGTCGTCGGGCATCGCACCGTCCCGCTGGCGCAGCGCGTCGATATCGCCGAGCGCGGCGAGTCGCTCGCGATTGTCGAGGCTGCGCGCCTGTCGGATCTCTACGCCGATGCTGTGCGCGCGGGCGCCGCTCTGCCGCCACCGCAACTGCGCCGCGCGCAGCTCGTGGTGCGGGCGCGCGAAGCGGCAGGCAGCGCCGAGATCATGGCCTCGATCGCCGCGATCTACGGCGACGCGCGCAACTCGGTGTTGTTTCCGACCGTCGCGCGGGCGAGCGCCGCGGGCTTGCTGAACTTGCCCCCGCAGCCTCGTCACGCCGACGTGGCGCAGGAGGCGATGCGCGGATTCCTGTTGCTGGGCGACCCGCGGCTGGTTCGTGAATGGACCCGGCTCGCGCTGCTCGCCGCGCGCAACAATGCGCGTGCGCTGGCGGCGCTCGACCGGCTGATGCCGCTGGTGGCGATTTCCGGCACCGAGCCGCCCCGCGCCCTTCCTCCCGACGAAGTCAATCGCTGGTACGAAGTGATCCGCCAGGACGACCCGGCCCGTGCGCCCCTGCGCGGCCATCTGCTGCTCGAACTGCTGCGTGCGACCGGCGCCGATATCGCGCCGCAGTCGACGGAGTTGCCCGAGGCGCCACCCGCCGGTGCGCGCCTGGTCTCCGCCCAGCCCGCGACACTCCAGGCGCTTGCGCGTGCCGCGACCGCGCGTCGGCAGGCCGAGACGTCGCTGCTCGCGGCGATCGCAGCCGGCGACACCGCGCTCGTGGAACTGCATCCGGCCTCGGTGGGCGCGATTGTCCGTACGCTCCGCGCGGTTGGCGAGGACCACGCCGCGCGACTCTTCGCGATCGAAGTCGCGATCGCGCACGGCCTTTGACTCGCGCAGCATCCGGGCTGCGCCGCGCGCGCGAGGTCGACGCGTTCCTCGACATGATCGAGGCCGAGCGCGGCGCGTCGCGCAATACCCGCGCGGCGTATGGCGCCGATCTGGATGATCTCTCGCGCTTTCTCGCGCGGCGGCGCGTCGGTCCGCGTGACGCCGACGCCGCGGCGCTGCGCGCCTGGCTGAAGGCGATGGAGCATCTCGGGCATTCGCCGCGCACCCAGGCCCGCCGCCTCTCGTCCGCGCGGCAGTTCTTCCGTTTCCTGCTGTCCGAGGGTCTGCGCGCCGATGACCCCTCGACGGTTCTCGACTCGCCTAGGCTCGGTCGCCCGCTGCCCAAGGTACTGGCGCGCGAGGAGGTCGATCGACTGATCGCCGCCGCCGCGACGGTGGGGGGCGAGGATGGCGGTCGGCTCGCGGTGTTGCTGGAATTGCTCTACGCCACCGGCCTCCGGGTCAGCGAGCTCGTGTCCTTGCCGTTGGCCGCCGTGGAGCGCGATCCGGCCTTCCTTCTGGTGCGCGGCAAGGGCGACAAGGAACGGCTGGTCCCGCTGTCGCAGCCGGCACGGCAGGCCGTGGCCGGCTGGTTGCGCCTGCGCGCGGCGACGCCATCCGCGGGCGCGAGGTCGCGGTTTCTCTTTCCCTCGCGCGGGGCGCTCGGACACCTCACGCGCCAGCGGTTTGCGCAATTGCTCAAGGCGACCGCCATCACAGCCGGCATCGATCCGGCACGAGTCTCGCCGCATGTGCTGCGGCACGCCTTCGCCAGCCACCTGCTGGCCGGTGGTGCCGACCTGCGCAGCCTTCAGGCGATGTTGGGCCACGCCGACATCGCCACGACGCAGATCTACACCCACATCCAGGACGATCGCCTGCGCGCGCTGGTGTCGGGCAGCCACCCGCTGGCGCGCCGTCGCGGGCGGCCGCCCGGTTGACACCCGCGCCGGGGCCGGGCGACAAGCGGGGTCATACCCGCATCCGACGCGATGGCCACTTATCTCGACTTTGAAAAGCCGATCGCGGAGCTCGAAAGCAAGATTTCCGAGCTGCGCCATGTGCCCAACAGCGGCGATGTCGACATCGCCGAGGAAGTGCTGCGTCTGCAGGCCAAGGTCGACAAGCAGCTGCGCGCCACCTACGCCAAGCTGACCCCGTGGCAGCGCGTTCAGGTGGCCCGCCATCCGGACCGGCCTCACGCCCAAGCCTATATCGACCGCCTGATTGAGGACTACACGCCGTTGGCGGGCGATCGCGCCTTCGGCGACGACCTGGCGGTTGTCGGCGGCCTCGGCCGCTTCCAGGGGCGGCCCGTCGTCGTGCTTGGTCAGGAGAAGGGCAGCGACACTGAAGCCCGCGTGAAACACAATTTTGGCATGGCGCGGCCTGAGGGCTATCGCAAGGCGCAACGCCTGATGCGGCTGGCCGACCGGTTCCGGCTGCCGGTGTTGACGTTAGTCGATACCCCCGGCGCCTATCCCGGCATCGACGCCGAGGCGCGTGGCCAGGCGGAGGCCGTCGCACGCTCGATCGAAACCTGTCTTGAGATCGGTGTGCCGCTGGTCAGCCTGGTGATCGGCGAGGGCGGATCGGGTGGTGCGCTTGCCATCGCCTCGGCCGACCGAATCCTGATGCTGGAGAATGCCGTCTATTCGGTGATCACACCGGAAGGCTGCGCCTCGATCCTTTGGCGCTCCAACACTCACGCCCAGGAGGCCGCCGAGGCGATGCGCATGACCGCGCAGGACCTCAAGCGCCTCGATGTGATCGACGAGGTGATCGCCGAGCCGATGGGCGGCGCTCACCGCTCGCCCGACGAGGCGATCGATGCCGCCGGCAGCGCGGTCGGCCGGGTGCTCGCTGAGCTCGCGGCACTCGACGCCGACACTCTGCGCCGCCGCCGCCGCGAGAAATTCCTCGCCATGGGCAAGAAGGGGCTGTAGCGCGCCGGCATGCTGCGCCTCAGCGTCCTCGACCAGTCGCCGATCTCGAGCGGGCGGACGCCGGCGGACGCGGTGCGCGAGACGCTCGAGCTCGCACGTCTCTGCGACCGGCTGGGGTACGAGCGCTACTGGCTGGCCGAGCATCACAGCAGCGAGGCGCTCGCGGGCTCGACGCCGGAGGTGCTGATCGCGCGAGTGGCAGGCCTCACCGAGCGGATCCGAGTGGGCTCCGGCGGCATCATGCTGCCGCACTACAGTGCCTACAAGGTCGCCGAGAATTTCCGAATGCTGGAGACGCTCTATCCGGGGCGGATCGATCTCGGCATCGGCCGCGCGCCGGGCAGCGACCAGCGCACGATGCAGATCCTGCAGGAGGGGCGCGTCGATCACGGCGCGGAACGCTATCCCTACCAGGTGCGCGATCTGGTGGCATGGCTGCACGATGCCGTGCCGCCCCGTCATCCCGGTCACGGCATCGTGGCGCAGCCCGTTGGCGAAAGCGCGCCCGATGTGTGGTTGCTGGGTTCGAGCGACGACAGCGCGGCGCTCGCGGCGCATTTCGGCCTGCCGTTCTGCTTCGCCCATTTCATCAATCCGGACGGCGGCGACCAGGTCACGCGCGCCTATCGTGCCCAGTTCAAGCCGTCGTCATTGCACGACAAGCCGATGCCGCTGATGGCGATCTCGGTCTTGTGCGCCGAGACCGACGAAGAGGCGGATCGGCTGGCCAAGAGCCGCGAGGTCTGGGCGATGCGCCTGCGCACCACCGGCAACCCGGGACCGGTGCCTTCGGTCGAGGAAGCGCTGGAGGCCGCGAGAGAGCCGGCCGCGGAGCGCTGGCTGCCGGCGCTGCGGCGGCGCTCCGTCGTCGGATCGCCCGCCACGGTGCGCGCCGGACTGGAGAAGCACGCGGCGAACTACCAGGTCGACGAGATCATGGCGGTCACGATCTGCCATGACTTCGCCCAGCGCAAACGCAGCTACGAACTGCTTGCCAAGGCTTTCGACCTTGGCGCCGCGGAGCGCCCGGCCGCAGCGGAGTGAACGGCCGCGAGCGCGTTGCGCGGCGCCGCGCGGAGTGATCCAATCCACCCGATCGACCCAAGGGAGGGCCGCATGGCGATCATCGTCCAGCCCGTGACCGAAGACTTCGTCGCCGAGGTGGGCGACATCGACCTTTCGGCGCCGCTCGCCGCCGGCGATATCGCGAGCCTGCGCGCCGCCTTCACGCGCTACGCCGTGCTGGTGTTCCCCGACCAGAGGCTCGACGACGAAAGCCAGCTCACGTTCGCCCGCCACTGGGGACCGCTTGAGACCACGGTCTTCAAGCATCGCAGCGATCACAAGCTGCGCCTGCATGAGAACCTCGCCGATGTCGGAAATCTGGACACCGAGAACCGGCTCCTGCCGAGCGACAATCGCCAGCGGCTCTACAATCTCGGCAACCGGCTGTGGCACACCGACAGCTCCTTCAAGCGCCTGCCGGCCTACGCCTCGATGCTGCATGCGCGGTCGATCCCACCGGTCGGCGGCCAGACCGAGTTCGCCGATCTGCGCGCGGCCTGGGACGCGCTGCCGGCGGCGACGCAGCGGCGCCTGGACGGGCTGGTTGCGGAGCACTCGCTGATGACCTCGCGCGCGCGGCTGGGGTTCAGCGATTTCGATGACAACGAGCGCCGCGTCTTCGCGCCGGTTCCCCAGACGGTTGCACGCCGACTGCCCGACAGCGGTCGCATGAGTCTCTATCTCGCCAGCCACGCCGGGGCGATCCGCGGCATGGCGCGCGAGGAGGCGGAGGCGCTGCTCGCCGAGCTGACGGCGCACGCCACGCAACGTCAGTTCGTGCACTCGCATCGCTGGCGCGTCGGCGATCTCGTGATGTGGGACAATCGCTGCACCATGCATCGCGGCATGGCGTTCGACGATCAGCGCTATCCTCGCGACATGCGGCGCGCCACCGTCTCCGACGTCGCGCCGACCTGCGAGCAGATGGGGCTGGCGGTCGCCGCCGAGTAGGGTCAGTCGAGCGCGCGGATCATGACGCAGCGCCGCCATGAGGGATGGCCGTGCGGGTTCGCGCGCGCCATCTGGCGGCGGGTCGGTCCGTCCCAGGCGCCGAGTGGCCACTCGACGAAACCGCGGCGGGCGTAGTACGGCGCGTTCCACGGCACATCGCGCTAGGTCGAGAGCAGCAGCGCCCGATAGCCGCGCTGCCGTGCTTCCTGCGCCGTGCGCTCGATCAGGGCTCGACCGAGCCCGCGGCCCTGCCAGCGGTCCAGCACCGACAGCTGGTCGAGCCAGGCGGCTCCGGCGGATTCAGCCATCAGGGCGAACCCGACCGGTCGGCCGAGCGGCGACGCCGCCACCCAGAGCAGGCCCGCACGGCGCGCGCGGGTCAGGACCGCGACCGACGCGGGCGGCATGGGGATGATCTGGGGCAGACCCACGGACGCGAAACGCCGGTCGGCGGCGTTTTCGATCTGCGGGAGCAGGGCGATTTCAGATGGGCGCGGCGGTCGTATCATGTGGCCGCCCACAATGGGCTCATGCACGACGGAGAGAAAGCGCCATGAGCATCGACATCGACAGCCTTCGCCAGGCGATCGGCCGCACGATCGTCGATGAGGACGTGGCAACCGCCTGGCCCCTGCGCGGCATGATCGCCACCTTCGACCGCACCGAACGCGCGCCGGTCGACGGCGAGTCGATTCCGGCGGGCTGGCACTACTGCTACTTCAATTCGGACGCACGTCCGGCCGAGCTGGCGGAAGACGGTTTGCCTCGGTCGGGCGGTGTTCTCCCCAAGATGCCGCTGCCCCGCCGTATGTATGCCGGCTCGACCTTCACGTTCGCGGGCGACATTCGTGTGGGTGACAAGCTGCGGCGCGAGACCGAACTCACGGACCTGCAGCTGCGCGGCGGCGGGACCGGCACGCTGATCGTGGCGACCCAAACCCGGCGCGTTTACACACCGCGCGGGCTCGCCGTCAGCGAGCTCTACAACACCGTGTTCCGCGAGGCCGTGGCGCCGGGCGCGCAGAGCGGCATTCCCAAACGCGAGACGCCGCCCGAGGGGCTGCCCTGGCGGCGCACGCACAAGGCCGACGCGGTGTCGCTGTTCCGCTATTCCGCGCTCACCTTCAATCCCCATCGCATTCACTACGACCGGCCCTATGCGATGCAGGTCGAGGGCTACCCCGGACTGGTGGTCCACGGACCCTACTCGCAGCAATGCGTGATCGATCTGCTGCGCGACAGCGCGCCGGGCCGGCGCATCGCCACCCTGGCGGTGCGGGCGCGCGCGCCGCTGTTCGACATCGCGCCGTTCGAGCTGGTGGGTCGGCCGACCGCCGATGGCGCCGGCGCCGAGCTGTGGGCGCTCACGCCGCAAGGTACGATTGCCGTGCAGGCCAGCGCCACGTTTGCGTAAGTCAGTCGTTGGCCGCACCGAAACGCAGCGGTCGGCTGAAGGCGCGAATGTCCTCGACCAACAGGTCGGGGGCTTCCAGCGCGGCGAAGTGGCCTCCGCGCGGCATCGGCGTGTGGCGGCGCAGATCGTAGGCGCGCTCGATCCAGGCCGCAGGCGGTGGCGGCGCGAGATCGGCCGGGAACGCCGCGAAGGCGGTCGGGACCTCGACGCGCTGGCCCTCGGGCAGAGCGATGCTGCGTTCCTCCACCACGCCACGATAGAGCCATGTCGAGGTCGCCGCGGTGCCCGTCAGCCAATAAACCATGATGTTGTCGAGCAGCGTGTCGAGCGGAAAGGGCGGTTGCGCCTTGCCGGCCCGGTCGCTCCAGCCGTGAAACTTCTCCACGATCCAGGCGGCGAGGCCGACCGGCGAGTCGTGCAGCGCGACGCCCAACGTCTGGGGTTTGGTTGTTTGGATGCGCTGATATCCGGTCGTCGCGGCGCGGTCGCGGCGCACCTCGGCCAGCCACCGGCCTTCCTCGGGTGATGGGGGCCGCGCGCGCTCGTCGATTCCGGGGCGCAGTACCATCATGTTGAGATGCAGGGCGCGCACGCCCGAGGTCCAGTCGTCCTTCTCGCGTGTCGCCGGATGGTCGAAGGCGAGCCAACTCGCGATCGCGCTGCCCCAGTCGCCGCCCTGAGCAAGGTAGGGCCGGCGGTAGTTCAGCACGTCGTGCATCAAGCGGTGCCACAGGCTCGCGATGGCGCGCGGGCCGATCGGGCCTGTGCTGCCGTCGCCGCGCACCGGCGGGCCCGAAAAACCGTAGCCGGGCAGCGACGGCACCACGACGTCGAACGCATCGAGCGCGTCGCCGCCGTGGCGCTCCGGGTGGGCGAGGCGATCGATCAGGTCGAGGAACTCCACGATCGAGCCGGGCCAGCCATGAGTGAGCAAAAGCGGCATCGGCCGCGGCGCGCCGTCGACCTCGGTGCCGGGTTCGCGGATGAAGTGCAGGCGCTGCGGGCCGATATCGACCTGGTAGTTGGGCCAGCTGTTGATCGCGTCCTGGCAGCGCGCCCAGTCGTAGCCGTGCCTCCAATACTCGACGAGCTCGGCCAGGAACTCGGGATCGGTGCCGTAGGCCCATTCGCCCGCATCCGCGATCCGGGGTGGCGGGCGCCAGCGCCGCAGGCGCTCATCAAGATCGATCAGCCGATGCTCGGGAATCTCGATCTTGAAGGGTTCGGGGGTCTCGAAACGCGGGTCGGCCATGTCCGTCCGTACCGCGTTCCACCGGCCGGAGTCACCCGTCCAGCAGCCCCTCGACCAGCTTGCGCTTGGCGGCCTGCGGCAGACCAAGCGCGCGCTCGGCGAATGCCTGCGGACTGCCGAAATCCGCGCGGACGACCGCGAACGCGGCCTCCAGATAGGGCCCTCGCGCTTCCACAATGGCCGCGCGGGTGTCCGGCGCGAGCTCGGGATAGCGCCCGATATGGCCGGTCCAGAGCGCATTGGTGCGGAGATAGTCCTCCATCACGTCGTCCCACGACACGCCGGCCAGCGTGAGCAGCAGCGCGGCGGCGAAGCCGGTGCGGTCCTTGCCGGCCGTGCAATGGAACACGAGGGGCCGGCGGGGCTCCGCGGCGAGTGTCGCAAACAGCGTCCGAAAGCCCGGAACGCAGCGGCGCGGATAGTCGCGATAGTGATCTGTCAGGAAACCGGCGACCTTCTCGGGCGTGGCCGTGCCGTCCGCGACGGCCGCACGGATCTTCTCGCCGAGGCCCGGCTCGATATGCGCGCCGACGATCTCGGCTCCGGTGCCTTCGATGCGGTGCGGCGTCTCTGCGGCCTCAGCGACACCGCGCAGGTCCACGACGGTCCGGATGCCAAGACGGCGCAGCGTGCCGCGATCGGTTTCGGTCAGTGTGCCGAGATGCGCCGATCGGAACACCGCGCCTGTGCGAACGCGCCGTCCATCGGTCGTGCGATGGCCGCCCAGATCCCGAAAGTTCGAACCGCCCTCGAGCGGAACAGGGGGGAGCGCGGACATGCTTCAGGGACCCGACGCGATCAGGCGCCACGTCCAGTACACCGCGATGCCGAGTTGAACGGCAAAGACGGTGAAGCGCGCTGTGACGGCGAGCGGGCTGGTCGAGGCGAGGTGGATCGACGACTGCGCCACGCGTGCGACCAGCAGCCAGTAGGCCAGGGGATCGGTGATGGCGGACTTGCCGATCACCAGCGCGACCAGCATCAGCCCGCCGAAGACGGGCAGCCCCTCAATGCAATTCAGATGCGCGCGCGCGAGCCGCTGCATGAAGGGCGACAGGCCTGAATTGTCCGGCGCGATCCGGTTGGCCGGTACCTGGCCGGACACCACCACCCACGACCGGACCACCTCCATCAAGACCAGGAGCGCCAGCGTCCAGCCGATGAAGAGCAGGAGAGAGGTTGCGGTCGCGCTCATCGGCAGAACTCCCAATCGCCCGACGCCTTCGCGTCAGACGCGGCCGTGGCAGTGCTTGAATTGCTCATGCCCAAAAATGACTGATCGGCCCCCATCGAGTGGTCCAGATGGAATGCTAGTTCAGAGTTGGCCGTTGCGCTAGTTGGAGCGTGGCCGGCGAAGCCGATCGGCGTAGCGCAGCCGGCCATGCGGCGAATGCAGGCACG
>VGCH01000003.1 GCA_016870115.1 Alphaproteobacteria bacterium | reverse complement strand
CGCGCCAGTCACGACTGGCGGCATCAAGCGCTCGATCCAGCGCGTGCCCGTCGCCATCACGGCGAAACCTATGGCCGCGTAGACCGCACCGCAGATCACGATCCCGCCCAGTGCTGGCCCAAGATTACCGTTGGGACCCTTGCCGGTGTAGCCGGTGGCCGCGATCACGACGGCGATGAAGGCGAAGGAGGAGCCGAGATAGGAGGGCACCTTCCCACCGGTCGCCACGAAGAAGATCAGTGTGCCTACGCCGCTCATCAGGATGGCGACGTTGGGATCGAAGCCCATCAGGATCGGCGCCAGAACGGTCGCGCCAAACATCGCGACAACATGCTGCGCGCCGAGGGCGGCGGTCTGGCCCCAGGGCAGCCGCTCGTCGGGCCCCACGACAACGCCGTCGGCGGGTGTACGCTCTTTCCAGGTGAACATGCGTCAGGCGTCGAGGAACTTGAGGTACTGCGCAACGAAATCGCAGTCTACGTGGCGCGCGTAGGCGTCGATCAGGCGTTTCGTGAGAGGTCCCGGAACTGTGCCGCCGCCAACCTTCGCGCCGTTGAACGTGCGGACCGGCAGGATGCAGAGGCTGGTCGAGGTCAGGAACATCTCCTCAGCGTTGGCCGCGTCGAACAGGTCGATGTCGGCCTCGCGCGCGGGAATGGCGAGTTGCTTGGCCATGTCCAGGGTGGCTTGGCGGCTGACACCGGGCAGCACGTAGCGCTCCCGGGGTGTGAGAAGTTCGCCCTCGCGCACGATGAAGATGTTGCTGCCTAAGCCCTCGGCGAGGTTGCCGTTCTCGTCGAGCAGGATCGCCCAGGCATCCGGATTGAGCGCCTTCACCGGCTTTTCGGCCATGATCATGTTGAGATAGTTGTGGGTCTTGGCGCGCGGCGACAGCATCGACGGTGCGGTCCGCCGGGCGGTAGTGGTCATGACGTCGGCGCCGTCGCGGAAGTGCTTGGCGCGCTTGGCAAGCGGCAGCGGCAGTACCTCGATCACGACATTGGGGCCGGTATGCTCCCAGCCCTCGTCGCCCACCGCGTCGACGCCACGGCTGACGCGCTGGCCGACCCACCAGTCGCCGACCTGGGCGCGCAGGTGCTCGTTGCGCGCAACGACCTCCTCGCTGTGGGCCACCATTTCAGAGGGGCTGAGACCGGGATCGATCTCCAGATAGCGCAGCGAGCGATAGAACCGGTCGATATGTTCCTTCATCCGGAAGGCACGACCGTCGAAGGTCCGGGTCATGTCGAACGCGCCGTCACCGTACTTCCAGCTGCGGTCGCGGAACGGTATGACGACCTCGCTTTCAGGCACGAACTTTCCGTTGAACCAGGCGATGCGACGGTTGCTGAGAGCGGTCATGGTATTCTACCCCCGTTTCGGCCAAGTATGGGCCGGCTCGCGGCGGAGGCAACGATGAAATACCCCGGACGCGTTCGGCTCGTGGAAGTGGGGCCGCGCGATGGCCTGCAGAACGAGGCGCGGCCCTTGTCGGTCGAGGCAAAAGTGCGCCTGATCGATGCGCTGAGTGCGGCCGGCCACGCCGCCGTGGAAGCGGGCAGCTTCGTCTCGCCCAAGTGGGTGCCGCAGATGGCCGACACCGACCGGGTCATGGCCGCGATCCAGCGCCGACCGGACACCGCCTATCCGGTGCTTGTTCCCAACAAGCAGGGCATGAACGCCGCCCTGGAGGCCGGCTGCGCCGAGGTGGCGGTCTTTACCGCGGCCTCTGAGGCCTTTTGCCGAAAAAACACCAACTGCTCGATCGACGAGAGTTTCGGGCGGTTTGCACCGGTCATGGAGGCCGCGCGCCATCGCGGGGTCAGGGTCCGCGGCTACGTCTCCACCGTCATCGCCTGCCCCTATGACGGCAAGGTGTCGCCTGCCCGGGTGGCGGAGGTTTCGGCACGGCTCCTGGAAATGGGCTGCTACGAGGTCTCGCTCGGCGACACGATCGGCGTGGGCACGCCGGCGGAGTGTGTCGCCATGGTCGATGCGGTGGTGGAACGGGTTCCGCGCGACAAGCTGGCGGCGCATTTCCACGACACCTACGGCCAGTCGCTGGCCAACATCCTCGCGGTGATGGAACGCGGGATCGCGGTGTTCGATACCGCGGTCGCCGGGCTGGGCGGCTGCCCCTATGCGAAAGGCGCCTCGGGCAATGTCGGCACCGAGGACGTCGTCTACATGCTGGACGGCCTCGGCATCGCTCATGGCGTTGATCTCGAGAAGGTCGCGGCAGCGGGTCGCGAAATTTGCACCGCGCTCGGACGGGCCCCGGCGTCGAAGGTCGCTCAGGCGCTGTCTGCCAAGCTCGCGGCCTAGGAACCCGGAGCGTACCTTGATCAAGTTTTTCGCGGCGTTACCGTGGCTCGGTTGGGTGTCGCTCGGAGGCTTGCTTTGCCTCAGTGCGATGGAGGTACGCGGGCGCACCATGGCGGCGTGGCAGCTCTTGGTGCCGCCAGTGTTGGCAACGCTCGTCTCGATCACGACGTTCGGACGGTCGGGACTTCTGGTCGGCGCTGCGTTTCTTCCCTGGTTGATCGGATTGGCGGTCGGGGTTGCGCTCGGCGCCTTGATCGGTTGGCGCGCGCGCTTCCGGGTCGACCACCAGTGGCGGATCGTGCGGTTGCGGGCAGGCTGGCCCGGCGTGGTAGCGGTGGTCGTGTTCGCAGTTTGGTGCGTGGGCGTCTCGCTGATCGTCGTCGGCGGCGCTGTGGCGTTGGCGGTGCCGCTGGTCGTCGGCGCCGGGCTGGGCGCGGGCTACTTCGTGGGGCGCAGCGTCGCGCTGTCGGTCCGCGCTTTTCGCGACCCCCACACCGACATCGTGAGCGCCTATTCCGTCAACGTCATGTGAGTGGGTCCTACGGGCGCTGAACGATCCGCACCGCCACCGCACTAGAGCGACCGGCCTCATCGATGACCGCGAGCCGCGCGCCGCCGGCGCCAGGGGGAAGCCAGCGCGCGCCGTCGAGCGGCCGGCCATCGACCAGCCAGCGCAACGTGCCTTCGCCGCCTTGCGCCATCAGGGGCACGGTCTCGCCGGGTGCCAGTTCCAGTGTCGCGCCCGGCGGCGGATAGGCAATGCGCGGACCGCCGTCGCTGCCCGCGGGCGCCAGCCGGCGCAAGCGCGGCGGCAGATCGCCGGCATGCGTCGCCAGCAGAGCGTCGCCCGGCGGCGGGGGCGGGACGTTGTTCTCGCCCGGCAGGCGGTCGAAGGCCTTGAGCAGGATCGGCAGCGCCGAGCGCCGGCCGAGCTCGCCCGGCCGCGCGGTGCCGTCGGCGTGCCCCACCCACACAACGACCGTCCAGTGCGCGCTGTAGCCCGCGGCCCAGGCGTCGCGATAGCCGGCCGACGTCCCGGTTTTCCAGGCGACCCTGCGATCGCGCAGTGCCGCCGGCAGCGACGTGAAGCCGTCGGGGACAGGCGCATCGACGAGGATGTCGCGGACGTACCAGGTCGCGGCGGCTCCCAGCAGGCGCTCTGGCGCCGGCGGTGGGGGTCGGTCGGTGCGCAGCCGCAGAGGACCGAAGCGGCCCTCATTGGCGAGACCGGTGTAGAGCGTCGCCATCTCGAGCGGCGACAGCGCGGCGCTGCCCAGGGCGACGCCCAGACCGTCGCCGCGATCAAGCGGGGCCAGCAGCGGCTCCGTGCCCGCGGCACGCAGCGTCGCGAGGAAGCGGCGCACGCCGACTTTCTCCAGCGCCAGCACGGCCGGTACGTTCAGCGACTGCTGCAACGCCTGTCGCACACTCACGCCGCCCTGATGCTCGCGGTCAAAATTGCGCGGCAGCCAGTCGCGGAAGCGCACCGGCACGTCGTCGACGATGGTGGCGGGATGCAGACTGCGATCATCGAACGCCATCGCGTAGATCAGCGGCTTCAACGCCGAACCGGGGGATCGGCGCGCGCGCACGAGATCGACCTGGCCCTGTGCGCCGCGCTAGTCGGTGCCGCCGTGCCAGGCGACGATGGCACGCGTGCGGTTATCAACCGCGATCAGCGCCAGCTCGGCGCCATCGCCAAAGCGCGCGCGCTCCTCGGCCGCGAGTTGGGCGAGTGCGCGCTGCAACTCGAGCCGCAGCGTTGTCGGGACCGTTCCCCGTTCGGCCTGCGGAGCCAGCCAGGCGGCGAGGTGGGGCGCATGAAACGGCATGGCGAGCCGGCGGCTCGGCGCGGCACTCGCCCGCGCCGCGGCGTGCAGCGACGAGTCGAGTGCGCCGTGGCGCAGCGCGCGATCGAGCACGCGGTCGCGGGCGGCGCGCGCGGCGTCGGCGGCGCGATCCGGACGTCGCCGCTCGGGCGATTGCGGTATCGCCACCAGCAGCGCGGCCTCGGCAGCGGTCAGCCGCTTGGGCTCCTTGCCGAACCACGCCAGCGACGCGGCGCGCACGCCCTCCAGATTGCCGCCCATCGGTGCGAGCGTCAGGTAGATGCCCAGAACCTCGCGCTTGCTGTAGCGCCACTCAAGCTGCACCGCGCGCGCGGTCTGACGCACCTTCGCGATCGGTCCGCGCGGTGCCGGCTCGAGTAGCCGAGCGGCTTGCATGGAGAGCGTCGAGGCGCCGGACACAATGCGCCGCTGGCCGAGCAATTGCCCCGCAGCCCGTCCGACCGCCAGCGGGTCGATGCCCGGGTGCGAATCGAAACGCCGATCCTCGTAGGCCTTCAGCAGGGCACGGTAGATCGGGTCGACATCTTCGGGGTCCGTGCGCAAGCGCCACTTCCCGTCGGGTGTTGTGAAGGCGCGCAGCAGCCGGCCATCCGCGTCGACCACCTCGACCGAACGGGCGTGGTAGCGCGACAGTTCCGGCGGAAAGGCGCGGTCGGCCGCGAGCAGGCCCGCGGCGAGCGCGGTCGCCGCGAGTGCGCTGCCGGTGAGGAGGGCGCGCAGGCGCATCGGTTCAGCGCGGTGCGATCGTCACGCGGCCCGCGCTGCCTCGCGCGTGGAAGCGCGGATTGTACATGTCCTCGAGTTGCGGCGCGGGGAGGGCGAAGCTTCCCGCCCGCGTCGCGCGCACAACGTAGGCCACGCTGAAGTCCGGACGCCCGGTCTCCCGCTCGCGATGGATCCAGTCGCCAAACCTGAAGCTACGCTGGCCGAGATCGAGCGCGACGAAGAACCGGTCGTCGCGCGCCTCGGCGATGCGCGTCGGCGTCAGCGGTTCGAGGAAGCGGTAGGCCTTTCGCGACTCGTCGGTGAGGACGCTCTCGATTACGAACCCGGCCGGCAACAGATCGACCAGCGCAACCTCGTGGTAACTGCGATCGCGCGCCTGACCATTCAACACCACGACCAGCCGTTCATTCTGGCGCAAGCGCGAGAGATCGGCGGGTTTGCCGTCGAGCGTGAAGAAGCGGCGTTGCAGGCTAATCCCCTCGCTGGCCGGCGGCTGCGGCTCGCGCGGTATGCCGCGGGCCACCACCTGGACGTAGACCGGGCGCTGGCCGTCGTTGCGGACCCGGATTCCGCCGGCAAGATCGGCGGGCGACGGATTAACGATCGCGGGATCGCTCGCGGCGGTTCGCCGTTCGCCATTGAGCGACCAATTGAGTTCGCCGCCGCCGCTTGCCAGGGCGTGGGCCGCCAGCAGCAGCCACGCCTGCTCCTGCGTGGTCGTCGTGCGAATGTTGGCGGTGAGGCGCTCGCGCACGCCGGGCAGGATGGCGCTCGCGCCCTCTCGACCGCCGGCCTCGGGGGCCAGCGCCAGAAGTGCCGCGCGATCGCGCAGGGGCGACCCGTAGTAGTCGTGTCGCGCGTCGTCGCCGATGCGTCGGACGGCCTCCGCGAAGGCAAGCCGGGCCCGTCCCGGTTCGCCTGCCAGATTGAGCGCGGCGGCGAGATGCCCCCACGCCAGCGCGCCGCGCAGGCCCGCCGCGCCGTGATCCTGGAAGTAGCGGACGCGACCCGGATCGGCGACGCCCGCCTTGCCGAGCACGTACAGGGCATAGGCTTGGGCGTTGGCGTCGAACTTCGACGCCGAGGCACTGAGCCAGGCGAGGCCGCGCTGCAGGCTCGCCGCCGGCACCGCGAAGCGCCGCTCCGAGGCGCGCTGCAGGAAGTCGAGCGCGTAGACCTGCAGCCACTCCGCCGCCGGCGAGAGGCCCGGTCCCCACATGCCGAAGTGTCCCGCGGCGTTCTGCATGTCGGCGATCCGGTAAATCGCCTCCTGCAGCCGCTGCGGCAACGTCGCGTCCGTGTGCCGGCCGCCGGCCAGCAGGGCCACGTCGTTGTAGTAGAGCAACGGCAAGGCCCGACTGGTCGTCTGTTCGAGACAGCCAAAGGGGTAGCGATCCAGCGCTCCGAGCAGCGCCGGCACGTCGATACCGGGTGTGCGGCTGAGCGAGATGCTGACCTGCGATGTGCCGGCGACAAATCCGTCAGCCACATCGGGCGTGACGGTGAGTTCGCGACCCGGCTCCAGGGCCGTCATGGTCTGCTGTGCCATCGCCGCCTGGGTGGCGCGGCTCTGGATGTCCCAGCTGCGACGCACCGCGAAGCCGCCAGGTCCTTCGAGCGCGAGCGTGACTTTGCCGACGCCCGGATCGCCGGCGCGCAACGCGTAGCTCAGAAGCTCGCGCTGCCCGGCCGCGAGCGTGCGCGTCTCGCGCACCGGCTGGGCCAGCCGGACCGCACCCTCGGTGTCGAGCGTCAGCCGGTAGGGCCCGGCCGGACCCTCGACGTTGTGCAGCGAGACGGAGAGCCGCGTCTCATCGCCTGGGGCGAGGAAGCGCGGGAGGACCAGATCAGTGGCGACGGCGTCGCGCACGATCAACTTCGCTTCGCCCGAGCCGACGCGCTGGCTGTCCCAGGCGACTGCCATCAAGCGGAGCTGCCCGACGAAGTCAGGGACCTCGAGCGGGATCGTGGCGCGACCTTCGCGATCCAGCCGCACCGGTCCGGCGAACAAAGCCACGGTGCGGGTCGGGATGACGTCCAGCCCGCCGATATCGCCCGAATCGCCGCCGGTGCGCAGGCGACCCACGTCGTCGGCACGACCGTCGAGCAGGCGCCCGTAGTCATCGCGTAGCGCAAGCCCCAGTCGGCGCTTGCCGAAATAGTGCTCTGCTGGCCGCGGCGAGCGGTAGCGCGTGAGCTGCAGGATGCCCTCGTCGACCGCGGCCAGGGTCACGAACACCTCGGCGTCGCTCACGCCCGCCACGCGCAGCGGCACATCCAGCCGTTGCCGCGGAACCATCCTTTCCGGTGTGCCGATTTCGACCGCGAGGGTGCGTGATCGCGACTCGACGCCCAGCCAGACCGCACCCACCGCCCGGACCGGCGCGCGCTCGGACCCCGCGCCCAGGGGCCGCCAAGCGGTTACCAGCGCATAGGCGCCGGGGCCCCAATCCGTGCCGATCGGAACCTCGATCGTGGCGCCCTCCGCGGGCACGCGCACGGAGTAGGTCGCGCGCACGCGGTCGGTCGCGATCGCCACGACGGCTTCGCCCGCGAAGCCCGGCTCGATACGCAGCCGCGCCTTCTCGCCTGGCGCGTAGGCCGGCCTGTCGCTCGCCACCCGCAGCTGGTCGGGCGGCGGCTCGCTCGCGCCGCCACCGTACCAGCCGACATCGAACGCGAGGCTGCTCGCCGCGTCTCCCGTGGCCCCCACCGTCAGGCGGTAATGGCCCCAGCCAAGCTGCCGGCTGAGCGTCGCCGGGCGGTCGGCGGCGACATCCACCGTGCCGCTCGCGACTATCCGCTCGCCCGTGACCGCCTGCCAGCGCCAGCGTCCATCGACCTGGAACCACTGGTACGAAAACGTGATCCGCTCCAGCTTCCAGGGGACGCCCCGCGCCGCGAGCGGCTCGCCCGCACGGTCGAGCGCGACGATTTCGAAGCCCGCCTCCGTGCCTTCACGCGCCGCACGACCTTCGAAGGTCGGGCGCAGGCCGATGTAGCGGGCGCGCGACCTCACCGGGAGGCTGAGCTCGCTGCGAGTTGACCGGCCGCCGCCGGGCTCGAACACGCGCGCCACGATCAGCGCCTTGAGGGGCAGATCCGAGTCCGCCTCACGGCTCGCTGTCCATGTCGCGCGCGAGTTGCCCCGCTCGTCGGTCTCCGGTGCCTTCAATTCCATGCGCCGGGGTTCAAAGGCCTCCCGCGCGGCGTCGGTGCCGAAACGGAACGCGCCGAACCGCGCGAACGGACGGTCGTCGAGAGTAAGTCTCGCCTCGAGTTCGACGTCGAGACCGGCGCCCGGCGCGCCGTAGAGGAACTCCGCCGCCACGTCGATCGCGGCTGCCTCGCTCGCGGAAAGGAGCGCCGTCGCGCTGCGCACCGAGACCTTCAGCTTTTCGGGCACGAAGTCCTCGATCGCGAACTCGACCCGTCCGACCGGCGGTACCTTGGGATCGAGATGGGCCGTGACGGTCCAGCGTCCGCGGCGCGCGGACTTCGGCATTTCAATCGCCTCGATGAGCGCACCGGCATTCTGCGGCGTGGCGGTCAGCCGGCGGAACTCGCTGCCGTCGGGGCGACGGACGACGAGCGTGACCGGGAGGGGCGCCAGCGCGCGACCCGCGTCGTCGCGGACAAGTGCCGTCAGGCGCACCGTCTCACCAGGCCGGTAGACGCCACGCTCGGTGAACAGAAAAGCGTCGACCGGACCGGGCGGGTCGCGGCCCTCGATGCCGCGATCGGAGAGATCGAGGGGTGCGCGGGTGAGTTCGAGCCGCGTGAAGTCGCGCGCACTCGGATCGATCGCCATCACCGCGACGGCCGCTCCGGCGCCGCGGCCGGCGAGTTGGGCGGCAGGGAACCGCGCCTGTCCCTGGGCGTCGGTGCGGACACGCGCGATCTCCTCGCCGCTGCGTGCGAGCAGCGCGAGCTCAAGGTCGGCGCGCGCGTTGGCGGTCGAGAGTGTGCGCGCGAGCACAGTGACACCGTCGCTGCCGGTCAGACTAGACAGGGCAAGGTCCGTGTCGACGACCCACATGCCGGCCATCGTGCCGGCCGGGCGGGTGTCCTCAGGCGGCTCGGAGACGTTCAGGTCACCGGCCCAGGCGAT
This sequence comes from Alphaproteobacteria bacterium, assembly GCA_016870115.1. GTDB lineage: Bacteria > Pseudomonadota > Alphaproteobacteria > Reyranellales > Reyranellaceae > VGCH01. The sequence continues at coordinate 234,331 of VGCH01000003.1, read as the reverse complement.
CACAAAGTATGCGCCGGGCCGCCAGTCCTTGATCGCGTCGCGGATGGGGAACGCGGTCGTCACCGGCTGGTTGGGCACGTTGCGCACATCCATGGCGCCGCGCCACACTTCGATGCCGGCATCGCCCGTGAACCACTCCCGCAGCGACCAGTATTCGGTTTTCGGCCCGCTGGCGGGGAAGTCCGGCTCGTCCCAGCGGCTGACGGCGAAGTTCTGCAACGCGCGTTCGCCGACCCGGAACACCGCGACGCGGACATGGCTGAGGTTCACCGTCGTCACCGGCACGCCGGCAGCGGCGCCGCGCGGCAGTATGAATCCGCGACCGGGCAGCGACAGCGCCGCCGGTCGCGCGGCGAGAGCGACCTCGACGGACACTGGCTCCTCGAGCTTGGCGCCATCGGCGGCGGGAAAGCCGGTCCGCAGCTCGACGCGGTAGTCGGTACCCCAGGCGAGGCCGGCCAGACAGAGGCGCTCCTCGGCGACGCGCACCGCGACGCGCACCGCCGGCGCGACGCTCAGATAGTCCTCGTACTTGACCGCACCCTGACCGACGAGCGGGCGACTGAACGCGAGACAGGCTTCCGCCTCGCTGCGCGTGGAATCGATCGACAGTCGCTGATAGCCGAAGGGCGGGCGTTGGCCGGTTGGTTGCACGGTGGGCGTCGGCGCGGGGCTGCTTGCGGGTGGCGTGACCGGCGCGGCGGGGGCGGCGACGGCCGGCGGTGCCGGCGGGCTGTGCGCGGTGTCGGTCGGTCGCCCTATCAGGTATCCCGCGATGCCGGACCCCAGCATCAGGGCGGCGACGAGAGCAAGCGTGACACGGTTCATGGCGAGGCCACCTAAAGTTCGGCGCGAAGAGGGTACGCCCGCGATTGTGCCAAGTCTGTGATTTCGGCGCACTGCCGCTGGAAGCCGGAAGGGTGTGGCGCGGTCGACACGCTGTGGACAGCTCGGCCTGCGCGCCCCGGCGGTTTGTGCAAGGAAGGAAGGCGATGCCGCTTCACCTGATTAAGCTCGCTGTCGGGGTCGACGACCTCGCGCATCTCAAGCGCGTGCAGGCCGCGCGCCGGACCGAGCGCAAGCAGAAGGCGGGGTCGCCCCACTGGGTATTCACCCGCAACACGCCCAAACGGGCAGACGATTTGCTGGATGGCGGTTCGCTCTACTGGGTGATCCGGGGCGTGATCCGGTGTCGCCAGCCCCTGGTCGGCTTCGATGAGGGCCGCGACGGCGATGGCCGCCGCTTTTGTCGCATCCAGGTGAAGCGCACCCCGGTCCCGACAGCGCCGGTTGCGTGCAAGGCGTTTCAGGGTTGGCGGTATCTTGAGGCCGAGCGGGCGCCGCCGGACCTGTCGAGCGGCGACAGCGCGGACTTGCCCGCTCATCTCGCCGCCGAGCTGAAGCGGCTCGGCCTGTTTTAGAGTCTTTGCGGCGCTGGAGTCCGCCGCATCGGCACGCTGATAAGGCTCTAGCGGTTGGTGAGCTTCAGCTCGATGCGCCGGTTGCGGGCGGGATCGCCGATCGCCGACAGCGGCTGGTGTTCGCCATAGCCGGCCGCGACAAGACGCTCGTTCGGAATGCCTTGCGCGTTCAGGAACTTGACCACCGCGATGGCGCGCGCCGCCGACAATTCCCAGTTGGACGGAAAGAGAAGGGTGCGGATCGGCTGCCGGTCGGTATGGCCGTCCACCTGCAGGACCCAGTTGATGTCTCGCGGGATGCGCTCGCCCATCTCAATCAGGCGCTGCGCGACGCTCGCGAGCTGGCGCTCACCGACCGGCTGGAGGTCGGCCGAACCTGACGGGAAGAGCACCTCGGACTGGAAAATGAAGCGGTCGCCCACGATCTGCACGTCCCGCTGGCCAGCCAGCGCCTCGCGCAGCTTGCCGAAGAACTCAGAGCGGTAGCGCACCAACTCCTCGACCTTGCTGGCGAGCGCGCGATTCAGGCGCTGGCCGAGATCGACGATCTGGGCCTGCTGTTCCCGGGCCTTGGCGTCGGCGACGTCCAGCACGCCCGCGAGCCGCGCGAGCTCCTGCTTCAGTGCGGCGATCTCGGCGGTGAGCCGCACCACGGCGGCCTTCTGTTCGGCGGCGAGCTTCTGCTCCTCAGTGAGGTCGGCGAAAAGCTTGCCCTTCTCGTTGTTGGCCGCAGCCAGTGCCGCCGCTAGCCGGGTCAGTTCGAGCCGTTGCCGTTCGATCTCCTTGGCGAGATCGGTGGCCCGGGTTTCGGCATCGCGCGCGGCGGTCTGGACGCGCTCGGCGGCCGTCTTGAGCGCCTCCGACAGCCGGTTGTTCTCCGCCAGCATCGAGGTGAGACGCTCGGTGAGCTGGTCGCGCTCGATGCGCGCGGCGTCGGCCGCCAAGCGCTCCGCGGCGACCTGGGCGCCCAACCGGTCGCGCTCGGCCTGAGTGGCCTGCAGCTGCAGGGTCAGGCGTTCGAGGTCGCGCTGCAGGTTCTGGCTCGCGCTCTTCTCGACCGATAGCTGGTTGGCGAGATCGCCGACCTGTCGATTCAGGCGATCGATCGCGGAGTCCTTGGTCGTGAGCGCGTCGGACAACGAGAACTGCGCCACGCTGAACACGGCCAGCAGGAACATCAGCACCATCAGCAAGGTCGTCAGTGCATCGACGTAGCCCGGCCAGGTGTAGTCGGTGGTGCCGCCGCGACGGCGCGAGGCGAGTGCGGCCACGGGCTCAGCGCGGCGCCGGCGGATCGCCCGCGCGGCTGGAGGCGATGGTGCGCGCGAGCAGCTTGAATTCGCCGCGCAGCTCGTCGGCGAGCGCGCTGCGGCTGCGGCCGGTCTCCTCAAGCAGGCGCGCGAGATAGGCTTCCATGTTGCGCAGGTGGCCCCGCATCGCCTCGGTCTCCGCACTTGCTGCCGGTGAACCGACGGCATCGGCGAGCTTGTGCAACGTCGCGCGCAGTTCGACCGAGTTCTCGGCGAGCTTGGCCAGCAACATCTGCTGCGCCCGCATCGTCTCCGTGAGGGTACCCATCCGATCGACCAGCATCGCGTTGGCGGCCTGGGCGTCGGCGCGGTTCTCCTCGCTGCGCTTCAGCGTGCGGCCGAGATCGTCCAGCCCATCGGCGGTCCGTTCCAGCAGCGCCTCGACATAGGCAGGCACCGCCTGGTCGCCCTCGATCTGCAGCGAGCCACCGGAGACGCGCGTCGCGCCCGACAGCCACTCGTCGAGCTCGTTGTGAAAGCGCCCCTGCGCCTGGCTTGCCTGCAGTTCTAGGAACCCCAGGACGAGCGAACCGGAGAGGCCGAACAGCGAGGCGCCGAAAGCGGTCGCCATGCCCTTCATCGGGCCCTGGATCCCGGCTTTCAGCGTGTCGAACATTTGCAGCGCGTCACCGCTGGTCACCTTCAGGCCGCCGATGGCGTCGGCGACAGCTCCGATCGTTTCGAGCAGACCCCAGAAGGTGCCTAGCAGGCCGAGGAAGATCAGCAGGCCGATGGTGTAGCGGGTCAGTTCACGTCGCTCGTCAAGGCGCGAGGCGATGCCGTCCAGCATGCCGCGTGTGGCCATCGGAGAGAGGCTGAGCTTGCCCTGCTTCTCGCGCAGCATCGCGGCCATGGGCGCGAGAAGGTCGACCGAGTTCGAGTCGGGCGCCGGCGCGTCGGCTGCGCGGTTGCGGAAGGCGCGCAGCCAGGCGATCTCGGGCCGCAGCGCCAGCACCTGTCGCATGACCAGCAGGATGCCGATCACCAGAACGCCCAGGATGACGCCGTTCAGGATCGGGGTGTTCAGGAACACCCGGAGAAGATCGACCCGCAGCACATAGGCAAGCCCGCCCACCGCGGCGAGAAACACCAGCATGCGGGCGAGGTAGATCAGCGGATTGGTCATGCCGTACTAGTCCCGGGACGCGGTGCGCGGCGTCGCTCAGCTGTTCGGCGCAACGATGTCCACGCGCTCGGCGGCGCCGCCCGACCCTTCGGCGAGGAACGCGCCCACGTCGATCTGCGAGCGGACGCCGCGGTCGATCAGGTAGCTGCGCACCGCGAGCGCGCGCGCGAGCGATACCTTGCGGCCTTCGGGATGGGCCGCGCCGGCATAGGCGCGGACCTCGATCCGACGGCTCCGGTCGCCGCCCACGCTCTGGGCGATCTGGTCGAGTGCGGTGCGCGCCTCGGCCGAGAGCTCTGCCGACTGCGCCGTGAAGCTGAGAGTCGCGCGTGGCGCAACCGCCGGTGCGGGAGCGGCCGGGGGAGCGCTGGCGACGGCAGCCGGAGCGGAGACCCGCTGGGCACTCATTGCCGGCGCCGCCGGGACCGGCGCGGCGGCGACTCGCTGCGGAGCGGGTGCCGGGGGGGCCGCAGCTGCCGGGGCCGGCGTTGGCGCCGGCGGGGCGACCGAAGAGGCCCGCGGAGGCGGGCCGTCGCCGCGCTGCGGGATCGCGAGCACACGGCTGCGGATCGGGCCCGGCGGCGGCGCCGGTAGATCGGCCGAAGGTTCCGGCTCGACATAGGGACCGTTCGGCGAGATGGCCGCGGGCGCGCGAACATTGGCGCGCCACGGGTTGAACGCCGCGACTTCGCCCGCACCGCCCGCCGCAGGCAGGTTGACCGGGTAGGGGCGAGGCTGGCCACGATCGGGGATCGCGGGCTCAGGCCGCGGTGCGCCAGCGGCGAGGCCGGCGCCGGAATAGGGATTGAAGGCCGTCACGTTGGCGGCCGGCGGTGTCTGGGCGAGCGAGGTTCCCGCGATCAGCACGCCGCTCAGGGTCAGGACCGAACGGTACCAGGCGACCGAAGAGTGGGACATAACCGATTGCCTTTCCATGGATTTCCCGGGCCGAGGGGACGGGCGGGCCGGGGTGCCGGATGGTGGCGCACCATAGCCAAACCGGGCCTCCGGCTCAACCGGCGGGCTGGTCCCTGGTGTTGACCGCGCGCCGCCCCGTGTGGCGGGTCGGGGGCGGCCCCGGGATGGCGCCTAGCGCCCGTTCAAGATGTCGAGCGCGGTGGCATGCAGGGCGGCACTGCTGGCCACGATCGAGTCGCTGGCAAGCGTATGGGCCGCGCCCGCCACGTCGCTGACATAGCCGCCGGCCTCGCGCACAAGCAGGATCCCGGCCGCGACGTCCCAGGGCTGGAGGCCATATTCGAAGTACGAGTCGTAGCGGCCAGCGGCGACAAACGCGAGATCGAGCGCCGCCGCCCCCCACCGCCGGACCCCGGCGCAACGGGCCATCGCGCGCTCCAGCACGCGCAGGTAGGCGGGGTGATCGCCCTTGCCCATGTGCGGGATGCCGGTCGCGATCAGAGCGCGTGCGGGATCCTTGCGGCCGGACACGCGTAGCCGCCGCGAGCGCGCGTGCGGCGTGTCGACAAAGGCGCCGTTGCCCTTCTCGGCCCAGAACAGTTCGTCGGAGATCGGCTGGTAGACCACGCCCGCGACCATCTCGCCTTCGCGTTCGAGTCCGATCGAGATCGCGAAATGCGGCACGCCGTGGATGAAGTTGTTGGTGCCATCGAGCGGATCGACGATCCAGCGGCTGCGGCCATCGCCCTTGATGTCGGTGCCTTCCTCGCCGAGGAAGCCGAAATCGGGCCGCGCCTGCATCAGCGCCTCGCGCAGCGTCTGCTCCGCACGCTTGTCGGCGCGGGTGACGAAATCGGCGGGCCCCTTTTCGGAAACCTGCAGATGCTCCACTTCGCCGAAGTCGCGCTTCAGCGCCTTGGCGGCCGCGAAGGCGGCCCGGATCATCACGGTGATGTTCGCCGAGCGTGGCGCCAGCGAGCGCCGTTCGGGCGGGCCGGAGCGCTCGCGCCCCATCACGAGAGGCGCGCGACCGACGCGGGCGACCGGGCGCTCGGGAGGCTGGGCCAACGCGCTCAGTCCTTCGCGCGCTCGAGGTAGCTGCCGTCCTCGGTGTTGATCACCAGGCGCGTGCCGACGCCGATATGCGGCGGCACCATCACGCGGATCCCGCCCTCAACGATGGCGGGCTTGTAGGACGAAGAGGCGGTCTGCCCGCGAACCACGGCGTCGGCCTCGATGACGGCGAGCGTCACGGTCTGCGGCAGATCGATGCCGACCGGCGCTCCCTCGTACAGCGACAGCGTGACTTCCATGCCGTCGGCAAGCCAGCGCGCCTGATCCTCGTCCAGCAGGTCGGGACCGAGCGCCACCTGCTCGTAGTTTTCCTTGTCCATGAAGGTGTAGCCGGTGGTCGGGTCCTTGAAGAGGAACGTCGCCTCCCGCTCCTCGATGATGACCCGCTCGATCATCACGCCGGACCGGAACTTCTCCATCAGCTTGTTGCCCTCGCGCAGCGCCTTGGCCTCGAGGTTGACGAACGCGCCGCCCTTGCCCGGCGAGACGTGCTGGACCTTGGAGGTGACCCAGAGCTTGCCGTTGTATTCGATGACGTTGCCGGGGCGGATGGTGTTGACCGAGACTTTCATGGCGCTACCGCGGTGTCGGGAATTGGAAGCGGCCGTGCGCGAGGGGCGTCACGGCCGGCGCGCGGCTTCTATCAAAGCCCGTTCCCGGGGGCAACCGGGCCTCAGAGCCCGAGTTCGGTCCGGAGCCGGCGGGGCAGGGCCGCCGCGATTGTGGCGTGGGCGCGGGCGATGTAGGCCTTGAGCTCGGCCGGCGCGAGCGCGCCGGGATCGTCCAGCGCCACCCACGTCGCCCGGGCGAGGTAAGGAGCCGGCCGGAAGCCCGGCGCCTGGCTCAGTACGGCGTAGTGCTCGGGCGGGCACTTGAAGGACAGCCGCGCGACCGAGTGGCCGTCCGGCGCCATCAGGCAGAACATCTTGCCCCCGACCTTGTAGACGCTCACGCCCTCCCACTGCACCACATGGGTCGTGGCCTTGAGCGCCATGCAGGCGGCGTGGATGCGTTTGGGCGTCACGGCCCACCCTACACCCTCGCGCCTGCCCGTGCGAAGTTGGGTCGTGACCGACTGGCGCCCCGACCGACTTGCCCGCCGCCTGCCGCACCTGCGCGAACGTTCACGCCTGCAGGCGACGCTCCGCGCCTGGTTCGCGGCGCAGGACTTCGTCGAGGTCGAAACCCCGATCCTGCAAGCGGCGCCCGGGGCGGAGGTCCATCTGCGCGGCTTCGCCACGCAGTGGGAGCTGCCCGATGGCGCGCGCCATGAACGCTGGCTTCACACCTCGCCCGAGTTCGCGATGAAGAAACTTCTGGCGGGCGGCATCGAGCGTTGCTTCCAGTTCGCGCGCGTCTTCCGCAACGGCGAGCGGGCGGAGCTGCACCATCCCGAGTTCACCATGCTCGAATGGTATCGCGCCGGCGCGGGTTACGCCGCGATCATGGAGGATTGCGCCGCTATCCTGCGCGGCCTGGGCGTCCCGCGGCTGCGCTGGGCGGACAATAGCTGCGATCCGGCACTTGAGCCTGAACGCCTGACTGTCGCCGAGGCGTTCCGACGCCATGCGGCGTGCGACCTCTTCGCGACACTGGGCGACGCTCCCGCGCTTGCCCGCGCAGCGCGCGTCAGTCGTCACGACGGCGACAGCTGGGACGATGTCTTCTTCCGCGTCATGGGCGAGCGCATCGAACCCGCGCTCGGCGTCGGTCGCGCCACGATCCTTTGCGAGTACCCGATCTCGATGGCGGCGCTCGCGCGAGCCAAGCCGGACGATCCCAGCGTGGCCGAGCGCTTCGAGCTCTATTGCTGCGGCGTCGAGCTCGCCAATGCTTTCGGCGAGCTCACCGATCCCGTGCTCCAGCGCGCACGGCTCGAAGCTGACATGGCGGAGAAGGAGAGGCTCTACGGCACCCGTTGGCCGATCGATCGCGACTTCATCGCTGCGCTGGAGCATGGACTGCCGGACTGCGCCGGCATCGCACTCGGGTTCGATCGTCTGTGTGCGCTGGCCAGCGGCGCCGCCTCGATCGACGACGTGCTGTGGCTACCGGTGCGGTGATGGCGGCAACCCAACCGCTCGGTGAGGTTGCGCGGGCGGCACTCGCAACCTGCTTTGGCCGCGCACGCATAGACGAGATCGCGCCGATACCGCGCGGTGCGTCGGCGGGACTGGTGCTGCGGGTAACAACGGGTGGCCGACGATACCTACTGCGCGGCGAGGGACCGCGTAGTCCGCTTCGGTATCCAGGGCAGTAAGAGGCGCTGCGGCTTGCGGCTGAGGCGGGGCTGGCGCCGCACGTGTACCACCTCGATGACACGGCGGGGGTGTTGATCACCGACTTCATCGAGGCCCGACCGCTCGAACTCTATCCCGGGGGGCGCGCGGCTTTGGTGCTCGCCGTTTCAGTCCTGTTGCGCCGCCTCCACGATGGTCCGGTTCCGCCGGCATTCGTTCCCTACATCGACATCGTCGATCGCTTGTTCGCTCATGTCCGGCGCAGCGGTCTATTCGCGGCGGGCGTTCTCGACCGACATGCCGAACGCCTGCAGTGGCTGCGCGCAAACTACGAGGTCTTCCCGGATGGCGCCCGTGCCTGTCACAACGACTCGTTGCCATCCAACCTCCTCTTCGACGGCCGGCGGCTCTGGCTGATCGACTGGGAGTCGGCCTATCCCGGCGACCCCCTCATCGATATCGCGATCCAACTGGACAATTTGGCATCTGCGCCGGAACTCGGTGAGCTCCTCCTAAGGAGCTGGCTTGGTCGCGAACCGGACACGGCGCTCCGCGCGCGTTTGGCGCAGGCACGGGCGCTCAATCGACTCTACTACGCCGGCGTATTGCTCAGCGCTGCGGCTACGCAGCCGCGCTTGGCGGCGGACAGCAGCCTGACCGTACCGGCCGGCGCAGCACTCTCGCCGCACAATCGCGGTAAACTCTATCTGCAGGGGTTTTTGACGGGCGCGCAGGTTCCACCGATGCCCTAAGTCGGGCTGCGGCCCGTCGAAACGTCGCCGGGTCCGTCCGAGAGCGTCGGTCTTCAGCTGCCCGTGAGTATCGCGTTGAACGCCCGCACCGCCGCCTCGGGGCCGTCGGGGTGGTTCCAGACGCCGCCCGCGACCGCGAGGAAGTCGGCGCCGGCTTCGACCAGCGGCCGGCAATTGCCGACGGTGATGCCGCCGATCGCGACGCACGGCACCTCCATGAGCTCGCTCCACCAGCGCAGGATATCGAGCGGGGCGGGGGTCGTGACGGTCTTGGTGGTGGACGGGAAGAACGCCCCGAATGCGACGTAGTCGGCGCCGGCTTCGGCGGCTTCCATCGCCAGATGGCGGGAGTCCTTGCAGGTGACGCCGATCTGGCGGGACTCGCCCACGATCCGGCGCGCGTCGGCGTAGGGCATGTCGTCCTGGCCGACATGGACGCCGTCACAGTCGTATCTCTTCGCGAGATCGGGCCGGTCGTTCATGAAGAACGCGACGCCGCGCTGCTGGCACACGGGGCGCAGCGTGTCGGCCGCGCGGCCGATGGCGTCGTCGGAGGCGTCCTTCAGACGCAGCTGGAAGGCCGCGACGTCGCCGCATTCCAGCGCCGCCCGCAGCGCCTCGGCGAAGATCGCCGGATGCTCGATGCGTTCCGGCGAGATCAGGTAGAGGCGGCAGCGCGGCGCGGTGCCGTCGCTCACATCTTGCCCTGGTAGATCGAGATGATCTTGTCGAGCATGTCGAGCGCATCGGCGCGCGGCCGCTGGAAGGTGTTGCGGCCGATGATCGAGCCGTTGGCGCCGCCATCGCGCAGCCCGCGGATCTCGGTGAAGAGACCTTCGAGGTCCTTCGCCTCGCCACCGGAGAACACGACAATGCGTCGGCCGTTGAAGCTCGCCTGCATCACGTGCTCGATGCGCTTGGCCAGCGTCGAGGTGTCGACCTTGGCCTTCTCGTAGGCGGCCTTCGCCTCGGGCTGCCACAGCACGTTGGTCGGCGGCTTCACCTTGATGATGTGCGCGCCCAGCAGCGCCGCCATGTGGGCGGCGTAGGCGCAGACATCGAGCGCGGTCTCGCCCGCCTTGTCGAGCTTGCCGCCGCGCGGATAGGACCACATCACGACGGCGAGGCCGACGGCCTTGGCCTCCTCGGAGAGCTCCTTGATCTCTTCCATCATCTCGAACTGGTCTTCCGAGCCCGGATAGATGGTGAAGCCGATCGCCGAACAGCCCAGCCGCAATGCGTCGTTCACCGACGCGGTGACCGCCTGGTCCTTGTTGGTCGAGAGCGAGTTGGCCGAATTGAGCTTCAGGATGGTCGGGATCGCGCCGGCGAAGGAGTCGGCACCCGCCTCAAGCGGGCCGAGCGGCGCGGCGTAGGCGTTGAGACCGGCATCGACCGCGAGCTGGTAGTGGTAGTGCGGATCGTAGGCGTCGGGGTTGGGCGCGAAGGAGCGGGCCGGGCCGTGCTCGAAGCCTTGGTCGACGGGAAGGATCACCATCTTGCCGGTGCCGCCCAGCCGCCCATGCATCAGGATGCGGGCGAGGTTGGCCTTTGTGCCGGGGCAATCGCTCTCGTAGTTGTCGAGGATCTTCTTGACGGCGCGGGTGATCTTCACGTCCGGGCTCCTGGTTGGTCGATTCTGACCTGATCGGCGCGGTGATAGCGGTGCCGGAAGGCCGGTTCAAGCCCCGGAAGGCCCGACTGTCTCGCGCGTCATTGACCCCGGAGCGGAGGTGTGGACAGGTTCCTGCCGCTCCGTGACGCGACCATGCGGCAGGCGAAACAGAAGAAGGGAACGTCGATGCAGCCTCCGTCGTTGCTGATGTCGATCGCGGGGCGCCTGCCGTTCTTCTTCGGTTGGGCGATCATCGCGATCGCCTTCCTGACCGTGGCGGTGAGCGTGACGACCCGTACGGCCTTCTCGCTGATGTTCCCGCCCATCGTAGACGAGTTCGGCTGGGACCGTGGGCTGGCGGCCGGCGCCTTTTCGTTCGGCTTCCTGGTCTCGGCCGCGATCAGCCCGGTTGTCGGCCGTCTCATGGACATGCGCGGGCCGCGCTTCGTGATCCAGATCGGCGTCGTGCTGACGACCGCGGGCCTGCTCGGCGCCACGATGATCGACGCGCCGTGGCAGCTCTACGCGACGCTGGGTGTCCTGGTCGGCGCCGGGGCGAACTGCATGAGCTTCTCGGTCCAGTCGCAGTATCTGCCCAACTGGTTCGTTCGCCATCGCGCGCTGGCGATCGCCGTGGCGTTTTCCGGCGTGGGTGTCGGCGCGATCCTGATTTTGCCATGGCTGCAGACGATCATCCTGACGGAGGGCTGGCGCGCCGCGTGCTGGGCGCTCGGGCTCATGACGCTGCTCGTGCTGCTGCCGATCAACCTGATCGTGACCAAGCGGCCGCAGGACGTGGGTCTACTGCCCGATGGCGCGCGGGAAACGAGCGTCGCGGCGGCGCGGCAGGCCGCCTCCATCGTCGATGCGCGCTGGGCTGCGATCGAGTGGACGGTGGGGAGGGCGGTCCGGACGCACCGCTTCTGGTGGCTGTGCATCGGTTTCTTCTGCGGTGGCTATGCCTGGTACGCGGTGCAGGTCCACCAGACGAAGTATCTGGTCGAGATCGGTTTCAGCCCGATGCAGGCCGCCTGGTCGCTCGGTCTGGTCGCGATGGTGGGTATTCCGGGTCAGATCGTGCTCGGCGCGCTCTCCGATCGCATCGGCCGCGAGATCGTCTGGACCATCGGCTCGGCGGGCTTCGTCATTTGTTACGCCGCGCTTCTGGCGCTCGCCGCCGGACCTTCGCAACCGCTCCTCTATCTGATGGTCCTGTCGCAGGGCGTGCTGGGATACTCCTTCACCAGCCTGATGGGGCCCGTGGTGGCCGAGATCTTCGAGGGGCCGCACTTCGCGTCGATCTTCAGCCTGATCATGGTGACGCTACTGGCGGGTGGCGCGATGGGACCGTGGGTCACCGGCGTGCTGCACGACATCGAAGGCAGCTACGACACGGCATTTGCCGTGGCGCTGGGCGCCAGTCTCCTGGGCGCGATCTCGATCTGGTTCGCGGCCCCCGGCAAGGTGCGAATGGTGGCGGGACGCGCCAAGACCTGAGGCTACTCGTTCAGGCCCTTGCCCGGATAGGGATGCGTCGATTTCCAGTGGTTGGCGAGATCGATGCGGCGGGTCACCCACACGCCTTGATGCTTCTGTACGTGGTCCAGCAAACGCCAGAGACCCGCCATACGACCGGGATGGCCGATCAGGCGCATGTGCAGACCGACCGACATCATCTTGGGCGCGGTGGCGCCTTCCTTGTAGAGAACGTCGAACGCATCGCGGACGAGACCGAACCACTGGTCGGCGTGGACCATGCCGGCGGCATACTTGCCGTCGTTGTTGGTAAGCGAGTAGGGCACGATCAGGTGCGGCTTGCCCTCGACCGTCTGCCAGAACGGCAGTTCCTCACCGTAGTAGTCAGAGTCGTAGGTGAAGCCGCCTTCTTCGACCAGCAGGCGGCGCGTGTTTACGCTTGGTCCGTAGCGGCAATACCAGCCGGCCGGACGGGCACCTACCGTCTGCGTCAGCGACGCGATGGCCTTCTGGATGTGCTCGCACTCCTCGGCCTCGCTCAGCTGGAAATGACGCACCCATCGCCAGCCGTGGCAGCACACGTCGAAGTCCGCTTTCCGGATTGCCTCCGCCGCCAACCGGTTGCGTTCCAGCGCCAGCGCGCAGCCGAACACCGTAAGCGGCAGCCCGCGTTCCTGGAACGCGCGCATGATGCGCCAGAAGCCCACCCTGCTGCCGAACTCGAACATGCTCTCGCCGGCGAGATCGCGGCCCTTCAGGCCGACGGCCGACGTGCTGGATTCGGTGAGGCCGGTCTCGGTGTAGCCTTCGCCGTCCTGCATGGAAGGCTCCGAGCCTTCCTCGTAGTTCATGACGAAGTTGATCGCGACGCGGGCGCCGCCGGGCCACTTGGGATCCGGCGGGTTCGAGCCATAACCCAGGAAATCGCGCGTCGGCTCCCAACTCATGTCGCGCTCTCCACCACAGCGGCGCCCATCTGATGGGCGATGTCGGCCAGTTTCGCCCGCACCTCGGGCGAGCCGGAGAACGAGATCCGGCTGACCCCCGCGCGCAGGCAGGCCAGAGCGTAGCCGGGCGCGTCGCCGCAATCGACGATCAGTTCGAAGACGACGTCGGGAAACTCGCGACGGGCCCGTGCCTCAAGGGCGCCGAGATAGCCGGCGCCCCAGATCGAGGCCGCGTCCGGCCCGGTCGCGAGGCGGGCGGGTGCGCCGGTGTCGCGCGCGGCGCGTAGCGCCGTCTCAAGCTGCCGCCAGTCCTGCACGATCGCGACCGGCGGCGGCTCGCGCATCGCGGTCGGATCAGCCCAGCTTGCCCATCGCCACGGCGGTATCCGCCATACGGTTGGAGAAGCCCCACTCGTTGTCGTACCAGCTCATGACGCGCACGAGCGTGCCGTCCATCACCTTGGTCTGGTCCATGTGGAACGTGGACGAGTGCGGGTCGTGATTGAAATCGATGGAGACGTTCGGCGCGTCGGTCCAACCGAGGATGCCCTTCAACTGGTTGGCGGCGGCGCGCTTGATCGCCTCGTTGATTTCCTTGGCGTCGGTCTTGCGCTTGGCGACGAACTTGAAGTCGACCACCGACACGTTGGGAGTGGGCACGCGGATCGCCACGCCGTCGAGCTTTCCGTTCAGCTCCGGCAACACCAGGCCGACCGCCTTCGCTGCACCGGTCGAAGTCGGGATCATCGACAGCGCCGCCGCGCGACCGCGATAGAGATCCTTGTGCATGGTGTCGAGCGTCGGCTGGTCGCCGGTATAGGCGTGGATCGTGGTCATGAAACCCTTCTCGATCCCGACCGTGTCGTTCAGCACCTTCGCGACGGGCGCGAGACAGTTCGTCGTGCAGGACGCGTTCGACACCACGAGGTGCTCCTTGCCGAGCTTTTCGTGGTTCACGCCATAGACCACCGTGAGGTCGGCGTTGTCGGCCGGGGCCGAGACCAGAACGCGCCGGGCGCCGGCGGCAATGTGGGCGGCGGCCTTGTCCTTCGAGGTGAAGATGCCGGTGCACTCCAGCGCGATATCGACGCCCATGGCCTTGTGCGGCAGCTTCGCGGGATCGCGCTCGGCGGTGACCTTGATGGGCCCGCGGCCAACATCGATCGTGTCGCCCGAAACCTTCACCTCGCCCTGGAAGCGGCCATGCACGGAGTCGAAGCGGAACAGATGGGCATTGGTCTCGACCGGGCCGAGATCGTTCACCGCGACCACCTCGATGTCCTTGCGGCCCGACTCCATGATCGCGCGCAGTACGTTGCGGCCGATGCGTCCGAAGCCGTTGATGGCAACCTTGACCGTCATATTCCCCTCCGTCAGGCCGCCAGCCGGCGCGCGGTACCCGCGATCGCCTCGGCGGTGATTCCGAAATGCTTGTAGAGATCCTTGGCCGGCGCCGAGGCGCCGAAGCCTGTCATGCCGATGAACGCGCCGCGCCCGCCGAGCCAGCGCTCCCAGCCGAAGCCGGTGGCCGCCTCGCAGGCCACGCGCACGGTGCCGTCGGGGCCCATTACTTCAGCGCGATAGGCCGCGTCCTGGGCCGCGAACAATTCCCACGAGGGCATCGAGACCACGGCCGCGTCCAATCCGTCGCGGGCGAGCTGCTCACGGGCGGCCAGGGCGAGGTGTACCTCCGAACCCGAGGCGATCAGGCGGATGCGGGATGAGGCTTGGCCCGCGATGATGTAGGCGCCGCGAGCCGACAGGTTGGCGTCGCCCGCACCGCGCACCGTCGGCACGTTCTGGCGGGTGAGCGAGATGACGCTCGGCGATGTGCGCGAGGCCAGCGCGATCTGCCAGCACTCGGCGGTTTCGATCGCATCGGCGGGACGCAGCACCTGCAGGTTGGGAATCGCGCGCAGTGCCGCCAGATGCTCGACCGGCTGATGCGTCGGGCCATCCTCGCCCAGCCCGATCGAATCGTGGGTCATCACGTAGATCGCGCGCACGCCCATCAACGCCGAGAGGCGGATCGAGGGACGGCAATAGTCGGTGAACACCATGAAGGTGCCGCCGTAGGGGATCACACCGCCATGCAGCGCCGCGCCGTTCATTGCGGCGGCCATCGCGTGCTCGCGAATACCGTAGAAGACATAGCGACCCGACGCGTCGGCCGCGGTCGCGGGCTTCAGCGTGGCGGTGCGCGTGTTGTTGGAGCCGGTGAGGTCGGCCGAGCCGCCCAGCGTCTCGGGCAACGCCGGATTGATGACTTCAAGCGCCTCTTGGCTCGCCTTGCGGGTCGCCCAAGCCGGCTTGTCGGCTGCGACCTTGGCCTTGAAGCCCGCAACGGCGGCGTCAAGCGATGGCGGGAGCGTGCCGGCGATCCGTCGATCGAACTCGGCGCGGTCTTCGGCCGCGAGCGTCTTCAGGCGGCGGGCCCAGCGCTTGCGCGCCGAGGCGCCTTTGCGACCGACCGCGCGCCAGGCGTCCAGCACGGGCGCCGGAACCTCGAACGGTGCGTGCGACCAGCCGAGCTTGACGCGGGCGCCGGCGACTTCGTCCTTGCCGAGCGGCGAGCCGTGGGTGGCGGCGGTGCCGGCTTTGGTCGGCGCGCCGTAGCCGATCACCGTCTTGCAGGCGATGAGCGAGGGCTTGTCCTTGGCGTTGCGCGCCTTGCGGATCGCGCGGGCGATCGCCTCGGGATCGTGACCGTCGATCTGCTGCACATGCCAGCCGGCGGCGGCGAAGCGCTTCTGATGGTTCTCGGACGTGCTGAGCGAGGTCGGGCCATCGATCGAAATGCCGTTGTCGTCGAACAGCACGATCAGACGGCCAAGGCCCAGATGGCCGGCCAGCGTGATCGCTTCTTGCCCGACGCCCTCCATCAGGCAGCCGTCGCCCGCGATCACATAGGTGAAATGCTCGACGACATCGCCGCCGAAACGCTGAGCCAGCAAACGCTCAGCCAATGCGAAGCCGACCGAATTGCCCAGGCCCTGCCCAAGCGGCCCGGTGGTCGTCTCGATGCCGGCCGCGTGGCCGTACTCGGGATGGCCGGCCGTTCGCGCGCCGAGCTGGCGGAAGCGCTTCAGCTCTTCCAGCGTCATGTCGGGATAGCCGGTGAGATGCAGCAGCGCATAGAGCAGCATCGAACCGTGTCCGGCCGACAGGATGAATCGGTCGCGGTCGGGCCAGGTCGGATCGGTCGGGTCGAACTTCAGGAAGCGCGAGAACAGGACGGTCGCGACGTCCGCCATGCCCATCGGCATGCCGGGATGCCCGGAATCCGCCTGCTGCACGGCATCCATGGCGAGCGCACGAATGGCGTTGGCCATGTCGCGGTGAGCGGCGGTGGGAGCAGTCATTCGATGCGCGGCCTGCCGAAAGGGGGGAATCGAAGAGGCGCGCAACATGCCGATGGGGGTCTATCGCGTCAATGCGCAAAACCCCGGCGTTTCACCAAGATGTTGCGGCTGTTTGGGCGGGACCGCGCCTAGATGTTGACCCGTGGAGTCGGAGGATTTATCCTAAGTCGGATGGCGAATTTGCTCTCCGATTCAGGTTCGCGAGGGACCAGCTCCGGGGCCCTGTCGAAGGCGGCCCGGGCGACCGGCCGGGTCGATGACGCGCTAAGCCGCCTTGAATCCATGCTCGATGAGCGCCTGCGGGTCGAGACCGAACGGGCCGAAGAGCTGGCCGCACGGCTCGCCATGCTCGAGCGCCAACACGAGGATCTGCGCCGCGTCGCGACCGAGGTGGAAGGGCGTCTCGAGCGGGCGATGGAATACATCCGCTCTTTGCTCACAGCCGATCAGCGCTAAGCGCTTCGCGGGCGCGCCGGCGCCCGCTACACTCCGTTCTCCCTCGACGCCGCAAGGCGCAAGAAAACAGGAGAACGACCATGCCGCAGGTATCGGTCCGTATCGCCAACCGCACCTACGAACTCGCGTGCGGCGAAGGCGAGGAGTCTCGCGTCCAGGAGCTGGGCGCCTACGTCGACGAGAAGGTGGAGATCCTCCGCCGGCAGCTTCCCGGGCTTCCCGAGATCAAGCTCATGGTTTTCGCGGCACTCATGCTCGCCGACGAGGTGCGCGAGGCCCGAACCGCTGCCCAACAGGCCGCGGCGGAGGGTCGGAACGCCACTGACAGTGCCGAGACGCTGGCCCAGACGCTTGAAGAGCTGGTCACGGCGCGGGTCGACAAGCTGTCCGCCAAGGTCAAGGGCGCGGCCTGAGCGAACCGGCCGTCATTGCGGCCGGGCGCAAGCGGGCTTACATTGGGGTGGGGCGGATTTCTGCGCGGTTCGCGGTTCGCACATACACCCCGGGGCCAATGACGACTTCCTGGGAACTGTTCCTGACCAGGGCTGTGGCCTTGGTTACACGGTGCCCACCTGCATCTGCAGGCCTTGGAGGTTTATTCGGCCGCGGCTTATCGTGGTGCCGCCCCACTTCTTTGCTCGCGTCGGCGCGTCCCCGCCGGTGACGAGCCGATCCCCCGATGAAAAAGCAACCTGGCGCGCCACCATGCTGGCGTGGCGGGCGGGCCTTGAGCCTGAGGAACGCGCGCGCGCGGCGCATGAGCTGGTCGAGCGCTATCGCCGCGACCGTCCGCTCGGAGACGCGGCCGTCGTCTCCGGTTTCTGGCCGATGCGCGACGAGATCGATCTGCGGCCGCTGATGATCGAACTAGCCAATGAGGGACGCCAACTTGCGTTGCCGGTCGTGCAGGGCCGAGGAACGGCGCTCGCGTTCCGGCCGTGGCGACCGGGCGATCCGCTGGAGCGCGGGGTCTTCGGCACGCTCCATCCGGCGACCCGCCGCGAGCCGGTGGAACCCGACGCGCTGTTGGTTCCGCTGCTGGCCTGCGATGAGGCCGGGTGGCGTTTGGGGTTTGGCGGCGGCTACTACGATCGCACGCTCCAGAACCTGCGCGCGCGGCGCGCCGTCGTCGCGGTCGGCGTCGGGTTCGAAGCGCAGCTGGTACCCGAGCTACCGCATAGCGCCGAGGACCAGCGACTGGATTGGCTGTTGACCGAGGCCGGCTGTTACGCCTTTGTCTGACGCATGAAAATCCTGTTTTGCGGCGACATCGTGGGCCGCTCCGGTCGAGAAGCGGTGTTGCGCGAGGTGCCGCGCCTGAAGCGTGAGCTCGGCCTCGACTTCGCGATCGTGAATGGCGAGAACGCGGCGGCCGGCTTCGGCATCACCGCCAAGATTTGTGCTGAACTGCATGAGGCGGGCGTCGCCTGCATCACCACCGGCAACCATGTCTGGGACCAGCGCGAGATCATTCCCTATATCGCGCAGGACAAACGCCTGTTGCGCCCGATCAACTTCCCTCCCGGAACACCCGGCTGGGGGGCGAACGTCTTCGAGACGCCCCGCGGGCAGAAGATTTTGGTCGTGAACGTGATGCTGCGGCTGTTCATGGACGCGCTGGACGATCCGTTCCGCGCGATCGATGCCGAGCTCGGCAAGCATGTGCTGGGTCGCTCGGTTCAGGCCATCGTGGTCGACATGCATGGCGAGGCGTCGAGCGAGAAACAGTCGATGGGCCACTATTGCGACGGCCGGGTCAGCGCCGTCATCGGCACCCACAGCCATATCCCGACCGCGGACGCCTGGGTGCTGCCGGGTGGCACCGCCTACCAGACCGACGCCGGCATGTGCGGCGACTACGACTCGGTCATCGGCATGAAGAAGGAGCTGGCGCTGCCGCGGTTCCTGAAAAAGATGCCCGGCGAGCGTCTGGCGGCGGCCGAGGGCGACGCGACGCTGTGCGGGGCCATCATCGAGACTGACGATCGGACAGGGCTGGCGCGGTCGATCCAGCCGCTGCGGATTGGCGGTCGGCTCGCACCGACGTGATCATCCCGTATCTTGTGTCCCACACCCGATTGCGATAGCTATTAGAGGTGAGGTTCGAAGTCAGTTGACGGCCTGGGGAAAAATCGGCATCCTGTTGATGTTAAACGGTTTTTCGCCGCTTTGGCGAACTGTCTTCATGGTTAGAGGGGGGCGTCGGAATCTAGGTTCCGACGTTTTTTAGCGGGGGCTTCGGCCCCCGCCTTTTTTTGTGCCGTCCCCCGCCGCGCCCGACCGGCGCGCTCCCAAACCCCACGAGAAGTGGTATAGGCCGGCCGGAACGTCACTGAATGTGGTTGCGGGGCGATGGCTGGCCATTCCCAATTCAAGAACATCATGCATCGCAAGGGCAAGCAGGATGCCCAGCGAGCCAAGATCTTCACCAAGCTGATCCGCGAGATCACCACAGCAGCGCGGCTGGGATCGGCCGATCCGGGGTCGAACCCGCGCCTGCGCGCGGCGACCATCGCGGCGCGCGACGCCAACATGACGCGCGACACGATCGATCGGGCGATCAAGCGCGGCTCCTCGGCCGAGGCCGACGCCAACTACGACGAGGTGCGCTACGAGGGCTACGGACCGGGCGGCGTCGCGGTGATCGTCGAGGCGCTCACCAACAACCGCAACCGGACGGCCGGCGAAGTCCGCTCGATCTTCACCAAGCACGGCGGGAACCTCGGCGAGAGCAACAGCGTCTCGTTCATGTTCGACCGGCTGGGCGAGTTCCGCTTTCCGCTGTCGGTCGGCAGCGCCGACCAGGTGCTGGAGAAGGCGATCGATGCCGGCGCGGACGATGTCGCAAGCGGCGACGGCGCCGATGGCATCCACGAGATCGTCTGCGCCCAGGGCGAGTTCAACACGGTGCGCGAGGCGCTGGAGAAATCGCTCGGCCAGCCCGCGAGCGCCAAGCTGGTTTGGCGGGCCCGAACCGGCGCACCGGTCGAGGGTGAGATCGCTGAGACCATGCTCGACATGATCGCGGCGCTTGAGGACAACGACGACGTGCAGAACGTCTACGCCAACTTCGAGATGTCCGACGAGACCCTCGCCAAGTTCGCCGCGTGAGGGGCCGCCGGTGCGCCTGCTCGGTCTCGATCCCGGCTTGCGCAACACCGGCTGGGGCGTGATCGAGATGGCGGGCAATCGCCTTCGGCACGTGGCGCATGGCGTCGTGCGCGTGGCCGTCGATGGCGACCTCGCGAGCCGGCTGAACGCGCTGTTCGAAGGTGTGAGCGACACGGTGCGTCTGCATCGGCCCGACGAAGCCGCCGTCGAGGAGACTTTCGTGAACGTCAATCCGGCCTCGACGCTGAAACTGGGCCAGGCGCGCGGCGTGGTGATGCTGGCGCCGGCCCGGCTCGGCGTGCCGGTGTTCGAATACGCCGCCAACCTGGTGAAGAAATCCGTCACCGGCGCGGGCCACGCCGACAAGCGCCAGATCGCCGCCATGGTCGGCCATTTGCTGCCCGGCGTGGCCGCCACCGCGGACGCGGCCGACGCCCTGGCCGTCGCGATCTGCCACGCCCATCATCGCGCCAGCGCGCGCGCTGTCGGAGCCCGCGCATGATCGGCAAGCTGCGCGGCATCGTCGACAGCGTGGATCTCGACCAGGCCGTCATCGACGTGGGCGGTGTCGGCTACGTCGTGTCGGCCTCGGCCCGAACCATGCGCGAGCTGGCGGTTGGCCAGACCGCGACGCTGCTGGTCGAGACGCTGGTGCGCGAGGACGCGATCTCCCTGTTCGGGTTCGCCGACCGCGCCGAGCGCGACTGGTTCCGCCTGCTCACCACGGTTCAAGGAGTGGGCGCGCGGGTAGCGCTTTCTACCCTGTCTACGCTCGCGCCGGACGAGATTGGCCGGGCGATCGCGGCGCAGGATCGCGCGACGCTCAGCCGACCCTCAGGCGTCGGACCGAAGCTCGCGGCACGGCTTGCGACCGAGCTGAAGGACAAGGCGGCCGCGCTGGGTGTCGTGCCTGCCGCCGCCGTCGCAGCCGCACCCAACGCACCCGCCGGCACCGGCGGCGTCACCGAGGATGCTGTCTCCGCGCTGGTCAATCTTGGCTACAAGCGTGTTGAGGCGTTTGGCGCGGTCGCGCGGACGGCGCAGCGGCTGGGCGAGAGTGCCTCGCTCGACGCGTTGATCCGCGGTGCGCTGCAGGAGCTGGCGCGATGAGCGGCGAAAGGATTGTCGCGGGCGCCCGCAGCGAGGAAGACGCCGCCGAGCTCGCGCTGCGTCCGCAGACGCTGGATGATTTCGTCGGCCAAAGGCAGGTCCGTGAGAACCTGAAGATCTTCATCGCCGCCGCGCGCGGGCGCCAGGAGGCGCTGGATCACACGCTGTTCCATGGTCCGCCGGGGCTGGGCAAGACGACCTTGGCGCAGATCGTGGCGCGCGAGATGGGCGTCGGCTTCCGCGCCACCTCGGGGCCCGTGATTCAGAAGGCGGGCGATCTCGCGGCCCAGCTCACCAATCTGCAGCCGCGCGATGTGCTGTTTATCGACGAGATCCATCGCCTGAACCCGGCGATCGAGGAAGTGCTCTATCCGGCGATGGAGGATTTCCAGCTCGACCTGATGATCGGCGAGGGACCGGCAGCGCGTTCGGTGCGGATCGAATTGCCGCCTTTCACTCTGGTCGGTGCCACGACGCGTTCCGGCCTGATGACGCGGCCGCTGCGCGAGCGCTTCGGGATCCCGCTCAGGCTGGTGTTCTACGAACCTGACGAACTCGAGACCATCGTGCGACGCGCCGCGCGCGTTCTGGCGATGGAACTGGCACCCGACGGCGCCGCCGAGATCGCGCGCCGCTCGCGGGGCACGCCGCGCGTCGCCAATCGCCTCCTCCGCCGGGTGCGGGACTTCGCCTCGGTTGCCGGCGCTGCGCGGGTCGACGCGCGAGTGGCCGATGCCGCCTTGCAGCGTCTTGAGGTGGACGGGCAGGGGCTCGACGCTATGGATCGCCGGTACCTTGCCTGCATCGCGGAGAACTATGGCGGTGGGCCGGTCGGGGTCGAGACGATCGCCGCGGCCTTGTCCGAACAGCGCGACGTGCTTGAGGATGTGATCGAGCCATACCTGATGCAGCTCGGCTTGCTGATACGGACACCGCGCGGCCGGCTGCTGTCGGAAGGCGGCTACCGGCATAGCGGACTTGCGGTCCCGACGGCGCAACGCCAGCAACTTGATCTGCTGCGCGGGGTCTCTTCTTCGGAGGAGCCGTGAGCGCGCCCTCAACCGGTGCCATCGCCGAGGGCGCCCACCGGCTGGCCGTCCGCGTCTACTACGAGGACACCGACGCGGCGGGGATCGTCTACTACGCGAACTGGCTGCGATTCCTGGAGCGTGGACGGACCGAGTTGCTGCGCTCGCTCGGCCACGATCATGCGGGGCTGCGCGCCGCGTCCGGCCTGAACTGGGTCGTGCGCCGCTGTGCCATTGAGTACCTGAAGCCCGCGCGTCTCGACGAGTGGGTCGAGATCATAACGCGGATCGGTGAAGTGCGCGGCGCGTCGCTCGACATGCTGCAGGAAGCGCAACGCGGACCGGACACGCTCGTTCGGGCCGAGCTCGCCATCGCCTGCGTCGATGTGGCCGGCCGGCCGGTTCGGCTGCCGGCCGAAGCGCGGGCGGCGATGTCGCGGGTCGCCTCGACGCCCCGCTCACGCCATATTCCGCTATAAGGCTGCCCCCCTCATCGGAGAACCAACAATGGAAGCGCTTGCTCAAGCCGCGGCCGGCCCCCTGGGCGGCACCGGAACAATGGACCTGTCGGTCTTGGGCCTGTTCATGCAGGCCGACTGGGTGGTCAAGGCCGTGATGATCGCGCTGTTGCTGGCGTCATTCTGGTCCTGGGCGATCATCTTCGAGAAGGCGATGAAGCTGCGCTCGCTCAAGCGCCGCGGCCAGGCCTTCGAGGACACCTTCTGGTCCGGCGTGTCGCTGGAGGACCTGTACGACCGGGTCGGCGCGAAGCCCGATGACCCGATGTCGAATGTCTTCGCGGCCGCGATGCGCGAGTGGCGGCGCTCGGTCTCCAAAGGACTCGCTGCAAGTGCCGGCGCGCGCGGCGCGCTGCGTCAGCGGATCGAGCAGGTGATGAGTGTCACCATTCAGCGCGAGATGGACGCGATCGAGAAGCGCCTGGGCTTTCTGGCGACAGTCGGCGCCAATGCCACCTTTGTCGGCCTGTTCGGCACGGTGTGGGGCATCATGAACAGCTTCGCCCACATCGCGCAGTCCAAGAACACGTCGCTGGCGGTCGTCGCGCCCGGCATTTCGGAGGCCCTGTTCGCCACCGCGATCGGTCTCGTTGCCGCGATCCCCGCGGCCGGCGCCTACAACATCCTGTCCGGCCAGGTGCAGCGCTACGGCCAGCAGCTCGAATCGTTCGCCGGTGAGTTCATCACCATCCTGTCGCGCCAGCTCGAGGAGCAGGTGTGATGGCTGGCGGGATCGTTCCCTCGGCGTCGGGCACCAGGGGCCGGTTTCGCCGGCGGCTCTGGGTGCCGATGGCCGACATCAACGTCACGCCGCTGGTCGATGTGATGCTCGTGCTTCTGGTGATCTTCATGGTCACGGCGCCGTTGATGCAGGTGGGCGTGCCGGTCGACCTTCCCAAGACCAGCGCGCAACAGGTTGGCGGCAAGGACGAGCCGCTGGTGGTGAGCGTCGACTCCAAGGGCGAGATTTATCTGGGCGAGACCCGCTATGAGCTGAAGGAACTCGGTGAGAAGCTGAAGGCCGTCCATACCGAGAAGCCGGATCAACGCGTTTTCATGCGCGGCGACAAGACCGTCGACTACGGAAAGATGATGGAAGTCATGGGCGTCGTGATCGACTCCGGCTTCCGCCAACTCGGCCTGTTGGGCGAGCAGGCGCAACAACTTGGCCGGCCGGGCGGCCCGCCACCGACCGCCACGCCGGCGCCGCGCGCCGCTTCCGGCCAGCCGCAACCCGTGCCGCGTCGCAACTGACCGCGAGGCCGCCGCGCCATGCAACGCGAGACCATCGCCAGCGAGACCATGAAGACGCCCGCCGTGGCGTCGGCGGTCATGCACGCGTCGGTCCTGGCAGCGGTATTTCTCGGACCGCTGGAGTGGTTCACCCGACCTTTGCCGCCGGAACCTGAGCCGGTGATGATCGAGTTCGAGGCGATCGACAAGAAAGCGGCGGCACCCCGCGTCGGCAACCCGCCACCCGCGCCCAAGGAGGTCCCGGTGGCGGAGGAAGCCACGGCCGCACCGCCGCCCAAGACGGCCGAACCGCCGCCGGCCCCTCCGCCGCCCAAGCCGCCCGAGCCCCGGGTCGTCCAACCTCCGCCACCGCCACCGATTCCCCAGCCGCAGCCGGCGCCCGCGCCCACTGCCGAGGAGCTCATCGCGCTGAAGCCCAAGGAGCCGGAGCCGCCCAAGGTTGAGGAGAAGAAGCCGGACCCGCCCAAGCCTGAACCCGAGGTCAAGAAGCCCGATCCGCCGAAGCCGCCGCCACCGCCGCCGCCCGCGCCGCCGCGTCCGCGCACCGCCGATACGATTCTGGACGATATCCTCAAGAACCAGCAATCGCAGCAACGCACGCCGGCGCCGCAGCCGCAGCCCCGGCCGAACCCGCAGCAGGCGACCCGCGCGCCGACGGCCGCGCCCAACCTCGCTGCCGTCGTCACCGCGAGCGAAGTCGAGGGTGTGCGCCAGAAGATTCGGCCATGCTGGAACTTCCCGGCGGGGATCAAGGACCAGAATGCGCTGGTGGTGACGCTGCTGGTGCAGATGAACCGCGACGGCACGCCGCGCAGCGCCAAGGTGCGCGATACTGGCCGCTACAACAATGACGCGGGCTATCGTGCGGCGGCTGACGCCGCCCATCGCGCGATCATGAATCCGCGCTGCCAGCCCTGGCCTTTGCCAGATGCAAAATACGACAACTGGCGTACGATCACTTTCAACTTCGATCCGAGGGATTACTGATGCCCCGTCCGACCTCCCGGTTCCGTTTCCTGGTCGCGGCTTGCGCCGTGGCGGCCACTTCCGTGTTCGGGATCGCGCCGGCGCGGGCCCAACTCACGATCGACATGACACGACCGAACTTCGAGCCAGTGCCGATCGCCATTGCCGATTTTGCCGGCTCGGATCGGGTCGGCGCCGAGATTGCCCAGATCATCCGCAACAATCTCCAGAACTCGGGACTCTTTCGGGTCATCCCGCCGGCCGCCGTCATTGAAAAGAACGTCAACGCGAACGCTGTGCCCCGCCACGCCGACTGGCGCGGGATCGGGGCGTCGGGCCTGGTGGTCGGGCAGGTGACCGCGACTCCCGGTGGCATCAAGGTCGACTTCCGGCTGTGGGATGTCGTTGTGGGCCAGCAGGCCACGGGCCTGTCGCTCAATACCCAGTCCGCGCAGTGGCGTCGGGTGGCCCATATCTTCTCGGATGCGATCTACAAGCGCGTGACGGGCGAGGAGGGCTATTTCGACACTCGGGTGGCCTATGTCTCCGAGACCGGACCGCTCAACCGCCGGGTCAAACGCATCGCGCTGATGGATCAGGACGGTGCCAACAACCGCTACCTGACCGATGGCGCGGGGCTGGCGCTGACGCCGCGCTTCTCGCCGACGCTGCAGGAGATCGTCTACATGGGCTATGCCGAGGGGCCGCCACGCGTCTACCTGCAGAACGTCGAGAGCAACCGCCGCGAACTGCTGGGCAACTTCCCCGGCATGAGCTTCGCGCCGCGCTTTTCGCCGGATGGCACGAAGGTCGCGATGAGTCTCTCGCAGGACGGCAACAGCAGCCTCTACGAGATGAACGTTCGCGGTCGCAGCCAGCGACGACTGACGAATTCGCCGGGCATCGACACTTCGCCCAGCTACTCCGCCGACGGTACGCAGATCGTGTTCAATTCGGACCGCGGCGGCACGCAACAGCTTTACGTGATGGGCTCTGGTGGGGGCGGCGAGAAGCGCATCAGCTTCGGTGATGGTCGCTACGCCACGCCGGTCTGGTCTCCCCGCGGCGACTTCATCGCCTTCACAAAGATCGCGGGCGGGCAGTTTGGGATCGGCGTGATGCGGCCCGACGGGAGCGGCGAGCGGATGCTGGCGAGCGGGTTCCTGGTCGAGGGCCCGACCTGGGCGCCCAACGGGCGCGTGCTCATGTTCTTCCGCCAGCAGCCCAACGCGGCGGGACGGGCCGGGGCGGTGAGCCTCCACGCGATTGACATCACCGGGCGGTTCGAGCGGCAGGTACCTACCCCCACCGATGCGTCGGATCCCGCGTGGTCGCCCTTGATTCCACAGTAGCTAAGTCTATGATCTGGCGCCTTCGCGTTTGGGCCGGCATGCTGCTGCCTGGGTTGCGTTGAGCGGTGGAATTCCACAGATGAGCGGCCGCACAAACGGCACGCGGAAGGACATAAAGATGTTTAAGTTCAAGATGTTGGCGGCAGTTGCTGCGATGTTCATGCTGTCGGCGTGCGCCGATCAGGCCGCCGTTCCCGCCGGTGGTGCCACCGCGGTGGCGCCGGGCTCGATTGCCGACTTCCGCCAGAATGTCGGTGATCGCGTGTTCTTCGACACCGACCAGTCGTCGCTGCGCCCGGATGCCCGGACCACGCTGACCCGCCAGGCCGAGTGGCTGAAGCGCTACGGCAACTACCAGATCACCGTGGAAGGCCACGCCGACGAGCGCGGCACCCGCGAGTACAACCTGGCGCTCGGCGATCGCCGCGCCACTGCCGTTCGCCAGTTTCTGGTCGCCCAGGGTGTTCCGGCAGCGCGCCTGAAGACCATCAGCTACGGCAAGGAACGCCCGGAAGTCGTCGGCTCCGACGACGGTAGCTGGTCGCGCAATCGCCGCGGCGTCAGCGCCCTGCAGTAAGGGATCGCACCACGAGTTGACGGAAACGCCGGTCGGCTTCCGACCGGCGTTTTCTTTGGTCTGAAATTCGCCCCGATTGCCTGACAAACGACCTTCCCATGCGGCTACTTGCTTCCCTCTTTGCGTTCCTGATCGCCGTCGCGCCGGCGCACGCCCAACGCCTGGACCCCGTGCAAGTCGAGGATCGCTTCCAGCAACTGCAGCAGGCGATCACTCTGCTGACGGGGCAGATCGAGCAGCTTCAGTTCCGCAATCAGCAGCTGCAGCAACGGCTCGACAAGATGCAGACCGACTACGAATTCCGGCTCGAACAGCTCGAGAAGGGCGGCGCGCGACCGGGTGGGCCCGCGCCGGGCGCAGCTCCCACGGCGCGACCGGCCGCCCCGCCGCCGCAGCCCGGCGTCGCGGCCGCGCCTCCTGCAGCCGCACCTGGCGGCGCAGCTGCCGAGCAGGTCTATCACGACGCGTTCAAGCTCCTGCAGGACGGCGACTACGCCGGTGCGGAGCGTGGATTTCGTACCTTCGTGCAGCGCAATCCGCAGCATGTGCTGGCGGGCAACGCGCAGTATTGGCTGGGCGAGACGTTCTACGCGCGGCGTGATTTCCAGAACGCGCTCAACGCCTTCGCCGAGGGCTACAAGACGTACCGCGCGAGCCCCAAGGGGCCGGACAATCTCCTGAAGCTTGGCATCACGCTCTCGGCGATGGGCCGCAAGCAGGATTCCTGCGCCATGTTCGCGCGCTTCAATCAGGACTACCCGCGCGCCACGGACCTCCAGAAACGGCGCGTCGATCAGGAGCGCCAGAAGAACCAGTGCGGCTGACGGCCGACCTCTTTCAGCAATTGATGCGGCCGTTCGAGCCGTTCGAGGCGAGCCCGGTCGTCGCCGTCGGCGTTTCCGGCGGCCGCGACTCGATGGCGCTGGCCGAGTTGACTGAGGATTGGGCGCGCGCGCGGGGCGGGTCGGCGCTGGCGTTGGTCGTGGATCATGGGCTGCGCGCGGAGTCCGCGAGCGAGTCGCTTCGCACCGTCGAGACGCTGCGGGCTCGCGGGCGAGAGGCCACGCTGCTGCGCTGGGAAGGCGCCAAGCCCGCGTCCGGTATCCAGGAGCACGCGCGCGCCGCACGCCGGCGTCTGCTGGTCGAGGCCTGCCGGCAGCGCGGCATCCTGCACCTCTTGCTTGCCCACCACGCTGACGATCAGGCGGAGACCGTGGCGATGCGATCGGCTCGCGCCAGCGGACCGGCGGGCCTAGCGGGGATGGCGGCACTTGCGGAAGAATGCGACGTGCGGGTTTTGAGACCGTTGCTCACCGTGCCGCGCGTGGCGATCACCGACTATTGCCGACGCGTAGGGATCGACTGGCTGGAAGACCCGTCCAACGCCGACCCCCGCTTCGAGCGGACCCGCGTTCGCGCCGAGGTGCCGCCGGCGACGCACCCGACCGCCGCATCGCGTCGGCACACCCAGGAGCGCGAGTGCGCCAGCGATATGGTCGCGGTTGCGATTTCCGGCGACGGGCTGCGCCTCGACCGTCGGGTGCTGCTTGCGCTGCCGCTCCACCGGCGGACCGCGGTTCTCTCGCGCGCCGCCTGGTCGGTTGGCGGCAACGCATATCCGCCCCGACGGGATCGGCTGCAGTCCGCGGTCGCGAAGCTGGCGGGCACATCGGGTTTCACCCTGGCGGGCTGCCGCATCCAGCCGCGCGGCTCTGCGGGGCGGACCAGCTGGGCCATCCTGCCGGAAAAAGGCAGGAATCGGGCCCATCCGCTGGTTCCAGCGCCATATTTTGCTTGCGGCGGGGCCGCGCCATCCCATCTAGAATGTTTGGAAACCAAGGACCGGACATCGTGAATCCTTTCAATCGCAACGCCGCCCTCTGGATCGTGATCGTGCTGCTGCTGGCGCTCCTCTACAGCGTGTTCCAGGGCGGCTCGACCCGGTCGGCCAGCAACGCGATCTCCTATTCGGACTTCGTGCGCGCAGTCGACGCGCGCCAGGTCCAGGACGTGCGCATCCAGGGCAACACGATCACCGGCACCTTCCGCGAGCCGCGCAACGGCATCTCCCGATTCGGAACCTACGCCCCGGCCGACGACACGCTGATGGCGCGTCTGATCGACAAGGTCGATCGCATCGACGCGGGCCCGGCCGACGAGGGCGTCAATCTCGGCAGCCTGTTCGTGAGCTGGCTGCCCGTCCTGGTGCTGGTCGGTGTCTACATCTTCTTCCTGCGCCAGATGCAGAACGGGACCGGCCGCGCCATGGGCTTCGGCAAGTCGCGCGCCAAGCTCCTGACGGAGAAGCACGGTCGCGTGACCTTCGACGATGTCGCCGGCATCGATGAGGCCAAGGCCGAGCTGGAGGAAATCGTCGACTTCCTCAAGGACCCGCAGAAATTCACCCGGCTGGGCGGCAAGATCCCGAAGGGCTGCTTGCTGGTCGGCCCGCCCGGCACCGGCAAGACGCTGCTCGCGCGCGCGATCGCGGGTGAGGCGAACGTGCCGTTCTTCACCATCTCGGGCTCCGACTTCGTCGAGATGTTCGTGGGCGTCGGCGCCAGCCGCGTGCGCGACATGTTCGAGCAGGCCAAGAAGAACGCGCCCTGCATCGTGTTCATCGACGAAATCGACGCGGTCGGCCGTCATCGCGGTGCGGGCCTGGGCGGCGGCAATGACGAGCGCGAACAGACGCTGAACCAGCTGCTGGTCGAGATGGATGGCTTCGAGTCGAACGAGGGCGTGATCCTGATCGCGGCCACCAACCGGCCCGATGTGCTCGACCCTGCGCTGCTGCGGCCGGGCCGCTTCGACCGGCAGGTGACCGTGCCGAATCCCGATGTCGGTGGGCGCGAGAAGATCCTCAAGGTCCACATGCGCAAGGTCCCGCTGGCCCCCGACGTCGAGCCGCGGACCGTTGCGCGCGGCACACCCGGTTTCTCCGGCGCCGATCTCGCCAACCTCGTGAACGAGGCGGCGCTGCGCGCCGCGCGCGTGGGCAAACGCCTCGTCACCATGTCGGACTTCGAGTTCGCCAAGGACAAGGTGCTGATGGGCACCGAGCGCCGCTCGATGGCGATGACCGACGACGAGAAGAAGTTGACGGCGTACCACGAGGCGGGCCACGCGCTGATCGCGCTCGCCGTGCCCAAGACCGATCCCCTGCACAAGGTGACGATCATTCCGCGCGGACGCGCACTTGGCGTCACCATGCAGCTACCGGAACGCGACAAGTACGGCATGAGCAAGATCGAGATGGAGTCGCGGCTTGCGATCCTGTTCGGCGGGCGCACCGCCGAACAGATCATCTTCGGCGACGACAATGTGACCACCGGCGCCGCGAGCGATATCCAGGTGGCGACGCAGACGGCCCGCGCCATGGTCACCGCATACGGCATGTCCGAGAAGCTCGGTCGAGTCCGCTACCAAGCGAACGAGCAGGAGGTATTCCTCGGTCACGCCGTCACCCAGACCCAGAACGTCTCGGAAGCAACGGCTCAGCTGATCGACCAGGAGGTTCGCCGCCTGATCGAAGAGGCCGAGGGCAAGGCACGCCAGATCCTGACCGACCGCATCGAGGACCTGCACAAGATCGCCAAGGTCCTGCTGGAGTGGGAGACCGTGAGCGGCGATGAGATCGTGGCGACGTTGCGCGGCGAGAAGATCGTCCGCGACGAGACCGGCGGCGCGGGCCCCGCGCCGGACCGCCGCAAGCGGTCGTCGGTGCCGACCAGCTCGAGCGGCACGCAGCCCGGCCCCAATCCGGAACCGCAACCCGGCGTCTGATCCGCCGGGAGTCGCGAAACCCGGCGCCATTCGCGAGAAGCTGCCCATGAGTCGCAAGCTCTTCGGCACCGACGGCATTCGCGGTCGGGCCAACGCCGATCCGATGACTGCCGAGATGGCGATGCGCGTCGGCAGGGCCGCCGGCCGCGTCTTCAGTCGTGGGGGCCATCGCCATCGCGTCGTCTTGGGCAAGGATACGCGGCTGTCGGGCTACATGCTGGAGCAGGCGCTGACCGCCGGGTTTCTGTCGGTGGGCATGGATGTGCTGCTGCTCGGCCCGCTGCCGACGCCGGCGGTCGGGTTCCTGACGCGCGCGATGCGCGCCGATCTCGGGGTGATGGTCTCGGCCTCGCACAATCCCTTCCATGACAACGGCATCAAGCTGTTCGGTCCCGATGGCTTCAAGCTCTCCGACGAGGTCGAGGCCGAGATCGAGGCGTTGATGCAGGCGCCGGCGGCGGACGGGCTGGCGGGCTCGCGCGCGATCGGCCGGGCGCGGCGGCTGTCGGATTCCGAGGGGCGCTACATCGAGGCGGTGAAGGCGTCGGCGGCGCGGGGCCTCAGCCTCAACGGGCTCAAGATCGTGGTCGATTGCGCCCATGGCGCCGCCTACAAGGTCGCGCCCACGGTGTTGTGGGAACTCGGCGCCGAGGTCGTGCCGATCGGCGTCGCGCCCGATGGCTTCAATATCAACGACGCGTGCGGCTCGACGCACCCCGAGCTGCTGGCGGAGCGAGTCGTGACCCATGGCGCCGATCTCGGCATCGCGCTCGATGGCGACGCCGATCGGGTGGTGCTGGTGTGCGAGCGCGGCTCGACCATCGATGGCGACCAGCTGATGGCCACGGTGGCTGACGAGTGGCACCGCGACGGACGGCTGCGCGGCGGCGGTGTTGTTGCCACTGTGATGTCCAACCTCGGTCTTGAACGCTTTCTCGAAGCGCGCGGCCTCGGTCTGCAGCGCACGCAGGTGGGCGATCGCTATGTGCTGGAGCGCATGCGGGCCGATGGGTTCAATCTGGGTGGCGAGCAGTCGGGCCACATCATCATGACCGACCACGCCACGACCGGAGACGGGCTGATGGCCGCACTGCAGGCGTTGGGTGCGCTGGTGTGCGGCGGCAAGCGGGCGAGCGAGACCTTCCGCGCGTTCCAGCCGGTGCCGCAGCTTCTGAAG
Organism: Alphaproteobacteria bacterium; assembly: GCA_016870115.1. GTDB lineage: Bacteria > Pseudomonadota > Alphaproteobacteria > Reyranellales > Reyranellaceae > VGCH01. Next base: position 202,755 of record VGCH01000003.1, on the reverse strand, counting down.
AATGTCCGGGTACAGAACCCCGCGGCGGCGCTCGCCGCCGATGCCGTCGCGCGCGCGATCGCGGCAGCCGATAAGAAGCTCGGCCGCGGCGGGCGCGTGCTGGTGCGCGGCTCAGGCACCGAACCACTGGTGCGGGTGATGGCCGAGGGCGACGATGCCGCGCTGGTCGAGCGTGTCGTCGACGACATCGTCGCGGCGGTTCCGGGGACGGCGTGAAGGGTCGCGTTCTGATCGTGGCCGGCTCGGACTCGGGCGGCGGCGCGGGCATCCAGGCCGACATCAAGGCGGTGACGGCGATGGACGGATTCGCGGCCACCGCGATCACCGCGCTCACCGCCCAGAACACGCTCGGGGTCCACGGCGTCGTGCCGGTTGCACCGGACTTCATCGCGCGCCAGATCGAGGTCGTGCTGTCCGACATCGGCGCCGATGCGATCAAGACCGGCATGCTGCACAGCGCCGAAGTAGTCGAGACCGTCGCGGCGACGTTGCGGCTTGGCGCGGCCGGCGTGCCGGTGGTGATCGATCCGGTGATGGTCGCCAAGGGCGGCCACCGGCTGCTGCTCGGCGAGGCCGAAGCCGCGGTGCGCGACGTGCTGTTGCCGATGGCGGCCCTCGTCACCCCCAACCTGCCCGAAGCCGAAGTGCTGGCGGGCTTCGCGGTGCGCGACGAGGCGGGCATGCGCCGCGCGGCGGAGCGACTGATGGCGCTCGGCGCCCGCGGCGTGCTGATGAAGGGCGGTCACCTCGAGGGCGATCGCGTGGTCGATCTCGTCTTCGCCGACGGCCGCGTCGAACGCTTCGAGAGCGCGCGCGTCGCGAGCCGCCATACCCACGGCACCGGCTGCACGCTCGCCTCGGCGACGGCCGCCGGCATCGCCCAGGGGATCGGCCTCGTCGATGCCGTCGCGCGCGCGCGGGACTATGTGCGGCGGGCCATCGAGACCGCGCCCGGCTTCGGTGCCGGCCACGGCCCGCTCAATCACGCCGTCACGCTCAGCCGGTAGCCACCGGCACGCCCTGCTCGGCGTAGAGGCCGAGCGCGCGGATCGCCGGCAGGTCGTTGAACTGGAACAGGCAGGCATCGTCGCGGTCCGACCCGTTGGCGTGCGAATGAACCGACCAGGACGGCACCACGAAAATGTCGCGCTCTGTCCAGTCGTAGCGCACGCCGTCGATCATCGAGTGACCCGAGCCCTTGGCGCATTGATAGACGATGCTGCCGGTGTGCCGATGCGCCTTGGTCGCCTCGCCGGGACGCAGCATCTGCATCGCGGCGCCGATGGTCGGCATCACCGGTCCGCCGGTGAGCGGGTTGACGTACTCCAGCAGCACGCCGTCGAACGGCGAGTTCACGCCCGCCTTGTCGGCCCGCCGCAGCGCCTCGTAGGTGGCGTCGAACGGATACTTGAGCAGCGGCGAGTAGGGATGCGTCCAGTTCTTGCGCGCGTCCGTCGGCAACAGAAAGCCGCCGCCATAGGTGCCGTGCGCACTGTCGGCCGGCTTGGAGACGGTCTGGCGCAAGTCCTTGTGGACCTGGAACAAGTTGGTATCGAGCGCGTTCACGAGCGGGATATCGAGCCCGTCCTGCCAGATGCATTGCGTGCCGGCCGCATCGACGCCGTGTTCGTGCCAGGTGCCGTTGGGCGTGAGCACGAAATCGCGCGCGCCAAGCTCGATGCGCTCGCCATCGACCACGGTATAGGCGCCGCTGCCCTCCATGATGAAGCGGAGCGCACTCGCCATATGGCGGTGCGAGGAGGCGCACTCGCCCGGTTCCATGATCTGGATGCCGGTATAGAGAAGCCCGCAGGCCGCGCTAATCTCGCGCCGCCCGGGATTGACCAGCATGACGACGCGACGGCCGGCATCCTCGGGCGTCACCAGCGCCGAGGCGCGCTGCACGTAGGGCTTGAGATCGGCATAGCGCCAGAGCATCGGCACCGATGACGGCTTGGGCTGCCAGGGCTCGATATTGTTGGCGACCGTCCAGAGCGCGCCGGCCTCCAGCTTGGCGAGGTCGGCGTAGTAGCGCTCCAACTCCGGCGTGTCGGCCACATTGGCCCGGCCGGCGATGTTCTCGCGCATGGCGGCGTTCCTCCTCAGCCCTTGGCAGCGGGCAGCCATTTGCCCGCCTCGACCAGCGCGATGAAGTCCCACACCGCGCGATTGAAAGCGTCGGGTTCCTCGATGTTCACCGTGTGGCCGGTCTTGGGAAACATCGCAAGACCCGCGTTGGGCATGATCTGCTTCAGCCACAGGCTCGGCTGCAGGCACGGCCCGTCCTCGTCGCCGCTCACGATCAGCGTCGGCACGTCGAGCCGCCTGAACTCAGCCTCGAAATCGTAGAGCGAGGGCCGCTTGCCCTGGTACTCCGCCATGGTGTGCGCGGCGCCGATCGCGGGATGCTCGGCGAGGTTCGTCAGGAACTCCTCGAAGCCGCGCGGATCCTTCAGCCGGAACCGCGAGCGTGCGGGATTGGTCTTCAGCCCCTCGGCATAGGACCTGGCGCCCTCGGCGCGGATGCGCCGCGCATGGGCCGTCGACTCGGACTTGAAGGTCTCGTGCATGTGCCGCTCGGCACCCGAGCCGACGCCCGCGAGCGTGAGCGACAGCGCGCGGTCGGAGTACTGGAGTCCGAAATGCGCGGTCGCGAAGGCGCCCTGCGACAGGCCGACGACATGCGCCTTGGCGATCCGCAGATGGTCCAGCATGTTGCGCACATCGCCGACGGCGTGCTGCTGGCCGTACTTCGAGGCGTCGTCGGGTACGTCCGAGCCCGGGTAGCCGCGGAACGAATAGGTGATGCAGCGGTGCCGGCGCGCGAAGAAGCGCATCTGCGGCTCCCAGCTGCGGAAATCGCCGCCATACTCGTGCACGAAAAGGATCGGCGAGCCGGAGCCCACCTCCTCATAGTGAAGCTTCACGCCATCCGGTGTTGTCGCCTGGGGCATCGTCGTCTCCCGAGTGTCAGAGCGTGAAGCGTTCCAGCCGGTCGAGCACCGGCGCGATGCGATCGTCGGCGACGTTGGCGAAGGCGAGCCGCACGAAGCGGTCCTGGCCCTTGCCGAACATCTCGCCGGGAATGGTGAGCAGGTTCTTGCGGTCGGCCAGCGCCCTGGAGACCTCGATCGAGCTGCGCCCGTCGAAGGGATGCTCGACGTAGGCGAAGTAGGCGCCGATGCTGACCAGCCGCCAGCGGTTGGAGCGCGCGAGGCCCGCCTGCAAGGCATCCGCGCGGGCGCCCAGAGCCCGCGTGTTGCCGCGCGCCCAGGGCATCAGATGGGCGAGCCCATAGAGTGCCGCTTCCTGGCCGATGCGCGGCGGACAGATCGAGACGCAGTCCATCGCCTTCTCGATCTCCGTCATCATCGCGGTGCCCGCCGTCACCGCGCCGACGCGATAGCCGGTGAGCGCGAACACCTTGGAGAAGCTGTAGAGATGGATCACCGTGCGCCGCCAGTCGGGATCGTCGAACAGATCGTGCGGCCGCTCGCCCTCGGGCAGGAAGTCCTTGTAGGTCTCATCGAGGATCAGCGCGATGCCGCGGGCCCGCGCGAGATCGTGGAAGGCGCGGAGCGTGGCCGCGGGATAGACCGCGCCGGTCGGATTGTTGGGCGTCACCAGCACGATCGCGCGCGTGCGCGGGCCGATCAGTCGCGCCGCGTCCTCGGGCGAGGGCACGGCACCGGACCCGGGGCGGAAATCGAGCGGCACCGGCTCGATGCCCTGCATGCGCATCCACATGTCGTGATTGAAATAGTGCGGCCGCGGCAGGATCACCTGATCGCCCGCCTGGGCGAGGCTCATGACGGCGAGGCAGAAGGCCTGGTTGCAGCCCGAGGTGATGCCGACCTCGCTCGCCGAAATCGGCGCGCGATAGAAGCCCGAGAGGTGCGCGGCGTAGGCCTCGCGCAGCTCGGCGAGGCCGAGAATGGGCGTGTAGCCATGCGCGGCCGGATCGAGCAGCCGTTCGCCGAGATGGCGGCGCAGCTCCAGCGCCGGCGGAAATCCGGGAACGGCCTGCGCGAGATCGATCAGAGGCTTGTCGTCGGGAAAGGAACGCCCCAGCACCCAGCGGCGCGTTTCGCCAATGGGCGAGGGATCGACGGCGGCGAGCCAGGGATTGGCGGTCGGCATGTCCTGCATGGGCCTTTCATAGCGAATTGCCCGCCCCGTCGCGATGGCGGCCGGCCCTGTCTTTTGCGGTGCAGCGGGAGTGTCGAGTTTGTCGAGTCTGTCGAGAGTGTCGAGGACACCGGGCGAGCCTGACGACAGCGGCGTTTTTCCGATTCGGCTGTCGTCGATTCCGTCGAAAATCCGCGCCGTGCCGGTGTTGAAAGAGACGGGCACGCGTGGTTCCGCGAGGGGCGCGGCGCGGAGGGTTTGGTGGTGGATCGGACGCAGGATAAGCATATACCGTCTTATAATGCCTATCGTCAAGAGGTGGGTGTCACGGCGGAGCTCGTGATCCGTCGCGTCGTTCGGTCCACGCCCGCATAGGCCAGACCGTGGCAGGGGCCAAAGCCGGGCTTGCTGGGTTTCAGCGGCGTGTGGAGGAGGGGCTAGGTGCCCCGCCTACCGGGGGAAGGGGGCGTTCGGGCGCCTCACCAGAAACAGGCCGACAACCCTTTTGCGGGCTCGAGTCCTCTACTCAGCTCGCACCGTGCTCTCTACTCCCCTCGCCTGAGGGGCACCGATCCGCCGCTGGTCCCCGTGACGTTGCCGGGTGCCTCGAGTTGCTGCCGCGCGTTGCGACGTAGTGAACGATGGTTGATCCGACGCCTAGATCTTCTGGGAGGGCGTCTAGAATGGCACGCCCATCCGGATCCCTTGCAACGGCCCCTTCTTGTCGTCGCGAGTTTTGAACCCCCTGATCCAGATTTTCTGCTGGGCAACAAAAGCCGCGGCGACCACTTGCAGCATGGCGGCAGCGCGCTTGGGATACTTCACTGAGTCGAGTCCAAACTCTTCAGGGTGTCCGCCGCTCCGAAGTGTGAAGCTGCTGCTCTCCGTCGAGGTGCCGCCCTTCAAGGCGACCACCTCGCCGTCCATGGTCCAATACTCCGGTCTTGGAGGCTCGTCGGGCTGCGTTGAAGGCCCGCTGCCCGTCGTGATGGTGGTGATGCTGTGTACGAAGGGTGGTTGCGGGCTGTCCCACTTCACCTCGATCTCTACCTTCTTGAGATAGGCACCGACCAGGACACTCAAGAGTGCCTGATACTGTTTCGGCTGTGGCTGGAAAGGATCGAGCCGAAAGGGCGTTGTTTCCGTGCTCCCGACGCGGGCGATGTTGAAATCGCAGTGATGGCTCGACTCTTCATTGGACCCGGAGATGGTGACCGAGTGGACGGTGCCCGTGAACTGATTCTGATCTCTAACTGCCATGCTCTCTCTCCAACTGCGCAGACCCGGCTCCGACAACCTCCCAGGACAACGGCTGGGACGATGCGGACCCTAGTTGTCTGGTTCGGGCAGGGGAAGCCGCGCGCCGCCCTTGGCGTCGCCGCAGGGAACCGGCCAGACTGTCGGAGGCTGCACTGGTCCAGGGACTCATCCACGCCATGTCGGGTGGATGGCCGGGAACTCCACGCCATCGGGGCGGGCGCAAGCGAGGGGATGCATGGCTGACGACGTCTTGATCGTGATCGACCAGCAGAAGGCGATGCGGCATCCCAAGTGGGGCCCGCGCAACAATCCCGACGCGGAAGCCAACATCGCGCGGCTACTCGACGACTGGCGTCGCCGCGGCGAGCCGATCGTCCACGTGAAGCACGATTCGACCAGCCCGGACTCGCCGTTCGCGCCGGGGCAGGAGGGCAACGACTTCCTGCCGCTCACCGCGCCGCTGCCGGGCGAGACGGTGGTGGCGAAGAGGGTCCATAGCGCCTTCATCGGCACCGACCTCACCGCGCGTCTGGAGAAAATGGGACGGCCGCCGCTGGTGATCTGCGGTGTTTTGCTGGCCAACTCGGTCGAGGCCACGGTGCGGGTCGCGGCCAATCTCGGCTTCGCGGTGAGGTTGCCCGCCGACGCTTGCTGGTCGTGCGACAAGATCGACCTCACCGGTCGGCTATGGCCGGCCGGGGACGTGCACCAACTCACGCTCGCATTGCTCGCGGGGGAATACGCCACCATCACCCGCGTTGATGAGATCTTGGCATCGGCGGACGGCAGGCGATCGGGGGCGGGCGACTGAAGACGCGCAGGGGCGGTGGCTGCTTTCGCAGTCTGGGCGCCAGAATCGGCCGGTGCAGGTCAGCGGACCTGCGCTACCGCGCGACCAGTTCCTGAACGAAGCTCCTGATGCGCGCGCGCATCGCCGCGGTGGCGGCATCGCTGCGGCAGACGGCAAAGCGATTATAGACATTCATCGCCCGTCCACATTCACCATCCACCGCCGGGGTATGGGCGCCGCGATTGGCGACATCCCAGCCATGGGTCGCGTCCGGAAAATGTATCCAGTCCGCGGCTGCGGTCAGGGTCGCCGGCGCGCAGTCGGCGACGGGGGTCGCGGAATCCCGCCCGCCGGTGAAGATCAGCACCGGGCCGGCATAGGGACCGAGACGCGGGTAGTGCGTCGTGCCATCGACGCGGCAATTGGGATAGAGCGCGATCCCGGCCCGCAACAGGCCCGAGAGCTCGCGCTGGAAGAACGGCTCAGTGGTGAAGCTGCGCAGCACGGTCCAGCCGCCCTGGCTGTCGCCCAGAAGAAAGCTCTTGCGGGGATCGACGCCCGCGCTGTCGCGCAGCCAGCGCGCGGCGGCGATGACATCCAGAACGCGCATGTTCACGCCATAGCGCGTGCCTGTGGCCCAGTTTTCTTCCCGGCCCCGGCTCCAGTAGCTGTCCAGCACCAGGACGTTGGCCGCGAACTCCTCGCGCAGCCAAAGCGCGGTGGCGAAGTTGGTGGGCACCAACCCATGACCACCATGCGTCACGATGAAGGTCGGGCGACCGGCGACGCCACCCGGATGCGGATTCCAGGAGGCCAGCAAGTCGCCCTGGCGGTTGTAAGCCGGAATCATCGGGCGCATGTCGGCAAGTCCGACGCGGCGGGTGTTGTTGTGCAGTGATCAGCTCTCGCGCAGCGGCCGAGCCGGCGCGCTGGTGGTGGTGATGGGCGGCTGAAAATAGGCGGTATCGGCGGCCGTGAAGTCCGCGCTGCAGCCGGCGAGAAGTCCCAGACCGCCCAGCGCGCAGAGTCCGCGCAACGCCAATCGGGAGAGTCGCCCCGTCAACCGACTGAACTCCTGGAACTCGCGGGCGTGCTGACAGAGCGTCGCGACCGTGGTGTGCATGATCGGCGAGCTTACATCACATGATGGTGGCGAGCGAGACATGTCGAAACGCGGGCGCGACGCGCGGCGGTGTGTTTGCGCTGGCGCGATCGCGCGTCACAGCGGCAATGCCGGTTCGCACTTCAGAGCTTCTGCGCTATCGTCGAGCGAAACCGGAAAGTGAAGGGGTGCGCGTGACAAGTATTCGAATTGAGCTGTTGAACGAGTCGCACCGCGCCGCCGTCCGCGCCCTCGCGTCGGACGAGACGCTCAGTCACACCGCGGCGCCAACGCCGGCGCGTGATGCCGACATCGACCAGCTGCTCGCCCACAACGCCGCCGGGCCGCGCGTGGTGCGGACCTTCGCGATCCTGGACGGCGCGCTCGTCGTTGGCACCGTGACGCTGAAGAGGCTGGACGCCGGCGACAACTCCGCCGAGCTCTCCTACTGGGTCGGGACTGAATATCACCGCAAGGGCTATGCGTTCGGGGGCGCGCAGCTCGCCGTCGCTTACGCGTTCGACGAGCTGTTGGTCGACTATATGCACGCCCATTTCCTGAAGGTGAGCAATGTCGGCTCGCTCCGGGTCCTGCAGAGGCTTGGCTTCACAAAGGACCCGAACAAAGAGGACATGAAGTCCGAAGGCCGCTTCGCGGCGCGATTTCCCGACGATTACTGGACCTTCGTGCGGCTGAACCGCCCCGCGGACATCGCCGGCGCCGCCAAGGGCTATGCGCGACGCTGGGATGCCTACATGACTCAGTATTGCGGCGGGCGCGCGTCGTGCTTCGAACTGGCCGAAGAGCTGATGCGCCAGAGGCTTCAGGGTGAGTCGCTCCGCGTGCTGGATATCGGCTGCGGCACCGGCGCCTTCACGGCCCGCCAACTCGGGATCGATGGGCCGCAACGGCACGTCACGGCGATCGACGGGTCCGCCACCAGCCTGCTGATCGCCCGGCACGTGATCGGAACGGACCCGCGCGTGAGCTTCGTGCAGGCCGATATCACCACGGACGACTGGGCGGCCAAGCTCCCGCCGGGGTCGATAGATGCGGCGTTCATCGGCTGGGTCACCCACGAGGTGCCGCCAGGCTCCCTGCCGCGTCTCTACGGAAACCTCGCCCGGGTTCTCCGTCCGGGCGGCGTGCTGTTCAATGTCGACTTCATGGATGCCCTGGAGCCGGGCTTCCGCGGCCTTGCCGATGAGTATCGGCGTCACCGCGTGACGGACGAGTTCAGGACCTACCGGGCGCGCTTTGAGTCCCTGCCACCGATCGCGGCGGCCAAGGCGAGCGAGCTGCCCGCGCGGACGACGCCCAGCATCTACCACGCGGCGGCCACACACGTGCGGCACCTTCACCAGGCGGGCTTTGTCGAGGCGGAAGCCATCTGGCGTTACATCGGATTCTCGATGGTGATGGCGGTCCGGTAGCAGACGCGCCCTCGTTCGGGGGCTTCGCGGACGCGTGTTCTTCCGGAGAAGGCGGGCTAACATCCCGCCATGCGCATCATTGTCACCGGAGCTTCCGGGTTTGTCGGACTGAATGTCGTGGAAGCGGCGCTGGCGCGCGGCGAGGAGGTCGTCGCGGCGGCGGACACCCCGTTGCCGGCGGAGGCGCTTGCCGCGTTCGCCCGCCTGCCGGGCCGGCTCCGTGTCGAGACGCTCGACGTTGTCGATGCCGCCGCCGTGCGCGGGCTGTTCGAACGGCATCGCCCGCAGACCCTGTTCCATGGCGCGGCGCTCACCCCCGGTCCGCTGCAGGAGCGCGAGCGCGCGGCGCGGACGCTGCAGGTGAACATCGCCGGCACGGCCATCGTGCTCGACGCGGCGGCGCGCGTGGGCGTGGAGCGCGTGGTCTATCCGAGTTCGGTCGCGGTCTACGGGACCAACGCCTTCTCGGGCGGCCTGCTCGATGAAGAAACCACCGTGCCTCAGCCGCAGACGATCTATGCCATCACCAAGTACGCGGGCGAGAAGACGGCGCTGCGGTTCCGCGAGATCGCCGGGCTGAATATCGTGGCCGCGCGGCTGGGGCAGGTGTTTGGGCCGTGGGAGCGCGAGACCGGCGTGCGCGAGACGCTGGCACCCATGTGGCAGATCCTGTCGCTGGCCGAGCGCGGCGAGGAGGCGGTGCTGCCGCGACGCTGCGCGCGCGACTTCGTCTATAGCCGCGATGTCGCCGGGGCCGTGCTGGCGCTGCTCGACCGACGCGACGCCGAGCCGGCCATCGTGAATGTCGGTCCCGGCCGTGTCTGGGCGGTCGAGGAGTGGTGCGCCGAGGCCGCGCGGGCGCTGCCCGGTCTGCGCTGGCGGCTGGCGCGGCCGGGCGAGGCGGGGAACGTCAACCTTCATGGCGACCGCGACCGCGCGGCCGTCGCGGTGCATCGCCTCACGGGGGCGGTCGGGTTCACGCCGACGTTCTTCCTTGCGGAAAGTGCAAGGGACTATGCGGAATGGTGGCAGCAGACGTTGCGGGGACGCCGGGGCTGAGCGCTGAAAGCCGTTGCGCTTGGCGCGAAAATCCCCGTAGCATTCACCCAACGGCCAAAGAAGCCGAGGCACTCGCCTCGCGGGTGCCATCCCGCGACGCTCCGGAACGGAGCGCCGCCAACCGGAGGAACTGGCATGACGTCACGGAAGATTTCTCGTCGTCGTTTCGCGGCAGGGACGGCGGTCGCCTCGACCGCGCTGGTGGCCGCGCCCTTCGTGCGCGGCGCCTACGCTGCCGGCAAGCTCTCGATCGGCTTCTGGGACCACTGGGTTCCCGGCGCCAACAAGGGCAGTGAGGAGCTGATCCGCGAATGGGCGGCCCGCGAGAAGGTCGATGTCACGATCGACTACATCACCTCGCAGGGCAACAAGCTGCTGCTGACGATCGCCGCCGAGGCGCAGGCGCGGTCCGGCCACGACATCCTGTCCTTCTCGACCTGGCTGCCGGCGGCCTATGCCGAACAGCTGGTGCCGATGAACGACGTCGTGGAGCCGCTCATCAAGCAGAGCGGCGCCGTCAACGCGACGGTCGAGTATCTCGGCAAGGTCAAGGGCCAGTGGCTCGCGGTGCCGGCGACGATCGGCAGTCAGATGAAGGGCCCGTGCTCGCGAATCGACCTCTTGAAGCAGCACGCCGGGATCGACATCCAGGAAATGTACCCGATCGGTGCCGCGCCGAAGGCCGACAACTGGAACCTCCAGACGTTCCTCAAGGCCGCCGAAGGCTGCCACAAGGCCGGCGTGCCGTTCGGCATCGGTCTCGGCACGACGTCGGACTCGGTCGACACCTGCGGCGCCATCTTCCACAGCTTCGGCGCCCAGCTGGTCAACGATAAGGGCGAGATCACGGTCCGCAGCGACGGCGTGCGTCAGGCGCTCGAGTACTGGAAGCAGCTGGTCAGGTTCCTGCCGCCGGACTCGCCCTCCTGGGACGACGCCTCGAACAACAAGGCGTTCGTGTCGGGCAAGAGCGCGATGATCATGAATCCGCCGAGCGCCTGGGCCGTGGCGAAGCGCGATGCGCCGCAGATCGCCGACCAGACGTGGCATCACGGCTTCCCGTCGGGCCCGAAGGGCCGGTTCGGACCGTTCCTGCCGTTCTTCTGGGGGGTGTGGCGGTTCAGCCGGAACCAGGCGGCCGCCAAGAGCCTCGCCACGTTCCTGTCGCAACCGGCCGCGGTCGAGAAGCTGGTTAAGGCGAGCGGCGGGTACGACATCCCGTCCTTCTCCAACCTCACCACGCTCAAGGTCTGGGCCGACGAGGCGCCGCCGAAGGGCACGCTCTACCACTACCCCAACCCGCACAACCACCAGACGCTCTCGATCGCCGCGGCGCCCGCGCCGCACAAGATCGCCCAGCAGATCTACACCCAGGGTGTGCAGACCCAGATGGTGGTGCGCTACGCCGTGCGCAACGAGCCGATCGACCGCGTCCTCGGCTGGGCCTCGACCGAGATCGAAGGCTTCATGCGCAACTGACCTTCGGGTCGGATCGGAACGGGGGCACCGCAAGGTGCCCCCGTCGTCTGTCGCAGGGGAGGAGCGGCCATGGCCAATATCGCAGCCGGCACGGTGCGGGATGTCGCGGGGGACAACCGCAGCGGCCTGACGAAGTTCATGCAGCGCAAGTCGACCATCGCGTTCCTGATGGCGCTGCCGCTCTTGGTGCTGATCTTCAGCCTGGTTGCCTACCCGGCCGGCTACGCGGTCTATCTCGCGATGCTGAACAAGGGTATGACGCGCTTCGTCGGCTTCGCCAACTTCACCTTCCTGTTCTCGCGCGAGACCTTCTGGATGGTGGTGTGGCAGTCCTGCCTCTTCGCCATCACCGCGGTGATGTTCAAGGCGATCATCGGCTTCATCGTCGCGCACTTCGTTCACAACATCCCGAGCAAGGGCCAGCGCAAGTGGCGCGGCATGCTGCTGGTGCCCTGGGTCATCCCGCCGGCCATGAGCACGCTGTCCTGGCTGTGGCTGTTCGATCCGTCCTACAGCGCCTTCAACTGGCTGCTGCAGCCGCTCGGGATCGGGCCGATCCCGTGGATCGGCGAAACCGGCTGGGCGCGTTTCTCGGTGATTCTGGTCAATGTCTGGATCGGGGCGCCGTTCTTCATGATCATGTATCTCGCGGCGCTGAAGTCGGTGCCCGAACAGCTCTACGAGGCCGCCGCGATCGATGGCGCCACCTGGTGGCAGCGCATCTGGTTCGTGACGCTGCCGATGATGCGCAATATCATCGCGATCACGGCCCTGTTCTCGACCATCGTGACGTTTGCGAACTTCGACATCGTGCGCGTGCTGACCAAGGGCGATCCGCTCAACACCACGCACGTTTTCGCCACCTGGGCGTTCCGCATCGGCATCGAGGGTAACGACATTCCGCTCGGCGCCACGGTCTCGCTGTTCATGGTGCCGATCCTGGCGGTCGCGGCGGTGTTCATCCTGCGCGACATCACCAAGCGGGGGAGCGAAGTCTGATGACCGACACCGCCATCCGGGCCGGCGCCGCCGGGCCCAAGTACGGCAGCATGAGTCGCGACCGGCGCTGGGCGTTGCGCTGGTCGTACTTCTTCCTCGTGCTGTTCGCGATCTTCTTCCTGACGCCGCCGATCTACATGTTCATCACGTCGCTGAAGACCAGCGCGGAGATTTCGGCGGAGATCAATCCCTGGTGGGTCTTCAATCCCACGCTGGGCAACTACATCGAGTTGCTGACCCAGGACACGTTCCTGCGCTTTTTCCGCAACTCCGCGATCGTCTCGATCCTGGTCGTGACCATCACCATGGCGATCAGCGTGGTGGCGGCGTTTGCGCTCGCCCGGATGAAATTCTGGGGCTCGGCGACGCTCGCGACCGGCGTGTTCCTCACCTACCTTATCCCCGAGACGCTGCTGTTCATCCCGCTGTTCAAGATGTTCGCCTGGGTGAACGAGACGCTCGGCATCCAGTTGATGAACAACTGGTGGACGATGATCATCCTCTACCCGACCCTGACGGTGCCGTTCTGCACCTGGATCATGATCGGGTACTTCGCCTCGATCCCCAAGGAACTGGACGAGGCGGCGCTGATCGATGGCGCGACCTGGACCCAGACGCTCACCAAGATCTTCATCCCGGTGGCGCTGCCCGGCATCATCGCCGCGACCATCTTCGCCTTCACCGTCTCGTGGGCGCAGTTCCTCTATCCGCTGGCCTTCACGACCTCGACCAGCGAGCTGGTGTTGCCGGTCGGCATCGTCACGACGCTGATCAAGGGCGACGTCTTCAACTGGGGCCAGATCATGGCCGGTGCGCTGCTCGGTGCCGCGCCGCCGCTCATCATCTACGCCTTCCTCATGGACTACTACATCGCGGGCCTCACGGCCGGCGCGACCAAGGGTTAGACAGATGGCTCAGGTAACGCTTCGCAAGCTGGTCAAGATGTACGACGAGGTCCAGGCCGTCCGCGGCATCGACCTCGATATCGCCGACAAGGAGTTCATCGTCCTGGTCGGCCCCTCGGGCTGCGGCAAGAGCACGACGCTGCGCATGATCGCGGGGCTCGAGGAGATCAACAGCGGCGACATCGCCATCGGCGGTCACATCGTGAACGACGTGCCGCCCAAGGACCGGGACATCGCGATGGTGTTCCAGAACTACGCGCTCTATCCGCACATGAACGTCTACGAAAACATGTCGTTCGGCCTGAAGCTGAAGCGCACCCCGAAGGACGTGATCGACGGCCGTGTGAAGCAGGCGGCGCAGATTCTCGACATCACCGAGCTTCTGGATCGCAAGCCCAAGCAGCTTTCGGGCGGCCAGCGGCAGCGCGTCGCGATGGGCCGCGCGATCGTGCGCGACCCCAAGGTCTTCCTGTTCGATGAGCCGCTGTCGAACCTCGACGCCAAGCTGCGCGTGCAGATGCGGACCGAGATCAAGAAGGTGCACCAGAAGGTCCGCACCACGACCGTGTACGTGACCCACGACCAGGTCGAGGCGATGACGCTCGCCGATCGCGTGGTGGTGATGAATGCCGGCCTGATCGAGCAGGTCGGCACGCCCAACGAGCTCTACCACACGCCGGCCACCAAGTTCGTGGCGGGCTTCATCGGCTCGCCGGCGATGAACTTCCTGAAGTGCAGCCTGGAGCAGGCAGCCGGCGCGCTGCGCGTCCGCGTCTCCGACACGCTCTCGTTCCCGGTGCCGGCGGATCGCACGCAGCGCTACACGCCCCATGTCGGCAAGGCGAACCTGCTTCTCGGCCTGCGGCCCGAGCACATCACCGAGACGCGCCGCCACACCGAGCCCAACCAGCACGATTTCGACATGAAGATCGATGTCGTCGAGCCGATGGGCATGGAAACGCTGGTCTATTTCAGCGTCGGCGGCGTCGAGCTCTGCGGGCGCGTCAACCCGAACGCCGGGGCGGCGGAAGCGACGTCGATGAAGCTTCTCGCCGATCTCAACAACATGCACCTGATCGACGACGCGACCGGCAAGGTTCTGTAGGGTCGTCGCGAGGAGAGAGCGAACATGGCAGCGTTGAAGGGTAAGGTCGCCTGGGTGACCGGGGCAGGCTCGGGCATCGGCCAGGCGGCGGCGATCGCGCTCGCGCGCGAGGGCGCCACTGTCGTGGTCACCGGGCGGCGCAAGGAGCCGCTGGAGGGCACGGCGGCCGCGATCAAGGCGGCGGGTGGCAAGGCGATCGTGAAGGCCGGCGACATGATGAAGGCCACGGTGGTGAACCGCATCGCCGCCGACATCGACAAGCGCTTCGGGCGGCTCGATGTGCTCGTGAACAATGCCGGCCTCAACATCCTCGAGCGCAAGTGGAGCCAGCTGTCGCCCGCCGGCATCGACGAGGTGGTGCGCGGCAACCTCAACAGCGCCTTCTATGTCACCGCCGCCGCGTTGCCGATCATGCGCCGCCGCAAGGATGGCACGATGATCCATACTTCCTCGGTGGCGGGACGGCAGCCCAGCGCCCTGAGCGGTGCGGCCTACTCGGCGGCCAAGCACGGCGTGGTCGCGATGAGTCACACGCTCAACATGGAGGAATGCGCCAACGGCATCCGTTCCTGCGTGGTGTGCCCGGGCGAGGTCGCGACGCCGATCCTCGACAAGCGTCCGATCCCCATCACGAAAGAGGAACGCGCGCGCATGGCGCAGTCGGAGGATGTCGGCGACCTGATCCGCTACATCGCCTGCCTGCCGCCGCACATCGTGATCAACGAGGTCATGATCAATCCGACCTGGAACCGCGGCTACATCGCCAACCAGGCCCGCGGCAAATCGTGAGCGCCCGCGAGGTCGTCGTCGCCGCCGAAGCGCTGGAGCGCTTCGTCGCGGGGATTTTCCGTGCCGCCGGCTGCTCCGCATCGGAAGGCGAGCGCATCGGCCGCTATCTGGTGAGCGCCAACCTCACCGGCCATGACAGCCACGGCGTGGTGCGCGTGCCGCGCTATGTCGAACAGCACCGGCGCGGCACCGTGATCGCCGATGTCGAGGTCGATATCCTGCGCGAGACACCGGTGCTGGCGGTGGTCGACGGCAAGTACGGCTTCGGCCAGACCGTGACGCCGCAGGCGATGCGGATCGGCATCGACAAGGCGCGCCGCAACGGGCTTGCGGCCATCGCGCTGCGCAACGCCGGCCATGTCGGACGGGTCGGCGACTGGGCCGAGATGGCCGCCGAGGCCGGTCTCGTCTCGATCCACTTCGTCAACGCCTCGGGCAGCGTGCTGGTGGCGCCGTATGGTGGCGTCGAGCGCCGCTTTTCGACGGCGCCCTATTGCGTCGGCGTACCACGACCGGGTGAGGAGCCACTGGTGCTCGACTTCGCGACCTCGATCGTGGCCGAGGGCAAGGTGCTGGTGGCGAGCCAGGGTGGCAAGAAGGTTCCGGCGGACGCGTTGATCGGTCCCGAGGGCGCCGCGTCCGGCGATCCGCATCTTCTCTATGGCGAGTACACGCCTACCGGGCCGCGCGACCACGCCAAGGGGACCGGCGCGATCCGCGCCTTCGGCGACCACAAGGGCTCGGGCCTCGCCTTCATGTGCGAAGTGCTGGGCGGTTCGCTCTCAGGCACCGGCGCCACCGATCCGGCGCGGGGCCGCTTCGCCAACGGCATTCTGTCGTTCTTCGTCGATCCTGCGGTGCTCGATCCGGAGGGCTTCTTCCCGGCCGATGTGGCGCGCTACGCCGGGTTCGTGAAGGGAACGAAGCCGGCCGCGGCGGGCGGCGAGGTGCTGCTGCCGGGCGAGGTCGAGACCCGCACGCGCAAGAAGCGCCGCGCGGAGGGCGTGCCGCTGCCGGAAGACACCTGGGCCGCGATCGTGGCGACCGCGCGCAGCGTCGGAGTCGACGAGGCCGAGATCCAGCGCGCGGCGCGGCGCTAGAGCGCTTGGACCGAAGTCAGCCGGTCGCGATCCGTCGTTCGTCGGCTCTTCGATCCGCCCAATAGTTGCCGGATCGGACACACTCCAGAGCATCACCGCCGCTTCGGCGTGAGGCGATACCAGGCGCCGGAGGTGGGATCGTCGAACAGCGGCGCGGCGTCGAAATTGTCGTGCAGCGCGGCGCGCAGTGCCTGGAGCCGCGCGGACGAGGCGACCATCCCGCTACGAATGAGCAGCTGGGCGAAGTCGATTGACCAGATCGGACCCACGACGATGTCGTAGCCGAGCGCCCGCGCGGCCTCGATGTCGCGACGCAGGAAATCGGCGAGCTCCGCGTCGGATCGGCGATGCTCCGGAATGGCCCGGCCCAGGAAGCCGATCCATTTCAGCTTCGGCTGCTCGGCGGGCGCCCGCGGCAGGGTCTCGATGCCCGATCGCGTCGAGCCCCATTGCGCCTCCATGTAGGGTTTGGCCCAGTCGAACTCGTGCACCACGAAAACGGTGCGGGCGGGGTCGGCAGCGGCCTCCAGCCGTGCGAGCGCCGCGCGCCAACGGCTATCCTCGCCGCGATACGGCAGCAGGCTCGCGATGTTGTAGGCGAGCAGCAGGACGGAGGCCGCCACAAGCGCGCGGCGACGCGCTGGTGCGGCGTCGAGCAGGAGCGCGAGCCACGCCACGCCGACCCACGGCATGACATTCAGCTGCATCTGCGGGTCCTGCGGCTGGGAATAGAGGTTGAACACCGCACCTGCGAGCGCGGTTCCGCCGAAGATCGCCAGGACGCTTCGCGCCCGGGCCGGGGGCAAGTGTCGATGTGCCGCGCGCCAGCCGGTCCAGCCCAGTACGACCAGCATCGCGAGCCCGCCATAGCGCCAGAGATCCCATCCGGCGGTCGGGTTCAGCGTGGGCAGCGCGAGGCCCCAGAGATATCCCGACATGCCCTCGGCGAGGTAGCGCAGCTTGAGCCAGGTGAACCCCGCCCAGGCGCTCTCGACCCCCTTGCCAGTGAAGAAGAGGGTCGGGACGTCGGCCGCGCCGGGATGGCCGCGCCAATAGAGGGCGACGGCCGCGACGACGACGATCTGGGTCGCGGCAAAGGTCGCGATCGCGATCGCGCGCTGGCGCATCGACGTGCCGCCCAGCCACAGCGCCAGCGCGAACGCGGGCAGGGTGGGGAACATCAGCCGCCATTCGACCAGCCAGCCCAGCGCGAACAGTGCGGAGACGGCGGCAACGATCGCGGGCGTCGGACGATCGAAGCGCACCGCCGCGAGAGCCATCGCCGCCAGCACCGGCAGGTAGGCGGGCATCGCGTCCTCGTTCACGATCGCCAGGACCAGCACATAGTGGCAAGCGAGGTGGAACAGCGTGGCGGCGGCGGCCGTCGCGCGCGCGGCGCCAAGCGCGATCGCGAGCAGGTAGACGGTCGCGGCCGCGAGGCCGCCGCAGATCGTGTTCAGGAAGGCGATCTGGCGACGCGGGTCGCCGGCCATCACGCCCATCGCGTCGAGAATCCGGCAGAGCGTGCCATAGACGGGGAAGAGGAGATAGTTCGAGGCGTCGAGACCGGCCGAGGCCGGATCGTCGATCCAGGGTTTCAGCTGGATCGCCTTCATGATGCCGTTGCCGGTGACCCCGCCTTGGGCGTTGTCCAGCCAGCCCATCAGTGCGGCGAGACATACCCAGGCGACGAGGGCCACCAGCGCGGCGGCGGGAAGGGCGGGGCCGATCGGCGGAGCGGGAATGAAGCGCATTGTCTGATGCCCGACAACCGGGGCTGTTCGAGCCCGGTTGGCGCCCCGTAGGGGAGTCGAACCCCTGTTTCAGCCGTGAGAGGGCCGCGTCCTGGGCCTCTAGACGAACGGGGCGAGGCCGGATGGCGCTGGAATAGTCGATGCCGCGCGCCGGCGCAACCCCGCAGCGTGCTACATCAGATGTTCGCGGAACCAGGCCGCCGCGGCGCCGCTCGCGACGCCAAAGTCGCGACCGTAGGCGTCGAAGTGCCCGCCGGCCAGCGTGACCAGCCGCTTGGGCTCCAGCGCGCGGGCATAGGCGGCGAGCGCGAGGTCGGAAGGCGTCAGATGGTCGGCGAGGCCCACGATCATCAGAAGGGGCGTGGGACTGATCCAGCGAATCTGGGCGGCTGGCTCATAGCCCGCGAAGAGATCGAGCGAGCGCAGCGTCACCTCATTGCGCCACGTCGGCGCGCGCTCGGCGACGGTCGCGGTGAACCAGTGATGCGAGTCGGCGGTTGGCAGCGCCGCCGGCGCGGTCGGGTCAGCCGACACCACCGGCAGCATCCCCGGCGCGGTGCCCGCGAGCCGCGCGCGGCGGTCCTGGTCGACCAGCGCGAGCGTCGGTCCGAGCATATCGGAGCGGATCAGCCGCCGGGCGTTTTCGGCGCCGCTCGCCATTGGTACCTGCGAAACCGCGCACTTGATGCGTCGGTCGCGGGCGGCCAACGCCAGGACATGGCCGCCCGCGTAGCTCGACCCCCAGACGCCCAGCCGCGCTGCGTCGATCCCGGACAGGCTCTCGGCAAAGGTGAGCGCGTCGCGCCAATCGCGGATCTGCTGCTCGGGATCGACCTCCTGCCGGATCGCGCCGTCGCTGGCGCCGAAGCCGCGATGGTCGTGGACCAAAGCGGCCAGTCCCGCCGCCTGGAAAACCTCGGCGAAGCGGTCGAGGTGCATCTCCTTCACAGCCGAGAAGCCGTGGGCCAGCGAGACCAACGGTGCGGGCCGCGTGCCCGCGGGGCGATAGAGCTAGCCGCGCAAGGTCGTGCCGTCCTCGGTCCGGAATGCCACATCCTCGCGCATCGACACCTCCCGCCTATCCCGGTTTGCGACCGCTCACTCTGGTCAATACGCCCGGAACGAAGGGATGGATCGCCACATCGATGAAGCCGGCCCCCTCAAGGTAGCCGCGCACCTCGCTTTCGGTGTGGGCGACGCCGGTGCTGCCATACACCGCCTCGTTGAGGCCCCACAGGGCGGCGGAGAGCGGGCCTTGTCGGTCGTCATCCAGCGTCTCGCCGATCAGATGCATCTCGCCGCCGGGCAGGAGGGCGGCGAAGGCCTTGCTCACCACGAGGCGGATCAGCGGCGGCTCATACTGCGGCAGGTTGCTCGCCATCACCACGACATCAACGTCGTTGGGGAAGGGCGTGCGGGTGAAGTCGCCGGGCAGCGTCGCCACGCGGTCGGTCGCGCCGTTGGCGGCGATGTACTCACGCGCCACCTCGGCGACCGGCGGCAGGTCGAGCACCACGGCTTTGAGACCGGGAAAGGTCTCGGTCGCCACGATGCTATAGGCGCCCGAGCCGCCGCCGAGATCGAGGAGCTTGCGCCGGCCGGCGAGATCGACGGAGCGGCTGAAGAGACGCGCGGCGCCCCGGCCGATCGAATAGGTCGCGGCGTGGTAGCGACGCGCATCCTCGACGGTGAAACTCTCGTAGGCGCCAAGCCGGTTCTCCTCGTGTCGCCGCAGACGCTCGCCGAGCTCGCCATAGGCATTCCAGCGCGGCTTGGTGAAGAGGATCCAGGGGCCGGCGAAGCGCTCGCTGTCCTTCACGAGAAAGCGCGCGACATCGGGCGCGTTGCGCAGCCGCTCGCCGTCGCGCTCCAGCAGAGTCTGCGCGACCAACACGGTCGAGAGCCGTTCGGCGTTGCGCGCCGAAATGCCCACCGCGGCGGCGAGGCTCGGCACCGTGTCGTGACCCCGCGCGATGGCGGTGAAGATGTCGAGCTCGACCGCCGCCATCAGCGCGGCACTCTCCCAATAGGCGAGCGCAATCTTCTGCAGGCGGGTGGTTGTCAGGGGTGTCTTCTCAGACATTGGATGAGCTTCTCCCGTCAATCCATTGAGGTGATGTGTCAAAGCGAGCGTCGACAGTCCCTGTACTCAGGCTGCGTCGTTTGCTGTCGCTCGCGCGTTCAACGTTTCGCGCCCACGGCAATCGGGTTACGATAGAGCCAATTGAGGACGGTAACACGCCAGCCCGACGCATTTTGGGGCTGCGCGATCATTGGGGACGGGGCGCGCGCTCCGCGGCCCACATGACGCACACCATCCTGGGAGACGCGCTCGCCAACACACTTTTTGGCGACCAGAACTCTCTCGACCAGTTCGACTACATCGAAGGTCAGGGCGGGAATGATACCGTCTATGGCGGCCTCAGCAACGATGTGGTCGCCGGCGGCACCGAATCCGACCTTATCTACGGCGACGAGGGTGGCGACCAACTCCACGGCGAAAACGGCGACGACACCGTCTTCGGCGGTTTGGGCAACGACTCGCTCACGGGAGGCAGCGACAACGACACGCTGGCTGGCGGGTCGGGCTCGAACACGCTGTTCGGCGACTTCGGCAACGACCTGCTGCTCGACGGCAACGGCGACGACACGTTCCTGGGGGGAAGCGGCACCGACGAGTTGAGCTACGCCGACTCGAGCTCCGGGGTGGTCATCGACCGCGTGGCGGGTACGGCGGCGGGCAACGGTGTCGACGTGATCGGCAACGACATCGAGGTGATCACCGGCAGCGCGTTTGACGACGCGGTGTACGGCGGTGCGGCGAGCGACACTTTGAACGGAGGCGCGGGCAACGACTTCTACCGCGGTGGGCCAAGCAACAACGCCGCCGACGCCGATGCCGCCAACGGCGGCTCGGGCAACGACCGGCTGAGCGGCGAGGGCGGCAACGATGTGCTGAACGGCGATGCCGGTGACGACATCCTGGGCGGCGGTGCCAACAACGACGTGCTGTCCGGCGGCGCCGATAACGACCTGATTGCCGGAGGCACCGAGGACGATACGGTCTCGGGCGACAGCGGCCAGGATACGCTGTGGGGCGATGCCGGCAATGACACGCTGTCGGGCGGGAACGGCAACGACACGCTGAGGGGCGCGGCCGGCAACGACACGCTTACAGGCGATGGCGGCACCGACACGTTCGTGGCCTCGGCCTACGGCGGCACCGACACGGTGACCGACTTCCAGAACGGCACCGACAAGATCGCGCTGGACGGCTTCGCGACCCGCTTCAGCGACATCTCGATCACCGGAGTCGGCGCGACGACGACCCTCGTGATGGGTGGCGGTGAGACCACCCTGGTACTGAATGGAGTCAGTCTCACCGACATCGACGCCACCGACTTCGTGGGTCTCCCCCCGACGGGCAACATCACCGGCACAACGCTCGATGACACGGCTTGGGGCGGCGATACCTCCGACACGTTCATGCTGCTGGCCGGCAACGACATCGCCTATGGCGGTTCGGGGCTGGTGACGACCGATGCCGACACCATGCTCGGCGGCGACGGCACCGACCAGCTGAACGGCGAGGGCGGGACTGACACGCTCTATGGCGACGCCGACAACGACATCCTGGGCGGCGGCGCGGAGAACGACCGGCTGTTCGGCGATGCCGGCGACGACTTGATGGCCGGCGGCACCGAGGACGACACGCTCTACGGCGGCTCCGACAACGACATCGGCTTCGGCGAGACCGGCAACGACAGCCTCTTCGGCGGCACCGGCAACGATACGCTGGATGGCAGCTTCGGCGACGACCGCGTCTTCGGTGGCACCGGCAACGACCGCATCGCCGGCGGCGGCGGCAACGACCAGCTTGAAGGCGACGGCGGCATCGACACGCTCGACTATTCGGGCGGCGGCGTGGTCACGGTGGATCTTCTCGCCGGCCGCGCGACGGTGTCGGCGACCGACATTGACGACCTGGGAGGCTTCGAGGTCGTGCTGGGCTCGAACGGCGCGGATACCCTGTCGGGCTCGATCACCGGGGACACGCTGGTGGGCGGCGGCGGCGATGATCGCATCGAGGCCGGTGACGGCATGGACGTGCTGGTGGGCGGCGCGGGCAACGATACCCTGGATGGCGGCCTCAACGTCGACACCGTCGACTATTCGACGCACACCGGCCCCTCCACCATCGACCTGCCGTCAAGCGCGGTGTTCTCCGGCGGCGAGATCGACACGCTGATCAGCATCGAGGTGGTGATCGGCACCGACCAGAACGACACGCTTCTGGGCGGCGCCGCGGCCGAGACATTCTTCGGGGCCGGTGGCGACGACAGCTACGTGGCATCAGGCGGGCTGAACAGCTTCGGCGGCGGCAGCGGCGCCGATGCCATCGATTTCGGCGCCATGGGCGCGCCGGTGACGGCCGATCTGGGTGCCGGCACGGCGATGTGGTCCGGCGGAACCGTGGCGCTCGCCAGCGTCGAGATCGCCATCGGCGGAACCGAAAGCGACACGCTCTCGGGCTCGTCCGTCGCCGACACGCTCTATGGCGCGATGGGTGACGACACGATCCTGGGTGGCAACGGCGACGACGTGCTGTGGGGCGGCACATGCAACGACCCGGTGGATGGTGGCGTCGGCCAAGATACGGTCGACTATGCCTCGGCGACGGGCGGCGTGACCGTCGACCTTGTCGCCGGTATGGCGACAATCCAAACGGGCGCCGACCAGGACACGATCTCAGGCTTCGAGGTTGTGGTCGGTAGCGGCTTCAACGATGTTCTCCAGGGCGCGTCGGCGGACGAGACCCTGCTCGCGGGCGATGGCGATGACACGGTCGCCGGCGGCGCTGGCAACAATTCGCTGGCCGGCGGCGTTGGTATCGACACGCTTTCCTATGTCGGGTTCACGGGCGTGACGGTCGCGCTCGCGGACGGGACGGCGGCCACGAGCCCCACCGATATCGACCAGATCTCGGACTTCGAGGTGGTGCTGGGCTCCGACGCGGGCGACACGCTGTCGGGCAGCGTGCTCGAGGAGACGCTGATCGGCGGCTTGGGCGCTGACCTCCTGCGGGGCGGCGCCGGCAACGATTCGCTTGATGGCGGCGCCGATCTCGACGCGCTGGACTATTCGGCGAGCTCCGACGCGGTCATTGTCGACCTGGTCGCGGGCACCGTCATGGCGGGCGGCGACGTCGACAGCATCGCGGGTTTCGAGATCGCGATCGGATCGGCCCAGGGCGACACGCTGATCGGCACGACCGGCGACGAGACGCTGTACGGCGGTGCGGGCGACGACACCCTAGAAGGCGGGACCGGGGCGGACACGTTCGTCTATGCGGGCGGCGATGGTACGGACACGATCACCGACTTCGTGGGCGGGACCGACGTCGTCGACCTGCAGGGCGGCATCACCTTGGCGAGCGGGTCAGGTACCAGCATCGCCGTCCTGAGCGATGGCTCGACCATCGTCGCGTCCAACTTCCATTTGTGGAGCGGCGTGGACTTCGTCTGATCCGCCCCCGTCGTTGGGGCGGCGGCGAGGTCGCGCGGGACGAGCCGTGGCCCCGATTCAGGACGCCGCGCCGGAGCGGGGGGCGAACTCCGGGAGACGGTGCGCGGTCACGGCGGGAACAGGCGCATCGAGGCGCTCGATCTCCACGAGGCAGGTCTGGGCGATGCAGCCCTGGCTCAGTTTCGAGGCGCCGATATCGAGCGTGAGCGCGTTGGGATTGCCATGCTTCTCGAGCGGCCGGTTGGAGCCCGACTGCTCGGGATCGAACCAGGCACCGGTCGAGAGCCGGATCACGCCGCGACGAATGCGGTCGCTCAGTCGCGCGCCGGCGAGGCAGGCGCCGCGCTCGTTGTGGATGCGGATCGTGTCGCCGTCCGCGATGCCGCGCGCGGCGGCGTCGTCGGGATGGATGGTAGCGGGCTGACGGCCGCGGACCTTGGTGGCGCGCGCGTGCGGGCTATGGTCGAGCTGGCTGTGCAGCTTGTCGGCCGGCTGATCCGACAGCATGTGCAGCGGATAGCGTGCCGCCTGCGGTGAGCCCAGCCACTCCGCGGGCTCCAGCCAACAGGCATGCGGCGGGCAATCCTCGTAGCCGAAGGACGCGATCTTTTCGGACCAGATCTCGATCCGTCCCGACGGTGTCTTGAGGGGATGCGCGGCTGGGTCGCCGCGGAACGCCGCCAGCATGACCGGCGGCTCGGCGGGCGGCGCCGTCTCGGCGAGCCCGATCTGCCAGAAATCGTCGAACGCGGGCAGGGCGACGCCGCTGCGGGCCGACTTCTGGCGTGCCTCCTCGTAGAGATGGCGGAGCCACTGGCCCGCGTCGCGGCCTTCGGTATAGGCGTCCCCCGCGCCCAGCCGGCGCGCGATGCCGGCGAAGATCGTGTAGTCGTCGCGCGCCTCGCCGACCGGCGGCCGCGCGCGCTTCATCGCGATCATGAAGGGCTCGCGCGTGCCGTAGCCGATATCGTCGCGCTCAAGCGTGGTGGTGGCGGGCAGCACGATATCGGCCATGTGCGCCGCAGGCGTCCAGAACTGTTCGTGCACCACGATTGTCTCGGGCTTGCGCCAGGCCTGGCGCAGGCGATTGAGGTCCTGGTGGTGGTGGAACGGATTGCCGCCGGCCCAGTAGATCAGCCGGATGTCCGGATAGGCGTGGCGCTTGCCGTTGTAGTCGAAGCCGTCACCCGGTCGCAGCAGCATGTCGCAGAAGCGGGCCACCGGAATGAAGTCGGCAACCTTGTTCACGCCCTGCGGCAGGGTCGGGCCGGAATGGCGCGCCGCACCGCTGCCCATCAGGTTGACCGGGCCATAGCCGCAGCCGAAGCCGCCACCCGGCAGGCCGATCTGGCCAAGCAGGCAAGCGAGCGTCACCAGCGCCCAGAAGGGCTGCTCGCCATGGTGCGAGCGCTGCAGCGACCAGCCGATGGTGATCATGGTGCGGGTTGCCGCCATCTCGCGCGCGAGGCTCACGATGCGCGCGGCCGGGATGCCGCAGATCGCCGAGGCCCAGGCTGCATCCTTGGGCTGGCCGTCGGTCTCGCCCATCAGATAGGGGCGGAACTTGTCGAAGCCGACGGTGCATCGCGCTAGGAAAGCGCGGTCGTGGAGATCCTCCGCCACCAGCGTGTGGGCGAGCGCGAGCAACATCGCGGCGTCGGTGTTGGGCCGGATCGCCAGCCATTCGACCGGTCCGCCGGTATCGAGATCGTCGGCAGTCGGCGTCACGTTCACGAAGCGCGCGCCGGCGCTGTGCATCGCGCGCAGTCCCGCCTTCACGTGGTGAATCGTGGCGCCCCCGGCGTTGATCTGCGCGTTCTTGTGCGGCACGCCGCCGAAGCTGACGAACAGTTTGCAGTCGCGAGCCAGCACATCCCAACTGGTGTGCGCGGCCATCAGCTCTTCCATCGAGGCCACGATATGCGGCATCAGCACGCGCGCGGCGCCCAGCGAATAGGAATCCTGGTGGCGCACATAGCCGCCCAGACTGTTCAGGAACCGGTGGACCTGACTCTGGGCGTGGTGGAAGCGACCCGCGCTCGACCAGCCGTAGGAGCCGCCGAAGATCGCCCGATTGCCGTGTGCGGTCCGCACCCGGTCCAGCTCGCGCGCGACAAGCTCTTCGGCCTCGTCCCACGGAACCTCGACGAACGCCTCGTGACCGCGCGCCTCCGGCGCGGCGCCGGGGCCGTGCTCCAGCCAGCTTCGGCGGATCGAGGGCCGGCGCACGCGCAGTCGCGTCACCTCGTCGGACAGCATGTGCAGGCCGATCGGCGAAGGATCGGGGTCGCGCGCGAAGGGATGCAGCTTCGCGGCGGCGCCCCGGTCGTCATACTCGACCTCGTAGGTGCCCCAATGGGCCATGGTCAGGGTGCGTGCGGGCGGCATGGGCTTACCTCGCGGCGGAAGCGGCGATGGACAGGAACCGATCGAGATCGGCGCTCGCGGTGTCGAAGGCGGTCACCAGGCGGTAGGCACGCTCGCCCGGCCGGTCGCTGGGCCAGGGATGGTACAGCACGCCGGCGCCCTGCAGCGCCTGGTGGATGGCGGCTGGCAGCGCGATGAAGAGCTCATTCGCCTCGACCGGATAGAGCAGGCGCACGCCGGGAAGCGGCGTCAGTCCGGCGACCAGCCGGCGCGCGGCGGCGTTGGCATGCCGCGCATTCTCCATCCACAGCCCGTTCGCGAGATAGGCGTCGAGCTGGGCGGAGAGGAGCCGCATCTTGGAGAAGAGATGGCCCGCGCGCTTGCGGCGGAACTCGAACTCGCGCGCGAGCTCGGGATCGAAGAACACCACCGCCTCGGCGGCCATCGCGCCGTTCTTGGTGGCGCCGAAGCTCATGACATCGACGCCGGCGCGCCAGGCAAGCTCGGCGGGCGAGCAGCCGGCGTGGATCAGCGCGTTGGCGAGGCGCGCGCCATCGACATGGAGCTTCAGACCGTGGCGGTGGGCGATGGCCGCGATGGCGGCCACTTCCTCGGGCCCGTAGGTCGTGCCGCACTCGGTGGCCTGGGTGATGCTGACAACAGCGGGCTGGGGATGATGGACGTTGCCGTAGACCGGTTCCGCCAGCACGCGGGCGAGTGTCGTGGCGTCGAGCTTGCCGGCGGGTCCATCGACGGCGACCAGCTTGGCGCCCGCGCTGAAGAACTCCGGCGCGTTCGCCTCGTCGACCACGATGTGCGCCGCGGGATGGCAATAGACGGCGCCCCAGGACGGTGTGCAGCAGGCGATCGCGAGCGAGTTGGCGGCGGTGCCGGTGGCCACGGGAAACGCCACGAGGTCGGGCTTCTCGAAAACATCGCGCAGCCGCCGCTCGACGCGCCGCGTCCAGTCGTCGGCACCATAGGAGGAGGCCGGTCCGGCGCGGTAGGCGGCCGATACCGCCTCGACAATGGCGGGATGGGCGCCGGTGACGTTGTCGCTACGAAAATCCATGGACTCTTGGGGGATGGGACCCGCCTGCGCTCAGGGCGCGCGCGGCGGGCCGGGCGGAAAGGATACGGTACCGAGCAGCGCACCGGTGCGGGCATCGACCAGCAGCGCCTGCGGTGCGGCGCCGCCCTCGACATGCACGAGGAAGCGATCGCCGAGCGGCTGCATGGCTACGACGCGGCCGCCCGGCGGAAGGGCGATGGTCCCGGTCCAGGCGGTGCCCGCGGCGGCGGCTGGCGCGCCGGCGGCGTTGGGGTTAGAGATGCGGCGCGCAATTTCGGCGGCCACGATCACGAAGCCGACGACGATCATCACGCCCATCACGATCACGAGGATCGTCAACCAACGTGGCGCATGAGCCTGGTTCCTGGACACGGGTGCCGGCGCCACTGAAACTCCAATCGAAGCCATGTACGGGCCCGAGCGACACACCGTTACCATCGACGATGACCGCGCCGGCGACCGCCTCGATCGCGCGCTGGCGGCCCTCTTGCCCGACACGACCCGCAGCCGGGTGAAGGCATTGATCGAGGGTCGCCACGTCTTCGGGGCGGACGGCGCGACGATAGAAGAGCCGTCGCGCAAGGTCAAAAGCGGCGAGACCTTCACGGTGGCGATCCCGGCGCCCGAGCCGGCGCTGCCCGAACCGCAGGCCGCGCCGCTCGATGTGCTGCACGAGGATCGCGATCTTCTGGTGCTGAACAAGGCCGCCGGCATGGTGGTCCATCCCGCGCCGGGCAATCCCGACCGAACACTGGTCAACGCGCTGCTGGCGCATTGCGGGGACTCGCTGTCGGGTATCGGCGGCGTTCGCCGACCCGGGATCGTCCATCGCCTCGACAAGGACACCAGCGGCGTGATGGTGGTGGCGAAGAACGACGAGACGCACCGGGCGCTGTCGGCTCTGTTCGCCGCCCACGACATCACCCGCGAGTATCTGGCGTTGGTCTGGGGGGCGCCGACCGCGCAGAGCGGAACCATCGAGGCGGCGCTCGGCCGTCACCGCGTTGATCGACAGCGCATGGCGGTCCGGCGCCTCGGCGGCAAGAACGCGATCACCGACTGGCAGGTCGAGCGCCGGTTTGGCCCGCCCCTGCGACCGCTCGCGAGCCTGATTCGGGCGAGCCTCCGCACCGGGCGCACCCACCAGGTCCGAGTCCATCTGGCGCATATCGGCTGCCCCGTGGTCGGCGATCCCGTCTATGGCCGCAAGCGCGCACTCGCCGGCCTCCCGGCTGACCTGGTGGGCTTCTCGCGCCAGGCGCTGCATGCCGCGGTGCTGGCCTTCGATCACCCTCGAACCGGCAAGGCGCTGCGCTTTTCCACAAATTTGCCTCAAGATATCAAGAAGCTAGTGACGGGCCTCGCGGCCTCCGAATAGCTGAGTAATTTACTCTACTTTACTTGACGGAGGCGGCGGCGCTCCCCTAGACTCGCCCTTAGCAGTCTGGAGGTGGGAGTGCCAAACGGCACCTTCACCCCGTCAGGAGTTACGATGACCGCCGCCGTTGGCAATCTTCCCGCCCTGCCGTCGGGCCTCTCGCCCGAGGGCAACCTCACGCGCTACCTGCAGGAGATCCGGAAGTTCCCGCTTCTGGAGCCGCAGGAGGAGTTCATGCTCGCCAAGGCTTGGCGCGAGCGCGGCGACCTGCCGGCGGCCCACAAGCTCGTCACCAGCCATCTGCGTCTCGTCGCCAAGATCGCCATGGGCTATCGCGGCTACGGCCTGCCGCTGGGTGAACTCATCTCCGAAGGCAATGTCGGGATGATGCAGGCGGTGAAGCGGTTCGATCCCGATCGCGGGTTTCGTCTGGCGACCTACGCCATGTGGTGGATCCGCGCCTCGATCCAGGAATACGTCCTGCACAGCTGGTCGCTGGTGAAGATGGGCACCACGGCGGCGCAGAAGAAGCTGTTCTTCAATCTGCGCAAGCTCAAGGGCCAGATGCAGGCCATCGAGGAGGGCGATCTGTCGCCCGAGCAGGTGAAGCAGATCGCCACGCGGCTGGGCGTCGCCGAGGACGAGGTCGTGAGCATGAACCGCCGGCTCTCCGGGCCGGATTCCTCGCTCAACGCGCCGGTCAAGGCCGACGGGGACATGGAGTGGCAGGACTGGCTGGTCGATGAGTCCGACAACCAGGAAACCCGCATGGCCGAGAGCGAGGAGCTGGGCCAGCGCAAGCAGATGCTTGCGGCCGCGCTGCGCCAGCTCACCGACCGCGAACGCCAGATCATCGTCGAGCGCCGGCTGATCGACGAGCCCAAGACGCTCGAGGGTCTCAGCACCCGCTACAACATCAGCCGCGAGCGCGTGCGCCAGATCGAGGTCCGCGCCTTCGAGAAGCTGCAGAAGGCGATGAAGAACATGGTGATCGACGCCGCCGCGCGACCGGCGTGATCGCGCCGCTCTGGACCGCTATAGTGGCGGTCGCAGGGAGGCCCCGATGACCAACGAGACGATCCTCTACGACACGCCGATGCCGGGCATCGCCCGCATCGTCCTGAACCGGCCCGAGACGCGCAACGCCCAGGACACGGCGTTCCTCTACGCGCTGAACGACGCCTTCGATCGTGCCGCCCACGACGACGAGGTGAAGGTGATCGTGCTGTCGGCCAACGGGCCGCACTTTTCCTCCGGCCACGATCTGCGCGAGGTCGACGCGCACGGCAACATGCGAAAGCACGCGACCGTGTCGACTTGGGGCGGCTTCGGCAAGCCGGGCGCGGAGGCGCAGTTCGCGCGCGAGCAGGAGATCTATCTCGGCTTCAGCGAGCGCTGGCGGAACATTCCCAAGCCCACGATGGCGCTGGTCCACGGCAAGGTGATGATCGGCGGGCTGATGCTGATGTGGCCGTGCGACATCGTGATCGCGAGCGAGGACGCCGAATTCCTCGATCACTCGGTGGCGATGGGCGTCGGCGGCGCCGAGTTCTTCGCCCATCCCTGGGAGATGGGGGTGCGCAAGGCCAAGGAATTCCTCTTCACCGCCGACTGGATCGGCGCGCGCGAGGCGCATCGGCTGGGCATGCTGAACCATGTGGTGCCGCGCGCCGAGCTTGAGAGTTTCGGCCTCGCCATGGCCGGGCGCATCGCCCAGAAGCCCTTGTTCGCGCTCCGGCTCGTGAAGCAGGCGGTGAACAGCGCCCAGGATGTGCAAGGCCGCGTCAGCGCCATGCAGACCTCGTTCGCGCTGCACCACCTCGCTCATGCCCACAACTGGCTGGCGCACGGCCGCTCGGTCGACCCAGGCGGCGTGATGCCCGCGATCAAGAAGCACGACAAGGCCGCGGACTGAGGCGCGTCAGCAGGAGAGCGGGGTCTGCTGTGACAGCCGGCAGGTCCGCGTCGCGCACCGCCACGCCACCTGTCCCAGCGCGTTGAGACCGATCGACATCGGGGCCTTCTAGCTCCGGACCATGACCTCGATCAGGCTGGGGCCGTCGGTGCGGGCGAGCGCGCGCGTCAGCGCGGCGTCGAAGCCTTCGGCGCTGTCGACGCGCTCGGCGGGCAGGCCGAAGCCGCGGGCGATCTGGCTGGCGTCGATCGACGGATCCTTGAAGTCCATGCCGATCGGCCGGTCGTTGCCGTGATAGGCCTTGAGCCGATTCTTCAGGATCTGGTAGCCGCCGTTGTTGGCGATCAGGAAGATCGTCGGCAGCTTGAGGTGCGCGGCCGTCCAGATCGCCTGGATGGAGTACATCGCGCTGCCATCGCCGATGGTCGCGACGACGCGCCGCTCGGGGAGTGCGACCTGCACGCCCACCGCCGCCGCGATGCCCCAACCGATGCCGCCGCTCACATTGCCAAAGAAGGCGTTGCGGTCGCGGAACGCGAAATGGCTCAGGAGCGCGTTCGAGCTGGTGATGCCTTCATCGACGATCACCGCGTCGGCAGGCAGGCGCTCACTCAGCCGCATCATGACCCACTCGGCCGGCAGCGGCGTCTCGACCGCGCGCGGCACGGTCTCGGCGCGACGCTTGGCCCGGCGGGTCGACCAGTTGCGGGGCGCGAGCGCCGCCAGCGATGCCTTGGCCCGCGTCGCCAGCGCCTCGCCGCCCAGACGCTGGAGCAGCGGCACCAGCGCCGCCAGGGTCTCCTTCACATCGGCGCGCAGGGCGATTTCGGCCGGGAAGTTCTTGCCCATCTCCCAGTCGCGCAAGCCCAGCATGCCAACCTTGAGGCCCGGCGGCAGCGGTTCGACGTCGCTCCAGACCGACATCTTGAGCACGTCCGATCCGACACAGAACATGAAGTCATAGTCCGCCAGCGCCGCTCGCACGGCCTTCTGATCGCGGCCGAGCGCGGTGATGAAGGCGGGGTGCTCCGACGGGAAATGCGCGCCGTAGCCCACGGTCTGCTGATAGACCGGCGCGCCGAGCGTTGTCGCGAGCGCCGCTGCCTCGTTGAACGCGTCGGACGTCGCGATCTCGTGGCCGGCCAGGATCACCGGATTGCGGGCGGCAAGCAGCCGGCGCGCGAGTTTTTCCAGCGCCTGATCGCTCGGGCGCACGGCCGTGTCGACGCGCGTCGCCTCGCCGAGATCGAGCGCGGCCTCGTTGTTCAGGATGTCGCCCGGCAGCGAGATGAACACCGGGCCGGTCGGCGCCGTCATCGCGATCTTGGCGGCGCGGCGCAGGATGCGCGGCAAGTCCTCGATGCGCGTGACCTCGGTCGCCCATTTCACGACCGGCTGGGCGATCGGCACCAGCGGGGCATAGAGCAGCGGCTCGGTGAGACCGTGTCCCTGTTCCTGCTGGCCCGCGGTCACAATCATCGGCGTTCCGGACACGTGGGCGGTGTAGATCGCGCCGATGGCGTTGCCGAGGCCGGGCGCCACGTGGACGTTGCACGACACCAGCTTGCCTGATGCGCGAGCGTACCCGTCGGCCATCGCGATCACGATGGCTTCCTGCAAACCCAGCACGTAGCCGACATCGCTCTGCTCGGTGAGCGCATGCATGATCGGCAACTCGGTCGTCCCGGGATTGCCGAACATCTTGGTGATGCCTTCGTCCTTCAGGACGGCGAGAAAGGCGCTGCGGCCGGTGATCGTGTTGGCAACGCGGGCATCGGGCATGGCACACTCCTGTCTGCCGAGAGGCTAGAGCATAAACCGCCCGCCGGCAGGGGAGGAGCGTCGCGATGCGGAAGGGTTTGCTGGACTGGCAATGGTCGCTCTACCCCGGCGGACACCGCGACCGCGTGAACCTGCTCCTGCACATTCTTACGGTGCCGCTGTTCTGGGCGGGCACGGCGTTGCTGGTGGTTGCGTTGCTGCGCGGCGCCGCCGGCCCGGTACTGGCCGGCCTTGCGCTTTGGCTGGCCGCGCTGCTGGCGCAGGGGCAAGGCCATCAGCGTGAGCGCGAGGCGCAGGTGCCGTTCGAGGGGCCGCTCGACTTCATCAGCCGCTTCACGGTCGAGCAGTTCATCACCTTCCCGCGCTTCCTGCTGTCGGGCGGCTGGGCGAGGGCGCTGCGTGACGCCCGCTGATATCGCGTTCGCGCGCTCTCTCTGGCGCGGGCCGGTCGAGCCGGAACCGCTGAAGGGCGGGCTGAGCAATCTATCCTTCGTCGTGCGCGACGCGGGCACGCGCTTCGTGGTGCGGCTGGGCGAGGACATCCCGGTCCATCATGTCTTTCGCGACCGCGAGCACGCCGCGTCACAGGCGGCGTTCGAAGCCGGACTCTCGCCGGAGCCGGTCCATCGCGAGGCTGGCCTCAGTGTGTTTCGCTTCATCGAGGGGCGGACCTTCGAAGAAGCCGATTTCTCACGTCATCTTGTGCGAGTGGTAGGGCTGTTGCGCCGCTGCCATGCCGATGTCGGGCGTCGCGTGCGCGGACCAATCAACGCTTTCTGGGCGTTCCATGTGGTGCGCGACTATGCCGGGTTGCTGGGGCTCGACGCGGAGTACGGCCCGATCGCCGACCGACTCGAAGCGATGCAGATCGCGATGCCGACGGTGTTCGCGCACAACGACCTGCTTCCGGGCAACCTGATCGACGATGGCGCCCGGCTCTGGCTGATCGACTGGGAGTATGCCGGGTTCGGCTCGCCGCTATTCGACCTCGCCAATGTCGCGGCGAACGGCGCGCTGGGGCCCGCCGACGACCTGTGATTGCTCGAACTCTACTTCGGCGGTCCGCCCGACGGGCCGTTGCGTCGCGCCTATGCCGCGATGAAGGCGGCGAGCGCCTTGCGCGAAGGACTCTGGGCGCTGGTGTCGGCGCGCCATCTCGCGACGCCGGGCGCCGACTATGCCGCCCATGCCGCGACCTATCTCGATCGCGCGTGGGCCCTGGTGGCGGCGCTGGACTGACTCCGGAGTCTTTGCGGTCCGGATGGAATCCGCTGCGTCAGAGAGCCGACGAGCGAGGCATCGGAGGCGCTCTAGTCCCGGAACGGATCCGTCATGAGGATCGTGTCCTCGCGCTCCGGCGATGTGCTGACCAGTGACACCGGGCAGCCGATCAACTCCTCAACGCGCCGCACGTACTTGATGCAGGTCGCCGGCAACGCGCCGAACGAACGCGCGCCCCGGGTGCTGTCGCTCCAACCCTCGAAGCTCTCGTAGATCGGCTTCAGCCTTGCCTGCGCGCACATCGTGAAGGGGAAGCGCTCGATCCGCTTGCCGTCGAGCTCGTAGCCCACGCACACCTTGATCTCTTCGACGCCGTCCAGCACATCGAGCTTGGTGAGCGCGATGCCGTCGATCCCATTCAGCTTGACCGCCTGGCGCACCATCACCGCGTCGAACCAGCCGCAGCGCCGCGGCCGCCCGGTGTTGGTGCCGAACTCGTTGCCGCGCGTGCCCAGCCCCTTGCCGATCTCATCGGTGAGCTCGGTCGGGAACGGACCGTCGCCGACGCGCGTGGTGTAGGCCTTGGCGATGCCCAGCACGTAGCCGACCGAGCCGTTGCCGAGTCCGCTGCCGATCATGGCCTGCGCCGCCACCGTGTTGGACGAGGTGACATAGGGATAGGTGCCATGATCGATGTCGAGCATGGTCGCCTGTGCGCCCTCGAACAGGATGCGCTTGCCGGCGGCGCGCAGCCCGTCGAGCCGCTCCCACACGTCCTCGGCGAAGGGCAGGATCTTCGGCGCGAGTGCGAGCAGCTCGGCCGTGAGCTGGCCGGCATCGACCGGCGCGCGGCCGAGGCCCTGACGCAACGCGTTGTGGTGGGCGAGGAGGGTGTTCACCTTGGCGACGAGCGTGTCGGGCTCGCCGAGATCGCCGACGCGGATGGCGCGCCGTCCGACCTTGTCCTCGTAGGCGGGCCCGATGCCGCGCCGCGTCGTGCCGATGCGGATCGTGCCCGGAACGTCCTCGCGCCAGCCATCGAGATCGCGATGCAGCGGCAGGATCAGCACGGCATGGTTGGCGATCTTGAGCGTCGCGGGTGTCACGGTTACGCCCTGCGCCTCGACGCGCTTGATCTCGTCCAGCAGATGCCACGGATCGACGACGACGCCGTTGCCGATCACCGACAGCTTGCCCTTGCGCACGACGCCCGACGGCAGCAGCGCCAGCTTGTAGGTCTGGTTACCGATCACCAGCGTGTGGCCGGCATTGTGGCCGCCCTGGAAGCGCACGACGACCTCGGCGCGCTCACTCAGCCAGTCGACGATCTTGCCCTTGCCTTCGTCGCCCCATTGGGCGCCGACCACTGCCACGTTCGCCATGTCGCTTGTCCCCGAAGTCCGGCCGCGTCAGAGCGGCACGGCGTTGCCGTCGATAAGTGTGTGTCCGCAGCGCAGGCGCCGGGCCTCCGCGCGCGGGTCGGAGGCGGGCTCGACCGCGCGCACCGTGGCATAGCCCTTGGCTTGCCAGTCGGCGGCGTCGCGCCACGAGGTGCCCACCGGCATGAACAGGCGGGGGCGCGGAGTCGTGGGCGTCGAGGCGGCCAGCACTGCGTCGAGATAGAGCGTGAAGCCGGTCGCGGGTTCGCTGACGCCGTCCTCGGGATAGCCCGCCGAGTAGCGGCCACCGCGCGCCAGCTCCTGGCGGCCGGCGACGGCGAAGACCGAGAATGAGACGCCGGTCTGGTACTCGAGCCCGCGATACTCCACCGGGTCGATGGTGAGCGGCAGGTCGGCGTCGGCGCGGTCTACGAGATCGAGCACCTCGCCGAGGCGCGCGATCTCGGCCGCCGCCGTGGCTGGCAGCGCGAGCGCGCGCAAGGCGGCGATGCCGCGGCCCGCCTCGCCAGCCGCGCGCAAGAGCGTGATGAAGGTGTCGGCAGCCGCGGCATCCGGCGCGGCCTTGCGTACCGCCGCCTCGTCCTTGCGATCGAGGGCGCGGCGCAGCCGGCGCACTGGATCAGCGGCGAGGCCGAGGCCTGCACAGACCGACGCGACCAGGGTTGGCAGATTGAGATCGACCGTGAGCGCCGCGACGCCGGTGGCGCGGAGCGCATCGACCGCCAGCAGCAGCGCCTCGGCGTCGGCCGACGCGCTGTCGACCCCGATCAGCTCCGCGCCGACCTGCGCGAACTGCCGCTCGGGCTTCAGCGCCGATCCTCGGACCCGGATCACGTTGCCGCCATAGGAGAGGCGCAGCGGGCGGGGTTCGTGCTTCAGCCGCGTCACTGCGATGCGCGCGACCTGCACCGTCATGTCGGGTCGCACACCCATCATGCGCTGCGACACCGGATCCATCAGCCGGAAGGTCTGGGCCGCCAGCGCCGCGCCGGGTCCTCCCAGCAGCGACTCCTCGAACTCCACCAGCGGCGGCTTCACGCGCTCGTAGCCGAACGCCGCGAAGCGCTCGATGGCAGCGTCGATGGCTGCCGCCTCGCGCGCCGCGTCGGGCGGCAGCAGGTCGCCCAGCCCCGCCGGCAGCAAGCCGCGATGATCGTTGTCGTTGATGGCCATGTCGGCGCTTGATAGCCCATCGGCGTGGGGATTGGGAGGGCGCCGGCGCCCTTGCCAAGGGCCGCCAGTGGTCTAAAGGTCGCGCATGACCCAACCCGCTTTTGACCGGCACGCGGCAGCCTACGACGGGGGCATGGACACCGCCGTCAAGCGCATGCTGGGCGCGGGAGCCGATTCCTACATCGCCGTGAAAACCCGATGGATGCTGCGCCACGAACCGGCGCTGGCCGATCCGGCGGCGCGGCTGCTCGACTATGGCTGCGGCGTCGGTTCCATCCCGCGCTTGCTGCGGCTGGCCGGCGCCCGCGCGGCATTCGCCGGCTGCGATATCTCCACCGGCATGCTGTCGGAACTGCCGAAGCGCTGGCCGCCGGGCGCCGGGCCCATGCCCGAGCTGCTGGTCCAGGACGGCGCCCGCGTGCCGGTGCCGGACGCCTCGTTCGACATGGCGGTGGTGAGCGCGGTGATCCATCACGTGCCGCTCGCCGGACGGCCAGCCGTTTTCGCCGAGCTTGCGCGGGTGCTGAAGCCGGGTGGCCGGCTCTATGTGTTCGAACACAATCCCTGGAACCCGTTGGTGCGCTATGTCGTGGCGCGCACCGAGATCGACGCCGACGCGATCCTCCTCGACCTGCGCGAGGCGCGCGACCGGGTGGCTGCGGCCGGACGCTTCGACACGCGCTCGGCCTATCTGATGTTCATGCCGCCCGGGCTGCCGTTTCTGGCGCCGATCGACCGGCTGCTGGAGTGGTTGCCGCTCGGCGGCCAGTATGTGCTGGTCGCGACCAAGCAAGCCTGAGGAGACGTAGATGGATCGAGCCGCTTTCGAACGTGAGCTGCGCGACGCGGGCTACGGTGACGTCCTGGAGAACCGCAGCGCGCCCAACCGCCACAATGACGAGCACAGCCATCCCTTCGACGTCCGCGCCATGGTGCTCGAAGGCGAACTGACGCTTGCGTGGGACGGCCAGTCCCGGACCTACCGGCCGGGCGATGTGTTCACGATGGCCCGCGGCTGCCCGCACATCGAAGATTTCGGCCCCCAAGGCGCGCTGACACTGGTCGGCCGCAAGCGATAGTCTTCGTCGCGCGCGGCACACTCGCAGCGCGTGTGCGAGTACGACTCGGGTTTAGCAATTGACACGCGAGTGAGGCCCACCCTAGGCTCGGTGCGTTGAGTACGGAGGGGGAACCATGCTCGCGCGAATTGCTACGCTTGCGACGATCGCACTAATGCTTGGCGGCTGCGGGGCGACGCTGCCAACGGTGCTGACAAATCCTCCCTCCAAATCGCAGGGCTATTTCCACAAGTGTCTCGCTGACAAGTGGGGGGACCCTGGGGTGGGCGACGCCGCGGGTGTTTCGTTCGCGCACGTCATGACGAAGTTCAAGACCGGACTCATGCCTGAACAGACTTCGGACACGGTTCCAATGGGGCCGGGCGCGATCCATGAGTTCCTCGATTGTTATATCGGCCCGGTTCATCAGAACGACCTCGAAGGACGCATCCTGCGCGGACACATCATTGTCGTCCTGCTCGCACAGTACGGCGCTGAAACGCTGGAGGCGAGC
The DNA here is from genome assembly GCA_016870115.1 of Alphaproteobacteria bacterium. Classification (GTDB taxonomy): domain Bacteria; phylum Pseudomonadota; class Alphaproteobacteria; order Reyranellales; family Reyranellaceae; genus VGCH01. The sequence goes on along the minus strand of VGCH01000003.1, from coordinate 165,446 downwards.
AGCCGATCCGCCAAACCGGAGGATGCTCAGCGCATGCTTGCCCATATCCGTCGGGCGCAGCGCCATCTGTTGGCGGCGAGCCCGGCTGGCCTCGACGCGCGGTGGGGGCAGTCGGCCAATGGGCGGTGGCAGGCCCTCGACGGCTTGAAGGGAGCAAAGGAACGCGCTGAAGAGCGGCGGATTGTTATGGGTGCGGATGGGGAGTTGCCATTCTTCCGCAATGCACAGCGTCACTCCGCCGTGTTCGAGGTCGGGATCGACATCAGCCGCGTGAACGCGCGCGAGTTCCTGTACGTCGTGAAAAGCCTTTTCAGTGCAGTCGTCGGGCGGTCGGTGCCCGACCTCAGCGTCGCTATTGGCTACGCGCTCGACGGGCTGAATCTTGCCTCCAAGGTCGAATGGTACGGCGGCGCGTTCATCCGCGACGCGCAGCTGACGCTGGGGCAGCTTCGAGCGGCGGGTGTGTCGGCCGCCGAAGACAACGTGACCAGCTCGGAGTATCAGCGCGCCGTCGGCAAGTGGCAGGCGTGGAATGTGCGGCTGCAGAAGGCCTGCGAGTCCCTGCAAGCCATGGCCAAGACCGACCTCGAAGGGTGCTGGCCCAGCAAGGAATACATGAAGGGCTATCTAGAGTCCGAGTACCAGTGGCGCCATCCCGGTTCCTCCGCGCTGAAGTAGGCTCGACCGCGACATCGCGGCCGCATTGACGCCCGCCGGCGCCCTCCGTATAGGGGCGGCGGGCCACGCTCCCCCACCGGAGTGCAGCTCTTCTGGAAGGGAGAGGTCGATGAAGCCAGCTGTCCGTCCGGCGCGTCCGGACTTTTCTTCCGGCCCCTGCGCCAAGCGCCCGGGCTGGACTCCGCAAGCTCTCGCCGGCGCCGCCGTCGGACGCTCGCACCGCTCAAAACTCGGCAAGAAGAAGATCGTCGAAGCGGTCGATCGTACGCGCGCGCTGCTCGGCATTCCGGCCGACTATCGCATCGCCATCGTGCCGGCCTCCGATACCGGCGCGGTCGAGATGGCGCTGTGGTCGCTCTTGGGCCCGCGCGGCGTCGACATGCTCACTTGGGAGAGCTTCGGTGAGGGTTGGGTCACCGACGTCCAGAAGCAGCTGAAGCTGAAAGACGTGCGCGTGCTGAAGGCGCCCTACGGCAAGCTGCCCGATCTGGGCGCGGTCGACTGGAAGCGCGATGTCGTCTTCCCGTGGAACGGCACCACCTCGGGCGTGAGGGTGCCGGACGACGCATGGATCGCGGCCGATCGCGAGGGGCTCGCGATCTGCGACGCCACCTCGGCGGTGTTCGCCATGGACCTGCCATGGGCCAAGCTCGATGTGGTCACCTGGTCCTGGCAGAAGGTGATGGGTGGCGAGGGTGCGCACGGCATGCTGGTGCTGTCGCCGCGCGCCATCGCACGGCTGGAGAGCTACAGCCCGCCATGGCCGCTGCCGAAGATCTTCCGCCTGACCTCGGGCGGCAAGTTTTCCGAGGCGATCTTCAAGGGCGATACCATCAACACGCCGTCCATGCTCTGCGTCGAGGATGCCATCGATGGTCTCGTCTGGGGCGAGAGCGTGGGCGGGCTCAAGGGCCTGATGGCGCGCTCGCGGGCCAACCTTGCCGTGCTGGAGGGCTTCGTCGCCAGTCGGCCGTGGTGCGCGTTCCTGGCGGCCGACAGCCGGACCCGCTCAAGCACGTCGGTCTGCCTCACCGTCGCGGCGCCGTGGTTTGCGGCGCTGCCGGCGGACAAGCAGGCGGCGGCGGCCAAGAAACTGGCCGACCTGCTGGAGGCGGAAAAGGCCGCCTACGACATCGGCGGCTACCGTGACGCGCCGCCGGGCCTGCGCATCTGGTGCGGTGCCACGGTCGAGACGTCGGACCTGCAAGCGCTGCTGCCTTGGCTCGACTGGGCCTACGGCGAGATCGAGAGGGACTATGGCAAAGCCTAAGGTTCTCATTTCCGACGAGCTGTCGGCGCGGGCGGTCGAGATCTTCGCCGAGCGCGGCTGCGACGTGGATTTCAAGCCGGGCCTCAAGCCCGCCGAGCTGCGCGGCATCATCGGCGGCTATCAGGGCCTCGCCATCCGGTCGGCGACCAAGGTTACGGCCGAGTTGCTGGCCGAGGCGACGTCGCTTCGCGTCGTCGGCCGCGCCGGCATCGGCGTCGACAACGTCGACATCAAGGCCGCCACATCGCGCGGCGTGGTGGTCATGAACACGCCCTTCGGCAATGCCATCACCACCGCCGAGCACGCGATCGCGCTGATGTTCGCGGTGGCGCGGCAGGTGCCGGAGGCCAACGCAAGCACCCAAGCCGGCAAGTGGGAGAAGAACCGCTTCATGGGGGCCGAGCTCAGCTTCAAGACGCTGGGCCTGATCGGTTGCGGCAATATCGGCGCGATCGTCGCGGAGCGCGCGCTCGGCCTCAAGATGCGGGTGCTGGCTTACGATCCGTTCCTGAGCGACGACCGTGCCGTTGAGCTCGGCGTCGAGAAAGGCACGCTCGACGACGTGCTTGCCCGCGCCGACTTCATCACCATCCACACGCCGCTCACCGACCAGACGCGCAACATCCTCTCTCGCGCCAATCTGATGAAGACCAAGAAGGGCGTGCGTATCGTGAATTGCGCCCGCGGCGGGTTGGTCGACGAGCTGGCGGTGCGCGACCTGCTGGTCTCGGGCCATATCGCGGGCGCGGGCTTCGACGTCTTCGTCGAGGAGCCGGCGAAGCAGAACGTCCTGTTCGGCGCGCCCAACCTCGTTTGCACGCCGCATCTCGGCGCCTCGACTGCCGAAGCGCAGGAGAACGTGGCGCTACAGGTCGCCGAGCAGATGTCGGACTATCTGCTGACGGGCGCGGTCGCCAACTCGCTCAACATGCCCAACGTCTCGGCGGAAGATGCGCCGCGCCTCGCGCCCTTCCTGCGGCTCGCCGAGAATCTCGGTGCCTTCGCCGGCCAGCTTACCGACACCGACGTGAAGGCGATCTCGATCGAGTACGAGGGCGCGGTGGCGTCGCTGAACGTGAAGCCGTTGACCCAGACCGCGCTGATGGGCGTCCTGCGTCCCCAGCTCGACACGGTCAACATGGTGAACGCCCCGGTGATCGCGCGCGAGCGCGGCATCGATGTCGCCGAAGTTAAGCACGATCGCGAGAGCGACTATCAATCCCTGATCCGCCTTTCGATCACGACCGACCAGTTCACCCGGTCGGTCTCCGGCACGCTGTTCGGCGGACGCGAGCCGCGCCTGGTCGAGATCAAGGGCATCGAGATCGAGGCCGCGTTCGGGCGGCACATGCTCTACATCACCAACGACGACAAGCCGGGCTTCATTGGCCGCCTCGGCACGCTCCTTGGCCAGGAGAAGGTGAACATCGCCACTTTCCATCTCGGCCGCGACAAGCCGGGCGGTTCGGCGATCGCGCTGGTTCAGGTCGATCAGCCGATCGGCGCCGATCTGACCGCCCGCATTCGCGCGCTGGACGGCGTGGTGCAGTCGAAGGTGCTGAACTTCTGACCCTGCCAGCGTCGGCGACCCGGGGTGCAAGATACTCCGGACGAGCGAGGCATCGCCGGCCTATCGTGGGACGACCGAAATCGAGGAGGGACCATGGCCCGGGTGCGCGAAATCGAGGAGGACGGCGGCGATCCCACGCTTGCGACGATCTTCGCCAAGGAGCGGGAATTGTTCGGCGGGCTCCTGAACTCGACGCGGGTCATGGCGCATTGCCCGCCGATCCTGCGGGCGATCAAGCTCATGGGGGCATCGATCGAGCAATCGGGGCTGCTGCCGCGCGCCCTGCCGCCGCTCCTCAACGTGCGGGTCGCCACGATCAACGGCTGTCCCTTTTGAATTGATATGAATTCCAGCCGTGTGCTGGACGCTGACGAGGCGGGCCTCGCCAAGCTGGCCGAGGTCGCGACGTGGCGCGAGAGCGCGCTGTTCAGCGAGGCCGAGCGACTGGCGCTGGAGTACGCCGAGCGCATCACCTTCACGGACCAGCGGGTGGACGACGCGCTCGTCGCGCGCCTCAAGCGGCACTACAGCGACGGCCAGATCGTCGAGCTGACGGCGGTCATCGCGCTCGAGAATTTGCGCTCGAAGTTCAACCCCGCGCTCGGCATCGAGGCGCAGGGCTTCTGCGTGGTGCCGCCCCGGGCGTAGTCCGGTCCGTCACTCGGGCTGGATGTTCAGCTCTTTCAGCTTCTTGCCCCAGAAGGCGTGCTCGTCGCGGACATACTTCGTGAAGTCGGCGCGGCTCTGCAGCGGCGGCATTTCGAGACCGTCCTTGGCGAGCGCCGCGGCGAATTTCGGATCCTTGATCGCCGTGGTGGCGTCCTTGTGCACCCGGTCGAGAATCGCGTCGGGCGTCTTGGGGGGCGCGAACAGGCCGTGCCATCCGGTGATCGCGACGTTGATGCCCTGCTCCTTGAGCGTCGGAACGTCGGCCAGCGAGCTCACGCGCTTTTCGCCGGTGACCGCCAGCGCCTTCAGCTTGCCGGCCTTGATCTGGCCCACCGCCGGCGGCAGCGAGGAGAAGTTCATGGTGATCACACCCGACAACACGTCTGCCAGCGCGGGTCCGGTGCCGCGATAGGGCACGTGGGTGATCTTGATGCCGGTCACGTCGGCGAACAGCGCGCCCGAGAGATGGTTGTTGCCGCCCACGCCCGAGGACGAGAAGGTGAGCTTGCCAGGGTCCTTCTTGGCGAGCGCGATCAGCTCGGCCGCGTTCTTCGCGGGCACGTCGGGATTGACCGCGAGAACGTACTGGTAGTCGGTGGTCTGGATGATCGGCACCAGACCGGCCAGCGTGTCGATCGACGTCTTCAGCACGTGCGGATTGGTGACCACGTTGGTCGAGACGGCATAGAAGAGGGTGTTGCCGTCCGGCCTGGCGTTGGAGACGTGGCGCGCGCCGATCGCGCCGGCCGCGCCGCCCTTGTTCTCGACCACGATCTGCTGGCCGAACAGGGGCGTCATGATGTGGCCGAGCTCGCGCGCCATGATGTCGGCGCCACCGCCGGCGGCGTAGCCCACAACGAAGCTGACGGGCTGCGTCGGCCAGGCGGCCTGAGCGCGCGCGAGACCGGGCGCCAGCATCGAGGCTCCTCCGGCGATCAGCGCGTGACGGCGGGAAAGTAAGGTCATGAAATCCTCCTGTCGCTTCATTCGGTTGTTGCCGCGACACTACCGAACCCGCGCGGGAGGCGCAAAGGGCGCAAGCACAAGGCCGGCACCGCAAGGGCCCTTGCGCTCATCGGCACTCAGGTCCGGTGGCCCCGCCACGGGATGCGGGAGCGCTTTGCCGCGTGTTCCCTTACGCCCGCGCCGCGCGACCGGCGTGGGTGCCGGCGAGCTTGCCGAGGACGGCGCCTGACACCAGTCCCGTGCCGCCGGGATAGTTGTGATAGAACAGCCCGCCCACGATTTCGCCGGCGGCGTAGAGGCCGGGGATCGGCCGTCCGTCGGTCGCCTCGACCTGGCCTTCAAGCGTTGTCTTGAGGCCGCCGAAGGTGAAGGTGACGCCGCAGGTGACGGCCCAGGCCTCGTAGGGCGGCGTGTCGAGCGTGTTGGCCCAGTTGGTCTTCGGAACGGCAAGACCGCGGGTGCCGCGGCCGTCCTTGATCGCCGGATTGAACGGCACCTCGGTCATCACCGCCTTGTTCCACTCCTTCAGCGTGGCGAGGCAGCGCACCGGATCGACGCCGTCCAGTCGGGTCACGAGCTCTTCCAGCGTGGGCGCGCTCACCTTCGTCATGCGCTTGATGCGGTACTCGTCGCGCAGGCGGTCGAGCACCTTGGCGTCGAAGATCTGCCACGCGAACTGGTTGGGCTGGGAGAGGATCACGCCGCCGTACTTGGCGTAGGTGTAGTTGCGGAAGTCCGCGCCCTCGTCGACGAAGCGCTCGCCGTTGGCGTTCACCATGATCCCGAGCGGGTAGGAGTGCTTTTGGAAATTGTCGCCGACCTCGAGATCGCCGAAGGGCGGCGCATTCTGATCCCAGCCGACCGCGTGGCAGCCCGACCAATGGCCGTGCGGTGCCGCGCCGATCGCGAGCGCCATGTTGAGCCCGGCGCCGGTGTTGAAGCGCGTGCCGCGCACCTTGGCGAGGTCCCAGGTCGGGCCGAGATAGCGGGTGCGCATCTCGGCGTTGCTCTCGAAGCCGCCACAGGCGAGGACGACGGTGCGGGCGCGGATCGTGACCCGACGGCCGCCGTGGCGCGCGACGACGCCGATGACGCGGCCGTCCTCCTCGATCAGCGATTGCGCGGCGGTCTCATAGTGGATCGCGATGCCCTCGCGAGACGCCGCCTTGTGTTCGAGATCGACAAGGCCCGGTCCGCCGCCCCAGGCCTCGACCGCGAGGCCGCCCCAGAACTTGTACTTGCCGTTCACCTTGAAGGCCTGGCGGCCGTAGGACGGCTGAAACCGCACGCCCTTGCCGCGCATCCAGCGCAGCGTCGGGAAACTCTCGCGCACCAGAAGCTCGGTGAGATCGGGATCGCAGCGATAGTTGGTCACGCGCGCCATGTCGTCGAGATACTGGTCGGCCGAGTAGCTGCCGAAATCGACGTCGCGCTTTTCCTCGGGCGTGAGGTCGTAGAGCTGCTCGAGATCGTCCGGCCCGGAAAACACCACCCGCATCGCGCCGGCGGTGTAGGTGCTGTTGCCGCCACGCTCGGCCTCGGGCGCGGCCTCCAGCATGGCGACCGAGACACCGGCCTCGCGCGCCGCGAGCGCCGCGCAGGCCGCTGCGTTGCCCGCGCCCACCACCAGGACATCCACCCCGAAATCCTTCACGCGCCGCTCCTCGATTCTGGCCGCGGTCTTGCGCTAAACTAGCGCAATGGGTGACCGCTTCGACCGTCTAGGGGTGCGACACGTCAATGTCGAGAGCCTGCTGCGCCGTCCGCTGGCCGGAATCGGTCACAATGGCGGCCCGGTGTTCGACATGTCGTGGGGCGCCTGGGTCTGGCGCCGCGCCTCGGCCAAGGCGTGGAAGACGCCGAAGCCCGAGGTGGCGCTGCGCCGCCTGAAGTCAGCGGAGCGGCTCGGTCTCACCTATCGCGAGTTCACCGGTGCGCTGATGGATTCGGGCGCGCATTTCGGCTGCGCCGTGATCGCGCTGTCGCTCGCGGCGCGACTGCGGCGCGCCGCCGGCGGGCGATTTGTCGTGGAGCCGCGCGCGGCGGTGGCCGCCAAGCTCGCGCGCTTCAGCGGCCGGCTGTTCGTGCTGGCCGATATCGACGCGGTGCCGGCGGCCACGACCGACGAGCGGCCGGCGCTGGTCGACGCGATCCGCACCGCGTTCGCCGGGCGCGTAGAAGCGGCGGGCTTCGGCCACGATGTCGCGACGCTGCGGGCGCTCTTGCGCGATCACAACGCCCCGCGCGGCGAGACCTTCATGGTCGTGAGCGGTCTGCCACAGCGCGTCCTCGCCGAGAGCGCGGGCCTGCCGCTCGCCAAGGACATCGAGAGCTGGTTCGCGTGAGCGTGACGCCGCCGCTCAAGGGCGTGCGCGTCGTCGAGATGACGCACACCATCCTGGGGCCGAGTTGCGGCATGGTGCTGGCCGACCTGGGCGCCGAGGTGATCAAGGTCGAGCCGAAGGACGGCGATCGCACCCGCAAGCTGAAGGGCTTCGGTGCGGGTTTCTTCGGCTACTTCAATCGCAACAAGAAGGGCATCGCCCTCGACGTTGACGCGCCGGCCGGTCGCAAAGTGCTGGAGCGGTTGCTGGCGGAGGCCGACGTACTGGTCGAGAACTTCGCGCCGGGCAGCATGGCCAAGCGCGGTCTGGGGCCGGACGATCTCGCGAAGCTCAATCCGCGCCTCGTCTACTGCGCGCTGAAGGGGTTTCTTCCTGGCCCCTACGAAAAACGGCCGGCGCTGGACGAGGTCGTGCAGATGATGGGCGGGCTCGCCTACATGACCGGGCCGTCCGGGCGGCCGCTGCGGGCGGGCACATCGGTGGTCGATATCCTGGGCGGGCTGTTTGGCGCTTTCGGCACCGTGCTGGCGCTGCAGCAGCGCGACCGCACGGGGCGGGGCGGGCTCGTGGAGAGCGCGCTGTTTGAGTCGGTGGTGTTCCTGATGGGCCAGCATCTCGCCATCACCGCGATCAACGGCGCGCCGCCGCCGCCGATGCCGGAGCGTGTGAGCTCCTGGGCGGTCTACGACACCTTTGCCACGGCCGATGGGCGCCAGCTCTTCATCGGCATCACGAGCGATGGGCAATGGCGGCGTTTCTGCGAAGTGTTCGGGCAAGCAGACCTCGCGGGCGACCCGCGGCTTGCCACCAACAACCAGCGCATCGAGGCGCGGCCGTGGCTGGTGCCGCGGATCGCGACGTTGTTCAAAGGCATGCCGGCCGAGGAGATCGAGCGGCTGTCGCTCGCCGCCGACATTTCCTTTGCGCCGGTGGCGCGGCCACACGACCTGTTCGAACATCCGCATCTGGCGGCCAACGGTTCGCTCGCGCCGACGACACTGCCAGGTGGCGTGCAGACGCGGCTGCCCCTCTTGCCGCTGCAACTCTTCGGCTGGCGCCCGCCGCTGGTTGCCGACCCGCCGTCGGTCGGCCAGCACAACGACGAGGTGCTGGCAGCGCTGGGTTACGATGAAGCCGCAATCGCGGCGCTCCGGCGCGAGGGCGTGCTGGCGGCGTAGTCCGCGCACCCATCACGCGTAGCTCTTGCGCCCGGCGTCCTGGGCCTGCCGACGACCCCCTGCACGGGGAGGAGTCGCTATGCCGCCAGCTCGGTGGTGAGCCGGTTGACCTGACTGGCGAGCGGGCCGAGGGCGTCCTGGCATTTCGGGCGGTCGCCGGCGCGGGCGGCGCTCTCGAGCGTCGCCGCGACCTCGGCGATGGCGCGCGCTCCAACCGCCAGCGCGCCACCCTTCAGGCGGTGGGCGGCGGCGGCCAGCGCCGGCAGATCGCCGCTTGCCATCGCACTCTCGATGTCGGCGCGCGAGCCGCTGGCCGTCTCTGCGAACTTGAGCACCAGATCACGCCGCGCCGCCTCGTCGTCGCCGACCCAGGGGTCGAGCACGGTGCGGTCGATCGCGCTGTCGGTCGGCGCGGCGCCCCGGATCCAGCGCTGGGCGGTGGCGCGCAGGCGGGCGAGATTGACCGGCTTGGCGAGATAGGCGTCCATGCCGGCGGCGCGGCAGCGCTCGTCTTCGCCGGCGAGCGCGTTGGCGGTCACCGCCACGATCGGGGTGCGGGGACGACCTTCGGCGGCCTCACGGCGGCAATCGTGAAGACTCCATTGCCTTTGCCGCCACATGTGCCGGACAGTCCGGTGGGCCGCGTGCATGATCTCGATGGGCAGGTGCTGTTGCTGGGCGTGGGGCACGACGCCAACACATCACTTCATCTCGCCGAGATTTTGGCCGGCGTGCCTTATGGCGTCCCGCGCCATTGCACCGTGATGCGCGGCGATCAGGCGGTTCGGCTCGACTATCGCGAAAACGAGCATTGCTGCCAGCGCTTCGCGCTCGCCGACGACTGGCTGCGGGCGAGGGGGCTGCAGGCTTCGGGGCCGGTCGGCCACGGCCAGGCGCGTCTGTTTCGAGCACAAGATGTCGTGGGCCTGGCGGTCGAGGCTATGCGGCGAGCGCCGCTGCTGTTCCTCCACGACGCCGACGCCGGTTGCGCCGAGTGCGACAGGGCGCGGGCTAGCTTGTCCCAGCCTAGGTATCGTCCAATGGGAACGTAGCTAGAACTTGTGTCAATAATATAAATTAAATCAGCGAGTTAATTCCACGCTTGCTGAACGGAACAAAATAGGTACATTGGCCTTCCCAACGACGGACTTATCCGCGTTGCCGCTCCTGACAGGGGCATGGGATACGGAGGAGGCAGCCAATGTCGGCGATGCTGAAAGTGGTCGAAAAAGACGGCATGGAAAACAAGAGCAAGGCCCTGGATGCGGCCCTCGCCCAGATCGAACGCGCGTTCGGCAAGGGCTCCATCATGAAACTCGGCCAGCGCGAGGCGCTCGAGATCGAGGCGATCTCGACCGGGTCGCTGGGGCTGGATATCGCCCTCGGCATCGGCGGCCTGCCCAAGGGCCGCATTGTCGAGATCTACGGGCCCGAGAGCTCGGGCAAGACGACGCTGGCGCTGCATGTGGTGGCCGAGGCCCAGAAGAAGGGCGGCGCCTGCGCCTTCGTCGACGCCGAGCATGCGCTCGATCCGGCCTACGCCAAGAAGCTCGGAGTAGATATCGACAATCTGCTGATCTCCCAGCCCGACGCCGGCGAGCAGGCGCTCGAGATCGCCGACACGCTGGTGCGCTCCGGCGCGATCGACGTGCTGGTGATCGACTCCGTGGCGGCGCTGGTGCCGAAGGCCGAGCTTGAGGGCGAGATGGGCGACTCCTTGCCCGGCCTGCAGGCCCGCCTGATGAGCCAGGCGCTGCGCAAGCTCACCGCCTCGATCTCCAAGTCGAACACTCTGGTGATCTTCATCAACCAGATCCGCATGAAGATCGGCGTGATGTTCGGCAATCCCGAGACCACGACCGGCGGCAACGCGCTCAAGTTCTACGCCTCGGTGCGGCTCGATATCCGCCGCGTCGGCGCGCTCAAGGACAAGGACGAGGTGGTCGGCAACGCCACCCGCGTGAAGGTGGTCAAGAACAAGGTCGCGCCGCCCTTCAAGGTGGTCGAGTTCGACATCATGTACGGCGAGGGCGTGTCCAAGACCGGCGAGTTGATCGATCTCGGCGTCAAGGCCGGCCTGGTCGAGAAGTCCGGCTCCTGGTTCTCCTACGACGGCCAGCGCATCGGCCAGGGTCGCGAGAACGCCAAGACGTTCCTGCGCGAGAACGCCCAGGTCGCCGACGCCATCGAGCGCAAGATCCGCGAGAACGCGGGCGTGCTCTCGGGGGCGCTGATGACGGACGAGAGCAAGGACGAAGACGACTCCTGATCCGGCGCGGGAGCCGCTCGCGGCTCCCGGCCTGCTGCTCCCTACATTTTTCGGCCGGAATACCCCTGTCTCCGGTCATCCTAGGCGGTGCCGCTCCCCCACGCGCGGCACCGCCTTTCTTTTGGGGGACCGGCAAGAGCGCTCTCGGCGAGGATGGAACCGCGCTGGCGGTTCCTTGGGAACAGTCAGGCTCTAGGGACGCCGGCCGAGTCGCGACACGAAGCGCTTGATCCAGTCGAGGGTGGGCATTGCGGGGCCCGCCGTCGGCCGGCGCTGCGCGAACGCCGGCAGGAGGGCGAGGGCGAACCAGCGCCCAGCCGCGTCGGGTGCCGGATCGGGACTTTCCAGACCGCGCGCCGCCATCGAGAGCTTTGGCACCGCGACGGGCGTCACGCCTTCCTGCGCCGGTCCCGCGCACAGCGCCGCCGGCGACGTGACTAGATACTCCCGACAGACCAACGGGCGATCCAAATGAATGGAGCAGCTCTCTTCGTCGAGAAAGGGGCAGCCCAAGCCGAGCCTGAAGTAGGCGGCGGACAGATCATTGTCGCTGCGGCCCGCGCGAGCGGCGGGATCGAGCAGGGCGGGCACGAGACCGGCTTGGTCAAGCTTGGCGCGCGCCTCAGCGAAGCGTTGCTCCACGACGGCGCGTCGCTCGGCCGGGAGCGCGGCGACCAGGTCAAGCAAGCGCTCGCCTTCGGTCGCCGAGATCGGCACCAGCTGCCGGCAGCAGGCGCCGCAGCCCTTGCGGCAGGAGATCGCGCCGCCGGCTGCGACGCTCGCGCGCTCGGCCGCTGCGACCGTGGCGTTGACGAGCCCCTGGAAGGCGGGCAGCGCCTCGCGTGCCGCAACCGGTCGCGCTGGCGTCGCGATCGTGTGCGCCACCTTGAGCGATCTCAGCGTCAGCCGCAGCGTCACGCTATCGGGCGGAGGAGAGCCGGTAGGCGCGGAGGACATGGTAGGCGCGGGCCCCGTTCTGGACTTGCGAGCGGGCCGCACGCTACAACGCCCGCATGGCCAGCGTCAGCGACATCCGCCGCACATTCCTCGACTATTTTCGCAGCAACGGGCACGAGGCTCTCCCCTCCAGCCCGCTGGTCCCGCGCAACGATCCGACGCTGATGTTCACCACCGCCGGGATGGTGCAGTTCAAGAACATCTTCACCGGTCTCGAAAAGCCGCCCGCGGTGCCGCGCGCGGCGACCTCGCAGAAATGCGTGCGCGCCGGCGGCAAGCACAACGATCTTGAGAATGTCGGCTACACCGCCCGCCATCACACCTTCTTCGAGATGCTGGGGAACTTCTCCTTCGGCGACTATTTCAAGGAGCGGGCGATCGAACTCGCCTGGAATCTGATCACCAAGGAGTTCGGGCTGGCGAAGGACCGGCTGCTGGTCACCGTCTATCACACCGACGACGAGGCGGCCGGCCACTGGCGTCGCATCGCGGGTCTGCCGGACAGCCGCATCATCCGCATCCCGACCTCCGACAATTTCTGGGCGATGGGTGACACCGGCCCCTGCGGCCCGTGCTCGGAGATCTTCTTCGATCACGGCGACAAGGTCGCGGGCGGGCCGCCGGGCAGCGCCGACGCCGACGGCGATCGCTTCATCGAGGTCTGGAACCTCGTGTTCATGCAGTATGAGCAACAGGCGCCCGACCAGCGGGTGGAGTTGCCCAAACCCTCGATCGACACTGGCATGGGTCTCGAGCGGATCGCGGCCGTCCTGCAGGGCCATCACGACAACTACGACATCGACCTGATGCGCGCGCTGATCGAGGCGAGTGCGCAGGCGACGGGCGTCGACCCCGATGGGCCCCAGGCCGTGTCGCACCGCGTGATCGCCGATCATCTGCGCGCGACGTCGTTCCTGATTGCCGACGGTGTGTTGCCGTCCAACGAGGGCCGCGGCTACGTGTTGCGCCGGATTATGCGCCGCGCGATGCGGCACGCGCACATGCTGGGCGCCCGCGACCCGGTGATGTGGCGACTGGTGCCGGCGCTCGTGAAGCAGATGGGCGATGCCTATCCTGAACTCGCGCGCGCCCAGGCGCTGATCGCCGAAACGCTGAAGCTCGAGGAAACGCGCTTCAAGCGCACGCTCGGCACCGGCCTCAAACTCCTGGAGGACGAGACGCGTGGGCTCACCCAGGGCACGAGCCTCAAGGGTGACGTCGCTTTCAAGCTCTACGACACGTTCGGTTTTCCCCTCGATCTCACCCAGGATGTGTTGCGCGCCCGCGGCATCGGGGTCGATACGGCGGGCTTCGACAGCGCAATGGCCGAGCAGAAGGCGAAGGCGCGCGCCGCCTGGGCCGGCTCGGGCGAGGCCGCCTCGGACGCGATCTGGTTCGATGTGCGCCAGCGCGTCGGGGCCACCGACTTTCTGGGTTACGACACGGAGCGCGCCGAAGGCCAGATCGTGGCGCTGGTCGTGGAGGGCAAGGAAGTGCACGAGCTCCGCGCGGGGCAGACCGGCTGGGCGGTGCTGAACCAGTCGCCGTTCTACGGCGAGTCGGGCGGTCAGATGGGTGATCGCGGCGCGATTTCAGGCGCGGGCTTCGCCGCGCGCGTGGACGACACGCAGAAGATGTTGGGTGACCTGCATGTCCACAAGGTCGAGGTGACCGAGGGCAAGCTGGCGGTCGGGGCCGATGCGCTGCTGGCGGTTGACGCCGCCCGCCGCGCGGCGTTGCGCGCGCACCATTCGGCCACCCATCTGTTGCACGAGGCGTTGCGGCGCCAGCTCGGCGAGCACGTGACGCAGAAGGGATCGCAAGTGGCGCCCAAGCGGCTGCGTTTCGACATCAGCCACACCAAGCCGGTCACCGCGGCCGAACTGCGCGCGGTCGAGGACGAGGTCAATGCCCGCATCCGGCTGAACGGTCCGGTCGAGACCCGGCTGATGACCCCGGACGAGGCGATCGCGGCAGGCGCGATGGCGTTGTTCGGCGAGAAGTACGGCGACGAGGTGCGGGTGCTGTCGATGGGCGGTGACGGCGAGAAGTACTCCGTCGAGCTTTGCGGCGGCACGCATGCGCGGCGCACCGGCGATATCGGCCTGTTCCGGATCGTGGGCGAAGGCGCGGTATCGGCCGGTGTGCGGCGCATCGAGGCGGTGGCGGGCGTTGCCGCCGAGGCGCATGTCCGCGCCCAGGCGGATCTGCTGGCGGAAGCGGCCGCGGCGATGAAGATCCGGGCGGAAGATCTGCCGGCGCGTCTCGCGGCGCTGATCGAGGGACAGCGCCGGCTTGAGCGCGATCTCGGCGACGCGCGCAAGGCGTTGGCGCTCGCGGGCGGCGGCGGTGGCGCGGCGGCGGACGCCAATGCGCCGCGTGACGTCGCGGGCGTTCGTCTCATCGGCCGTGTGCTGGAGGGCGTTCCGGGCAAGGACCTCAAGGGCATGGTCGACGACTTCAAGAAACAGCTGGGCTCCGGCGTGGTGGCACTGATCGGCGTCGACGAGGGCAAGGCCTCGGCGGTGGTCGGCGTGACCGACGACCTCGCCGGGCGGCTGAGCGCCGTCGATCTCGTGAAGGCGGGCGTGGCGGCCCTGGGCGGCAAGGGCGGCGGTGGCCGGCCCGACATGGCGCAGGGCGGCGGCCCCAACGCGGGCGAGGCAGCGACCGCGCTCAAGGCGATCGAAGCCGCTCTGGCGGCACGCTGATGCGCGCGCTGGGCCTTGCGACCGTGATCGCCGCGCTGGCGCTGGCGCCGGGCTGCGCCAGCGTCGACTTCACGCGCGAGGGCGCCACGGAGGCGCAGTTCCTGAACGACGAGGCGCTCTGTCGCGCCCAGGTGCGGCGCATGACCCGCGACGATCGCGCCATCGCGGACCAGCGCGAGGAGATGGGCCGATCCGACGGCCAGCGCTTCGGCCAGACGACGCTCCGCGAGCAGATGAGCGCCACCGGCGACAGAAGCCGGACGGCCAAGCTCATGGAAAGCTGCATGACCGCCCGCGGCTGGACCCCCAAAGCCCCGTGGTGGCAGCGGCTGGGCTCCTAGCCGCCGACGCCGCGCGCCCGGGAGTGGGGCGCGTTCCGGACAGTCGAGGCGGGTCGCGCCGACCGCGCGTGATCTACGCGGCCTGCTTCAGCGGCGTTCCGGAGTAGCTCGCGAGCAGTTCAGCGGCGCGGGCGTGGGCCTTCGCCATCGCAGCCTCCTTCACATGCCCGTAGCCACGGATCGCATCGGGCAGCGTGGCGATCTCGACGGCGAGGGCGTGGCGGTCGGCCGTGAGGCCGGCCAGCACGCTGTCGATCCAGCGCTCGTAGGTCGCGATCAAGGCACGCTCGGCGCGGCGCTCGGCGGTCCACCCGAAGATGTCGAAGGCGGTGCCGCGCAGGCCCTTGAGTTTGGCCATCACCCGGAACACCGGCAGCACCCAGCCGCCGAATTCGCGCTTCATCAGATGGCCCGTCACCGGGTCGCGGTCGGAAAGCAGGGGCGGGGCGAGGTGGAAGCGCAGACGGAACTCGCTCTCGAACTGGCCGTCGAGAGCGGCGCAGAAGGCGGCATCGGCATGCAGCCGCGCGACCTCGTACTCGTCCTTGTAGGCGAGCAGCTTGGCGTAGTTGCGCGCCACAGCCTCGGCCAGCGTCGTGCGGCCGGGGGTGAGCGCGGTCTCGCGCGACGCGACGCGATCGACCAGCGCACGGTAGCGCGCGGCCAGCGCCTCGTTCTGATAACCCACCAGGTGGGCGCTGCGGTGCGCCACGATCTCCGCCAGGGTCTGGGGCCGTGCCGGCAGACGCACGATCTCCGCCGGAGTCGCGAGAGCGGCGACCGACGCCGGGTCGGCAGCGGCGCGGCGGCCCCAGCGGAAGGCCGCGAGGTTCATCGCCACGGCGGCGCCGTTCAGCTCGATCGCACGCTCCAGGGCGGACGCGGAGATCGGCACGCGGCCAAGCTGCCACGCATAGCCCAGCATGAACATGTTGGTCGCCATCGCGTCACCCAGCAGGGCGGTCGCGAGCCGTTGCGCATCGACGAAATCGACCGCGCCCGCGCCGGCCGCGGCCTCGATCGCCAGCCGGAGCGTGTTGGCCGGGAAGGCGAGGTCGCGATTGCGGGTGAAGTCGCCGGTGATGGTCTCGTGGGTGTTCACGACCGCGTGGCTCACGCCGGTATCCAGTCGCGCGAGCGCATCCGCGCCGGCGCTGACCACGAGATCGCAGCCCAGCAGAAGGTCGGCGCCGCCCTGGCCGAGCCGAACCGCGGTCAGTTGCTCGGGCGACGCGGCGAGGCGCACGTGGCTCACCACGGCGCCGCCCTTCTGGGCCATGCCGAGCTGGTCGAGCACGCTGACGCCCAGCCCCTCCAGGTGACCGGCCATGCCGAGGATCGCGCCGATGGTGACGACGCCCGTGCCGCCGATGCCGGTGACCAGGATGCCGTAGGGCCGGCCGTCGAGCGACGGCAGCGCGGGGTCCGCGGGCAGCGGCGGCTCGGACCGTGCGGCGTCGGCGCGCGGGGCCGCGCGACCCTTGCGCACCGCTCCGCCCTCGACCGTGACGAAGCTCGGACAGAAGCCCTTGAGGCAGGAGAAGTCCTTGTTGCAGGAGCTCTGGTCGATGGCGCGCTTGGCGCCCATCGCGGTCTCGACCGGCACGACCGAGAGGCAGTTCGACTGGGTCGAGCAGTCGCCACAGCCCTCGCAGACCGCGGTGTTGATGAAGACGCGGCGTTGAGGGTCGGGGAAGGCGCCGCGCTTGCGGCGGCGGCGTTTCTCGGCGGCGCAGGTCTGGTCGTAGATCAGGACCGACACGCCCTGCCACTCGCGCAACTCGCGCTGAACCGCGTCGAGCGTGTCGCGGTGATGGAAAGTGACGCCGGGCGCCCAGTCGGTGCCGGGCGGATATTTGTCCGGCTCGTCGCTGACCAGCGCGATCCGCCGAACGCCCTCGGCGTGGACCTGGCGGCTGATCGTCCACGGTGTGACCTGGCCGTCATGCGGCTGGCCGCCGGTCATGGCGACCGCATCGTTGTAGAGAATCTTGTAGGTGATGTTGGTGCCCGCGGCGACGGCGTGGCGGACCGCCATGTAGCCGGAATGGAAGTACGTGCCATCGCCGAGGTTCTGGAACATGTGCGGCGTGTCGGAGAACTGCGAGGCGCCGACCCAGGGCGCGCCCTCGGCGCCCATATGGGTGAAGGTGCGGGTCTCGCGCTCCATCGAGATCGCCATGGTGTGGCAGCCGATGCCGGCCATCGCCATCGAACCTTCGGGCACCTTGGTCGAGCTGTTGTGCGGGCAGCCGCTGCAGAAGTACGGCGTGCGCACCACGGCGGGCCGGTTGGCTTGCTGGCGCGACCGTCGCGCGGCGATCGTCTCCCAGCGCGCGCGGGCGGGCGGCGAGAGCGCCTCGATGCCCAGACGGCGCACCAGCGCCTCCGCGATCTCGGCGGGCGTCAGCTCCCCGTCGGAACGCAACAGGGCCGCGCCGCGGTCGTCCTGCTTGCCGGTGACGGCGGGGCGACGGTCGGCCGGTTCGTTGAACAGCGCGTCCTTGACCTGTTGTTCAATCAGGGGCCGCTTCTCCTCGACCACCAGAATCTCGCGCTTGCCCGATGCGAAGGCGCGCAAACCCTCGGTCTCGAGCGGCCAGACCAGCGCCACCTTGTAGACAGCCAGACCGATCCGGCGCGCCTCGGCCTCGTCGATGCCGAGATCGTCCAGCGCCTGGCGGACATCGCCGAACGACTTGCCGACCGTCACGATGCCGAAGCGCGCATCGGCGGCACCGAACGCCAGCCCATCCAGCCGGTTGGCGCGCCAATAGGCCAGCGCGGCCGGCAGGCGCTGGGTGATCACGCGCTTTTCCTGGCCCAGCCAATCGTCGGGCCAACGGATATGCAGGCCATCGGGTGGCAGCGCGAAGTCGGGCGGGACGATCGTCACGCGCCCCGGATCGACCTGGACGGACGCCGACGAGTCGACGGTCTCGCTCAGCACCTTCATCGCGGCCCACAGGCCGCTGAAGCGCGACAGCGCGAAGCCGTGCAGGCCGAGATCCAGGTACTCCTGCACGCTCGCGGGATGGATCACCGGCATGCCGGCGGCGATGAAGGCGGGCTCGCTCTGGTGGGCCACGGTGGACGACTTGGCGGTGTGGTCGTCGCCCCCCAGCGCCAACACGCCGCCATGGCGCGAAGTGCCGGCATAGTTCGCGTGCTTGAAGGCGTCGCCGGAGCGGTCGACGCCCGGACCCTTGCCGTACCAGATTCCGAAGACGCCATCGTGGCGGGCGCCGGGGAACAGGTGGAGCTGCTGGGTGCCCCAGATCGAGGTGGCGGCGAGGTCCTCATTGGTGCCGGGCTGGAAGCGGATGTCCTGGCGCTCCAGGAACTTGCGCGCCTGCCACAGCGCCTGGTCGAAACCACCCAGCGGCGAGCCGCGATAGCCGGAAATGTATCCCGCGGTGTTGAGGCCGGCGGCCCGGTCGCGCTGACGCTGCATCAGGGGCAGGCGGACCAGCGCCTGGGTGCCGGTCAGATAGACGCGCCCGCTTTCCAGCGCGTACTTGTCGTCCAGGGTTACGGCGGCGAGGGTCAAGGCGCGCTCCCCAGTTCGTGGATGCGCGCACGGTAACGACAGATTGTTTCTGCCGGCAACGGGGAAGAACGCGCGGCGTGCAAATAGTTCGATTGCGCATCGGGACTGCGGTTGGACGCGCGGGGCGTTTCGCGGTTTCGCTTCCGGACGAAAGGTTGTAAGCACAGCGCGTTCACGGATTTTCCGGCTAAACTTGCTCCTTTCGACGCTTTCAGCTTCCCAGACGCTCCATGACCGTCCTCGTTACCGGTGTTGCCGGCTTCATCGGCTCGGCCGTCGCGCGCGCCCTGCTGGCGCGGGGTGATGCTGTGGTGGGGGTGGACAATTTCAGCGACTATTACGATCCGGTGTTGAAGTTCGCGCGCCTCAAGCCGCTGCGCGACCGGCCGGGCTTCACCTTTGTCGAGGCCGATATCGCCGATCGCGACGCGATGACGACGCTCGTGCAGCGCCATTCCACCATCGATCGCGTGGTGCATCTGGCCGCCCAACCGGGCGTCCGCCATTCGCTGGTCGATCCCTACGTCTATGTCCGGACCAACGTGCTCGGGCACCTGACGATGCTTGAGTTGGCGCGTGGGCTGTCGAAGCTGCGCCACTTCGTCTACGCCTCGTCCTCGTCGGTCTATGGCGGCAATCGAACCCTGCCGTTCACGGTCGAGGACCGGGTCGACAATCCGATTTCGCTCTACGCCGTCACCAAGCGGGCCGACGAGCTGATGTCGGGCACCTATGCCGGGCTGCATGGCATGAAGCTGACGGGACTGCGCTACTTCACGGTCTATGGCCCGTGGGGCCGGCCGGACATGTCGCCCTACATCTTCGCCAAGGCGATTTTCGATGGCGAGACGATCCCGCTCTACCATCTCGGCTTCGTGAAGCGCGATTTCAGCTACATCGACGACATCGTGGCCGGCACCGTGGCGGTCCTCGACAAGCCGCAGGCCGAGCCGGGGCATCGGCTGTTCAACCTCGGGACCTCCCAAAGCGCCGACATCCTGAATGTGATCGCGCTGTTCGAGAAGACGATCGGCCGCGAGGCCAAGATCGAGCTCCGACCCAGCGAGCCCGGCGACGTGCTGGAGACCGCAGCGGACATCGCCGCGACCACGCGCGAGTTCGGCTGGACGCCCAAGACCGGAGTCGAGGAGGGGATTCCCCGCTTCGTCGCCTGGTTCAAGGACTACAATCGCCTGTAGGCGCGCGTCGCGCTTGGCGGCGCGCCGGCGCCACCCCATATTCAAGCGACAACGGAGTGCCTGAATGACGGCGACGACGTCCGAGCTGCCGACCTGGGACCTGACCGACCTCTATTCCAGCCCTGCCGGGCCCGATCTGGAGCGCGACCTCGCCACCGCCGCGGAGCGCGCGACCGCCTTCGCGGCGTCCTACGAGGGTAAGGTCGGGAGCCTCGATGCCGCGGGTCTCGCCGCCGCGATCGCCGCCTACGAGGCTCTGCAGGACCTGATCGGCCGCATCGGCTCCTACTCCGGACTCCACTATGCCGGTGACATGGCCGATCCCGAGCGCGGCCGCTTCTCGCAGAACATGCAGGAGAAGCTGACCGACATCGGCACGAAGCTGGTGTTCTTCACTCTGGAGCTCAATCGACTCGACGAGGCGGCGCTCGCGCGCATGCTGGCGACGCCGGCGCTCGCTCATTATGGGCCGTGGCTGCGCGACGTCCGCGCCTTCCGGCCGCACCAGCTCTCCGACGAATTGGAGAAGCTCCTGCACGAGAAGTACGTCGCGGGACGCGCCGCGTGGTGCCGGCTGTTCGACGAAACCATCGCGCGGCTCCGCTATCCCTTCCGGGGCGAGCAGCTCACCGAGCCGCAGATTCTCGACAAACTCGCCAACCGCGATGGCGAGGTGCGGCGCGAGGCGGCCAAGGTGTTCGGCTCGGTGATGGGCGACAATGTCGCGACCTTCGCGCTGATCACCAATACGCTCGCCAAGGACAAGGAGATCGAGGATCGCTGGCGCAAGTATCCGCGCGCGCAGTCCTCGCGCAATCTCGCGAACCAGGTCGAGGACGAGGTCGTGGACGCGCTGGCGAGCGCGGTGCGCCGCGCCCATCCGAAGCTGTCGCACCGCTACTACTCGATGAAGGCGCGCTGGTTCGGCGTCGAGAAAATGCCCTATTGGGACCGCAACGCGCCGCTGCCGGAGGCCGACGACCGGTTGGTGTCGTGGCCCGAGGCGAGCCGCATCGTGCTCGATGCCTACAACGCGTTCTCGCCCGAACTCGCGTCGGTGGGGCGACGCTTCTTCGACAATGCCTGGATCGACGCCGCGATGCGGCCGGGCAAGGCGCCTGGCGCGTTCGCCCATCCCACCGTGCCGTCGGCGCATCCCTATCTGCTGCTGAACTACCAGGGCAAGATCAGGGACGTCATGACGCTTGCCCACGAGCTGGGCCACGGCGTCCATCAGGTGCTGGCCGCCGGGCAGGGCGCGCTGATGGCCGACACGCCGCTCACGCTCGCCGAGACCGCGTCGGTGTTCGGCGAGATGCTCACCTTCCAGTCGTTGCTCGCCACTGCGCCGGACCGGCGCGCACGCAAGGCGATGTTGGCGCAGAAGGTCGAGGACATGCTGAACACCGTGGTGCGCCAGATCGCGTTCTACGAGTTCGAGCAGCGCGTTCACGCCGCCCGTCGCAAGGGTGAGCTGACGCCCGACGAGATCGGCGACCTCTGGATGGGGGTGCAGACCGAGAGTCTGGGGCCCGCGTTCCTCTACGACGACGAGTACCGCGTCTACTGGACCTATATCGGCCACTTCATTCATTCGCCGTTCTACGTCTACGCCTACGCGTTCGGCGATTGTCTCGTGAACTCGCTCTACGGCGCCTACAAATCGGGCCTGCCCGGTTTCGAGGCGAAGTATCTCAACATGCTGCGCGCCGGCGGCGTGAATCGGCACAAAGAACTGCTGGCGCCGTTCGGACTCGACGCCAGCGATCCGGCCTTCTGGGATCGCGGCCTCGACGTGGTGTCGGGCCTGATCGACGAACTCGAGACGCTGTAGCGCGTGGCCGACCCGGAAAGCGATCGTCTCGGAGGCCGGCTCGGTCGCTATGTCCGCGTCGGCAGCTCGGTGGGCGGGCTGGCGGCGCGGCTCGCCGGCCAGCGTTACCTTGGTCTCGGGCTCGATCGCGATCGCCACGCGGCCGATCTGGCGGCGGCGCTGGGCGGGCTGAAGGGCCCGCTGATGAAGGCCGCGCAGCTCCTGGCGACGATCCCCGACGCGCTGCCGCCCGAGTATGCCCGGGAGCTCACCCAGCTTCAGGCCGACGCGCCGGCGATGGGCTGGCCCTTCGTGAAGCGGCGCATGACGACGGAGCTGGGCCCGGCCTGGCTGGAACGATTCGCGAGCTTCGACAAGCAGGCGAGCTTTGCTGCGTCCCTTGGGCAGGTCCATCGCGCGACGCTGCCGGACGGGCGCGCCATCGCCTGCAAACTCCAGTATCCGGACATGGCCTCCGCGCTCGAGGCCGACCTCAACCAGCTCAAGGTCGTCTTTTCGGTCGGCCAACGCCTTGATCCCGCGATCCGCACGGACGAGATCCACACCGAGATCGCCGAGCGACTGCGCGAGGAGCTGGACTATCGCCGCGAGGCCCGACACGCCGCGCTCTATCGCGCGATCCTCGCCAGCGAGCCCGCGGTGCATGTGCCCGCCACGGTGCCGGAACTCTCAACCGACCGCTTGCTCACGATGGAATGGCTGGAGGGCGGGCGGCTGCTCGACTGGAAGGAGCGTGCGCAGGAGGAGCGGGACGCGCTCGCGGTCGCGATGTTCCGCGCCTGGTATGTGCCGCTCTACCGCTACGGCGCGATCCATGGCGACCCGCATCTCGGCAACTACACGGTGCGCCCCGACGGAAGCGTCAATCTTCTGGATTTCGGCTGCGTGCGGATCTTTCCGCCGCGCTTCGTTCATGGCTCGATCGAGCTCTATCGCGCGCTGATGACCGACGACACGGCGCGCGCGGTTGCCGCTTATGAAGATTGGGGTTTTCGCGATCTGTCGCGCGAGACGATCACGGTGCTGAACCGATGGGCGGCGTTCCTGTATGGACCGTTGATGGATGACCGGGTGCGCCGGCTGACTGAGGGCATCGCCCAGGGCTATGGGCGGGATGTCGCGCGCGAGGTCTTCGCCGAGCTGCGCAAGATGGGCGGCGTGCGCCCGCCGCGCGAGTTCGTCTTCATGGATCGCGCTGCCATCGGGCTCGGCAGCGTGTTCATCCACCTCCGCGCCTCGATCAACTGGCACCGCCTGTTCGAGGAACTGATCGACGGGTTCGACAGTGACGCGTTGGCGCGGCAGCAGGGCGTCGCCTTGCGTGAGGCAGGACTGGCACCGAGTGAGTCGGGATGAACGTCTTGGTAACGGGATCCTCGGGGTGGCTGGGTCGGACCCTGGTGCCACTCCTGCGGCGCGCCGGGCACAGCGCGGTGGGGCTCGACCCGGCGCCGGGGCCCGCGACGGACGTGGTGGGCTCTGTGGTCGATCGGGGCCTGGTGCGCGAGGTCATCCGGGGCCGTGAGATCGATGCGATCGTCCATGCGGGCGCCCTGCACAAGCCGCAGGTGGCCACCCACTCCGCGACGGACTTCGTGGCCGTGAACGTGCAGGGCACGCTCAATCTTCTTGAGGAGGCGGTCGCCGCCGGAACGGTCGACCGGTTCGTCTTCACCTCGACCACGTCGCTCATGATCTCGCGCCGCATTCGCGCCGGAAAGGTCGGAGGTGCCCGTGCGGCGGCCTGGCTTGATGAGAGCATGACCCCGCTGGAGCCACGCAACATTTACGGTGTGACCAAGCGGTCGGCCGAGGATATGTGCCGGTTGGTCCATGCGCTGCATGGCCTGCCGGTGCTTTTGCTGCGCACCTCGAGGTTCTTTCCCGAGGAGGATGACATGGCGCATGCCATCGCCCAGTCGGCGGAGAACACCAAGGCGAACGAGTTCCTGTTTCGCCGCCTCACGGTCGATGACGCGGCAGAGGCTCATCTGGTGGCGCTCGCGGCCGCGCCACGCGTTGGCTTCGACACCTACATCGTGTCTGCCCCGACGCCGTTCTCGCCGGCGGACGGTGCCGAGCTGATCGACAACGCGCCCGCGGTGGTGGCGCGGTACTTTCCGGACTATCCCGCGCTCTATGCCCGGAGGGGCTGGACGATGTTCGACTCGATCGACCGGGTCTACGACGCGTCCAAGATCGCGCGTGATATCGGCTTCACCTGTCGCACCGGATTTGCCCAGGTTCTGGACGCGCTGCGCGCCTGATCAGCCGCGCACCTTCGGCATCATGATCATGTCCCACGGGCTCGGCACGTCGCCATGCTTCACCCAGACGAGGGCCGGCGCGTCGAGGGCGAAGGCCTCCTTCAGCGCTTTCTCCAGCGTCTCCGGCGTGTCGGCGCGCCAATGCGCGATGCCGAAGCTGCGGGCGAGCTGGCCGAAATCGGGGTTGGCGAGATCCGAGGCGATGAGGCGGTTGCCGTAGCGGTCCTGCTGGATACGCCGGACGTTGCCGAAGGCGCCATTGTCGAACACCACGACCACGACCGCCAGATTGTGACGTACGGCCGTGGCGAGCTCGCCCATCTGATAGAGGAAGCCGCCATCGCCCGCGATGGACAGCACCTTCCGGTGAGGCATCGCCGCCTTGACGCCAAGCGCCGTGCCATAACCCCAGCCGAGATTGTCCTGGTAGCCGGGCGACAAGAACGTCCTGGGCAGTTCCATGGGGAGCGCGACGCGCGAGGCGAAGCCGATCTGGGAGACCTCGTCCACGAAGATGCCGTCGGTGGGAAGTGCCGCGCGGATGGCGCGCAGGTAACCGGCCTGCGGCTCCAGGCGCGAGAGGCGCTCGGTCATCCAGGCGCGATGATCGGCCAGCTCCGAGTCCCGGCGCGCGCGCGCACGATTGTGCTTCGGCAGGGCCGCAAGCAGCGCCCGCAATTGCGGCGCGGCATCGCCCACCAGCGCCACGTCGGGCTTGCGCAGACGCTCGGGTTCGTCGGGATCGACGTCGACGCGCACGACCTTGAGGCTGGCATCGACACCCCATTGGCTGTTCTGCACGAAAAAGCGCGTGCCGATCGCGAGCGCCGCGTCCGTCGTGCGCCACAGCCGGTGGCCAATCGGCATGTTGACGGCGAGCCGATGGGAGTCCGGCATCACGCCGCGACCGCGCCGATACGAGATGACGGGCGCCTCCAGCATCTCGGCGAGTGCGCGGACTTCCGCTGCGGCGCCCTGCGCGCCGCCTCCCAGCACAAGCACCGGCCGTTCGGCGGCGCCCAGCAGACGGGCCGCCGCCTCGACCGCTTCGTCATCGATCGCGTCGACCGGACGGGGCAGCGGCATCGAGGGGAACTCGACCGCGCTCTTCTTGGCCCAGGTATCGAGCGCGCATTCGAGCGCCACGGGCCGAGGGCGGCCCGTCGTCGCCTGGTGCACCGCCTCGGCGACCAGCGCCGGCGCCTCGTGCGGCGCACGAATGCGGGCGGCCCACTTGGTGAGATGGCGCAGGAGGCCGAGCTGGTCGGGGATCTCGTGCAGGTGACCGTGACCGCGATCGATATCGACCTGCGGGATCTGGCCGACCAGCGCGATCACCGGTGCGTTCATGCCGTAGGCCGTGAGCAGCGCGGCGCCGGCGTTGAGCAGGCCCGGCCCCGGAACGACGGCGAAGGCCTGCGGCTTGCCGGTGGCAAGCGCGGCGCCCAGTGCCATGTAGGCCGCGGTCTGTTCGTGGCGCGGGTGGATGACGCGCAGCCGGTCGGCGGCGTGGTAGAAGGCGTCGAACAGCGGATCGCTGTGCAGCCCGGGCAGCGCATAGACGGTGTCGATGCCGTGCCGCAGCAGGGCTTCGACGGCAGCTTCGGCGGTGGAGAGACGGGGCATGCGGCGGACCTGTGCTGGAACGACAAGGAGGCCAAGCCTCTATAGGCGGGCCGGACGGCGTTCAAGGCATCGGGCGTGAAGATCGCAAGCCTCATCGTCGGCGTCATCGCGCTCTCCGCGGTGCTCGGCGTGGCCACGGCGTGGTTTGCGGAGCGCCGACTCGCCGCACTCAGTGCGCCCTTCATCACGCGCGACCTCGGTCGCGTGACAGAAGTCGAGGTGACGCTCCTGCTGGGCGCGGCGCCGATCGGGCCGGAGGGCGGTCCGAACGTCTACCTGCAACACCGGCTCGACGCGGTTGCCGAGTTGTGGCGCGCTGGCCGGCTGCGCCACGTGCTGGTCAGCGGCGACGGCCGGGACGTGGCGCAAGACGAACCGACGGCGATGCGGGCGGGCCTCGAGGCGCGCGGGATACCCGCCGACCGCATCCATGCCGATGTGTGGGGTCTTCGCACACGCGACTCGGTCCTGCGCGCGCGCGACGTCTACGGACAGCGCCGACTGCTCATCGTGTCGCAGCGTTTCCATCTCGATCGTGCGGTCTGGATGGCGCGGGCCGAGGGCATCGAGGCCTGGGGGTACGAGGCGCGCGATGTGGAGCGCGCCTACAGCCTGTGGACCGAGCTGCGCCGCTATCCCTCGGCGTTGCGGGCCTGGCATGACATCTGGCGCCGTGTGCCAGCGGTGCGACGCGATCCGCCAGTGTCTATCGGGCGGGACGCGGCCGGCTGACGAGATCGCGCAGTTCGGGCACGGACGTCACCGGCTGCTTGCCGGCGAAGTGGGCGTCGAGATTGGCCCGCACAAGCGCCGACATGCGCTTGATCGAGTGCTCCGTGCCACCCGCGAAGTGCGGTGTCATGACGATGTTTTCGCGGATCAGCAGATCGGCGGGGACACGCGTGTCCTCGTCGAACACATCCAGCGCCGCGCCCTCGATCGTGCCGGTGCGCAGAGCCTCGGCCAGCGCCGCCTCGTCGACCGCCCAGCCGCGCGAGATGTTCAACAGATGCCCGCGCGGTCCCAGCGCCTTCAGGAGTTCGGCGTTCACGATGTGCCGATTCGAGGCATCCGAACGCAGGCAGACGATCAGGTGATCGCACCAGGTCGCGAGCGCCATGGGCGTGTCGAAGTAGGGGAAGGCCACGTCGGCCCGCTTGCGCCGATTGTGGTAGCCGATCTCAACGCCGAAGCCGGCCATCCGACGGGCGAACTCCAGGCCGATCGCGCCAAGCCCCAGAATGCCGATGCGCGCACCGGTCAACCCGGCGACGGCGCCGAAACGATTGGGGATGCGTTCGGTCCAGCCGCCGGCGCGGATCAAGCGGTCGCCGCGCACGATCCGCCGATGCGACGCGATCAACATGCCGACCGCCATTTCGGCGACATCGGGCGCGTTGGCGCCCTCGCCATGGGTGACCGCGATCGATCGCTTGCGCGCGGCCTCCAGATCGATGCGCTCGTAACCGGTGCCATAGCAGCACACGATCGACAAGCGGGGGAGCGCGTCCATCAGCGCGGCGCTGACGCCAACGCTGCCGGTTGTAACGAGCCCCTGAACGCGCCCGGCAAGCGCGGGAGTCACCAGTGCGGGCTCGGGCCGGTCGAGGTGCCCCACAAGGTCGTAGGCTTCGGAGAGGAGCGCGTGAACGCCCTTGGTGAAGTTGAAGCCCGTGAGCAGGGCGGGTCGCTGGGTCATGGTCCCGCCATACACCGGCGCGCGACCCGAGGATATCGCGTCTTCGGACCCGGGGACGGAGCGCCAAATTGCGGCTTGGCAAAGAACCGGCCCCTGTGCATGTTGCAGTGCAAACGAACTCCCAGCGTCACCAACGAACTTCGCGCCCCATGAAAATTGCCATCGTCAAAGAACGCCGGCCGCACGAGACCCGCGTGGCCGCGACGCCGGAGACCGTGAAAAAGCTTCGGGCGCTGGGCGCCGAGCTGGTCGTGGAGTCCGGTGCCGGCGCGGCCGCCGCGCTGCTGGATCAGGCCTATGTGGATGCCGGGGCGACCATCGCGCCCGACGCTGCAAGCGCCATCGCGTCCGCGGATGCGGTGTTCAAGGTCCAGCGTCCGATGTCGGCGGATGAGGGGCACGACGAGTTGTCCCTGCTGCGGCCCGGCCAGATGCTGATGTCGCCGCTGGGCGCGCTCTCCAACCGGGAGCTGGTCGCCGACCTCGCGCGGCGCGGCGTGGTCGCCTTCGCGCTGGAGCTCATCCCGCGCATCACCCGCGCGCAGTCGATGGACATTCTCAGCAGCCAGGCGAACCTCGCTGGCTACAAGGCGGTGCTGGTCGCCGCCAACAGCTTCGGTCGCATCATGCCGCAGATGATGACGCCGGCGGGCACGCTTGTGCCGGCCCGCGCCTTCATCATGGGTGTCGGTGTCGCGGGCCTGCAGGCCATCGCGACGGCGCGACGTCTGGGGGCGGTGGTTTCCGCGACGGACGTGCGACCGGCCACGAAGGAGCAGGTGCAGTCACTTGGCGGCAAGTTCATCGCCGTCGAGGACGAGGAATTCAAGGCCGCCGAGACCGCCGGCGGCTATGCCAAGGAGATGAGCGCGGAGTATCGCGCGAAGCAGGCCGCCCTTGTGGCCGAGCACATCAAGGCGCAGGACATCGTGGTCACCACCGCGCTGATTCCGGGCCGCACGGCGCCAGTTCTGGTGACCGAGGACATGGTGCGCTCGATGAAACCCGGCTCAGTGATCGTCGACATGGCGGTCGAGCAGGGCGGCAATTGCCCGCTGTCGGAGTTCGGCAAGGTCGTGGTGAAGCACGGCGTCACGCTCGTCGGGCCGGCCAACCTGCCGGCCGAGCTTCCGACCGACGCGTCGGCGCTGTTTGCCCGCAACCTGCTCAACTTCGTGACGCCCATGGTCGACAAGGAGACCAAGGCGATCCGCATCGATCTCAACGACGAGGTTGTGAAAGGCACGCTCGTCACGCGCGACGGACAGGTCGTGCATCCCGCGCTGGCGCAGTAGGAGAGGGACGCCGATGGACGACAAACTCGCCGGTCAGGCCGCCAAGCTCGCGAGCCAGGCACAGGAGCTCGCCTCGAACCTGCGGGGTGTGGCTCAGCAGATCACCGACCAGGCGGCGCTGAATGTGGCCGGCTTGCCCGATGGGCACATGCCGTTCGTGGCGTTGCTCACGATTTTCGCGCTGGCGTGTTTCGTCGGCTACTACGTCGTGTGGCGGGTGACGCCCGCGCTGCACTCGCCGCTGATGGCCGTCACCAACGCGGTTTCGTCGGTGATCATCGTGGGCGCGCTTCTGGCGGCCGGCCTCAAGGGGCTCGGCGCCGCGCAGCTGTTCGGCGCGATCGCGGTGGCGCTGGCAGCGGTGAACATTTTCGGCGGCTTCATCGTGACGCATCGCATGCTCTCGATGTTCAAGAAAAAGCAGCCGGTGAAGAAGTAGGCGGAGCGCTGAGATGACCCAGGACCTGGCCGCCTACGGCTATCTGATCGCGGCGATCTTTTTCATCATGTCGCTGCGTGGGCTGAGCTCGCCCGAGACCGCGCGCGGCGGCAACCTGTTCGGCATCGTGGGCATGGTGATCGCCATCGGCGTCACCGTGCTGACGCCGGGTGTCGTGTCGCCCTGGTTGATCGTGGCCGGCCTGTTGGTCGGCGGATCGGTCGGCACGGTCGTGGCGCTGCGCATCCAGATGACGGCACTGCCGCAGCTTGTCGCGGCCTTCCATTCGCTGGTCGGTCTGGCGGCGGTGTTCGTGGCGGCGGCCGCGTTCGTCTCGCCCGACGCGTTCGGTCTGG
The DNA here is from genome assembly GCA_016870115.1 of Alphaproteobacteria bacterium. Lineage (GTDB taxonomy): Bacteria > Pseudomonadota > Alphaproteobacteria > Reyranellales > Reyranellaceae > VGCH01. The sequence goes on along the minus strand of VGCH01000003.1, from coordinate 136,227 downwards.
GCGCCCCCGGCAAGATCAAGACCGCGAGCTTGATCGAGATGGGGCTGGGCACCGCCATCGGTGCCGTAACCTTCACCGGCTCCATCGTGGCCTTCGCCAAGCTCCAGGGACTGGTCTCCGGCGCGCCGTTGATCTTCCGCGGGCAACATCTCCTGAACGCCCTGCTCGGGGTCGCGCTGGTTGCTCTGCTGGTCTGGTTCGCGATGCGCGGCCATCCCGCGGCCTTCATCCTGCTGATCGTGCTCTCGCTGCTGCTGGGGTTCCTCCTGATCCTGCCGATTGGCGGCGCGGACATGCCGGTCGTGGTGTCGATGCTGAACTCCTACTCGGGCTGGGCGGCGGCGGGCATCGGCTTCACGCTCTCGAACACCGCGCTGATCGTCACCGGCGCGCTGGTCGGCGCGTCGGGCGCGATCCTGAGCTACATCATGTGCAAGGGCATGAACCGCTCGATCTTCAACGTGATCCTGGGCGGGTTCGGCACCGATGCGGCGGGCGCCGCCGCCGCTGCCGGCAAGAACGACCGGCCGGTGAAGGCGGGTTCGGCCGAGGACGCGGCCTTCCTGATGCAGAACGCCGGCTCCGTCATCATTGTGCCGGGCTACGGCATGGCCGTGGCGCAGGCCCAGCACGCGCTGCGCGAGATGTCGGACCTCCTGAAGAAGTCGGGCGTGACGGTGCGCTATGCGATCCATCCGGTTGCCGGCCGCATGCCTGGCCACATGAACGTCCTGCTGGCCGAGGCGAACGTGCCGTACGACGAGGTCTTCGAGCTGGACGACATCAACCGCGACTTCGCCAGCACCGATGTCGCCTTCGTGATCGGCGCCAACGACGTCACCAACCCGGCGGCCAAGACCGACCCGCAAAGCGCGATCTACGGGATGCCCATCCTGGAGGTCGACCGCGCCCAGACCGTGCTGTTCGTGAAGCGAGGCATGTCGTCGGGCTACGCCGGCGTCGAGAACGAGCTGTTCTTCCGCGACAACACCATGATGCTGTTCGCCGACGCCAAGGCGATGTGCGACGCCATCGTGAAGGCGCTCTCCGGCTCCTCGCACTGACCGGCGGAGGGCGGGGGCGCCGCCATGCCGCGCCGCGTCGTGCTGTTCGACGTGGGCGGCCCGCTCGACACCGAATTCGCGTGGGAGATCGCGGTCGATGGCGCGATCGCCTCGGCCTGCGGGCTTGAAGGCATCCCGATCGGCCAGACCGAGCTCGATGCCGCCTCGGATGCGGCGGTCGAGGCGCACGCGCCCGACGCCTATGCGCATATGGTCGAGACGCTCTGCGGCGGCGAACCCACCACGGTGGCGCGCGTGCGCGCCCGGGTTCGCGCGATCCTGTCCGATCTTGAGGTTTTCCAATTGCGGCCGGGAATGGACGGGCTGCTCGATCGGTTGGTCGGGCAAGGCCTTAGGCTGGGCATCGTCGCCAATCAGCCCGCGCGGGCGCGCGAACGGCTGGAGCGCGCGGGGATCCTGCGGCATTTCTCGGCGCTGCATCTCTCCGGCCGGGAAGGCGCGCGCAAACCGGACCCGAGCGCGTTCCTGGCGGTGACCGAGGTGCTGGGTGTCGCCCCGGCGGACTGCGTGATGGTTGGCGACCGGATCGACAACGACATCGCGCCCGCGCGGCAACTTGGCATGGCGGCGATCCTGTTGCGCTCCGGTCGGCACCGTCGTCAGGGACCGCGCGATGAATGGGGCACGGCCGACGCCGAGGTGCGCGACGTGCCGGGGCTGGAAGAGGCGATCGGCCGGTTCGTGGCCTGAGGCGGGCTCACGGCAACGAAAAACCCCCGGGGATACCGGGGGCTGGGGTCGCGGCGGGCCTCGGGTCTTTCCGACGACGAGGCTTCGCGAATTGGCTGTATCCGGGGAGAAGAAACCGCGTCAGCGACTCCACCTCGGCCGGAAGCGCTCTAGTAGCCTTCGCGCTCCATGCGCTTGCGCATCAGCTTGCGCGTGCGGCGGATGGCCTCGGCCCGCTCGCGCGCCCGGCGCTCGCTCGGCTTCTCGTAGTTACGCCGCAGCTTCATCTCGCGGAAGATCCCCTCGCGCTGCATCTTCTTCTTCAGGACGCGCAGCGCCTGATCGACGTTGTTCTCGCGGACCATTACCTGCAAGACGACCGCTCTCCTTCGAAGCACGTTGGGGCCGGGGTTTCCCCCCTCAAGGGCGCGGTTCCTATCATGGGGCATCGGCCTTGGGAAGCCCCGGGGCCGCCCCTATATTGGCTTTATGGAGCCCTTGGAACCCCCACCGACCGACCCTGATACCAGCGCGCGCGACGGGCTTGTGGATGCCTTGCTGGGCGAGGCGGCCTTCTCCGGCTGGACCCGGGCGGCCCTCGCGACCGCGGCCAGTGGCCTTGGGCTGCCTGAAGGCGAGGCGGACCGGCTTTTCCCCGGCGGTCCAGGCCAGGTGCTTGCCTTCGCCAGCCGGCGCGCCGATTTGCGGACGGTCCGGGACATGGAGGCCGCGGGCGTCGGGCGTCTCAAGATCCGGGAGCGCATCCGGCTGGGCGTGCGCACGCGCCTCGAGACCCACGGTGGGGCGCCCGAGGCGGTACGGCGGGCGCTGGCGTTCCTTGCGCTGCCGACGCAGGCGGGGCTCGGGCTGAAGCTGCTTTACGATACCGTCGACGCGATCTGGTACGCCGCGGGCGACACCAGCGCAGATTTCAACTTCTACACCAAGCGCGCGATTCTGGGCGGCGTGCTTTCGGCCACGACCCTGCATTGGGTGAATGATCGCTCGGCGGGGCACGAGAAGACCTGGGCCTTCCTCGATCGTCGCATCGAGGATGTGATGACCATCGAGAAGGTGAAGGCCCGCGTCAGGGGCTGGATGTCCCCGGGGACGGCGCGCGCAGGAAGTTGACGTGGCCCATCTTGCGGCCGGGCCGGGCCTCGGCCTTGCCATAGAGGTGCAGGCGCGCGGCAGGATCGGATAGCAGGGCGGGCCAGCGCGCGACGTCATCGCCGATCAGGTTCTCCATCCGGGACGGCGTCAGCACGTCGACGGGCCCCAGCGGCAGGCCGCAGATCGCGCGCACGAACTGCTCGAACTGGCTGGTCGCGCAGGCATCCATTGTCCAGTGCCCTGAGTTATGCGGCCGCGGCGCCATTTCGTTGGCGAGCACGCGGCCATCGCGCGTGACGAACAACTCCAGCGCCACCAGGCCCACCAGATCGAGGGCGCGGGCGAGGGCCAGTCCCGCCGCTTCGGCTTGCGCCACGATGGCCGGCGCGAGATCAGCGGGCACCGTCGTGGTCCGCAGGATGCCGTCGCGATGCGCGTTGATGCCGATCGGAAAGCAGCGCGCGGCGCCATCAAGGCCGCGCGCCACGATGGCCGAGACCTCGCAGGCGAAATCGACTGTGGCTTCCAGAATGCAAGGGCGGCGCCCCAGTGAAGCCCAGGCGGCGACGAGCGCGGCGCGGTCCCCCACCCGGGCCTGGCCCTTGCCGTCATAGCCGTCGCGGCAGGTCTTCAGAATTCCGGGGAACAGGGTCGCGGCGGCGAGTTCGGCGTCGCTTGTAACAGGCTGGTATTCGGCGGTGCCGATGCCGTGACGTCGAAAGAAGTCCTTCTCGCGCAGCCGGTGCTGGGCGAAATGGATCGCGTTGGCGCCGGGCCGCACGGGCGTGGCGTCGGCGCAGGCGAGGACCGCCTCTTCCGGCACATTCTCAAACTCATAGGTGACGACATCGCAGGCTGCCGCGAACCCGCGGAGCGCCGCGTGATCGTCGAAGTCCGCCCGCGTGTGCGCCGCCGCCACCAGCGCGGCCGGTGAGTCCGCTTCAGGAGCGAAGATGTGGCAGCGGTAGCCAAGCCGCGCTGCGGCAAGTGCAGTCATGCGGCCGAGCTGACCGCCGCCCAGGATGCCGATGGTCGATCCCGGCGGCAGCGGGGCAGGGCGCACGCTCACGGTTTGACGGCGGGTGCGGGCTCGTCGCGCGGCGCGCGGGTCACCGCCGCGCTTTGCGCCGCTCGCCAACGCGCCACGGCACGCGCAATCGCCGGACTCGAGAGGCCGACGATGCTGGCGGCGAGCAGGCCCGCATTGATGGCGCCGGCGCGTCCGATGGCGAGTGTGCCCACGGGAATGCCGGGCGGCATCTGGACGATCGACAGGAGACTATCCATGCCCTTGAGGGCCGCGCTCTCCATCGGCACGCCCAGCACCGGCAGGGACGTGAGCGACGCGGTCATGCCTGGCAGGTGGGCCGCGCCCCCGGCCCCGGCGACGATCACCTTGAGGCCACGGCGTTGCGCGGAGCCCGCGTAGGAGACCATGCGGCGAGGCGTTCGGTGCGCCGAAACGATCCTGGTTTCGAACGGAACCCCGAGTGCGGTGAGTGTGTCGGCGACATGACGCATGGTCGGCCAGTCCGATTGACTGCCCATGATGATGCCAACGACGGGTGCGGCCGCCTTGCGGCGCGATGCGGTGCGTTTGGCCATGGCGCGCCTCAGGCGATGATGTCGGGGATGAGCTGGCTTTCCAGCCGCAGGATCTGGTCCTTGAGCATGAGCTTGCGCTTCTTGAAGCGTTGCAGCTGAAGCTGGTCGAAGGGCGGGGTCGCGATCAGGCGCTCGATGATCTCGTCGAGGTCGCGGTGTTCGCTGAGCAGCGCCTCGAGCTTCGCCTTGATCGCCTCGGTGTCTTCCATGCCGCTTCCGGACCTTGCGCCCTTGGGGCCTGAGTCGCCGGCGGGCTGGTCACGCCGGCTTGCGCGGTGTACCCAATCGCCCGGTCGAAGGGAAGCGCCCCTGTCCGATTTCCTGCCCCATCCGTTCTGGAACTTCTCGCTGGAGCTCTATGCCGGCGAGGGTGTTTCGGCTGCGTGCCTGGACCTCCAGGACCGGCGCGGGTGCGACGTGAATGTCCTGCTGTTTTGTGTGTGGCTGGGCGTTTCCGGCCGTCCGACCCTGACGGCCGACCGGCTGCGTGCGATCCTGCGCGAGACCCAGGCGTGGCAGGATGGCGTCGTGGTGCCGCTGCGGGCCGTCCGCCGCGCGCTGCGCGAGGGCCACTGGACCGGCGCCTTGCCGGAAACGGTGGAAGCGGCGCGCCGCCGGGTGGCGGATGCGGAGCTTGCCACCGAGCACACCGAACAGCTGATGCTGGCGCGGCTGCACACACCGCCAGCCGATCGCGATCGACCCGCGGCCAAGCGGCTGCGTGCGGCGGTCGGCAATCTCGGCGTCTATGCGCTCTGCCTGGGGGTGGTGCCCGATGCGCGCGATCGGGCGGCGGTTGCGACTATTGCCGCCGCCGCGTTCCCGGAGTTCGCCCGTGCCGAGGTCGAACGGGTAGTGGGGCCCGCCTAGCGTCTGTTGGCGCGGGCTGGACTCAACTGGGTTGGAGAGCCGGCGAACGAGGCCGCGCGATGACCTGGGCGTTCTGGGTCGGAAACGGTCTAGCGCTGGCGTCGCGGTTTGGGTCCGGCGTCCTCGCCCCATCGCTTGAGTGCGCCGGTGTCGAGATCGAACAGGTCAAGCACGCGGCCCACCGTATGGTCGACCACATCATCGAGCGTTCGCGGACGATTGTAGAAGGCGGGAACCGGTGGCGCGATGATCGCGCCGAGGTCGGCCAGTGTCGCCATGTTGCGGAGATGGACGGCATGTAGCGGCGTCTCGCGGACCAGCAGCACCAGTCGCCGACGTTCCTTCAGCACCACATCGGCCGCGCGCGTGAGCAGCGTCGAGCCGATCCCGGCCGCCATCTCGCCGACGCTGCGCATCGAGCAGGGGGCGACGATCATGCCGTCGGTGCGGAACGAACCGCTCGAGATCGCCGCCGCGAGATCGTCGTTGCGATGGACGACGCTGGCCAGTGCCTCGACGTCGGTCACCTTGAAGTCCGTTTCGTGTGCCAGCGTCACCTGGGCGGTCCGCGACAGCACGAGATGCGTCTCGACGGCCAGCTTGCGCAGCGCCTGCAACAGACGCACGCCATAGATCGCGCCCGAGGCGCCGGAAATCCCAACAATCAGGCGTTTCTTGGTGGCCATGGCCCACCATACCCGCTTGTGCACAAATCCGGGAGCCCGGCCAAATCGGCGTGACTCCCGGCCGGTCCGGAGTCACAGTTTCAGTGTCCGTCATCACGTTGGAGGTCGCCTATGGGCAACGTGGATCAGCGCGCAGCTCTCGAGGCTCGGCACCGGACCCTCGAACAGGCCATCGCCCAGGAAGAGACGCGACTTCATCCCGACGACGACGCGATTCACGAATTGAAGAAGCGCAAGCTCGCGATCAAGGACCAGATCGCCCGGTTGAGCACCGCCTCCGTCCACTGACGCGCCGGAGGGCCGCCCGGCCGTCTAGAGTGTCTGCGGCTCGGGTGAAGCCGCGCCTGCGACTCCGCATGAGCAGGCCGCGCTAAGGCAGCTTGTGCAGGTTGACGGTCCAAGTGACGCGGCCGGATTGGCCCTGCGCGTCGCCGTTGCACTGTGCGACGCCGTCGGCGCCGCGACGGCACACAAGCTGATCCGCATACCAGGTGCTGCCATCGTTGCAGCGCGCGTCTGAATCCCGGATGCGCATCGCGCTGCCTTCGAACCGTGCCGAGGCGCGGGTGCGGCAGGCCGTCCGGCCGCGGCGCCATTCCAGCTGGCCGTTCCCCGCCTGATCGAAGCAGTAGGTTGAAACGCCGGGGGAGGGCTGACTGCGGTCGTGGAAGAAGGGATCGGTCCGCCAGCAGCCTTGCATGAAGGACATGTTGGCGGTCGGCGCGGGTAGGCGCAGCCGATCGTCGCCGGGTGCGGCGCGCGGCGGCGGGGGCGGGGGCGCCGGTGCCGGCGGGCGCTGCGGCGCCGGCGTGACCGGGGGTGCCGGCGTGGCCGAGGGTGGCGGCGGGGGTTGAACCGCGACCTGCGGTGGCGGCTTCGGTGGCTCCGCGCTTGGACACGCAGCGATGCGGTTGCGCAGTTCGGCTTCAATGGCGGCGAGCTCGATCCGCAAAGCCGCCTGCGCCGCCTGTTCGGTCTGAAGCGACGCCTTGAGCAGCAGAGTGGGATCGGGTGGTGGCGGGGGCGTTGGCCGCGGTGGCGGTTCCCGAGTGGCGAGCGTCGTGATGCCGGCGTCAGGCGCGCAGGCCCGCAGCCCGAAGACACCTCCCAGGAGCAAGAGCAGCAGCGGCAGCGCGAGGGCCAGCATGCGGCCCCACGGAACGCCGACCGCCATCGCGGGCACAGGCGGCATGGTCGTGATCTGATCCGGCGCCAGCACGGAGGCCCGTTCGAGGGGAGCGGGCGGCGGTGGCGGCGGCGCCGCGAGCTGCACGGCGGTTGGCAGCGCCGCGGGCTCGTAGCCCCACGCGATGATCACGGGTTGGTCGCCGGCCAGATAGATGAATGAGTCCGGCGGTCGGCGCGCGGCCAGGATCAGCGAACGGCCGACGATGCCGCGATCGTCGCCTTCGCCCGCACCCGAGAGCGACTGGCCGAGCGCCTCGATCGCTACGAGCTGGCGGTCGACTTCGGTCCGCACGTCGGCGCGGCGATCGGGAGGGTGGGAGGGGAGCGGCGTCACGACGCCGGGCTGGCCCGTCGCGTACCAGTCTACGCCATCGCCGTCGGGGTGCGGTTGCGGATCGGCCAGCAGATCGGCGGCAGCGTCACCCAACCGGCGGCGCACGATGCGGCGCAGCTGAGCGGCGGCACTATGCAGCGGCTCGCCGCGCACCCCGAGCGGTCGCACACCGCCCTTGGTCGTCGCAATCAGGAAGCCTCGTTCCGCCATCGTTCGCCGCTACGCCGGCACAGTACCGGGCCGCGCCACAAAAACCGTCGATTGTGGTGGCATCATGTCGGGATCAGAGCGCCTTGGCCCAGTCGCGCAGGACGAACTTCTGGACCTTGCCGGTCGAGGTCATCGGCAGTTCGCGAAACACCACATGGCGCGGGCACTTGTAGCCGGCGAGCAGCGTGCGGCAATGCGCCACGATCTCCTCGGCGGTGGCGGCCATGCCCGGTTTCAGCACGACAAAGGCGCAGGGCGTCTCGCCCCATTTCTCATCCGGCTTCGCGACCACTGCGACACTGACCACGGCCGGGTGCTTCATGATCGCGCCCTCGACCTCGATGGTGGAGATGTTCTCGCCGCCCGAGATGATGATGTCCTTCGAGCGATCGCGCAGCTCGATGTAGCCGTCGGCGTGCAAGACGCCCAGATCGCCGGAGTGGAACCATCCGCCGGCAAACGCCTCGCGCGTGGCGTCGGGGTTCTTGAGATACCCCTTCATGGTGAGGTTGCCGCGGAACATCACCTCGCCCATCGTCGTGCCGTCGCGCGGCACTTCGGCCATTGTCGTAGGGTCCATCACCGTGACGCCATCCTCGGCGGTATAGCGTACACCCTGACGCGCCTTCAGCCGCGCGCGCTCGGACGAGGGCAGGGCATCCCACTCCTCGTGCCAGGCGCAGATGGTGGCGGGACCGTAGACCTCGGTGAGACCGTAGACATGCGTCACCCGGAAGTTCTCGCGCTCCAGCGCCTCCAGCACGGCGGCGGGCGGCGGGGCCGCGGCGGTCATGAACTCGACGCGTCGGGCCAGCGGCCGGCGCTCAGCGGGAGCCGCGCCAATGATGAACTGCATCACGATGGGCGCGCCGCACAGATGGCTGACATCGTGATCGGCGAGCGCATCGAAGATGGCCCGGGCCGCGACCCGGCGCAGGCAAACCGACGTGCCGGCCACCAGCGCCAGCGTCCACGGGAAGCACCAGCCGTTGCAATGGAACATCGGCAGCGTCCAGAGGTAGGTCGGATGCAGACCCATCCCCCACTGGACCGCGTTGCCGTAGGCCGAGAGCGCGGCGCCGCGATGTGAGTAGACGACGCCCTTGGGATTGCCCGTGGTGCCGGAGGTGTAGTTGAGCGAGATCGCGTTCCACTCGTCCGCGGGCGGCGTCCAGGTGAAGTCCGCGTCGCCCGAAGCGATGAAGGTTTCGTAGGTGGTGCCGCCGATGGGCGCGCGGTCCTCGCAGGTCGGATCGTCGATGTCGACCACCAGCGGCCGCACCTTGGCGAGTTTCAGCGCCTCACCCACGACCCGGTGGAACTCCCGGTCGACCAGCAGAACCTTGGTCTCGCTGTGGTCCAGGATGAACGCGACCATGGCGGCATCGAGCCGGGTGTTGAGCGAGTTGAGAATCCCGCCGGTCATCGGGACGCCGAAATGGGCCTCGTACATCTCAGGCACGTTGGGCGCCATGATCGCCACCGTGTCGCCGATGCCGATGCCCGCACGTACAAGCGCCGAGGCGAGCTTGCGGCAGCGCGTCCAGGTGTCCGCCCAGGTCTGGCGGCGCGCGCCGTGGATCAGCGCTACGCGGTCGGGATAGACGCTCGCGGTTCGCTCGATGAATTGCAGCGGTGTGAGGGCGGCGTAGTTCGCCGCGTTTCTTTCGAGGTCGCGCTCATAGATGTTGTGACGGGGAGCGGCCGGCTTGTGAGTCGTCGGGCGGGGCGCGGCCAGACGCTGGACCGAGGCGCGCGCCTTGACCGGGCGCCGTGGAGCGACGCGCGCGATCGGCTTCGCGAGCTGGGGCCGCTTGACCGCCTTCGCCGTCTTCCGCGCGGGCGGCTTGCGCGGCCGTTTGCCGGATTTCCGACCCGCGCCCTTGCCGCGTCCGCCTCCCGCCGACTTGCCCTTCGCCATGCCCGCGATCTCCGACCTTTCGGGGTATTGTGCCCGTGCGGATGATGACGCATCAAGAGCGCCTGACGCAGCACTGAGGACTCGGAGAGGATATATGGCCCTGGGCGACACCTATCGGGCGCTGTATGAGCGCTCGCTGCGCGACCCCTCCGGCTTCTGGGCGGAGCAGGCGGAAGCCATCGAATGGACGCGCCGCTGGGATCGCGTGCTCGACGACTCGCGGCTGCCCTTCTACCGGTGGTTTCCCGGCGCAGAGCTCAACACCTGCCACAATGCCCTCGACCGTCATGTCGCAGGCGGGCGGGCCGAACAGACGGCACTGATCTACGATTCGCCGGTCACAGGCACCAAGCGCGCCTACAGCTACCGGCAATTGCGCGATGAGGTCGCGCGGCTGGCCGGCGCCATCGCCGCCCAAGGAGTGGGTCGCGGTGATCGGGTGATCGTCTACATGCCCATGATCCCTGAAGCGGCCATGGCCATGCTGGCCTGCGCGCGTCTGGGCGCCGTCCACTCCGTCGTGTTCGGTGGTTTTGCCGCGGCCGAACTCGCGACTCGCATCGACGACTGCCAACCGAAGCTCGTGCTGATAGCGTCCTGCGGCATCGAGCCGGGCCGCATCGTCGCCTACAAGCCGCTGCTCGACGAGGCGATCGCGCTCGCCCGCCACAAGGTGCCGCGGTGCCTGGTGCTGCAACGGCCGCAGGCGGAGGCCACGCTGGTGGCGGGCCGCGATCTCGACTGGCCGACGGCGGTCGCGGCGGCCGCACCGCACGATTGCGTGCCGGTGAAGGCCACCGATCCGCTCTACATCCTCTACACGTCGGGAACGACCGGTCAGCCCAAGGGCGTGGTGCGCGACAATGGCGGCTACGCGGTGGCGCTCGCCTGGTCGATGAAGAACCTCTACGGCGTCGAACCCGGTGAGATCTGGTGGTGCGCGTCGGATGTCGGCTGGGTCGTGGGCCACAGCTACATCGTCTATGGCCCGCTGATCCACGGCGCGACCACGATCCTCTACGAGGGCAAGCCGGTCGGCACACCGGATGCCGGTGCGTTCTGGCGGGTGATCTCCGAGCACAAGGCCGTGGCGTTGTTCACCGCGCCGACCGCGTTCCGCGCGATCAAGAAGGAAGACTTCGAAGGCAAGTTGCTCAGCCGCTACGACCTCTCGAAGTTCCGCACGCTATTCCTCGCGGGCGAACGTGGCGATCCACCGACGATCGAGTGGGCGCAGAAGCTGCTGGGCGTGCCGATCGTCGATCACTGGTGGCAGACCGAAACCGGCTGGGCGATCTGCGGCAACTTCCAGGGGCTGGAGCCGATGCCGGTGAAGCCGGGATCGACGTCAGTGCCGTCGCCCGGCTGGCATCTCGAGGTGCTCGACGAGGCCGGCAAGCCGATGAAGGCGGGCGAGGTCGGGGCCCTTGCCGCACGGCTGCCCTTGCCGCCGGGCACGTTCCCCACGCTGTGGAATGCCGAAGAGCGGTTCCACCAGTCCTACCTCGCCGAGTATCCCGGCTACTACAAGACCGGCGACGCCGGCGTGATCGACACCGATGGCTACGTCTCGGTGATGACGCGCGTCGACGACGTGATCAATGTGGCCGGCCACCGACTCTCCACCGGGCAGATGGAAGAGGCGCTGGGAGCGCATCCCGACGTCGCGGAGTGCGCGGTGATTGGTGTCGCCGATGAGCTCAAGGGTCAGGTGCCCCTCGGCTTCGTCGTGCTGAAAACTGGTGCGGCGCGCGCGCCGGGCGAAGTGACCGGCGACGTCGTGAAGCTGGTGCGCGAGCGCATCGGGCCGGTCGCGTTCTTCAAGATGGCCATCGTCGTCGCGCGATTGCCCAAGACGCGTTCTGGCAAGATCCTGCGCGGCACCATGCAGAAGATCGCCGACCGGCAGCCCTGGAAGATGCCGGCGACGATCGACGATCCCGCGACACTGGACGAGATCGCGACGGCGCTGGCCGGCGCGGGCTTTCCGAGCAAGTGACGGAGCGCACATGAGCCTCGACGTGAATCGGCCCGATCTTGTCGTGGGCGTTGTGGGGACCGGCGCGATGGGGCGCGGGATCGCGCAAGTGACGGCCCAGGGCGGCATGAAGGCCGTCATGTTCGACGCCGCACCGGGCGGCGCGGAGCGCGCGCGCACCGCGATCCTCGACACCTTGAAGGGGTTGGTGGCGAAGGGTCGGCTCTCCGACGCTGACCTCTCCGTGGCGGAGCGGAATCTGGTCGCCGCGACCGGTCTCGACGATCTCAAGGGCTGCCACGTGGTGGTCGAAGCGGTGTTCGAGGACCTCGAGGTCAAGCGCAAGCTCTTTGCCGAACTCGAGGCGGTGGTGTCGGCCGACGCGATCCTGGCCTCGAATACGTCATCGATCCGAATCGCCTCGATCGCGCGCGGGCTGAAGCACCGCGGTCGGGTTTGCGGCATGCACTATTTCAATCCTGTGCCGCTCATGAAGTTGGTCGAGGTCATCCGTGCGGCTGACACCTCCCCCGAGACGGTTGCCGCGATGGTCGCGTTGGGCAAACGCCAGACGCGGGTGCCGGTGGTGGTCGGCGACACGCCCGGCTTCCTGGTCAATCTCGGTGGCACGGCGATTGGCACCGAAGGGCTGCGCATTTTTCAGGAAGGGCGGGCGACGCCGTCGCAGATCGATGCGGTGATGCGCGACACCTGCGGCTTCCGGATGGGACCGTTCGAATTGATGGACCTCACGGGGATCGACGTGAACTTCCCCGCGCGGCGCATCATCTATGAGGGCTTCTTCCATGACCGGCGCATGACGCCCAGCCCCTATCACGAGGGGCTGTTCCATGCCGGCCGCCTCGGCCGCAAGACCGGCGGTGGCTGGTATGGCTACGACGACAAGGGCCAGAAGGTCGATCCCGGCGCCGATCACGCGCCTGGAGTCGCGCCAGCCGCTGCGGTGGTCCTGGCGGATGCGCGGCCGAAGCTCGAAGAAGTGGTGCGGACCGCTGGCGGTCGGGTCCTGGCCGCCGATGACGGCAAGAGTCCGATCCTCGTCGCACCACTGGGTGATGATTGCACCACCGTCGCGGTGACGCGCGGACTTGATCCCGCGCGTACCGTGGCAGTGGACCTGACCGGCGATGTCGGCCGGCGGGTCACGATCATGGCCGCGCCCGGTGCCACGGCCCTAGACGCGGTCGCTGCACTTCTGGCGAAGAGCGGCACCAAGGTCACCGCGATCAAGGACTCGCCCGGGTTCATCGCGCAGCGCATGTGCGCGATGATCGCCAACCTCGGGTGTGAAATGGCGATGATCGGCATTGCCTCGGCGGCCGACGTGGATACGGCCATGACTCTCGGGCTCAACTATCCGCGTGGACCGCTGGCGCTGGCCGACTGGCTGGGCGTGCGCGAGTGCCACGAGATTCTGGTCCGGACGCAGGCGATCACCGGTGACGACCGCTACCGGCCCAGTCAGTGGTTGCGCCGACGGGCGCAATTGGGCTTGAGTGCGACCGTTACTGACTAACGTCGCGCGAGGCCCCGGACCGAATGACCGTCGATCGCCCCGAACGGGAGCTCCAGCTAGCGTATTACGCCGAGCAAGGTGTCCGGCAACTTGACCCGGCGCCAGGCGGTCAGGGTCTGCACGACCTGCCCTTGTCGATGTTGATGGGCTTCATGCGGTGGCAGCCCGTCCAGTCGCTGCTCGATGTAGGGGCGGGGACCGGTCGCGCCCTGTCCATGATCCGCGACGCGTTCCCGACGCTCGAACTCCACGGTATCGAGCCGAGCCCGGCACTGCGCCGCGCGAGCGTCGAGAAGTGGGGGCTGGCGCCGGCACAGTTGATCTATGGCGACGCGTCTTGCCTTCCGTTTCCGGACCGCAGCATCGACATCGTCTGCTCGTTCGGGATTCTCCACCACCTTCGCTACCCCAGGCGCGCGCTGGAGGAGTATTGCCGTGTGGCGAAAGTCGCCGTCATGGTGTCTGACGCAAACGTGTTTGGTCAGGGCTCGCCGGGGCTGCGGGTGGTCAAGCGAATGATCTGGGGGCTTGGACTATGGCGCACGGCGAACTTGGTCCGCAGCCGTGGCAAGGGCTACTTCTGGTCCGAAGGGGACGGCATCTTCTATTCCTACTCCCTGTTCGATGACATCGACGTCCTGGAACGCCGCTTCGCCCACGTCCTGTCGTTCAACCCCAACCGACAGTCGCGCGACCATTATCGCCAGTCCCCCCAAATCGTCGCGCTGGGTCACAGCGAAAGCTTTGTCGATCCAGTGGGTCGGCTTCCCGCGTAGGACGCCCCGATGAGACTGCCGGTCGCCCTTGTCCTGCTCCTTTCGACCGTGTGCACCGCGACCGCCCAGGATCGCGACCCGCAGCGCGGGCCTGGCATCCGCTTCGACATCGCGCGGATCGCTGCGGAGATGTCGAAACTCCGGCTGACGCGTGAGGACCTTTCGCCGATGTTCGACGACATCGAGGGGGTCGGACGTTGGCCGGATGGCAAGGCGCGGGTTCATCTCGCGATCGGCCCCGACATGGATCCGGCCTGCGCCAATACACTGGACGCGACCCTCGATCTGACGATCGCCGAGCTCCAGGCGCGCTCCGGCGCGCGATTCACGTGCGTTGCCAGTCCCGCGGACGCCGACGCCGTGATCGAGCTGAACGATGTGCCGTTGCTCGATCGCGGCTGGCAGGCGGCGGTCAAGCAGCCCGGCGCTCAGGTCTCGTACAAGGCGCCGCGCACCACCATGGCGGTGCGCTGGGATATGGCGACGGTCTGGTTCCCGCAGCGCCATCTGATGGCGGCGGGGTGGGCCTATGAGGGCATCTACTACAGTCGCAATCGCACCCGCCCCGGAATGGCGGTGCCTTGCGCGCCGTTCCCGATGACCTGGTGGCTGGTTCACATCTCGAAACCGCACGATCGGTCGCTCTTGAACCACGCCATAACGAGGAACTACGACGTGCCGGAGCTGCACGCCTACGACATCCTGAACTTCACGATCATGAACGCCGACGGCGTGGCGCCCGGCATGAAGGGCCGCGATCTGGCGGCCGCTTTGCGGGCCGCCTTGCCCTGATTGACGTTTACGTAAAGGTAAACTACATCCCGCCAGCCTTCGAGAGGAGCCGACCGTGAGTGCGCTCGCCCAGCACCTGACGCCTGAACATGCGCTGTTTCGCGAGACGTGCCGACGCTTCTTTGACAAGGAAGTGACCCCGTTCCATCTCTCGTGGGAAGAGGACGGGATCGTGCCGCGCGAGCTGTGGCGCAAGGCGGGCCAGCAGGGCCTGCTCGGGATGACGATGCCGGCGGAGCTGGGCGGCGCGGGCGGCGACTTTCTCTACAGCTCGATCCTGATCGAAGAGCAGGGGCGGGCGCTCGCCTCGGGGCCCGCGTTCTCGCTGCACAACGACATCGTCGTTCCGTATCTCAATGCCTATGCCAACGACGAGCAGAAGCAGCGGTGGATTCCGAAGGCGTGCTCCGGCGACGTCGTGACGGCGATCGCCATGACGGAGCCGGGCACAGGCTCCGATCTGCAGTCGATCAAAACCACCGCCGTGATGGAAGGCAACCACTGGGTCATCAACGGCTCCAAGACCTTCATCACCAACGGCCAGCTTGCGGACCTCGTCATCGTCGTGTGCAAGACCGATCCGAAGCTGGGCGCCAAGGGCACCTCACTGATCGTCGTCGAGCGCGACACCCCGGGTTTCACCCGCGGGCGCAATCTCGAAAAGATCGGAATGAAGGCGCAGGACACCTCCGAGTTGTTCTTCGACAACGTGCGAGTCCCGGCCGACAACCTGCTGGGCGCCGCCGGCATGGGCTTCATCCAGCTGATGCAGCAGCTGCCGCAGGAGCGGCTGGTCATCGCCATCCAGGCGGTCGCGGCCATCGAGGCCGCGCTCGAACACACGCTGAAGTACGTCAAGGAGCGCAAGGCGTTCGGCAAGGCGGTGATCGACTTCCAGAACACCCGCTTTCGCCTCGCCGAACTCAAGACCAAGGCGCATGTCGCGCGGGTCTTTGTCGACGATTGCGTCGCGCGTCACCTCAAGGGTGAACTCGACGTCGCCACCGCCGCGATGGCCAAGTACTGGACGACCGACCTGCAGTGCGAGGTGGTCGACCAATGCCTGCAGTTCCATGGTGGCTACGGCTACATGTGGGAGTTTCCGATCGCGCGTCTCTACGCCGACGCGCGCGTGCAGAAAATCTACGGCGGCACCAACGAGATCATGAAGGAGCTGATCGGCCGGACCCTCTAGGGGCGCGCCGACAAGGAGGATGCGATGACCGATGCCTATATCTTCGACGCCGTGCGCACGCCGCGCGGCCGCGGCCGCAAGGACGGCTCGCTGCACGAGGTCACTCCGGTGCGGCTCGCCGCGACGGCACTCGAGGCCCTGCGCGACCGCAACAACCTCGACACCTCGCAGGTCGACGACGTGGTGATGGGCTGCGTCATGCCGATCGGCGAGCAGGGCGCCAACGTCGCGCGCACCGCCGTGCTGGCGGCCGGCTACTCCGAGGACGTCTCGGGCGTGTCGATCAACCGCTTCTGCGCTTCTGGCCTGGAAGCTACCAACATGGCGGCGGCCCAGGTCATGTCCGGCCAGTCGCAGGCGGCGATCGGCGCTGGCACCGAGTCGATGTCGCGCGTGCCGATGGGCTCCGACGGCGGCGCCTGGCCGGTCGACCCGTCGGTCGCCATTCCGACCTACTTCATTCCACAGGGCATCTCGGCAGATCTGGTTGCCACCAAGTACGGCATCAGCCGCGACGACGTGGACGGCTATGCCGTGGAGTCGCAGAAGCGCGCCAAGCACGCGTGGGACAACGGCTACTTCAAGAAGTCGATCGTGCCGGTTCGCGACGTCAACGGCGTGGAACTGCTGGGGGCCGACGAGCACATGCGCCCGACCACGACCATGCAGACGCTGGCCGCGCTTGAGCCTTCCTTCAAGGCGATGGGCGAGATGATGCCGGGCTTCAACGCCGTGGCTCTCCAGCGCTATCCCGAGGTCGAGCGCATCAATCACGTGCATCACGCCGGCAACTCGTCCGGCATCGTCGACGGGTCGGCCGCGATCCTGATTGGCACGAAGGAGTGGGGCCAGCGCAATGGCCTGAAGCCGCGGGCGCGCATCCGCGCCTTCGCCTCGATCGGGTCGGAGCCCAGCATCATGCTGACAGGTCCGGCGCCCGCGTCGCTGAAGGCGTTGCAGCGTGCCGGCATGAAGTCGACCGACATCGACCTCTACGAGCTGAACGAGGCCTTCGCCTCGGTCGTGCTGCGCTACATGCAGGTGCTCGGCATGCCGCACGACAAGATCAACGTGAATGGCGGCGCGATCGCCATGGGCCATCCGCTGGGCGCGACCGGCGCCATGATCCTCGGCACCTTGCTCGACGAGCTGGAGCGCCGCGGCCTCTCGACCGGCCTCGCGACGCTCTGCATCGGCGCCGGCATGGGCACCGCCACCATCATCGAGCGCGTCTGAGGGAGAGGGCTATGATCGATTGCAAGGTCGACGCGGACGGCATCGCCACCGTTACCTGGGACATGCCCGGTCGCACGATGAACGTGCTGAACCAGGACTCGCTTTCCGCCTACGGCGCCACGGTCGAGCGGGTGCTCAAGGACCCTGCGGTGAAGGGCGTGATCCTGACCTCGGGCAAGGCCGACTTCATTGCCGGCGCCGACCTCGAGATGCTGCTGGCCGCCGATGTCTCCGACGCCGCGCAGACGATGGAGGAGTTCAGCCGGCTGCAAAAAATGTTCCGCGCCATGGAGACCGGCGGCAAGCCGTTCGTGGCCGCGATCAACGGAACGGCGCTCGGCGGCGGTTTCGAGATCTGCCTCGCCTGCCACTACCGCATCGCCGCGGCCAATCCCAAGGCCAAGGTCGGCCAGCCCGAGGTCAAGATCGGCCTGCTGCCGGGCGGCGGCGGCACCCAGCGCATCCCGCGCCTGATCGGCGTGATGAACGCGGCGCCGGTGCTGCTCGAAGGCAAGGACCTGCCCGTCGAGACGGCCAAGGGCATGGGACTCATCCACGAGATCGTGCCGGCGGGTGAACTGCTCGCGCGCGCCAAGGCGTGGCTGATGGCGCCAGCGGGCGAGAAGGTCGTGCCGACCTTCGCCGCCAAGGGCTCCCCGGCTATCGACGCGCGCGCCGTGCAGCCCTGGGATCGTCCCGGGTTCAAGGTTCCGGGCTTCCCGGGTGGCCTGGTGTGGAGCCCGGCCGGTGTGCAGACGTTCATCGGCGGCAACGCCATGATCGCGGGCAAGACCTGGGGCGTCTATCCGGCGCCGAAGGCGATCATGAGCTGCGTCTACGAGGGGCTGCAGCTGCCGTTCGACAGCGCGCTCAGGGTCGAGACCCGCTACTTCGTTTCGCTGCTGCGCGACCCGGTCGCCAAGAGCATGATCCGCACGCTGTTCTTCGGCCTGCAGGACGCCAACAAGCTGACGCGCCGCCCCAAGGGCGTCGCCAAGCAGGAGTACAAGCGCATCGGCATCGTCGGTGCTGGTCTGATGGGTGCCGGCATTGCCACGGTCTCGGTGCAGGCCGGGCTTGAGGTCGTGCTGGTGGATCGCGACCAGGCCGCTGCCGACAAGGGCAAGGCGCATATCGCGGCCGAGCTCGACAAGCTGGTGTGGCGCGGCCGCATGGCCAAGGACAAGCGGGATGCCACGCTGGCGCGGGTCACGGCGACGCCGGACTACGCCGCGTTCGCGGGCTGCGATCTGGTGATCGAGGCCGTGTTCGAGAACCGCGAGGTCAAGGCCGAGGTCACGAAGCGGACGGAGGCGGCGCTGGCTCCCGGCGCGATCTTCGCATCCAACACGTCGACGTTGCCGATCACGGGCCTCGCCGAGGCGTCGGCGCGGCCGGCGAACTTCATCGGACTGCATTTCTTCTCGCCGGTCGAGAAGATGCCGCTGGTCGAGATCATTGTCGGCAGG
Organism: Alphaproteobacteria bacterium; assembly: GCA_016870115.1. Classification (GTDB taxonomy): domain Bacteria; phylum Pseudomonadota; class Alphaproteobacteria; order Reyranellales; family Reyranellaceae; genus VGCH01. The sequence goes on along the minus strand of VGCH01000003.1, from coordinate 117,563 downwards.
AAGACCTCGCCCGAGACTCTCGCGCGCTCGCTCGACTTCGTTCAGAAGATCCGCAAGACGCCGATCGTGGTGAATGACAGCCGCGGCTTCTTCACCAGCCGCGTCTGCGGAGCCTACATCGGCGAGGGTCACCGCCTCCTGAAGGAGGGGGTGCCCGCGGCGATGATCGAGAATTGCGCGCGGATGGCCGGCATGCCGGTGGGACCTCTGGCGTTGAACGACGAGGTCGCGATCGATCTCAGCTGGAAGATCATGGACCAGACCCGGCGCGACGCCGAGGCGGCTGGCCAGAAGTACGAGGGCAGCGGGACCGAGGACATGCTCGAGCTGATGGTGAAGAAGCTGGAGCGCTTCGGTCGCAAGAACGGCAAGGGCTTCTACGACTACCCCGCCGACGGCAAGAAGCGCCTGTGGCCCGACCTTGCGCGGCACTTCCCGGTCGACCGGGACTTGGCCCTAGACGAGGGCCTGGCGAAGCGCGAGAAGGAGCTCGAGGTCCGCAAGCGGTTGCTCTATGTGCAGGCCGTCGATACCGCGCGCTGCCTTGAGGCCAACGTGCTCACCGACCCGCAGGACGGCGACGTGGGCTCAATCCTGGGCCTGGGTTTCGCGCCGCAGACCGGCGGCGCGATCTCGCTGATCGATCAGGTCGGCGTGGCGCAGTTCGTCGCGGAGTGCGATTCGCTTGCCCAGAAGTACGGCACCCAGTTCGCTGTGCCCAAGCTGCTGCGCGACATGGCGGCGAAGGGCCAGAGCTTCTACGGCGCGCGCGCGTCCAAGGCGGCCGCCTGACCGGCCGCGGCTGACGGCGCTTGCACCCCGCGTCGGCGCCCGGCAAAGAGGGCGCCGGAAGAACGAGGGAGCAAGCGCGTGGACGGCAAGCAGATTGTGGCATTGGCGGATCGCATCGCCAAGGCGAGGACCGAACGGACGGTGATGGATTGGCTGGCGGGCGAGACCGCCGGGCTGAGCGAGGCCGATGCCTACACGGTGCAGTTCGCTGTCCACGATCGATTGACCGGCAACGGCCAGAACCGGCTCGCCGGGTGGAAGGTCGCGTTTGCGGTGCCCGCGCAGTACGAACCGCTCGGACTGTCCGGTCCCGGGTTCGCCGGCATCTACCAGACCGGCGTGCGGCCAAGCGGTGCGCGCTTCGAGAAGGGCTGGCCGATCAAGGCCGGGGTCGAGTGCGAGATGGTCGCGCGCATCGCCCGCGACGTGGCGCCGGCCAACGGCGCCTACACCGCCGAGACGATCGCGGGTTTCGTGGCCAATCTCTATTGCGGCATGGAAGTCGTCGAGAACCGGTACGGCGATCCCTCGAAGCTGAACGGCGTCGGCCGCATCTGCGACGACATTCTCCAGGCCGCGTGCATCGTCGGCACCGAGATCACCAACTGGCGCACGCTCGACTTCGCGAAGGTGCAGGGCCGGTCGGAGCATGAGGGGAAGGAATTGGCGGCCGGTCCCGGCGCCAATGTCATGGGCGGCGCGATGATCTCGCTCGCCTGGCTTGCCAACCGTCTGATCGCCAACGGCCGCTATCTGAAGGCGGGCGATGTGGTGCTGACGGGATCGGTGCATCCGCCGCAGTTCCTGCCGGGACCGGGCAACGCCAAGTCGGAGTTCGTGGGCATCGGCTCGGCCAGCATCGTGGTGGCCTGAGCGCTCAGTCGGCGCCGAGGCGGAGGCTGCCGTCGGCGCGTTCGCCCGCGCGATAGCGGAACGTGCCCGAGCCGGTGGCGATCAGCGCGCCCGAACCGTCCAGGATTTCGGTCTCCGCGAAGAAGGTCGTGCGGCCCGGACTCTCGCGCTTGGCGCCGAGGATGCGCAACCGGTCGCCCGACCGCGCGGCCTTCAGGAACTGCGTCGTGAAGGCGAGGGTGACGCTGTAGCGGCGTGTGCCGGCCTTCTCGTCGAACGTGCAGGCCACGCCGCTCGCCGAATCCAGCAGGGTCATCAGCACGCCGCCATGCACGATGCCGCTCGCGTTGCAGAGCTCGGGCCGGACCTCGAGCGACATCTCGACGAAGCCCGGCCGCCAGAACTCGACCTTGTGTCCGATCAGCGCGTTGAAGCCGCGGAACGCGTAGTCGGCCGGCCGCGCATCGGCCGGCCGCTCAATCGCCATCCGCTCAGCGCCGGCCGGCGAGCGCGGGACGGAGGCCCGGCATGGGACGGGTGGGCTGCGCTGGCTGCTGTTGGGCGGCGGGCGCGATCATCGCGGTCCGGATATCGCGCCCGACCTTGACCAGGCGCGGGCCCCAGTCGGCCTCGAGTCGGTCGCGGCTGATCTGATAGATCGGTGCCGAGGCGTTGATGGCGTAGGCTGCGGTACCGTCGGCATTGCGCAGCGCCGCGCCGACGCCGCACAGCTCGGGAAGCCACTCGCCCCAGGTCACGCAGAAGCCGCGGTCAGTCAGCTCCTTGAACGAGCGCTCCATACCCGCCTTCACCTTGGCCCAGTCGTCGCGCCAGCGCCGGCGGATCGCGTCGATCTGGCGGTTGCGATCGGCGTCGGGCAGCGAGAAGAGATAGGCGCGACCTATCGCGGTGTTCGCCATCGGCACGCGCGTGCCGACATCGTGCGTGATCGCGACCACCGACGGACCGCGACAGGCTTCGAGATAGATCATGGAATGGCGATCGCGGCCGCCCAACGCGGTTGAGGCGTTGAGCGCATGCGCCAACTGGTCGAGCGGCTGACGCGCGGCCCGCCGCACATCCATGCTCGAGATCGCAGCATAGCCCAGCGCCAGCACCGAGGCGCCGAGCTCGTACTTGCGGAAGCGGCGGATGTAGTTGAGGTAGCCGAGTTCGGTCAGCGTGTGCGTCAGTCGCGCCACGGTCGGCTTCGGCAGTCCGGTGCGATGGGCGATCTCCTGATTGCCAAGCATGCCCTCGCCGGCGTGGAACGCGCGCAGGATGTCGAGGCCGCGCGCAAGCGCGGTGACGAATTGGCGATCCTTGCCGCCCGTGCCCTCATCGAGGCCGTTCTCCACCGCGCTCTGGTAATGCGCCGAGCGCGTCACGAGATGGCTTACATTGCCCATTGGTCTCCCCCCGAAACTGAATGACCGTTCATACGGCGGCGTGAAACCTGCCAGTCCGGGTTCCGATGGGCAAGATTGCGGAAGCAGGTTTCGCCGCGCGAACGTGCAGAGCTCCCATGCTGCGGAAGCAAAGACCGCTGGGCGGTGTCCCGGTCGGATGCGGAAAGGCGCTGCAATCCGGGCGATGTTGGACTAAAGCCGGGGGGCATGCCGACCGCCTATTTCACCCACCCTGCGTTTTTGGACCACGACACGGGGCCGGGCCACCCCGAGCGCGCCGATCGGCTGCGTGCGGTCTGGAACGCCCTGGAGGGGCCGGATTTCGCTGCTCTGCAGCGTTTCCAGGCACCGGAGGCGAGCGACGCCGATCTCGCCCTGGGGCACCCCGCCGCCTACGTGCAGGCGCTGGTCGGAGCCTTGCCGACGCAGGGCTACGGCATGCTCGATGCCGACACCATCGTGTCCCCGGGGTCGGGCCCTGCCGCCCGCCGGGCTGCGGGCGCGGTCATCGCCGCGGTCGATCGGGTCCTGAAGGGGGACGCCCGAAACGCGTTCTGCGCGGTGCGTCCGCCGGGGCACCATGCCGAACCGGACAGACCGATGGGCTTTTGCCTCTTCAACAATGTGGCGATCGCCGCGCGCCATGCCCTGGAGCGTCATGGGCTCGCCCGTGTGGCGGTGATGGATTTCGACGTCCATCACGGCAACGGGACGGAGACGTGGGCACGACGCGACGCGCGGCTGTTCTATGCCTCGACGCACCAGTCGCCGTTCTATCCGGGCACCGGTGAGGCGAACGACCCCGCTGTCCCCAACCTCGTGAATGCGCCCCTCGACGCTGGCGCGGGCTCCGCCGAGTTTCGCGCCGCCATGGAGCGAACCGTCCTGCCGGCGCTGCGGCGCTTCGCGCCCGAGCTGGTGCTGATCTCGGCCGGGTTCGACGCGCATCTCCGCGATCCGCTGGCCCAGGTGGCGCTCGACGAGGACGATTTCGCCTGGGCGACCGACGCGCTCTGCGACGTGGCGGCGGCGAGTGCCAGCGGGCGGCTGGTATCGGCACTGGAGGGCGGATACGATCTCGACGCGCTCGCCGCCTCGGTTGCCGCGCATGTGCGCGTGCTGATGGCGCGCTGAACCGCAGCACCGGAAAGGAACCCGCGTGGCCAAGGAACCCGCCGTCCCGAAAGACATCGCCCAGCTCTCCTTTGAGGATGCGCTGAAGGAGCTGGAGACGATCGTGCAGCAGCTCGAGCGCGGGCAGATCAAGCTCGACGAGGCGATTTCGGCCTACGAGCGTGGCGCCGCGCTGAAGCGCCACTGCGAGGCACGACTCGCGGAGGCGCGCATGAAGGTCGAGAAGATCGTGTTCGCCGCCGACGGCGCGCCCGGCACCGAGCCCGTCGCACCGGGCTGAGCGGCACGCCATGCCGCTCTCGTCACAGATCGAGTTCCCGGGCGCGCTGCGCTTCGCTGCCGAGTCGGTCGAGCGCATGATGGATCGTCTGCTGCCGCGCGGCGAGACCGGCGAGTCGCGCCTGTTCGAGGCGATGCGCTACTCCGCGCTGGGCGGCGGCAAGCGGCTGCGTGCGTTCTTCGTGATGGGGGGCGCCACGCTGTTTCGCGTTTCCGCCACCTCGGCCCTGCGCACTGCCGCCGCCGTCGAGTTCCTGCATGCCTATTCCCTGATCCACGACGATCTGCCGTCAATGGATGACGACGATCTGCGCCGGGGCAAACCGACCTGCCATCGCCAGTTCGACGAGGCCACGGCGATCCTGGCGGGCGATGCGTTGCAGGCGCTCGCCTTCGAGGTCCTGGCGCATGAGGATACGCACGGCGATCCGGCGGTTCGCGTCGCGCTGGTCAGCGAGCTCGCGCGGGCCGTCGGTGCCGGCGGCATGGTGGGCGGCCAGATGCTTGATCTGCTGGCGGAGCATCGCGCCGCCGAAATGGCGATCGGCGCGATCACCCGGCTGCAACGGCTGAAGACTGGCGCGCTCATCTCGTTCTCCTGCGGGGCCGGCGCGCTTCTCGGCAAGGCGAGCGAGCCGCTGCGCGCCGCGCTCGGCAACTATGCCCACGATCTCGGCCTTGCCTTCCAGATCGCCGACGATCTTCTCGACGTCGAGGGCACGTCGGAGGAGGTCGGCAAGGCGACCGCCAAGGATGCCGCCGCCGGCAAGGCGACTTTCGTCTCGACCCTGGGCCCCGAACGGGCCCGGGCGCAGGCCGCGCTGCTGGCGCGACAGGCCGCCGCGCATCTTGAACCGTTCGGTCCGGCCGCCGACCTGTTAAGGCAGGCCGCGCGGTTCGTCGTCGATCGGCGCAGCTGAGCTGGCCGCCCGGAGTATCGTCGCGTCATGTCTATCCCCAGCCTCACGCCGCTGCTCGATACGATCGACAGTCCGGCCGACATCCGCCGGCTGCGCGACGACCAGCTGCGTCAGCTCGCCGACGAGCTCAGGGCCGAGACGATTTCAGCGGTGTCCGTCACGGGCGGTCATCTCGGCGCCGGGCTGGGCGTGGTGGAGCTGACGGTCGCCCTGCACCGCGTGTTCGACACCCCACGCGACCGGCTGATCTGGGATGTGGGCCACCAGGCCTATCCGCACAAGATCGTGACCGGACGGCGCGGTCGTATCCGCACGCTCCGCCAGGAAGGCGGGCTCTCCGGCTTCACCCGCCGATCCGAGAGCGAATACGATCCGTTCGGCGCGGCGCACTCCTCGACGTCGATTTCGGCCGGCCTCGGCATGGCGGTCGCGCGCGACCTGTCCGGCGGGAACAATCGCGTCGTGGCGGTGATCGGCGACGGCGCGCTCAGCGCCGGCATGGCCTATGAGGCGATGAACAACGCCGGTGCGTTGCGCAGCCGGCTGGTGGTGGTGCTGAACGACAACGACATGTCGATCGCGCCGCCGGTCGGCGCGCTGTCGGCCCATCTCTCGCAGCTCCTGTCGAGCCGGCCCTATCTCACGCTGCGCAGCATCGGCCGCAGCGTCGCGGGCTCGCTGCCCAAGCCGCTGGAAGTGGCGGCGCGTCGTGCCGAGGAGTTCGCTCGCGGTCTGGTCGCGGGGGGCACGCTGTTCGACGAACTCGGCTTCTACTATGTCGGGCCCGTCGACGGTCACAATCTCGACCATCTCCTGCCGGTGCTGCGCAACGCCCGCGACAGTGACGTCGACAAGCCGGTGCTGGTCCATGTCGTGACCCGCAAGGGCAAAGGCTATGCGCCGGCCGAGAACAGTGCCGACAAGTACCATGGCGTCGTGAAGTTCGACGTCGTCACCGGCAAGCAGGCCAAGGCACCGGCCAACGCGCCGCAATACACCGCCGTCTTCGCCAAGGCGTTGATTGCCGAAGCCGAGGTCGATCAGCGCATTGTCGCGATTACCGCTGCCATGCCGTCGGGTACGGGACTGGACAAGTTCGCCGAACGCTTCCCGCGGCGCAGTTTCGATGTCGGCATCGCCGAGCAGCATGGTGTGACCTTCGCCGCCGGCCTCGCGTGCGAGGGCTTCAAGCCGTTTGCCGCGATCTATTCGACCTTCCTGCAGCGCGGCTACGATCAGGTCGTGCACGACGTTGCGCTGCAGAAGCTGCCGGTCCGCTTCGCCATCGACAGGGCGGGGCTGGTGGGGGCCGACGGCGCCACCCATGCCGGCAGCTACGACGTCGCCTATCTCGCGTGCCTGCCCGATTTCGTGGTGATGGCGCCGGCCGACGAGCTTGAGCTGATGCACATGGTGGCGACGGCGGCAGCGATCGACGATCGGCCATCGGCGTTCCGCTATCCGCGCGGCGAGGGCGTCGGTATCGAACTCCCCGCGCGCGGCAAGCCGCTGGAGATCGGCAAGGGGCGGGTGCTGCGTGAAGGCAGCAAGATCGCCCTGCTGAGCTTTGGCACGCGGTTGGCCGAATGCCTGAAGGCAGCCGAGGATCTGGCGGCCCACGGTCTCAGCACGACCGTGGCGGATGCCCGCTTCGCCAAGCCGCTCGACACCGATCTGGTTCGCCGCCTGGCGCGCGACCACGAGGTCCTGATCACCGTCGAGGAAGGTTCGGTCGGCGGTTTCGGGAGTCACGTACTGCAGTACCTGGCCACAGCAGGCCTGCTTGATCGCGGCCTCAAGGTTAGGCCCATGGTGCTTCCGGATCGACTGGTCGATCACGCCGCGCCGCAACGGCAATATGAATGGGCCGGTCTCAACGCGCCGCAGATCGTGGCGACTGCGCTCGCCGCCCTTGGCGTCGAGGCCGGGCGGGCGCGGGGCTAGAGGCTTTTCGACCCGGCCGGGATCAGCCGGAGCGCAAACCCGACGAGTCCGAGCGCGGCCGCGGACCAGCGCCAGAGTGGGCCCGAATCTTCAGGTTCACGCACGGGGCGGTATCCAGCTCAAGAGGCCAAGCCCGCCATCGACGTCGATGGTGGTGCCGGTGACATAGCGCCCGAACCGCTGCGACAGGACCGCCACCGCCATCTGTGCGATGTCGTCCGGCGTGCCGGGGCGGCCCATCGGAATCTGGCGGACGAGTCCCGCGAGATCGTCGGCGACGAAGCCGCCGCCCGGCACTGCTCCCGGCGCGATCGCATTGACGCGAATGCCGTCGGCCGCGAAGGCGCGGGCCAGTTCCTTGGTCACCATCGTGAGGCCGGCTTTGGCGGCGCTGTAGTGCGGCAGGTTGCGGGGAATGCTGCGGTGGAGAGAGGTCACGAACAAGAGGCGACCCGCGATCTTCTTCTTGCGCATGAGGCGGCCGATCTCGCGACCGAGAAAGAAGCCGGAGCGAAGATTCACATCCATCATCTGGTCCCACGTCGCCTCATCGAGAGCCAGCGGTGAATGGCGCTCCAGTCGCCGCGGGCTCGCGCAATGCACGAACAACGAGATGCGTCCGAGCCGTGCCTCTGCATCGGCGAGAAGTGCCTTCCACCCGTCGCGCTGAGCGAGATCGGCCTGAATGAAATCGCGCGCGGCCCAGCCGCCCGGGCGGGTGATGTCGCTGCCCAGGACAGTGGCCCCCTCGGCGGCCAACGCGCGCGCGATGGCGCGACCGATGCCGTTGGCGGCCCCTGTGACCAGAGCCCGATCGCCGCGCAGGAGTTTTGTCGCCATGGGCTGCATGCTATCAGCCGGCGCGAGGAGGGACAGCCGGAATGGCACGCAGACGGCTCGACGATCTCCTGGTGGCGCGCGGTTTGGCGCCCGATCGTGATGCGGCCGCGCGACTGGTGATGGCGGGGCTCGTGCTGTCGGGCAGCCGGCGCCTCGAAAAGCCGGGGGAGACGGTGCGGGACGATCTCGCGATCGACGTCCGCCGGCCCGAGCATCCCTTCGTCTCGCGGGGCGGTGTGAAGCTCGCGGCGGCGCTCGACGCGTTCGTGTTGGATTGCGTCGGCGTGGTCGCGCTCGATGTCGGGGCGTCCACCGGCGGGTTCACCGATTGTCTCCTGCAACGCGGCGCGACGCGGGTCTACGCGGTGGACTCCGGCAGCAATCAGCTCGCCTGGAAGCTGCGTGGGGATCCGCGCGTGGTGTCCCTCGAGCGGGTCAGTATCCGCGCCGCGACGACCGCTCAGATTCCTGAACCGGTCGCCGCCATCGTCTGCGATGTGTCATTCGCACCGCTGCGCGAGGTCCTGCCCGCGGCGCTGACTTTCGCCGCGCCCGGCGCGTGGCTGGTGGTGCTGGTGAAGCCGCAGTTCGAGGCGGCGCGACACGAGGTTGGCGACGGGGGCATCGTTCGCGATCCGCACATCCACGAGCGCACCGTCGCCGCGGTGAGCGATTGGGTCGGCGCCCGACCCTGCTGGCGCGTTCTGGGCACGATGCAGAGTCCGATCGAAGGTGCCGAGGGGAACCGCGAGTTCCTGCTTGCCGCCAGACACGGGGCCGGCTGACTCAACGGACGGCGCGCCAGACCCTGAACTTGTTGTTGTCGGCGAGCTGTTCCACCGACGTGAACGCGCGCTGCAGGACGGGGGCGTAGGGCAGCCCGCGATTGGCGACCAGCAACAGCCGCCCGCCGGGCTTCAGAGCCCGCGCGGCGGCCTCGATGATCTTTGTGCCGAGCGTCGGATCAGCGGCGCGATCGGCGTGGAAGGGCGGGTTGCACAGGATGGCGTCATAGCGGGCGGGCGCGGGATCGACCGCGAGATCAAGCCAATGGCAAGCAGCCCGCGAGGCATCGAGGTTGCGGCGGGCGGCTTCAACCGCGCGGTGCTCAATGTCTATGGCATCGAGGCGCTCGATCGAGGGGGCACGGGCCAGGATTTCGCGCGCGAGGTAGCCCCAGCCACAGCCGAAGTCGGCGACGTGGCCCCTGAGATCGCCCGGCAGATGTAGCGCCAGCAGGGCGGAGCCATCGTCGATGCGATCCCAGCAGAAGAGGGCGGGATCGCTCCACCATCCGCCGTCGGGCACACGATGCGGCCGCGACAGTGCGGTCCAGTAGTCGGGCGGGGCGCGGTCTGTGCGGCGCAGGCGAAAGACCCGGCAATGGTGCTTGGACCAGCGCTCCACGACACCGAACGCCGCCTCGGCATGGCGCTCGATGCTCGCCGCGCCGTCGACGTTCGATCCGGCGGCGAGCAATGTGCCCTCGGGCTCCAGCATCGACCAGGCGCGCGCGAGGTTGGCGAAGCTCTCCTCCTTGTGGCGTGTGAGCAGGACCAGTCCAAGCGGCCGGCGCGCCTCGGCCGACAGGTGCGGTGTCACCGTCCAGCCGGCCGCGGCCAGCCGATCGTGCGCGGTCTTGTTCGACTGTTCCGCATCGATGCGCGTCTGCCAGGCCGAGCCAAGCGCTTCGGCGCGCAGAAAGAACGCCCGCGCGGCACCGGCCGACAGCGTCGAGAGCGCGAGCTCCAGCGCCCGCGCGGCGGGAGTCATGGCACCAGGACGGCGCGTCCCATGATCAGGCCCTTGCGCAGGTCCTGGAGCGCCGCATCGGCGTCGTCGAGCTTGCGCTCCAGGATCGGCACAGGCGTCACCTTGCCGGCGACGACGAGGTCCATCATTTCCTTCATCTCGGCGGGGCTGCCCGTGACCGAGCCGACGATCTGGCAACCGGTGAAGGCGAACATCGGCAGCGGCAGCGTGAACGTGCCGCCGAACAGCCCGACGATGATCAGCCGGCCGCCGCGCCCCAGCGCCTTGATGCCGAACTGTGCGCTGCTTTCCGCGCCGACGAAGTCGATGGCCGCACCGACGCCCGTGCCGCCCGTCAGCTCCTGCACCTTCTTGCGCGCGTCCGGTTCGCGCGGATCGAACGCAGCGCACGCGCCGTTCTCCAGTGCCAGTTTGCGCTTGGCGGGATCGATGTCGGCCACGATCGGCTCGCGCCCCAGCACGGCCTTGGCAAACTTCACGCCCATCAGGCCGACGCCGCCAGCGCCGATCACCAGGATCGGCTTGCCGCCATCCTGACCGACGGCCTTCTTGACGGCACCGAAAGCCGTGATGCCCGAGCAGGCATAGAGGCAAGCCAGAGAATCGGGGAGTTCCCCGTAGGCGTAGAGGTATTTGGCGTCCGGCACCAGAACGTGATCGGCGTAGCCGCCATCGTTGTTGACCCCGAGCGCGCGTGGTGTCGGGCAAAGATGCTCGATGCCGCCCTTGCAGTGCCAGCACTTGCCGCAACCGATCCAGGGATAGACCACGGCTTTCTGGCCGACCTTGGCACCGCGCGCGTCGGGGCCGACGGCGGCGACCACGCCGACGATTTCGTGCCCCATGGTGCGTGGCGGGTTCATCGTCTTTTGGGTGGAGACCTTGTTGCCACCCCCCATGTCGAAGTAGCCCTCCCACAGATGGACATCGCTGTGGCAGACGCCGGCAGCGGTGACGCGCACCAGAACCTCGCCGCCCGTGGGCGTTGGCGTCGGCTCCTCGATCCGTTGCAGCGGCTTGCCGAACTCGACGACCTTGTAGCTCTTCATGGAACGCTCCTCCGATTCGCGGCGGCCATTCTAACACGAGCCCGCGCGCTACATGACAGCACGCCGGCGCGGCGGTAGCGTCGGCGCCCAATCGGGGAGTGCGGCAGACGATGGGCAAGTACGGAATCGGCCAACCGGTGACGCGTTTCGAGGATCGCCGGCTGCTGCGTGGAGAGGGCCGGTTCCTGGCGGATGTCCGCTTGCACGGCGAAACGTACGCGGTGTTCGTTCGGTCTCCGCACGCACACGCGCTGATCCGTGCTGTCGATATCGGGGCCGCGTCCGCGGCGCCCGGCGTCCTCGCCGTGCTCACCGGCGCGGACTATACCGCCGACAAGCTCGGCTCCCCCAAGGCCGCGATGCCGCGCAAGCGGCCGGATGGGAAGCCGATGTTCGCGCCGGGCCGGCCGGCGCTCTGCGTCGATCGGGTGCGCTATGTCGGCGATCCGGTGGCGATGGTTGTCGCCACGACGCTCGATCAGGCCCGCGATGCCGCCGAGCTGGTCGCAGTCGAGTACGAACCGCTGCGATCGGTGACCTGGACCGCCGATGTGGGGCAAGCGAGTACCGCTGCGGTGTGGGATGAATGTCCCGACAACATCTCGAACTTCATCGAGCGCGGCGACCGCGCCGCTGCCGACGCCGCGTTCGCCCGCGCCGCTCGCGTGGTGAAGCGGCGCTATCCGATCAGCCGCGTGCATGCACAGTACATGGAAACCCGCGGCGCACTCGGTGCCTACGATCCCGGCGAGGATCGCTATACGCTGCACATCGATGTCCAGTACCCGCACCGTGTTCGCAACATGCTGGCCCAGAACGTGTTCCGCGTCCCCGAGGGGTCGATTCGCGTGATCTCCGGCGACATCGGCGGGGCGTTCGGCAGCAAGGGTTGGCAGTATGTCGAGCATCGGCTGGTGCTGTGGGCGGCGCGCCGGATCGGTCGGCCGGTCCGATGGGCGTGCGATCGTAGCGAAGCGGTGATGGCCGACGAGCACGGACGCGACAATATCGGCGAGGTCGCGCTCGCACTCGACGCCGACAATCGCTTCATCGGGCTGCGGCTCGACATGACGGCGAACATCGGCGCCTATATCGGTTCCGACCGCAACCTGCTGACGCCCTTCACCCAGATCGGCACGGTGCTCGGGGTCTACCGGATCCCGGCGGCGTATCTCCGCGTGGTGGGCGTGCTCACCAACACCAACCCGACCGCGCCCTATCGCGGCGCCGGCCGGCCGGAGGCGATCTATCTCATCGAGCGGCTGGTCGATGACGCCGCGCGCGAGTTGGGCGTCGATCGCCTGGAGCTGCGCCGGCGCAACATGCTGGCGCCCGCCGACCTGCCTTATCGCAGCCCCACCGGGCCGCTCTATGATTGCGGCGAGTTCGAAAAGTGCCTCGATGAAGCGCTGACACTGGCCGACGTGCCGGGCTTCGCCGCTCGCCGTGCCCGGTCGGAGGCTGTCGGCCTGAAGCGCGGGCTCGGCATCGTGAACGCGATCGAACAGGCGGCCGGCACGAACCAGCAGGAGTACGCCGAGATTCGCTTTACGCCGACGGGCTCCGCGGTGCTGCTCATGGGCACCAAAGCGCAGGGTCAGGGACACGAAACGCTCTACAAGCAGATCCTGAACGAGCGGCTGGGTCTCGACCCGGCCGACGTCCAGTTCATCGATGGCGACACCGATCGGGTCGCCTTCGGGATGGGCAGTACCGGCTCGCGCTCGACCGTGCTGGGGGGATCGGCGCTGTGGTTCGCCGCGGACAAGGTGATCGCCAAGGCACGCGTGCTGGCCGGGCACATGCTGGAGGCCGACGGCGCCGACCTCGAGTTCCGGGACGGGAGTTTCCGCGTCGCTGGGACCGATCGCAGTGTGACGCTGAAGCAGGTCGCGGCGACGGCCTTTGCGCCGGGCAAGTGGCCGAAAGGATTCGAGGGCGGCTTGCACGAGCATGCGACGTTCCTGCCGCAAAGCGACACCTTCCCCAACGGCTGCCACATCTGCGAGGTCGAGATCGACCCCGACACCGGCACGGTGCGGCTGGATCGATACGCCGTGGTCGACGATGTCGGCACGGTGATCAGCCCGATCGGTCTCAAGGGGCAGATCCATGGCGGTGTGGCGCAGGGCGCCGGGCAGATTCTGTGCGAGCAGGTAGTGTGGGATCGCGACAGCGGCCAGCTGCTGACCGCGACGCCGATGGACTACGCGATCCCGCGGGCCGATACGCTGCCGTACATAGAAGTGAAAAGCCATCCGGTGCCGACGAAGCTCAACCCGCTGGGCGCCAAGGGAGCGGGCGAGGCGGGCACGGTCGGTGCGATGCCGGCGGTGATGAATGCCATCATGGATACGCTGGCGCCGCTCGGCGTGAAGGATGTGCCGATGCCCGCCACGCCGGAAGCTGTGTGGCGCGCGATCAGGGGCTTGCCCAGCCCCTGAAGCGCGGCGGGAACGGATCGCCCCACTGTGAAGCGACGTTCTCGCGCGTGACGTCCACGAGGTTGCCACCGTTTGCCGCGTTCAGTCGGTCGGAGTCGGCCCAGCGCTCGTGAACGCGGCCCCACGGATCGCACCAGTAGTCGTAGACCTGGCTTCCGAGCTTGTGCCGGCCGATGCCCCACATGTGCTCGTAGCGTCCGAGACCCTTCAGATACTCGTGGTCCTGGAACACCGCGTCTATGTCGCTCACCTCGAACGAGAGATGATTGAGCCCGGCCCGCTCGCCATAGGCACAGAAGAGCACGTGGTGATCGACGAACTCCTCGCCGCGGTCCAGCCGGTTGAAGGAGCCGACGATCCGATCCGGCGATCCATCGAGCAGGTCGTCGGACCGCAGGAGTCCGAGGTTGGTCCGGAACCACGCGACGGTTTCGGCGACGCGCGGCGTGGTGAGAACTAGATGCCCGCTGCGCCGGATCGGCGTTGGCGATCGCGACAGCCTCATCATCCGGCCGGCGCGGCGCAATGGCTCGGCCCCACTGTTGGTTGGATCGCGGGGCACTGCCATCGGAGCGAGCGGCGTCATGCCATGGACCAGCTCGATGACGTACCCGTTGGGCTCGGTGACGCGCACGCGCTGGCCGTCGCACGGGCCGTCGAGCGGCTCGATCGCCGAGGCGCCGGGCAGGCGCGCCGCCCGAGCGAGATCGTCGGCGGAGTCCAGCAGGAAGGCCGCCCCAAGAAATCGCGGATCGCCCTGCTCGGTGACGTGCAGGAACGGGCCGCCATCGGCGCCCCGCATGTAGAGGCGGTCGGCGCTCCGCTCGAGCCGTGTGAGGCCGAAGTCGGTCAGGAACTGTTCCGCGCGATCGAGGTCCGGCGCCGCGAACCGGCCCCAGGCGAGGTCGCGCACCTTTATTCCGCTCATCGGTCATCCTCCGCCGGTCCACTCTGTCGTCCTACGCTACGGGGGCGTAGGGTCGCCGCCAACTGGCAATCGGGGAGACGACGATGAAGCTTGTGATGTTCGACGACTGGCATCTGGGGGTGCTGCGCGGAGAGCAGGTGGTCGATGTGACGGCGGAGGTTCGCGACATTCCCCACACCGGACCGGGCGACCTGATGTCCGGCCTGATCGCGCGCTTCGATGCCTACCGGCCGCGGCTTGAGAAGGCGGCGCAGTCCAGTCCCGGGGTGCCGCTCGCGGGTGTGCGTCTGCGGCCGCCGCTGCCCAAGCCCGGCAACATCGTGTGCATGGCCGTGAACTACATGGAGAACGGCACGCTGAAAGAGCCGGCGCCGATCAATGCCTTCCACAAGGCGGCGACCGCGATTATCGGCGATGGCGACACGATGGTGCTGCCGGATGCCCCCGCCAGCGTCTTCGAAGGCGAGGCGGAGCTTGCGCTGGTGATCGGCAAGCGGGCGACGCGCGTGAGCCAGGCCGACGCGATGAAGCACGTGTTCGGCTATACCTGCTTCATCGACGGCTCGGCGCGAGGGCTGCCGCCGGCCAACAACGTGTTCTTTCAGGCCAAGTCGCGCGACACGTTCGCGCCGATCGGGCCGTGTCTGGTGACCGCCGACGAGATTCCCGAGCCCCAGAAGCTCGCCATCCGGCTGACCAACAACGGCCAGACGATGCAGGACTTCAATACCGATGACATGGCGCACAAAATCCCACACTGCATCGAGTGGGCGAGTTCGATCCATACGCTGGAGCCGGGGGATCTGCTGGCGACGGGCACCAACCACCGCGGACTCCATCCGTTCATGGATGGCGACAAGGTCGAACTCACGATCGAGAAGATCGGCACGCTGAGGATCGCGGTCCGCGACGATCTCAAGCGCGGCTGGGGTCGCGTGACGCGCCTGCAGCACAAGGAGCGCGGCGGCGAGGGCGCTCACACGCCGCAAACGACCGGCAAGTACGCGAAGTAGGCGGCGCAACGAGAACCCGCCGCCCCGAGGGCGGCGGGTTCCGTCACGAGGTCTCTCCGCTCAGTGCGTCAGCGCGCCGCGCGCGGCGCCGATCGGGATCGCGCGCGGCTTCTTCTCCTCTGGCACCTCGCGGGCCAGCTCGATCGTGAGCAGGCCATTCGCGAGCCCGGCGCCCACCACCTTCACGTGGTCGGCGAGCTGGAAGCGTCGCTCGAAATAGCGGCCGGCAATGCCGCGATAGAGGTACTGCGGCTTGGCGTCGGCGGCCTGCTGGGTGCGACCGGACACCGCGAGCTCGTTCTCGGTCTGGGTGATGGCAAGCTCGGCTTCGCTGAAGCCCGCGACCGCCATGACGATCTTCCAGGCGCTCTCGCCGGACTTCTCGATGTTGTAGGGCGGGTAGCCGTTGCTCGCGGGCTGGCTGGCGGCACTGTCGAGCAGGTCGAGCAGCCGGTCGAAGCCGACACTGGCGCGGTAGAACGGCGAATAGTCGAAAGTGGCACGCATGGGATCATCCTCCTGTTGAGCGATGCCTCGGATGGGTCCCCCGATATCGGGCGGCCCGGTTCAAGTGTCGTGGCCCCGGATGGGCACCAGCGACCGTCGGAATCTGGGGAGTCCAGACCCGGCTTCAAGGGGGATGGTTTGCGGAACCGCGGCGGGGCGTTCGCTTCGCCGCCGATTCTTTCTCGAGTGGCGTGGCCGTTCGGTCACGCACCCGCAACGCTCAGATCTGGATCGTCAGTGACGTCACCGCATGCCAGCGCGGGCGCGGCCGCGGGTCACGCCGCCGCCTGCCACGGCGCGATCTCGAGCCAGGTGCTCTGATAGGTGGCGCCTTCACCGAGGTCGGTGTAGCGATCCGAACAGAGCATGTTGACGGTGCCCGACACCGCCTCCTCGTCGGGGCGTTGGCCGGGCACGAGCACGACGCCCGGCTGCACCTCGTCGCTCACCTTCAGCACAAGGCCGACGCTGCCACGGTCGTTGTAGAGCCGGACCCGGTCGCCGTCGGTAAGCCGCCGTGCGCGGGCATCCTCGGGATGCAGGATCGCGATCGGCGCGCCCTCCCGCTTGCGCAGGAAGCCGACGCCCGAGAAGG
The DNA here is from genome assembly GCA_016870115.1 of Alphaproteobacteria bacterium. Lineage (GTDB taxonomy): Bacteria > Pseudomonadota > Alphaproteobacteria > Reyranellales > Reyranellaceae > VGCH01. Next base: position 101,084 of record VGCH01000003.1, on the reverse strand, counting down.
CGGTGTGGGGTTGGAAGTAGCCGGGCGCCGTCAGCAGTCGGAGCGGATAGCGCGGTGCCTCCTCGGCCTCGACCGGATCGGGGGTCCAGTCGGGCAGCGACGGCAGCCCCTGGTCGCGCAACGTCTGGCTGTCGAATTCGAGCTTGCCGGACGGCGTCGAGAAAGGCTGCCCGTCCGGTCGGTCGTGCGCGATGCTGATGTGCTCGGCAGCGAACAGACGCTCGGGTGTCGCGCGCGACGCCGGGCCCGTGGCGCCGACGAACAGCATTTGCGCGATCTCGCGCTCGCTCTTGCTGAAGACGGCGTCGGTAAGTCCCATTCGTTTTGCGAGGGCGCGCGCCACGTCGGCGTTGGACCGCGCTTCACCCTGCGGCGCGACGGCGCGCTGACCCCATTGCATCCAGTAGGCGCCGTACGCGCGGAACAGGTCCTCGGTCTCGAGATAGGTGGTTGAGGGGAGCACGATGTCGGCGTAGCGCGCCGTTGCCGTCATGAAGGGGTCGTGCACGACCGTGAAGAGGTCCTCCCGCGCGAGTCCGCGCCGCACCTTGCCGACATCCGGGCAGGTGATCGCGGGATTGTTTGCGGAAACATAGAGCGCCCGAAGGCGCGGCCCCGACATCGAGAGGAGCGCCTCACCCAGCCTCAGGTGATTGACCATGCGGGTGGTGGCCGGACCAGACGGGCGACGGACGGCGGCATAGTTGAGATCGCACGACGCGGCCGTCATCAGCAGCGCACCGCCGCCAGGCTTCGCGTAGTGTCCGCTGACACCGGGCAGTAGCGCCACGGTACGCAGTGCCTGGCCGCCGTGGGTCAGCCGCGTCATGCCCTCGCCCAGACGCAGGAGCGCCGCCTTGGCGTTCCCGTACATCGCCGCCAGCCGCTCGATATCGACCACCGGGATACCGGTGATCTCCGCGACGCGCGCGGGCGCGAAGCGCGGCAGCACGCTGCTTTCCACTTTGTCGAAGCCGAGCGTCCGGCGGGCGAGGTAGTCGCGGTCCGCCTTGCCGTCGCGCACGAGGATATGCATGAGGCCGAGCGCCAACGCGGCATCGGTGCCGATACGGATCGGCAGATGCCAGTCCGCGCCTTGCGCGGTGCGGCTGCGACGGGGGTCGATGCAAACGATCTTGAGGCCGCGCTTCTTGCGTTCCTGTTCCGCCATCGCCCAGAAATGGACGTTGGTGGCGACCAGGTCGGCGCCCCAGGAGATCACGAGGTCGGAATGCACCACCGACTCGGGATCGGCGCTGCCGACCGGCCCCGCGACGGCGTTCCACGCTTCCTCACAGCAGGTGTCGCACACCGTGCCGGCTTGCAGACGCGAGGTCCCGAGGGCGTGGAACAGGCCGCTCGGAAGTCCGCGATTGATCAGACCCTGATGCGCCGAATAGGCGTAACCCAGGATCGCAAGCGGGCCCTCTTCGGCGATGATCGCCTTCCACCGCGTTGCGATCTCGTCGAGGGCCTCATCCCACCCGATCGGCTTGAACTCGCCGCGGCCCTTGGCTCCGGTCCGGCGCAGGGGGGTCGTCAGCCGTTCCGGCGAATGCACCAGCTCGGCATCGCGATTGACCTTGGCGCAGGCGAAGCCCGCGGTGAAGGGATGGTCGGGATCGCCTTGGACGCGCACGACCTTGCCGTCCTCGACATGCGCCAACAGCGAGCACATGTCAGGGCAATCATGCGCGCAAACGACTCGAATGGACTGCACGGCCGCCTCCGTACTGGGATGGCGGCAACTTTATCAGGGAAAGGCCGGAAGGACGGCCTTACTTCTTCTTGGCCGCGCCCTTGGTCGGTGTGGGCTCGGGCTTGGCGCCGGTCGCCTTGGTGCCCGCGCCGAGACCGCCGGTCATGCTGAAGCGGTCCTTGAAGCGCTGGACGCGGCCGCCACGGTCAACCGTCTGGCGAACGCCGGTCCACGCCGGATGGGTCTTGGGATCGATATCCAGGCGCATCGTTGCGCCTTCCTTGCCCCAGGTAGACCGGGTCTTGAACGACGACCCGTCGGTCATCACCACGTTGATCTCGTGGTAGTCGGGGTGGATCTTCTCTTTCATCTGCATCTCCAGCGCCTTTGGGGCCGATTGCCGACCGGCCGCGCGTCAGGGGGCGGCTTATAGCGGCGGGGACGGGGCGCCACAAGCCGGTTGTCCGGTCGGCGGCCGAACGCTAGACCGGCGCGCAGGATGAACGAGAGCGACTTCGAGACCCTGGCCGACCGCCTGCTTGACGCTCTGGAGACGGCGCTGGCGGACGCCGGGCTTGATGCCGAGCGTTCCGGGGGCGTTCTGACCATCGAGGCGGACCAGGGCATCTGGATCGTGAACAAGCATGCACCCACTCGGCAAATCTGGCTGAGCTCGCCCCTGAGCGGAGCGCGCCATTTCGCCTGGGACGAGGGCACCAGGCGCTGGACGGACACGAGGGGACGAGCCGACCTTCTCCCTATTCTGGCCGATGAGCTCGGCGCGCGGATCGACGGGATGCCGGCGTGAGTGCCGCGCGATCTCGCTTCGCGGGTCTTGGCCTGCTTTGGCCCTACCTGCGCCCCTATCGCGCGCGCGTGGTCGGGGCGCTGTTGTCGCTGGTTCTGGCGGCCGCCACGGTGCTTGCCTTTGGGGCATGCCTGCGGGCGTTGATCGATCGAGGCTTCGCACAAGGCCGGCACGATGTGCTGGACTACGCCCTGGCGTCGCTGATCGCCGCGGCCGCACTGCTGGCATTGGCATCGGGCGCACGGTTCTACTTGGTGTCGTGGCTTGGCGAACGAGTCGTGGCCGATCTGCGGCGCGATCTGTTTGCGCATGTCGTCCGGCTGGAGCCGGCCTGGTTCGAGCTCAAGCGCTCGGGCGACATCATGAGCCGGATTTCGGCCGATGCGCAGTTGATCGAGCAGGTGGTGGGCACCTCCCTGTCGGTGGTGCTGCGCAATTCGTTGATGTGCGCCGGTGGCATCGCGATGCTGATCGTCACCAGCCCCAAGCTTGCGCTGACGGCGGTGCTCGTGGCGCCACTCGCCGTCGCTCCGATTGTGATTTTCGGCCGGCGCGTGCGCCGCCTATCGCGCGAAGCCCAGGAAAGGCTCGCCGACATGACTGCCACGGGCGCCGAGTCGCTCGATGCGGTCCGGACGGTCCAGGCGTTTGCGCAGGAAGAGCGCGCCGCCGGCCGGTTCTCGGCAGCGACCGAGCATGCGTTCGGCGCCGCGCGCCGTCGGATCAGCCATCGGGCGACGATGACGACGATGGTGATCTTCGTCGTGTTCGCCGCCGTCGGTTTCCTGCTGTGGTTGGGCGGCCATGACGTGATCTCGGGGCGGATCACGGCCGGTGACCTGTCAGCCTTCGTCTTCTTTGCGGTGCTGGTGGCCGGGGCAGGCGGCGCGATCAGCGAGGCCCTGGGTGACGTGCAGCGTGCCGCCGGTGCTGCCGAACGGCTCGACGAATTGTTGCGCGAGCGGCCTGCGATCACCGACCCCGCTGCGCCGACACCGCTGCCGCGCCCGGTTCAGGGCCGGGTGCGGTTCGAGGACGTGACCTTCCGATATCCGGCCCGACCGACGGAAACGGCGCTGGAGCGGGTCGACCTCGAGGTTGCGGCCGGCGAGACCGTCGCCGTGGTGGGCCCCTCCGGAGCCGGCAAGACCACGCTCTTCAACTTGCTGCTGAGGTTCTACGACCCGGCGCAGGGCGCCGTTCGGCTGGATGGGCTCGACCTGCGCCAGCTGGCGTTGGCTGACTTGCGCGGGTCCATTGCGGTCGTGCCCCAGGACCCGGTGCTGTTCAGCGCCACGGTACGCGAGAACATCGGGTTCGGTCGGCCCGGCGCGAGCGAATCCGATATCCGCGCCGCTGCCGAGGCTGCCTCCGCGCTGGGGTTCATCGACGCGTTGCCGCAGGGGCTCGACACCGATCTCGGGGCGCGAGGCGTCCGGTTGAGCGGCGGTCAGCGGCAGAGGATCGCGATTGCCCGTGCGCTGCTCTGCGATCCTGCGCTCCTGCTCCTAGACGAGGCGACCAGCGCTCTGGATGCGGAGAGCGAGCTGGCGGTGCAACGCGCCCTTGACCGACTCATGCATCGGCGCACGACCCTCGTGATTGCCCACCGTCTGGCCACCGTCCAGAAAGCGGACCGGATCGTGGTGATGGATCAGGGCCGGATCGTCGAGATTGGCCGGCATGCCGAACTCGTCGCGCGCGGCGGCCTCTATGCGCGACTGGCGGATTTGCAATTCAATCTGCCGCTGGCCGCCGCCAGCTAGCGCAAGCTCCGCCGGATTAGTGAGAACGATTCTCCTTTAGAATTGGAGCCTTATTTGAATTTTTTAATTGAAAATATGAGAAAGAAGGCATAGCGATCGTTCGCTGTCCCCGCATATTTTTGTTTTTTTCAATATCTTGTAGTTCGTTGTTGAGAGACAACTAGATTTTGCGTCGCTGATAACCCTAACCCCAAGGTTATTGCCATGTCCGCCCTTTCGTTTCGGCGCTATGCGCCGATTCCCCGCCTGGAAAACACCCGATTGGCCGAATGGTGGCCTGCCGCCCTGCTGGGACTGGTGGCCGTCGTTGCAGGCACGCCCCAGGGGCACGCCCAGTCGCGTGACGGCGTCCAGGTCGCCGAGGCGCAGCGCGTGGCGCAAGGGATGGCGAACAACGACTCCGGGTGGCGGGACGGACTTCGGTCGTACCTGGGCGATGCCGGCGGCGACCGCCGCGCGATGGTCGACCGTTCTCGCGGCGTCTTCGAGGCCTTCCGTGGCGAATGCGATCGTGGCGGTCCGGGCTGCCGTCGCGACACGGTTCGTGAGGCGATTCAGGTGGCCGCGGGCCGTACCTGCGCGGCCAACGTGGTGCCGGTCGCGGTCAGCGCCAACTTCACGCCGCCGCGCGGCGCTCTCGCGTTCGATTTTCAGCCCGTCGGCAACAAGCCGGCCCAGGGCTTCCGGGCGGTCGTCCCGGGCGATCCCCGCCTGGTCGGCGGTGCGCGCGCGGTAGCGGAGATCGTCAAGGATGACCTGTCCGACGATTCACTCCGCGATGTCCGCCGCTTCCGTACCCCGGTGCCCAAGAACGGCGAGTACCGCGTGATTATCACCGGTGAGGTTGGCCACTCCGGGAACGGCGCGGCCTTCGGCGGCCAGGTCACGATCAACGGCCGAACGGTAGACGTGCAGGCTGGCGAGTTTGCCGGCGTCGCCGCGGTGCTCGGCGATGGCTCCGATGCTTTGCGCCGCGTGCGCGCCTCGAGCTCGCGCCACGCGCCGATGCTGGTGTTCGACGTGTCGATCGGCGGCAAGGATCTTGATCTCCAGTTCGGCGGCGGCGCCACGATCTCCGGCATTGTGTTGGAGCCGGCCGGCGGTCGAAGCGTGCTCGACATGCCGCCGCAGGTCGCCAACAACGGCGTCACCCGCGTCGAGCAATGCACCTCCGCCGAAAGCCAGGTCCAGCAGGCCGCCGATGGGGCGCTGCAGGCACCTGCGAAGTCGCCGACCCGGCTGCTCAGCGGCCTGCCCAAGCCGCCGGAAGCCGGCGCCCTTAGCCCCAACTGACGGGAGGCCACCATGCATCGCTCGTTCCTGGAGGCCTTCTGCGAGGCTATCGCCAATTTCGAGGCGCGCACGCCGCCTTGGCTCGCGCGCGTCGCCTCCGTTTCCTTCATGCTCGCCGCGGCGGGCGTCGTGATCGGCAACCAGCCGGGCTGACCGCGGCTCAGCGGTCGCGCTGTCGCAACTCGCGGCGAAGGATCTTGCCGGTCGTCGTGAGTGGCAGCGCCTCGACGAACTCGATCGCACGCGGATACTCGTGCGCCGCGAGCCGGGTCTTCACGTGCTCCGCCAGCTCTGATCGCAAGGCGTCGGTGCCCGCCGTTCCGGGGCGCAGCTGAACAAAGGCCTTCACGATTTCCGTGCGCAACTTGTCCGGCACGCCGACGACTCCGACCATCGCGACTGCCGGGTGGCGCATCAGGCACTCCTCGATCTCACCGGGGCCGATGCGATAGCCGCCCGACGTGATGACGTCGTCGTCGCGGCTCTTGAAGTAGATGTAGCCATCGTCGTCCCGCGTCCCGAGGTCGCCGGTGAGGAGCCACTCGCCCGCGAACTTGGCCCGGGTCGCGTCCGGCTTTCGCCAGTACTCCAGCATGACGACCGGATCGTCACGGTGGCCGGCGATCTGGCCCTCGGCGCCCGTCGGCAGAATCTGGCCGGTACTGTCCACGATCTCGACGCGTCGCCCGGGGCAGGCGCGGCCGCAGGAACCCGGGCGAACATCGAACCAGCCCGGCGAATTGAGGGTCATCAGGTTCATCTCGGTCTGGCCGTAGCCTTCCGAGATGGTGGTGCCGAACGCGTCGTGTCCCCAGGTGAGCAGCTCCGCGCCCATGGCCTCGCCTCCGGTGCCGATCGCGCGAACACCCAGCCGCTCCCGCAGGCCCGCCGCTGGAACCTGACGCATCATCTTGAGCGCGGTCGGTGGGATGAAAGCGGTCGCCACGCGATGTCGGGCGAGAAGGTCGAAGGCCCGCTCCGGATCGAACTTTGCGAAGCGATGCGCCAGAACCGGGAGCCCGAAGTACCAGGCCGGAAAGAGCGCGTCATACAGGCCCGCAATCCAGGCCCATTCGGCCGGCGTCCACATGATCTCGTTGCCGCGCGGCCAATGGCCGAACCATTGCTGGCAGGCCGGCACGACACCCAGCAGCATGCGGTGCGCGTGCAGCGCGCCCTTCGGCTGGCCGGTGGTGCCGGAGGTGTAGATCAGGAGCGCCGGATTCTCGGCGGCCGTATCGAGCGTGGCGAAGTGGTCGCGGCTTTGGGCGAGCGTCAGGTCCCAATCCAGTGTCGCGCGGCCGTGGGCGCCCGCGCCGACCACGACGACCGTGTGCAGAGCCGCGAGACGGGCGCGCACCGCATCGACCTTGCCGAGCTGAACGATGTCGGTGACGAGGGCGACAGCTCCCGCATCGGCCATTCGGTACTCAAGCGCCTCCTCACCGAACAGCGTGAAGAGCGGCAGCGCGATCGCACCCATGCGGTAGCAAGCAAGGTGGCACAGCGCGAGTTCCGCGCCCTGACTCAGAAACACGCCAACCCGATCGCCAGGTCGTACCCCACGGGCGGCGAGGGCATTCGCGAGCCGCGCGCTCTCCCGGTCGAGCTGGCCGAATGTCCAGTGTCGCACCGCACCCTCGGCGCTCTCGACGATCAGCGCCAGGGCCTCGGGGTGGTGTCGCCCGCAGACCTCCTGGAAGATGTTGAGGTGGGTCGGACGGGGCCAGCGGAAACGCCGCATCGCCTCGTCATAGGGAACGCCGAACTCGATCATTGGGCGCCAGCATAGCGCCGCGCCCTGTTGCGCGGTATCGTGCCGGCATGAGCCCCGAAGATCATGCGCCGGCGCTAAGGGCCGGCCGCAGCGGCGCCACCGGGATCGTGACGGTCCCCTCGGTCTGCCCCCACGACTGCACCAGCACCTGTGCCCTCGATGTCGAACGACTCGATGCCCGCACGATCGGCCGCGTGCGCGGCTCGCGGCGCAACGACTACACCGCCGGCGTCATTTGCGAGAAGGTCGCGCGCTACGCCGAACGCATCCATCATCCGGATCGGCTGATGAAGCCCCTGCGGCGGACCGGTCCCAAGGGCAGCCGGCAGTTCGCCGAGATCGGCTGGGACGAGGCGCTCGATATCGTCGCGGCCCAATTCCAGGCCAAGACGCGGCAGTTCGGCGCCGAGACGGTCTGGCCGTACTACTACGCCGGCACGATGGGGCTCGTGCAACGCGACGGCATCAACCGCCTGCGGCATGCCATGGGCTATTCCCGCTGGTATTCGACGATTTGCGTCACGCTGTCCGACACCGGCTGGATCGCGGGCGTCGGCGCCAAGCGTGGCGCGGATGTGCGCGAGATCGGCGAGCACTCGGATCTGGTGGTGATCTGGGGTGGCAACCCCGTGAACACCCAAGTGAATGTGATGGTCCACGCCATGCGCGCGCGCAAACGCGGCGCCAAGGTCGTGGTGGTCGATCCCTACCGCACCGGGACCGCCGAGCAGGCCGATATTCACCTCGCGATCCGGCCCGGCACCGACGGTGCGCTCGCCGTCGCGATGATGCATGTCCTCTTCAAGGAAGGCTTCGCGGACTGGGACTATCTGCGCCGCTACACCGACGCGCCGGACGAGCTCGCGGCCCATGTCGCGACCCGCACCCCCGCCTGGGCGGCGGCGATCACCGGCCTCGATGAGGCGGAGATCGTGGACTTCGCGCGACTCTTCGGTCGCAGCAAGGCGTCGTTCATTCGCTGCCATCACGGGTTCAGCCGCTCGCGCAATGGCGCGGCCAACATGCATGCCGTCACCTGCCTGCCGGCGGTGACCGGCGCCTGGAAGTACAAGGGCGGCGGTGCGCTCTATGGCCATACCGGCATGTACCCGCTCGATCGCACGTTGATCGAAGGGCTCGACATGGTCGACAAGTCGGTGCGCGAGCTTGACCAGTCGCGGCTGGGACCGATCCTCACGGGCGATCCCGACGCACTGGCGGGCGGCCCGCCGGTGACGGCTATGCTGATCCAGAACACCAACCCGGCGATGGTCTGTCCGGAGCTCAACCTCGTGCATCGCGGTTTGGCACGGGAGGATCTATTCGTCTGCGTGCATGAACAGTTCATGACCGAGACGGCGGCCTTCGCCGACATCGTGCTGCCGGCCACGATGTTCCTGGAGCACGACGACTTCTATACGGCGAGCGGCCATACCTTCTTCCAGGTCACCAAGGCGGTGATTGAACCGCCGGGGGAATGCCGCGAGAACCACCATGTCATCGCCGAGCTGGCGCGTCGACTCGGCGCCCGACACCGCGGTTTCGACATGTCCGTCTGGGAGATCATGGACGAGACGCTCCACAAGTCCGGCATGTGGGACGCCGAGACCAACTGGCAGCGGGGTGGGCAGGACTACCATCTCGGTTTCGAGACGTCCCATTTCCTCGACGGATTTGCGTGGCCCGACAAGAAGTTCCGCTTCAAGCCCGACTGGAAGGCCTGGGGGCCGCGCGGCGCCGAAATGCCGACGCTGCCGGACCATTTCGATGTGATCGACAATCCCACGCCGGAGAAACCGTTCCGTCTTGTCGCGGCGCCGGCGCGCACGTTCCTGAACTCGACCTTCACGGAGACGCCGAGCTCGCTGAAGCGGGAGGTCCGGCCAACGGCGTTGATGCACCCGCAGGACTCCGCGGCGCTCGGCGTGGGCGAGGGCGATCGCGTTGAAGTCGGCAACGAGCGCGGTAGCACGATCGTCGTGGCCCAGCCGCGCGACGGCCAGCAGCGGCGCGTCGTGATCGTCGAAGGGATTTGGCCGAACCGGAACTTCGAGACCGGTATCGGCATCAACGCCATCACCAGCGCCGATCCGGGCTGGCCCAATGGCGGCGCCGTCTTCCACGATACCGCCGTCTGGATCCGCCGGGTCGCGTGAGCGAGGGATTCCGGCCGGCGCCCAACGCCAGCGTCGCTGAGGCGCGGCCGGCGGGGCGACCGGACCGCGCCCACGTCGTCGTGATCGGCAACGAAAAGGGCGGCTCCGGCAAGTCGACCACAGCGTTGCACATCGCCGTGGCGCTGCTCGCGAAGGGCATCGCGTCGCCACGCTGGACCTCGACGCGCGTCAGGCGACGCTTGGGCGCTATCTTGAGAACCGCGCGACCTGGGCCGCTTCCCGTGGCGCTGCTCTGCCGATGCCCACACACGCCGCCGTTCGGCGCTCCGACGCGCCCGACCGGTCGACGCAGGAGGCGGAGGAAGAGGCCGCTCTTGAGGCCGCGCTGGTGCCCGCGCTTGCCAATCACGACATCGTGCTCATCGACACGCCGGGCGCCGACACGCACCTGTCGCGGCTGGCGCACACTTTCGCGGATACGCTCCTGACGCCGCTCAACGACAGTTTCGTCGACCTCGATTTGCTTGGCCGCGTCGATCCGCAGTCGATGAAGCTCGTTCGGCCGTCTGTCTACGCCGAGGCGGTATGGACGCAGCGCCAGCTCCGCGCGGCGTCCGGAGGTGCCCCGGTTGATTGGATTGTCATGCGCAACCGGCTGTCCTCGCTGGCGGCGCGAAACAAACGCGACATGGCGGCTGCGCTTGAGGCGCTCGCGCGCCGCGTCGGGTTCCGACTGGCCGCCGGCCTCAGCGAACGGGTCATTTATCGCGAGCTGTTCCTGAGCGGTCTCACCCTCCTGGATCTGCGTCGTCCCGGGGTCGATCAGACTCTGACGATGAGCCACGTCGCGGCGCGTCAGGAGGTCCGCGATCTGGTCGCCGCGCTCAAGCTGCCGCCCGCTCGGTGAGTGGCCGGGCGCGGGAGAACGTCAGCCATAGAAGGCCGAACAGCTGCAGGATGAACAAGGCGCCGAACGCCCAGCGATATCCGTCGGGCGCGTAGCCCTGCGCGGTGCGCGGCCAGAGATCCACCACGTGGCCGATGGCCCATTGTCCGGCGAAGATCACGACGAACACCACGAGATTGCAGCTCGTACTGACGCGGCCCGCGAGCTCGGCCGGAAAGGCGCGGGTCATAAGCGGCATGAACTGGATTGGATAGGCGCCGAGGAACGCGAACAGGATCCACGGCAGAACCGGATGCAGCGCCGGCAGAAACGCGATCCAGCCGCAGGTCAGGGCGAAGAGAAGACTAGCGATCGATCCGGAAGCGAAGTCGCCGATCCCGACCCGGCGTAAGCCGGCGGCAATGACACCGCTCAGCGCGAAGCCGACCGTCATCGAGACCGCCGCGGCAAGCTGCAGGTCCGCGCGCGCCGCCTTGTCGGCGACGCCACCGACGTCGCGCAGCCACGGGCCGATCCATAGCGTCATGCAGGCGATGTAGGCGACTTGCTGGAAGGTCAGGAGCGGCTGCACACGCCAGAAGAATCCATCGCCCAGCACCGTGCCGATGGCGCGGAACTGGCTGGCATAGCTGCCCTGCGCGGCGGTTCCTGCGCGCTCGGGGACTGTCGTGAAGACGATGGCCGAGACCGCGACGCATGCGCCAGCCAGCCAGAAGAAGAGCCCTTGCCAGGACACGACCGACAGCGACCACTCGACCGGGAGCGTCGCCGCGATGGCGCCCACGCCACCGGCCGTCATGTGAAAGCCGGTGACCAGCCCCCAACGCTCCGGCGGATACCACAGCGTGATCGCCTTGATGGCCGCCATCAGACCACCAGCGAATCCCAGTCCGATCAGGATTCGCGCGAGAATCAGCTCGCCAAGGGTTCCGCTTAGGGCGAAGAGGACCGAGCCGACGGCCGCGGTCGCCATGAGGACCGTCTGCACGCGGCGCGGCCCGAAGCGGTCAAGCATGACGCCCAGGATCGGCTGGCATCCGGCGAAGAACAGGAAGAACGCCGAGGTGAGCAGGCCGAGATCGGCCGCCGTGATCCCGATGTCGCGCTCCAGATACGGGAAGATCACCGCGTTCACGCCGCGGAAGATGTAGGACAGGAAGTACGCCAGCGCGAAAGGGATGAACACCCGCCAGATCAGCGTCGCCAGGGCGGGCCGCGGCTCGGCGCTCATGGCGCGGTCACTTTGCGGGCCGCAACGCCGCGATTTCGCGCGCCAGCCGCTCGGCGACGACCTCGTGGCCGACCTCCGTCCAGTGCATGTCGGTCTTCCGATAGGTCCCGGGCTTGCCTCGAAGATCGGGTTCGAGATCGACGAAGCGCAGGCCGCTCTGTCCGAGCGCCGCGACCATCGCGCGGTGGTCGGCGCCGCGCGCTTGCGTGAAGGCGTAGTAACGACCCCACGGACTCCAAAGCCCCTCGAACTCGGGATCGACGGTTCCGACCGGCGCCACAGCAATCAGCAGGCGCTTGCCGCGGCCGCGCACCAGCGCATCGATGCCCTTGAGCCAGGTCAGCGTCACGTCGATGTTGGCCCGCGAGACTTGCGCGTCCGCCTCCTCAGGTGTGAGCGCGCGGCGGGCCTCGTCGAGTTCCCAAGACAACAGGCCGAAGAGGATCCAGCCCTGCAGCACTTCGCGATCGAAGCGTCGCGGGCGGAACGCCGACCAGAAGCGCTCGCCTCCGCGCGCGAGGATCGCGTGTATCTTCGCCTCGTCGACCTCCGGAAAGTAGTAGCGATGCATCATCTTGCCGATCAGCGGCAGCCCCTCGGCGGCCGGCTTCGAGAGCGCATCCGCGATCAGTTCGCGTTCATTGGGAGCGTATCGTCCACCGCGTGCGGCTCCCGACAGGCGCAGCGCATTCACGATGTGCCACGTCGCGTGCGGCGCGATATCGCCCAGGACCGAGGGCTGCGGCAGCTCCGCGACCCACGGTCGGCTCGCAGGCGGAGGAAAGCGCTGCCCGACCACGTCGTTGCCCGAATAGAATACGAGGACCACCAGGTCGGGTTCTAGCCGCAGGGCAACTTCGCGGGTGCGATAATAGTATTCGACCGGCCCCGTTCCCGAGACGCCGAGATTTATCGCCTCGACATCGCCGTGGCCGGCTTCGACCAGATACCCTTCGACCCGTGCCGTCAGGGGCGCCCGGGTGAATCCCCCTTCGAGAAAGCTGTCTCCGATGAACGCCGTGCGAAAACCCACGTCTGCGGGCCGATTGAACGACCGCTCGCGATCACGCATCGTCCAGCTGTTGATGACATAGGGGATCTCCGGCATGCCCGAGTGCCAGCGCGCAACGGAGTCCAGGGAAACAGGCGCGGGTCGCAGTGCATAAGCGGGCCAGGGCGGCGTGAACAGGCGCGCGACCAGTTCCGTCCCCACCGCGGTCGCGCCGAGGAGCAGAATGGCGAATGTCGCCCAAAGGATGCGGCGGCGAGGCTTGCGGGGGGCCATTCGGCGGCAGATGACGGTGCGGCGCCGGTTCTCTACAGAGGGGGGCGAGGAGTCAAGATGTCGGGTGATCGCAAACTACCGTCGGCCCCTGGCGGTGCATCCGGCGGCAACGCCATCGACGCCTTCGTCCGGGAGGTCAGCCGGCTTCCGGCGACGCGCGGGGGCGCGGGGCGGGGCCGATTGCTGTTCGCGCTCGACGCGACGGCCAGCCGCGAACCGACCTGGGATCAGGCGTGCTCGCTGCAGGGCGAGATGTTCGTCGCGACAGCAGCGCTCGGTGGTCTCGAAGTGCGCCTCGCCTTCTACCGGGGCTTCGACGAGTTCAAGGTGAGCCGCTGGACCGCGGAAGGCGTCAAGCTGGCGCGTCTGATGGGTGCCGTGCGCTGCTTGGCCGGGCGCACGCAGATCGCGCGGCTGTTGCGGCACGCCGCGCAGGAGCGTCGCGAAGGGCGGCTCGACGCTGTCGTGTTTGTCGGCGATGCGTGCGAGGAGGATGTCGACGCTGTGGGCCACGAAGCCGGCAAGCTCGGCCTGCTCGGCGTTCCGGTGTTCGTGTTCCACGAGGGTTCCGACGCCACAGCCTCGCGGCTCTTTCCGCAGATCGCCAAGCTGACGCGCGGCGCCTATTGCCGGTTCGATCGCTCCAGCCCCGACCAGTTGCGCCGGCTGCTGGGCGCCGTCGCGGCCTACGCGGCGGGTGGCGCGCGTGCGCTGGAGGCCTACGGGCGTGAGAAGGGCGGACCGGTGCCGCTGCTGACACGCCAGGTGAAGGGCGACCAGCGATGAACCTCGCGCCATCGCCGCGCGGTGCCGCGTTGCGGGATCGCGTCGCGGCCTTCTTCGCCAACCGCATTCTGCCACGTCATTGGGAATGGCTCGGTGCGGTCGCCGCCGGTCCCGGAACACCCGCTCTTGCTCGATCTCTACGCGAGGAGGCGAGAGCGGCGGGGCTATGGAACCTGGCCTTGCCCTCGGCGTTGCCCAATCTCGATTTCGCGCCGCTGGCCGAGAACATGGGCCGTCTGCCGTGGGCGTCCGAGGTGTTCAACTGTCACGCCCCTGACGTGCCCAACATGATCATGCTGGAGCACGCCGCGACCGCCGATCAGCGCCGCCGGTTCCTCGACCCGCTGCTCGACGGGCGCGTGCGCTCCTGCTTCGCGATGACCGAGCCGGCAGTCGCCTCGTCGGATGCGCGAAACATCTCCGCAAGCATCCGCGCCGACGGCGACAGCTGGGTCGTCGACGGGCGCAAATGGTACATCACCGGTGCGGCCCACCCCGACTGCGCGTTCGCCATCGTGGTCGGCGTGTCCCGACCCGACGCACCACGCGACGGCCGGCACAGCTGCGTCATCGTCCCCATGAATGCGCCCGGTGTGCGGGTCGTGCGCACACAGCGCTTCCTCGGATGGGACGATCACGTCGCGCCAATTGCCGAGCTTGTGTTCGACTCCGTCCGCGTGCCGCGCGAAAACCTGCTGGGCGAGGAGGGCGGCGGCTTTCGGGCGGCCCAGGTCCGCCTCGGCCCCGCCCGACTTCATCACTGCATGCGTACGCTCGGCGCCTGCGAGGTACTGATCGAGCTGATGCTCGCCCGGGCGAGTGAGCGTCGCGCGTTTGATCGCGCGCTCGTCGACTACGACTCCACGCAAGTGGCAATCGCCCGCTCACGCATCGAGATCGAACAGGCGCGGCTCCTGGTTTTGCGCGCCGCTTCGGCGCTCGACACGGCCGGCCATGCCGGCGCGTGGCGCGAAGTTGCGATGATCAAGGTGGCCGTGCCCGAGATGGCGCAGCGCGTCGCGGATCGCGCACTCCAGCTGTTCGGCGCGATGGGCGGTTCCGACGACACGCCGATCCACCACACCTACGCGATGGCGCGGCTCCTGCGCATCGCCGACGGCCCTGATGAGGTGCATCTGCGTCAGGTGTTCCGGACCGAACCCCCGCCATCGCGATCGCTCGAGGAGTCGCCGTATCTGGGGGCGCCGGCCTCAGCGCGCGAGTAGCCGGAAGGTCCAGGACGCGGGCAACGCAGCGCCGAGCCAGATGGCCGCCCGCGTGGGAAACGGAAAGGCGATCCGCGCCTTGTTGCGTGCGAGGCCGCTGCGGATGATCACCGACGCCTTTGCCGAGGTCATGAGAAACGGCATGGGAAAGGGCGCCTTGGCGGTCATGCGGCTGACGACGAACCCCGGGCAGACCACGGTCACGCCGACATTGTCGGGCTTCAGGGCATAGCGGATGCTCTCTCCCCACACACGAACAGCGGCCTTGCTGGCGTTGTAGGAGCCGGAATAGGGCAGGCCGATGAAACTCGCGAGCGAGCTTACGATCGCGATCTGCCCGTTGCGTCGCGCCACCATGCGCCCGACTAGCGGTTCCACAGTGTTCAAGACGCCGCCGACATTCACGTCCAGAGTGCGGCGGATGACCGAGAAATCGTCGAGTGACGAGCGGTTCTGGTCGATCGAGATGCCGGCGTTCGCGATCAGCAGGTCGACCGGATGGGCATCGTCCACACGGTGCAGCCATGCGGCGACGGCCTCGCGATCCGCAGCGTCGATCAGGCCGGCCTCGACGGTCGCGCCACGGGCACGCAGCTGGGTGGCGACCGCCTCAAGGCGGGCCGCATCGCGACCGGTGATGGCCAGGGCGACACCGGGCGCCGCGTAATCCAGCGCCAGGGCTTCACCGATGCCGCTGGAGGCGCCGGTAATGACGATGCTGCGGAACTGCTTCATGGGATAACCTCGTGGCCGGCCGCGTTGTCGAGACGGAGGGCCGATACTAGAGTGCCGCCCGCAGCCGCGATACCGCGCGGCCAATGGAGCGTGCGCGTGATCGCCAGCATGACCGGATACGCCCGGGCGCAGGGTTCGGATGACAGGCGGCGCTGGGTCTGGGAGGCGCGCAGCGTCAACGGCCGTAATCTCGACATTCGGTGCCGTGTGCCGCCGGGCCTGGAGCGCCTGGAGAACGCCGCGCGCGCTGCGGTCGGCGGTCATCTGAAGCGCGGCAGCGTCAATCTCATCCTTACCGTGACCGCCGAGCGGCAGGGGACCCCGCTGCGGGTCAACCGCGCCATGCTCGCGGAGATCGGCACTCTAGTCGCCGAGATCCGGGCCGCGACCGGCGCGGCCGCGCCGACCGCCGACGGATTGCTTCGGGTCCGCGGTGTGATCGAGGAAGAGGAGCACGCGACGGAGTCCGAGGAAGAAGTTCAGCGCCTCGACGCCCGTCTTGCCGCGTGCCTTGCCCAAGCCCTGACAGGGCTTGCCGCATCCCGCGCGGTCGAGGGGCGGGCGCTGGATGACACGATCCGTGGATTGATCGACGAGATTGAGGGGCTGTGCGCGCGTGCGGCCGAACGGGCGGGCCTGCAGGGCGCTGCATTGAAGGCGCGCTTTGAGGCCCAGCTCTCCGATCTGCTCGGCCGGGTGCCGCAGCTCTCGCCGGAGCGCATGGCGCAGGAGCTCGCGCTGCTGATCGGCAAGGCCGATGTGCGCGAGGAGCTCGATCGTCTGGCTGCCCATGTCGCCCAGGCAAGGTCGTTGCTGGCCGAGGCGCGCGCCGACGCGCCGGTCGGGCGCAAGCTCGACTTCCTCTGTCAGGAGTTCAACCGCGAGGCCAATACCCTCTGCTCGAAGTCTGCGGACATCGAGCTGACGCGGATCGGCATCGACCTCAAAGGCGCCGTCGAACGGCTGCGGGAGCAGGTGCAGAATGTCGAATGAAGGCCAAACCGCCGCGATCCGCCGTCGCGGCCTGATGCTGGTGCTGTCCTCGCCCTCCGGAGCCGGCAAGACGACGCTGTCGCGGCTGCTGCTGGAGAATGATCCGCACATCGCTCTCAGCGTTTCCTGCACGACGCGCGAGCGGCGTCCGGGCGAGAAAGACGATGTCGACTACCGCTTCATCGACACGCCGACCTTCCGCGGGATGATCGATCGCGGCGAGTTCCTGGAGTACGCGCGGGTGTTCGATCACTACTACGGCACGCCGCGCCCGCCGGTCGAGGAGGCCTTGAGCGCCGGCCGTGACATGCTGTTCGACATCGACTGGCAAGGCACGCAGCAGCTGGCCGAGAAGGCGCGCGAAGATCTGGTGAGCGTCTTCATCCTGCCGCCTTCGACCCGGGAGCTGGAGCGGCGCCTGATCACCCGCGCGCAGGATCCTGCCGACGTCGTCGCCCGGCGCATGAGCAAGGCCGCCGACGAGATGAGCCATTGGGCCGAGTACGACTACGTGGTGATCAATCGCAACATCGGCGAAAGCCTGACGCAACTGAAATCAATCCTGACCGCCGAGCGGCTGAAGCGCGAGCGGCTCTATGGGCTGTCCGAGTTCGTCAAGGCCTTGCGCGAGGGACGCTAGCGACCGGCCCGCTCGATTCGCCGGACCGCGAGACATAGACAGACGGCGTAACCGGCCGGCCGGTGAATTCGGCAACGAGCCGCACGGTCGCCGCTTCGATGTCGCTTTCCAGACGCTGCATGAACGCGTCCTTGTCGAGGCCGGGCGGGATCGCCGGCAGGAACTCGATCGCCGCGCGGCCTGGACGCTTCACCCAGTCGCGGCGGTTCCACAGCAACCCGACGCAGGTCGCCACGGGCGTCACCGGCAGGCCGAAGTCGCGGTAAAGATAGAAGATGCCCGAGCGATAGCGCTCGCGCTCTCCGATCGCCATCAGGTGACCTTCGGGGTAGATCGCGATGTGCCGTGCGCCAGCATGGGCCCGCGCGGCGAAGGTTGCGAGACGCTCGCGCTCGCGGCCGCCGCCGCATGTGTCCACGCGGATCATCTGCAGCCGATAAAGGATCGCACCGACCAGCGGATAACGGAACAGTTCCTGCATCGCGACAAAGGCGATGCCCGGGATCAGGGCGGCGAGCGAAATCCCGTCGGATTCGCTCTGGTGCTTCATCGCGATCAGGGCGGGGCCGCGCGCGGGCAGTCGGTCGAAGTCGCGCACCTCCTCTGCCATGCCGCCGATCCAGCGCATGGCCCAGACCATTGTGCGCGCCCAGCCGCGCAGGATGCCGCGCAATGGACCCGGCGAGGGGATCGGCAACAGGAGGATGCCGGCGACCGCAAAGACCAGGGTCCCGCCGTAGAAGAAGACATTGAAGGCGAGCGAGCGGACCTGCGCCAACATGGTGCGAAGTTTACGCGGCCGCGCGCGCCCGTGCGAGTGCGATCCAGGCTTCCGCCGGGAGCTCCTCCGCGCGCGCCTCGGGCCGAAGTCCGAGTTCGTGCAGGACGGCGAGCGGGTCGGTGAAGGCGCCTCCCAGGGAGCTTCGCAGCATCTTTCTGCGCTGGCCGAAGGCAGCGGCTGTGACCGCTTCCAGCGGTGCGAGCTCGGCCAGCCGTTGGTCCGCCGGGCGCGGCGTGAGGCGAACCACGCTCGACACCACCTTGGGCGGCGGCGTGAACGCGGCCGCGGGGACATCGAAGCGCGCGCCGATCTCGCAGACGTGCTGGCAGAGCACCGACAACCGGCCATAGGCTTTCGTGCGCGGCGTTGCCGCGATCCGATCCGCGACTTCCTTCTGAAACATCAGGACCATGTCGGCTATGGCGTCGGCCTTCCGCAGCCAGCCGATCAGCAGCGGAGTCGCCACGTTGTAGGGCAGGTTGGCGACGATTCGGCGCGGCGGCGGCCCCAGTGCCGCAATGTCGAGACGCAACGCATCGGCCTCGACGACCTGCAAGCGTCCGTCGGCCAGCGCGGCGAGTTCGTTCATGGCAGCGACCGCGCGGCGATCGAACTCGACCGCAACGACTCGCGCCGCGCCCTCCAGCAGAAGGGCGCGCGTCAATCCTCCCGGTCCGGGACCGATTTCGATGGTGGTGCCCTCGGCCAGAGAGCCGGGTGTCCGCGCGATCCGGCGGGTCAGGTTGAGGTCGAGGAGAAAATGCTGGCCTAGAGATCGGCGCGCATCGAGGCCGTGCCGCGCGATGGTCTCGCGCAAGGGGGGCAGGGCGGCGATTGGATCGGCGCTCACCGGCCGCGCCGGCGGGCCATGTCGTCGGCCATCGCGATCGCGGCGATCAGGCTGGCCGGGTCGGCCGTGCCTTTACCGGCGATGTCGAGCGCGGTGCCATGATCCGGCGAGGTCCGCACGAAGGGCAGGCCGAGCGTGACATTCACGCCGCCCGCGAAATCGACGGTCTTGAGCGGGATCAGCGCCTGGTCGTGATGCATGCAGAGGACGGCGTCGTAGCGCGACCGCGCGGCGGCGTGGAATAGCGTGTCGGCCGGTGCCGGCCCGCTCGCGTCGATGCCCGCGTCTGTGAGCGCGGCGATCGCGGGTACGATCACGCGAATCTCCTCGTCTCCCATCGTGCCGCCTTCGCCCGCGTGCGGGTTGAGGGCGGCGACCGCGAGCCGTGGGCGGTCGATGCCGAACAGTTCCTTGAGGCCGCTCGCCGCGACGCGGCCGGTCCGGACGATTCCGCCGACGGAGAGGGCCGTGATCGCGGCAGCGAGCCCCAGATGCACCGTCACCGGCACGACGCGCAGCTCCGGGCAGGCGAGCATCATGGCGACGTCCACCGGCGGCGCGCCGGGCGCCGCCGCGAGCACTGCGAGGTACTCGGTATGGCCGGGATGGACGAAGCCGGCCTCCTGCAGGGTCTTTTTCTGGATCGGGTTGGTCACCATCCCGGCGACGGTTCCCTCGGTGCAGAAGCGCGCGGCGCGTTCGATCGAGCGCAGCGTCGGGCCGGCGTTGCGACCATCGGGTCGACCTGCCACGACCGGCCCCTCCAGCGCTTCCGGCAGGACCGGCAGTGCGGTGGGGAACACGGACGAGGCCTCGGTGGGAGTAGCGATCCGGTGCACGGGAACCCCGAGGCCAAGCGAGCCGGACAGAGCCTTCAGCCGGTCTGGGTCGTCTATCGCGAAGAAGGACCGACCTGTCGGCCGGCGGCCCAGCCACGCCTTGAGCGTGAGCTCGCCGCCAATACCCGCCGGCTCGCCCATGGTGATGGCGAGCGGCGCCGGGGCGCTCACGATTTCAGTTCGATGGTCGCGGTGCGGCGCAGGTTGCGCATGTAACGCCGGCCCGCCGCTTCCATCTTCTGCGCGAGGATCTGCTGGCCGAGTGCGTCGCGCGTGGGCAGGCCGTCGGCGCCGTCCCGGCTGCACAAGGACACGACCTGCACGCCTTCGGCGACACGGAAGGGGCCCGCCGCCTGGCCGATATTGAGACGCGGGATGCTGCCGTACATGTCGCGGTTGCCCGCAAGGTCGCCGACGCGCACACCATTCAGGTCGCCGGACGTCGCGCCCTTGAGTTCGCGCGCGCGGGCGTGCAGATCCGCGCATTGGCGCACGCCCGCGACGATCGGCTGGGCTTGCGCCATGGCGCGCTGGGCCTCGTCGGGCGATGCGTTCAGCGG
Source organism: Alphaproteobacteria bacterium (assembly GCA_016870115.1). Classification (GTDB taxonomy): domain Bacteria; phylum Pseudomonadota; class Alphaproteobacteria; order Reyranellales; family Reyranellaceae; genus VGCH01. The sequence continues at coordinate 80,791 of VGCH01000003.1, read as the reverse complement.
CAGCGAAAGGGTCAGCTGGACGAGATTGAGCCGCGTATCGTCGGGGCGCGCCGCCGCGAACGGGCGACGGTCGATCACATAGAGGATGTGCCACCCGGCCGCCGAGCGGATCGGCTCCGAATGCTGGCGCGGCTGGAGGGACTGGACCGCCCGATCCAGCGCCGGCTCGAGCGCGCCCGGGAGGATGTAGCCCACGTCCCCACCGGCCGAGGCGGTGGCACCCTGGGAAAATTGCTGGGCCAGGGCGCCGAACGGCACGCCGCGACGCAGTTGCTCTACCAGGCGATCGGCGCTGCGCTTGGATTCGTCTGCCTGTTCGGCCCGATCGATCGGGATGAAGATCTCGGCGATGCGGGTTTCGGGTTTGCCGACGTCGGCGCGCACGCGCGCCAGCGCGTCGTCGATCTCGGTCTCCGACACGTCCACGGTCGGACGCACCCGGCGGCGGACGATCTTGTTCCAAGAGATCGCGGCTTCCATTTGCTGGTGCGCGATATAGACCGGCACACCCATCTGGCCCATCAGCTGGACGAACTGGCCGCGGGCCAGACCGGATGCCCGCTCCAACTCCGAAACACGCTGCTGGATCTCGACATCGGTGGCGCGCAAGCCAAGCCGCTTGCCTTCCTGGACTTGCAACTTTTCGTCGACCATCTGCCGCAGGAGCTGAGGTGCTAGCCGTTGGCGCAGATCGGGGCTGTCTTGCAGTCCGGTCGAGCGGATCGCCAGAACGACACGCTGCTGCAGCTCGAAATCGGAGATGGCGTCATCGTTCACGCGCGCCAGGACTCGCAATACCTGGGCGACGGCAGGCGAGGGCGCGATAGCACTGGCCACGGATAGGCCGAGAATCGTGGCACCAAGGGCGCACGCGAGCGCGGAAGAGGCGGACCGGATCAAGATGGCGGGCATTATAGGCAGAGGGTCCGTAGCGGCAACCGTCATGGGCCGGGCAAACTTGCAACGATCCCCCGCACGGCGGCTTCAAGGTCACCCCCGGCGAAAGGATATCCCGGGATGCCCGCGGCAGCCGCGGCCTCCAAATCGGTCGACCGGTCGCCAATCAGGAACGAGCGACAGCCGTCGACCGGCCACGCTGCCATGAGCTTAAGGATCATTCCTGGCCGTGGTTTGCGAAGCTCTGACTCGCGCCGGTAGGCGGCCACCGTCCCCTCGGGATGGTAGGGGCTGTATTCGAAGGCGTCGATGCGGGCGCCGTCCCGGCCAAGTTCGCCTGCCATCCAGTGGTGGAGGTGCCGGACATCGTCTTCGGTGTAGAGGCCGCGTGCGATCCCCGCCTGATTGGTCACCACGAATACCAGAAAGCCGCGGTCGTTCAGCAGCTTCACCGCTCGCGTCGCACCTTCGACCCAGCGGATCTCGTCCGGCCGGTGCACATAGCCGTCATCGTGATTCAAGACGCCGTCGCGATCGAGGAAAGCGGCGGGTCGCAGGGGAGGGGACTGGGGCACGGGCGGGCGCGGACATAGCCGGCCGGTCGGACCCTGGCAACGCCCGTCGGCTTGACCGGGCCGAAACGGGCCTGTAGCCCCACGGCGATCATCGCGTAGGGAAGCAAGACGTAATGCTCTCGGTCATCGTCTACGGCCGCAATGACAGCCACGGCTACAATCTCCACAAGCGGGTGGCGATCAGCATCAACGCGTTTGCCGAGGTGATGACCGATCCGGCCGACGAGATACTGTTCGTCGACTACAACACGCCAGAGGACCTCCCGACCTTTCCCGAGGCGATCCAGGATACGTTGACCGACCGCGCCAAGGCGATGCTGCGGATTCTGCGGGTTCGTCCGGAACTTCACGAGCCGCTGCGGTCGAAGACCCATCTGGTCGCGCTTGAGAGCCAGTCGCGCAATATTGCGATCCGCCGATCCAATCCAGCCAACCGCTGGCTGTTGTTCACCAACACGGACATGCTGTTCGTGCCGACTGAGCCCGGCCAGTCACTGAGCTCGATCGTGGCGGGATTGCCGGACGCCTATTATTGCCTGCCCCGCTTCGAGCTGCCCGAGCTCCTGTGGGAGGGCGGCTTCGATCGCCGGGATCCGGCGGGAAACATCGCGAAGTTGCGTGGCTGGGCGCGGGACTATCATCTCAACGAGGCGGTCCGGCAGCCCGATCCGATGCACTGGGATGCCCCGGGCGACTTCCAACTCGTGCTGCGCGAGGATGCCTTCGCGATCCACGGTTTTGATGAAACCATGATCCTCGGCTGGCACTGCGACTCAAACCTCGGCGCACGCCTGAAGTTGCTGCGCGGCTCGATCCAAACCTTCGCCGACCGGCTGCACTGCTATCACTGCGACCACACGCGCGTCGCCGCCGCCAACAACAAGGGCAATCGCGGCACGGTGATGAACGATCACAACAAGTACATTTGGCGGGTGAAGTCGGCGACGCTGCCAGCGCAAGCGAAGGATTGGGGCTGGCCCGACAAGCCGGTGGAGGAGGTGTCGCTCGCGGGCAACACACCGCACGCGCGCTACGTCTCCGGCCTCTCGGCCGCGATCTCGCCGGCCACGGCGGATTCATACGAGAACGATGCCGACGTGCCGAACTGGGGCGATCTCACCTACTCGATCGACCACGTTCTGCCGTTTGCCTGCGACCAGTTGGTGACTTTGCCACGCGAGACCCAGCTTCTGGTCTCGGGATGCCGGCCCGAGTTTTTGCAACGTCTCGCCACGGTCTGGGAGGCGATGGGCTTCACGGGCAAGCTCTTGGTTCCGTCAGAGAACGCCTGGCTTGCGGTCGAGCACGCCGCGATCGAGCGCGGCCGGTTTCGCACGCTGCTGAAGCGCGCGCATACGCTCATGTTCGAATTCGGGTTCGCCAGCCAGGCCTATGCGGACGGCTCCCGTAAGGGTGCCAAGCCGAGCCGGGACGATCGGCGACGACTCTACCGCGTCGAGATGCACATGCGCCAAGCCATCGGCGAGGAGGAGCGCACGCGACCAGCCGGGCGGCGCCAGCCACGGCGGCTCATCGGGATCAACATCGTGCACGCCAGACGCTACACCCACATTTTCGACGAGAATCTCAGCACGACCATCACGCCGTTCTGCGCGCATGTCCGGGGTGGCTATGTCCGATCCGACATGGCGAAAAAGATGCGGCGGATGATGCCGCTGCACCGGCTGCGCGGCCGCGTCATCGGCTGAGCGATCGGGGGCTCAGCGACCCTGGCCGAGATACAGGATGTCGGCCACGGCGGAGAATTTCTTGGCGGGCAGCGTGCGCCACAGGTCGAACACCGTGAGACGACCGGAGGGGCGGCGGCACCATTCGGGATCCATGTCGCGATACTCCGGCCAGCCGGTCGCCACGATCAGCAAGTCGCAGCCGCGCACGCAGGCCTCGAGCGACGAGGTCGCCACGACCTTCTCGCCGAGCGCCTGCATCGCGGCATCCTGGGCCAACGGATCGTGGATCGAGACGACGTAGCCCTGGTCGGCGAGCCGCGCGGCGATCTTGACGCTGTGGCTTTCCTCGACCACCGGCGTCTGGGGCTTGTACGACATGCCGATCAGGCCGATCTGCGTGCCCGCTTTCGCGAACTTGCCGATGAGATCGCCGACACGGTCGATCTGGTAGTTGTTGATCCGATCCGTGGCCTCGGCCACGTCGGCGCGGGCGCCGATCGAGCGCGCGAGCGCTGCGAACGCCACGTTGTCGCGCGGGAAACACGGGCCACCGTAGCCCATCGCACCCTTGAGGTACTTGGAGCCGATGCGGGTGTCGGCGCCGAGCGCCTTCGACACCGCGTCGACATCCGCGCCGGGCAGCCGGTCGCAGATGTCCGCCAGCATGTTGGCGTAGGAGATCTTGGTCGTGACGTACGTGTTGACTGAAATCTTGGTGAGCTCGGCGTTCACGAAGTTCATGCGCTGGACCGGCGGCTTCTTCTCGCACATCTGCAGATAGATGGTCTGCAGCATGTCGCCGGCCTTGGTGTCGCTCTCGCCGATCAGGATCGAGTCGGGGAACAGCATGTCGCGCACGACGCTGCCAAGCGCGATGAACTCCGGATTGTAGCAAAGCCCCATGTCGGGCCCGACCTTGCGGCCAGAGGCGGCCTCGAGCGCCGCTTTGATCTCGCTGCCGGTTGAACCGGGCATGACCGTGCTGGTGATGACGACCAGGTGGTAGCCGCTCTTGGCGCGGATCGCCTTGCCCAGCGACTCCATCGCCTGCAGCACGAAGCGGTTGCTGAAAAAGCCGGTCTTGTCCGACGGCGTGGGCACGATCACGAACGAGGCGTCGCTGTCCCGAACCGCTTCCAGCGGATCGAGCGTCGCGCGCAGGCGCTGGCGATTGGCGGCGATGAGCTCGTTCAGCTGCGGCTCAACGATCGGCATGCGGCCAGCGTTCAACGCGTCGACGAATGACTTGTTGACGTCAAGGCCGATCACGTCGAAGCCGCGGCTCGCCAGGACGGCCGCCAGGGGCGCGCCGAGCTTGCCCAGTCCCACGACGTTGATGCGAGGAAGTTTGTTTGCTGCCATGGCCCTACCCTTGGGGGCCGTACTGATACTGGCGCTTGCGGGGCGATGCCAGCGCAAAAAGCCGGCCGGATGAACCTCTGACCGCCCCCTTGCGCGCGAACGTCGCACCGGCGAAAAGCGTGGTCTTGAATCGATCCACAGCAGGGGCGCCCAATGAAGGTCGAGTTTTCCGCCATTCCGAAGTCGCTGGCAGGCAATGTTGCTGTTCTGGCGGCCGCCGACGGGCAGTTGCTGGCGTCGGCGCAGGCGATGAACGCCGGTGACGCGTTGGCGCGCGCTATGAGCGCAAGCCGCTTTACCGGGGCTAGGCAGACCGTGCTGCCGGTGCTGGGCCTCGCCGCGCCGCTGGGACGGACGGTTCTGGTCGGGATCGGCAAGCCGCGCGAGCTTGATGGGCGCACCGCGGAGGGTCTGGGCGGCGCGATCGTGGCGGACGCCAACGCCGCCGGCGTGAAGGCGCTGACCGTTGTCGTCGACCCGGTGAAGGGGAGCAAACTGTCGCCGGCGCAGATCGCAGCACACATCGCGCTCGGTGCCCTGCTGCGCGGCTATCGGTTTGATCGCTACAAGACCAAGGACAAGCCCGACCAGAAGCTGTCGCTGGAGTCGGTGACGGTCGCAGTTGCGGGTCCGGCAGAGGCCCGCCGTGTCTATGATCGACTGGCCCCGACGGTCGATGCGGTGTTCTTCACGCGCGACCTCGTCACGGAGCCGCCGAACGTCCTCTATCCGGCGGAGTTCGCCCGGCGCGCGAAGGCGCTGTCCAAACTCGGCGTCAAGGTCGAGATCATGGGTGAGGCCGAGCTCAAGAAGCTCGGGATGGGCGCCCTGCTCGGGGTGGGCCAGGGCAGTGAGCGCGAGAGCCAGCTGCTGGTCATGCAGTGGATGAAAGGACCCAAGAGCCAGGCGCCGCTCGCCCTCATCGGCAAGGGCGTGTGCTTCGACACCGGCGGCATTTCGCTGAAGCCGGCCGGTGGCATGGAAGACATGAAGTGGGACATGGGCGGCGCTGGCGCCGTCACGGGCGCCATGCACCTGCTCGCGGGGCGTAAGGCGAAGGTGAATGTCGTGGGCGTGTGCGCCCTCGTCGAGAACATGCCGGATGGCAACGCCCAGCGTCCGGGCGATGTGGTCACCACGATGTCGGGCCAGACCGTCGAGGTGATCAACACCGACGCCGAGGGGCGCCTGATCCTGTGCGATGCCATGTGGTACGCCCAGAATCGCTTCAAGCCGCAGGCCATGGTCGAGTTCTCGACCCTGACCGGCGCCATCGTCGTCGCGCTGGGCCATGAGCGGGCGGGTCTCTTCTGCAACAACACGCCGCTCTCCAACAAGCTTCGCGCCGCGGGCGCCGTGGCGGGTGAGAAGCTGTGGCGCATGCCGCTGGGCTCGGCCTATGACAAGCTGATCGACTCCGACATCGCCGACATGAAGAATGTGAGCAACGGCCGGGACGGCGGTTCGATCACGGCAGCGCAGTTCCTCCAGCGCTTCGTGCAGGAGGGCGTGGCCTGGGCGCATGTCGATATCGCGGGCGTCGCCTGGTCGTCCAAGGGCAATGCCACGACGCCCAAAGGCGCCACGGCATTCGGCGTTCGCCTGGTCGATCGGCTGGTCGCCGACAACTACGAGAAGTGACGGGCGCGCGGGGACGGGAGGTGACCGAAATCGCCTTCTACCACCTGACGCGCTCGACACTGGAGCAGGCGCTGCCGCGGCTGCTCGACCGTACCCTGCAATCCGGCGAGCGCGCGGTCGTGCTGGTGGGCTCGGCCGAACGTGCCGAGGCGCTCGCCGCGCATCTGTGGAGCTTTGACCCGGGCTCGTTCCTCCCGCACGGCACGGCGCGCGATGGCGAGGCGGCGCGCCAGCCCATCTGGATTTCCCACCTCGATGAGAATCCCAACGGCGCGGCGTTCCTGTTCGTGGCCGACGGCGCGCGCTCCGAGCGGATCGCGGACTACACACGCTGCTTCGAGCTTTTCGACGGTCGCGACGAGACCGTCGTCGCCGACTCTCGCGAGCGGTGGAAGTCCTACAAGTCCGCGGGCCACACCGTGGCTTACTGGCGACAGGGCGAGAACGGGTGGGAAAAGACCGCCTGAGTCCAGCCTGACCGGAAAGACTCTAGACGGTGGCGACCGGCGTGGCGGGTGAACCGACGGCCCCGGGCAGACGCAGAGGCGGCGCGGTCAACAGGAACCGCGAGCGGCCATTCTCGCGCAGCCACAGCGCCAGATCCTTCAGCCACCAGATCTCGCCGAGATTGAGTCCGAGCTTGAAAAGGCAGTGCTGGTGCAGCGGCAGCGACGGGTGGTCGCCCGGACCCTCGGCGGGTCGAGCCGGCACTGCCTCGACGCCGTAGTTGTCCGCGATCAGGGCGGCAGTGCCGCTGTCAGTGATCCATTGCAGGAGGCGCTGGTCGCGGCCGTCCAGCACCGCGCACATCGCGTGGGCGCGGGCGGGGTCGACCTTGCGGTCCATCTTCACGATCTCGTCGGTGAACCCGGTGTGGAGCAGCAGCATGTCGCCCGGCTCCACGATTACTTTGTCGGCGTCAAGGATGCGCCGGAACGTGGCGTAGTCCACGTAGGTATGCTGGCGCCCGAGATGCTTCTCGAGGTCGACCAGAACGCCGCGCCCTTGGATCGCCTTGGCGGCCATGTTCTCGACGCCGAGCTTGTGGGCATAGCTCAGGTGTCCGCAGCCGTCGCCGCCGGCGTCGGGCTGCGGCCCGACGACGTCCGAGCCCGCCCGAAAGCCGTTGTAGTAGAGCGGCTCGGCGATCCCGTCGCCATCGGCGTCGAACAGCGCGCCGACATGGGCGAGGGTGTCCCATTGGGTTGAGTATTGCAGTGTCAGGATCACCCGGTCGTCGCAGGCGACGTCGGTGAAGCGCTGGTCGATGGACCTGGTCAGGAAGTTGAACCGCCAGCCATTCTGGTCGCCGGTCGGGGAGAGGACCGGCGGCAGGCGCCGCGGGTTGAGGACATTGCCGCCCGGCAGGTCGAGCGGCAGGCTGAGGCAGAACGAGAGACCCTCGCGAACCTCGGCGACGCCTTGCCTTACCTTCTCCGGCGTGAGCAGATTCAGCCGGCCCAACTGGTCATCGTCGCCCCAGTCGCCCCAGGTCGATCCCTCCGGCCGCCGCTTCCATCGCCGCATTGCATCCTCCTCCGATGACCCTGGCCCATGCGGGTCTGCCATGTGGCCGCGACACTATCCGTCGCGAGCCGCGTCCGTCATTATCCAACCATGAGCGATGCCGCCCGGGCCCTGCCGCCCTTACGTCGCGACGCGGAGCTGATCGGCCTGATCGGGCTCGCGCACGGCTTCAGCCACCTCTACCAGCTCGCCTTCGGGACGATGCTGCTGATCGCGCGGGATCGCGCCGGACTCGACTTCGCCGAAGTCGGCACGCTGGTGGGCCTCTACTACGCCGTCTCCGGGGTCTTCCAGACCGCGGCCGGCTTCGCGGTCGATCGGTATGGCGCGCGGCCCGTCTTGGCCGGTGGTCTTGCGCTCGCAGGGATCGGCATGGCGCTGGTCGCCGGTGCAGACAGCTTCACGTCGCTGGCCGTCATCGCGGTGATCGCGGGTCTCGGCAACTCGGTGTTCCATCCCGCTGACTTCGCGATCCTCAACGCGTCGGTGACGCCCTCGCGACTGGGGCGCGCGTATAGCGTCCATGGGCTTGGCGGTTCGCTCGGCTGGGCGGGCGCGCCGGTGATGTACTTTCTCGTTCAGCTCCTCGGCTGGGCCGGCGCGGCACTGATCGCGGCCGTCCCGGGTCTGCTCCTCGCCGCAGCTGTCCAGTTCGAGAGCGGCCGCATCGCCGACCATCGCAAGCCTGAAGTGGCTGGCGGAGAACCAGCGCCGGCGTCGTTTGGGCTGTTCTTCCAGGCGCCGATTCTGGTTTGCCTTGCCTATTTCGTGCTGGTCGCCGCCAACACCGTCGGCGTTCAGAACTTCGCGGTGCCGGCGTGGGAGAAGATGTTCGGTGTGAGCCAGTCGCATGCTGCGCTCTGCCTGCTGGTGTTCATCGTTGGCGGCGCTGTCGGCATGATCGTGGGCGGGATCTACGCCGATCGGGTGACGCGGCATGACCTGATCGCGGCGGTCGGCATGTCGGTCGCGGCCGTGCTCACCGTGCCCATCGCGATGCAAGCGATCGCGCCGTCGATGCTTCTGCCCCTGTTGGCGCTGGCGGGCTTCGCCGCGGGCGTCACCAACCCGTCGCGCGACATGATCGTGCGCGGTGCGACGCCGCCGGGAGCCTCGGGCAAGGTGTTCGGTTTCGTCTACTCCGGGCTGGATATCGGCTCTTTCCTGGCGCCACCCGTTTTCGGCGTGTTGATGCATTGGGGCATGCCGGCCGCGATCTTCTGGATCGCGATCACGCTCTACGTCGTGAATGCCCTGTTGGTCACCACGATCCGTGTTGTCAGCCCGCCGCGACCCGCCGCGGCATAGACTCAGGCGGCGCTTTCCAAGGCTTGCTGCGCGTCGAGCCAGGCCTGCTCGGCCGCCTCGATCTCGCGATCCAGGCGCGCCTTGCGCTGTTGCAGCTCGGTGACCGAACTGGCGGCTGCCGTGTACGTCGTCGGATCCGCGAGCCGCGCTTCGACTTCGCCGCGCTCCACGGTGAGCCGGGCGAGTTGCTTCTCGGCTGTTTCGATCGCGCGGCGCAGCGGCGCCTTGTTCGCGCGCGTACCGGCGGCGAGCTTGCGCTGATCCTTGCGCGATGAGGTCTCGGCGTTGCGATCCTCGCGAGCCGGTCTGACGCCGCGCTCCTTGAGCAGTTTCGCCTGGTACTCGTCCACATCCCCGGCAAACGGCGTCACGGTGCCGCCCGCCACCAGCCAGAGCGAGTCGGCCACCAACCGAACGAGGTGCGTGTCGTGGCTCACCAGAACGACGGCACCATCGAAATCGTTCAAGGCGTCGACGAGCGATGCCCGGGCGTCCATGTCGAGGTGGTTCGTCGGCTCGTCCAGCAACAGAATGTGCGGCGCGTTGCGTGTCGCGAGCGCCAGCAGCAGGCGGGTCTTTTCGCCGCCCGACAGGACGCCAACGGCTAGATCGGCGCGGTCACGCGAGAATCCGAAGCGGCCGAGCTGGGCGCGAACCTTGGCCTCACCGGCGCCGGCCAGGGCGCGGTTCATGTGGTCGAACGGGCTCGCCTCGTAGTCGAGGCTTTCTTCCTGATCTTGGGAGAAGTAGCCGACCTTGAGGCGACCCGACCGCTGCACGCGGCCGCCGCGTGGCTCCAGCCGTTGCGACAGGAGGCGGATGAACGTGGACTTGCCGTTGCCGTTCTGGCCGAGGAGCGCGATGCGGTCGTCCATGTCCAGCCGCAGGTCGAGGCCGCGCAGGACCGCAGGCGCATCACCGTAGCCGACCGCGACGCCATCGAGCGTGAGGATGGGCGACGCCAGCTGTTCCGGCGACGGGAAGGAGAGCGCGATCCGATCCTCGAGCGGGGCGGTGGCTATCGGTCCAAGTCTTTCGATCATCTTGAGGCGCGACTGCGCCTGACGGGCTTTGCTCGCCTTGTAGCGGAAGCGGTCGACGAAGGCCTGCATGTGCTTGCGCTGCGCCGCGGCGCGCGCCTGCTGGGCGGCGTCCTGCGCGAGCCGCTCCGCGCGGGTGCGCTCGAAGACGTCATAGTTGCCGCTGTAGGTCACCAGCTTCGTGGCGTCGATATGCACGATGTGACCGCAAACATCGTTCAGAAGATCGCGATCGTGACTGACCATCAGCAGCGTGTGTCGGAAGCGCCGCAGATGCTCCGTGAGCCAGAGCTGGGCCTCAAGATCGAGATGGTTCGAAGGCTCGTCGAGGATCAGCAAGTCGGGGTCCGAGAACAGCGTGCCGGCGAGTGCCACGCGCATCCGCCAGCCGCCCGAGAATTCCCCGCAGGGGCGCGACTGGGCGGCGTGGTCGAAGCCGAGGCCGCTCAGGATCGACGCGGCACGCGCGGGGCCGGCGGCAGCGCCGATCTCTTCCAGCCGGGCATGGATCTCGGCCAGCCGCAGACCGTCCTCGCATGTCTCCGACTCCGCCATCAGGCGCGCGCGCTCCGTGTCGGCCGCCAGCACAGCATCGAGAACAGTCTGCGCCCCGCCGGGCGGGTCCTGTGGCACCCAGCCGATGCGCATCCGGCCCGTGAGCCGGACTTCGCCGGCGTCGGCCTCCAACTCGCCCTGGATCAGCTTCAGGAGCGTCGACTTGCCCGCGCCGTTGCGACCCACCAGCCCGACCTTCCAGCCGTCGGACAGCGCCGCCGAGGCGCGCTCGAACAGCACGCGCTCGCCGTGGCGGAAAGAAAGGCCGTCGATCTTGAGCATGGCGGCGCCGCCCTTAGCACGCGGCTTGCCGCCATGCGACCCCACGTCTATAAGCGCCGCCCTGATTGCACCGATATGAGCGCGAGGAGACCATGGCCATCGAACGGACCTTTTCCATCATCAAGCCCGACGCGACGCGCCGGAACCTGACCGGCCGCATCAATGCGCGCTTCGAGGAGAAGGGCCTGCGGGTCGTGGCGCAGAAGCGGATCTGGATGACCCGCGCCCAGGCCGAGGCGTTCTATGGCGTGCATCGCGCGCGCCCGTTCTTCAACGACCTCTGCACCTTCATGACGTCGGGTCCGGTCGTGGTCCAGGTGCTGGAAGGCGAGAACGCGATCGCCGCGAACCGCGAGATCATGGGCGCGACGAATCCGGCCAATGCCGCCGCTGGCACCATCCGCAAGGACTTCGCCGAGTCGATCGAGGCGAACTCGGTGCATGGCTCCGACTCGCCCGAGAATGCCGCGATCGAAATCGCCTACTTCTTCGCTGGCGCCGAGATCGTCGGCTGACCGAGCGACAGGCTTCCAGAAACGACAAAGGCGGCCCACCGGGCCGCCTTTCTTGTTTTCGGGGCGCTTCGTCACCTGACCAACGCGAAGAAAACCAACAGGGCGAACGTGCCGCCCAGGCCAAGGAGGAGCGCGAGCAGGGCGAGATTGGCCACCAGGCTCAGCGCCATGCAACACAGCAGCAACGTGACCCAGAGGATGGTGAACAGGCACAGCTTGTTGAACGCCTCGTAGGTGTTGGCGTGGGCGCGGAAATCGTGCGGAGCGTCGGCCATGTCGGATCCTCTGGAGACTCTGGTGGCGGGTTTATAGCCAGTTACGCATCGGGGGAGAAGAGGAGCGTAGCGCCGGGCGGCACTCCGTCCACGAGCGTCCGGCCGCCCTCGATGCGGACCCGACGCTCGGCGATCCAGCGAATCGCCAGCGGGTAGAGGCGGTGTTCCTGGCGCAGAATCCGCGCGGCGAGTGTCGCCGGCGTATCGCCCGCCAAGACCGGGACCGCCGCCTGGGCCACGATGGGGCCCGCGTCCAGTTCGGCGGTGACGAAATGAACGGTGCAGCCGCTGACCCGCGCGCCGGCCTCGATCGCCTGTCTCTGCACGTCGAGTCCCTTGAAGGCGGGCAGGAGCGAGGGATGGATGTTGACGATCCGGCCAGCCCAGTGCGCCGGAAAGTCGGAGCTCAGGATCCGCATGAAGCCGGCCAGCGCCACCAGCTGAACGCCGTGCCGCGCAAGCACGGCGGTCATCGCCCGATCAGCCGCCGCGCGATCCGCATGCGCCGAGAGCGCAACGATCTCGGTCGGAATCCCAGCGGCCCGCGCCGTTGCAAGTCCTTCGGCCGCGGCGCGGTTGCTGACCACGCACGCGATTTCGGCGGGATAGTCGGGCGCGCGCGCAGCGTCGATCAGCGCGGCCATGTTGCTGCCGCGCCCCGAAATCAGCACGCCGACCTTCAGGCGCGCCACAGCGCCCCGGCGTCTTCGATTACACAATCGGCTTCGCCACCGGGGCCGCGCTCGATCGAGCCGACCCGGATCGCACGTTCGCCCGCCGCCGCGAGGGCATCGCGCACTCGCGCCTCGTCTTCGGCGGCGACCACGGCGATCATACCCAGCCCGCAGTTGAACGCGCGCAGCATCTCGTCGCTGGCGACGCCGCCGGTCTCCTTGAGCCAGCGGAAGACCGGTGCGGGTGCCCAGCTGCTGCCGTCGAGAACCGCACGCGTACCGTCGGGCAGGCAGCGCGGCACATTTCCCGGCAGGCCACCGCCGGTGATGTGCGCCAGTCCCTTGATGGCGCCCGTGGCACGTTGCGCCGCAAGCATCGCCTGCACGTAGATCCGTGTCGGCGCGAGCAACGCGCGGCCCAGCGTGTCGTTGGTGAAGGGCGCCGGCCGGTCGTAGCCCAAGCCCGAGCGTTCAACGACCCGGCGAACCAGCGAGTAGCCGTTGGAGTGAACGCCGCCCGACGGCAGGGCCAGCACCACGTCGCCCGCGGCGATGTCGGCGCGCGGCAGCAGTGAGGAACGCTCGGCGGCGCCGACGGCGAAGCCCGCGAGATCGTAGTCGCCGTCCGCGTAGAGGCCGGGCATTTCGGCGGTCTCGCCACCGATCAGAGCGCAGCCCGCCTGGCGGCAACCCTCGGCGATGCCCGCGACGATACGGCGACCCACTTCCACGTCGAGCCGGCCACTTGCGTAGTAGTCGAGGAAGAACAGTGGCTCGGCGCCCTGCACGACGATGTCGTTCACGCACATCGCCACGAGGTCGATGCCGATCGTGTCGTGCAGCCCCGCATCGATCGCGATCTTGAGCTTGGTTCCGACCCCGTCGGTTCCGGAGACGAGGATCGGATCGCGGAAGCCGGCGGCCTTGAGATCGAAGAGTCCGCCGAAGCCGCCCAGTCCGCCCATCACTCCGGCACGATGCGTGGCGCGCGCCAGCGGCTTGATCGCCTCGACCAGTGCGTCGCCCGCATCGATGTCGACGCCGGCGTCCTTGTAGGTCAACGGCGCGGCGTCGGGCTTCAAGGCGGGCTCTTTCGTGCTATTGAGGAGGCGCGAACATAGCCCAAATCCGGACCCCCGCAATGGCGCCCCGCCGCGTGTTTTCCCCTGTTTTCGCGCTGCTGTTGGCGCTGCTTGGTGCCGCTCCCATGGCTGCCGCGCAGGTGCTCTCCGGGAACTCCTATCCGGTGGGCGGTGTGGAAGTCGACGTAACCGCCGCCAACGCGGTCGAGGCACGCGACCAGGCGATTCGCGAAGCCCGCCGCCGTGCCGGCCGCATGCTGGTCGAGCGGCTGGTCCCGCCGGAAGACCGGGCCAAGGTGCCGACGCTCGACGACCAGCGCCTGGAGGGCATGGTGCGTGGCGTCGAATTCGCCCGCGAGCGGCCGGTCGGTAACCGCTACATCGCCACGCTGACGGTCGTCTTCGCCGTCGAGCCGGTGAAGGCGTGGCTGGGCGAAGCCGGCATCCGCGTCGTCGAGACAGTCGCCCGGGCCGCCCTGGTTGTGCCCCTGTGGAAGGCGCGCGGCGGACTTGAAGCGCTGGACGACCGCAACGCGTGGCGCGAAGCGTGGCGCGGGGTCGACTCCGCGGCCAGCGCCGTGCCGCTCTTGCTCCTGCGGGGCGATCAGCTCGACCAGGACGCGGCGACGTCGGAGGAGCTTTTCGTGGGCGATGTGACCGCGCTCAGCCGGCTGAACGAGCGCTATCGTGCGCCCACGGTCCTGGTTGTCGCGGTCGAAGGCGACAAGGCAGGAGGCGCGCTCTCCGTCGCCGGTTTCCGCTACGATGCCCAAACCGGCGCACGTGGCGAGATCGCTCGCATCGCGGTTCCGTCGCCGGACCGGCTGGGCGAGGCCGCCAAACAGATCCATGCGCGTCTCGAGGAGGAGTGGCGCCCGCTTGCGACTGTGCGGCGCGATACCGAGGAAGCGTTGGACGTGTCGGTGCCCATCGCGGATCTCGCGGATTGGGTGCGGGTGCGCCAGCGGCTGGGCGGCGTGCCGGCGATCAGGCGCGTGAACGTGCGAACGCTCGAGACCCACCGCGCCGACCTGCGGCTTGAGTTCTTCGGCACGCCCGATGAATTGCAGCGCGTGCTGGCCCAAGCCGGATTGTCGCTGGTGAAGGAAGGCGAGGGATGGCAGCTGCGGGCCCGTTGATCGCCCATCTGCCGAATCTGCTCAGCCTGGCGCGGCTGGGCGCCGTACCGGTGGTCGTCTGGGCGATCGCCACCGGCCACTATACCACCGCGTTCTGGGTCTTCGCCGTGGCCGGTCTCAGCGACGCGCTCGACGGCTTCATCGCCAAGCGCTTCGGTGCCACCACTGAGTTCGGCGCGTGGCTCGATCCACTCGCGGACAAAGCGTTGCTGGTCGCCGTTTATGTCGCGCTAGTCTTCCGCGAGCACTTGCCGATCTGGCTCGTGTTGCTGGTGGTGTTCCGTGATCTCGTGATCGTCGGCGGCGCGCTGCTCGTGCAGGTGATGACCCAGCGGCTGACCATGCGGCCGCTGCTGGTCAGCAAGGTGAACACGGCGGCGCAGATCGCGCTGGCGGCCTTCGTGCTCGCGCGGCTCGGCCTGTCGGTCGAGTGGCCCCAACTCACAGAGATCGCTATCTGGATCGTGGCAGCGACGACGCTTGCCTCAGGAGTCGCCTACGTCTTCACTTGGTCGCGCAAGGTGGCGGCCTGGGAGCGGGAGGGCTGAGATGGGCACGATCGCGGGCGCGGGCCGCTGGCGTTTCTGGGTGCTGCTCGCGCTTGCGGTGCTGGCCGCACTGTGGCTGCTGAACGACGTGCTGCTGCCCTTCACGGTGGGCGCCGTGATCGCCTATTTCGCGGACCCCGTCGTTGCCCGCCTGCAGCGCCATGGGCTCTCGCGGACGGCGGCGACCGCAGTGGTGACCGGCATCGCGACCGCGCTGGCGATCGGCGCGCTGGTCGCAGCCGTGCCCTTGTTGTTCGAGCAGGTCCAGAAACTGGCGCTGCGCGCGCCCTCTTATGCCGCGCGCTTCTCCGCGCAGGTGATGCCGCTTCTGGAGATGTTGCGCGATCAGTTCGGCATGGAAGCGCCGACCCTCGGTGCACTTCAGGCCGAGGCGCAGAAACATGTCGGAGAGGTCGTCGCGGCAGCCGGCAAGCTGCTCGCGAGCCTCGCCCTGCGTGGCGCCGCGGTCGTGAACTTTCTCGGGCTGCTGTTCGTGACACCGGTGGTCGCGTTCTATCTGTTGCGCGACTGGGAGGCCATCGTCGCGCGCGTGGACAGCTGGTTGCCGCGCGATCACGCGCCGACGATCCGCAAGCTGGCTCGCGAGAGCGATGGGGCGGTGGCGGGATTCGTGCGAGGCCAGGCTCTGGTATGTGTCTTCCTCGCCGCCTTCTACGGCATTGGGCTGCATCTGGTGGGGCTGGAGTTCGGGTTCGTGGTCGGCTTGCTCGCCGGCGCCATCAGCTTCGTGCCGTTTGTGGGCACACTGGCAGGGCTGGTTGTCGGCGTCGGGATGGCGCTGGCGCAGTTCCCGCCGGCGTGGATCCCCGTCGGACTGGTCGTGGCGGTCTTCGCCGCCGGTCAGGCGCTGGAGGGCAACTTCCTGCAGCCACATCTGGTCGGCGATCGCGTCGGCTTGCACCCGGTCTGGATCATGTTCGCGCTGCTCGCGGCCGGCAGTCTGTTTGGCCTGCTGGGCGTTATGCTGGCGGTGCCGGTCGCGGCAATCCTGGGTGTTGTGGTGCGCCATTTTCTGGCGCGCTACCTCGAGAGCGACTTCTATCGAGGCGATGGAGATGGCTGAGGCGCGCCGGCAGCTCACCCTTGATGTCGGCCATCGCACGGAGACCTGGAGCCGGGCCGACTTCGTGGAATCACCGGCCAACCGGGAGGCATTGGGCTGGATCGAGCGTTGGCCGGACTGGCCGGCGCCTGCGCTCACGCTGTACGGCCCGCCGGGATGCGGCAGGACTCACCTCGGCCGCGTCTGGGCGGCCCGCGCCGAGGCCGAGACGATGACCGGGACCGACATCGCAGCCCTCGATGTGGCCGCCCTCGCCGAGCTCGCGAGCCGCGCGCGTCGTGTGTTCATCGATGACGCGCGTCTGGCGCCGGAGCGGGGGCTGTTCCATCTCTACAATCTGCTGCGCGAGCGCGGCGGTCATCTGCTGCTGGCTGCCGATCGGCCGCCGGCGCAATGGGAGATCAGGTTGCCCGATCTCGCGTCCCGCCTGCGTGCGTCGCCCGCGATCGCGATCGACCCACCTGATGACGAGTTGTTGGGTTCCATTCTGCTCAAGCTGTTCGCCGACCGGCAACTGCATGCCGCACCCGGTGTGATCGCGTATCTGGTATCGCGTATGGAGCGCTCTGCCGACGCCGCGCGAGGTCTCGTCGCGGCACTTGACCGGCGAGCGCTGACCGAAGGCCGCGAGATCGACCGCCGGCTCTGCGCGGACGTGCTCGGTGGGTTGTCAAACGAACCGGTCGACCGGTAGATAGCGCCCCGATCATGGAAGGGATCGGATGAGACGTTTTACCCTCGCTCTGTTGTTGCTGCTGCCCCTGCCGGCCGCGGCCCAATCCGTGAACGGTCTGTGGCTGATGCAGTCGCGGGGGGCAGAGATCCGCCTCGGCAGTTGCGCCGATGCAACGCGCGGTCCGGTATGCGGTTGGATCGAGCGCCTGCTCGACCCCAAGGGCGCCGACGGCAAGCCGGTGGCGGCGGAGACTGTCACGGATGCGCGCAACGCGGATCCCTCGCTGCGCGGGCGCAAGCTCCAGGGCATGGTGCTGCTGTACGATTTCAGGCCCGGCAGTGCCGCTGGCGCCTTTGAGGAAGGCACCATCTACAACGCCGAAGACGGCAAGACCTATCGTGCCAACATCTCGCTGCAATCCGATGGCACGTTGCGGCTGCGCGGCTATGTCGGGGCGCCGATGTTCGGCACTACGCAGGTTTGGACTCGGCTCCAGTAGGGGGAGGGAGGAGACATGGATCTCGGAATCAAGGGGCGCAGGGCGATCGTTTGCGCCGCCAGCAAAGGCCTGGGCAAGGGCTGTGCGATGGCGCTGGCGCGCGAGGGCGTCGACCTGGTGATCAACGCCCGCACCGCCGCCGATGTCGACGCGACCGCCGCGGAGATACGGTCGGCGACCGGTGTGAAGGTCACTGCCGTGGCTTGCGACGTGACTTCGGTCGATGGACGCAACCGCGTGCTCGCGGCCTGCCCGGAGCCCGACATCGTCATCAATAACGCGGGCGGTCCGCCACCCGGCGATTTCCGCGATTGGGGCCGCGACGAGTGGATCAAGGCGATCGACGCGAACATGCTGACGCCGATCGAGTTCATCAAGGCGACGGTCGACGGCATGATGAAGCGCGGCTTCGGCCGCATCGTGAACATCACGTCGAGCTCGGTGAAGGCGCCGATCGACATCCTGGGCCTCAGCAACGGGGCGCGCTCGGGCCTGACTGGTTTCGTCGCCGGCGTCGCGCGTACCACGGTGCGCCACGGCGTCACGATCAACGGCCTCCTGCCGGGGCCGTTCGCGACGGATCGCCTCAAGGGGACGTACCGGTCGCGTGCCCAGAAGAGCGGCAAGAGCTTCGAGGAAGAGTACGCCGCCGGTGCGCGCGCCAACCCGGCAGGTCGCTTCGGCACAGCCGAGGAATTCGGCGCCATGTGCGCCTTCCTCTGCTCGGTCCATGCTGGCTACATGACCGGCCAGAACATCCTGATGGATGGCGGCCAGTATCCGGGCACCTACTGATGACGGTCCGGAGCTTGATGCTGGCGACGACCGTCGCCCTTGTGGCGGCGACGGCCGGCGCGCAGACCCCGGCGTCGCGTTCGGATCCTCTGGCGCCCATCGCCGGCAAGTGGTTGACCCAGGGCGGCGAGGCCCAGGTGCTGATCGAACCCTGTCCGCAGGTCGGTCGCGGGCCGCTCTGCGGGCGCGTCGTGTGGCTGCGTGACGCCCGCAATCCGGACGGTCGCGACGTCGCCACCGTCGAGGATGTGACCGACGTGCTGAACGGCGACCCACAGCTGCGCAGCCGCCCTCTGCTCGGCATGTATGGCATGTACGATTTCCGCCTCGGCGGCGATCCGGCGAGCTACGAGGAAGGCACGATCTACAATCCGGGTGATGGGCGGACCTATCGAGCCAATGTGCGTCTGCTGCCGGATGGCAGGCTGCGGCTGCGCGGCTATGTCGGCATCCCGCTGATCGGCAAGACCGAAATCTGGTCGCGCGTCCGGTAGCCGACCGAGAAACGCTAGCGCGTCGTCGGCGGAGATCGAACCTCTCACGCGGTTCCATCGGCGCCGTGGCTGGCCCTGGGCGATACCTCGACCCTCGGCGCTCCGATCCGGCTCGTGCCAGGCAGACCGGAGGGCCCCTAGGTCGGCCTCAAATCACCCCGAGATCGCGCGGGCGTGTATAGGCGAGCAACTCGCCTCGCGCCGACGGTAGATCGGCCCATCGATCGATCGCGAGCGCAATCTGGGCCAGGGAGCCGGTGGAGTATTTCTGCCGCAGGTGGGTGACGTCGGGTTGTCGTCCCGAGGCGCAAAGCCGCCGGGCGAGTTGTTCGATCCCGTCATTGTGCCCGACCAGCAGGACGGTTCGGGCGTCGTCCGGCGACAGGGCCAGAGCGGCCGCCAGTTCCCGGTCGCTCGCCAGATAGAGCGCGTCGTCGTAATCGATCGGGGGAGGCGGGTTGAGGCGCTGCAGGAGCGCCCCCAGCGTCTGGCGGGTTCGTTCAGCCGTCGAGCAGAGGATGAGATCGATGCGGTCGGGCAGGTCCGCAATCAGGCCCGCCATTGCCCGCGCTGAGCGCTCGCCGCGGTCGTTCAGCTGGCGTGCCCGATCATCGAGGCCCGGGCCACGGACCCCGGCCTTGGCGTGGCGCAGGAGCAGCAAAGTCCTCATGTCCGCCGCGAAAAACCGTTTGGAAACAAATGATTAACTAGTTGCCATGACACCGTCACGATACCGGGGTAGCGTTCCTGTGTATAACTCCCGAAATCCGCCACACCGGACCGCACTCATGGACGGCACCACCGCTCCCGCCCGCCCGCACGAGGTGTCTGCCGCACCGACAGACATCACGACCGCGCCGCAGCGCTTCATCAACCGCGAACTGTCGTGGCTCGCCTTCAACACGCGCGTGCTGGAGGAGGCCTCCAATCCACGCCATCCCTTGCTGGAGCGCGTGCGGTTTCTGTCGATCTCGGCGGACAATCTCGACGAGTTCTACATGGTGCGCGTGGCAGGTCTGGTCGACATGCTGCCGACCCGCGCCACACAGCTGAGCGATGACGGGCTCACGCCCGCCGAGCAGCTTGAGGCGATCCGCGAGCGGGCTTCGGTCCTGATGGCCGACCAGCAGAAGGTGTGGGCGACGTTGCGCAGCGAACTGCGCGAGGCCGGCATCGCTGTGCTGGATGCGGGCGAGCTTGGCGACGCCGAGCGCGCGTGGCTCGACCAGTACTTTATCGACCAGGTCTTTCCCGTACTGACGCCGCTTGCGATCGATCCGGCGCATCCGTTTCCGTTCATTCCCAACCTCGGCTTCTCGGCGCTGCTGAAGCTGCGCCGTCGCGACGACCGGCGCTCGATGATGGCGCTGCTGCCACTGCCGCCGCAGGTCGACCGCTTCGTGCGCCTGCCGGGGCCGGCGATCCGCCTCCTGCCGCTGGAGGAACTGGTCCACCTCTTTCTCGGCCGCCTGTTCCCGGGACACGATGTCGTCGAGCGCGGCTTCTTCCGGGTGATCCGCGACAGCGACGTCGAGATCAACGAGGAGGCCGAGGATCTCGTCCAGCTCTACGAGAGCGCGCTGAAACGGCGCCGTCGCGGCGACCTGATCTCGCTGGCCGTCGACAGCGACATGCCGATCGAGCTGCGCGAGTTTCTCGCCGACCAGCTGGAGCTTGTCGGGCAGACAGTTCACCGCTTCGACGCCGACCTGATGCTCAACATCAACGACGTGAAGGCCGTGATCGTGGACGACCGGCCCGACCTGAAGTTCGCTCCCTACAACGCGCGCTTTCCCGAGCGCATCCGCGATTCCGGCGGCGATTGCTTCGCGGCGATCCGCGCCAAGGACATCGTGGTGCATCACCCGTACGAGAGTTTCGACGTGGTGGTGCAGTTCATTCGTCAGGCCGCCCGCGATCCGGCCGTGGTCGCGATCAAGCAGACGCTCTATCGCACAAGCGCCGACTCGCCGATCGTGAAGGCGCTGATCGAGGCGGCGGAGGCCGGCAAGACCGTGACCGCGCTGGTCGAGTTGAAGGCGCGCTTCGACGAGGAAGCCAATATCCGCTGGGCGCGCGACCTCGAACGCGCGGGCGTGCAGGTGGTGTATGGCTTCATCGACCTGAAGACCCACGCCAAGGTTTCGATGGTGGTGCGCCGCGAGGCCGCCGTTACCCGCACGTACGTGCATTTCGGCACCGGCAACTACCACCCGGTCACGGCGCGCGTTTACACCGACCTGTCTTTCTTCACCTGCGATCCGGCGATGGGCCGCGACGCCGCGCGCCTTTTCAACTACATGACCGGCTACGCCCGACCCGAGGGCACCGAGAAGATCGCGTTTGCGCCGGTGACGTTGCGCTCCACGCTCTACCACCTGATCGACGCGGAGACGGCGAACGCGCTGGCCGGCAAGCCGGCCGCCATCTGGGCCAAGATGAACTCGCTGGTCGACGCCGCGATGATCGACCGGCTCTATGCCGCGTCGCGCGCGGGTGTCCAGATCGACCTGATCGTGCGCGGCATCTGTTGCCTGCGCGCCGACGTCCCCGGCCTCAGCGAAAACATCCGCGTGAAGTGCATGATCGGCCGCTTTCTCGAGCATGCCCGCATCGTCTGCTTCGGCAATGGCGCGGCACTCCCGTCGGCTCAGGCGCGGGTGTTCGTGTCATCGGCCGACTGGATGCCGCGCAATCTCGACCGCCGCGTCGAGCTGCTCTGCCCGGTGGAAACGGCCACCGTGCGCGAGCAGGTGTTGGACCAGATCATGGTCGCCAATCTCAAGGACGACGGCCAGAGCTGGACCATGCAACCCGATGGAACCTACCGCCGCTGCAAGACCGGCAAGACACCCTTCATCGCCCATCACTACTTTATGACCAACCCATCTCTCTCCGGCCGCGGTCGCGCACTCAAGGTCTCTGGCGCGGTCCCGCGTCTGGTCCTGGGCAGCTGACCGGGCGGCGTCACGAGCGATCCTGCGTCGCCGTCACCGCTGCAATCCCCAGCGGATTCCGCTAGACGGGCGCGCATGGAAGCCGCCGTCCGCGCCGCCGCCCCGACCCTCGCCAGGGGACGCGTCGGCATCATCGACGTCGGCTCCAATTCCATCCGCCTGGTCGTCTATGAGCGCGCTAGCCGTGCGCCGTTGCCGGTGTTCAACGAGAAGGTCCTATGCGGCCTCGCCCGCGGGCTTGACGCCACCGGCCGACTGAATCCCGAAGGCGTTGGCATGGCGCTCGCCAACATCGAGCGCTTCGCGGAGCTCGCGGCCAGCATGAAGGTCGTGTCGCTCGATCTGCTGGCCACGGCCGCGGTGCGTGACGCCGCCGACGGCGCCGCCTTCATGGCCGAGATCGGCAAGCGCGTGCGCGTGCGCGCCCATATGGTCAGCGGCGCCGACGAGGCGCGCTTCTCGGGTTATGGCGTGATCTGCGGTATGCCCGATGCGGCCGGCGTGATGGGCGATCTGGGTGGCGGCAGCCTCGAGCTCGTCGCCTTGGCAAACGGCGGCATCGGCCGCTCCAGCACGCTCCCGATCGGGCCGTTGCGACTGATGTCGTCGGGCAAGGGCGATCCGCGGCGCACGATTGCCGAGGCGATCGACCAACTCGACTGGCTCGACGGCGAGCAGGGAAAGACCTTCTACGCCGTTGGCGGCGCATGGCGCGCGTTCGCCCGCCTGCACATGGAGCAGGACGGATATCCGCTGCACATCATCCACCACTACGAGATCCCGGCCAACGAGGCGCGGGCGGTGGCGCGGCTGATCGCGGTGCAGAGCGCCAAGTCGCTGGAAAAGATGCCTGGCGTCTCGCGCCGTCGCCTCGATACGCTGCCACTCTCCGCTCTCGCGCTGGAGCGGCTGCTGGCGGTCCTGAAACCCCGCACCGTGGCGTTCTCGGCGTTTGGACTTCGCGAAGGGTTCCACTACGCGCGCTTGCCCGATGCCGAGAAGGCACGCCATCCGTTGATCGCTTTCGCCGAGGAGCAGGGCGCCGGTTGGCGGCGCTTCGATCTCTCCCCGCGGGAAATCTTCGATTGGTCGAGCGAGGCTTTCGCGGGCGAGAGCGCGTCCGAGGGGGTGCTTCGACTGGCGGGCTGCCATCTGAGTGACGTGTCGTGGAGCGACCATCCGGACTATCGCGCCGAGCAGGCCTATGTCCGCGTGCTGCATCTGCCGGCACCCGGCATGAACCACCGCGAGCGCGCGATTCTCGCCTTGGCACTGGCCCATCGATACAAGAGCGACCCAAAGTCGGCGTCGCTCGCGACCGCGCTCAGCCTCGCCGACAACAAGGGTCAGCGCTTCGCGCGACGTCTCGGCGCTTGCCTGCGGCTTGCCTACAACATTTCCGGCGGCACGCCGGGGCTGCTGCCGCGCATCGCGCTGCGCCGATCGGAGAAGGAGCTGCGCCTCGAGGTGCCACGCGAGCTACGGGTGCGGCTGGGCGACGTCACGGCGCGCCGGCTGGAAACGCTCGCCGACGCGTTCGGCCTCAAGCCTTCGATTTCGGAGGCGCCGGCTCGGTCGGGATGAGGCGGACCTGCTCGCCCGCGAGGGCGAGCGCCAACCGGCCTTCGACCAGATCGATCGCCTCGCGGCCGAAAATCTCGGCGCGCCACCCCGTCAGCACGGCCACGTCGCGCTTGCCCGCGGCGATCCGGTCGATGTCCTCCGCATTGGCGACCAAGCGCGCGGCAACGCCCGCCTGCTCGGCCCTGAGGCGCAGCAGCGTGCGCAACAGATCGACCGCTGCGGGCGGGGCGCGCAGGATTTCGCCCTGCCTCTCGCGCGGTGGTAGCTCGCTCTCGGGCAACGCTCTGGCGCGCTCGATCGCTTCCAGAAGCTCCCGGCCTTGCCAGCCTTCGGCAAATCCGCGCCCCAGGCCGCGCGTCTGACCCAGCTCCTCGACGCCCTTGGGCGCGTGGGCGGAGATCTCCAGCACTTGCTCGTCGCGCAACAGTCGCTGGCGGGGAATATCGATGCGCTGCGCCGTCCGCTCGCGCCAGGCGGCGACCTCGCGTAGCGTGGCGAGGGTGCGCGGGGCCGCAGTCCGCGGCTTCAGCCGACGCCATGCCAGTTCGGGATCGGCGCGGTAGGTGGCCGGATCGTTCAGCACCGCCATTTCCTCGCCGATCCAGTCCAGCCGGCCTGACTTGTCGAGCTCGGCGCGCAGCTTTTCGTAGACGGTGCGCAAGTGCGTCACGTCCGAGAGCGCGTACTCGATCTGGCGGTTGCTGAGCGGCCGGCGGCTCCAGTCGGTGAAGCGGCTCGACTTGTCGATCTTGGCCTTGGCGAGTTTGCTGGCGAGCGACTCGTAGGAGGCCGACTCACCGTGACCACAGACCATGGCCGCGATCTGGGTGTCGAACAGCGGCTGGGGCAAACGGCCCATCCGCAGCTGAAAGATCTCGAGGTCCTGTCGCGCGGCGTGAAAGACCTTCAGCACGCGCTCGTTGGCCATCAGCGCGTCGAGTGGCGCAAGATCGATACCCTCGGCCAGCGCGTCGATCGCCGCCGCCTCGCGCGGTCCCGCCACCTGGGCGAGGCAGAGCTTGGGCCAGTAGGTCCGCTCGCGCATGAACTCGGTGTCGACCGCGATGAAATCGGCGTCGGCCAGCCGCGCGCAGAAGGAGGCGAGGTCGTCGGTGGTCGTGATCAGCTTCATTGGCGGGCCTCTATAGCCGCCGGCGCCGGCCCGGCAAAGCCCCGCCGAAAAGCCCGGTTTGCTTGACTTGGGGCCTCTTTCCGTGCCTTTTGCCGCGCCCCCCAACTCCCGGATCAGCGATGCTTTCCTCGGTCTACCGTTCCCATACCTGCGGCCAACTCAGGGCCTCCGATGTCGGCCGCGAGGCGCGGCTGTCGGGCTGGGTCCAGCGCAAGCGCGACCACGGAAACCTGCTGTTCATCGACCTGCGCGACCACTACGGCATCACCCAGGTCGTGGTCGACGTGTCGAGCCCGGTCTTCAAGGTCGCCGAAGCCGTGCGGACCGAGAGTGTCATCACCGTCTCGGGCAAGGTGGTCGCGCGCGAGGCCGCCACGGTGAACGCGAGGCTCGATACCGGCGCGGTGGAGTTGTGGGCCGCCGAGATGGTCGTGCAGTCGATGTCCGAGACGCTGCCGATCCCCGTTCACATGGAGAACGACACCACGCCCGAGGAGCTGCGGCTGCGCTATCGCTTTCTCGACCTGCGCAAGGACAAGCTCCATCGCAACATCATGCTGCGCAGCCAGGTCATCGCCTCGCTACGCCGGCGCATGATTGCCGAGGGCTTCACCGAGTTCCAGACGCCGATCCTGACCGCCGACAGCCCCGAAGGCGCGCGCTCTTATCTGGTGCCGAGCCGCCTGCATCCCGGCAAGTTCTACGCGTTGCCGCAGGCGCCGCAGATGTTCAAGCAGCTGCTGATGGTCTCGGGCTTCGACCGTTATTTCCAGATCGCCCCGTGTTTTCGTGACGAGGACGCGCGGGCGGATCGCGCGCCGGGCGAGTTCTATCAGCTCGATTTCGAGATGAGCTTCGTGACGCAGGAGGACGTGTTCGCCGCCATCGAGCCGGTCCTGCACGGCGTGTTCGAGGAGTTCGCCTCGTTCGGAAGAGACAAGGCGCGCACGGTCTCGTCGCTGCCGTTCCTGCGCATCCCCTATGCCGAGGCGCTCTTGAGCTACGGCACCGACAAGCCCGACCTGCGCAATCCGCTGCGCATCGTCGACGCGGGCGAGGTATTCGCCGGATCGGACTTCAAGGTCTTCGCCGGCATCGTCGCCTCGGGCGGTGTCGTGCGGGCGATCCGTGCGCCCGGCGCTGGCCGCCAGCCGCGTTCGTTCTTCGACAAGCTGAACGACTGGGCGCGCTCCGAGGGCAAGCCCGGCCTCGGCTACATCGTTCTGGAAGGTGGTGCGGGGAAGGGACCGATCGCCAAGTTCGTCGATGGTCCCCGGCTCGCGCGACTGGCCGCGCTCACTGGCGCCCAGGATGGGGACGCGGTGTTCTTCGTCGCCGACAAGGAGGAGGCGGCGTGGAAGTTCGCCGGTCTCGCGCGGACCCGGATCGGCCAGGACCTTGGCGTGATCGAGCAGGATGCCTACCGCTTCTGCTGGATCGTCGATTTTCCGATGTACGAGCGCGACGACAAGACCGGCCAGATCGTGTTCTCGCACAACCCCTTCTCGATGCCCCAGGGGGGGCTTGAGCAGCTCGAGCGCGACGACCCGCTCACCATCAAGGCATGGCAGTACGACATCGTCTGCAACGGCATCGAACTCTGCTCCGGCGCGATCCGGAACCATCGACCCGAGATCATGTTCAAGGCCTTCGCGATCGCGGGCTACGGCGCCGAAGAGGTCGAACAGCGCTTCGGCGGCATGCTGAACGCCTTCCGCTATGGCGCGCCGCCGCACGGCGGCGCGGCACCAGGCGTGGATCGCATCGTCATGTTGTTGGCCGACGAGCCCAACATCCGCGAGGTCATCTGCTTCCCGATGAACCAGCAGGCCGTCGACCTGATGATGCAGGCTCCTGCGGAGGTGCCCCCGGGCAAGCTGCGCGAGCTCCATATCGGCCTCCGCCTGCCGCCGCCCAAGACCGACAAACCCTGATACCGCGCACGCGCCAAGGTCCCTCGCCGGCCCCCCGGACGACCCAGGAGCCAGCGGGCTGAGCCAATTGACGGCGAAGGAAAAACTATTTACAGTCAGGCAGTTAATTAAATTAACTCATCTAATTGGTGAGCTCCATGCGGCGCTCCAGCCTGACCTTTCTCGCGGTCCTGATGATGCCTTTGGCCCTTGGCGGCTGCGGCGTGCCGTTGGGCGTGGCTGTGGCGAGCTACGCCGCCGACGGCGTGTCGATCGCGGCGTCCGAGAAAACGACGACGGATCACTATGTGTCCATGGTCTCGCAACGCGATTGCGCCCTGTGGCGGTTCGTTGCGGGTCGCAAGATCTGCCGTGATCGCGAGGGCGACCACGACCCCTACGCCGTGGACTATGACGAGCCTTTCCGGTCGCCGAGCGAAGGGGGCGTCCAGTACATGGCGCCGCCGCGGGTCACCGAGGCCACGCCCGTCACGACGTGGGAGGCGCAGGCGATTCGCCCGGTGCCCAAACCCGCCCCGGCCAAGCCGGAGCCCGCGCCGGCCGAGCCGACCACCGCAGTCGCCGAGGCGGCTCCGGCGCTAGAGCCCGCGCCCGCCCTCCATCCGACCCGCGCGAGCACCACAAAATCGGCGCCGCCACGCAAAAAGAAGCCGGTCACGAAGGCGGGGACACCAAGTCGGGTGGCGTCGCGTTCCTGAGCAGGAACGCCTCAAGATTGTCGAGCGCGCGGAAGCCCATGGCGTTGCGTGTCTCCAGCGTGGCCGAACCCATGTGCGGTAGCAGGAACGCGTTCTCCAGCCCGTAGTAGCCGGCGTGGAGTTTCGGCTCCCCATCGAACACATCAAGCCCGGCGGCGGCGAGGTGGCCGCTCTTCAGCGCCGCAATCAGTGCCTCGTCGTCGACCACGCCACCGCGCGCGGTGTTCACCACGACGGCGCCCTTCGGCAGACGCGTGAGCCGCGCGGCGTTCAGCCACTTGCGTGTCGCCGGCGTGAGCGGCGCGTGGATAGACAGAAAATCGCAGTGCGCGAGCATGGCCTCCGGATCGGCATGGAAGGTGGCGCCTTTCTCCAGCGCTGGCGCGAGCCGGGTCCGGTTGGAGTAGTGAATCGTCATGCGGAAGGCGCGGGCCCGGTCGGCGGTCGCCTGGCCGATCCGTCCCATGCCGAGGATCCCCAGCCGCTTGCCCGTGACGTGGACGCCCATCAGCTGGGTCGGCGCCCATCCCACCCAGGCGTGGGCCCGCAACATGGTTGTGCCCTCGTGCGCACGCCGCGCGGCCCCCAACAGGCAAAGCATCGCGATATCGGCGGTGGCATCGGTCAGAACGTCCGGCGTGTTGCTGACTTTGATGCCGCGCCGGGCGGCGGCCGCCACGTCGACATGCTCATAGCCTACGGAGAAGGTGGCGATCATGCGGACCGACGCCGGCAGGGCCTCGATGGCCTGAGCCCCCAGCGCATCGCCGGCCGCGCACAGGACACCCTGGCAACCGGCTGCCGCCCGGGCCAACCCGGGCGCGTCGTAAAGCCGGTCGTCCGGGTTGAGAAGCGCGTCGAAGTTCGCCGCCAGACGGGCCTCCACGTCGGCGGGGAACTTGCGGGTGGCGACGACGCGCGGCTTTGGCATGGCTGTTATCCTCTGGAGACCGTCGCAGGAGGCGCGATCAATCTGGCAATCGGCGCCCATGGATATTACGCTCTCGCCCGCTGCCACAAGCCCTGCGGCACCGTTCCGGCCCGTTGACCAGATATAGTTTTCGTCCTTTCCGGCTGCCCCGACGGTTCCTGTCCGTCGCGGCTCTGGGCTGTGCTGCGACGGGGTTGTGGATAAGTGGCGGCGCGGCGCAACCCGATGTGGTGCTGGCACCCCACCGTGCTTCTTACGCGCTCAAACTCGCGATCGCACGGCCCTCGAGCGGAATCATTGATGTCCACGGCGCGATGGTGCTGGAGACCGAGGAATCCTGCGACAGCTACGAGATCAAGCAGCGCATCAAGCTCACATTCCAGCGCAGCGACGGCGAGGAGTTCGAGACGGATTCGAGCTTCCTCAGTCACGAATCGAAGGACGGGCTTGAGCTGCGATTCAGCGTGCGCAACCTCCGCAACGAAGAGGTCGAAGAGGAACTGCGCGGGATGGCCGAACTGGAAGGTGAGGGGGCCAAGGGGCGAGCGAGCTTCACCTTGCCCGAGGCTCGGACCTTCGATCTCCCGGCCGGCACGGTCTTCCCGACGCGCCACCTGGTCCTGGTCATCCAGGCGGCGCGAGCGGGCGAGCAATCGGTTGACTACAAGGTCTTCGACGGTGCCCGGCTCGACGGGGCGTTCAGCGTCAACGCCGTGATCGCCCGGCCTCCGCGTCCGCTGCCAGGGGCGGCCGCGCGCGGCGACCTCGCCTTGCTGCGCAACCAGGCCGGCTGGGGCGTGCGGCTCGCCTTCTTCGCCAATGATGGGCAAGCTGCCCAGCCCGAGTACGAGGTGTCGCTCGATCTGCTGGCCAACGGCGTCGCCCGTTCGATGTTGCTCGACTATGGAGACTTCGCCGTGGAGGCCCGATTGGTGCAGATACAGGCGTTGCCGAGACCGCGATGCTGACGCGCGCGGCTCCGCTTCTTGCGATGGCGGCGGCCTGCGGCCTTGCCGCGGGTCCGCTCGCCGCGCAGGACTTCGCTCCGCACCGCGCCGCCTACAACGTCACGCCGCTGCCCGGCGCGGCCGGTGGCGGGGTTTCTGGCAGCTACGCCTATGAGCTGCGCGCGACCTGCGACAGCTTCACCATCGTCCAGCGGCTGCGACTGGAGTTTCCGACGGGTACTGGCACGCTCGCGCACGAGCAGCAGTCGCGGATCGAGGAGAGTCGCGATGGCCGGTCCATGCGCTTCGACCACACCAGCACGGTGAGCGGCCGACGCACCGAGCGCAACGCCGGCGAGGCGCGGCTGGCGCCGGGAGGTGCAGGCGACGCGCGCTTCAGCGAACCAGCCGGACAGAGCGTGGCGTTGCCGGCCGACACCCTGTTTCCGATCGGCATCGCGCGTGCTGTCGTTCGCCGCTTTCAGGCGGGCGAAAACGGGCTCGAGGCCCGGTTCTTCTTTGGCGACAAGGCCAAGCCGCCGCGGATCGCCAACGCCGTCATTGGCCGCGTGCCGCGTCGGCTCGCCGACCTTGCGGTTCCCGAGTCCGGTCGCGCGCTCGCCGAAGGACGGCAGCGCGTCTATTTCCGCGTCGGCTTCTTCGAGCCCGACGCGAAGGATGGCGGCACACCGGCCTACGAGATGGGCAGCGTCACGCTCGACAACGGTGTCGAGCTGTATGGCACGCACGAGCAGCGCGACATGTCGATCGAGTACCGGATCGTCCGCCTCGAGGCGCTGGAGAAGCCGACCTGCAATTGAAGCGGGCGGTGGTCAGCCGCTCGGTGGCCACAGCCAGGCGGCACCTCGCACACCGCTCGAATCGCCGTGCCGCGGCGGCACCAGGCGGGTCGCGATACTGTCGCGCTCCGAGAAGATGTGGTCGCGCCAGAGCTCGGGAACACGGGTGTAGAGCCGTCCGATGGCCGAGAGGCCGCCGCCCAGCACGATGACGTCGGGATCGAGCAGATTCACGACCGAGGCCAGCGCGCGCGCGAGGCGCTCGCAGTAGCGCTCGATTTCGGCCGCCGCCCCGGCGTCGCCGCGCTCGGCCGCGGCGGCGATGTCAGTCGCGCGCAGGCGCCGCCCAGTGCGCTGCGCAAAAGCAGATTCGAGCGCGGGGCCCGAGAGCCAGGTTTCGATGCAGCCGCGCCGGCCACAGTAGCATTGCGGGCCAGGCCGCTCGTCGTCGCGCGGGGCGGGGAGCGGATTGTGCCCCCATTCGCCAGCGATGGCCTGTGCGCCGCTCAGTGGCCTGCCATCGACCACGACGCCGCCACCCACGCCGGTGCCGAGGATGACGCCGAAAACCACCCGCGCGCCTTGGGCCGCGCCGTCGGCGGCCTCCGAGACGGCGAAGCAGTTGGCGTCGTTCGCCAGCCGCACCGGTCGGCCGAGAGCGGCTTCCAGATCGCGATCGAGCGGCTGGTTGTTCAACTGCGTCGAGTTGGCGTTCTTGATGCGCCCGGTGGCAGGCGAGATGGCGCCTGGCGTGGCGACGCCCACGCTGCAGCGCGCGCCGACCTGGCGCTCAAGCCTCGCGACCAAGTCTCTGATGGCGGTGACGGTTGCGGCGTAGCCGCCGGCGCGCGGCGTCGCGACCCGCTCGCGCGCCCGCTCGCTCCCGGCATCGTCGAGGACGATGCCTTCGGTCTTCGTGCCGCCCAGATCGATGCCGATCCGCACTCCGGTTCCTCCGCCCTATCGTCGTCGCACGCGTGACGCTAGGCTATCAACCGCAACGGGGGAGCGCGAGGCGTGGCAGCGGGCGGAACGGGATGGCGGGGCGGCCGGTCGGCCATCCTGTGGACGCTGTCCATCGGCCAGCTCGTCTCTTGGGGGCTCGTCTACTACACCTTCCCGCTGTTCGTGCTTCCGATGGAAGCCGAGCTCGGCTGGTCGCGCAACGCACTCTACGGCGCGCTGTCGGCCGGTCTGCTGGTTGCGGGCCTCTGCGCGATCCCGGTCGGTGCCTGGATCGATCGCGGACACGGTCGGTTGCTGATGACCGGAGGTTCGGTGTTGGCGGCGGTGATGCTGGCGCTGTGGGGCCGGGTCGATTCTCTGCCGCTCTTCTACCTGATCTGGATCGGTATCGGCGTATCGCAGGCGGCGATCCTCTATGAGCCGGCTTTTGCCGTCATCACGCGCGTCTTCGGGCCGGACTACAAGCGCGCGATCCTGCTCATGACCTTCATCGGCGGCCTCGCCTCGACCTTCGGCATTCCGCTGGCACAGATCCTGGTCGACCGCATCGGCTGGCGGGCTACGCTCGATGTGCTGGCGCTGCTGACGCTTGCCGTCGGGCTGTTGATCCATCTGCCGTTAGTGCCCGGGCCCGCCATCGCCGCCGTTCCCATCGCCGATGTCCCGGCCACGGCCGTGTCCGCCTCCGAGCGCGGGCCCCTGCGGGAGGCCATGGGATATCCCGCCTTTTGGGGCCTCGTGATCGCCTTCGCTGGCTACGGGCTCGCCTTCTCGGCGATGAGCTTCCACCTCATACCGGTCCTCCAGGAACGAAAAGTCGATACCGTCCTCATCATGGCGGTGATCGCGCTCATCGGACCGATGCAGGTGCTCGGCCGTATGGTGCTCATGGCCGGCCAGCGCCATATCGGCACGGTATCGCTGGGGGCGCTGATCTATCTCGCCTTTCCGGTGTCGATGGCGCTGCTGGCGAGCGGCATCTCCTCGTGGCCGTGGCTGATCGTGTTCGCGGTCATTTACGGCGTGGCGAACGGTCTGGTCACCATCTTGCGTGGGATGTCGGTCCCGGAGTTCATCGGCCCGCGCGGCTATGGCGTGGTGTCGGGGGCTCTCACCATGCCCACCAACATCATGCGCGCCGCCGGCCCGATCGCGGCGGCGCTGGGCTGGAGCGTCTACAGTGCCTACGCGCCGGTGCTGTGGACGCTAGCGGGGATCATGGTGATCGCTGCCAGCGGCTTCGGCTACGCGGCTATCGCCGCGCGCCGACGAACGCGGCATCGCGAATAGCGTATTCCAGTCGGATGGAACCGCTTGGGCGATTCCATCCGCGCCGAAGACTCTCTAGCCGAGCTGGATCCAGGTCGTCTTGATCTGGGTGAACTTGTCGAACGCGTGCAGCGACTTGTCCCGCCCGTTGCCGCTTTGCTTGTAGCCGCCGAACGGCGTGGTGATGTCGCCGCCGTCGTAGGTGTTCACCCACACAGATCCGGTGCGCAGACCCTTCGCGAACTTGAACGCCTTGTTGATGTCGGCGGTAAAGATCGCCGAGGCGAGGCCGTAGATCGTGTCGTTGGCGACACTCAGTGCCTGTTCGGCGTCCTTGACCGGGATGACCGAGAGCACCGGTCCGAAGATCTCCTCCTGGGCGATCTTCATCCGGTTATCGACCTGGTCGAACACGGTGGGCTCGATGAAGGAGCCGGCGTTGTCGATGTGGACCTGCTTGCCGCCCATGGCGAGTTTGGCGCCTTCCTTTTGGCCGGCGGCGATATAGCCCATGACGCGCTTGGTCTGGGTTTCGTCGACCATGGCGCCCATCTGCGTCTTGGGATCGAGCGGATCGCCCGGCATCATCTTCTGGCCGATCGCCATCACCTTCTCGAGGAACTGGTCCTTGATCTTGTCCTCGACGATCAGACGGCTGCCGGCGGTGCAGACCTCGCCCTGGTTGAACCAGATGCCGAACGCGGTGCGGCGCGCGGCGACGTCGAGGTTGGGCGCGTCGCCCAGCACGATGTTGGGCGACTTGCCGCCGCACTCCAGCCACACCTGCTTCATGTTGCTTTCGCCGGAGTAGCGCAGGAAGTACTTGCCCACTTCGGTCGAGCCGGTGAAGGCCAGCACGTCGACATCCATGTGGCGGCCGAGCGCCTGGCCCGCGGTCTCGCCGAAGCCCGGCAGCACGTTGAACACCCCCTCGGGGATGCCCGCTTCGGCGGCGAGTTCGGCAAGGCGCAGCGCCGTGAGCGGCGACTGCTCGGCCGGCTTCAGGATCACCGAATTGCCTGCCGCCAATGCCGGCGCGATCTTCCAGCAGGCCATCAGCAACGGGAAGTTCCACGGCACCACGCAGGCCACCACGCCCGCCGCCTCGCGGGTGATCATGGCAACGACGTTGCCCGGGGTCGGCGCCACCTCGTCGTAGACCTTGTCGATCGCCTCGGCAAACCACTGCACGGCGTTGGCAGAGCCCGGCACGTCGACCGTGGTCGAGAACGCGATCGGCTTGCCCATATCGAGCGTCTCGAGCAGCGCCAGCTCTTCGCGATTCTTCATCATAAGGTCGGCAAGCTTCAGCATCACCCGCTTGCGCTGAGCCGGCGCCATGTTCACCCAGCTTCCCTTGTCGAACGCCGCACGAGCGGCGCGCACCGCGACGTCGACATCGGCTGACTCGCAGGCCGCGACCTTGGTCAGCACCTGGCCGGTCGCCGGGTTCACGCAATCGAACGTCTTGCCGGTGAGCGACGGCGCGAACTTGCCGGCGATGAAGGCCTGGTTGCGATAGTTGAGACCGCCGACGCGGCCCTTCCAGTCGTCACGCGAAAGCTGGGCGCTCATTGAATTCCTCCGGTTTGGTTGGTCGGACCCTAGCGTTTTTCCGGCCCGGCTGGAATCAGCCGGATCGGAGAGCCGACGAACGAGGCATCGCGAATAGCGTGTTTGCGTTCAGATGGGAACGCGAGCGCGGTTCCCTCCGAGTCGAGAACACCCTAGCCCACGAAAAAGCCGCCCGAAAGGGCGGCCTGGTCGTGCCGTCGGCGTCGACGGCTACTTGATCTTGGATTCCTTGAACATCACGTGCTTGCGCGCGACCGGATCGTACTTCCGGAGCTCGAGCTTCTCGGTCTTGGTGCGCGGGTTCTTCTTGGTGACGTAAAAGAATCCGGTGTCGGCGCTCGAGACCATCTTGATCAGGATCGAGGTCGGCTTGGCCATGGGTCAGTCCTTTGTCCGGCGGGCGGAATTCGAAGAGGCGGGCAACTTAGTACCCGGCGGCGCCCTGTCAAGCCGCCGGAGGGCCTACCGGTAGGCCAGATCCGTTCCGGCGCGAACCGCCCGGGCATAGAGATCTCGGTCCTGGAGAAGCTTGGTGGCGATCGCCACATCGCGGTCCGACAGGCCGTCCGCGGGCGGGCAGTTCTGCCGCAATTGGGCGACCTCTTCGGTCGTCGGATTGCGGGCGGCATGCCAGCGCACGAGGGTCGAGCGGTTGGCCTCGGCCGCGTCGGCGGCCAGCCGGTCGATGTCGCCCACTTTGGACGTGCAGATGTTCGGCATGACGCCCAGTTCGTTCCACGTGTATCCGGACGGGGCGTGCAGCCGCGACCAGGTGAGCACCAACTCGCCCTCGTTGGCCAGCCGCACGACGGTTTGGACGGTTCCCTTACCGTAGCTGGTGCTGCCAACGATGGCAGCCCGGCCGCGATCCTGCAGGGCGGCAGCGACGATCTCGGCGGCGGAGGCCGACTGTCCGTTCAGCAGCACGACGACAGGCAGGTCGCCCGATTTGCGCCCAGACCCGCGGTAGCTGCGCCGGCTGTCGGGATGCCGGCCCTGGGTCGCGAAGATCAGCCCGTCACCCAGAAACACCTCCGAAACCGAGACGGCCTGGTCGAGAAGCCCGCCGCGGTTGCCGCGCATGTCGACTATCAGGCCGGCCATGTCGCGGCCGATGTCGGCGCGGGCCCGTTCGATGGTGGAGCGCAAGTTCTCTGTGGTGGCGGTGTTGAAGCCGGTCAGCCTGATGAACGCGGTATCGCCGCGGCGCTCATACGCGACGGTGGTCGGCACGATGCGCGCGCGCTTGAAGGCCACCGAAAAGTTGCGTTGCTCAGCAGGGCGGAAAAGGGTCACCTGGATCGGCGCGCCGATCGTGCCGCGCAGGCGCCGCACGACCTCGGAGAGCGGCCGGTCGCCGATGGGCTCGCCATCGACCTCGACGATGCGGTCCTCGGCGCGAATCCCCGCTTTGGCAGCGGGACCGCCGTCCTGGACATTGCGCACCACCACGTGCCGTTCATCCACGCGCTCGACGGTGATGCCGATGCCGCCGCCGCCGTCGCGCTGGAAGCGGTTTTCCCGAGCCTCGTCGGGGTCCGCGTAACGGCTGTTGCGGTCCAGCTGGCGAGTCGTGGCCGTCATCGCCTGCTTGATCAACGTCTGGCGGTCGGCGAGCTTCAGCGCCGGTGAGGCCTCAAGCGAGCCGGAGAAAAGTTCCGCCAGCATGGAGCCCCACGCCCGCCCGTCAGTGACGTCCGATGGCGCCGTCCTGCTCAGGACCTGGCGCCCGTCGCGATAGACCGCGAAAACCTTGTCCCCCGCGTCGAGCGACAGGGCCGGATCGCCCGACGTGAAGCCGCGATAGGTCTCGGCCGAAAGCTGACGGAAGTCCGGGGTCAAGATATGCCGGTCCGCGATCGCGCGATAAGCCTGGAGCACCACCCGCTCGACGCTTACGTCGGCGGCCGTCGCCGGCACACCACGGCCGTCCGGCGCGCGGGTGCTAACGGCGGACGTCGCGCCGGGTTCGCACGATGCCACCAGGGCGGCAGCGGCGAGCGCGGACGCAATCCTAGCGAAGGACGCGGTCAGGCGAAGGGCGGGAGACACAACGCGCAGGGCTAGCACGGCCGGGGCGCCGCGGGCCAATGCCTCTGGGGCGGGGTGTAGCCCCGGCCGGATGCCAGGGGCGGCACGCCGGCCCGCTGCGCCCAGAGCAGGGCGATCACGGCTCCCTTGATGCGGGGCAGCAGATAGAGCGCGAGGCCCACCGACAACGGCAGCCAAAGCGCTGCGTGCAGCCAGAGTGAAGGTTCCTCGCCCCATTTCTCGACCAGCAACACCAGCGGCACCACCACGTGACCCACGATGAAGATGGTGAAGTAGGCCGGCGCGTCGTCGGCGCGGTAGGGCTCCAGCGACTGCCCGCAATGTGGGCAGGCCGCGTTCATCTTGAGGAAGCGTCCGAACAGTCGACCTTCCCCGCAGCGCGGGCAGCGACCGAACCAGCCCAGGCGCATTGCGGCCAAGCTGTCGGGACGGGGCGTGTCGGTTTCCATGGGCTGGAAGATGGGGCGGCTCACCGGCGTCGTCTGTGTGGCCCTTTGTCCCCGCGCGCGGCCGGACGTCGCGGCACCCGGCCCGTCGGCATGGCACCCTTGCGCGCGACGCGCTCTAGGACGCGGACCGGCGAGAAGAGCAGGCCACCGGTAGCGGCGTTGGCTTCGACCAACCTTACCCGGAGCCTATCGCCCAGCCCGAAGCTCTCGCCGGTCGACTGACCGACCAGCATCTGTCGTCCCTCGTCGTGGCGGAAGAACTCGCGTCCGAGATCGCGGATCGGCAGGAGGCCGTCGGCGCCGGTTTCGTCCAGCGTGATGAACAGGCCGAAGCGCGCCACGCCATTCACGCGCCCATCGAACTCGGCGCCCACCCGACCGGACATGAACGCGGCGAGATACCGGTCCGTCGCCGACCGTTCGGCCGCGATCGCCCGACGTTCGCACATCGAGAGGTGCTCGCCGTGTTCGACGAAGCGCGGACCGGAGTCCCGGGGCAGGGCGCCGTCGCCGCCGCCGATCGCGAGCAGGAGCGCGCGATGCACCAGCAGATCGGAGTAGCGCCGGATCGGCGAGGTGAAGTGCGCGTAGTGCGCCAATGCGAGTCCGAAATGCCCGACATTGTCGGGGCTATAGACCGCCTGGCTCTGGCTGCGCAGCACGGTCTCGTTGACCAGCCGCTGGTGCGGTGTGCCCACGACCTTGGCCAGCAGTGCGTTGAGATCTGCCGGTCGCAGGCGCGGGCCAGCGGCCAGCGACAGGTCGAGCGTCTCCAGGAACTCGCGCAGACCCTCGATCTTGCCGGGATCGGGCCGATCGTGGATGCGATAGAGACAGGGCAGCCGATGGCGCTCCAGCGTTTCCGCTGCGGCGACATTCGCCAGGATCATGAACTCCTCGATCAGCCGGTGGCTGTCGAGGCGGGCGCGCACGCCGATGTCCGCGACGCTGCCATCGCCGCCGATCCTGACGACGCGCTCCGGAAGTTCCAGGTCGAGCGCCCCGCGCCGCTCGCGCGCTGCCAGCAGCGCGGCGTAGGCGGCATAGAGCGGGTGCACCACCGTGCTCATCAACGGCGCGATCTCGTCGTCCGGCGCACCGTCCCGGGCCGCCTGGAGGCGCGTGTAGGTGAGGCGGGCCGCCGAGCGGATGAGGGCGCGATGGAAGGAATGGCCGCGCAACTTGCCATCGGCGCCGATACGCATGTCGGCGACCATGACGGGCCGGTCCTCGCGCGGGACCAGCGAGCACCAGTGATTGGACAGCGCCTCCGGCAGCATCGGCACGACGCGATCGGGGAAATAGACTGAGTTGCCGCGGCGCCAAGCGGCGCGATCGAGCGGCGAGTCCGGCCGCACGTACCAGGCGACATCGGCGATCGCGACGAGGATGCGGAAGCCCCCCGGATTGTCGGCTGCGGAATCGGGTTCGGCGTAGACCGCGTCGTCGAAGTCCCGCGCATTCTCGCCGTCGATGGTGACGAGCGGCGTGACGCGCAGATCAAGCCGGGCCCCGAGTGGAGCCGCGCGGGCGCTCTCGGCTTCCTCAAGCGCGGCCGGCGGGAAGTCGACCGGGATGCCGTTGGCGGCGATGGCGATCAGGCTGACTGTTCTCGGATCGTCGATGCGACCCAGCCGTTCCAGCACACGGGCCCGGCGCGACAGCGCGGCGCCCGTCTCCTCGATCCACACCACGTCGCCTTCTTCAGCGCCGGCGGCGTCGGCGACGCGCACCTCGAAGGGGCCGCGCACCTTGCGATCGGTGGGCGCGACGCGGAGCGAACCGCTGGGAGTCGTGCCTTCGACGAGACCCAGGATTGTCTTGGGGCCCGACCCGAGCCGGCGAATGATGCGCGCCTCGTAGCGGTCCGCGCCGCGTCGGCGCAATGAGGCGAGGACGCGGTCGCCGACGCCGGGCGCCGGGCCGCCGCGTGCGCCACCGGGCGCGATCTCGATGCGGGGGGCGGGGCCGTCGACTTCAGGATCGTGGCGCCGGGGAACGGCGAGCAGGTGGCCATCGCGATCCTGCGACACGATCTCGAGGATGGCGACATCGGCGAGCGCGCCCGGATCGCGGAAGGTCTTGGCGCGGTCGGCGGCGATCTCGCCGTTGTCGCGCAGGTCGCGCAGCAGAGCCTTCAGTTCGATGCGCTGATCGCCCTTCAACCCGAAGGCGCGCGCGATCTCGCGCTTGCCGACCGGAGTCGTGGCCTTGCGGATGAAGTCCAGCAGCTCGTCGCGGGTCGGGACGGCGCCCTTAGCCATCGGTGCCGGTACGCGGTAAGGCCTTGGGTTTGCGCTTGGCGGTGGCCTTCTTCTTGGGCGCCGCGACCTTGGGCTTGGCAGGAGCGGCAGCCTTGGCCGCGGCGCGGCCGCGACCCTTGGGCGGGCCCGCCTTGGCGGCGCGCTCGGCGAGCAGCGCCACGGCCTGGTCGAGCGTGAGCTGATCCGGCGGCGTGCCGCGCGGCACGGTCGCGTTCAGTTTGCCGTGCTTCACATAGGGCCCGTAGCGGCCATCATAGAGTTCGACCGGCGCGTCGTCGGCGGGGTGCTTACCCAATTCCCGGAGCGGCTTGATCGCCGCGCGGCCGCGGGCCGGGCCCTTGGCTTCGGCCAGCAGGGACACCGCGCGGTTCATGCCGATATCCAGCACACTCTCGTCGGCCGGGATCGATTTGTACTTGGGCCCGTGCTTCACGTAGGGGCCGAAGCGACCGACTCCGGCCAGCACCGGCTCGCCATCCTCGGGATGCGGCCCCAGCTCGCGCGGCAGGTTGAGCAAGGCCAGCGCCTTGTCGAGCGCCACATCGTCGGGGGTCATGTCGCGGAGCAGCGACGCGCGCTTGGGCTTTTCTTTGCCTTCGGGTTCGCCGAGCTGGACATAGAGTCCGTAGGGTCCCTTGCGCAGCGACACTTGTTTGCCGGTGGCCGGATCGACGCCCAGCATCTTGGGGCCGTCGAGGTGGGTCTGGGCGTCGGCGTCGGCATCCACGATGCCGAGCTTTCGGGTGTGCCGGCAGGTCGGATAGTTCGAACAGCCGATGAAGGCGCCGAACTTGCCGAGCTTCAGCCCCAACCTGCCATCGGCGCAGGACGGACAATTGCGCGGGTCGCGGCCATTGTCGTTGGCCGGGAAGAAATGCGGGCCGAGCTCGGCGTCGAGCACGTCCAGCACTTCCTTCACGCGGAGATCCTTGGTCTCGCCCACGGCCGCGCTGAAGGCCTTCCAGAATTCCCGCATCATCTCGCGCCACGCCACGCGTCCGCCCGACACATCGTCGAGCTCGTCCTCGAGGCGGGCGGTGAATTCATAGTCGACGTAGCGACGGAAGTAGCTCTCCAGGAACGCCGTCACGATGCGGCCGCGATCCTCGGGGAGGAAGCGCTTGCGATCGATGCGCACGTAGTTCCGTCGCTGCAGCACCTCGATGATGCTGGCGTAGGTCGAGGGCCGGCCGATGCCCAGCTCCTCAAGCTTCTTCACCAGGCTCGCCTCGCTGTAGCGCGGCGGCGGCTCGGTGATGTGCTTCTCCGGCAGGACCTCGCGACGCTCCATCGCCTCGGCCGGCGCCACGTCGGGGAGCAGCGCGCCGCCCTCATCGTCCTCGCCCTTGTCGTCGCGCCCCTCATCGTAGAGCGCGAGAAAGCCGTTGAACTTCACGACGGATCCGGAGGCACGCAGCACCACCGTCTTGTCGCCGCTCGCGATGTCGACGCTCACCTGGTCGAGCACGGCGCTTTCCATCTGGCTCGCCACGGTTCGCTTCCAGACCAGCTCGTAGAGGCCGAGCTGATCGCGATCGAGGTGCGCGGCCACGTCCTGCGGCGTGCGGAAAAGGTCGGTCGGGCGGATCGCCTCGTGCGCTTCCTGGGCGTTCTTGGCGCGCGAGCTGTAGGCGCGCGGCTTTTCCGGCACGTAGTCCTTGCCGTAGCGGGTCTCGATCAGCCGGCGCGCCTGGCCTACCGCTTCGGGGGCGAGCTGCACGCCGTCGGTGCGCATATAGGTGATCAGGCCCACCGTCTCGCCGCCGATGTCGACGCCTTCATAAAGGCGCTGGGCGAGCCGCATGGTGGCGGCCGCGCCCAAACCCAGCTTGCGCGACGCCTCCTGCTGCAGCGTCGAGGTAATGAAGGGCGGCGGCGGATTGCGCCGCACCTGACGCCGGTCGATGTCTGCGACACTGAAGGCGCGGCGCTCGATCTCGCGCTTGGCGGCCTCGGCGCGCTCCTGGCTGTCGAGATCGAACTTGTCGAGCTTGCGCCCATCGAGATGGGTGAGGCGGGCCGTCAGTACCTGTCCGCGCCGGGTAGCGAAGCGGGCGTCGACGGTCCAGTATTCCCGTGCCCGGAACCGTTCGATCTCGGCTTCGCGTTCGCAGATC
Source organism: Alphaproteobacteria bacterium (assembly GCA_016870115.1). Lineage (GTDB taxonomy): Bacteria > Pseudomonadota > Alphaproteobacteria > Reyranellales > Reyranellaceae > VGCH01. Next base: position 40,457 of record VGCH01000003.1, on the reverse strand, counting down.
AGACGCAGCGCCACCGACTGGACTCGGCCGGCGGACCGGCTGCCCGGCAGCTTGCGCCAGAGGATCGGCGAAAGGGTGAAGCCCACCAGATAGTCGAGCGCGCGGCGCGCCATGTAGGCGTCTATCAGCGGCTGGTCGAGGTCGCGCGGGTGGTCGATCGCATCGCGGACCGCCTGCTTGGTGATGGCATTGAATGTGACGCGCTTCACAGCGACGCCATCCAGGGCCTTCTTGCGTCGCAGCACTTCCAGCACGTGCCAGGAGATCGCCTCGCCCTCGCGGTCGGGGTCGGTCGCGAGATAGAGGCGTCCGCCCTTGCTCACGGCGGCGGCAATGGCGTTGAGCCGGGCCTGGGACTGGGAGTCGACCTCCCAGTCCATGGCGAAATCCTCGTCCGGCCGGACCGAGCCGTCCTTGGCCGGCAGGTCGCGGACATGGCCGTAGGAGGCCAGCACGGTGTACCCGGGGCCGAGATACTTTCCGATGGTCTTGGCCTTGGCCGGGGACTCGACGACCAGCACGTCCATCGCGGCTTCAAGCTCCAGTGAAACTGCAAATACCGGAGCTATCCTACTGATCTAAATCAGAGAAACGCGATTTCCCCGGTGCCTCTCCAGGCGGCCTTCGAGCTCCAGCTGGAGCAGGGCCTCCGCCACGACGGCGGCGGACACTTGGCACCGGCGGACCAGTTCGTCAACCGTGGTCGGGATCGAGCCCAGCGCGGACAGCACCCGATTGGATGAATTCAGACAATTATAATGTGTTTTTACTTCAACGGCTTGAGCTGCATGTTTAGGGATTGAAATCGGTCGATCCAGGGCGGCGATCACGTCAGCGGCATCGCGCGCCAGATGGGCACCGTCGCGCAGCAGCGCGTTGGAACCGGCGTAGCGCGGGTCCCGGGGCGATCCCGGCACGACGAACACCTCGCGACCCTGGTCCGTGGCCAGCCGCGCCGTGATCGCCGACCCGGACTGAGCGCCGGCTTCGATCACCACGACGCCGGCCGACAGGCCGCTGACGATGCGATTGCGCCGCGGGAACGCGCGGGCCACGGGCGGCGTTCCGAGCGGACTCTCGGCGAGCAACAGCCCATCGCGGGCGATGGCGGCATGCAACTCGGCGTTTTGCGGCGGGTAGACGCAATCGAGGCCGCCCGCCAACACCGCCAGCGTCCCGGTCGGGAGGGCCGCGCGGTGGGCCGCCGCGTCGACGCCGCGGGCGAGGCCGGAGGCGACGACGAACCCGGCCGCGGCGAGATCGGTGGCGAACTCGGCCGCCAGCGACAGGCCTGCCAGCGACCCGTCCCGCGCGCCGACCACCGCGACGGCGGGTCGCGCGAGAAGTTCCGGTCGACCGATGATCGAGAGGACCGGCGGCCCATCGGGCAGGCTGGCCAATAGCGCGGGGTAATCGGGATCCCCGAGGACCAGGAATCGGCCCCCCAATTCGTGAAGGGCGGCTTCCTCGCGCGCGATCGCGTCGTCACCGATGACCGGTACCTCGCGCAGCGCGGCGAGGGCCGTTCCGAAATGGGTCAATGCCGCATGGAATGCCATCGGCCCGATGCGCGGCGTGCGCGCCAACCTCAGTCGCGCGCGACGTTCGGGGGGAGCCAGAGCCTGAACCGTGCCGTCGAACATGCCCGCAGAATCGACGGGAATTAGCCGATCAGCAACAAACCGTCAGTTGCAATCCGCTCAGGTCAGCGGAGCCGGGGATTGAGGGCATCACGCAGCCAATCGCCCAGCAGGTTGACCGCCAGCGACAGGATCACCAGCGCCAGCGCGGGGAAGATGACGATCCACCACTCGCCCGAAAACAGGAACGCGTTGCCGATGCGGATCAGCGTGCCGAGCGAGGGCTGGGTCGGCGGCATGCCGACGCCGAGATAGGACAGCGATGCTTCGGCGATGATCGCGAGCGCTAACTCGATGGTGGCGATCACCAACACCGGCCCCAGCGCGTTTGGCAGCACGTGGCGGATGGCGATGGCGATGCCCGGCACACCGATGATGCGGGCGGCGTTGACGTAATCCTTGTTCTTCTCGGCGAGCGTCGTAGCGCGCGTCACGCGAGCGAATTGCGGCCAGTAGGCGAAGCCGATCGAGAGCACCAGCACCCAGATCGCCACCTGGTCGTGGACGTTCTTGGGCAGCGCCACGCGGGCCACACCGTCCAGCGTGAGCGCGATCAGGATCGCCGGGACCGTGAGCTGGATGTCGGCGACGCGCATGATCAGCGAATCGACCCAACCGCCGCGGAACCCGGCCAGCAGACCCAGCAAGACGCCGGTGCTGACCGAAAACACGATAGCCGCGAGGCCGATCATCAGCGAGACGCGGCAGCCATACATGATGGCCGACAGCATGTCCCGACCCTGGTTGTCGGTGCCCAGCAGGTGGCGCGCGGTGCCGCCCTCGCTCCAGGCGGGCGGCGTGAAGGCGTCCATCAGGTTCAGCGAACGCGGATCGAATGGATTGAAGGGCGCGATCCACGGTGCCAGCAACGCAGCGAGGAAGAACACGACGGTCACCGCCGCCGCCGCGACCGTAAGTGGCGAGCGGCGGAAGCTCCACCACATGTCGCTGTCGAAGAAGCGCTGCAGCGCGCCGGAAGAGGCGGTGTTCATCGGTGACCGGGATCCAGACGTTTGCTGTACAACGCCCCGGCGGCCGCGGCCAGCGAAAGGGCGGCGGTCAGCGGTCCGAACACGCCGAAGCCGGCGCCCGCGAACATCAACGCACCGAACGACGCCGCGCCTACCCAACCGACGCTGGCCGTGGCGCCATTCAGCCCCAGTACGGTGCCTCGGCTTTCGGCGGGGACGTCGGCAAGCACGGCAAAGAGAGCAGGCCGACCGATCGCGTTCAGAAGAGCGTAGGCCATCGCGCAACCGACCGAGACGACGACAGTGGGGTGCCACAGGAACAGCGCGAGCGCGGCGACAGCCGACAGCGCCATGGAAATCGCGAAGGCTCGGAGGCGATCAGGGTAGCGATCCGCGAGCTGCCCGCCGAGCGCCGTACCGGCCAGATTGCCGGCCGCGAAGAGCACCAAGGGAAGCGCCAGTGCCGCGAGCGGCAGCCCATGGACGGGTTTGCAGGAAGGTCGCGAAATAGATGACCGCCAGCCCGTAGCAGACCCGCTCGGCAACCCCGACCGCGAGTAGCCCGGCAATGCGCGGCGGCAGAGCGGTGCGCAGGGCGACGCTCGCTCCGGTCGCGCGGGCGCCACGGCCCTCGGCGGTGCCGAACAGCGCAAGCGCGCTCGCCAGCGACAGCGCGGCGACGCAGAGACTCCAGCCGCGCCAGCCGATGTAGGCGCCGGCCCAGGCGGCCAGCGGCACGCCGACCAGCAGAGTGATCGACTGGCCGCTCATCACCCAGCCGAGCGCCCGCCCGCGATGACTGTCGGCGACACGATCCGACACTTCGGCGAAGATGACGCCGGTGAAGCTGCCGGCCGCGAGTCCGCCCAGTGTCGCCCAGACCGCCACCCCGAAGAATCCGCCCGCCGCCGCGGTGCCGGCCATGGCGCCACCGAGGGCGATCGGCCCGAGGACGAGGACCCAGCGTCGGCCGACCCGATCCGACAAGGGACCCGCCACGGCCGAGGCGATGCCCCAGGCGGTCGCGGTCATCGAGAAGAGGTTCGCGACCAGCGGGAGACTCGCGTCGAGGTCGGCCGCGATGGCGATCAGGAAGGGCGCGCGGGTGGTCCCGCTCGCCGTGGCAGCGAACATGGCGAGGCAGGCGGCGCCGATCAGCGCCCAGGGCATCGAGGTCGGCGGCACCGTCAGCCGCCGGCCGTACCCACTCGAGCACGATCGACGCGCAGGCGTGGGTCGATCGCGACATAGAGGAGATCGACCATGAAATTGATCGCGACGAAAATGAACGAGACCATCACGAGATAGGCCGCCATCACCGGAATGTCGGCGAACTGCACGGACTGGATGAAAAGGTGGCCCATCCCCGGCCACTGGAAAACCGTCTCGGTGATGATCGAGAACGCGACGAGACCACCGACCTGGATGCCGATCACAGTGATGACGGGCAAGAGAGTGTTCTTGAGGGCGTGGCGGAAATGGACCGAGCGGTCGTAGAGGCCACGGGCACGGGCGAACTTGATGTAGTCGGTACGCAGGACCTCGAGCATCTGCGAGCGCACGAGCCGCAGCACCAGGGTCATCTGAAACAGCGACAGCGTGAGGGCCGGCAGCACGATCGCCTTTAGTCCGCTCGGCGTGAGCAGTCCGGAGGTCCAGCCGCCGACCTTCACCGTCTCACCGCGACCGAACGAGGGAAAACAGAAGCCTGGCGGCAGGCCGAGCGCCGGCGCCCAAGTCTTGCACTCGACCGAGAAGATATAGATCAGCAGGATGCCGATCACGAAAGTCGGCATGGCGACACCGGCCAGCGAGAACGTCATCACCGCGCCGGTATCGACGGTACCCCGCCGCAACGCGGTCAGCACGCCGAGCGGAATCCCCATGGCCAGCGCCAGCAATGCCGCCACCGCCACCAGCTCGAGCGTTGCGGGCATGCGCTCGACGATCAACGCCGACACCGGTCGTGCAAGACGAAAGCTCTTGCCGAAATTGCCGGTCGCCATGTTGCCCGCGAAACGTACGAACTGGACCGCGACCGAGTCTTCGAGACCCAGCGCACGGCGCATCTCCTCGCGGTCCTGTTGGCTCGCCTCCTGGCCGACCATGTTGTTGACCGGGTCGCCCACGAAATTGAACAGCACGAAGCACAGGAACGACACCGACGCCATGACGGCGAAGGCTTGCAAGAGCCGGGAGACGACGAACGAGAGCATCGGGGTGGATCGGTCCTCTGGAAATGGCGACGGCGGCGCCCGTGGCGGGGCGCCGCCGTCCCGCGCGCGTCAGGACGCGCGGATCACTTCATCCGGGCGTACTTGAAGTTGGGCGAGTCGTTCGGGAAGATCGGCATGTCCACGCCGTCCTTCATCGCCCAGACGATCAGCTGGTGGTGCAGCGGCAGGTAGGGCATGTCGGCCACCACCTGCGCCCAGGCGTCGGCGACCATCTTGTCGCGCTTGGCCTGGTCGACCTCCTTCAGCATGCCGTCCGACAGCTCGTCGACCTTGGCGTTGCTGTAGCCGGTGAAGTTCCAGCCGCCCACCTTCTTGGCCGCGTCGCTGGTCTGGTACAGGAAGGTGAAGACGTAGTGCGAGTCGAGCGTCGGTACGCCCCAGCCCAGCAGGTAGAAGCTCGAATCCTTCTTCTGCAGCTTGGGGAAGTGCAGAGTCTTGGAGCGGGCCTGCAGGTCCACCTTGATGCCGATCTGAGCCAGCATGCCCACCACCGCCTGGCAGATCTGCTCGTCGTTGTTGTAGCGGTCGTTCGGGCAATCGAGCGTGACGCCGAAGCCGTTGGGGTAACCCGCATCGGCCATCAACTTCTTGGCCGCCGCTACGTCGTACTTCAGCCGCTGGTCCAGCGCCGGCGTATAGCCGTGCACGCCCGGCGAGGTGATGAGCCCGGCGGAGGCCGAGAAGTTGCGCATCACCTTCTGCTTGATCGCGTTCACGTCGATCGCCCGGTACATGGCCTGGCGAACGCGCTTGTCGGCGAAGGGGTTCTTGCCCTTGACGTCGGAGTACTTGAGCTCGGGCGAACCCATGTCGAGGCCGAGGAAGATCGAGCGCACCTGCGCGGTCTCGACCGTCTTGAGGCCGGCCGTCTGCTTGATGCGCGCAATGTCCTGCAACGGCGCGTCGAGGACGAAGTCGACTTGACCCGAGATCAGCGCCGCGACGCGCGTCGCCGGCTCCTTGATCGGCGTGTACACGATCTCGTCGGGCATGCCGGGGAACTGATCCTTGCCCCAGAAGGTGGGGTTCTTCACTAGCACCGTGCGCACGTCGGGATCGCGCTGCTTCACCATGTAGGGCCCGGTGCCCATGGCGTTGCGAACCGCGAAGGTCTCTTCCTTGTCCTTGTAGTTCTGCGGCTTGGTGACGTTGTTCTTCTCCGCCCAGGCCTTGGACATGATGTAGATGCTGGTCGTGTAGTCGGGCAGAATCGGGTTCGGCCCGTTGGTCACGATGTGCACCGTGAGCGGATCGACCGCCTTCACCTCTTTCACGCTCGAAATGTAGGCGCGGAAATCCGAGGTCGGCTGCAGCGCGCGCTGGTAGCTGAAGACCACATCTTCGGCGGTGAGCGCGCTGCCGTCGCTGAACTTCACGTTCGGGCGCAGCTTGAACTCCCAGGTGTCGGCCGAGATCGGCTTCCAGCTGAGCGCCAGGTTCGGCACCTTCTCGAGCTTGGGATTGCGCTGAATCAGCGGGTCATAGATGTGCTGGTTCATCGCGCCCGTCGGGCCCTCGTTCTGCGCGTGCGGATCGAGGGTGAGGGCATCGCCCTGGCTCGCCCAGCGCAGCGTCTTGGCCTCGGCGGCCGAGAACATCAGCAGGGCGGCAGCGCTTGCTGCCGCGATTTTCTTCATGAACATGTCGGTTGTCCTCCGGTACGTTCGGATGGCGGAACCTAGCGGTCAACGCCGACGCGAGCAACTTCCGTCCGGAGGCAACTGATGATCGTCACCCGAGAGATCGGCCCCGCCTCGTGGCCGGATATCGAGGCGCTGTTCGGCGCGAATGGTGCGTGCGGTGGCTGCTGGTGCATGCACTGGCGGATCGAGAAGGGAGAAGACTGGGCGACACTCAAGGGCACCGCGAACAAGCGCCGCTTTCGCGCGCTCGTCGCCGCGGGCCGCGCCGGTGGCGTGCTGGCCTATGTCGATGGGCAGCCCGTCGGGTGGGCCGCCGTCCAGCGACGCCGGGAACTGCCGCGGCTGGACCGCGCACCCTCGCTCGCGTGCGAGGACGCCGACCGCGTCTGGTCGCTGCCATGCTTCTACGTGAAGGCCGGGTTCCGGCAGCGCGGCGTCGCGTCGGCGTTGCTCAAGGCGGCGATCCGGTCGGCGCGACGGCAAGGCGGCCGCGTTCTGGAGGGCTATCCGGTTCGGCCGTCGCGCAAGGGCGAGCCGATCCCGGCGGCCTTCGCCTGGACCGGGACGCTGCGTCTGTTCGAGGCAGCGGGGTTCGTCGCGGCGGATGCGCGCGAGCGCGGCAAGCAGCGGATGCGACTTGAGACGCGCTGAGGCGTCGCGTCAGGCCTTGGCGCCGATTCGCGGCTCGGTTCCCGCGATCAGGCGGCGGATGTTCTGCGCGTGCTTGACCCACACCAGCGGCACCAGGATGGTCGCAAGTTCAGCGATGTGGGTGTTCGAGAGCACCAAACCGAACGGCTGGGTGGAGGCGAGGATCCAAGCGGCGGCCGCGCCGATCGCGATCGACATCAGCGATGCCAGCGAGGACATGCGAAACACCAGCGCGACGACCAACCAGCCGAGGCAGGCGATCGCGCCGACCGCCCAAGCGAGCCCCCACAGCACGCCCAGCGCCGTCGCCATACCCTTGCCGCCCTTGAAGCCGAGCCAGACCGGAAACAGGTGACCCAGGACGGCGCCCAACGCGGCGGCCAAGGCAGGGTGCGGACCGGCTTGCGCGGCGATCAAGACCGGGACCAGCCCCTTGCCGGCGTCCAGCAGCAGGGCAGCGGCTGCGAGTTTCTTGCCGCCCGCGCGCAACACGTTGGTGGCGCCGATGTTGCCCGAACCAACCTTGCGAATGTCGCCAAGGCCCGCGGCGCGGGTCAGCAGCAATCCGAAAGGAATAGACCCGGCGAGATAGCCGAATGCCAGCGCGGCCAGCAGATATGGCCAGACATAGGACCAAGCAATCGGATCGGGCATGCCCTAGGGGCTTAGCACGCGACAGTTTGCGGTGTCGATGAAGGCGGTTGTCGGCGGGCCGATCAGCTCGGTCGAAATCTGCTCACCGGGCTGGATCGGCACGGGGCCGAAATAGACGTCCTCGACCGGCTTGCCGCTGTTGGTGAAGGTGCACTGGATCTGGACGTCGAGCGTACGCTGAGTCTGCGACACGATCGTGATCGTGACTTGCCAGTAGCGCGCCTCTCCGTAAGTCAGGTTGTTGGCGTCGAGCGCGATCAATGATTGCGGCCCTCGCGCCGGCGGGATCGGCCGGGGGCCGGTGCGGCGGACCGCCGGCTGCGGCTTGGCCGCCAACTGCTCGGGCGGCCGGTAGGTCGATTGACGCGGATCGAACGCGCGGTCGGGATCGGAGGTGGCAGGACCTGTGCCGCCCAGAGTGGCGGCGCCGCCCCCGGGCACGCCGAGCGGCTGGACATCACCAGGGCGAGTGCCAGCCGGTGGCGACGTGCCCGGCCGGGCAAGCGGGCTGGGTTGCGGCGCCGCGGCGGGGCCAGCGGAACCGATCCGCGTCTGAAGTCGATCGAAGCAGGCGAGGCGCTCGCGGTCGTCGCTGAACTCCGTGCAGAGCGAGATGTGGCGGGTGATCGCGTCGAGCAGATCCTCGCGCTGTTGCGCCGGGCGCGGCTGGGCGGCGGCGGGGGCTGCGAGAGCCGCGCAGAGCAGGAACGGGAGGACGACACGGCCGATCATGCGGAACATCCTTCAATGCGACACGCCAGCATAGCAGGCGACGTGGCGGATTTGCGGCGCCTTACGCCGCTGCAGCGGCGGGCGTGAAGCGGGCATCCCGCCAGATCGGGCGGCCGCCCACGATCGTGGCCATGGTGCGGCCCTGCACGGGGCGCTCGTCGAACGGCGTGTTCTTGGTCTTGGAATGCATGCCGGCACGATCGATCTTCCAGGCGCTGTCGGGATCAAACAGGACGAGATCCGCCGGCGCGCCCTTAGCGAGGCGCCCGGCCGGCAGCCGCATCAGCGACGCCGGCGCTGCGGCCAGGCACTGCATCAGCCTCGGTAGGCTGAGCGCGCCGTTGTGCACCAGTTCCAGCGAGACCGGCAGCAGCGTCTCCAGCCCGATACCGCCCGGCAGCGCCTGCGCGAAGGGAACGCGCTTGCTGTCCTGGTCCTGCGGGCGGTGGTCCGACACGATCGCGTCGATCGTACCGTCTTGCAGACCGGCGACGATGGCGGCGCGGTCGGCTTCGGCCCGCAGCGGCGGCGTCAGGCGCCCGAAGGTGCGGTAGTCGCCAACTGCCAGATCGTTGAGCGCAAAGTAGGGTGGGGCGGTGTCGCAAGTGATCTTGAGGCCACGCGCCTTGGCCGCGCGGATCGCCTCGACCGCCGCCGCGGTCGAAATCTTACTGAGGTGCAGGCGCCCGCCCGTCATCTCGACAAGGCGCAGGTCGCGCTCGACCATCATCACTTCGGCGAGCGGCGGGATGCCGGTGAGGCCGAGCCGGGTCGCCATCTCGCCGCTGGACATGTGGCCGGTGGAGAGCGTCGGTTCCTGTGGCACGTGCACGATCAGCGCGTCGAACGCCTTGGCGTAGTAGAGCGCGCGCCGCATCACCTGGGCGCTGCCGACGGCGCGATCGGCGTCGGTGAAGGCGAGCGCGCCCGCTTCCGCCAACAGGCCCATTTCGGCCAGCTGCTCGCCCTCAAGCCCGACCGTCAGCGCGCCATAGGCGTGCATGTTGGCGAGGCGGATCTGGCGGGCGCGGCGCGCCACGAACTCGATCAGCGAGGCATCGTCGAAGGGCGGCTCGTTGTCGGGCAGCAGCACGAAAGATGTGACGCCGCCCGCCGCTGCGGCGATCGCCGCGCTCTCCAGCGTCTCCTTGTGTTCCTCGCCCGGCTCGCCCGTGTGCACGCGCAGGTCGACAATGCCGGGCGCAAGGCAAAGCCCGCCGCAGTCGACGGACTCGATGCCATACGGTGCCCCAGACGCGAAAAGGTTGGGGCCGAAATCGGCGATCTTGCCATCCGAGATCAGGACCGCGCCGCGATACTCGGCCGACGCGGCGGGATCCACGATTCGGGCATTGATGTAGGCGGTCGAGCCGACATGCTGGGGCAGGCCGCGCAGGATCTCTCCGCTCACAGCAGCGCCCCCGTGGTCAGATCCGGCGGCGCGTTGCGGCGCGTGCCGATCAGCGCTTCGAGACAGGCCATTCGGACCGCGACGCCCATCTCGACCTGTTCGTGGATCACGCTTCGATCGAGATCGTCGGCGACCTCCGAGTCGATCTCGACGCCGCGATTCATCGGGCCGGGATGCATGATCAGCGCATCGGGTTTGGCGACCTTCAACTTCTCCTGGTCGAGACCGAAGAAGCGGAAGTATTCGCTGATCGAGGGCACGTAGGTGCCCTGCATGCGCTCGGTCTGCAGGCGCAGCATCATGACGATGTCGACGTCCTTGAGGCCGGTGCGCATGTTGAAGTGGACCTCCACGCCCATGCGATCGACGTCCGTCGGCATCAGGGTGGGCGGGCCGACCACACGCACCCGGGCGCCCATGATGTTCAGCAGGTGAATGTTGGAGCGCGCGACGCGGCTATGCAGGATGTCGCCGCAGATCGCGACCAGCAGGCCTTCCAGCTTTCCGCGCCGGCGTCGGATGGTCAGCGCGTCCAGCAGGGCCTGCGTCGGATGCTCGTGCTGGCCATCGCCGGCATTGATCACCGCGCACTTCATCTTCTGGGCGAGCAGGTTGACCGCGCCGGATTCGTGGTGCCGCACGACGAGCGTGTCGGGCAGCATCGCGTTCAGCGTCATCGCGGTGTCGAGCAGCGTCTCGCCCTTGCGCACCGACGAGCTCGCGACCTCCATGTTGATCACGTCGGCGCCCAGCCGCTTGGCCGCGACCTCGAAGCTCGTGCGCGTGCGCGTCGAGTTCTCGAAGAAGAGATTGATCACCGTGCGGCCGGTCAGCAGATCGCGCCGTTTGTCGAGCGAACGGTTCTGGCCGATGTAGGATTCGGAAAGGTCGAGCAGGCCCGACACGGTGTCGGGCGCAAGCCCCTCGATGCCGAGGAGATGGGGCAGCCTCGGCAGTCCATTGCGCTTCTTTGTCACTAAAGCGCGACGTTAAGCACGCGGGGGATGGCGCGGCAAGCGGCCCGCGCACCGAGGCGGGGATAACGCAGATTCTCACGCCGCCGGCGGCGGCCCGGTGTAGCGCGCGCGAGGGCGGATCAGCTCGTCCAGCGCAGCCTGCTCCAGCGCGTGCGCGGTCCACCCAACGGTCCGGCCGATCACGAACATCGCAAGCGCCGAGTGCTCGGGCAGGCCGAGCACATGCTGCAACGCCACGGTCGCGAAATCGATGTTGGGCGGCCGGCCGATCAGGCGTTGCGCCGCGCTGGCGAGGTCGAGCGCCAGCCGGGTCCCGGGATGATCGGGCAGCGCCTCGCGCAGCAGGGCAAGCAGGGTCGTCGCGCGGATGTCGCCGTCGGGATAGAGGCGGTGGCCGAAGCCCGGGATGAAAATCCGCTGTCGCAGGCGCGCGGCGAGCACGGCTTCGATGTCGCCCGCCGCCGCGGCCTCGGCAAAGAGTGCCGCCACCCGCGCGGTGAGCCCTCCGTGCTTGGGGCCGCTCAGCGCGGCGAGCCCCGCGACCAGCGCCGCGTGCAGGTTCGCGCCGGTCGAGGCCACCACCCGCGCGGCGAACGCCGATGCGTTGAACTCGTGGTCGGCCATCAACACCATCGCTGCGCGCACCAGCCCGGCGCCTGTGGCGTCGAGGCGCCAGGCGCGCGCCAGCTGGAGGTGAACCGGCTCCGGCGAGGGCGGGCGCCCGGCGACGGCGGCGGTCGAGAGGCGCAGGAGCCGAGCGCCGGTCCGCCGCAGGGCTGCCGCGTCGCCCGACCAGCTCGCCGGATCGAGCGCCCCCGCGATCGGCAGGATGGCGAGGCACCGATCGAGCGGCGGGAGCGGCGCGGCGGCGAGCCACGCGCGCCGCAGCGCCGGCCCGACGGTCGGCAGGTTGTCGACGGCGAACGGGAATGCGTCGCATTGCCAGAGGAGGGCGGCGACCTCCTCGAGTGAGGCGGTGCGCGCGAGGCGGGCGGCGTCTTGCCCGCGATAGAACAGTTGGTTGCCCGCGATCAGCGTGAGCGCCGAGTCCAGCAGTGGGCGCCCGAAATCGAGGGCGCTGGCGGCCACCGCCGCGCCGCCGCGGCCCGACTTCCGATGTCGCTGCAGAGCGGCGATCTCGTCGGAGCGGTAGCCGCGCTCGCGGCGGCCGGGCTCGGCGTGGGACCGGATCAGGCCCCGGCTCACATAGGCGTAGAGCGTCGCCGAGGAGACGCCGAGGCGCCGCGCGGCTTCGCGGGAGGTCAGGAGCTGGTTAGCCATAGTTTATATTGATCAACCTAATCAAGATTGACAAGTTATACTACGAGTCCGACGCTTCCGCCCGCAACAATGGGGGATGCGATGATGCTGACACGGGTCGATAGCGGGCTGGACGGGGTCGTGGTCGCCGATACGGCGCTGAGCGAGGTGGATGGCCAGGCCGGCCGCCTGATCGTCCGCGGCCACTCGATCGGGGATCTGGTCGCGACCCGGGGCTTCGAGGCGGTGGCGGCGGTGCTGTGGGACGGCCTCGCTGAGGCCGGGGGCGACGAAACGGCCGTGCGGCGTGGCTTGGGCGAGGCTCGTACCCGCGCGTGGGCAAGCGTGCCGGCGCTCTTGGCCGCCGCACGAGGCCTCACGCCCGTCGAAGCGTTGCGTCTGTCGCTCGCGATGCTCCCGGACACCGATACTCTGCCTGCCCATCTGCGGGTGTGTGGCGCTCTGCCGGTCGCCCTCGCGGCCATCTTGCGTTCCGCCACCGGCGCCGCGCCAATCGCGCCGGATCCCGCGCTCGGCACCGCGCAGGACCTGTTGCGCATGATCCGGGGCGAACCCGCGCCGCCGGTGTTCGAGCGGGCGCTCGACATCTACCTGGGAACGGTGGCCGATCACGGCTTCAACGCCTCGACCTGCACCGCCCGTGTTGCCGCATCGACGCGGGCCGAACTCGTTTCGGCTGTGCTGGCCGGACTCTGCGCGTTGAAGGGGCCATTGCATGGCGGCGCGCCGGGACCGGTGCTCGACATGCTGGACGAGATCGGCACCGTCGAGGCTGCCGAGCCGTGGTTCCGCCGCGCGTTCGCCGACGGTGTCCGGCTGATGGGCGTCGGCCACCGCATCTATAAGGTTCGGGATCCGCGGGCCGATGTCCTGAAGGCGGCCGTGGCGACGCTTCCGTCGACCGCCGGGCGTCTCGCGTTCGCCGCCGACATCGAACGCGCGGCAATCGCCGCCCTGCGGGCCGCCAAGCCCAAGCAGCGCCTCGACACCAACGTCGAGTTCTATACCGCGCTGCTCCTGGAAGCGCTGGCGATCCCGCGCAGCGCCTTCACGGCGCTGTTCGCGGTCGGGCGCGCCGCCGGCTGGTGCGCGCACGTCTTCGAGCAGGAGCGCTCGGGCCGGATCATCCGGCCGCAGTCCAACTACGTGGGACCGCGACCGGCTTAGCGGACGTCAGGACTTGCAGCTCGGCGCCTCTACCGCCGCACCAACGCAACGCACGCCCTCGACGTCGATCATGAGATCGATCACGTCGGGGATGGCCGGGGCGAACTTGGTCATGCCGAACTCCGAGCGCTTGATCTGCCCGCGCACCGAAAAGCCCGCGGTCAGCACCTTCTTGTAGGCGGGCAGTGGATGCTCGGCCATGCGCATGAAGCGCACGTCCAGCGTCACCGGCTTGGTGACGTCCAGCATGGTGAGATTGCCGGTCACGCGCCCGGTGTTCTCGCCCGTCTTCTCGATCGAGGTCGACACGAACGTCATGGTGGGGTGCTTCTCGACGTCGAAGAAGTCGGCGTTGCGCAGGTGGTTGTCGCGCCCCTGATGGTTGGTATCGATGCTGCGCGTCTGGATGGTGATGGAAACCTTGCTCGCTGCGACATTGTCGTTGTCGAAGACGAAGTTCCCGCTCACGTCGTTGAAGCGGCCGTGGGTCAGCGAGAACCCGATATGGCCCACGGTGAAACCGACATGCATGTGGCTTCGGTCGAGGCGCAGCTCGACAGGCTGGGCCTGCGCGAGGCCGGGCAGGCAAAGAGCGGCGAGGAGCGCGAAGAGACGAATCATTGCTGCAGTTCCTTTCATGGGGACAGAGATCACTTGGGACGGCTGGCGACGATCTCGAGTTCGATCGTCACGTCGTCGGCGACATGGTTGGTGTTGGCAAACTCATTGCGGCCCACGCCATAGTCGAGGCGCTTGACGGAAAGGCGGCCGCGCGCGCGGGCTGCCAGCGCGCCACCGGCGCCGTCGCTGACAGAGAGCGTGAAGGGCAGCGCGACGTCGCGCGTGACATCGCGGATTGTGAGCTTGCCACGCGCCTCGAAGCGGTCGCCGCCCAGCGCGCGTACCTAACTCGCGGTGAAGCGCCCCTCCGCGTGGCGCGCCACATCGAAGAAATCGCGACCGTGCAGGAGGTCATCGACGTCCTTGCTGCTCGTCTTGGCCGACTTCATCTCGATTCGGATATCGATTCGCGCTGTTGCCGGATTGGCCGGGTCGAGCACGATGTCGCCGGTCCATCGCTCAAAGCGTCCATTGATGAACTGGCCGGTCTGCTGGGCGTTGAAGCCGAGCTTGCTCGCCCGCATGTCGAGGGTCCAGGGGTCGTTCGGTCCTGCCAAGGCAGGCGAGACGAGCGCGCCCAGGAGCAATGCGAGAATGGTCATGAGGCGCATCGGTCACCCGGTTCGGCTGGTGGGAAGCATGCGACGCAGGATGCCGTCGCGGCGGAAGACATCGTGTCGAACAATGGCAGCGAGATGGCCGAATATGGTGACCACCAGCAGTCTCGAGAGCACTTTGTGGACCGCGCGCACGGTCTCGAAGCTGCTCTGATCGCGTGGGATCAGATCGGGGAGCGGGATCACACCGAACCAGACCACCGGCACGCCGGCCGCCGAACTCATCGCCCAGCCGCTGATCGGCATCGCGATCAGCAGGGCCAGCAACAGAGCGTGCCCCAGCGGCGCGAGGCGACGTTCCCAGGCAGCGAGCGTGCCCGGCAGCGGCGGCGGCGGGTGCCGCCAGCGCCACCACAGGCGCGCCAACGTGAGAACCAGCACCACCAGCCCGATCCATTTGTGCCAGTTGTAGACCTGCAGTTTCAGCTTGAACGCCGAGACCGGCAACCCGGTCATCCAAAAGCCGACGCCGAGAAGCAAGAAGACAGCGATGGCCGTCGTCCAGTGCAGGGCCTTGGCAGCCGGGTGGTATCGTTCGCTCGCCATCGCTTGCGACCATGTCCGGTGCGCCGTGGCGTGCCAAGTAGTTTCCGAATGGAAACGGCGGTCACATCTTCGCGATGGAGCGCGCCTGCGCGGTTTGGAAATAGAGTCGGCCGGCGCCGCGCTGGTTCTCGTAGATCGACCCCTGATGCTCGGCGGCAGGCAGCGGCATCCGAATCGGTGCGGGACGCACGCGCGGCTCTAGCGTCGGCGCGCCCAGCACGATTCGGGAATCGAACTCCGCGAGATCCTTCACGCCCATCAACGGCCAGGCGTCCGTCGCGGCATATTCATGCAGCAGCAGCCGGCGCGTTCGATTGGAGGTGTTGAGCGCAGAGCCGTGAACCAGCCGCGCATGGTGAATCGTGAGTGATCCGGCCGGACCTGTGAGAGGTACCGCCTGGTTGAAATCGAGTCCGCTCGCGATCGGGTCCATCGCGCCGCAGAAACGGCCATCGGAGTGGTGGTCGTAGATCGAGCCGCGATGCGTGCCGGGCATCACCAGCAACGGACCATTGGCGAGGTCGCAATCATCGAGATAGAGCCCGGTTGCCAGCACATCGTCGTTGGAGTGGGGATAGAACGCCCAGTCCTGGTGCCACTCCACCGGGGAGCCGTAGCCCGCCGCCTTGAGATTGAGCTTGCCGCCATGCAGGCGGACGCCGGTCCCGAGGAGCTGGGAAACCGGTTCGAGGATCAGCGGATCGCGGATCAGCGCCGAGAAGATCGGCTCGCGGCTGAAGATCGCGGGTTTCAGCCGGCGCACGCGCGGCAGGGTCGGGGTGTGACCGGGCTCAAGATCGTAGAGATCGTCGTTGGCCACCACGCCGCGGGCGCCGTCCACCAAACGGTCGGTCGCGGCGCGAATGGCCGCGAGCTTGTCCGGGGGGATGAGGGCCGGCAGGACCAGATATCCCTGCTCGGCGTACTGCTCGATTTGCCCCGGTGTCAGCATGCTTCACCATAGCATGCCGGCGCGGCAGGCCCGATACTGTCGCGATGCCCGCGCTCGATCTCTTCCCGACCTCGATCTACAAGGCGCCGCTCGGCCGCGCGTTCGGCGCGCTCGCCAACCGGCGCCTGGCTGACGAGATCGCCGCTCTGACTGCGGCAGACGCTGCCGGCCGGCGATGGTCCGCCCGCCACTACCTCGGCGGCTACACCTCCTACGGATCGCTCGACCAACTCCATCGCGTCGCCACCCCCTTCGCGGCGCTGGGTCGGGCGCTGGCTCCGCACGCGGATCGCTTCGCGCGCCTCCTGCACTGGGATCTGCAAGGTGGCTCGCTCGCGCTGACGGATTGCTGGGCCAATGTCTTGCCGGCGGGCAGCGGTCACAGTCTGCACCTGCACCCCAACTCCGTGCTCAGCGGGACCTACTACGTCATGGTCCCGCGCGGCGCGGCGGCACTTAAGTTCGAGGATCCGCGGCTCGCGCTCGCCATGGCGGCGCCGCCGCGCCGCCCGTCGGCACCTATGGCGCGCCGGCCCTTCGTGAGCGTGCCGGCCCGGGCAGGTGAGGTGATCCTGTTCGAGAGTTGGTTGCGCCACGAGGTACCGCCGGCGCGCTTCACCGGCGAGCGTATCTCGATTAGCTTCAATTTCGCGTGGACGCCGCGCCGCCGTCCCGGAGGATCGCCATGAAGGCAAGGCTTGCCGCCGTCTGTCTTGTCCTGTTCGCCGCCGCGCCGGCCGCCGCCGACGAGCTACCGATATTCGACGCTCATCTGCACTACAGCCACGATGCCTGGGCGGTGGTGCCGCCACGCGAGGCGGTAGCGATCTTGCGTAAGGCGGGAATCAAACGCGCCATGGTCTCGAGCTCGAACAATGACGGCACGCGCCTCTTGCAAGAGGTCGCGCCCGAGCTGATCGTGCCTTCGCTGCGTCCCTAACGGTCGCGCGGCGAGCTCTCGACCTGGGCACGCGATACCACCATCGTCGGCCATCTCGAGGAGCTGCTGCGGACCCGCAAGTACGCGGCGTTCGGCGAGTTCCACATCTTCGGCGCCGACGCCGATCTGCCCAACATGCGTCGCTCGCTCGAACTCGCGCGCCAGCACGGGCTGGTTCTGCATTCGCATTCCGACGCCGATGCCGTCGAGCGGCACTTCCGTCAGGACCCGACGATCAAGGTGCTTTGGGCGCACTCCGGATTCGACCGGCCCGAGAAGGTCCGAGAGATGCTCCGGAAGTATCCCAACCTGTGGTGCGATCTGGCGTTTCTGACAAGCCATGCCAGCAACGGCCGCGTGGCTCCGGGCTGGCGCGAGGCGTTTCTGGAGTTTCCCGACCGCTTCATGGTCGGCACCGACTCCTTCACCCCCGAGCGTTGGCACTATGTGATCGAGCATGCCCGCTGGTCGCGCCAGTGGCTCGCCGACCTGCCGCGCCAGGTCGCAGAGCAAATCGCCTGGCGCAATGGCGAGCGGCTGTTCGCCCATTGGCCCGCTGGCACGGCGACGACGCGATGAGGGCCGTGCTCACAGCTCTCGCGATGCTCGTCGCGACAAGCGCGCCCGCCGTCGCCAACTGTCCGCTGGATCTGGGACGGGGCCTCGGCTGGGCGGTCTTCTCCTCGCAGCACCTGCTGGCGATGCGACCGGATCCCCCGCAGATCGAGGTCGGCGAACCGTTCGCGCTTCTGCTGAACGTGTGCGATCGGCGAAACCAGCCTGCCCAGCTGGTCGCGATCGATGCGACCATGCCTGAGCACGCGCATGGGATGAACTACCGGCCACGGCTCATCGATCTGGGCGACGGCCGCTACCGTGTCGAGGGGATGGTCTTCCACATGCCGGGCCGCTGGGAGCTCGCGCTCGATGTCCGCTCCGGCGATACGACCGAGCGCCTGACGCATGACATGATGGTGCAATGACCCTCAGGTGGATCGCCGCCGGACTTCTGATCGCGATCGCGACTGTGGTCATCGCTGCGGCGCGCGAGCCCGCACCGACCTTCGACGAGGCCGAACGCAGAGCGATCGCCGCGCATGGCCCATGGCCGCCGGCACCGCGACGGGACTTGTCGAACCGTGGGTCGGGTCAGCCCGCCGCCATCGCATTCGGCGCGCGCCTCTTCGCGGAGCCCCGGCTATCGGCTGATGGTCGGCTTGCCTGCGCGACCTGTCATCGACCCGACCGAGACTGGACCGACGGCGTTGCAGCGGGGCAAGGCGCGGTGCCGCTCGATCGCCGCACGCAGCCGCTTTGGAACCTGGGTCATGCGGCGTGGTTCGGATGGGCCGGACAAGGCGACTCGCTTTGGGCGCAAAGCATCCGCCCGATCCTCGATCCGGCGGAGATGGCGAGTGACGCCCGTCGCGCGGCGCGGCTGGTCCGCGAGGACGCGACGCTGGCGTGCTTCCATCGCGCCGCATTCGGTGCCGAGCCGCCCGAGGACGAGCGCGTGCTCGTCGACATCGGCAAGGCGCTGGCGGCCTTTCAGGAGACGTTGGTTTCACCACGCACGCCGTTCGACGCGTTTCGCGATGCGTTGATTGCCGGCGACGCGGCCGGCATTGCGGCCTATCCGGATGATGCCAAGCGTGGACTGAAGCTCTTCGTCGGACGAGGGGAGTGCGCCGCCTGCCATTTCGGACCGCGCTTCACGACCGGCGAGTTCGCGGATGTGGGCATCCCGTTCTTTCGACGCTCCGGCGGTGTCGACCCGGGGCGCTTCGAGGGCATCGCGCAGGCGCTCGCCAACCCCTTCAACCGTTTGGGATCGCACAGTGACAGCGCCGATGGCGCGGGCGCGACGCGGCTTCGCCATGTTGAACGCCAGCACCGCAACTTCGGAGAGTTCAAGATTCCGGGCCTGCGCCAAGTCGCGCGCACGGGGCCGTACATGCACGATGGCAGCAAGCCGACGCTGGAGAGCGTGGTGGAGCATTACTCCACGGTGAGCCTCGATTGCCTCCACGGCAATACGGAGCGACTGGTGCGGCCGCTCGGTCTCACACCGGGGGAGAGCGCTGATCTGGTGGCGTTCCTGCGTTCGCTCTCGGTCGAGGCACCGCTGCCGGTCGCACCGCCCGCCACCTGCCCCTGAGTAGAACGTTTGGCCCGCCTCACGGCGGCGCGTTGGCCAGTCGCTGCAGCGTGCTCTCCAGAATCCAGGCCGCGGCCGCCGCGTCCACCCGCTCGGCGCGGCGCGCGCGGGTCATGTCGTAGTCGTCAATCATTCCGCGCGTGACCGCCGCCGTGCTGAGGCGTTCGTCCTGCAGGAACAAGGGCAGTTCGCGCAGTGCAGGCGGTGCGTGGTTGACCAGATTGGTCGCAAACTGACGCACCGATTGGCAGCGGGGTCCTTCCGTCCCATCCATGTTCAGCGGAAGCCCCAGCACCAGCGCCAAGGGATGATGCGGGGCGAGCATCGCGTCGAGCGCGACCAGATCGGGCGCGAGTTTGGTCCGCCGGATCACGCCCACCGGGCTGGCCAGCATCCGCCGCAAGTCGCTCGCCGCCACGCCGATGGTGCGGGTGCCGAGATCGAGAGCAGCGAGCTTGCCGTCGCGCCCCAGCTGCGCGCTCAGTCCCGCGAAATCGATGATCGCCATTTGCGGAATTCGGCCTGGGCCTGCTCCGACACCGGTCGGGTGTTCTCGTCGAGCCAGGCGAGAGAGTCATCGGCGATATCGCGCCAGCCTGGCTGGCCGAGGACCCAGTGGCCTTGGCCGGCGTAGAGGCGGTATTCCGCGATGTGCGCAAAAAGCCGGTGACTGCGCTCCACCACCGAGGGCGGCGTCAGTCGATCGCGCTCTGCTGCCACAAACAGCAGCGGTACCCGCACTTCGACAGGATCGACAAACGACGAACGGGCCCTATCGAGCCAAGGCAGGCCGATATCCATCAGCGCGCGGCCGGACTCGTGGACGAACGGTCCGTAGAGCCGGGCGGCCTCGCGCGGGTCCATGGTGTTGAACGTATGCCACAGCGCCTCGTTCAGGCGCGGGCGGTGCGGCTTGCGCCACCACGCCCACGCGAGCTGGATTCGCAGGAAAGCGCGGACGTTGCTCGGGCGCATCGCGAAGACCTGCGCGGGCGGAGCCGGCGTTAGCAGCACGGCCGCGCTGGCGAGCCCCATCGACGCGAGCTTGAGAGCGATCAAGCCGCCCATCGAGTGCCCGATCAGGGCGGGTCTCTCCGGCAGCGCCGCGATGCGGGCGGCGAGATCGTCGACATAGGCACCGAGCGGCGTGGCACCCAGTGCGGCGGGCGGTTCCAGCGGCGGCGCCTCGTGGTGCCGCAAGGCGGGCGCGACCGTATGCCAGCCGCGCGCCTCGAGCGTCTCGCGCCAGTTCCGCCAGACGTCGGACGTGCCCCACATGCCGTGGATGAGGACCGCGAGCTTGGACATGGCAGATAGTGTAAACCGGATGTGCCCGGCGCGACACCCGGGCGCGGTACGGTCGACGCGAGGGTCGGTGGTCGAAGTCGTCTTTGCGGTTCTGGCGGTGGTGCTGGTCCTCGCGCTGGTCAGCGTGCTGGTGCCGGTTGCGGAGCGCCTGCGCCTGCCGCACACCGTGCTCTTGGCCGTCTGCGGCATCGCCCTCGGGTTCTTCGCGAGCGCGGTCACCGGGGCAGGGGTGGGCGGGATCGTGGCCGACGCCTTTCAGGGGCTGCGCCATCTTGGCGGCGGCGCAACGGTCTTTCTGTCCATCTTCCTGCCGCCTCTGCTGTTCACGGCAGGCCTGACAATCGACGTGCGCCGCCTGCTGGACGAGGTCTCAGCGGTCCTGCTGCTCGCCATCGTGGCGGTCCTGGTCTGTATTGGCGCGGTGGGCGCCATTGTGAACCAGGCAATGGGCGCCGGCCTGATCGTCTGCTTGCTCCTGGGCGCGATCGTGTCGACGACCGATCCGGCCGCGGTCATCGGCGTGTTCCGCGATGTCGGGGCGCCGAAGCGCCTCACCATCCTTGCCGAGGGCGAATCGCTCTTCAATGACGCTGCGGCTATCGCCGCCTTCGGCATCCTGATCGAGATTCTGGTCTGGCAGACCATGCCCGATGCGGCGGCGCCGGGCCTGAAGTTCCTGCGCGAATTCGCGGGCGGGATCGTTGTCGGCTTCGTGTTGGCACGCGCCGCCGTCTTCGTTCTGCCGCGGCTTGGAGCGGACGCGGCCATCGCCTCGTTCACGGTCGGCCTCGCCTATGTCAGCTACATCCTGAGCGATCGCTATCTGCATGTTTCGGGCGTGGTGGCCGTGGTGGTCGCGGCGCTCACTCTGGCGGGCTACGGGCCTACTCATCTCAGCCCCGGCTCATGGACGGCGCTGAAGCGCACCTGGCATCAGCTCGAGTTCTGGGCCAACGGCCTCATCTTCGTGCTGGCGTCGATGTTGGCCGCCGAGGTGCTCACCCGGATCCAGTGGATCCACCTCGCCGGTCTCGGCGCGGTGATCGTCGCGGCTTTCGGGTCGCGCGCACTCGTGCTCTTCGGTCTGCTGCCGGCTCTGGTCGGCGCGCGGCTCGTGGCGCCCGTGGCGACGAGCTACAAGACAATCCTGGTCTGGGGCGGGCTGCGCGGCGCGGTCACGGTGGTGCTGGCGCTTGTGGCCGCCGGCGATTCGCGCCTCGCGCCCGAGGTCACCGAGTTCGTGGCGGTCCTGGCGACCCTGTTCGTGCTGTTCACCCTGTTCGTCAATGCGCCGACGCTTCGCCTGCTGATCGGCGCCTTCGGGCTGAACCGGCTGAGCGCCACCCAGCAGGCGGTGCGGGACCGCGTTCTCGGGCTTTCCCGGGAGCGGGTCGCGCGCGATGTCGCGACTTTACGGGGCGCACCGCCGGCCGCCGAAACGGCGGCGCTAGCCGAGCCGGGCCCGGTGCTCGATGTGGCGAAGCGGGTCGAAGCTGGGTTGCTGACGCTGTGCGAGCGCGAGCGGCACATCTACCTCGACCTGTTCGCGCATCGCACTCTGTCGCGCCGGCTGGTGGCGATCCTGACCGCCGGCGTCGATCGGCTCTCGGACGCGGTGAAGACCGGCGGAGCGCCTGCCTATCGCGAGGCGGTTCACCTGCAGTCGCGACCCGATCTCCGATTCCGGATCGCCGCCTGGCTCTACCGACGGTTCGGGTGGGAGGAGCCGCTGGCGGACGAACTCGCTGACCGGTTCGAGGCGCTGATGGTCTGGCAGTCCATACTCGACGAACTGAAGCGAGCCGCGCGCGAACCGGTCCGGGCCGTGGCGGGTCGCGAGGCGGGTGACGCGATCTCGGAATTGATGGCCGAGCGGCGGGAGGCCGTGGATCGGGCGCTCCGTGCCCTGTCGCTCCTCTACACCAGCTACGCCGAGGAGATTCGCGAACGTCACATCCTGCAAGCCGAGATTCGGATCGAGGGAGCGGAGTACCGCCGCCACCTCGACGACGCCACGATCAGTCGTGAGGTCTACGAGAGCCTGGAGCAGGCGCTCGCTGAACGACGGGCCGCACTCGATCGCCGGCCGAGTCTGCGCCTTGGCTCCGAGCTCGCGGCCATGATCTCGCGGGTATCCCTGTTCAGCGGCTGCGACGGTCGCACGGTCTCGGCGGTCGGGCGGTTGCTGAGGCCGGTCGCGGTCGAGGCCGGCGAGCGCATCGTCGCCAAGGGCGATCCCGCGGACGCGATGTTCTTCATCGCTGCGGGCCGCGTGGTCGTTCATGCCGACGTTGGCCGCATCCCGCTCGGTGAAGGCGAGTTCTTCGGTGAGATGGGGCTTCTCAGCGACCGGCCGCGCAACGCCGACGTCGTGGCGGACGGAACCTGCCACTTGTTGGCCCTAGACAAGGCCGATTTCCGCCGGCTGAGCGCACGCCAACCGTCGATCTCGGCGGCGATCGCACGGGTCGCCGCGGCGCGCGGCGAGCCGGCGGCACCGGGTGCGGGCGGGTCGGCGTAGCGGCTGCGCGTTCTGTTGCCGGAAAGAGGCAAAACGGCTACCAACCCGGCTCACGGAGACCCAAGAGACATGTCGCTCGACAAGGATGCAGTGCGGCGCATCGCGCGCCTGGCGCGACTGAACGTGCCGGAAGACGAGCTCGCCTCGGTGGCGGGAGAATTGACCGGCATTCTGGCCTGGATCGAGCAACTGAACGAAGTCGACACCGGCAATGTCGCTCCGCTGTCGAGCGTGAGCGACGTGACCTTGCCACTTCGGACCGACAAGGTGACCGATGGCGGCATCGCCGAGCGCGTGCTGGCCAATGCGCCGGGCGGCGCGGTGTGGCTGGAGCCGCAGGATCGCCACGCCGGCGGCTTCTTCGCCGTGCCGAAAGTGGTGGAGTAGGCGATGTCCGCTCTCACTGATCTCTCGGTCGCCGAGCTGTCGGCGGCCATGGCGTCGCGCAAGGCCAGCGCGCTCGAGGTGGCCGACGCCCACATCGCGCGCATGGAACAGCATCGCGGGCTCAATGCCTTCATCGCCGAGACCCCCGACCGCGCCCGCGAGATGGCGCGCGCCAGTGACGCCCGGCGGGCACGCGGCGAAGCCGGGCTGCTGGAAGGCGTTCCGCTCGGCATTAAGGATCTCTTCTGCACGGAGGGCGTAGCCACCACCGCGGGGTCGCATGTGCTCGAGGGATTCGTCCCGACCTACGAAAGCACCGTGACCGCCAACCTGTGGAAGGCGGGCGCCGTGCTGATGGGCAAGACCAACCTCGACGAGTTCGCGATGGGCTCGTCCAACATGACCAGCCATTTCGGTGGCGTCGAGAATCCCTGGAAGCGGCGCGGGGAGAATCGCAAACTGGTGCCCGGCGGTTCCTCCGGCGGATCGGCGGCCGTCGTCGCGGCGCGGATCGTCCCGGGCAGCACCGGCACCGATACCGGTGGCTCGATCCGCCAGCCGGCGGCCTTCTGCGGCATCGTCGGTCTGAAGCCGACTTACGGCCGCTGTTCGCGGTGGGGTGTCGTCGCCTTCGCGAGCTCGCTCGATCAGCCCGGCCCCTTCGCGCGGTCGGTCGAGGATACAGCGCTCCTTCTGCAGGCGATGTCGGGACACGACCCCAAGGACTCGACGTCCGCGCCGCTCGCGGTCCCGGACTTCGTGGCCGCCGCGCGCAATCCCGCGATCAAGGGATTGAAGATCGGCATTCCGTGCGAGTACCGCGTCGACGGCACGTCGCCCGAGATCGTGGCGCTGTGGGAGAAGGGTGTCGCCATGATGCGCGACGCCGGTGCAGAACCGGTCGAGGTGTCGCTGCCGCACACCAGATACGCGCTGCCGGCCTACTACATCGTGGCGCCGGCGGAGTGCTCGTCGAACCTCGCGCGCTATGACGGCGTGCGCTACGGCCTGCGCGTCCCGGGCAAGGACCTCACCGAGATGTACAGTAACACCCGCGGCGCGGGCTTCGGCAAGGAAGTGCGTCGGCGCATCCTGATCGGAACATACGTTCTGTCGGCGGGCTACTACGACGCCTACTACCGCAAGGCCCAGCAGGTACGGGCGCTGATCGCGCGCGATTTCACGCAGGCTTTCGAGCGCTGCGATGTTCTTCTGACGCCGACGGCGCCAACCGCCGCCTTCGCGGCAGGCGACAAGATGGACGATCCGGTGACGATGTACCTGAACGACATGTTCACCATTCCGGCCTCGATGGCGGGCCTGCCCGGGATTTCGGTGCCGGCGGGCCTCGACAAGGACGGCCTGCCGCTTGGGTTGCAGCTGATCGGCCGGGCGTTCGACGAAACCACGCTTCTCGGCGCGGCGGCGGCGCTCGAGCGTGCCGCAGGCTTCACCGCTCGCGCCGAGGGCTACTGAGATGGACACCCAACGTTTCCGGGATCGCGAGGTCGTGCTGGCGGGCGTTCGCGGCGACACGATCGAGATCAAGAGCGGCAACCCGCTCAACTATCATCAGGTGCTGAGCGCGCCCGCTGAGGTTCCGCCGCAGACCGTCGACGGCAAGCTATTCGTCCCGGCCGGCGCGCGGGCTCCTCTACCGGTCGTGGTCGTCGTTCCGGGCAGCCTGGGAATCGCGGCGTCGCATCTCGCCCATGCCGAGACTTTCGTCGGTTTGGGCATCGCTGCGTTCGTCCTCGACCCATTCGGACCGCGCAGCGTCACGTCGACGGTCGCGAACCAGACCCAGTTCTCCTTCGCCGCTTCCGCCTACGATGTCGCGGCGACCGTGCGGGCGCTGGCGACGCATCCGGCGATCGACCGGGGCCGGATCGGCCTGCAAGGTCACAGCCGCGGCGGGTCGGCCGTCCTCACCGGCGCCACGCGTCGGTTCTGCGAGAAGATCCACGATCCGACGATCGGCGCCCGCGCCGTCCTTGCGGCCTACCCATGGTGCGGTCAGCAGTTTCTCGATCCCGATGTCGGGGCGACCGAGGTGCGCGCGCTGGTCGGCGAGCGCGATGACTGGCTCTCGCCGCAGCAAGTGCAGGGCTATATCCAGGCCATCCGCCTGTTGGGCGCGGCCGCGAGCATCCGCATTTTTGCCGGCGCGGCGCACAGCTTCGATCGCGGCACCGCGCTGCAACGCGTTGAAGACGCCTCCGTGTCGCCGGCGGCGCCGACTTCGTATCTGGCAGACGATGGCGCCTTCATTCATCCGATCACCGGCGAGGCGAACACCAAGCTCGTGGATCGCGACCTGGCGGTCTATGCGCTCAAGGCGGGCTTCGGACAGCGCGGCGCGACCATAGGTTCATCGGGCGATCAGGCCGACCAGTTTCGCGACGACATGGTCGCGTTCTTCCGACGCACGCTGCTCGGCTGACCGAGCTGCGACGGCGTCAGGCGGCGGTCGCGCGCGCGACCTCGCGGTGGAAGTGTTGCAGCGCCGGTTCGTTGCGGCCGAACACGAAATGGCTCTGCCCGCCGCCCGCGATGCCGTCCTGGATGTCGCGTGCGGCGACCCAGTCCTCGGCCTGCACCGTGTCCATCAGGATCTTCCAGTTCCGGTCCCAGAGCGGCCGCTCGGTCTCGCGGCTCGCAGCCGTGGGGGCCAGCAGGCGTGCGCTCACCGTGGCGCGCAACGCATCGGTGGCATGCGGTCGGATCGTCCAGAGCTCGAAATGGTCGGCCTGCCAGACGAGGATCTGTCCGGGGAACAGGGCGTAGATGAAAATCGCCGACGGCAGGAGATCGACGGTTTCGGGGTCGTGCTCTGCGAGTTTCGCGAGACTGGCGCGCGAGGCGACGAGGCGCGAGTGGGAGCGGAACGCGCTGTACTCGTGCAGATTGGCCATCATGTAGGGGCCGATCGTGCTCTTGTGCAGGACGCAGAGGTGGTAGTCCTCCATGAAGCCGTCAACCACGAGCTTCCAGTTGATCGGTAGGTCGAAGTTCTCGCTGCGCTCGTAGACGGCGCGAACGAGGCGCCACCCGGCCAGCTCGCGATCGAGCTCGGGTCCGAGGTGGTCATCGAGGTCCAGCGCGCCATCCGCCACGGGCGTCACCCAAACGAGCCCATGCCGGACCTCGCAGGGCAGTCGCACGAGACTGTGGTCGCCGCGATCGACACCGCAGAACCCGTCCGGGTAGGCGATATTGCGCAGCGTGCCGTCGGTGCCATAGGTCCACGCGTGGAACGGGCAGACGAACTGCCGGGCGTTGCCGCGCTCAGCGGTCACCAGACGCGAGCCACGATGACGGCAGACATTGGTGAAGGCTCGCACCGTTCCGTCTGGCTGACGAACGGCGACGACCGGGACACCCACGATATCGGCGGTGACGTAGTCGTGCGGGTTCGCGAGTTCCGATTCGTGGCAGACGATGGACGGCAGCTTGCGGAAAATCTTCTCGCGCTCGCGAGTCGCCTGCGCAGGGTCGATATAGGACTCGGCAGGTTGGTACATTTCCCGCGGCGCGAGGTCGGTGGTTCGCGCTGCCATGTGAGCGAAGAGGCGTCTCGCGATCTCGGTCTGTAGCGCGCGGTCCATCGGCGTGACTCTCGGTTCGGACGATCGCGAGCCGGCTGCGATCTTGCGTCCCTAGGCTCGCGGCGGTAATCTAACAGCAATTAGAAAAATGGACCACGCCGATGGTTTCGTCAAGCGCGCTTGCGGCGGTTGAACCGCCTCCTGACGGCAAGGCCGAGGCCACCCGCGCGCGCATTCTCGACGCGGCGGCGCGGGCCCTGCGCGCCCGGGGGTACGCGGGTGCGCGGCTGGCGGATATCGCGTCCGAAATCGGCATGAAGGCAGGGAGCCTCTACTATCATTTCGACTCGCGGGAGGCGCTGGTCGAGGCCGTCATGGCGCGCGGTCTCGACTATGTTCACACGACGCTGGAGCGACGGCTGGCGTCGCTTCCGGCCGACACGCCGCCACCTGTACGGCTGGAGCAGGCGATTGAGACCCACTTGGTGGGTATGCTCACCCAGGGCGACGCGGCATCGGCCTCCATCAAGCTGATCTGGCAAGTGCCGCCGGACGTGCGTGCCCGCGTACTCGCCGGCCATCGCGCCTACGGCGCCCTCTGGAAGAAGCTGCTGCGCGACGCACGGCGCGCCGGCGCCATCCGCGACGACGTCGATCTGTCGGTCGTGCGCATGGCGATCCTCGGCGCGCTCAACTGGGCAGTCGATTGGTACCGGCCCGAGCGCGCGTCGCCGGCCGCGATCGCGCGGGACATCTCGAGCATGGTGCTGCGCGGACTGGAGGCGGAATGAGCGGTGGGGAGAATGGCGCGGCACGCTACGGGACGGGCGCCGCATTGATCGGCGGCGGGTCGGGGGGCATCGGCGCCGCGATCGCCGAAACGCTCGCGCGGGCCGGCAGCGACGTCGTCCTGACCTACTACCGCAATGCAGATGCGGCGGAGCGCGCCGCCGGGCGCGTCCAGGCAGCGGGGCGCCGCGCTCATATCGCGCAGCTGGATCTCGCGGACGCCGCCGCCGCTGTCGCGCTTGCTGCCGACACCGCCAGTCGCTTCGGCGCTCTGCATACCGTCGTCTATGCCGCCGGCCCCTATATCGACATGCGCCACATCGCTTGCATCGAACCCGACCTCTTCCAGCGAACCGTCGGCACCGACCTGTTCGGCTGCTACCACCTTCTGCACGCGGCACTTCCGCATCTGCGGGCAACCAAGGGTACGGCGGTCGCGCTCGGAACTCCGGCGGTGCGTCGCTACGCGCGCAAGGACGTGCTGTCCTCTGCCCCCAAGGCGGCGGTGGAGCAGATCGTCAAGGGAATCGCGGCGGAGGAGGGGCGCTACGGCGTGCGCGCCAACTGCGTCGGTGTCGGTGTCATCACCGACGGCATGTACCATGCGCTGAAGGCCAGCGGCGATTTCGACGAACGCTTCTTCGAGGCCACACGGCAGGCCGTGGCGCTCGGACGGCTTGGCAGCGCCCAGGATGTCGCCGACGCGGTCGCGTTCCTTCTTTCGGACCGCGCCGGCTACATCACTGGCCAGACGCTGATGGTGGATGGCGGATACGCGATCTGACCTGCCGTCATTCCGGCTTGAGGTTGTTGTCGCGGATCACCTTGCCCCAGAACGCGACCTCGCTGGCATGGAACTGGGCGAACTGCTCCGGCGCGCTCAGCAAGATGTCCATGTCGAATTGCTCGACGAACCTCTGGGTGACGTCCGGCGAACGCACCGCCTTGACGATCGCGGCGTGCATGCGGTCGACCATGCCGCGGGGCGTGCCGGTGGGCGCATAGACCCCCCACCATGAGTAGGAGGGCGCGACCTTGATTCCCTGCTCCGCCAGCGTCGGGATGTCGGGCGCCGCGGCGCTGCGCTTCTCGCCTGTGACGGCGACCAGGTTCAGCTTGTTGGCCCGCACATGCGGCATCATCACGGCGAGGCTGGAAACGGCGAGATCGGTGACGCCCGCAATGCCGTCCTGCAACAGCGGACCGCCGCCCTTGTACGGGATCGTGTTCACCTCGAAGCCGTTCTCCTTCTGCATGAAGGCGAACATGACTTGCGCGAGACTGGCGGCGAGCACCGCGACGCTGACCTTGCCGGGCTGCGCCTTGGCGGCCGCCAGCACATCCTTGAAGTTCTTGAACGGCCGAGTCGGGTGAGCCGCGATGCCCTGGGCGCTCCGTCCGATCTGCATCACCGGAAACAGTTCGCTATCCTTGTAGGGAACCGACGGTGTCCAGATCGGGTTGAGGATGTGATTGTCGAACACGAACAGCCAGTTCGTCCCGTCGGGCGGCGCTTTGGCGACGATGGTTGCGCCCACGACGCCGGTGCCGCCGGGCTTGTTCTCGACCACGATGTTCCAGCCCGTCTGTTCGATCAGCTTGGCCTGGATGGTCCGGGTGATTGGGTCGGTCGAGCCCCCCGGCGGGAAGGGAACGACGAACTTGATCGGCCCGCGCGGCAGGTCGGTCTGGGCATGAAGGATCGATGGCGCGGCGACGGCGGCAGTCGCGCCGGCAATCACGGAGCGGCGGCGAAGAGTTGTCATGAGAGCCTCCCGGGCTTTGTTGTTGGTGGCCATGCTACGCATGGACAGCGGCCCCGCAAGCCCCTATCTACCGCCGCATGGCGATGATCAAAGGCGAAACCGGCGACTGGGAAATCGTGCTGGGCCTCGAGGTCCACGCGCAGGTCGTGTCCGAGGCGAAACTCTTCTCAGGCGCGGCGACGGCGTTCGGGGCGGACCCCAATACCCAGGTCTCGCTGGTGGATGCGGCGATGCCGGGCATGCTGCCGGTGATCAACGCGCGTTGTGTCGAGCAGGCCGTGCGCACCGGTCTCGGCCTGAACGCGAAGATCAATCTCCGCTCGGTGTTCGACCGCAAGAACTACTTCTACGCAGATCTGCCGCAGGGCTACCAGATTTCCCAGTACAAGGACCCGATCGTGGGTGAAGGCGAGGTCGAGATCGACCTGCCCGACGGTTCGATCGGCCGCGTCGGCATCGAGCGACTGCACCTGGAGCAGGACGCGGGCAAGAGCCTGCACGACCAGCACCCGACCCAGACCTACGTCGATCTCAACCGGTCGGGTGTGGCGCTGATGGAAATCGTGAGCAAGCCCGACATGCGCTCGCCCGACGAGGCGGCGGCGTACCTCGCGAAGCTGCGGTCGATCATGCGCTACCTCGGGACCTGCGACGGCAACATGGACGAAGGCTCCATGCGCTGCGACGTCAACGTGTCGGTGCGGCGGCCGGGCGCCCAGCTGGGGACGCGCTGCGAGATCAAGAACGTGAACTCGATCCGCTTCGTGCGTCAGGCGATCGAGGTCGAGGCGCGGCGCCAGGTCGAGATCATCGAAGGCGGCGGCAAGATCGACCAGGAGACCCGGCTGTTCGATCCGGCGCGCGGCGAGACACGCTCGTTGCGGTCGAAGGAGGACGCCCACGACTATCGCTACTTCCCCGATCCCGATCTGCTGCCGCTTATCCTGACGCCGGAGTACGTCGCGAAGATCCGCGCCGGCCTGCCGGAACTGCCGGACGCCCGCAAGGCGCGCTATGTCGAGCGCTTCGGCCTGTCGCCCTACGACGCGGGCGTGCTGGTGGCGGAGAAGGACACTGCCGAGTTCTTCGAGGCCGTGGCGAACGGCCGCGACGCCAAGCAGGCCGCGAACTGGGTCATGGGCGATCTGTTCGCGATGCTGAACCGTCGCGGTGTCGGCATCGCGCAGTCGCCCATCGCCGCCACCGCGCTGGGCAAGCTCCTGGACCTGATCGCCGACGGCACGATCTCTGGCCGCATCGCCAAGGACCTGTTCGTTGCCATGGAAGAAACCGGCAAGGACCCTGCCGCGCTGGTCGAGGAGCGGGGGCTCAAGCAGGTTACCGACACCGGCGCCATCGAGGCCACGATCAAGGCGGTGATCGATGCCAACCCGGGACAGGTCGCCGCCTACAAGGCCAAGCCGACGCTGTTCGGCTGGTTCGTCGGTCAGGTGATGAAGTCGACCGGTGGCAAGGCCAACCCCAAGGTCGTGAACGACCTTCTGAGGAAGGCGCTCGACGCGTGAGCACGGCCCGCCTCTATGCACTCACCTGCGGCTGGCTGGGCGGGCGGCTGAAAGACATGATCGAAGGCGAGGACGGGCCGGTCAGATTGCCCATCCCGTCCTATCTCATCGAGCACCCCAAGGGGCGCGCGCTGTTCGATACCGGCATGCACCCGCAGTGTCGCGAAGCGCCGGCGGCGAGGCTCGGCGAGCGGGTTGGTAGGCTCTTCGACTTTTCCGGATATGGCGCGGGCGATAGCGTCGCCGAGCGTCTGATGGCGGCGGATCGCGACCCGGGTCGGATCGACTTCGTCGTGAACTCGCACCTGCATTTCGATCATGCCGGCGGCAATGCGCTCGTGCCCAATGCCACGCTGGTCGTTCAACGCCGCGAGTGGGACGCCGGTCGCGATGCCGATCTCGCCGCCCGCGTCGGCATCTATCGTGCTGACATCGACCACGGCCACAAGGTGCTGGCGGTGGAGGGGGAGCACGATCTCTTCGGTGACGGCAGCGTCGTGTGCGTGCCTACCTACGGCCACACGCCCGGGCACCAGTCGCTCAAGGTCCGGACCGAGCGCGGCGAGGTCGTGCTGACCGGTGATGCTTGCTACTTCTGCCGCACGCTGCGCGAACGGCGGCTCCCGCGCTTCGTGTTCGATCGCGAGGAAATGCTGCGCTCGCTCGATCGGCTCACCGCCCTTGAACGCGGTGGTGCGCGGCTGTTCTTTGGCCACGACGCCGACTTCTGGAAGGGCGTGCCGCAGGCGCCGGCGCCGGCGTTCTGACGTCAGACCTGGGGCACGAACTCCACCGCCAGCCCGCCGGCCGCTTCGGCGCCGACCAGGATCCGGCCGTCTTCGACGGGCACGTTCGGGATGTTGTTGGCGTTTAGCAGCGCTCGCACCGGGCGAGCCCGTTCGACCGCGATCGCGAGGCCCACGATCGCCGGTCGAGTCGCGGGCGCCATCGCCTCGATCGCCTTGTACTCGTCCTGCCACGCCGCCGGTGTCCAGATCAGCAGCTCGACCGTGCCGGTCTTCACCACGCTGCAGCCGTCGAAGATCGTCTCGCTCTTGCCGCCCCACGCCGCCTTCAGCGTCTTGGCGAGCGCGGCCGGATCGTCGGCGACGGCGTGCACCGCCATCATCGCGAGCGCGCCATTGGGGTGCACGATCCATTCCGGGGCCGTGAAGGCGTCGGGCGTTGGGTGCTGGACCGGGCGCCAGCCGAGCGCGGCGGCCGGATCGCCGCTCACCAGCTCCGCGTCGAGCGACGGTCCGTCCTCAGTCTCCCAACTGAACGTCTCGACGGGACCATCGAGCTTCGCGACATTAAGGGCGAGCGCGGCGGCATCCTCGCCCTCGCGGAGAGCGATGAAGTTGGGCACGTCGTCGGCCGCCGGCTGAAAGCAGATGCACCTGGGTTCGGTGCCCTCGGGCGTCAGCGTGAAGCCAAGTTCGCCGAGGCGACGGGCGAGGGTTTCGGGCGCGGTGCTGGTCAGCACCACATGATCGATGTCGCGGGCGGTGATTTTCATCGCGGGGTCATAGCACGGCCGTCGTAGGGCGCTACGGTTGCGTGCCCCCGACCGTGATGACGCGAACCCGCGCCCAGCGCTCCGGATCGAGCGAGAAGTCGCCCTGGCTGGGGCGGACCTTGTAGGGAATCCCGCCCGTGTTATTGATGGCGATGGTCCGCGGACCGGGAACGGGCGCGTTGTTGACGTTGCGAGTCTCGCGCGTGCCGTCGGGCCGCTGGGTCGAGGTAGAGGTGAATCCGCACAGGCGCTCGCGTCGCCACTCCTTTGGCTCGCAGCCCGATCCTCCCAAGGTGGCCGTCTTTCTGAGGTCGAGCTCGCCGCTCTCGATACGCCGAGCGATGGCCGCGCGGTTGGCGTCGGTGATCTCGATCTCGCCGAAGAAGTGTCGGGCGTTGACGCCGGACTGGCAGAGGCAGACGGTCGGCCAGGGCTCCTGCGCCGCCGCCGGCGTCGCGAGCGCCACCACAAGGAGGGCCAACGGCACAGCGCGCGCGCCCGGTAGGCGGCCGGTCCAACGATCGCGACCAAAGAAGCTCATGGGTAAACCGTACCATGGTCGCCGGCTCCCCTCTGCAACGAACCTTGATGTTGGTCGCGACGCCCTCGCCGTGCGAACCGTCGCGACCAGCCACGGCGAAATGCCCTCGCGCAAATCTGGGCAATTTGCTTTGCTGGGCGCAAATGGGGAGGCGAACATGATGCGGGTGACATTGACGGCGGTCGCGGTTGCGGTCGCGGGCACGAGTGGGGCGCTGGCACAGGGGCTGCCCCGCGTGCAGCAGGCGGAGGAAGTGGGCTTCAGTTCTGCGCGCCTGCGGGTACTCTCTGACCGCATGCGCGAGGGCGTGACCAACAATGAATTGCCGGGCGCGGTAGTCCTGATCGCCCGCAACGGAAAAATCGCGCATTTCGGGTCCTACGGGCATCGCGACAAGGATGCCGGCGTCGCCATGACCAACGACACGATCTTCCGCATCGCCTCGATGACCAAGCCGGTCGTGAGCGTGGCGACCCTGATGCTGATGGAGCGCGGCAAGCTCACGCTCCAGGATCCGGTCTCGCGCTTCATTCCCGAATTCGCCGATACCAAGGTCGCGGTGCGCAAGGAGAAGGCCGACGGCACGGTGGAGTGGGAGCAGGCCCCACAGCGCCGTCCGATGACGGTCCAGGATCTGCTTCGCCATACCTCTGGCTTGACCTACGGCGCCGTCGGCGCGAACCCGGTCAAGCAGTCCTATGTCGACATGAAAGTCACCGACCGCGGTAAGACCAATGCCGAAATGGCGGTCAAGCTCGCCAAGCTGTCGCTCGCGTTCCAGCCCGGCACGACCTGGGAGTACTCGATGTCGACCGACGTGCTGGGGCGCGTGGTCGAGGTCGCGTCGGGCCAGCCGCTGGACGTCTTCCTGGAGAAGGAGATTCTCGCGCCGCTGCGGATGGGTGACACCGGCTTCGAGGTGTCGGCGGATCGCAAGGCACGCGGCGCTCGTCCGATGAAGGAGGGGCCCAACAACGCGATGCCGAACGTGCCCGATGTCACGGAGAAGTTCACCTGGCGCTCCGGCGGCGGCGGCATGGTGTCGACCGCGGCGGACTATTCGCGCTTCCTTCAGATGCTGGTCAATGGCGGCCAGCTCGACGGTGTCCGGTTGCTGTCGCGCAAGTCGGTCGAGCTGATGACCGCCGACGCCCTGCCGCCCGGCATGCCGACAGGTCCCGACATGTGGCGCTTCGAGGCCTTCGAGCCGAGCCCGACGCGCGGCACCGGCTTCGGCCTTGGCTTCGCGGTCCGGACGGCGACCGGCGTCAACCCGCTGCCGGGCAGCGTCGGCGACTATCAGTGGGGCGGCGCGTTCGGCACCTACTTCTGGGTCGATCCGAAGGAGCGCATGTTTGCGATCCTGATGATGCAGTCGCCGGCGGCACGTCTGCGCTACCGGTTCCTGATGCGCGGCCTCACCTACCAGGCGATCGCCAACTGACGTTCATGCCACCATGACGGTCGTGCGCACGTCGCGGCTCGTCCTCGAGCCGTGCCGTCCCGCGGATCGTGCCGACTTCGTCGAGCTCGAGCGCGATCCGGAGGTCATGCGTTACCTGAACGGCGGTGAACCGGTTGACCGGCAACGCGTGGACCCGGATGCGACGTTCTTGATGCCCGATGGCACCGAGAGTTACGTCTGGACGGCGCGGCAGGTGGCGGACGCTGCGTTTGTCGGCTGGTTCTGCCTCTGGCCGGAGAGCGACGCCGTATCCGAGCTCGGCTATCGCCTGCGCCGCGCGGCGTGGGGTCGCGGACTTGCCACAGAAGGCGCGCGGGCACTGGTCGATTGGGGGTTCAGAAACTCCGCGTGCGACCAGATCGTGGCCCGCACGATGGTGCTCAACCAGGGCTCGCGCCGCGTCCTGGAGAAGGTCGGACTGACCCACACCAAGACCGTGCCCTTCAAGGGCAAACCCTATTCGGGAACCGAACAGGGCGAGGTCTGGTACGCGCTCTCGCGCGAACGCTGGCGCTCTAGGTCTTGATCCGCATCTTGCCGAGGAAGTCGCGCTTGCCGATCGGCACGCCGCGGCCGCGCAGGATGTCGTAGGCGGTCGTGGCGTGGAAATAGAAGTTCGGCAGCGAGAACGACAGCAGAAACCCTTCGGCCGTGAAGGGGATCTTGAAGTCGCGCATCGCGAAGACGACGTCCTTGCCCTCGAACGCATTGAGCTCGGCCGGCGTCACCGCCTCGACGGCTGCGCGGGACTCGGCCAAGAGCTTGCGCAGTCCGGCGAAATCATAGGCCGTGCCGCCCGCGGGCGGGCCGAAGGTGCCGGCCGTGACGCCCTTGATCGCGCCGACCGAGTGGTGGGCGACCGACGTTACCTGGAACGACAAGGGAAGCATGTCGTCGACCAGCTTGGCGCCGACGAGCGCGTTCGCATCGGCGCCGGTCTTGGCACAATGCTCCTGCGCCTTGGCGAACACGCCTTCCATTGATCCCAGGATTTGCACGAAGCTCGGCACGCACGCGTCATAAAGGGAAAGAGCCATGGTTTGTCCTCCGTTGCCTGCGGTCTAGCGCACCGACACGGCGCTGCCAATGCATCTCGTCGTGAGCTGGCTCATGGTCGCATGAACCTTTCGCGGTTTCGGAACTGACCGCTCGCGCCGTAAGCTGCGCCGACCCGATTCCGCAACGGTTGGAGAGCGTTCCAATGATCGACCTTCACTATTGGCCCACGCCCAACGGCTGGAAGATCTCCATCATGCTGGAGGAATGCGGTCTGCCCTATCGCATGATTCCGGTGAACATCAGCAAGGGCGAGCAGTTCAAGCCCGAGTTTCTCGCGATCAGTCCCAACAATCGCATGCCGGCGATTGTCGATCCCGATCCGCCGGGCGGTGGCCCACCGGTCGCCGTCTTCGAGTCGGGTGCGATCCTCCAATACCTCGCGGACAAGACAGGCAAGTTCCTGCCCAAGGATCTGCGTGGCCGCTACGACGCGCTGCAATGGCTGAACTGGCAGATGGGCGGCCTGGGACCGATGGCAGGGCAGGCGACGCACTTCAGAGTCTACGCGCCGCAATTCAACCCGCACGAAGCGGTGGCCTACGGCCAGAAGCGCTATAGCGACGAGGTCAATCGCCTATTTGGCGTCCTGAACAGGCTGCTCGCCGACCGCGAGTTCGTCGCCGGCGACTACTCCATCGCCGACATGGCGATCTGGCCGTGGGTTCTGCCGTGGAAGAATCTCGGGCAGGACATCGCTCAGTTCCCGCATCTCAAGCGCTGGTTCGCAGACACCGTGGGCAAGCGACCGGCGGTCGTGAAGGGCAAGGCGGTCGGGGAGGAGCTGCGTCAGAAGCCGGGCGTCAACACGGACGAGCAGCGTCGGATCCTGTTTGGCCAGACCGCGGCGGTGGTGAAGAGCTGAGCCTGCCGGTATAGGTGGGCCATCGTCCCGTAGCACCGCGTCGCACAAGGAGCCCGTCGTCCATGATCGATCTCTACACCTGGGGAACGCCCAACGGCCGCAAGGTCTCCATCATGCTGGAGGAGTGCGCGCTTCCCTATCGCGTTCATGCGGTGAATATCGGCAAGGGCGAGCAGTTCAAGCCGGAGTTCCTCGCGATCAGCCCCAACAATCGCATCCCCGCGATCGTCGATGGCGAGGGCCCGGGCGGCAAGCCGCTGTCGGTCTTCGAGTCCGGCGCCATCCTGATCTACCTCGCGGAGAAATCCGGCAAGTTTCTGCCCGCCGATCCGGCGCGGCGCAGCGACACGCTGCAATGGCTGATGTGGCAGATGGGCGGGTTCGGGCCGATGCTGGGCCAGGCGCATCATTTCCTGCGCGCCGCGAAGGAAAAGATCGAGTACGGCATCAACCGCTATGTCGAAGAGTCCAAGCGGCTCTACGGCGTGCTGGATGGGCAACTCGCCAAGACGCCCTATGTCGCAGGCGCCGACTACACCATCGCCGACATGGCGATCTTCCCCTGGGCGGCGCGTCACGAGTGGCACACGGTCGACCTTGCGGCCTACCCCCATGTGAAGCGCTGGTTCGAGCAGGTTGGCGCGCGGGCCGCGGTCAAGAAGGGGATGGAAGTCCCCTTCCTGAATTGAGCGGTCGAGTCATGCGGCTCATCGCGCCTTTAGCGGCGGCGGCGGCAATTCTGGCCGGCTGCGCATCGCCCGAGCCGCCGTCGGCGGTCTGTCGCGACCCGCTCAAGCCCGCGCTCGCAGTCGAGCTGTTCTTCGGGCGCGCGCTGCCGGGCGGCGGCGAGGTGAGCGACGCGGACTGGAACGCCTTTCTTGCGAGCGAAGTGAGCCCCCGCTTTCCCGACGGATTGAGCGTGCTCGATGTCGCAGGCCAGTATCGCGGCCGCGACGGGAAGATCGTGCGCGAGCGCTCCAAGCAAGTGGTGGTCGTTGTGTTCGATGCGCCGGCCCATGCCCCACGCGTGGATGCGATTGCCGCCGCCTACCGTTCGCGCTTTCGCCAGGAGTCGGTTTTCCGCGTCGAACGCCCCGTCTGTGCGGGCCTCTGAGAGCCGGAACCCGCTCAGTCCCGCACGGCCAGCGCCGGCACGAGGGCCTTCACCGTCGGCGCGCCCATTTGCATCATCGCGGCGCGGGTTTCGCGCTGGAGGATCTCAAGAACCCGCTCGACGCCGGGTTGGCCGAACGCGCCAAGTCCCCAAAGGTAGGGGCGACCGATACAGACCGCGCGGGCGCCGATCGCCAGCGCCTTCACGATATCGGTACCGCGCCGGAAACCTGAGTCCACGAGCACCGGCAGGTTCGCCCCCGCCGCGGCGACCACCTCGGGCAGCACCTCGATCGTGGAGCCGCCGTTGTCTTCCGAGCGACCGCCATGGTTGGAGACGATGATGCCATCCATGCCCGCGCGCGACGCGAGGACCGCATCCTCCGGCGCCAACAGGCCCTTCACCACCAGACGCGTCTTCACGACATCGCGCAGGCGCTTCAGCGTGTCCCAGGTGAGGGACGTGGCACCGGTGGAGGACACGCCGGAAATGTCGAGGCCCGCGAAGTTGGGTTTGCGCGCCACGAAGGCCGGCAGGCCAAGCCCATGGCAGGATCCGCAATTGCCGCCGTCGGCGCGCCAGAGCCGCGCATAGGTTTCCCAATTCTGGCGCGCGAGCACATCCACCGTCACCACGATGGTACGGCAGCCCGCCGCTTCGGCGCGCCGCGCCAGCGCCTCGCCCAGCTCGCGCTTGTCGGTGGGGTAGAGCTGGAACCAGACCGGTCGACCGCGCGCTTCGTTGGCCGCCTCAACCGAGGTCGTCGCCACCGTCGAGAGCATTTGCAGATGATCTCCCCGCCGGGCGGCACGCGCGACCGCGAGTTCGCCGTCCTCGTGGAACGCGCGGTTTGAAGCCGTCGGAGCGATGGCGATGGGGCTCGGATAGCGCTCGCCGAAGATCTCGATTGACGTGTCGACCTGACTGACGTCGATCAGGCGGCGCGGCCGCAACTGATACCGCTGGAAGCCGGCGCGATTGGCGCGCAGCGTCGCCTCGTCGTCGGTGCCGGTGGCCATGTAGCCGAAATGCGCCGGCGATACCGCCTTTCGCATCGCCGGCTCGAAATCGAACACGTTCTGGGCGTCGGCCGGCGAGGTGATGATCCGCGCGGGGTCGCGCGGCGCCCAGATCGCGGGATCGGGCAAGGATTGCGCCGCCGATCGGCCGGCACTCGCGACGAGTGGACTCGCCGCGAGCCAGCCAAGGAATCGGCGTCGCGCGGTCGTCACTGCCGCTCCGCCCACTCGATCATGCGGGCGATGAAGGCATCGCAGGCCTTGAGCTGCGAGGCCGCGACGAACTCGTCCGGCTGGTGCGCTTGGGAGATATCGCCCGGGCCGCAAATGACGGTCGGCACGCCGTGCGCGCGGAAGATACCCGCCTCCGTGCCGTAGGGTACCGCGAAGGTGCGGTTCGAGCCCGTCCATTGCAGGGCGAGCTCCGTGGCGACGACGTTTTCCTCCGCCTTGATGCCCGGCACCATGGAGCGGCGCTTGAGATCGATGTTGGCGGAGGGGTGTTTGGCGCGCATGCGCGGCAGCAGCTCACCCATCAGATAGGCCTCGGCGCGGCGCTCCACTTCCATCGCGTCGTCGCCGGGCAGAGTGCGATAGCCCCAATTCAGCACGCACTCGCGGGCCAGGATGTTGCCGGCCGTGCCGCCATTGATGACGCCGACATTGATCGTCGTGTGCCCGGGCACTGTGTCGATATCGGTCCGCTTGCGCGCCGCCAGCTCCTCCTGCAGCACGTTCAGCCAGTGGATGAACTCGCCGGCGAAATGGATGGCGCTGACGCCGAGATGCGTCATCGAGGAGTGCGCCTCGAAGCCCGTGAAGGTCGCGATCAGGCCGCCACCCCAGTTCTGCGCATTCACCACGCCCATCATGGTGGGCTCTCCGACAACGACCGCCCGCGGCTTGGGCACATCACCCATCAGGCGCTCGGCCAAGGAGTGCGCGCCAAGACATCCGACTTCCTCGTCGTAGCTGAACGCGAAATGCATCGGCACTTTCAGTCGCGCCTGCTTGAAGGCCGGCACATGCGCGAGCACCGCCGCGACGAAGCCCTTCATGTCGCAGCTGCCACGGCCGTAGAGCTTGCCGTCCGGCTTCTCGACCAGTGCCCAGGGATCGGTGGACCAGGGCTGTCCGTCGACGGGCACGACATCGGTGTGACCCGACAGAACGATCCCGCCCTCGGCCGCGGGACCGATCGAGGCGTAGAGGTTCGCCTTGGCGCCGTCCTCGCTCGGCACGAGAGTCGCGACGACGCCTTGGGCGGCGAGGTAGTCGCGAACCCAGTGGATCAGCTCGAGGTTGGAGTTGCGCGACGTGGTGTCGAAGGCGACCAGCCGCGACAGCATTTCGGCGGTGCCAAGCGGGGCGTGGGCGGCCTCGGCGGGCGAGAGGGTGCGGGCGGCGGCGAGCGCCTGGTTGGCCGGTGTCATGGCCCTACTTTCCCGCGCCAAACATCTGAAATCAAAGGCGAAATCGCCGCTGCGTTTGACACCCCGGGACCCGCCGGCTAGAAGGCGTGCGCATCCGTCGTGGACGAAGACCGCCGGGGCTTGTAGCGGGCCGCGGAGAGGTGGCCGAGCGGTCGAAGGCGGCGGTTTGCTAAACCGTTATAGGGGGTAAACCCCTATCGAGGGTTCGAATCCCTTCCTCTCCGCCATTTTTCTTCAGGAAGCCAATGTCTATAGGCTTTCTGGGGAAGCTCCTGTTTGTCCGGCGTCAGGAGCACTGATACAGATTTGACGTCTTGAGGAAGAGAGGATTTCCGGCTCATCGTTAACCTGAGGGGAACGAGATGAGACAGAAATCTGTGACACCGAGTTCGCCGTCCGAGC
>VGCH01000002.1 GCA_016870115.1 Alphaproteobacteria bacterium | reverse complement strand
TGTCAACGAATGGTCAACACTATATCGAGGTCAACGAGAGGTACACGAGATAAATAATGTAATTATATCAATGGCTTGCAGTCTCCGTCCTGAATAGATATCAAAATTAGGAAACCGCTGCTCTATCCAGCTGAGCTACGGGGACGTGGCGCGCCTTCTAGCACGAGGTCAGGGCGCGCGCGCGAGGATCCGGGTGGCGATGGCCGTCGCAATACGGTCATGGGCGACAGCGTTGGGGTGCCAGTCGTCCGGGCTCAGGACCCAGGGGGTCCGGTCGACCAGAAACTCCGGAAGGATGTCGCGCAGACGCAGCGTCGGGATGCCGGCGCCGGCGAGGCCGGCCGCGACCTCGCGGGTCCGGCGGTCTTCGTAGGGGTTCCAGAGGATCGTGTGGAAGGCGATGCCCGGAGCGAGAACACCAAGATCGCGCCGCAAGGTGGCGAGCACGGCGACCGCGAGCGCCGCCTCGTCGGCCCCGCCGGTGCGACTGGCGCCCCTCAACCATCGGCGCCAACCCAACAGTCCCTCATCGAGGTCCGGCACCGCCGCTGCGGAAGGGCCTGGCCCATCGAACGAACCGTCGCGGCGGACGAACCCGTCGGGCCCGATCCGATAGCGCGGGCCCTGCCGGTCCCAGAACATGCGGCCGGCGACCCGCGCGATGTGCTCGGGGATAAACAGGTAGATGGCATGCGTCGGCACGCAGTCGAGCGTCGCAGCGACGCGACCGGCCTGGAGTTGGGCGAGCGCATGGTGCGGGCCGTAGCCGGAGAAGGCGAAGTTGCCCGCCACGACCCGCCCCCGCGATCGCTCGACCAGGCGCCATGCGAACGTGGCCTCGTCGCTTACACCCTCGCCGAAGGTGATCGAGTCGCCGAACAGGGCGATGCAGGCCTCAGGGGGACCGGCCGCCGGATCGCGCGCCGGTGTCGCCCGCAAGCCGTGGCGGTCGATAGTGTAGCTGACATCGTAGATGACGCGATCGCCCTCGGTCCGGCGCGCGGTGACGCGGCGCTCGGGCAAGGGCGCGTACCCCAGCTCCGGATGAGGTCCGGCGAAGTTGTGCTCGACGCCACCGCCGGTGACGCTCTCCTGCGTCGGCATCGACGCAGACCGCCAGAGCGCGAAGGCAAGAACGGCTAGCCCGGCCGCGCCGAGATTGACGCCAACAGCGAGCCAGCGTCGCGCGACTCGGGGCATCACTCGTCGGAGGCGCGGCGGGTTGCCTTGAGCGCGCCACGTCGCTTCTTGTCGTCAAGGCGCCTGAGCTTGCTCGATCTGGGTGTGCGGGTCGGCACGCGTCGGGCCGGCGGACGCGCGGCTTCGGCGATCAGGGCGACAAGCCTTGCGCGCGCATCGGCTCGGTTGCGCCACTGGCTCCGACCCTCGCGCGCAACGATGGTGATGAAGCCGTCGGCGCCGAGCCGCCGGCCGGCCAGCCGCTCCAGCCGCGCCCGCACCACGTCGGGCAGCGAGAGCGAGCCGCGCACGTCAAAGCGCAGTTGGACCGCACTCGCGGTCTTGTTGACATGCTGGCCGCCGGGGCCGTCGGCGCGCACGAAGCTCTCCTCCAACTCGGCCGGATCGATGGAGATGGTGGGCGTCACGCGAAGCGGCGCGCCGGGCCGCATGGTCACTCGCGCCCGCCAGCCTGGCGCAAGACGGACTCGACCGCCGCGCGACCGCTCTGGCGCGCCCAGGTGAGCGCCGTTCGACCGGTGAAGTCGGGCACGTTGGGATCGGCGCGGCGCTGCAGCAGCATGCGCACGAGATCGACGTTGCCGTTGCGCGCGGCGAGCATCAGGGCGGTCGTCCCCTGGCGGTTCTGCAAGCTGGGCTTGGCACCGCGTTGCAGCAGCATGTCCGCGATCTCGGTGTCGTTGCGCTCGGCGGCACGCAGGAGCGCGCTGGCACCGTCGCGATCGAGCGAGTCGGGGACCGCGCCGCCCTTCAGCAACACCTCGACGACCGCGATATGGCCGGCGACTGTCGCGGCAACGAGCAGCGGTTGCGCGAGGACATCGACCTGGTTCGGGCTCTCGCCGCGCAACAGGAACTGACGGACCTTCTCGGCATCGCCCTCGCGGACGGCGCGCAGGATCGGCTTGGCGTTGAGAAAATCGATCTGCGCGGCGGCGGGCGCCGCCAGCGCCGCCAGACCACAGGTGAGGAGCGCGCGACGGATCATCGGACCTTCGCGCGGCTTTCCTGCCAACGCGCCTCGATGCGGTCCCAGATGCGGGCCTCCAGCGAAACACCGTCGAAGCGGTCGATCTGCTGCAGGCCGGTCGGCGAGGTCACGTTGATCTCGGTGAGCCAGTCGCCGATGACGTCGATACCGACGAAAAGCAGACCGCGCTCGGCCAGGGCCGGGCCGATGATGTCGCAGATCTCGCGGTCGCGCTTGCTGAGGCTCGCCTTCACCGCCTTGCCGCCCACATGCATGTTGGAGCGGGCCT
This sequence comes from Alphaproteobacteria bacterium, assembly GCA_016870115.1. Lineage (GTDB taxonomy): Bacteria > Pseudomonadota > Alphaproteobacteria > Reyranellales > Reyranellaceae > VGCH01. Next base: position 248,617 of record VGCH01000002.1, on the reverse strand, counting down.
CGCCATCTGCCGGCACGCGATCGATCGCGCCGACCGGCTCGCCGTCGATCAGAATGATGCGCTTGTCACCCTTGCGCACCTCGGGAAGATAGCGCTGGGCGATCACCGGCTCGCGGCTGCGCTGGGAGAACATCTCCAGCAGCGAATTGAAGTTCTCGTCGTCGGGCCGAACGCGGAAGACACCGGCGCCGCCATTGCCGAACAGCGGCTTCAGGATGATGTCCTTGTGCTCATCGCGGAACGCCCGGATCTGACGCGCGTCCGATGCGATCAGCGTGGGTGGCATCACCCCTTCAAAATGCGTCACGAACAGCTTCTCCGGGGCGTTGCGCACACTCGCCGGGTCGTTCACCACCAAGGTCTTCGGGTGGATGTGTTCGAGAAGATGTGTCGTGGTGATGTAGGACATGTCGAACGGCGGATCCTGGCGCAGCAGGACCACATCGGTCGTTGCGAGGTCCAGAACCTTCGGCTCGCCCAGGGTGAAGTGGTTGCCCTTCTCGCGGCGCAGCGTCATGGGCTGCGCCCGCGCGATCACCTTGCGGTCGCGAAACGCGAGATCGGCCGGCGTGTAGTGCCACAGGGGATAGCCGCGGCGCTGCGCCTCGAGACCCAGCACAAACGTCGAGTCGCCATCGATGTCGATGGTGGAAACATGGTCCATCTGGATGGCGACGACGAGCTTCATGCCGGTTCCTCGAATAGCCTTAGCCTCAACCTCAGTTAAGCCCCCGCTTCTGTTCGCGCAACAGGTCGTGGGCGCGCTGACGCAGCCTCTCCGGGGCGCCCGGCCAGCTTTCGAGGAGCGCCTCCAACCGTTCGAGGTAGCGCAACGCGGCGCGGCGGCGGTCGAGCGCGATCTCCGCTTCGGCCGCGGCCACCAGCAGTTCGGCGCTATCGGGGGACATCGCCACCATGCGTGCCAACGAGGCCGCGACCTCAGCCTGGTCGCCCGCCTGCCCGGCGCGCAGGCAGTGATTGTTTTCCAGCCGCAGGACGACATCCCGATCAAGCACCGGATCGAGAAACGCCGGATCAAGCGCGGTCTCCCGGCCCAGCACGCGACCGGCCAAGGTCTTCAACTCCGCGCCATCGGGGGCCGCGCCGTCATGGAAGGGATCCACGAGGTGCCGGGCGCCGTCGATCCCGATGCGGATGAGAAAATGCCGGGGGAACGCCGTCCCCACTGCCTCCCAGCCCTGGTCGCGCGCGACGTGCATGTAGATGATCGCGAGCGCCACGGGCAGGCCGCGCTTGCGTTCCAGCACATCGATCAAGTCGGCGTTGGCCGGGTCGTCGTAGGTCTCGCGATCGCCGCGCAGGGCATAGGCACCGGCCAGGATCTCGCCCAGCCGCTCCGGCCCGGCGCCGCGACGTCGCACCAGATCAGCGACCGCCGCGGACATCGCCCGAACCTGCTCGCGATAAGGCGCGAGATCGGCGCGACCACCGCGGCGGAGCGCGGCGAGCGTGAGACCGACCTCCAGCACATCGAGCTCACGGCCATCGCCGGTGCACATCGCCCATAGCCGCCTCAAGAGCGGGTCGGGGCCCGGATCCCAATCGGCGAGGCGCGAGGCGAAGGTGACGGTCGCCTTCAAGAAGGTCTCCAGATATCGCGGATGTGTTCGGGCCACAGCCCGTCAACCAGCACCGCGTCGAACCGCACAGAGCACTCGGCATAGCGCGGATGGCGCGCCATGAACAGTTCGGCAGCGCGCGCGATGCGCCGCATCTGGGCTTCCCCCACCGCCTCGGCTGCGCGCGCACGGTCGGCGCGCGCCTTGACCTCGACGAACGCGAGCAGCCGCCCCTTGCGTGCCACCAGATCGATCTCGCCGGCCCGGGTGCGAAAGCGACGGGCGAGAATGCGGTAGCCCGCGAGCCGCAGCCGCCATGCGGCGCGCCACTCGGCAAGCCGCCCGCGCCGCTCGGCGCGCTGGCGCCGCCCGTTCATTCCTGCGACCGCTTGAGCTCAAGCGCCCGCGCATAGACCTCGCGACGGGGCCGACCGAAGCGGGCCGCCACTTCCGCGGCCGCGTCGCGCAGGCTGGCAGAGTGCATCGCCTCGCCAAGCGCCCGATCGATCTCGGCGGCATCGGCGGGCTGCGAGTCGCCGGGCGGTGCCACCACGACGACGATCTCACCCCGTATGTCGGGGTGCTCGGCGTAGTGTCGTGCCAGTGCATCGAGCGGGGCGCGACGCACCTCCTCAAACAGCTTGGTGAGTTCGCGCGCGACGGCCGCCGGCCGAGGCCCCAGGAGGTCGGTGAGATCGGCGAGCGACTCCGGCAGCCGGTGCGGCGCCTCGAAGAACAGGAGCGTCGCGGGGATCGCCGCCAACTCGCCGATGGCGCGCCGTCGTTCACCCGACTTGGTGGGCAAAAAGCCGGCGAACAGGAACCGCTCGCTCGGCAGGCCGGACAGCGCCAGCGCGGCGAGCGGCGCCGACGGACCGGGCGCGACGCTCACCGGGTGGCCGCGCTCGATCGCCGCGCGGACGAGCGGGTAGCCGGGATCGGATACCAGGGGCATGCCGGCGTCGCTCACCAGCGCCACCCGCTTGCCCTCGGCCAGCGCCGCCAGGACTCGCGGCTCGGTACGGGCGCGAGTCGCATCGGCGTAGGCGATCGTGGGTGCAGCGATGCCATGGGCGGCAGCGAGCTTGGCGAAAACGCGGGTGTCCTCGCAGGCAATGAGGTCCACGCCACGCAAGACCGTCAGCGCCCGAAGCGTGATGTCACCCAGATTGCCGATTGGCGTCCCGACAATGTGCAGTCCTGGCGCAGGGGGCTCGCCCGCCGAGCGCGGTTTACTCGCCGCGCCGGCGTCGGTAGCTTGGGCGCCCGTCCCGTTTCTCGATCCCGCCGGCCGCCGGAGCCCCGTGCCCATGCGTTTGTCCTCGATAGCGCTCCTTGCCACGGCCCTCTTGATGGCCGCCTGTGCCAGCGCACCACCGCAAGCTACCACGCCACCCACGCCAACCGCGACGGCGACGGTCCGGACCGGGCCGGCCACGACGACCAGCGGCAAGGCGCGGATCGCCGTCCTGCTGCCTCTGTCGGGCCGGTTGGCACCGCTCGGCCAGTCGCTCCAACAGGCCGCCGAACTTGCCCTGTTCGATGGCGCGAGCCGCGAGCTCGCGCTCTCGGTCTACGACAGCGGCGAGAGCGCCGAGGCGGCGTTGGAGGCCTATCGCAAGGCTCGCGCGGAGGGTGCGTCACTGGTGTTGGGTCCACTTTTTGGCGCCTCGGCTGCGGCGCTGGCGCCCGCCGTCGCCCAGGGCGGCGCGAACGTCATCGCCTTCTCCAACGACGAAAGCGTCGGTCAGGCCGGGGTCTGGGTCATGGGCATCGCCGCCCCGCCGCAGGTTCGCCGCGTCATCGATCACGCCCTGCAGGCGGGAATCAAGCGCTTCGCGGCGTTCGCACCCAACACGCCCTATGGCGACCAGATGGCACGGACGCTCGAAACCCACGCAACCGCGCGAGGGGCGGAGGTGGTCGCGATCGAGCTGTTCGACGCCGAGGGTCTGGATCTCGGCACGCCGGCACGCCGGTTGGCCGCGACCGCCAAGGGCTCGGACCGGATCGCCGTCCTGGTTCCGGTACCACCACCGCGCCTCTCGGCGGCGCTCACCGCACTTGCCACCGCCGGCCTCGACAACCGCGCGACGCAGTACATCGGCACCGGGGTCTGGGACGTGCAGCGCGTGGGCAGCGAGTCGCTGCTGCGCGGCGCCTGGTACGCGGCTCCCGACCCGGCCCGACGGGCAGATTTCGAGCGGCGCTTCATCGCCACCTACGGCCGGCCGCCGCATCGACTGGCAACCATCGCCTACGACGCGGTGTCGCTCGCCGGTCAGCTGGCGCGGGTGCGTCCGGGTGGCGACTTCAGCGCCCAGGCGCTTTCCAACCCCAACGGTTGGGCGGGGATCGATGGCGCGTTCCGATTCTTTCCCGATGGACGAGTTGAGCGCGCCCTCGCGGTGATCGAAATCCAGGGCGACCGCTCGCGGGTGGTCGGCCCGGCTCCCTCGAGCTTCGTGCGGCCGGTCAATTGAGTTCCCGCCCGCTTCCGCGCGCGATTCTGTTCGATCTCGACGACACGCTGATCCGCGCCTATGCCCAGCCCGCCGAGGCTTGGACGCGTCTGCTGACCCGCTTCGCCGTGCCCCTCGCGGCGCCCGACGGAGCGGCGATCGAGCGGTTGCGCGCAGCGGTGATGGAGGAGGCCCGCGCCTTCTGGTCCGACTCCGAGGCGGCAGCGCGCTGGCGGCTCGACATCCCCGGAGCGCGCCGCCTCTCGCTTCGACGCGCGCTCGCCCGGCTGGGGCGACCCGACGAGGGGCTGGCCGATCAGGTCGCGGACGCCTTCACTGACATGCGACGCGAAGAATATCGGCTCTATCCCGATGCGCTTGCGACAGTGGACGCGCTGCGAGCAGCCGGCGTTCGGCTCGCGCTCATCACCAATGGCGCGGCTGAGCCTCAGCGCGCCAAGGTCGAACGCTTCGACCTCGTTGCGCGCTTCGACCACATCCAGATCGAGGGTGAGTTCGGCGCCGGCAAGCCGGAACATCGGGTCTATGTTCATGCCCTGGAACGGCTGGGCGTCGCGCCCGGCGAGGCCTGGATGGTGGGCGACAACCCCGAATGGGAGGTCGCCGCGCCGCAGCGTCTCGGCATGGCCGGCATTTTCTACGATCCCGACCGCCAGGGCTTGCCGGCCGGCGCGACGCATATCGCACCCGACCGCACCATTCACCGGCTGGCCGACCTGATCGGAGGCTGAACTCAGCGCTCGCGGTCGTCGATGTCGCGCGCGAGCACTTCGCGCTTGCCGACATGGTTGGCGGCACTCACCACGCCCTCGCGCTCCATGCGCTCGACGATGCGCGCCGCGCGGTTGTAGCCGATCTGCAGATAGCGCTGGATGAAGCTGGTGCTGCACTTGCGCTCGCGGGCCACCAGCGCCACGGCCTGATCGTAGAGCTGGTCGCTCTCGCCCTCCTCGCCGCCACCCGGCGCGTCGCCGCCCTCGCCAGCCTCGGGATCATCGGTGACGGCGTCGATGTAGGATGGCGCCGCCTGGGCGCGCAGGTGGCGCACCACCTCCTCGACCTCGCCATCGCTCACGAAAGGACCGTGCACGCGCGCGATCTTGCCGCCGCCGGCCATGTACAGCATGTCGCCCTGGCCGAGCAGCTGCTCGCCGCCCTGCTCACCCAGGATGGTGCGGCTATCGATGCGCGAGGTGACCTGGAAAGAAATGCGGGTCGGGAAGTTCGCCTTGATGGTGCCGGTGATCACGTCAACTGAAGGCCGCTGGGTCGCCATCACGACGTGAATGCCGGCGGCGCGCGCCATCTGTGCCAGGCGCTGCACGGCGGCCTCGATCTCCTTGCCGGCGACCAGCATCAAGTCGGCCATCTCGTCGATGATGACCACGATGAAGGGCAGCGGCGTGAGGTCGATCTCCTCTTCCTCGAAGATCGGGCGGCGAGTCTCCGGATCGATACCGGTCTGCACCTTGCGGGTGAGCGTCTCGCCCTTGCGCGCCGTCTCCACCAGCTTCTCGTTGTAGCCCGCGATGTTGCGCACGCCGAACGCGCTCATCGCGCGATAGCGATCCTCCATCTCGCGCACCACCCACTTCAGCGCCACGATCGCCTTGCGCGGCTCCGTGACGACCGGGGTGAGGAGGTGCGGGATGTCCTGGTAGACGCTGAGCTCCAGCATCTTGGGGTCGATCATGATGAAGCGGCAGCGCTCCGGCGGCAGCCGGTAGAGCAGCGACAGGATCATCGTGTTGACGGCGACCGACTTTCCGGAACCCGTGGTGCCACCGATCAGCAGATGCGGCATGCGCGCGAGATCGGCGATCACCGGATCGCCGCCAATGTCCTTGCCCAGGGCCAGCGGCAGGTTAAGCCGGGTGTCCTCGTATTGACGGGTGGACAGGAGCTCGCGCAGATACACGGTCTCGCGCCGCGCATTCGGCAGCTCGATGCCGATGACGTTGCGACCGGGCACCGTGGCCACGCGCGCCGAGACCGCGCTCATCGAGCGGGCGATATCGTCAGCGAGTCCGATCACCCGGCTGGACTTGGTGCCGGGTGCCGGCTCCAGCTCGTAGAGCGTGACGACGGGGCCGGGGCGCACCTTCACGATCTGGCCCTTGACCCCGAAGTCATCGAGGACCGTCTCGAGCAGACGGGCGTTCTGTTCCAGCGCCTCTTCGTCGATCTGCGGCGTGCCCTGCACGCGCGACGGCTGGGCGAGGATGTCGAGGGGCGGCAAGCGATATTCGCCCGTAGCGAGGTCGAGCTCACGCTGGCCCGCGCGCTGGGCACGCTTGCCGGCGGGCAGGCTGGCATTGCGCCGCGGCACGATCTTGCGAGCGCCTGCAGCGACCACATCGTCGACCGCCGGCGCGTCGGGCACGAACGGATTGTCATCGACGTCAGGCGTCGTCGCCGCGCGGTCGGCCACGGCGATCGGCGGCTCCACGGACGCGCGGGAGCCGGTGTCACTCGCCTCAGGCGGCAGCTCGGCGATCCGCGGGCGGCCCAGGACCGGCTCGATGCGACGTCCCACAAGACGGTCGAACAACGTGCGATCCTCCGCCGGGACAGCGTCCGGCGCCGGTGCCGGCGGAATCTCGCCGGGCGCGCGCTCGATCGGTGCGAAGGGCGCGTCAACCATCAGCGAGTCGCGCGGCGGCAGGGGCACGCCCTCTTCGGGGATCGGCTGGAAGCGCGCCGGATCGTACTGGCTGGCATCGATCTCGCCGGGAATTTCGGCGTAGCCGATCGGCGGCGCCGGCGGCTCGCCCGCCTCGTCGAGCGGCTTGGGCTTGCCGCGCCACAGCCCGATCGCTGCCCGCCCCAGCCAGACTGCGCCGATGAAGGGCGCGCGCAGGATGCGGAAGATCAGCGGCAGATCCGTCCGGTTCATGCCGAGCGCCGGCGCCATCGCGATCAGCGCAAGGGCGGCGCAGGCCGGCTCGATCACTGCCAGCGCGGTGCCGCTGGAATGGGTGAGGAGCAGCTCGCGGAACCGGCCGACCAGCGCCAGCCCGACCAGGCCACCGGCGCCGGCATGGGTCGCGGCCGAACCGACATCGCCCAGCCCGACCATCGCAACCGCCATCAGGAGCAGCGCCAACAGCAGAAGCGACAGTCGCAACCCGAAGAAGCCGAGATGGTGCGTGCGCGCCATGCGGACTCCCCAGGTGATGATCGACACTGGGACCAGGAAGATCGCGAGACCGAAGGTCTGCAGCAGCACATCGGCGAGGTAGGCCCCGGGCAGGCCCATCAGGTTGGTGGGCGACCGCCCGGTAGCGTGGTTCAGGGACGGGTCGGTCGGGTTGTAGGTGAATAGCGCCAGCAGCAGGAGCGTGCCGCCGAAGGCGGCCGCAATGCCCACCAGCTCGTAGAGCCGACGCAGCAGGAAGTCGCGCCCGCCCTCCGGCAGGATCGCGGTCTTGGCCGGCGCGGTCGAGCCGATCAAAGCCATGCGAGACCGCGCCGCGTCCGGGTCAGGGCGGAATTCTCGATCACTGGAGCGCGCTTGGCCTGCGCCGTCATTGCACCATTCCGACGGGCCGCGGGGCCCAGCCTGAGGGGCCGATCCGCGCCAGGGGGTGGCCAGACCGGTTATGGTGCCATTGTATGAAACAAATTAACGAGGAACAACAAAGGAATAGACCATATTCTTAAAGCAAAAAGGGGGCTTGCGCCCCCTTTCTCCTTGTCGTGCAAGGGGTTGGGCTATTGGACCCGCTCGCCGTGCAGGGCGGTGTCGAGGCCCTCGGTTTCCTCGTCCTTGGTGACGCGAAGCCCGACCATCGCATCGACGATCTTGAGGACGACCCAGGTCGCGACGGCGCAGAAGATGCCGACGACCAGAACACCGTAGATCTGGGTCAGTACCTGACCGCCATTGCCGTCGACCAGCCCGACCGGCTGGCCCTTTGCGACGTCGTTGATGATCTTGGTGGCAAAGACACCGGCCAAGATCGTGCCCAGAATGCCACCGACGCCGTGGACCCCGAACACGTCCAGCGAGTCGTCGTAGCCGAGCTTGGTCTTGAGCACGACCGAGGCCCAGTAGCAGACCGCACCGGCCGCGACGCCGATCACGAGCGCCGCCCACGGCTCGATGTAGCCGGCCGCCGGCGTGATGGTGCCAAGCCCGGCGATCGATCCGGTCAGAATGCCGAGAACCGAGGGCTTGCCCCGCGCTGCCCACTCGATGGCCATCCAGACCAGCGCCGCGGCAGCGGCCGCAATGTGGGTGTTGATCATCGCCGAGCCGGCAAGCTCGCTGGATCCCAGCGCCGAACCGGCATTGAAGCCGAACCAGCCGACCCAGAGCAGCGAGGTGCCGATCATGGTGAGCACCAGGTTGTGCGGCGCCATGTATTCCTGACCGTAGCCGTTGCGCTTGCCGAGGACGATCGCGCAGACCAGACCAGCGATGCCGGCGTTCAGGTGCACCACAAGGCCGCCCGCGAAATCGAGCACGCCGGCGCCGCCAAGGAAACCGCCGCCCCAGACCCAATGCGCCACCGGCACATAGACGAACAGCAGCCACAGGCCCATGAACCACATCATCGCCGAAAACTTCATGCGCTCCGCGAACGCGCCGGCGATGATGGCCGGGGTGATGATCGCGAAGGTCATCTGGTAGGTCATGAAGATGTTCTCGGGCACGGTCTTGGCGAGATCGTGCACGCTGCCGATCAGCCCGGCCCCGAAGGCGCGGGCGAGCGACCCGATGGCGGCGTTGAGACCGCCCCCGTCGGTGAAGGCCAGCGAGTAGCCGACCGCGAACCAGAGGATCGAGGCGAGAGCGGCCACCGCGAAGGTCTGCACCGAGGTCGCCAGAACGTTCTTCTTCCGGACCATCCCGCAATAGAACAGCGCAAGGCCCGGGACGCTCATCATCAGGACCAGCACCGTGGCGACCAGCAGCCAGGCGGTGTCGCCGGTGTCGAGCTTGGGCTTTTCGTCAGCCGCCATAGCCGCAGTCGCGGCGAACAGCGGCAGCGCCATCGCGCTAGCGCGCAGCATCGTCCTCTCCATGTTTCCCCCCGTTCTTATTGATTATTCGGCGTCAGAGCGCGTTGGAGCCCGACTCGCCGGTACGAATGCGCAGCGCCTGCTCGACTGGCGTGACGAAGATCTTGCCGTCGCCGATCTTGCCCGTATGGGCGGCCTTCTGGATGGCCTCCACCGCGCGCTCGACCTGCGAGTCGTCGACCACAATCTCGATCTTCACCTTGGGCAGGAAACTCACGAGATACTCCGCGCCGCGATAGATCTCGGTTTGTCCCTTCTGCCGGCCAAAGCCCTTGACCTCGCTCACCGTCAGACCCGAGACGCCGACGCCGGTGAGAGCGTCGCGGACCTCGTCCAGCTTGAACGGCTTGATGATGGCGGACACCAGTTTCATGCGCTCTCCTCCGGGCGTCTTGGGTGACGGGCCGCAGAGTGGCGCCCCCCGCCGACCTCGTCAAACGCGGACAAAATTCGGCCCGGTGGGAGGAGCCACCGGGCCGAGGAAGTCGCCCCCGGGCAAGCCCCGGGACGACGGAGGGAACCAGGGAGGAGAAACGGTTCCCGATGGAAGGGCGGGTCGGACTAGTGGACCGTCTCGCCGTGCAGATTGATGTCGAGACCTTCGATCTCCTCTTCGTTGGTGACCCGCAGGCCAACCAGCGCATCGACGATCTTCAGGATCACGAAGGTGGCCACGGCGCACCACACCATGCAGACCAAGGCTCCCCAGAGCTGGGTCAGGACCTGCGCCGCGTTGCCGTCGATCAGGCCCTTCTTGCCCTCGCCGCCAATCGCCTCGATCGCAAAGACGCCGGTGAAGATGGCGCCCAGGAAGCCACCGACGCCGTGGACGCCGAAGGCGTCGAGCGAGTCGTCGTAGCCCATCGCCTTCTTGAGGCCCGTGGCGCCCCAATAGCAGACGACACCGGCGACCAGACCGATCAGCAGAGCTCCGGTCGGATTCACGAACCCGGAGGCCGGCGTGATGGCAACAAGCCCCGCGACGGCGCCCGAAATCACACCGAGCACGGACGGCTTGCCGCGCGCCACCCACTCCATGAACATCCAGGAGAGGCCGGCAGCGGCAGCGGCGATCTGCGTCACCAGCATTGCCATACCGGCGTTGCCACCTGCGGTCACGGCGGAGCCGGCGTTGAAGCCGAACCAGCCGACCCACAGCAGTGAGGCGCCGATCACGCTCAGAACCAGATTGTGCGGCGCGAGGTTCTCGGTTCCGTAACCCTTGCGCTTGCCCAGCACGTAGGCGCAGACCAGACCCGCGACGCCCGCGTTGATGTGCACAACGGTGCCACCGGCGTAGTCGAGCACGCCCCAGTCGCCCAGGAATCCGCCGCCCCACACCCAATGCGCGATCGGGGCGTAGACCACGAGCGACCAGATGCCCATGAACCACATCATCGCCGAGAACTTCATGCGTTCGGCGAAGGCGCCGGCAATCAGCGCCGGGGTGATGATGGCGAAGGTGAGCTGGAAGGTGAGATACACCGACTCCGGGATCGTCTTGGCGAGGTCGTGAATGCTCTCAAGCTCGAGACCGCTGAGGAACACCTTGGACAGACCGCCAATGATCGCGCTGCCGCTGGTGAAGGCGAGGCTGTAGCCCACAACCATCCAGAGCACAGTGACGAGGCAGGCGATGGCGAAGCTCTGCATCACCGTCGACAGCACGTTCTTCTTGCGGACCATGCCGCCATAGAACAGCGCAAGACCGGGCACAGTCATCATCAGGACCAGAGCCGTCGCGGTCAGCATCCAGGCGGTATCGCCGGCGTCGATTTTGGGCTTGGGATCCGCGGCGAGCGCGGCCGTGGAGAGGAGCATCAGGCCGGCCGAGCCGAGGCCGGCGAGCGCAGTGCGAAGTTTGTGGGTCATGGCAGTCGGTTCCCCATTTCTGTCGTTTGTCTGATCTTCAGAGCGCATCCGCGCCGGCTTCGCCGGTGCGAATGCGAATGGCCTGCTCGACGGGCATGACGAAAATCTTGCCGTCGCCGATCTTGCCGGTGCCCGCGGCCTTGCGAATGGTTTCAGTTGCGCGCTCGACCATGGAATCGTCGATCACCACCTCGATCTTCACCTTGGGCAGGAAGCTCACGGCGTACTCGGCGCCGCGATAAATCTCGGTCTGCCCCTTCTGGCGGCCGAAGCCCTTCACTTCGCTCACCGTGAGACCCTGGATCCCCAGCCCGGTCAGCGCGTCCCGCACCTCGTCGAGCTTGAAGGGCTTGAAGATCGCCATGATCATTTTCATTGCATCGTGCTCCTTGTGGTGCGCGCCACGCTCCAGAAAGTTGAAGCAATCGACGTGCCAAAGCGCTCTTGAAGGCCCGCAAAGCGTGAGCCTGCCGCCCAGGTGGGCGATCTACCGGCGTTTCTGCCCATCCGGCGGGCAGAGTCGCCCGCAAGACGACGGGCGTCTGATCGGCATGCGCCTTGGGTTGTCCGGTTCGTGAAGCGGAACCTGGAGGTCGTCATGCGTGTCGTTCAATATGCCGTCGCCTTTGCCGTTGGGGCTTCCCTTGCAGGCGGCGCAATGGCCCAAACTGCGCCAGCGGCTCCGGAGAAGGAAACCTGGGCGGGCCCCTTCGGCGGTTCGTTCACCGCGACCTTTGCTTTCTCGACGGACTACTCGTATCGCGGCATCTCCCAGACCCAGCGCGAAGTGGCCATCCAGCCCAGCGCCACCTACGAAGTGCCGCTCTTCGGGTCGCCGATTTCAGCCTACGTCGGCGCCTGGGCCAGCAACGTCAAGTTTCTGGGCAGCAATGCCAATCCCGAGGTCGACCTGATCACGGGTTTCCGGGCCAAGGCTTTCGACGACAAGTTGACCGCCGACCTGGGCTACATTCGCTACATGTACTGGGGCGGCGATCGCGCCTCGTTCTTCGATTTCGACGAGTACGGCCTGGTGCTGGGCTATGATTTCGGCGTCGCGAGCGTAACCGGCGCGGTCCGCTACAGCCCGAACTTCTACGCCAACTCCGGCATCGCCTGGTACAAGTGGGGCCAGATCTCCGTGCCGCTCACCTTCGTGAAGCTGCACGATGAGGTCGCGCTCAAGGTCTTCGCGACGCTCGGCCATCAGTATGTCGAGCGCAACCTCAACTACGGGATCGGCGCCAACGGCTATCTCGACTGGCAGGTCGGCGTCGGCGTCTCCCTGTTCGGTGTGGATCTCGCGGTCGCGTACACGGATACCGACCTCGACAGCCCCAATTGCGGCAACACGCTGAACTGCGAGGCGCGCGTCATCTTCACGATCAGCAAGACCTTCTGATCGCGCCTGTCCCCACCCGGGCAGGCTATGCTCGGGTGATGGACCCCGTTGTTCGACCGATCGCGCTGGCGGACATTGCCAGCCACCGTGCCTGCCTTGACGCCGTCGGCCGTGAGCGCCTGTGGCTCGCGTTCGTGGAAGCGCCGCCGCTGCCTGAGGTGGCGGCGTTTGTGTCCCGCCATCTCGACGGGACGCAGCCCATGACGGTCGCGGTCGCGGGCGATCAGGTTGTCGGCTGGTGCGACATCACGCGCGCCGAACGGCCGATCCACACCCACAAGGGCATCATGGGCATGGGCCTGCTGCCCGAGTTCCGAGGACGCGGCCTCGGTCGGCGGTTGCTCGCCGAGACCCTGGCCGGCGCGCGACAGGCCGGATTTCGCCGGATCGAGCTCACCGTCCGGGCCACGAACGCCCCAGGTATCGCGCTCTATCTAGCGTTGGGCTTCACCGAGGAAGGAAGGCTCCGGGATGATTTCCGGCTCGACGGTCACGTCGACGACACGCTGATCATGGGCCTGCTCTTCGACGGGACAAGCTGACGCGCTGGCGGACCGGGCCGGAGGGCGGCATGGTCGCCCCATGAGCGAGAGGCGATACGATCTGGCGGTGGCCGGCGCGGGCCTGAACGGGGCGCTGCTGGCGCTCGCGGCGGCCCGAAACGGCCTCGACACCGTGGTCGTGGACCGCCAGCCGCTCGATGCCATGACGCTGCCGGCCTTCGATGGCCGTACCACCGCCGTTGCGTACACCAGTCAGCGCCTGTTCGAGGCGCTCGGCCTCTGGGCCGGCCTGGAACCCGACGCCGAGCCGATCCGCGACATCCGTATCTCCGACGCGGGCCACGACGGGCGTCCCAGTCCGCTCTTCCTGCATTTCGACCATCGGGAGAACGCGCCGACCCCGGACGAGGCCCGGCCGATGGGGTGGATCGTCGAGAACCGCTTTCTGCGACGCGCGCTCTATGCCGCCCTCGCCCGCGAACCCCGCGCGAGCGTGCTGGCCCCCGCTGAGCTCGCCGGCACCACGCGTGACGCGACGCGCGCCCTGCTGCACCTCGGCGACGGCCGCACGTTGGAGGCGCGACTGGTCGCCTCCGCGGAGGGCCGCTCCGGCGCGCTGCGCGAGGAGGCAGGCATCGGCGCACGGAGCTGGTCCTACCGGCAAACCGCGATCGTGCTGGTGGCGGCGCATGAGCTGCCCCATCGCGGCGTCGCGCAGGAGAAGTTCCTGCCCGGCGGACCTTTCGCCATCCTGCCGATGCGCAACGGCGAGGACGGCACGCATCGCTCCTCCATCGTCTGGTCCGAACGCACACCGCTCGCCGAGCGGCTGCTCACGCTCGATGCGGCGCGCTTCAACAGCGAGTTCGCCCGCCGCTTCGGCGACTACCTTGGCAAGGTTCAGCCCGTCGGCCCGCGCTTCGCCCATCCGCTGGGGCTGGTCCATGCCGAGCGCTATGTCGACGAGCGGCTGGTGCTGGTGGGTGACGCCGCGCACGGCATCCATCCGATCGCTGGCCAAGGCTACAATCTCGGCGTCCGCGACGTGGCAGCGCTGGTCGAGGTGCTGGTCGAGGCGCACAGGCTTGGGCTCGACCTCGGCGCCGCCGACACGCTGGAACGCTATGCAGCGTGGCGGCGGACCGATAATCTCGCGATGGTCGCGGCCACCGATCTGCTGAACCGGTTGTTTTCCAATGACATTGCGCCGGTCCGCCTCGCGCGCGACGTCGGAATCGCCGCGGTCCATCGCATACCGCCGCTCCGGCGCTTCTTCATGCGCCACGCCATGGGGCTGGTGGGCGATCTGCCCAAACTGACCCGGGGCGTCGCCCTCTAGACGCCGCAGCCTCACGCGCCTATCTCAGGCGGGAAGAGGTGATTCTATGGCACAGCCCCAGGTCCCCGTGACCGTCCTGACCGGCTATCTCGGCGCCGGAAAGACCACGCTGCTGAACCGGATTCTCAGCGAACAGCACGGCAAAAAATACGCCGTCATCGTGAACGAGTTCGGCGAGCTTGGCGTCGACAACGACCTCGTCGTGAACGCCGACGAGGAAGTCTTCGAGATGAACAACGGCTGCATCTGCTGCACCGTGCGCGGCGATCTGATCCGCATCATCGACGGGCTGATGAAACGCAAAGAGAAGTTCGACGGTATCCTGGTGGAGACCACCGGACTCGCCGACCCCGGACCGGTGGCGCAGACTTTTTTCATCGACGACGATGTGAAGACCCAGACGCGGCTCGACGCCATCGTGACCGTGGTCGACGCGCGGCACTTCCTCGGCCAGCTTGAACAAGGTGACGAGGCGGAAGAGCAGGTCGCCTTCGCCGACGTGATCCTGCTGAACAAGACCGACCTCGTGGATGAGGCGGAGCTCGCCCGGGTCGAAGCGAAGATCCGCTCGATGAACCGTTTCGCGCGCATCCATCGGACGCAAAAGAGCGGCATCGCGCTCGACGCCATCCTCGACAAGCACGCCTTCGACCTCAATCGCATTCTCGAGTTCGAGCCCGACTTCCTGGAGCACGGGCACGACCACGAGCATGAGGAAGAGATCCAGAGCTTTTCGGTTTCGGCCGAACGGCCGGTCGATCCGGACAAGTTCCGGATATGGATCGGCGCGCTGCTGCAGCTGCGCGGCCAGGACATTTTCCGCTGCAAGGGCATCCTCGCCATCGATGGAGCTCCGCGCCGCTTCGTGTTTCAGGGCGTTCACATGCTCATGGAGAGCGACTGGGGCACGCCCTGGAAACCCGGCGATGCGCGGACGAGCAAGCTGGTCTTCATCGGCCGCAACCTGGACGTCGAGAATCTGCGCCGCGGCTTCCAGGATTGCCTGAAGTAACACCATGAAGCCCGACCTCGGCGCACCGGGCTGGCGCGAGACGCTGCCACCGCAGCGTGCGCTGGGGTGTGGCGCGCCGATCACCGCGACGGCCTTCTCGGCTGACGGCGCAATCGTGGCTTTCGCCGCCGGCGATGGCGGCGTGCGGCGGCTGCCGGCCGCAATCGACGGGAGCGCGCTGCCCGAGGCCGACCCCGCCCACAAGGGCGCCGCGCTGTCCCTGATCGCCGACCCTGCCGGACCCGGCTTCGTGAGCGGCGGCGATGACGGACGATTGCTGCGGCACGACGCCGACGGCACGGTCTCCGAGATCGCCAGCCACCAGGGTCGCTGGGTCGAACGTCTCGCGGGCCATCGCGGCAGCCGCACGCTCGCGGCCAGCGCCGGCAAGTTCGTGCTGGTGGAACGGGCCGGTGCGCGGCGCGAGATCGGACCCTACCCAAGCACGGTGAGCGATCTCGATCTCGCGCGCGACGGCGGCCGCGTCGCGGCGGCGCACTATGGCGGCGTCACCGTCACCTCGCTTGGCGATCCCGCCGCGTCGCCCCGGCGCTTCGCCTGGCGCGGCAGCCATCTGGCACTGCGCTGGAGCCCGGATCTCAAGTTCCTGGCGACCGGCACACAGGAGAACGACATCCATGTCTGGCGGCTCGCGCAAGCCACCGACATGCGCATGCAAGGCTATCCGAGCAAGGTGAAGTCGCTCGCCTGGTCCGCCGATGCGCGCTTTCTCTTCACGTCCAGCCAGCCGGTCTTCACTGCTTGGCCTTTCGCCGGCAAGGGCCCCGAGGGAAAGCCGCCGGTCCAGTTCGGCGAGGAAGGCGCCGGCCTGATCACCGTGGTGGCGACCCATCCGGCAGGCGATTTTGTCGCCGGCGGCTACGATTCGGGCGAAATCCAACTGGGCGACATGCAGACCAAGCGTTCGGTGGTTCTGCGCCTGGCTGACGGATCGGCCATCAACTGCATCGCCTGGTCACCCGATGGCTGGAAGCTCGCGGCCGGCACGCAAGCGGGCGACCAGATCGTGATCGACCTCAGGCGATAGCGCGCCGCACGATCGCGCGGTGCGCGACCAGGCACAGAACGCCTGCCGTCCCCATCGCCAGCGCCATCGGCAGGACCGTGCCGTCGAGAAGCTGCCCCACCGCCGTTCCGAACAGCGCCCCGACGCCGAAATTGAGCACGCCCATCAGCGACGACGCACTGCCCGCCATGTGGCCGTAGGGCTGCAGCGCGAGCGCAGCCGCGTTGGGTCCAATCCAGCTCATGCAGGCGAGTTGGATCGCGATCGGCACCATCAGCGGCCACAGTCCGACACGGCCCGTCATCGCCTCGATGGCGCCCAGGACCGCGAGTGTCAGCCCCGCCCCGGCCGGTACCCATACCGCGCGCGAGAGCAGGCGGGCGGCACCGACGCGCGGCGCGAGGCGGGCGTTGAGCAGGCTGCCCAAGGTCATGAGCGAGATCAGGGCGGCGAAGATCAGCCCGTAGTCTTGCGGCGAGACTCCATAGCGTTCGATCAACACGAAGGGCGAGCCCGAGAGCCAGCAGAAGAGTCCCGCGAATTGAAGGCCGCCGGTCAGCGCGGGCCCGACGAACGCGCGGGCCTTCAACAGTTCGCCGAACCGCCGCAGGATCCCCGCCGGATCGAGCGACTGACGATGGTCGGCGTGAAGCGTTTCGGGCGCGCCGAGGGTCGCGGCCAGAATCGCCAGCGCGCCGAGAGCCGCGAGCACCCAGAAGATCGCGCGCCAGTCGGCCAGCGCCAGCACTTGGCCGCCGATCAGCGGCGCCGCCATGGGCGCGAGGCTGGACGCCGCCATCAGGAGCGACATGGCGCGCGCCGCCTGATCGCCGCTCGCCAGATCTCGCACCATGGTGCGGGCCATCACCACGCCGCCACAGGCTGCCAAGCCCTGGAAAAGGCGTAGCGCGATCAGCTGGTCGGCGCGGGCGGCCAGCGCGCAGGCGAGGCTCGCCCCGACATAGACGACCAGCGCCCCAAGGATGACCGGCCGCCGGCCTTAGCGATCGCCGATCGGTCCGTAGACGATCTGCCCGAACCCGAAAGCCAGCACGAAGACCGTCAGGGTGAGCTGAATGTCGCCACCCGACGCCCCGAGCTCCCGCGCGATGGTCGGTAGCGCCGGCAGATACATGTCGATCGAGAGCGGCGCGAAGGCCGAGAGGGCCGCCAGCACCGCGATCAGGCCGGGAGAGAGCGTGGGCCGCGTCATCTCCCTCCGTTTAGGGGGGAACCATCGCCCGGGCACGCGCAATCGCCGCCGGCGCGCATGCTATAAGTGCGGCATGCCCGCGCTCCCGGAGCTCACCGAACCGCAGATCAGGCGCTACGCCCGCCACATCGTGCTGCCCGAGCTGGGCGGGATGGGTCAGGCAAAGCTGATCGCCGCGCGGGTCCTTGTGGTCGGGGCGGGCGGTCTCGGCGCGCCATTGTTGCAGTATCTCGCCGCGGCCGGTGTCGGCACGCTGGGGGTGGTGGACGACGACACTGTCGATCTCTCCAACCTGCAGCGGCAGGTGATCCACCGTACCGTCGATATTGGCGTCGCCAAGGTCGAGAGCGCGCGCCGGGCGCTGGCCGACATCAATCCCGAGGTCCGGGTCCAGACGCACGCGGTACGGCTGGACTCCTCGAACGTGGATCGGCTGGTCGGCGCCTACGATCTCGTCGCTGACGGCAGCGACAATTTCACGACCCGCTATCTCCTGAACGATGCCTGTTTCCGGCTGCGCAAGCCGCTGGTGTCGGCGGCGATCCTGCGCTTCGACGGTCAGATCTCGACCTACAAGGCCTGGCAGGGCGCCGACCATCCGTGCCTGCGCTGCGTCTTTCCCGAGCCGCCATCGGAGGACGCGGTGCCGAGCTGCGCGCAGGCGGGCGTGCTGGGCGCGCTTGCCGGCACGCTGGGCGCGTTGCAGGCCATCGAGGTCGTGAAAGAATTGCTGGGAATCGGCCGGTCGCTCTCCGGCGCGCTGCTGCTCTACGATTCGCTGGAGGGCACGATGGATCGGCTGGAGCTCCTGAAGCGGCCCGATTGTCCACTCTGCGGCGCGGCATGAGCGCGTCCCGCACCGACGGCCTGTCGCTGATCCTGCGCTCGGGCGACTACGAAAGCGTCCACTATGGGCTCGCGCTCGCGAGCGCCGCGCTCGCGGTCAACCGGCCGGCGCTGCTGTTTTTCACGATGGGCGCCATTCGCGGCCTGCTGGGACCGCCCGCTCAACTGCAAGACCAGGCGCGCGACGCCGAGAACCGGGCTCGCGGGGTGGGCGACTATGAGACGCTGCTGGCCGCCTGCGTGGAGCTTGGCGCGGGCTTCATCGTGTGCGAAATGGGCCTGCGTTCGCTCGGCATCGACCGCGCGGCCCTGCGCTCCGACGTTCCGGTGCGCATCGCCGGCATCGTGACCCTGCTCGAGGAAACGGGGCCGCATATGCGGCTGATCGCGCTATAGCACTGGCAGGAGAGACGATGTCGTCGGCCAAGTACGATGTTCTGGGGATCGGCAATGCCATCGTGGACGTGATCGCGCGCGCCGATGACGGTTTTCTCGGCAAGCACAAGCTGGTGAAGGGCTCGATGCGCCTCATCGACGAGGGCGAGGCCGAGCGGCTCTACGGCGCGATGGGCGCCGGCGTCGAGATTTCCGGCGGCTCCTGCGGCAACACAATGGCGGGCATCGCGTCGTTCGGTGGACGCGGCGCCTATGTCGGCAAGGTGCGTCGCGACCAGCTGGGCGACGTTTTCGCCCATGATCTGCGGGCCATCGGTGTCGATTTCCGCACACCAGCGGCGACCGACGGACCTGCCACCGCACGCTGCCTAATCCTGGTGACGCCCGACGCCCAGCGAACCATGAACACCTATCTGGGCGCCTGCACGCGGCTCGGTCCGGACGATATCGACGTGGGCCAGGTGGCCGAGGCCGGCACGGTCTATGTCGAAGGCTATCTCTGGGACGCGCCAGCCGCCAAACAGGCGGTGCTGAAGGCCATGGACGCCGCGCGCGCGGCCGGCCGCAAGGTCTCGATCACTCTCTCCGATTCGTTCTGCGTCGATCGCTACCGCGACGAGTTCCGCCAGCTGATCCGCGAGCGCGTGGACATCGTCTTCGCCAACGAAGACGAGGCCAAGGCGCTGTATCAGGTGTCGAGCTTCGAGGACGCGCTTGCCGCCATGCGGGCCGAGGCGAAAGTCGCGGCCATCACCCGCAGCGAAAAGGGCTCGGTGGCGTTGCGCGGCGGCGAGACGGTCGCTGTGCCTGCCCAACCGGTAGCACGCGTCGTCGACACCACCGGCGCCGGCGATCTCTACGCCTCCGGATTCCTGTTCGGCCTCGCGCGCGGCAAGCCGCTTGCCGAATGCGCGCGGCTGGGCGGCATCGCTGCTGCCGAGGTGATCTCCCACGTCGGCGCGCGGCCCGAGCGGCCGCTCAGCGAACTGGTGTGACGGCCGCGCCGGCGCGACGCGGCTGGCGCGAGGCGCTCGCCATCTATCGCCATCCGGCGGTGATGGCGATGCTGTTCCTCGGCTTTTCGGCCGGGCTGCCCTTCCTGCTGGTCTTCTCGACGCTGTCGGCGTGGCTGCGCGAGTTCGGCGTGTCACGCACTGCCATCGGCTTCCTGAGCTGGATCGGCATCACCTACTCCATCAAGTTCCTGTGGTCGCCGGTGGTCGACCGCGTGCCGATCCCATGGCTTACCCGGCGAATCGGACGGCGGCGCTCCTGGATGGCGATCGCGCAGACCGGCATCGGACTTGGTTTGCTCGCCATGTCGTTCTTCGATCCCCGCCACGACCTCTGGTGGCTTGCCGTGTTCGCGGTGATCGTGGCGTTCGCTTCGGCGACCCAGGATGTCGCGATGGATGCGTTCCGCATCGAGTCGACCGATCCTTCGCTGCAGGGCGCCACCGCCGCCACCTATCAGCTGGGCTATCGCATCGCCGTCCTGGTGGCGGGAGCGGGCGCGCTCTACATCGCCGAGTACGGTTCCTGGGCGACCGCCTATCGCGCGATGGCGGCGCTCGCGCTGATCGGATTGATCGCCACCGCCTTGGTCGCCGAACCGGCGCGGCGAGACTCAGCGGAGACGCGCGAGCGCGAGCGACGGCTCGTGGAGTTCGCGGCACGGCACGCGACACTGCCCCCGGCACTGCGTGACGCGGCAGTCTTCGTGTATGGCGCGATCATCTGCCCGTTCGTGGATTTCTTCGCGCGCTTTCGTTGGCTCGCGATCGCGCTGCTCACCTTCATCGGCCTGTTCCGCCTCAGCGATATCGCAATGGGCGTGATGGCCAACCCGTTCTACATCGACATGGGATTCAGCAAGGCGCAGATCGCCGATATCGCCAAGATCTATGGCTTCGCGCTGTCGATCCTGGGCGCGCTGGCGGGCGGCGCGCTGGTTTTTCGGCTGGGCGCCAGCCGCCTGCTCGGTCCCTCGGTGTTGCTGATCGCCGGTAGCAATCTCGTCTTCGCCTGGCTCGCGATCGTCGGCCGACCCGACGCCGCGATCCTCACGCTCGCCATCAGTCTCGACAATTTCGCGAGCGGCATCGCCGGCTCGGTATTCATCGCCTTTCTGTCCGGTCTCACCAACACCGCCTACACCGCGACGCAGTACGCGCTGTTCAGCTCCCTCATGACACTGCCAGGCAAGACCATCGGAGGCTTCTCCGGCCTGATCGTGGATGAGTTGCAACGCAACGCCCGCGCCACGCCGCTTTTCGCCTGGGCACTCGACGCGACGGCGGCAGCGCCGGCGTTCGGCGGCTATGCGCTGTTCTTCGCTTATACGGCACTGCTCGGCGTGCCAGCCCTTGCGCTGGCCTGGCTGGTGCGGCGGCATTTCGCGACGAAAGAAGCCCCTCCCTCCTGAGGAAGGAGGGGCGTCAGGATCGGCGTCGATGGGAATCGCGCCGGGGGAACCGTCCGGCCGATGCGGGGCGTGGGAAGCCAGCGGCAACCGGACACCACAGCGATAGGCGGGATGCGCTACAGCCGCGTGACTCCGGCTGTGGGCAACTCAGTCTCGACGGGCGTCGAGCGAATAGCCGGCCGCCCGGACCGTCCGGATGATGTCGGTCAGGCCATCGCGATTGAGGGCGAGCCGCAGACGTCGGATATGGACATCGACGGTGCGCGCCTCGACGTAGACATCGCGCCCCCAAACTGAATCCAGTAGCTGCTCGCGGCTGAAGACGCGACCGGGATGCTCCAGGAAGTGGCGTAGGAGACGGAACTCGGTCGGACCCAGATGGATCGGCTGGCCGTCGCGCGTCACGCGATGCGCGACCAGGTCCATCGACAGGTCGCCATAGATCAGCACCGCCTCGGCGAGCGCCGGACGGATGCGCCGCAGCACCGCACGGACGCGGGCGATCAGCTCGACCGGCGAGAAGGGCTTCGCCACGTAGTCGTCCGCGCCGGCATCCAGTCCGCGCACCCGATCGTGCTCCTCGCCGCGGGCCGTCAGCATCACGATCGGCAGGTTCCTTGTGTCGGGCTGTCGCCGGAGACGGCGGCAGAGTTCGATGCCGGAGAGTCCGGGCAGCATCCAGTCGAGCAGAACCAGGTCGGGTGGCGTCTCGCCTATCACGGTGAGCGCGCGCTCACCGTTGTCGGTGCTGTCGACCTCGAAACCCGACTGCTCGAGGTTGTAGCGCAGCAGCTCGACCAGCGCCGGTTCGTCCTCGACGATCAGCAGGCGCGGTTTGTCGACCGCGGCGCGGCGCGCAGCCGGGCGGTTGGCGGCGGCGTTCAACGCGGCGCTGCGGCCGAATAGAGATCGGCGCTGCCCTTGGGTCGGCGGTCGGCGAAGCCGTGCCCGGTTCGGCGGAAGCTCACCAGCTCGGCTATGTTGGTGATGTGGTCGCCCGCCCGTTCGATGTTCTTGGCCATGAAGAGAAGATGGGTACAGCCCGTGATGCTGCGCGGATCCTCCATCATGTAGGTCAGCAGCTCGCGGAACAGGGCTGTGTAGCTCTGGTCGATCTCCTCATCGCGCTCCCAGACAGCCCGCGCCTTGTCGACGTCGCCATTGGCAAAGGCGTCGAGCACGTCCTTCAGCGCGGCCTGCACCGGTCGACCGAGCCGGTCGATGCCGGCGATCGCGGCCGGCGGTACCGAGGCGTCGCGCAACACCAGGCTGCGCTTGGCGGTGTTCTTGGCATAGTCGGCGATGCGCTCGAGGGCCGCGGCAATCTTGATAGAGGAGAGCACGACGCGCAGGTCGACCGCCATCGGCTGGCGTAGCGCTAGCAACTGCACCGTCTGGTCCTGAACGCGCGCATCCAGTGCGTCGATCTTGGGATCGGTGGAGATCACGCGCTCGGCGAGCGCGCCGTCGCGGTCGCGCAGTGCGCGCAGCGCATCCGCGATCTGGACTTCGGCCAGCCCGCCCATTTCGGAGATGGTGGCGCTCAGCTGGTCGAGATCCTGGTCGAAGCGGCGTACCGTGTGTTCGGATGCCATGGTCATACCCTCGCGCAACGTCGTTCGTTCAGCCGAAGCGGCCGGTGATGTAGTCCTGTGTGCGCTTTTCCACCGGCGTGGTGAAGACGCGCGGAGTCTCGCCGTACTCCACGACAACGCCCAGATGGAAGAACGCGGTGAACTGCGAGACCCGGGCCGCCTGCTGCATGGAATGGGTCACGATCACGATGGTGAAGTTCTGCCGCAGCTCGTCGATCAGTTCCTCGATGGTCGCGGTCGCGATGGGATCTAGCGCCGAGCACGGCTCGTCCATCAGGATCACCTCGGGGCTAACGGCGATCGCGCGCGCGATGCAGAGGCGCTGCTGCTGGCCGCCCGACAGGCTGGTGCCCGGCTGATCCAGTCGATCGGAGACCTCCTTCCAGAGGCCGGCGCGCCGCAGGCTGGTCTCGACAATGGCGTCGAGCTCGGCACGGCCGGCAGCGAGGCCGTGGATGCGCGGACCGTAGGCGACGTTCTCGTAGATCGACTTGGGGAACGGATTGGGCTTCTGGAACACCATGCCGATGCGGGCGCGCAACTGCACCACATCGACGCCGCGGTCGTAGATGTCCTGGCCGTCGAGCGCGATCCTCCCTTCGACACGAGCGCCCTCGACAACATCGTTCATCCGGTTGAGGCAACGCAGGAACGTCGACTTGCCGCAGCCCGACGGGCCGATCAAGGCCGTGACGTGCCGTTCGCGAACCGAAAGGTCGACGTCGAAGAGCGCCTGTTTGGCGCCGTAGTACACATTCACCTTGTCGCCCTGCATCTTGGGCGGCGGCAGCGCGTCGATCGACGTGGCGATATTCAGGACAGTCATCGAGAGACCTCGGGGAACAGAAGTGCGGTCGCCGGGATCACCATTTGATCTTCCGGCGCATGCGGATGCGGAACCAGATCGCGAAGCCGTTGAGCGCCAGCGTCATCACCAGCAGGACGAGGCCCGCCGCGGCGGCGTTGGCCTGGAACGCGGGATCGGGACGCGACACCCAGTTGAACATCTGGATCGGCATCACGGTGAAGGGATCGAACAACCACTGGAAGGACACGAAGGGAAACTCGCCCTTGATCGGTGCCGCCGGCAGGAAGGCGATGAAGGACAGCGCCCCGATCATCACAAGCGGCGCTGTCTCGCCCAGAGCGCGGGACAGCCCGATGATCACACCGGTGGCGATGCCGGGCGAGGCATAGGGCAGCACATGATGCTGGGTCACCTGCCACTTGGTGGCGCCGACCCCGTAGGCGGCCTC
This sequence comes from Alphaproteobacteria bacterium, assembly GCA_016870115.1. Taxonomy (GTDB): domain Bacteria; phylum Pseudomonadota; class Alphaproteobacteria; order Reyranellales; family Reyranellaceae; genus VGCH01. The sequence continues at coordinate 224,640 of VGCH01000002.1, read as the reverse complement.
ACGGATGGCGTAGGGCACGGCGCGCACGGACTCACGCGTCGCGACGATCACGATCGGCAGGATCAGCAGCGCCAGCGTCAGGCCGGCGGTGGCGACGCTCTGCCCGAGGCCAAAGCCGTAGACGAACAAACCAAGCGCCAGCAGGCCGTAGACGATCGAGGGCACGCCGGCCAGGTTGTTCACGTTGATTTCGATCAGGGCCGTGAACCAGTTCTTGCCGGCGTACTCCTCAAGGTAGATGCCCGCCGCAACCCCAACCGGCACCGAAACCGCAGCGCAAACCAGCACGACCAGCAGGGAGCCGACCCAGGCCGACAGGATTCCGGCCTGACCCGCACGACGGGACGGGAAGTTGACGAAGAACTCCGGCGTCAGTCGGGTCCAGCCGTCGTAGGCGAGACCCGCGATGAGCGCGATCAACACGGCGACCCCGATTCCGGTCACGATCATGGCCGTTCCGACGAACAGAAGCTCGGTGCGGCGCGCCCGCTCGATGCGCGTCGTACTCCCGAAGCCCCGGGGCGGCGATGCCGCGCGAACGCTGTCCACGGCGCTCATCAGTAAGCCTCCCGATAGCGCTGGCGTAGCCAGTGCCCGATGAGATTGAAGCCGAGCGTCATCAGCATCAGCGTCAGGCCCGCAGCGAAGATCGACTGGTACTGGATCGAGCCGTGCGGCAAGTCGCCCAATGCCACCTGCGCGATATAGGCGGTGATGGTCGCCGCCGGCTCCGTGGGATCGATCGTGAGGTTGGGCTGCTGGCCGGCGGCGATCGCAACGATCATGGTCTCGCCGACGGCGCGCGAGATCGCGAGGATCGCAGCCGCGGCAAGACCGGAGAAGGCCGCTGGCAGCACCACCTTGATGGCGGTCTGGAAGCGCGTGGCGCCGATCGCGAGCGACGCCTCGCGCAGCGCGTTGGGCACGGCGCGCATGGCGTCTTCGCTGAGCGAACTGATGTAGGGAATGATCATGATGCCCATGACGATCCCCGCGGCCAGCACGTTGAAACCCGGCAAGTCGGGAAGGACGGTCGCGCGCAGGAGCGGCGACACGAACAGCAAGGCGAAGTAGCCGTAGACGACGGTGGGGATCCCAGACAGGAGCTCAAGGAACGGCTTCAGCGTTTCGCGGACCCGCGGATCGGCGAACTCGCTGAGATAGATTGCGATCACCAGCCCAAGCGGCAATGCCACTGTGAGAGCCACCGCCGAAGACACAAGCGTGCCCACGACCAGCGGCAGGATTCCGTACTCGGGGTCCGCGAACAGCGGTGTCCAGACGGTGCCGGTGATGAACTTCCAGATCGAGACTTCCGAAAAGAACAGCGCCGACTCGATCAGCAGGACCGCGACGATGGCGGCGGTCACCAGGACCGAGACGGCCGCCGCGCCAAGCAGAAGGGCCTCAATGACGGCCTCGCGGCGGCGCTGACGCTGGCGACGCGCGCGCGCCTGCGGCGAGTTGAGCCGGGCCGCGGTCGCGGGCCCCGCCGATGCGATGCTTGCCATCTCTCCCCCCTCTCGCCGGGGCGGCGGCGATCCGCCGCCCCGATCACACGTCAGTCCGTCAGCTCTTCGGCTGGCGGTTCAGGATCTCCAGGATCGACAGGCCGACTTCCGGGTGACCGCCGAAGGCCGTGCCGGTCACCTTCTTGGCGATTCGCTCACGAGCAATATCGTAGGCCTGGGCAGGCAACGGCACGTACTTCACCTCGGTGATCAGCTTCTGGGACTTCAGATAGAAATCGAGGAAGTCCCTCACCTCGGCGCGATCCAGCGCCTTGGTGTTGATGTAGACGAAGAGCGGGCGCGACAGCGGGCTGTAGGTGCCATCGATCACGGTCTTCTCGGAGGGTAGGACGGGCCCCCTGCCCTTGCCTTCATCAATGCCCAGCGCCTTCATCTTCGCCTTGTGCGGCAGGTAGTAGGCGTAGGGAATGAAGCCGAGCGCGTTGCGGTCGTTCTCGATGCCCTGGACCAGCACGTTGTCGTCTTCCGATGCCGCAAAGTCCGAGCGGCTTGCCTTGGCCTTACCGGTCACGGCCTCGGTGAAGTAGTCGAAGGTGCCCGAGTCGGCGCCCGCACCGAACAGCTTCAGAGGCTGATCGGGCCACGCGGGATTGACGTCCTTCCACCGCATGATGGTGCCCTTGGCGGCCGGCTCCCACATCTTCTTCAGCTCGGCGATCGTGATGTTGTTCACCGCCGTGTTGCGCGGATTGACCGCCACGGTGAGTGCGTCGAAGGCGACCGGGATCTCGATGTAGCCGACGCCGGTCTTGGCGCACTCGTCCATCTCGGACTTCAGGATCGGACGGGAGGCGTTGGAGAGATCGGTCTCGCCGCGGCAGAACTTTTTGAAACCGCCGCCCGTGCCGGACACGCCGACCGTGACCCTGATCGCGTTCCGCTTCATCTTCTGGAATTCCTCGGCGACCGCCTCGGTCACCGGGAAGACCGTGCTCGATCCGTCGATGCGGATCGTCTGGGCCGACGCCGCGTGGGACATCAGCAAGCCGGCGGCCAGGGCCGCGGCGATGGTACGTACGAACATGGAACCCCTCTCTTCACGCCGCCAATCGGCGCGAGGATGGCGTACCGATCGTTGGCAAAGGAAATAGGTCCGGAGCGTTACAGGAACGTGACAGTCGGGCGCGGGCCCTCGGGGTTGGGGAAAACTCCGGCCAGCTCAGGCCTCGGGCAGCAGGACGGTGAAGGTCGACCCCTGGCCCGGCACGCTCTTGATCTCGAGGCGTCCGCGGTGGCGGGTCAGCACATGCTTGACGATGGCGAGGCCGAGCCCGGTCCCGCCGCGCGCACGGGAGCGCGCCGGATCGGCGCGATAGAAGCGCTCGGTGAGGCGCGGCAGGTGGTGCGCCTCGATTCCGTCGCCCCGGTCGCGAACCGCGACGGCGACCTCGCCTTCCTTCGGCGCGGCGAAACTCACCTCGATCTCGCTGCCTTCGGGCGCGTGGTTCAGCGCGTTGTCCAGGAGATTCTGGAACACGATGGCGAGCTCGTCAGGGTCGCCCGGCACGGCCGCGGGCGGCGCGCCGCGCACCGCGATGGCGATCCCGCGCGCCGCTGCCTTGAGCTGCAACACGTCGCGCAGGTTCGCGATCGTGGCGGCGAGATCGACGCGGCCGGCGGGCCGGTCGTGCTCGTGCTGCTCGATACGCGAGAGCGTGAGGAGATCGTCGACAAGCCGCCGCATGCGCTCGGCCTGCTCCGCCACGATGGCGAGAAAGCGCTCGCGGGCCTTGACATCGTCGCGCGCCGGCCCCCGCAGGGTTTCGACAAAGCCGCCGATCGCGGCGATCGGAGTCTTGAGCTCGTGGCTGGCGTTTGCGACGAAATCCGCCCGCATGCGCTCGGCGCGCACCAACGCCGTGGTGTCGTGCAGCACGACCAGAACCTGCGTTCCGTCCGCGGCCGGCCGCGGCAGACGGCGCAGATGGGCCAGCATGTCACGCTCAGGCGGCCCGGACAGCGCGAAGCCGAGCGTCTTGCGGTCGGTGTCGCCGCCGGCCAGCAGCGCATCCACTGCGGCCAGCACGACGGGCGTACGCAGCGCGAGCGCGAGATCGCGCTGCGTCGGCACCGGCCCGAGCAACTCGAGTGCCGCACGGTTCACCCGGCTGATCCGCCGCGCGCCATCGATGCCCAACAAGGGATCGGGCAGTCCATCGAGCACGGCCTGCGCGGATCCCGTCAACGCCTCACGGGCGCGGGCTTCGGCCTGCCAACGCTGCGACAGCGTGGCGGCGGCCGCTGCCAGTTCGGTGGCGGCGGGCGCGAAAGCGAGCCTCGGGAGTTCCGGCGCGCGCCCGTCGGACAGCGCCTCGACGAAATGGCGGAACCGGGCCAGCGCCGCGAGGTAGCGACGGACCAGCAGGATGGTCAGCAGCGCGATCCCGAGAAACGCGAGCACCGCGGGGCCGGCCTCGAGATGCTCCAGCGCCACCAGCAATGCAAACGCGGCCGCCGACGGCGCGAGCGCCACCGCGGTCGCGGTGAGTGTGCGCGAAAGAGGGATGTCGCGGGCCGGCATGGCAGTCCACTATAGAGCAGCTACCCTCCCGGAGGAGTCATGTCCCTCTTCAGCCATTCCCTGCTCGCCGTCGCGCTCGCCGGTCTCATCTTCACCGGTGGGCACTTCCTACTCTCCCACACGCTGCGCCAGGCGGTGCTTGCGCGGCTGGGCGAGGGCGGCTTTCGGGGCGCCTACTCGGCCATGGCCGGGCTCTCGCTCGCCTGGATGATCTACGCGTACTCGACCGCGCCTTATGTGGAGCTCTGGTCCGAGCCGGCCGGCGGGCGTTGGATCGCGCTGATCCTGATGCTGGCCTCCGTCTTGTTTCTGGTGCTGGGCACGATGACCCCCAGTCCCGGACAGGTCGGTGCCGAACGGGCCCAGCTCGACTACGCCGGCGGCCTCGGCATCCACGCCATCGCGCGACACCCTGGCCTCTGCGGCTTCGCGCTGTGGGCGCTGGCCCACGCGATCGTCAACGGCGACGCCGCGACCTTGCTCCTGTGTGCGTCGATCGGCATCCTCGCCGTAGGTGGCATGTTCGGGATCGACGCCCGCAAGGCGCGGGCCTTTCCCGACGCCTACGGTCCCTTCATGGCACACACCTCGATCCTGCCCTTCGCGGCGCTGGCCTCAGGTCGCGTGAGACTAGACCTTGGCAAGGTTGGGATGGCGCGGTTGGCGCTCGCCGTCGCGATCTTCGCGCTGCTCCTGGTGTTGCACGGGCCGCTGATCGGCCGGGCGGCGCTACCGCACTAGCGGCAGCACCGATCCGGGCACGAAGAAGCGGATCGTGGCGAGGCCAAAGATGAAGCCGCCGATATGTGCGACCCAGGCGATTGAGTCGCCGCCCGCCATCGCCACGCCGCCCACGACGCCGAAGAAAACATTCACGCCGATCCAGACCGCGGCGATGGGCAGCACGGACGCGGGTTTGCCGAGCCGCCGCAGCAGCAACAGCACGCCGCCGAACAGACCGCTGACGCCGCCCGAGGCGCCGATCAAGGGCTGGATTGAGTCATAGTAGAAGCCGATATGGACGAGCGCCGCGGCGATGCCCGAGGCGAGATAAAAGGCGAGAAACCGCCGTGTCCCCAGCACCCGCTCTACCGGCGCGCCGAATGCCACCAGGGTCGCCATGTTGATGCCGAGATGCAGCCAGCTGCCATGCAGAAACTGGAAGCTGAACGGCGCGACCAGGAGCGCGAGCGGATCGACCGCAAGCGGTCCGGCGTCGCCGGTATAGGCGGCGGCCACCACCCCGAGCTGGGCCAGCATGCGCGCGTCGAACGCCATGTCCGACATCTGGCGCACCACGTGCACCGCGAGGTTCAGGCCGATCAGCCAGAGGATGACCGGTGGCAGGTTGATGGCGCGGTCGCCCGTGCCGCGCCACGGCCCGAAACGTCCGCCGTCGTCGAACGGCATTCCCAACTCCGAGAGGAATCGCAGGATACGCCGCTATGGTCGCCGATGCACTGCAATAACGCGGGCGGGGTCAGACTTTGGGGCCGCCCTGTCCCGTCGCGCGTAGTCGCAGGCGCAGTGCATTCAACTTGATGAATCCCTGGGCATCGCGCTGGTCGTAGGCGCCCTGGTCTTCCTCGAAGGTGACGTGCTGCATGGAGTAGAGCGACTTGGGCGACTTGCGGCCCACCACCGCGACGTTGCCCTTGTAGAGCTTGAGCCGCACCGTGCCGCTGACATTCTCCTGGCTCTTGTCGATCGCGGCCTGCAGCATCTCGCGCTCCGGCGAGTACCAAAAACCGAAATAAACGAGCTCGGCGTAGCGCGGCATCAGCTCGTCCTTGAGATGGCCCGCACCGCGATCGAGCGTGATCGACTCGATGCCGCGATGGGCGGCGTAGAGGATCGTGCCGCCCGGCGTCTCGTAGACGCCGCGGCTCTTCATGCCGACGAAGCGATTCTCGACCAGGTCGAGCCGGCCGATGCCGTTGGCCTTGCCGAGCTCATTCAGCTTCGTGAGCAGGCTCGCGGGCGAGAGCTTCGCGCCATCGATCGCCACGGCATCGCCGCGCTCGAACTCGACCTCGATGTAGGTCGCCTTGTCGGGCGCCGCCTCGGGCGAGATGGTGCGCTGATAGACCGACTCATCGGCCTCGACCCACGGATCTTCCAGGATCTTGCCCTCGCTGGAGGAGTGCAGGAGGTTGGCGTCGACCGAGAATGGCGCCTCGCCGCGCTTGTCCTTGGCGATCGGGATCTGGTGTTGCTCGGCGAAAGCCAGAAGACGCGTGCGCGAGGTGAGGTCCCATTCGCGCCACGGCGCAATCACCTTGATGTCGGGCTTGAGCGCGTAATAGGTGAGCTCGAACCGTACCTGGTCGTTGCCCTTGCCGGTGGCGCCGTGACACACCGCGTCGGCGCCGGTGACACGGGCGAGTTCGATCTGGCGCTTGGCGATCAGCGGGCGGGCGATCGAGGTGCCCAGCAGATACTGGCCCTCGTAGAGCGCGTTGGCGCGGAACATCGGGAAGACGAAGTCCCGGACAAACTCCTCGCGGATGTCGTCGATATGGATATTGGCCGGCTTGATACCCAGCAGCTCCGCCTTCTTGCGGGCCGGTCCCAGCTCTTCGCCCTGGCCGAGATCGGCGGTGAATGTAACCACCTCGCAGCCATAAGTGGTCTGCAGCCACTTCAGGATCACCGACGTATCGAGCCCGCCCGAGTAGGCCAGCACGACTTTCTTGATATCGCCCTTCTTGTAGGGCCCGGTATAGCTCACGGTCATGGCCGGCGGACTTAACGGATCGCCGCCGGACCGGCAAGCCGGCGCCCCATTCCGATTCCCGCCGGATCGGGAGCGCGATAGGCTGGTGGACGGCATCGGAGCCCCCTCATGTCCCAGAAGATTTCGCGCTGGTGCGCAGCACTTTTCGGCCTCGCCCTGGCCGTAGCCGCAACCGGAGCCCGCGCGCAGGGTTGCGCGGCCAACGACACGGCGACCTCGATCCGCACCCCGGCGGGCGAGTGCTTTTCCTTCGCCCTCGCCGGTGCCGATAAGCCGGCGGGCGCCCCGCTGGTAGTGTTCCTGCATGGCGACGGCGGTGGATCCGTCGGCGGCGGCTACTGGGATCGCATCCTGCAAGTGGTGGGCGACGCGGCAGCGGCTGGCCCCGCCCGGATCGTGGCGCTGGTTCGGCCGGGCTATCGCGCGCCCAGTGGCCGATCAGACGGCAGCGCCAAGTCGGGCGACGACGACTATACCGCCGACAATGTGCGACGCATGGCCGAGGCGATCGCGGCACTCCGACAGCGCTTCGCCGCGTCGCGGGTCATTGCCTGGGGCCATTCCGGCGGCGCCGCGACCTCGGCACTGATCCTCGATCGTCACCCCGGAACGCTCGATGCTGCAGTCCTGGCAGGCTGCCCCTGCGAGATCGCCCCCTGGCGCACGTGGCGCCAGCAATCGGCGGGCCGCACCGGCGTCTGGAGCTCGCTCTCGCCGCACGATCATGTCGGCAACATTCCCGCCGGGGCGCGGATCCGCGTGATTGCGGGCGACAAGGACGACAACACGCTAACCAAGTTCTCCGAAACCTACGTCGCGAAGGGCCGGGCGCGCGGTCTCGACATCGAACTGGTCACTGCACCCGGCGCGACCCATGGCAATGTCTGGCGCGCGCCCGAGGCGATGGCCGCGCTGCGGGCGCTGGTGCGCTGAGGCATGAGCGCGATCGGTCCGATTGATCGTCTGGGCTGGGCCGCGGGCCAACTCGCGCGCGTCGCCTGGTTCGCCGGTCACTACGCCGCCGGCCGTCGCGTGCTGAAGCCGCTACCCAAGCCGGATTTCGCCGTCGGTCCTGTGCCCGACCAACGCGCGTTCCTGGCCGACCTGCGGGCCCTGTTCGAGATCGAGTGGACCGACATTGCGGCCGGTCGCGTGCCGGCGCCTCGCCGTGAGCTGCCCGATCTGCGCGCGGCCCTGACGGCGAGCCTGCGCTACTTCCGCGATCTGCCCGCTGTCGATGCGCGCCGCCACGCACGTGAGGCCGCGGTGCTGCCGAGCGACAACGCCCATGGCGGCCTGCCACGCTACTACCGCCAGAACTTCCACTTCCAGAGCGATGGGTGGCTCTCGGACGAGTCGGCGCGTCTCTACGACACCCAGGTCGAGGTGCTGTTCACCGGCGCCGCACGCACTATGCGGCGTCGCGCGCTGCGGCCCATCGCCGACTGGATGGCCGGCCGCGACCAGCGCGCCGTGCGTGCGCTCGATATCGGCTGCGGCACCGGAAGACTGATGCGCGAGCTACGCGATGCGTTGCCAGGCCTGCGTCTGCTCGGGCTCGACCCCAGCGAGCCCTATCTCGCCGAGGCGCGACGTCATGTCGGCGCCACGGCCCGCGTGAAGTTCATGGGCGGCTTGGCCGAGGCGCTGCCGTTCGGCGACGCAAGCCTCGATCTGGTCGTGAGTTCCTTCCTGTTGCATGAACTGCCGCCCGATATCCGCGGTCGGGCGCTGGCCGAGATGCGCCGTGTCGTGCGATCCGACGGGCTGGTCGTGATCGTGGACTCGATCCAGCGCGCCGACCGGCCCGACTGGGCGGGCCTGCTCGATCTCTTTCCGCATCATTTCCACGAGCCCTACTACGCGTCGTACGTCGCGGGTCGGCTAGCCGAGGACGCCAAGGGGATCGGATTGCGCTCCGTCTGGAGCGAACGCGCGTTCCTGTCTGCAGTCCACGCGTTCCATCCGGACTCTTGAGTCGTAGGCCGCGAACAGCACCGCGGATCGGTAGAGGCAGCGGCGGCGGCCGAGGACCGGATCGCGGCGGCCCCTTCGCAGAGCGTTGGGTAACGGTTGTCACACCTTCTATTGAAGCGACGTGAGTTTCCAACCCGGTACCTGCGCGCTAGTTTCATCGCGCGAGAAGCGCAAGCCGGAGGGAGGCTCAAGTGAAGCAACCGAAATGGAACCTGATCGCCGCCGCCACAGCCGCCGCCGTAGCCGCGATGCCCGGCGCCGCGACGGCGCAGACGACGACGGACCAGGTCGTCGCCGCGATGCGCACCCTGTCCGGCAACCAAAAGGCCCGGCCAAGCGGTGCCAAAGGCCAGTGCTTCGTCGGCAGTTTCACCCCCGCGGCGGAAGCGAAGGGCCTGTCAGCCTCGGCACTGTTCGACAAGCCCTCACGGGTGGTCGCGCGGTTCTCGGTCGGCAGCGGGAATCCGAAGGTGATGGACGGCAACAAGATGGTGAATCGCGGCTTGGCGTTCCGCCTCGACCCCGGCGGTCCCGGGCAGACCGAGTTCGTCATGGTGAACGCGCCCGTCAACTTCGTGAAGTCGCCGGAGCAGATGCTGGCCTTTCTGCAGGCGCGTCTGCCCGGCGCCGACGGCAAGCCCAATCCGGAGAAAATCAAAGCGTTCAGTGAGAGCAATCCGGAGACCACGCTGCAGGGCAAGTATCTCGCTGGCCGGCCGGTGCCGGGGTCGTGGGTGGGCGTCGGCTATTGGGGCATCCACAACTACACGCTGGTGAACGCAAGCGGCGCGCGCCAGCTCGTGAAGTTCCAAATGGTGCCCACCGCGGGCCAGATCGGCCTCACCGACGACGAAGCCAAGGCCAAGCCCGCCGATTTCCTGGTCGATGAGTTGAACAGCCGTCTCGCCGCCAAGGCGCCAGCGAGCTTCGACATGGTCGCGATCATTGGACGCGCGGGTGATGAGAAGACCAACGCCACCGAGCAATGGGTCGACGAAGACACGCGCCCGCGCGTGAAACTTGGGACGCTAGCCATCACCGCACTGGAGCCAAACGACACCTGCGATGGCACCATCTTCGACCCGCTCGTCCTCGCGCGGGGTATCGAGGGGCCGGCCAACGATGCGCTGTTCACCGCGCGGCGACCGGCATACGAGATCTCCTTCGGCTACCGCGCGTTCTGACGGCCACTGGACGAGGTCCCTCGCTCACCTCTCCCACGACTTCTTCGAGGAGAACGGCTCAGGAGGTCGGGCGACGGGCGCGTTCGCTGGCGCTGCGCAGCTGGCCGCAGGCGGCGAGGATGTCACGGCCGCGCGGGGTGCGAACAGGGGCGCTGAGGCCGCCGTTGTTCACGATCTCGGCGAAGCGGTGGATGCGGTTGTTCGAGCTGCACTCGTAGGGCGCGCCGGGCCAGGGATTGAACGGGATCAGGTTCACCTTGGCATGCAGCGGCACGAGCAGCCGCACAAGCTCGCGGGCATCCTGGTCGCTGTCGTTCACGCCCTTCAGCATCGTGTACTCGAACGTGATGCGCCGGCTGTTCTTGGCACCCGGATAGGCGGCGCAGGCGGCCAGCAGCTCGGCGATCGGCCACTTCTTGTTGATCGGGACGAGGAGATCGCGAACCTCGTCGGTGACGGCGTGCAGCGAGACCGCGAGATTGACGTCAAGCTCGACGCCAACCCGCGGGATCATCGGCACCACGCCCGAGGTCGAGAGCGTGATGCGTCGCCTTCCGAGCGCGATACCCTGATCGTCCATCACAATGCGCAGCGCCTGGGCCACATTGTCAAAATTGTAGAGCGGCTCGCCCATGCCCATCATCACGATGTTGGAGAGCATGCGCGTGGTCTCGATCGGCGTTGGCCATTCGCCGTAGCTGTCGCGCGCCACCATGAACTGGCCGACGATCTCGGCCGGCGTGAGGTTGCGCACCAGCTTCTGCGTGCCGGTGTGGCAGAAGCTGCAGGTGAGCGTGCAGCCGACCTGGCTCGAGACGCACACCGAGCCGCGATCGGCCTCCGGAATGTTCACCGTCTCCGCCTCGTTGCCGTCCTCGAAGCGCAGCAGCCACTTGCGCGTGCCATCGGCGGAGCGCTGTTCGCTCGCGATGCCGGGTCGATCGATGCGAAAGAGCTCGGCCAGTCGCTCGCGCACCGGACGGGCGATGTTGGTCATCCGGCCGAAATCGGTGACGCCGTGCCAATAGATCCAGTGCCAGACCTGGCGAGCGCGGAACGGTTCCAGTCCCGCTTCGGCAAGCGTGCCCTCTAGGCCGGCGCGGCTGAGGCCGATCAGGTTCGGCCGCAGATCGTTGCGCCGGAGCGCGGCGGGTTCCTCGATCTGCAGCGGTTCGGTCGGCAGCGCGATCATGGCGCGACTGCCGCCTAGTCGAGCTCGAAGGCGTTCTTGTAGTCGAGCTTCAGCGCCGGATCCTGGTCTTCCTTGGCGAGGAAGCAGTTGCCCACGACCAGCACCTCGATCTCCGAACCCATGAAGCATCGGAACGCGTCCTCGGGCGTGCAGACGATCGGCTCGCCACGCACGTTGAACGAGGTGTTCACCAGCACCGAGCAGTCGGTCTTGCCCTTGAAGGACTTGAGCAGCGCGTGGAAGGCCGGGTTGGTCTCCTCATGCACCGTCTGGATGCGCGCCGAATAATCGACATGGGTCACGGCCGGAATGTCGGAGCGCGGCACGTTCAGCTTGTCGATGCCGAACAGCGCCTGCTCGGCATCGGTCATGGCGCGGCGACGCCCTTCGACCACCGGCGCCACCATCAGCATGTAGGGGCTGTCGCTCTCGATATCGAAATAGCGGCCGACATCGTCGCGCAGCACGGCGGGCGCGAAGGGCCGGAACGACTCGCGGTACTTCACCTTGAGGTTCAGCATCTTCTGCATCGACGGCGAGCGCGCGTCGCCCAGGATGGAGCGGCCGCCAAGCGCGCGCGGCCCGAATTCCATGCGACCCTGCATCCAGCCCACGGCCTTGCCGTCGGCCAGCGCCTGCGCCGTCTGCTCGATGGTCTGGTCGCGCTGCAGCAGCGTGAACTTCGCGCCAGCGGCGGTCAGGCGCTTGGCGATCTCGTCGTCCTTGTAGTCGGGGCCGAGATACGAGCCGGCCATGCCGTCCATCTTGCCGTTGAGCTTGCGCTCCTGGCCGAGGAAGCCGTGATAGGCCGCGAAGGCGGCACCCACCGCGCCACCGGCGTCGCCCGCCGCCGGCTGGACCCAGATCTTGTCGAAGATCTTCTCGCGCAGCACCTTGCCGTTGGCGACGCAGTTCAGCGCCACGCCACCGGCCAGACAGAGATTGCGCACACCGGTCTCGCGCCGCACCGAGCGCGCGAGACGCATCACGATCTCCTCGGTCACAGCCTGGACGGTGGCCGCGAGGTCCATGTGGCGTTGCGTCAGCAGCTCCTCGGCCTTGCGCGGCGGTCCGCCGAACAGCGCGTCGAACTTCTCGTTCGTCATGCGCAGGCCGGTGCAATAGTCGAAGTAGGACTGGTCGAGGCGGAAGGTCCCGTCTTCCTTCAGGTCGACGATGTTGTCGAAGACGAGGTCCTTGTATTTCGGCTCGCCGTACGGGGCGAGACCCATGACCTTGTACTCGCCCGAATTGACCTTGAAGCCGGTGTAGTAGGTGAAGGCCGAATAGAGCAGCCCCAGCGAATGCGGGAAATGCAGCTCCTTCAGCATCTCAAGCTTGTTGCCGCGGCCAACGCCCAGCGACGTGGTCGCCCACTCGCCGACCCCGTCCATGGTGAGGACGGCCGCCTCCTCGAAGGGCGAGGGGAAGAAGGCGCTGGCGGCGTGGCTCTGGTGATGCTCGCCGAACAACAGCCGCTTGTTCCAGTCGAAGTCGGGTTCCCACTTGCGCAGCTCGTCGCGCAGCAGCGTCTTCTGGAAGAGCTTCTCCTTCATCCAGACCGGCATGGCCATGCGGAACGACGTGAAGCCGCGTGGCGCAAAGGCGAGGTAGGTCTCGAGCAGGCGTTCGAACTTCAGGAACGGCTTGTCGTAGAAGGCGACGTAGTCGATGTCGGCGAGCTTGGCGCCCGCCGTGTCGAGGCAGTATTGCACGGCGTTCTCGGGGAACCGCGCGTCGTGCTTCTTGCGCGTGAAGCGTTCCTCCTGCGCGGCGGCGACCAGGCGGCCGTCCTCGATCAGCGCGGCGGCGCTGTCGTGGTAGTAGGCCGAGACTCCGAGAACGCGCATGGTGGCCGCTCCGCGCTCAGAAGAGCGTGTAGATGAAGGGCGCGATCGCCGAGCCCTTGGTCAGCACGATCAGGCCGCCGAAGATCACGCTCATGATCAGGATCGGCAGCAGCCAGAACTTCTTGCGCTCGCGCATGAACGCCCAGAGCTCGGCGATGAACGACATGGTCTACTCCCTGGCAGGCGGCCTTGGCCGCCGGTTCAGAACTGGTTGCGCATCGATTCGGGCTTGGGGCCCGGCGGCGTGCGGTCGATCCAATAGCTCGCGGCCTTCGCATCGCGGCGCAGGCGCAGGAAATCCTTGCCGAACAGGCGCATGACAAGCCCGATCGGCATCACGGTGGTGAAGAACAGGAGCCCGAGGATGATCGGGTTCATCACCTTGAAGATGAGCAGCCCGAACTTCATCCAGAGCCGGTTGAGCGGCCCCAGAATGGACGGAACGGTGTAGGCCACGGCCAGGAAGGCGGCGGAAAGGCCGCCGGTCCAGGGCCACCAGGTTCCCGAGCGCCAGAGCGAAACGGCCGTCACGATCGCGAAGAATCCCGAGAAAACCAGGCCGAAGCCGCGGTCGGAGCTGCCCTCGATATGCTCCTCGCGAGCGAAATCCTCATGGGTATTTGGCGCGGCCATCGTTCTTCGGTTTTGGCGGCGGGAGGGGCTGTTAACTCCCTGAATATACACGCTGAGTCAATTCGTTTCACCGTCGCTTCGGGACCCGTCGTGTCGCAAATGTAGGGGACTCAGGGCACCCCCGGATGCTGCAAAAGGGCGCTCACGGTCCGACGCCAGACGCCTAGGGCCGCGTCGCGCGACAGGCCCTGCCCCCGCCGCAACTCGATCCAGCCGTCCCAAGACAGTGCGGCGGCCAACGCACTCGCGGTCTCGGCCCGGTCCGCCTCGGCGCGCTGGGCAAGCTCAAGGCCCAGCGCCGATTCCACAAGGCGCCGGACCTGCGCGCGTGCCGCCTGCGCCCGCTCGGCGATCGCGGCGTTGTCCGGACCGATCTGGCCGGCCGCCTGGCGTAGCGGCACGATCTTGTCGAAGGCCGTCGCAAGGGCCTCCAGCAGCGACTCCAGTCGATGCGCGAAGGGCTCCCCCGCATCGGTGAGCGGGGTGCAATCGACGCCGCCCTTCACCCGGTCGAACACCGTGATGAAGAGCGACTCGACATCGCCAAAATGCTGAAAAACCGACCGAATCGACACGCCCGACCGGCGGGCCACCGCGACAACGGTCGGGGCCGTGCCGGTCTCAAACACGATGGCCTGGGCCGCCTCGACGATGCGGCGGCGGGTTTCATCGGACCGCCTCGTGCGGCCATCCGGCCGCATCAGGGCCACGGAAGCAGTCATGACATTTCTCCTAGCGGGACGGCCCAGGCCCGTCCTGCCGCGCCCAGTCGCCTATTCCCGCGAACCGGCGCTACAAGGTCCATGAATGAGCCCAATCAATGGAAAGTTGACGCCATCGTCATGAATACGAGCCATGCCAATATGACGGACGCCGTTTTTTGGGACTTTGGCGGGGTCATCCTGTCGAGCCCCTTCGAGGCCTTCGCCCGCTACGAGCGGGAGGCCGGTTTGCCGGAAAATTTCATCCGGGGGCTCAACGCGCGCAATCCGGACGACAATGCCTGGGCGCGTATGGAAAGAAGCGAAGTCTCGACCGCCGAGTTCGCCCGACTTTTCGAGGCCGAAGCGGCGTCCCAGGGACACCGGCTGAACGGTCAGGCGGTGCTGAAACTACTGAGTGGCGACATACGGCCGCAGATGGTCGAGGCGCTGCGGCGCTGCAAGGCGCGGGTCCGCATCGCCTGCATCACCAACAACATGAAGGCCGGCGAGGGTGCCGGCATGGCACGCGCGCCCGAGAAGGCGGCCGCCATCGCCCAGGTGATGGCTCTGTTCGAGCATGTGGTGGAGTCGAGCCGGCTGGGCTGGCGCAAGCCTGACCCGCGCATCTATCGCCATGCCTGCGAGCTGATGGGCGTGGCGCCGGAGCGCTGCATCTATCTCGATGATCTCGGCATCAACCTGAAGCCCGCCCGCGCCATGGGCATGCGCACCATCAAGGTGGGCGACCCGGACGTGGCCATCCGCGAGCTGGAGGGAATGCTGGGCTTCGCGCTGCGCGACTGAGGGAGAGGGCTGATGAGCTGGCAACCCGAGATCGACGAGCTGCGTCGCCGCGAGGAGCTCGCGCGCCGCATGGGCGGTCCCGACAAGATCAAGCGCCAGCACGACGGCGGCAAGCTGACGGTGCGCGAGCGCATCGGGCGACTGCTCGACGCCGGGTCGTTCCACGAGATCGGCGCCATCGCCGGGCGCGCCGAGTACGACGCCGACGGCCGGCTCAAAGATTTCATGGCGTCGAACTTCGTGATGGGACGCGGTCGCATCGAGGGGCGACCGGTCGCGGTGGGCGGCGACGACTTCACGGTGCGCGGGGGCGCGGCCGACGCCTCGATCTGGGAAAAACAGATGGTGTCGGAACAGATGGCGGGCGAGCTAGGCATCCCGATGGTGCGGCTGGTCGATGGCACCGGCGGCGGCGGATCTGTGAAGACCTACGAGTCGACCGGCTTTACCTACGTACCGCGCAATCCGGCATGGGAGCATGTGGTCGACAATCTGGCCCGCGTGCCGGTCGTGGCGCTGGGGCTGGGCTCGGTCGCGGGGCTCGGCTCGGCGCGGTTGGTCAGCTCGCACTATTCGCTGATGGTGAGCGGCATCTCGCAGATGTTCGTCGCCGGCCCGCCGGTTGTCGCGCGGCTGGGCGAGGCGGTCACCAAGGAAGAGCTCGGCGGCACCGAGATCCATGGCCGCAACGGCGCGGTCGACGATGTCGTGGAGAGCGAAGGCGAGGCCTTCGCGCGCACGCGCCAATTCCTGTCGTACCTGCCCTCATCGATCGGGGATCTGCCACCACGCGGACCCGCCGGCGACGATCCCGGCCGGCGCGAGGACTGGCTGGTGGGCGCAATCCCGCGCGACCGGCGCAAGGTCTATCGCGTGCGCCCGATCGTCGAGGCGTGCCTGGACCGGGATTCGTTCTTCGAGATCGGGCGCGGCTGGGGCCGCTCGGTGGTGACCGGGTTGGCGCGGCTCGATGGTTGGCCGGTCGCGGTGCTGGCGAGCGATCCCTTCCACTATGGTGGCGGCTGGACGGCGGACGCGAGCCACAAGGTCGTGCGCTTCGTCGATTTTTGCGAAACATTCCACCTGCCGGTGGTGCACTTCGTCGATATCCCGGGTTTCGTGATCGGTGTCGCCGGCGAAAAGGCGGCCACCATCCGGCACGGAGCGCGGGCGCTGACCGCGATCTATCAGTCGACCGGACCGTGGTGCACGATCCTGATGCGCAAATCGTTCGGCGTCGCGGGCGCCGCGCACCAGAACTGGCGCAAGTACAATTTCCGATACGCCTGGCCATCGGGCGACTGGGGCTCGCTGCCACTCGAGGGCGGCATCGAGGCCGCCTACAAGGCCGAACTCGCCGCCGCACCCGATCCGGCGGCGCATCTCGCGGCCATCGAGACGCGCCTCAACCGCGTGCGCTCGCCCTTTCGCACCGCCGAGCGTTTCGGGGTCGAGGAGATCATCGATCCGCGCGACACGCGCCGGCTGCTCTGCGACTTCGCCCATCTCGCCGCGCCGATGCGCAAGCCCGGACCCCGGAGCTTCGGCTACCGGCCGTGAAGCGCCCGCGCGCGATAACGCCGAAGTCTCTGGAGAACAGCGCGGCGCACTATCTCGAACGCTACAGCGCCTCCGAGGAAGGTCTGCGCCGCGTCCTGCAGCGGCGGCTTCACCGGGCACGGCGGGCGGGCGGAGAGGTGCCTGATGAAGCGCCCGCCTGGATCGAAGCGGTGATCGCCCGCTTCGCGACGCTGGGGATCGTCGATGATCGCGCCTTTGCCGAGACCAAGGCGCGCAGCCTGCACCGGCGCGGAAGCTCGAGCCGTGCCACCTCGCGCCGCCTCAAGAGCGCAGGCGTCGATGGTGACACCGCGCAAGCCACGTTGGCGGCGCTCGACCAGGAGCTGGGCACCGATCCGGTGCGCCGCGAACGACAGGCCGCTATCGCGCTCGCCCGGCGGCGTCGGCTCGGGCCCTTCCGTCCGCCAGCGGAGCGCGCCGACCGGCGGCTGCGCGATCTCGCCGCGATGGCTCGTGGCGGTTTCTCCTACGAGCTTGCGCGACAGGTGATTGACGCGGCCTCACCCGAAGCGCTGGACGAAGAGTGAGCGCGTGGCCATCCTCGGATCCATGGCCATCGTCCTCTGGCACAATCCCCGTTGCGGCAAGTCGCGCAAGGCGCTGGAACTCCTGCGCGCGCGCGGCATCGAGCCCGCCATCCGCGAGTATCTGAAAGAGCCGCCGAGCCGCGCCGAGGTCGAGACTCTGATCCGGTCGACCGGCGGCGATCTTGCCCTGCTGGTACGGGCGGATGAGCCGGAGTTCAGGAAGGCGGGCCTTGCGCGCGACCGTCTCTCCGTGACGACCATCGTGAAGGCCGTTGTGGCACATCCGATTCTGCTGCAACGGCCGATCGCCGTGGCGGGCAAGCGCGCGATTGTCGGTCGACCGCCCGAAGCGGTGCTGGCGCTGGTGGAGTGAGCCGATGATCGGCCGGCTGCGACTCTGGTCGGGCTATGTCCTGCTAATCTATGTCACGACGCATCTCGTGAACCACGCGCTCGGCATCGTATCGCTGGGCGCGCTCGAGCAGGGACGGCGCCTGTTCGTGGTGCTGTGGCACAATCCGGTCGGCCAGACCGCGCTCTATGGTGGGCTCGCGCTGCACGTGGCACTGGCGCTCTGGTCTGTGTTCCGACGCCGCACGCTGCGCCTCTCGCGCTGGGAGTGGACGCAGCTCGCGCTGGGCGGCGCGATCGTGCCGCTGGCTACGATGCATGTCGTGGGCACGCGCGGCGCGGCGCTGCTCTACGACGTCGAGCCGAGCTATGGATGGGTCCTGGGCTCGCTGATCGCCGGACCCTGGACAGGGCTCGCGCGGCAATTCTCGCTGCCCCTCGCCGTCTGGGTGCATGCCTGTATCGGGCTGCACTTCGCGTGGCGCCTGAAGGCGTGGTACCGCCCGGCGCTGCCCTGGCTCTATGGGGTCGCCTTGCTGATCCCGGTGCTGGGCCTGCTGGGTGCGGCCGTCGCCTTGCGCGACTTCGCCGAGCTCGCGCGGCAACCGGGTTTCCTGCGGGAGGTGTTCGCGCGCTCGAACGTTCCCGATGCGGCCGGCATCGCCAACCTCTACGCGTTGACCGACGCGATCCAGTACGGGCTGCTGGCACTCCTGATCGCGGCTTTTGCGATGCGTCCCCTGCGCGACCTCTGGGGGCGCCGCGCCGGCGTCGTGACCCTTGAGTACGGCGACCGGCCGCCGCTCGCGCGCCCGGCCGGCCTTACTGTGCTCGACATGAGTCGGCTGGCGGACGTGCCCCATGCCTCGGTGTGTGGGGGGCGTGGGCGCTGCTCGACCTGCCGCGTGCGGGTGGGTGGGACCGATCGCGCGCGTTTGCCGGCGTCCTCGCCGGAGGAGCGCAAGGTGCTGGAGCGCGTTGGCGCGCCAGAGAATGTGCGACTGGCCTGCCAACTCCGCCCGCCGCCTGGTCGCTACCGTGTGACGCCACTGCTGCCCGCCGCCGTCGGCCCGGTCGAGGCCTATCGGCGCCAACCGCAGGCGCATGGCGGCGAGCGCTATGTCGCGATCCTGTTCGCCGATCTGCGCGGGTTCACTTCGATCAGCGAGGGCCGCCTGCCCTACGATGTCGTGTTCCTGCTGAACCGCTATTTCCGCGCCACCGGCGCGGCCGTCGAGGCCGCGGGCGGACGGCTCGACAAGTTCATCGGTGACGGTGTGATGGCGATCTTCGGCGTGGAAACCGATCAGCGCACCGCCTGCCGCCAGGCACTCGATGCCGCGCGGCGCATGGGTGTGGCGCTTGCCGAGCTGAACGAGGCGCTGTCGGGCGACCTCGACCAGCCGCTGCGCATCGGCATCGGCCTGCACGCCGGCACGGCCATCGTGGGCGAGATGGGCTACGCCAGGGCGACCCAACTCACGGTCGTGGGCGACATGGTGAACACCGCAAGCCGACTGGAAAGCATGACCAAGGAGCTGCGCGTCGAGCTTGTGGTGTCAGAAGACCTGCTGGCCACAGCCGAAGAGACACTGGCCGGCTTCGCCCGCCACGAGGTCGATATCCGGGGCCGCCAGGGACGGCTCGCGGTCCGCGCGGTCCCCCGCGCCACCGATCTCACAGCCTTGTCATAAAGAGGGGCTTGCCGGGGGTGGGCTCCGCGGGCCATGAATCGCGCTTCCGGAGGTGTTTCATGAAGGCGCCCCTGCTGGCTCTTGCCGCCACCCTCGCGCTCGGCATCGCGGCCTCCGCGCTCGCAGCCGGCGGCTCGTCCGACCCGGCGCCCGCCGCGACCTCGCGGCCGGTGGATTCCAACTTCACCCGCGCCAAGGCGATGATCGAGGCCAAGGACTATCGCGGCGCGATCCCGCTGTTGCAGCAGGTCGTGGCCAAGGAGAGCCGCAACGCCGACGCCTACAACCTGCTGGGTTTCGCGACCCGCAAGTCGGGCGACCCGCAGGGCTCGCTGCCGCACTACCAGCAGGCGCTCGCGATCGACGCCAAGCACCTCGGTGCGCACGAGTATCTCGGCGAGGCCTATCTGATGCTCGACCGGCTCGCTGAGGCCGAGCAGATGCTGGCGCGGCTCGATTCGCTCTGCGTGTTCGGCTGCGCGGAGCACCGCATGCTGCGCACGGCGATCGCCAACTACAAGCAAGGCAAGAAGCCCACCAACTGACGCGGCGGCTCAGCCGCCGGCGCGCCGCGCCTTGGCCGCCTCGAACGCAGCCAGCCGCTCGTTGAACTTGCCGCCCATGGCGCCGACCCCCTGGATCGCGCCTTGGGCGGGCACCGTCTCGAAATGGTGGCACGCCACGCGCTGGCCCTCGCCCGCGTCGCGCAGCTTGGGCTCCTCGCTGCGGCAACGGTCGGTCGCGTACTGACAGCGCGTGTTGAAGCGGCAGCCGGCCGGCGGATTGAGCGGGCTCGGCACATCGCCCTGCAGGATGATGCGCTCGCGCTTCACCGCCGGATCGGGTGTCGGGATCGCTGACAACAGGGCCTGGGTGTAGGGGTGCTTCGGCCGGGCGTAGAGCGTGCGCTTGTCGGCAATTTCGACCAGCTTGCCGAGATACATGACCGCCACCCGGTCGGCGATGTGCTTCACGACCGCGAGATCGTGGGCGATGAACAGATAGCTGAGGCCGAAGCGGCGCTGCAGATCGTGCAGCAGGTTCACGACCTGCGCCTGGATCGACACGTCGAGCGCCGACACCGGCTCGTCGCAGACGATCATGTCGGGATTGACCGCGAGCGCCCGCGCGATGCCGATGCGCTGACGCTGGCCACCGGAGAATTGGTGCGGATAGCGCCGTGCGTGCTCGGGCAGCAGCCCGACCACGCCGAGCAGCTCGCCGACACGGGCCTGGCGCTCTTGCGGTGTGCCGATCCCATGCACCTCCATCGGCTCGGCCAGGATCTCGCCCACGGTCATGCGCGGATTGAGCGAGGCGTAGGGGTCCTGGAAAATGATCTGCATGTGGCGGCGCAGGCGACGCAGCTCCTGCTTCGAGCGGCCCGCCATCTCCTCGCCCTTGAAGCGGACCGAACCGCCGGTCGCCGGCATCAATCCGAGTACCAGCCGACCGGTCGTCGACTTGCCGCAGCCGGACTCGCCCACCAGCGCCAGCGTCTCGCCGCGCCGCAATTCGAAGCTGACATCGTCGACCGCGCGAACGTGGCCCACCACCTTGGCGAGGATCACGCCCTTGCGGACCGGGAAATGCTTGGTGAGGCCGTTGACCTCGAGAACCGGCGCGTCGCTCATGCTCCGCCTCCAGCGCGCTCCACTGGCGCGTGCCAGCACGCCACGCGATGGCCGGCGCCCATCTCGCGCAACGGCGGCGGTTCGTCCCGGCAGCGCTCGTCGGCGAACGGACAACGCGGCGCGAAGCGGCAGCCGCGCGGCAGATTGGCCGGGCTCGGCACCGTGCCCTCGATGGTGGCAAGTCGCGCGCGCTCGACGTCCATGCGCGGGATCGAGCCCAGCAGCCCGATCGTGTAGGGATGCTGCGGATCGGCGTAGATCGCATCGACCGGGCCGGCTTCGACGATCTTGCCGGCGTACATCACCACCACCTCGTCGGCCATCTCAGCGATCACGCCGAGATCGTGGGTGATGATCAGCACGGCCATGCCCAGCCGCTGCTGGAGGTCCTGCAACAGGTCGATGATCTGGGCCTGGATGGTGACGTCCAACGCGGTCGTCGGCTCGTCGGCGATCAGCAGCTTCGGCTCGCAGGCGAGCGCCATGGCGATCATCACGCGCTGGCGCATGCCACCCGACAGACGGTGCGGGAACTCCTCGAAGCGCTGGCGCGCCGAGGGGATGCGCACCAGGTCCAGCACCTCGATCGCGCGATCGCGCGCGGCGGCCGGCGACAGATCGGTATGGGCACGGATTCCCTCGACGATCTGCCGACCGATCGTGTGCACCGGATTGAGCGACGTCATCGGCTCCTGGAAGATCATCGACATCTTGCCGCCTCGCAGCTGGCGGCGTTCGTCGGCAGAGAGCGCGAGAACGTCGCGGCCGTCGAAGACGATGCCGTCGGCCTCGACCCGGCCCGGCGGGCTCGCCACCAGGCCCATGACGGAGAGCGAGGTGACGCTCTTGCCGCAGCCCGATTCGCCCACCAATCCCACGGTGCGGCCGCGCCCTACCGAGAAGTCGATGCCATCGACCGCGCGAAAAAGCCCGCGATCAGTGTCGAAGAAGGTCCGCAGGTTGCGGACCTCCAGAAGCGCGTCGGCCATGCCGGAACCCGCCTTGTGCCGTTCCGGCTGATCAGAAGGAATAGTCGAGCCCCTTGTAGAAGGTGTTCTGGTACAGCATGTGCGGCCGCACGCCCTTCAGGCGCTTCACACTGGTGACGTACATGTCGATGTTCATCACCGGCATCCACAGATGCTCCTCGGTCACCCGCTGCTGGGCGATCGCGTAGTACTTGGCGCGGTCGGCCGCAGTCAGCGAGGCGCGCCCGCGCCGCAGCGCGTCATCCGTCGCCGGATCGTTCCAGTTCATGCGGTTGGGCGCCGGGATGTTCTTGGAATCGAAGTAGAAGTTCAGCAGATCGCCCGCCGACATGTACGGGAATGTGACGGTCCACAGCTCGTAGTCCTGCTCGCTCATCTTCGAGAACGCGATAGTCGAGTCGAAGCCCTGCACCTTCCAGTCGATGCCGATCTGGCGCATGTAGCCCTGGATGGCTTCCGACACGCGGCCGAAATAGGCGACCTGCGTGAAATAGACCCGAGGCGCGAGCTTCACGCCGTCCTTCTCGCGGATGCCGTCGGCACCGACCTTCCAGCCGGCCTCGTCGAGCAGACGCCGCGCGCGCGCCACGTCTTCCTTGATGATGTTCTTGGTGCTGTCGGCGAAGTCGAGCGCCGCCGGATCGATGAAGGTGTAAGCGGGCTTTGCGTTGCCCAGCATGATGCCCTTCACGATGTCGGCGCGGTTGATGGCGATGTTCATCGCCTCGCGCACCCGCTTGTCCGACACCATCGGCCGGTTGGCCTTGTAGCCGTAGTACATCAGCTGGAAGTTGGGCTGCGCCTCCTGGACGTTGAGGTTGGGCGAGGCCTTCACCTGCTGGATGAACTGGAGCGGAATCTGGTGGGTGACATCAAACTGGCCGCCCAGCATGGCGGCGACGCGGCTGGCGTCCTCGGGGACGATCTTGATCGACAGCCGCTCGAATTTCACCGGCCCCTTGTTCTGGTACATCGACGGCCCCCAGCGGTAGGCGTCGTGGCGCTTCAGAACGATCTCGGTGCGGGGTTGCCAGCTTTCGAAGCACCACGGGCCGGTGCCGTCGGCGCCGCGCGTCCCGTAGTCCTTGCCCAGCGCCTCGACGCTGTCCTTGTTGTGGATCGAGGTCGTAAACATGGTGAGGTTGAGCAGCAGGTCCGCGAACGGCTCGTTCAGCTCGTACTCGACGGTGTAGGGATCGGTGGCGCGGATGTCCTTGAGGTTGCCGGCGCGCCAGGCCAGCGGCGCCTTCAACTCGGGGCTGACGAGGCGCTTGAAGGAATACACGACGTCCGCGGCGGTGAATTTTTTGCCGCTGCAGAAGGACACGTCGTCGCGCAGCTTGAAGGTATAGAGCTTGCCGTCGGGGCTCACCGTCCATGACTTCGCGAGATAGGGAATGACGGTCTTGCCATCCCAGTCCATGGCCACCAGCGTGTCCTGGAACATGTTCACGATGTCGGACGTGGGCGACCAGGTGGTGCGCTGGCCGTCATAGTGCGGCGCATCGAGCGACTTCATCATGCGCAACGTCTGCGCATCGGTCGCACCCGCGAACGCCACGCCGGCGAGCGCCGCCATCGTTGCCAGAGCCTTTCGCATCATTTCCTCCGTCGAAATCCGGACGCGACCTCAGAGCGAGAAGTCGAGGCCCTTGTAGAAGGTGTTCTGGTAGATCATGTGCGGTTTCGAGACCTTGAGCTTGCGGTTCGACACCATGTGCATGTTGATGTTGAGCACCGGGATCCAGAGATGTTCTTCGGTGATCTGCTTCTGCACCTTGGCGTAGGCCGCGGCACGATCCTTCTCGGTGAGCGCGGTACGCCCCTCCTTCAGCCACTGGTCGGTCTGTTCGTTCTTCCAGTTCATGCGGTTGGGGGTCGGGATGTTGCGCGAGTCGAAGTAGATGTTCATCAGGTCGCCGGCCGACAGGTAGGGCACCGTGACCGACCAGATCTCGTAGTCCTGCTCGGCCATCTTGGCCGCGGCGATCGTCGAGTCCCAGGGCTGGAGCTGCCATTGCACGCCGATGCGGCGGAGATAACCCTGGATCGCTTCGGCGACGCGCGGCGTGTTGCCGGCCTGGGTGAAGTAGACTTTCGGCTGGAGCTTGACGCCATCCTTCTCGCGGATGCCATCGGCGCCGACCTTCCAGCCGGCTTCGTCGAGCAACTTGCGCGCACGGTCCAGATCTTCTTTCACGATCCCCTTGGTCTCGGCTGCGAAGTCGAGCGCCTGCGGATCGACGTTGGTGAAGGCGGGATCGGCGTTGCCTAGCAGGATACCCTTGGCGATCTCGGCGCGGTTGATCGCGATGCTCATCGCCTCGCGGACGCGTTTGTCGGCGACCATCGGGCGGGTCGTCTTAAAACCGAAATAGAGCAGCTGGAAGTTCGGCACCGCGTCCTGGACCTGCAGCGTCGGCGCGGCCTTGGCCTGGGCGATGAACTGCGCGGGGAACTGGTGGGTGATGTCGAACTGGCCACCCATCATCGCGGCCACGCGGGCGGAGTCCTCCGGCACGATGCGAACCGACAGCCGCTCGAATTTCACCGGACCCTTGTTCTTGTACATCGACGGCCCCCAACGGTAGGCGTCGTGCCTTTTCAGAACGACCTCCGTCCGCGGCTGCCACGACACAAAGCACCACGGACCTGTGCCATCGGCACCCTTGATCCCATAGTCCTTGCCCAGCGCCTCGACGCTCTCCTTGTTGTGGATCGAGGCGGTATACATGGTGAGCTGCAGCAGGAGCTCCGAATAGGGCTCGTTCAGCTCGTACTCGACGGTGTAGGGATCGGGCGCTCGCAGTTCCTTGATGTTGCCGGCCCGCCAGTGATAGGGCGCGCGAGTCTCGGGATCCTTCAACCGCTTGAAGCTGTAGATGACGTCCTCTGCGGTGAACTTCTTGCCGCTGCAGAACGACACATCGTCGCGCAGCTTGAAGGTATAGAGCTTGCCGTCGGGGCTCACCGTCCACGACTTGGCGAGATAGGGGATCGGCGTCTTGCCGTCCCAGTCCAGCGCCACCAGCGTATCCTGGAACATATTCACGATGTCCGAGGTCGGCCCCCAAGTTGTCCGTTGCGAGTCATAGTGTGGCGCGTCGATCGACTTCATCATGCGCAGCGTTTGCGCGCCCGACGGCGCGGCAAGCGCCGCCAGCGCGGTGGCGGCGAACACGGTACCGAGAAACGCCCTCATGGTTGCCTCCCCTGACTGCGCGCCCTTACGGCGACACGTCCAACGCCTTGTAGATCATCGATGTGTAGACATGGTGGGCGCGGGCTTTCTTCACCCGGCGGTTCACAACGAGCGCCAACCCCTCGTGCACCAGCGGTACCCAGAGCGCGTTCTCGTGCACGATCTTCTGGACTCCGGCGAACGCCTCTAATCGCGTCTTGTCGTCCAGCGCCGATACGCCGGCATCGAGGAGGCGGTCGGTCTCGGGATCCTTCCAGTTCATGCGGTTGGGCGAGGGAATGTTCGTCGAATGGAAGTAGAGGCGCAGCGCGTCGCCCGCGCTCGAGTAGGGGAACGCGATGGACCACATGTCGTAGTCCTGCTGCGCGAGCTTGGAGAAGACGATGGTGCCGTCCCACATCTGCAGCTGCAGGTCGACGCCGATGCGCCGCCAGAAGCCCTGCACAGCCTCGCCGACCTTGGGCGAGCGACCGCCGGCGAACCCGTAGAGCAGGAGTGTCAGCTTCTTGCCGTCCTTGTAGCGGAAGCGGTCGGGGCCCATTCTCCAGCCGGCCTCGTCGAGCAACCTCTCCGCCGCCGCGACGTCGTAGTCGCCGAGCCGGCGCGTCACGGCGGGATCGAAGTCGGGTGTCTTGGGGTGCAAGTAGGTCGACGCCGGCTGGCCATTGCCGAAATAGATCGCGTCCACAATCTGCTTGCGGTCGACGGCAAGGTTGAGCGCGGTGCGCACCCGCACGTCCGACACGTTTTCGCGGCTGGTCTTGAAGCCGAAATACAGCAGCCGGAGATCGGCGGCCGGTCGCAGCACCTGCAGGTTGGGCACCCGTTCCAGCTGCGGCAGGTACTGATCCGGCATGGAGTAGGTCATGTCGATCTGGCCACTGGCCATGGCGGCGAGACGCGCGGCCTCTTCAGGCACGATACGCCAGACCACGCGCTCGTACTTGGCGGGCCCGCGATTCTGATAGAGCGGAGGTCCCCAGCGGTAGGCAGCGTGACGCATCGCCACGAGCTGGTTGCGCGGCTCCCAGCTCTGGAAACAGTACGGCCCGGTGCCGTCGAATCCCTTGACGCCGAAGTCCCTTCCCAGCGCCTCGACACTCTCGCGGTTGAGGATGGTGGCGTGGAAGTTGGTGAGCTGCAGTAGCAACTCGCTGAACGGCTTCTCGAGTTCGTACTCGACCGTGGTGGCGTCGGGCGCACGGATATCCTTCACCGCGCCCATACGCCAGGTGAACGGAGACTTGGTCTCGGGATCGACCACGCGCTTGAGGCTGTAGACGACGTCCGCGGCGGTGAGTTTCTTGCCGCTGCAGAACGAGACGTCGTCGCGCAGCTTGAAGGTATAGAGCTTGCCGTCGGGGCTAACCGTCCAGGACGTGGCAAGGAGCGGCGTCACCGTCTTGAGGTCGTAGTCGAGCCCGACCAGCGTGTCGCCCAGCAGGAACGCTACCTCAGCGGTGGCGCCAGCGGATGTGCGCGCCGGGTCGTAGTGCGGCGCGTCGATGTTGCGCATCAGGTTCAGCGTCTGTGCGGCGGCGCCCGACGCGACGGTGGCCGCGAGCGCGGCCGAGAGCATGGCGATACGAATCATTGCTGGAGCCTCGGGTCTAGGACATCGCGCATGGCGTCGCCGAGCAGGTTCGCCGCCAGCACGATCACGAAGATCGCGAGGCTGGGAATCGTCGCGATATGCGGCGCCATGAAGAGAAAGTCGCGGCCTTGCGCGGCCATCATGCCGAGCTCGGCGGTCGGCGGCTGCGCGCCCATGCCGAGGAAGCCGAGCGCCGAGCCGATCAGAATGATCTGGCCGAAGCGCAGGGTGAGGAACACGAAGATCGTCGAGATGCAATTGAGCGTGAGGTACCGCCACATCAATGTACGGTCGGACACGCCAACGGCGCGCCCCGCCTCCATGAATTCCTGGCCCATCACGCCGACCGCCGCGCCACGCGCCACGCGCGCCACGTCCGGTACGGTTGCCACCACCAGCGCGATCACCACGGCGGCCAGGCCGGCGCCGAAGATGGCGGCGACGGCGAGGCCGATCAGGATCGCCGGGAAGGCCAGCATCACGTCGACCAGGCGCATGATCGGCCCGTCGAGGCGCTGATAGAACGCCGCGAGGATGCCCAGCACGCCGCCGAACAGGCCGCCGAAGATCACGCCGACCAGCCCCAGCATCAGGGTGTTGCGCGCGCCATAGATGGTACGGCTGAAGATATCGCGACCGGTATTGTCGGTGCCGAACCAGTGCTGGGCATCGGGCGGGCGCATGACCTTGGTGAGGTCGGTGAGGTACGGATCGTAGGGCGACACCAGCGGCGCGAAGACCGCCGCCAGCACGACCGTTCCCAGGACCAGCGCGGCCGCGGCGGCGATCCGATCGCGCATGAGCCGGCGCAACAAATGGGCGCGACCCGGCAGGGTAGGCCCGGCCGCGGAGTCGGATGCGGCGTTGGCGTGGAGGGTTTCGGCCGTCATGAGCGCTGCACCCGCGGATCGAGATAGACGTAGAGCACGTCGACGATGAGGTTGATGACGAGGAAGGCGATCGCCAGGATCATGATCGCGCCCTGCGCCGTCGGGAAATCGCTCGACACGATGGCGCCCACCGCCAGACGCCCGACGCCCGGCCAGGAAAACATCGTCTCGGTCACCACCGCGCCGCCCAGCAGGAAGGCCGCCTGAAGTCCGATCAGCGTCACCACCGGGATGAGCGCGTTGCGCAACGCGTGGTGCAGGATCACCGTCGCCTCGCGCAGGCCCTTGGCGCGCGCGGTGCGCACGAAGTCGGCACCCAGCACCTCAAGCACGGCGGTCCGCGTCAGTCGCGCGATCGGTCCGATCAGGACGCTGCCCAGCGTCAGGGCGGGCAACACCAGGCTCGGCAGGCCGCCGGCCCAGACTGGGCCGGTACGCCCGGTAAAGGGAAGCAGCGCCCATTTGAAGCCGACATACTGGATCAGCAGCAGGCCGATGAAGAAGATCGGCATCGACACGCCCGCGACCGAGAAGGCCATGATGATCCGATCGAGCATGCCGCCGCGCTGGACGGCAGCGAGCGTGCCGAGAAAGAGGCCGATCGGCACGGCGAACAGCATGCCGCCCAGCATCAGCTCGACCGTCGGGCCGATCGTGTGGGCGAGCTCCTCGCTCACCATCTTGTTCGAAATGATCGAGCGCCCGAGATCGCCGCGCAGAACGCGGCCGATATAGTCGACGAACTGGAAGATGATGGGCCGGTCGAGACCGAGATCGCGGCGGATGGCGTCGATCGTCTCCTGACGGGCGTCGGGACCGGCGATGATGATCGCGGGATCTGCCGGCACGACCTGCAGCAGGCAGAAGCACAGGAACAGCACGCCCAGCAGCGCGGGAAACGAAATCAGCAGGCGGTGAACGATCTGCCGGCCCATGCGCACCTCCGGACCGCATGGGCCAGGAAGGAACGGCGCCCGCACGCCGCATGGCGCGACGTGTGGCTTCAGTCCTCCCTGTCGGTCGCGCGGGTCCAGCGCACGACACCCTTGCACGCCGGGCCGGAGGTCATCGCCTCCTTGTGTCCCCGTCGTCACGCAAGCTTGCTATGCTTCGCCATCCGGCGTCAATCCGTTCCGACCTTGACCTCGCTCAAGACGCGCGCGCGCGCGGCGCGCCACATTGAGCGGGACGGAGGTTCTCCATGGGTCTTGTGCGAATTCGTCTGGAACTTGCCCGCACTGCGGAAGCGCCTCACGGCGACTCACGGCACGGCTATGAGTTCACGGCACCCCTGCTGGCGGACGGGCATCTCGATCCCGACGGTTGGCGCAAGTATCGCCAAGCCTGCACCGTGCGGCGCTTCCAGCCGCGCGCCAACGACGAGCATGGCACGCTGATCCATCGTCGCGACGGGCGTTGGGCTTTCTCTTATAGACCGAACGATGACGCCGACGACGAGGCGATCTTCCGCTTCGACCGTCACAGCTTCGTCGAGGGCGAGTACGTCACCGTGACCGAGCACGACGGTGTCGCCCGCCCATTCCGCATCGTCTCCGTCCGCCGCATGGTTGCCGTCCGCGGCTCCTGACGACGGCGCCCGCGGCAAGCCTCAGCGTCCGCGAAGGAGCGGAAAGGCCGCGCAGGCGATCTGGGCGAGCACACCTAGCGCGCCGGGCCAGGAAAGAACGCGCCTGAGCTCATCGGTTGGGTCGCGGCCGAACCCGACGACCGCCAGGCCGAACTCCGCCACCATCAGCGCGCAGAACGCGGTCAGGCCCATCAGGATGCGAAGCTTCAGTGCCGGTCGAACGGCCCAGCGCCGGATCGACCAGCCGCACAGAACCCAGGCGGCAAGAACCATCGCCGGCAGCTCGACCGCCAGCGCCGCCTCTTCTCCCAGCGCCGGTGCCAGCGCCAGTACCCGCACCGTGCCGACCGCGAAACCCAGGAGGAACATCGCGGCACCGTAGGCGGCGCCTCCCAGGATGGCGGCGCGCATTTACTTAGTGCGACATCAGCACCGGGACCGTCATGCTCTGCAGCAGGGTGCGGCTGGCGCCGCCCAGCACCATCTCGCGCAGACGCGAGTGGCCATAGACACCCATCACGATCAGGTCGGAATCGAGATCGGCCGCACGGGAGAGAATGGTCGCGCCGACATCGCTGTCGGCCGCGGTGTCGCGATGGACGGTGACCTTCACGCCATGGCGCGCAAGCCAAGTCGCGGCGTCGGCGCCCGGCTCAGGCCCATGACCACCCTCGCTCTCCACGGGATCGATCACCAACACGTCAACCCGCCCGGCCTTCACCAGGAACGGCAGGGCGTCGGTCGCGGCGCGCGCGGACTCGCGGCTTGCGTTCCAGGCCAGCAACACCTTCGATCCCGGCGGGCGCGCCGCGCCGATGTGCGGCACCACGAGCACCGGCCGACCGGTGGCGAGCGCCACGGTGTCCGGGAGGTCCGGCAAAGCGTAGACGTCATCAGGATCGGACTGGCCCAGCACCACGAGATCGGCGTAGCGCGTCTGAACCGCGAGAGCCTCGTCGGCCGGCCCATCGGCCACCCGCCACTCGCTGGACAGGCCCTTGCCCGCGACCGCCTGCGTATAGCGCACCTGGGCTGTGGCCTCGCTCTCCCGCACGTCCTTCTCATAGGCACGGTAAAGCGCGTCCATGGCGAGGCCCGCATCGGTGAACATCGGCGCCTCGAAGCGGGCGCGCACATGGACACCCGCGAGATGCGCGGAGAAGCGACGGGCAAGCTCGGTCGCCACGCCCAAACGGTGCGGGCCCGCGCGGCTCGCGTCGCAATCCACCAATATGGTCCGGTAGGCCATCGTCCCCTCCTGTAACCGGTGACCCGGCTAATGTGGGGAAGTGGCGCCCGGAGCGGCTTGATCCACGTCAACGGTCGGGCGTTTCCTCGCCCGTGTCGGTTTCAGACAACGCCCGCAGCCGGTCCTCGTCGAGGAGCCGCACCGCGGCGGTGCCCTCCAGCTCGATCGCGCCGGACGACTTCAGCCGCCCGAACACGCGGCTCACCGTCTCGATGGTGAGGCCGCAATAGTCGGCGATCTGGGCGCGCGTCATGGGCAACGCCAGTGGTTTGGTGCGCAGATGCCGCTCGCCCGCCCGCCGCTTGAGATCGAGAAGGAAGGTCGCGATGCGCTCGACCGCCGTCTTGCGCGACAGCAGGACCTCGTGGTCGTTGGACTGCGCCAGTTCGTTGGAGGCGAGGCTCGCAAGCCGCAATGCCACATCGCCGTTGGCGCGCATGAAGGCGTCGAACGCCGGTCGGTCGAACCGGCAGGCACGCACATCGGTCAACGCTTCGGCGTCGCAGCTATGACTGCCGGAGCTCTCGAAACCCACGAAATCGCCTGGCAAGAGAAAGCCGAAGATGTGCCGCCGACCATCACCCAACGACCGCGACAGCGCGATCGTCCCTTCGGTGATGTTGAAGACATGCCGCGCGCGGTCGCCACTTCCAAACAGCCGCTCACGCCGCTTCCAGGTGAGACGGGTGGCAAGCGCGTAAAGCGCCGTCTGGCGATCGGGATCAAGCGGCTGACAGACATTGAACTCACGCGCCCCGCAGTTGGCGCAGGGCGACGTGACGTCGCCGCGCTTGGAGCAGAGCTCCGCGAGCGACGCGCGCGCGAACCAGTCCGGGGCGACGGGCCTGTTCATGATCGGTCCACTCTAGCCCGCCGGGCCGCCCGGCTAAAGGTCCAAGCCGCCGTTCACGTGGAGGGTCTGGCCGGTGATGTAAGCGGCGTCTTCCGAACAGAGGAACGCCACGGCGGCCGCGATCTCCTCCGGCTTCGCATAGCGGCGGAGCGGGATCAGGGCGGCGATCTCGGCCATGCGCGCCCGGGGGACCGCCGCGTGGGCGCTGGGGTCCTTCTCGACGAAGCCGGGCGCCACGCAGTTCACGGTCGCACCGCAGCTCGCGATCTCGGCCGCGAAGGTGCGGGCGAAGGCCTCAAGCCCGGCCTTGGCCGCGGCGGATGCAGGAAAGCGCGGCAGGCCACCGCCATGGACATGCGCCACGAACGAGGAGATGCCGATCAGCCGGCCGCGAGGTCCGGCGGTGACCAGATGCGGGCGAAACGCCTTGGCGAGTTCCCAGAAAGCCGTCGGCATGGCGGATAGGCTCGCCTCGACATCGGCACGCTGGAGTTCGTCGATGCCGCGCCGGTCGGCGAAGCCCGCGTTGGCGATGGCGACGTCGAGCCGGCCGAAGGCGGCGACGGTTTCCTCGACCAGACGCGCGGCCGTGCCGGCCTCGGCAAGATCGCCGGCAACCGTCGTCGCCGTGCCGCCGCGCGCGACGACTTCGGCGGCGACAGCGAGCGCGCCTTCCAGATTGCGGCGCGCGTGGACGGCGATCGCAACGCCCGGGCCCGCCAGCCGACGCGCACAAGCGGCGCCGATCCCCGACGACGCGCCGGTGATCAGGATCGCGCACGCGCTCATGTCGCCGCCGAGCCCGACGTCCATTCCGGTGCGATCTCGCGCAGGATCGCGAGCGCAGCGTCGCGGTCGGCGCCCGCGCACGCCCGCTCCAGATCGGCGAGCCGACCCGCCATCGCCTCCAGGCCAAGGGTGCGCGGCGCCGCGAGATTGACGCGCGGGATGCCGGTGGCGCCAACCTCTTCGCTGCCGTGGAACAGCTCCTCGGTCATCTTCTCGCCCGGGCGCAGGCCGGTGAACTCGATCTTGATATCAAGCTCCGGCCGCAGGCCGGCGAGGCGGATCATCTGGCGCGCGAGATCGACGATCTTCACCGGCCGTCCCATGTCGAGCACGAATACCCGGCCCTGCGTCTCGTCGTGAGCGACGCCATAGGCCGAAGCCTGCAGGACGAGCTGCACCGCCTCGCGGATCGTCATGAAGTAGCGTTCGATGTCGCGATGGGTGACGGTGAGCGGACCACCCGCCTTCAGCTGCCGCTCGAACAGCGGCACCACCGACCCCGCCGAGCCCAACACGTTCCCGAAGCGCACCGCCACGAAGTCCGGATGGGGACCGCCCGCCTCGGGCTCGAGCGCGCGCGCCTGAAGATAGCTTTCGGCGGCGCGCTTGGTAGCGCCCATCACGTTGGTCGGGTTGACCGCCTTGTCGGTCGAGATCATGACCAGCGCCTGCGCGCCGGCAGCAATCGCCGCGTCGCAGAGATTGCGCGTGCCCACGACATTGGTCCAGATGCCTCGAGCGGATTGGCTTCGACCAGGGGCACGTGCTTCAGCGCCGCAGCGTGGAAGACGATCTCGGGCCGGAGATTGTCCAGCCGCGAGTTGGTCGCCCAAACCGTGCCGTTGGGATCGAGTTGCTTGGCGCGATTGGCGCCGTGATTGCGCATCGAGAAGATGGTGTCGGCGAACCCTTTGTCGCCGGTCGTGATTCCGCCGCCATCGCCGAAGGTGCCGAGCAGCTTGCTGGGATAGAAACTGAACGCCCCAAACGTCCCGAACGCGCCGGCACGGATGTCGCGAAACGAGGCGCCCAGCGCCTGCGCCGAGTCTTCCAGGACCAGGAGTTTGCGGCGTTGGGCAATCGCGCGGATCGCGTCCATGTCGCAGACCCGGCCGTTCAGCTGCGTCACCATGATCGCCCGCGTGCGCGGCGTGATCGAGGCTTCCACAGACGCGGGATCGATCATCCAGTCCCCGCCGATATCGGCAGGCACCGGGACCGCGCCCGCAAAATGCACAGCCTGGGCTGTGGCGATGAAGGTGTGGGAGGAGATCACGACCTCGGCGCCCTGCCCGATCTCGAGCGCCCGAAGGCCGAGATGCATGGAGTTCGTGCAGTCCGAGGTGGCGACCGCGTGCGCCGTGCCGACATAGGCCGCCAGCCGCGCCTCGAACTCGTCGACGGCCGCTTGCAGGATGATCCCGCCGCCGCCAAGCGTCGCGCGAAAAGTCTCTGTGAACCCATCCGGGTCCTCCGCGAACATCGCCTTCCAATCGAAGAAGGGAACCGCGCGGGCCGGTAAAGGCTTTGTCATGTCTTGGTTTACCTGGGATGCCGCCGGCTCAGGGCCGCGGACCCGTGGAAGAAAGTGGCGCGCCCGAAGAGATTCGAACTCCTAACCTTCTGATCCGTAGTCAGATGCTCTATCCAGTTGAGCTACGGGCGCCCTCGTTCCGGGGCCTGTCCTGAGGCCCAAAAGAGCGGCGCAAACTAATGAAGATGCCCCCGCGAGGCAAGCTTGGGCGCCGGAGCGCGAGTCGCGGCGGCTGGCCGGCCGAAAAAGCTTGCATCATCGCCGCCATTTTGCGTCAAAACGCCTGCCAAGTGGTTCGCCTGCCTCGAAAATCGCCGCTTGTGGGTATCCCCCGCTTTCGGGTACGATGACCTACTTGTCGGTTTTGGGGTCGGTGTCCCGCGCCGGTCGGTCCCGGATTTGGGATGGACGGGTCGGAGACGCCCAATAGACATTGGCTGGGCAGTTTCGAGGCCAAGAATGGCGCTGAAAATCCAACGATCCGCCCTCCTCCTGGCGGTTGTCGCTTTGAGCGGTTGCGAGTGGCTGTCGACCCCGCATACTCCGTTCTCCGCCAGCGGCGGGGGTGGAGGGTCAGGCGTCACGCAGACCGGCACCCAAACCGTGCAACAGCGCGTGCAACAACTGCGCGCCGACCAGACGGCACTGGCCGCCGGCATCAACGCCCAGCAGGCGGCACTCAATTCGGTGCGCGGCCAGGTCGCGGCGGATGCCCGAAACTACAACGGCTTGGTCGGCCAGATCACCTCGCGCCTGCAGGCCGGCACGACCCCGGGTAACCCCGATCTCGGACGCCAGTGGAACGAGGCGCAGACCCGGCTCGACACCGTGACGGTGGGCGTCGGCCAGCTGAATTCGCTCGCCAGTCAGGTGACCACGCAGGCGTCGGTGGCGGGCTACCTGCTCGACACGATCCGCAGCACCTACGCTGTCGGCGGCGCGGTCGACGAAGACCACCGCCAGCTCCGGGCCATCGAGAACGACACCAACCGCTCGATCCAGGTGATCGACCGGCTGATCGGCGACTTGAACGGCGAGATCGCCCGCCAGAACGGCTTCCTTGCCGGTGAACGTTCGAACCTCGCGGCGCTGTCTTACGGCGTGAATATCGGCCGACTGGGCAACCCGGGCGGAACGCGTGCCACGACCACCACGCGGCGCGGCGCTGCACTGCCGGCGACCGGCGCGCCGACCCAGCTGGGCGACGCCCGTCCCAACACACGCTGAGGCGCGGGCCCGGCGGGCCCGCTCCGGCGCTGACGCGATGCGCTGGCTTTCCCTCCTTCTCATCGCCTTTGGCCTGACGCTGGGTGCTCCTGCGCGCGCCGATGACGCGGCCGCGATCCGCGACACGATCCAGCGCCAGCTCGACGCGTTCCGCCGCGACGACGCGGCCGCAGCCTTCGGCTACGCCTCCCCCGGCATCCAGTCGATGTTCGGCACGCCCGACATCTTCATCGACATGGTGCGGCAGGGGTATCGTCCCGTGTACCGGCCTCGCGTGTTCGAGTTCCGCGCTCTCGGCGCAATCGAGGGGCAGCCGCTGCAGAAGGTTCACGTGATCGGCGAGGACGGCCAGGCCCGCACCGCCAACTACATCATGCGCCGCATGCCCGACGGCAGCTGGCGCATCGACGGCTGCTTCTTCAGCGCGCCGGAAGAATTCCAGAGCTGATCCGTGGCGCGACCGCCGGCCCGCGCGCTTGCCCTGCTGGCGGCGCTGACTTTCGTCTGGGGTACCAACTGGCCGCTCTTCCGGATCGCCCTCGACTCGCTCTCGGTCTGGACGTTCCGCGCCGGCGTGCTGATCGCCGCCACGCTCATGCTGTTCGCGATCGTGGCGATCCGGCGCGAGAGCTTCGCGGTGCCGCCGGGCCGTTGGCCGGCGCTGATCGCGGCGTCGATCCTGAATGTCGGCATTTGGGGAATCACGACCGCACTCGCGGTTCTCTACATTCCGTCCGGTCATGCCTCGGTGCTGGCCTACACCATGCCGCTATGGGTCGCGTTGCTGGGATTTGTGCTGTTCCGCCAGACGCTGACGCCCCGCATGCTCGCCGCGCTGGCGCTCGGCGCCGCCGCCGTCGGCGCACTGATGATGCCGAACTTCGCGAGCTACGCCGGGGCGCCGCTCGGCCTGCTGTTCGGTTTGCTGGCCGGCTTCTGCTGGGCGCTCGGCACCTTCGTGATGAAGCGTACCGACTGGGGCGACATGAAGATGTCGCTGACCTTCTGGCAGATCCTGATCTCGGCGGTGCCCGGCGTGACGCTGGCGCTCCTGATCGACGGGCTGCCGAAGGAATGGCCGCCGCTGCCCTCGCTGATCTCGATGATCTACACCGGCGTCGTGCCGATGGCGCTGGGCACCGCCATCTGGTTCGCCCTGGTGGCGCTGCTGCCGACGCAGGTGGCGGCCTTGGCCTCGATCACGGTGCCGATGGTGGCGGTGGCAAGCGGTGTGCTGATCCTGAGCGAGCCCCTCTCCGCCCTGCAGGCCGGCGCACTCGCCTGTTCCGTCGCCTCGCTGTGGCTTGCCCTGATGCCGGCGCGCGGCAAGACCTGACCCGCCTGGGTCAGCGTCCCGGCATGGGGAGGTGCCCGCGCGAGAGAATCTCGCCCAGCATGTCCATGCCCTTGGTCATGTCACCGCCGCCGCAATACATCAGTGCGAGGTCGGCCTCTGCCTTCTGCCCGTCGTGACGCTGCGTCGGATTGATCTCGTAGCGAAAGGCCATCCCATAGGCTTGCCGGCAGCGATCCATGGCGGTGGGCGGTTGCGGCGGTTGGGGGCGGCCACCGCGCCAGGCAATCGCCTCCAGCATCGCTATGCCCTTCGCGGCGTCGGGGCTGCTGC
Organism: Alphaproteobacteria bacterium; assembly: GCA_016870115.1. Classification (GTDB taxonomy): domain Bacteria; phylum Pseudomonadota; class Alphaproteobacteria; order Reyranellales; family Reyranellaceae; genus VGCH01. The sequence goes on along the minus strand of VGCH01000002.1, from coordinate 188,177 downwards.
AGTAACCCATCGCGATCTCGGCCTCAGCGCGCTGGATGTCGTGACGTTGCGAGGAATTGATCTCGTAGCGCTGCGCCCAGGCATTGAGCGAGGCACTTCGCCATGTCGGCCAACGCCGGAGCGATGCCCAGCGCGGACAAGACCGCAACGCCCATGACACCGGCAACGCGCATTGCTACCCCCGACGATCTGCCAACCGCTAGACCCGCCGGGGTGGGGCGTCAAGCCGCCAGCGCCGGTCGCTTGCGATCGATCCCGCTGGCCCGCTCCCAGGCGCGCGCCACCCGCAGCACCGTCGCCTCATCGAAGTTGCGACCGGCGAACTGAACCGACAGCGGCAAGCCATCCCGGGACAGGCCCGACATCATGGCGAGCGCGGGATGGCCGGTGACGTTGAACGGTGTCCGCGCCTGGCGGGGATAGGTGCGTTCGACCTCGCCCGCATCGTCGATGCGGCACGGCGGATCCATGGAGCTGGCGCACAGCAGCACATCGACCTCGGCCAGCGCGGCATCGACAGCCACCATCAACTCCAACCGCTGCCGGTTGGCCTGCACATAGTCGGCGCCGCCCACGAAAGCGCCGACCAGCATGCGCCGCCGGCTGGACTGGCAGAACCCTTCGGGTCGCTCGCGCAGATCGTTGCCGTGAATGGCAAAGGCCTCCGCCATCAGGATAACGCGGTTGACGGTCGCGAAGCGGGCGAGCGGCGGCAGACGGATGTCGGCGACCTGTGCGCCCTCGGCGGCGAGCGTGCGCACGACCTCGTCCAGCGCGGCCGCGACCCCGGGATGGGCGACGTGGTCGGCGTCGTGGAAGTGCCGCACCACCCCGATACGCAGGCCGCGCACGCCGCTCTCAAGCGACCGCGCATAGTCCACCCGAGGCGCCGGTGCGCTGCCCGGATCCGCCGGATCGTGCGCCGCCATGACCTGAAGCATCAACGCGCAGTCCGCGACGGTCCGCGCCATCGGTCCCACGTGATCGAGCGTGAAGGACAGCGGCTGCACACCGCGGCGCGAGACCAGCCCGTAGGTCGGCTTGAGACCTACGACTCCGCAAGCGCTCGCGGGATTGCGCACGCTGCCCCCGGTGTCGGTTCCGACGGCCAGCGGAAAGAAGCCGGCGGCGAGGCCCGCGCCCGAACCCGACGACGACCCGCCGGGGTGGTGGTCGCGGTTCCACGGATTGCGCGCTGGCGGAAAGGGAAGATCGAAGCTCGGCCCGCCGATCGCGAATTCATGCGTCGCGAGCTTGCCAACGACCAGTCCACCCGCGCCACGCAGCGCGGCGACACAGACCGCATCCTCGATCGTGGGCGGCGCGTCGAGCCGCAGACGCGAATGACAGGTGGTCCGCAGGCCCGCGACATCGACGATGTCCTTGATGCCGATCGGCAGTCCGTGCAGTGGCCCGCGCCGGCGACCGGCGCGCAGCTCCGCCTCCGCCGCCCGTGCGGCGGTCCGCGCGGCGTCGCGGTCCAGCGCGATGAAGACGTTGAGCGCCGCCTCGTGGCGGTCGATGCGCGCGAGATAAGCGTCAAGGAGGTCGACCGGCGAGAGTTTGCCGGCCGCCATGGCCCGCGCCGCCTCGACCGCGGAGAGAAGGGAGGGATCGCTCATCGCGGCGCTCCCACCTTCATCGGCGGCCAAGGCTCCGCCAGCGGATCAGCCGGTGGCCCCAACCGCCGGGCGAGATCGGCGGCCTGCGCCGCCGCCGCGGCGACGTCGTCGGGAAACTTGTCCAGCGCGCGTGAGAGACCCGCCTCCCGCGCCAACACTTCGACCGCCTTCGCATCCATCTCGATGCTCCCTTCCGCGGAACGTTATCCCACCCGCATCAGCCGCAGACGCGGGTCCAGCAGATCGCGCAGTCCATCGCCCAGCATGTTGAGGCCGAGCACGGCGAGCGCGATCGCGAGACCCGGCCAGATCGCAAGCTCGGGCGACTGGAAAATGTAGGTCTGGGCGTCGCGCAGCATGCGGCCCCAGGACGGGATCGGCGGCTGCGCGCCAAGCCCGAGGTAGGACAGGCCGGCCTCAGCCAGGATCGCGACCGCGAACTGGATCGTCGCCTGCACGATCAGTACCGATGCGACATTGGGCAGGATGTGGCGAAGCGTGATGCGCAGCGGCCCCTGCCCCATCGCCGTCGCCGCCCGCACGAAGTCGCGGCCCCACATGGCGAGGGCGGCGCCCCGCGTCACCCGCGCGAAAACCGGCACGTTGAAGATCGCGATGGCGAGCACGGCGTTGGTGGCGCTCGCCCCCAGCACTGACGCGATCAGGATCGCGATCAAGACCGCGGGGAAGGCGAAGATCAGGTCGGAGCTGCGGGACAGCGCCTCGTCAACCCAACCGCGCCGCGCGGCCGCCCAGGCGCCCAACGCCACGCCCACGCCCATGCCGAGCGTGACGGCAAGCAGGCCGACCGCGATCGAGGTCTGCGCTCCCACCATGATGCGGGACAGCACATCGCGACCGAGATGATCGGTCCCGAGCCAATGCGTCGCCGACGCGGGCTGCAGGCGCAGGCGCATCGCCACCGTCTCCGCGCCATGCGGCGTCCAGAAGAGCGACAGAAGCGCGGTGCCGGCGAACAGCAGCAGCAGGAGTGCCCCGATGCGGAAGGAGCCGTGGCGGCGGGCGCGGCCGGCAAAGGTCGCGATCGCGCTCATGCGGTCACCTTGGGCCGGGGATCGAGCACCGCGTAGGCGAGATCGACCAGGAGATTCACCGCGAGCACCAGCGCCGTGAACAGGATGGTGACGTTCTTGATGACGATGAGATCGCGGTTGTTGATTGAGTCGTAGACCAGCGAGCCGACACCGGGCAGGCGGAAGACGCTCTCGATGATGACCGCGCCACCGATCAGGAATCCCGCGATCAGACCGGCAACGGTGGTGACCGGGATCAGCGCGTTGCGCAGCGCGTGACGGAACAGCACCGCACCCTCGGCGGCGCCCTTGGCGCGGGCGGTCCGCACATAGTCCTCGCGCAGCGTGTCCAGCATGGCCGAGCGCGTGACGCGGGCGAGAATGGCGATCTCGCCGAGCGACAGCGACAGGGCCGGCAGGACCAGCGCGTGCAGCGACTTGCCGACGTCCTGTTTCCAGCCGGGAAAGCCGCCGGACGGGAACCAGCCCAGCGTGACCGCGAACAGGAGCACCAGAAGAATCCCGAACCAGAAATTGGGGATCGAGATGCCAAGCTGGCTGAAGGTCATGACGCCCCAGTCGCCGGCGCTGTTGTGGCGCCAGGCGGCATAGACCCCGAGCGGGATGGCGATCAGGGTCGCCCAGGAGAGCGCCATCGCTCCAAGCGGCAACGTCACGTGCAGACGATCGTTGATCAGCTTCGCGACCGGCGTGCCATAGGCATGGCTGGCGCCGAGATCGCCGGTCAGCAGACCCGCGATCCAGGACACGTAGCGCTCGCCGAGCGGCCGGTCGAAGCCGTGCTTGGCGCGAAGCGCGGCCAACGTGTCAGGCCGCGCATCGGTACCCAGCATGACGAGCGCCGGATCGCCGGGCAGGATCTCGACGACCGCGAACACCAGCAGCGTCGCGAGCGCGAGCGTCAGAAGCGCGGCGGCGAAGCGTCGCGACAGGAACTCGATCATCGCGCGCCTGCCGGCGAGGCGATCAGCGCCAATGGACCCCGGAGAGGTCGATCGAGGGCGTGGGAGAGTTCTCCCACATGCCGACCAGCTCCTTGCGCCACACGCCGATCTTGGCGAGCTGCCAGAGGAAGCCGTTCACGGCATCGCGGGCGAGGATGCGTTGGGCGTCCTTCAGGAGATCGTCGCGCTTGGCGAAGTCGGTGGTCAGCACGACCTCGCGCCACTTCGCCTTGAACTCCGCCGAATCGTAACCCCAGTAGTAGCCGTCGCGCGCGTAGCGATCGAGATCGTTGGCCTCGGTATGCGCCACGATGGTGAGATCGTAGTTGCGCTCGCGGAACACCTCGGAGAGCCATTGCGGCCACTGCAGCTGAACGATTGAGAGCTTGATGCCGATCTTGCCGAGCTGGCTCACCATCAGCTCGCCGGCCCGCTGGGCGTAGCCCACCGGCGGCAGCTTCAGCGTCGCCTCGAACCCGTTGGGCACGCCCGCCTCGGCGAGGAGCGCCTTCGCCTTGGCGATATCCAGCGGATAGGTCTTGGTCAGGTCGACATAGGCCTTGTTGTGCGGCGGGAAGTGCGAGCCGATCGGCGTTCCGAAGCCGGATTCCGACGCGATCAGCTCGGCCCGGTCGATCGCATGCGCGATCGCCTGACGCACCTTGGGATTGTCGAACGGCTTCTTGCCGTTGTTGGTGGCGAGCAGAACCTCGCCCTCGGTCGAGCCCAAGACCACGGCGAAGCGATTGTCGCGGCGCAGCCGGTCGACCAGCTCGGGCGCCTGGAAGCCGGGGAACGTGTCGACGTCGCCGGCGAGGAGCGCGTTCACCTGGGCCGAGGCGTCCTTCACGAACTTGAAGGTCACCGTGTTGAGCTTGATCGCGCCGGGGTCGCGGAACGTCGGCGCCTTCACGAGCTGGATCGAGTCGCCCTCGCGACGCTCCTTGAACATGAACGGGCCAGTGCCGATCGGTGTCTTATCGTTGGTCGGTGCCGAGTCCGGATGCTGGATCGCGGCGTCACCAAGCGAGATCGAATAGAGGAAGTAGGAGTTGGGGTTCTTCAGCTGGATGGTGAGCGTCGTCGCATCGACCGCGGTCACGCTCTCGATGTCGGTGTAGAGCGACTTGGCCGGCACCGTGGAGTCGGCGGCGTAGAGCCGGTCGATCGAGAACTTGGCGACCGCGGCGTTGAACGGCTTGCCATCGTGATACTTCACGCCGGCGCGCAGCTTGAAGGTGTAGGTCTTGCCGTCAGGCGAGATCGTCCAGCTCTCGGCAAGACCCGGCACGATGCCGCCGGTCCGGTCGATCCGGCCAAGGCTCTCGTAGATGTTCTGGTAGGTGATCTCGCGGATCGCGGCGGCAGCATTCTTGGTCGGGTCGAGCACGGGCGGCTCGAGCGACATGCCGATGACGACGCGGTCGCGAGCCTGCGCCCAGGCGGCGGGGCCGAAGGCGCCAGCGGCGATCAGCGCGGTCGAGGCGCCGAGAAACTGGCGACGGTTGGAAGCGGGCACGGGCGATCTCCTGAGGTTGGGTCCCCCTGACGCTAGCATCCTCCGCGACGGCTTTCGACAGCCGCGAGGTCAGTCGAGCTGCAAGACCAGCGCCTTGAGGTAGGCGGTTTCGGGCAGGGCGGGATGAACCGGATGGTCGAGCGCGGCGCCCGACGACCGCAGGATCCGCCCGCCACGCTCGGCATCCTGCAGACCGCGCTGGACCTGTTCGGCAAAGAGCGGCGGTTCGACCAGGTGCGAGCAGGACGCCATGAACAGGAACCCGCCCGGCGCCACCAGCCCCGCCGCCATCCGCGCGAGTTTGCGATAACCACGCACGCCGGCCTTGAGATCCTTGCGGCTTTTCACGAACGCCGGCGGATCGCAAATCACCACCTCATGCGCGCGGCCGCCGGCCGCCAGCTCTTCCAGCGCCTCGAACGCTTCGGCCCGCCGCGTCGCGACACGGTCCGCGACGTCGTTCAGCGCCGCAGCGTCGCCCACAACATCGAGCGCATCCTGCGAGCGGTCCACACACAGCACCTGACGGGCGCCTGCGCGGGCCGCCAGTACGCCGAAGCCGCCTGCGTAGCAAAAGAGATCGACCACCGAGGCATCGCGCGTGAGGCTGGCCATGAAAGCGCGATTGTCACGCTGGTCGTAGAACCAACCGGTCTTCTGGCCGCCCGCCAGCTCGGCCACGAAACGCGCGCCGTTCTCGCGAAGCTCGATGCGATCCGGCACCTCGCCCGCCGCCACCGAGATGCCCCGCTCCAGACCCTCAAGCGTGCGCACCGGGCTGTCATTCTTGAGCAGGATGCCGCGCGGCTGGAACTCCGCCCGCAGCGCTTCTAGCAGCACCGGCGTCAGCGCTTCCATCCCGGCGCTATTGGCCTGAACCACGAACACGTCACCGAAGCGATCGACGATCAGGCCGGGCAAGCCATCAGCCTCGGCATGGATCAGCCGATAGAACGGCACGCCCACCAGCCGGTCGCGCAGGGCCGCCGCGCGCGCAAGCCGGCGTCCGATGAACAGCGGATCGACGCTGGCTTCGGGATTGTGGCTGATCAGCCGTCCCGCGATCAGGGAATGCGGATTGAAGGTGACGAGGCCGAGCTTTTCGCCCGACGCCGCGCGAAGGGTGGCGAGCGCGCCGGGCGGAATCGCCTTGGCGTCGCCGTCCATCAGCACCTCGTTGGAAAAGACCCACGGCCGGCCGGCCCGGACACGACGGTCCTCGCCGGCGCGCAGGATCACACTCGGAAGTTTCGCCATGGTTCTACTCGCCCCGCGCCACGCCATCGCGGCGCCGGTCGGCACCGCCGTCCCATGCACCGGCGCGGCGTTGAATTCCCGACAGGCCGCCCTCGTGACGGCGCACCGCCGCCTCATGCCCCATCGCCCGCAGCGTGGCGGCCAGCGGCTCCGCACCCGACGCTTCTTCGAGCTCGGTAACGCCGTTCATGTTGATGACGCGCGGCCTATCGATCGCGGCCTGCATCGAGAGGTTCCAGTCGAGAATACCGACCAGCGTGTGCAGCGTGTCGCCGATGATGCGCGCGCTGCCAGCCGAACCAAGCGCGGCGTGAAAGCGGCGGTCGCGATCCAGCACGATGGTGGGCGACATCGAGGAGCGTGGCCGCTTGCCGGCATCGGCTTGGTTGGCGACCGGTCGGCGGGCGATCTCGGGTCGCAGCGAGAAGTCGGTGAGCTCGTTGTTGAGCAGCATGCCCCGCACCTGGATCTGCGAGCCGAACGGCGCCTCGATGGTGGTGGTGAAGGACACCGCCTCGCCACGCCCATCGACCACCGTGATGTGGCTGGTGCCATCGCCCGTGCGCGTCTCGTCGCTGGCGAAAGCGGAGGATCGGCTGGGCTGGCCGGGCTCGGCCTTGCCCATGCTGCGGTCGGTTCGCACCAGCGCGGCGCGGCGCGCGAGGTAGTCGCGCGCCAGCAGGCCCGCGGTCGGCACATCGACATGGGCGGGATCGGCGACATAGCGGTCGCGATCGGCGAAAGCCAGGCGGCCCGCCTCGGCGATCAGATGTGCCGCCGCCGCGCTGCTTGGCGCCAGCTGGCCGAGATCGTGCGGCTCCAGGATCGCCAGCATCTGGGCCACCGCGATGCCGCCCGACGAGGGAGGCGGCATGCCGCAAATAGTCCAGGCGCGATAGGGTCCGCACAGGGCCTCGCGCCGGATAGGGCGGTAGGCGCGCAGATCGTCGAGCGAGAGCGTGCCCGGCCGGCGATGGCCGCGCACCCGCGCCACCATCTCGGCCGCGACCGCGCCCTCATAGAAGGCGCTGGAGCCTTCGCGGGCGATGCGCTGCATCAGATCGGCAAGCTCGACATTCACCACGCGATCGCTGGCGCGCTTGGGCGTGCCGTCCGGCCGCCAATAGAGCGCGCGCGCCCCGGGCTCATCGCCGAGCGACCGGAAGGCCTCGAGACGGGTGGCGAGACGGGGTGCCACCTCGAAGCCCCCGCGCGCGAGCTGGATCGCCGGCTGAAAGAGATCGGCCCAGGGCAGGCGCCCGCGCTCGCGATGCACGGTCTCGAGCATGCGCAATACGCCCGGCACACCGACGGAAAGACCCGACGCCACGGCGTCGCGGAACGGCAGCGGCTCGCCATTGGCCTGGAGAAAGAGTTCGGGGGTCGCGCCAGCCGGTGCCGTTTCGCGCCCGTCCCAGGCGACGACGCGAGCGGTCGCCGGATCGAGCAGCATCAGGAATCCGCCGCCGCCCAGACCGGAGGCATGCGGTTCGACCACGCCCAGCACCATTTGCGTCGCGATCGCGGCATCGACCGCCGACCCGCCCCGCCGCAGCATGGCGAGCCCGGCCTCGACCGCGAGCGGATGGGCGGCGGCCACCATGTGGCGGGACGCTGACGGCGCGGACGCCGCCACGCTGGGCGGTGGCGCCGCAACCGGCGGCTCGGCGCAGCCGGCGAGCGCCGCAAGGAGCAGCGCCAGAGCGCCGGAACGATGGAGGGTCATGGGCGGTGCCTATAGCACAGGCCGCCCACGGCGGATGTCAGGATGACGCGCGCCGCCCGGGATGACACCGAGCCCGCGGCGCAGGGCGAGCGGCGCCTCAGCGCGTCGCGACGATGAAGAGGCGACGAAACGGAAAGAGCGTCGTGCCATCGGGGCGGCGGGGATAGGCCTCGCCCACAAGCTCGCAATAGACCTTGTAGAAGGCCGTGCGTTCCGGCTCGGCGAGCGCGTCGAGATAGGGACGCAGCCCGGTGCCCGAAGTGAACTCGGCCACCGGATTGGGCCCGGTGAGCGGCTGCTGATAGACGGTCTCCCAGATCTCCAGCGCCGAGCAGTGCGGGCGCAGCGCGTCCCAATAGCGGTCGGGATCGGCCACCGGCGCGATGCCGCGCACGCCCGCGAGCCTCTCGCGCCACGGTCCGCGCTCGGCCGCGACCGGCATCAGCGCATGCGATGGCGCCTGATGATTGCGCGGCATCTGGATCGCGAGCTGCCCGCCCGGAGGCAGGAGCCGCACGAGGTCGGGGAACAGGGCGAGGTGGTTCTCGAGCCAGTGATAGGCGGCGTTGCTGTAGAGGATCGCCGGCGACGCGTCGGGGCGAAACGACGCGAGATCGCCGGTCCGAAACGAGATACGCAGGTCGCTGGTCTGCGTCCGCGCCTTGGCAAGCATGGCTTCCGAAGAGTCGACACCGACCACCGGCGCAGTCGGGAAGCGCTCGGCGAGGATGCGGGTGATGTTGCCCGCGCCGCACCCGAGATCGTAGACGGCGTGGCCCGCGCGCGCCGCCAGCGCGCCATCGAGCCGCCCCATCAGGTCGAGCGCCGGTCTCAGGCGCAGGTCGGCAAAGCGGAGATAGAGGTTGGCGTCCCAGCTCGGAGAGAGAGACGCGGGCGCCGGTGTGTCGCCGCTCACGACTCCTCGAACGCCGCGTCAGGCGGCACACGATAGGCCGCCGCGAGCTTGTTGCCCTTGTCGGCGACGGCGACCACGGCCATGAATTCTTCGTACATGGCCTCGCTCATGCCCTTCTTGCGCGCCATGTAGGTGTGCGAGTTGATGCAATAGTCGCACTGATTGGCGATCGAGACGGCGAGATAGACCAGCTCCTTGGTGAGCGCGTCGAGCGCGCCCGGCTTCATTGCCTGGCCGATCTCGGTGGAGAACTGCTCCATCACCGACGGATGACGCGCCAGCGCCTTCCAGACATTGTTGATGTCGGCCGGATCGGCGCCCCGCGCGGCGGCGATGCGCTCGACGACTGCCTTGGCGCGCGGCGCCATGTCCTTGTACTCGGTCAACTTGGCCATGGCCCTCTCCTCCTCGCGCGGCGCGCATCAGTACATGTGTTGGCCGCCGTTGATCGACAGCGTCGAGCCGGTGATGAAGCCCGCGTCGTCGGCCACCAGGAACAAGACGCCGCGCGCGATCTCATCGGCCTTGCCGAGGCGGCCGACCGGGATCTTGGCCACGATCTTCTCCAGCACGTTGGCCGGCACCGCCGAAACCATGTCGGTGTCGGTGTAGCCCGGCGCGATCGCGTTCACGGTCACGTTCTTGGCAGCGCCCTCCTGGGCCAGCGCCTTGGTGAATCCATGGATGCCCGACTTGGCCGCGGCGTAGTTCACCTGGCCATACTGGCCGCCCTGGCCATTGATCGAACCGATATTGACGACGCGGCCGAAGCCGCGGGAGTTCATGCCATCCCACGTCGCCTTGCACATGTTGAAACAGGAACCGAGATTGGTATCGATCACCGAGTCCCACATGTCGCGATTGAGCCGCTTCATCGTGGCGTCGCGGGTGATGCCGGCGTTGTTCACCAGCACCGCGACCGGCCCCAGATCCTTCTCGATCTGCGCCACCGCGGCCACGCACTCGTCGAACTTGCCGACGTCGAACTTGTAGACCGGAATGCCGGTTTCCGCCTTGAACGCCGAGGCCGCCACGTCGTTGCCGGCATAGCTGGCCGCGACGCTGTAGCCGCGCAGCTTCAACATGCGCGAGATCGCCGCGCCAATGCCGCGCGTGCCGCCGGTCACGATCGCCACCCGTCCGCTCATCGCTTCCTCCCTCATTGCGCGGCCTCGTTCACCGCGAGAGCCCGAGCCTAGTGCGATTCCCCGCAGGAGGGAACCGCACGCGGCGTCGCGGGTATGGCCCTGTCCTGCGGTCCGCGCCGAATGACGAGACGATGGCGGATAGAGGCGGGACAGCGCGCGTGAGAGAAGCAGGCATGAAGCCGTTCACCGCGCTCCTAGGCGCAGCCGCTGGCAGTCACGCCGCCGACCAGCTCGCACTCGCCGCCCTTCCGCTCACCGCCGCATTGGCGCTCGGCGCCAACGGCGCCACCATCGGCCTCCTGATGGCGGCGCAAAGTGCCGCGTGGTTGCTGGTGTCGCTGCCGGCCGGCGCCTGGATCGACCGCGCCTCGCGTCGCCGCCTGCTCGCGGGCGCGCAGGCGATGGGGATGGCCGGCGCCCTCGTCGCGCTCATCGCCGCGGAAGCGGGCATGGCCTGGCTGCTTGGCCTCGGCGCGTTTCTTTCCGCCTCGGCGACTGTGATCTACGTGCTGGGCTCGGTGTCGATCCTGCCGGGACTCGTGCCGGCCGCCGACCTGCCGCGCGCCAATGCCCGGATCGAGCTGGTGCGCGCGGCCGTCAGCCTCGCCGCACCGGTGTCGTCGGGCTGATGGCCGAACACGCGAGCGCGAGCTGGGGCTATGCCGCCGCCGCCCTGGGCGCCGCTGTGGCGCTCGCCTGCGTTCGGCGGTTGCCGACCGACGCCCCGCGCGCCGGCGGACCGGCACCATCGCTGTTCGCATCGGCGCGCGCCGGCGTGGTTTTCGTTCTGGAGCACGGGCTGCTGCGCGGCATCTTCTTCTGCGCGGTGTTCTGGAACTTCGCCTTCTTCGCGCTGCTGGCGCTTTGGGTGCCGTTCGCGCTGGGCCCGCTCGGCCTCGGGGCGGCCGGCGCCGGCGCGGCGCAATCGGCCTATGGCGCGGGCCTGATCGCAGGGGCGCTGGCGGCGCCGCTGGTCGCGCGCCGGCTGCCGCCCGGGGCGACCATGATCTTCGGCCCCGCAAGTTCGATCCTCGCGGCAGCCGCGCTGCTCACCGCACCGCGCCTCGGCGATGCCATCGCAAGCTTCGGCGCCGCCGCGACAGCGCACTTCGTGGTCGGGTTCGGCCCGATGCTGTGGCTGATCGCACAAACCACCATTCGCCAGCTTGTGACGCCCGCGGCACTCTTGGGTCGCGTCAACGCGGCAGTGCAGGTGGCCATCTACGGCGTGCGACCGCTGGGCGCGTTGGCCGGCGGGACACTGGCCGACGCCCGTCTAACGCTCAAGTCGCCGCCCGCGATACAGACACTACCGAATCGCTGGGTCGGCAACACGGCCAAGACACGGGGATCCGGCATCTTCGCGCCATCGACGGACCGCATCCCGCGGGCCAAGGACAGAGCAGCGGAGAGCGTCATGCTGAAGATCATCATCACTTGCATCATCGCCGCCGCCGCTTTTGCCGCCACGGCCCCCGCTCAGGCTGGCAGCTGGACCGGGGGCAACGGCGTCTCGGTCAATGGCATCAGCCCGAATGCGCTGACGCACAAAGCCCTGACGGGCAACGCCAACAGCCGCAACGACGCGTCCACGGACGCCGCCCGCTTCCTGATCGAAGAGATCGAACTGCCGGCGATGCGCTGAGGCCCCGTCCCCCGGCCTCCAGCGACGCGGCGCCCCTTCGGGGGCGCCGTTGTCGTTTGTGAGCGACGAAAGCATGACCCTCTCCCGTCGCCAGGGAGAGGCGTACGAACCGCGGCGGTCGCTAGTCGCGCTGCACGCACATAGCGATACCCATGCCGCCGCCGATGCAGAGGGTAGCGAGGCCCTTCTTGGCATCGCGCTTCTGCATCTCGAAAAGCAGCGTCGTGAGCACGCGGGCGCCCGAGGCGCCGATCGGGTGGCCAAGCGCGATCGCGCCGCCATTGACGTTCAGCTTGCCGGCATCGAGGCCGAGTTCCTTGCCGACCGCCAGCGCCTGGGCGGCGAAGGCCTCGTTGGCCTCCACGAGGTCGAGGTCCTTGACCGTCCAGCCAGCCTTCTTCAGCGCCGTCTGCGAGGCGGTCACCGGCCCAATGCCCATCACGGCCGGATCGACGCCCGTGGTCGCCCAGGAGACGATCCGGGCCAACGGCTTCACGCCACGCTTCTTGGCCTCGTCGGCGCTCATGAGCACCAGCGCCGCGGCACCGTCATTGATGCCCGAGGCGTTGCCCGCCGTCACCGAGCCGTCCTTGGCGAAGGCCGGCCGCAACTTGCCGAGCGACTCCGCCGTAGTGCCGTGACGCGGGAACTCGTCGGTGTCGACGGTGACGTCGCCCTTGCGGGTCTTGACGGTGACCGGAACGATCTCGTCCTTGAAGCGGCCGTTCTTCTGCGCGGCCTCGGCCTTGTTCTGCGAGGAGGCCGCGAAGGCGTCCTGCTCGGCGCGGGTGATCTGGTACTTCTGCGCCACGTTCTCGGCGGTGTTGCCCATGTGGTAGCCGTTGAAGGCATCCCACAGCCCGTCCTTGATCATGGAGTCGAGCATCTTCAGCTCGCCCATCTTGGTGCCGTCGCGCATGTGGGCGACGTGCGGCGCCTGGCTCATGCTCTCCTGGCCGCCCACCACCATGATGCGGGCATCGCCGTTGCGGATCGCCTGCCAGCCGAACGCGACAGCGCGCAGGCCCGAGCCGCAGAGCTGGTTGATGCCAAGCGCGGTCTTCTCGACCGGGATGCCGGCGGCGACCGCGGCTTGGCGGGCCGGGTTCTGGCCCTGACCGGCCGTCAGGATCTGGCCCATGATGACTTCGTCGACCTCGGCGGGCGTGACGCCCGCGCGCTCCATCGCGCCCTTGATGGCGACGCGTCCGAGCTCATGCGCGGGCAAGCCGCCCAACGCGCCGCTGAACGAACCGATGGGCGTACGCGCCGCACTCGCGATCACAATGTCGGTCATCGAATCCTCCTTTGGCGGTGCGCCGGGCCGACCCGTCGCGCCGTGTGTGCAGTGCACAAGACGGCGTGTTATAGGCTCCGGCTCCAGCTGCGAGCAAGGACCGGCCGCCTTTCCGATGACCCCGGACGCACCCGCCGACCGCGGCACGATCCTGACCGCTCGCATGGCGATGCGGCCGATCCTGGAAAGCGACGCCGAGGTGCTCGCGCCGTTTCACGCCGACGCGCGGGTCATGAGCCTTCTGAAACACGGGCCGCTCGATCGCGCGGCCAGCGACGCGCTGGTTCGCGACTATGCCGCGGGCTGGCCGGCGCTGGGTTTCGGCACCTGGTTCCTGAGCGCGCGTGAAGACGGACGGTTTCTCGGGATTGGGGGCCTCTGGGTGCACGATGCCGGCCACGGCATCGCGCTGCGCGCCGCCTTCACGCCGGAGGCGCAGGGGCAGGGCTATGGCCCCGAGCTGGGTGCGGCCGCGCTGCGCTTCGGCTTCGAGGTGGTGGGACTGGATCGCATCGTCGCGATCACGCGATCCACAAATTCGGCCGGGCAACGCTCGCTTGAGAAGTTCGGCATGACCCGCGAGCGCGAGATCGTGACGGACCGGGGCACGACGATCCTGCTCTACGCCAAGCGTCGGGCTTGATCATCACGCCGGCTTCATGCCGAACAGCGGACGCAGCCATCGACGGCTTCGGATGAGCAGAAGATAGAGCGCGGCGCTACCGGCAAACGTCGCAAAAACCGTGACCAGATAGCCGGCCGCAGGAGCGATTCCCAGGGCGAGAACACCCCACGCCACCAGGACCGTGATGGTCTGGTGCAGCATGTAGAACGGGTACACTGCCTCGGTCGCGGCCGCGAGGAACGGCGGTCGCGCCACCAGGTACCGACGCGCGAAGCCCAGGATCGTCAGCAGCCACGCGACAGTGTTGATTGCCTGCACCAGCACAAACCACAGACGCTCATCGGCCGCGATTCGCGGGCGCACCTCGCCCCGAATGAAGATCAGGTTCAGCGCCGTCCATGTGGCGACACCCACCGCCAGCGCGAACCAGCGATCGCGGGCCAGCGCATCCAGCCAGCGCGGCGCGCGGAAGACGACGGCACCGAACAGCAGGAAGAGGCCATAGTAGGCAAGGCCGAACCAATCGCCGATCAGGCCATTGGGATTGGAGCTGAGTGGCTGGAGCCACAACAGCGTCGCGGCCACCGGCAACGCCAGCATCCAGGAAAGTCGGAAGCGCGCTGACAGGTCCGCCAGCGCGTCGAGCCGCGCCGCACCGGCAGGCGAGCGCGCCCAAACGAAGAACGGAAGCAGGATGAGCGTCAGCACCAGCACATAGGCGAGGAACCAGAGATGGTGCCAACTGAGGTTGCCGGCCGGATAGACGCCGTCGAACGCGCGCGGCAGGAACTCGACGAACGATCCGGCGAACTGACCGCGATAGCGGCGTTCGACCCAGACCTGCGGGGGTACCAGCACAACCATGCCGAAGAGCAGCGGCAGCAAGAGCCGGTGCATCCGGTCGCGGACGAACTCGAGCGGCGAGCGTTGCCCGAGCGCCAGCGCGATCGCCGCGCCCGACACCAGAAAGATGAGCGGCATGCGCCAGCGGTTCATGAATCGCATCACGGCCCGCAGCGCATCGAGCGGCTCTTCCGCCTCGATGTGCCAGCCCCATCCCGACCAGGGCATGCCGGCGTGGTAGAGGATCAGCAGGGCGAACGCGAGAACGCGCAGCCAATCGAGATCGGCGCGGCGGGCATCGGCAGGCGGGGTAGACATCGGAACGCTCCGGGTTCGTGACCCCGGCGACCTACCGCTCAACCCGTTGAAATCTTGAGCAAATGTGACGACCGGCGAGCCCGGCGGGACGACCGGCGTGCCGGCCGGGACGTTCGGTCAGGACCGAACGGGCACGGCCGCCTCGAATCGCGCCCGGTAGCGGCGGCTGAGGTTCAGCTCGGCGCCGTCCTTGAGCTTGATCCGCCAGTCACCACTCATCCAGGGGGTGACTTCGACCACGCGCGTCACATTCACCAGATGTGACTTGTGGACCCGAACGAAGCGCGTGGGGTCGAGTTCAGTTTCGAGCCGCGAGAGCGAGGAGCGGATCTCCAGCCGCTCGCCGCCGACATGCAGGATCGCATAGTTGCCGGCGGCCTCGATCCAGTCGATGTCGGCCACCTCGACCATGATCTCGCGGTCGCGCCGCCGGACGGCGAAGCGCTCCGGGCGTGCCGCCGACGGCGCGGGGGCAACCGCCGCCGCGCGCGCGAAGACATGGCGCATCGCCATCACGCCGGCCGAGAGCATACCGTAGTTCACGATGTCCTTGGCGAACTCGTAGCCAAGTCGCCCAAGAGTGACGGGAAAGCTGTAGGCCTCGCCCAATACGGCGTTGAACCAGAGCAATCGCAGCGCCGCCATGCCGAGCGTGTGCAACAGCGTGAATGGCAGCATCGCGGCCGCATGGAGAGCGAGGTGCCGCCAGCCGCCCGCGAGTGGCCAACGCCGATGCAGGAGATAGATCGCCGGCAGGAGTGCGCCCACGACCAGGTGGCTCGTCAGCTCCAACGTAAAGTGACGGGACCAGGTCACATCGGCGCCGCGATGCGCCGCGTTCGCCACCTCGGTTTGGGTATGCGCGAACAGCGAGATCGCGAGCAGCCCGGTCCATACCGCAACGTGTCGCCAGTCGAAGCGGTCGGAAAGAGTCATGCGCGCGCCCGTCGCACCGGATTCTCCTGCAGCCACGCGATCAGCGGCTCCCAGCAGAGATCGCGGGCGCGGCCGCTCACGACCATGCCGATATGGCCGAGCGGCAAGTCACGCCGGGTGGCGTTGGCGAGGCCGCGACCGGGCTCGGTCAGCGCGGCCGCGGATCCTGGCGGCACGATGCGATCGCCCGAGGGGATCAGCACCAGTGCCGGCATCTTGAGTTTCGCCGGTGTCACGCGGGTCTTCGCGACGGTCCAATCGCCCGCGCCGGGCAGGTTGGCGCCGTACCAATCGATCAGGCAGTCGCGCGCGGTCGGACCAGCGAGCGCGGGACCTTCGTTCAGCCAGTCCTCGAGCAGCACGAAATCGCGTGCCGCGTCGCTTTCCGGATCCATGCCGGCGAAGCGCGCGAACTTCTTCTCCGCAAGCCAGGGATCGAGCGACCAGAAGAGCGTGTTCAGCACATCGAGCGGCAATTCGCCCAGCTGTTGCGCGAGACGCGCAAGCAGCGGCCCCGAAGAAACGAGAAACGCCTGTCCGGTGCGATCCGCGTGGAAGTCCCAAGGTGCAGCGAGGAGAGCGAGGGCCGCGACGCCGCGCGGTCGGCGGGCCGCCAGCCCGACGGCCAGCGTGCCACCCATGCAGTAGCCCATGACGGCGGGCGCCCGCCGCGCGCGACGGGCAACGAAACTGAGGGCGCGCTCCAAGCGACCGACATAGCCGGCCGCGTCGTAGCCGCGTTCGATCGCTCCGGGATCGCCCCAGTCGACGAGGTAGGGCCGCAGCCCCGACGCAGCCATGGCACGCAGCAGGCTCTTCCCGGGCGCGAGATCGAGCACCTGCCAGCGATTGATGAGCGAGGGCACAACGAGCACGGCGCGCGCGCCGCGCCGACGCGCCGATCGATCGGTGGCGCCGTAGTCCAGCAGCCGCGTGCCGCCCTCGCTCCAGACGACCGGTGGCTCCGCGAGCGTGCGCCGCACCTTGTGCTGGCGATAGGCGAGAACGCCGGCAGCCAGCCGGTCCATGCGCCGTGCGATCTCGCGCTTCAGCGCCCTCTCGAAGGTACCGGTGGGCGCGCCCCGCGCGACCGCATCGATCTCCGCGAGCAGAGCGGCGAAAGGATCAGCCCCCTCGCCCGCCTTCGAGTGCGCGGACTCGCGCCTCAAGAGCGGCCAGGCGGCTTCGCAGCTCGTCCAGCCCGACAGCGCCGTCCCCAGATGCAGGGGAAGTGGGCGAGGTCCGAGACGCGGCGGCGGGATCATGGGACGCTCCGGCGGCGGGGGGCGGGGCACTCGGCATCAGGCTCGCGACCTGGGCGTTCGCGACCGCGAGAAGCCGGGCGATCTGGTCGGTGAGCGCACGGTCGCCGGCCAGACCCCCGAGCTGTCCGCTCCAGAGATCGAGATAGCGCCGAGCCAGACGGTCGAACTCGGCGTTTTGGTCGTCGCGATCGGCGGTCATGGCCGCACTATAGCGCGGCGCGCGTGCGGCGCGCGCTCAACACGCTCTTTCGCAGCCGCGAGGGGCTTCTTGCCGCACTGCGGTATCAGCGGTAAGGTTGCCGTCAGTCCATGAACGGCCGTTTACCCGCGCGCGGGGCGGCAACAGCGAGGCGGGATGGCCGATCAGGCTAGCGAAGGCGCGACCCGGGTCCCACCGGTGGTCATCAAGAAATACGCCAACCGGCGCCTCTACAACACGGCGACCTCCGCCTATGTGACGCTCGACCATCTCGCGCAGATGGTGAAGGACAAGACCGACTTCGCCGTGTTCGACGCCAAGACCGGCGAAGAGATCACGCGGTCAGTGCTGACGCAGATCATCTTCGAGGAAGAGGGCAAGGGCCAACACCTGCTGCCGATCTCATTCCTGCGCCAGCTGATCTCGTTCTATGGCGACAGCCTCCAGGGAGTGGTGCCGCAGTATCTCGAAATGTCGATGCAGCAGTTCTCGCGCAACCAGGACCAGATGCGCCGCTACCTGCAGAACGCCTTCGGCTTCAATCCGTTCCAGCAGTTCGAGTCGATGGGCAAGCAGAACATGGCGATGTTCGAGAACGCCATGCGGCTGTTCACGCCGTTCCGGCCGGGAGCCGCCCCACCGCCGGGAACGACTCCGCCGAACACGACAGCACCCGCCGCGGCCCCGACCCCGCCGACCGCGCCGACCGCCGCCCGAAACGACGAGGCGATCGATGAGCTGCAGCGCAAGCTCGACGAGCTGCAGGGCCAGCTCGCGTCCCTGGTCCGCACCAAGGGCTGAGAGGCTGGCGTGAGCAAGCCCGAGCCGGGCGCGCGCGTGATCTCGCCCTGCATCGGCGTCTGCAAACTCGACCCGCGCAGCAACCTGTGTCTGGGCTGCCGCCGCACCATCGACGAGATCGGCCGCTGGTCGATCATGGATGACGACCAGCGCCGCGCCGTGCTGGAGTTGCTGCCGCAACGCAAACTGTAGGGGACACATGGCCCGGCTCGAAGACCTTCCACCCGCGACGGCGCAGCGCCTGCGCGACCTCGAGTGCCCGACCTTCGCCGCGACGCCGTTCGTCGCGGGCCCGCCGCTCGCGCGCCGCAAGGTCGCGGTGGTGACGTCGGCGGCGCTGCACCCCCGGGGAGACAGCCCATTCCGACCCGGCTCGGCCGAGGTTCGCCTGCTGCCCGCCACGCTCGGCGCGGGCGATCTGGTGATGAGCCACGTGTCGATCAACTACGATCGCGGCGGCTTCCAGCGCGACCTCGACACGGTCTACCCGCTGCGGCGGCTGGCCGACATGGCATCGGCCGGCACGATCGGCGGGCTCGCCGAGACGCACTATTCTGTGATGGGTTCGACCGACCCCAAGGCAATGGAGGAGACCGCCGACCGGATCGCGGGCCAGTGTCGGCAGGAGGCCGTCGACGCCGCCTTGCTTGTCCCGGTTTGACCCTTCTGCACGCGCGCCGTGAGCGCCCTGGCCCACATGCTCGAGAGTCGCGGTCTGCCGACGGTGGTCGTTGCGCTGATCCGGCTTCACGCCGAGAAGATCTGCCCGCCGCGCGCTCTGGCCGTTGCGTTCCAGCTCGGCCGGCCGCTGGGTGAGCCCGACGATGCGGCCTTCCAGACTCGCGTGCTCACCGCCGCGCTGGGTCTCCTGGAGCGGACCGACGGTCCGGTGATCCTGGCCGACCACGCCGAGGAAGCGCCGGGCCGGCTCGACGATCCGAGCTGGTCGCCACCGCCCCACGCGGCCGACCCGGCGGCGGGCCCGTTCGCCGGCGCCTTCGCGCGCGAAGTCGCGGAGCTCGGCCCCGCCTGGCAGGCGCACAGGCTGCGGAGCGGTCGCACCACGATCGGGCTCCTGCCCGGCGGGCCCGCGACCTGGCCGCGCTTTCTCGCCGCCTTCGAGGCCGGCGACGTGCCCGCGAGTCCGGCGCCGCCGATGCCGCCCGTGCTGGCGCTCAAGTTCTTCGCCGACGATCTGCGCGCCTTCTACGGCGAGGCCGCACTCGGTGCCGGCGCGCGCCCGTCGAGTCGTCAGGTCGATGAGTGGTATTGGCGCGGCACCGCCGCCGGGGCGCTGGTCAACGCCTGCCGGCGCGCCTGTCTCGCCAACGCCGACAAGAGCCTGCACCCGATCGCAGAGAACTTGCTGGTCCCCGCGCCGTTCCGGGTGTGATCGGCCGCGACTTTCAGCGGCCGCGGAACTTCGGCTTGCGCTTCTCGCGAAAGGCTTGCGTTCCCTCGCGGTAGTCCTCGGTGAGGCCCGTCAGGACGTTCTGATCCGCGTCCATGTGAGCGGCGAGGTCGTCGAGGGCATGGGCGAGGCGATTGACCGAGCTCTTGGTCATGCGCACCGGGATCGGCGGCTGACGCGCGATGCGCTCGGCGAATGCGAAGGCGTCGACGAACGCCTGCCCGTCCTCGGTCACCTTCTCGACCAGCCCCCAGTCGAGCGCATCCGCCGCCGCGATGCGATCCGACGCGAGGATCACCGCCTGCTTGGTGCGCGCCGGCCCCATCAGCGCCAGCATGCGCGGGATCGACCCCCAGCTCATGTTCATGCCGAGCTCGACCTCGGGAATGCGGAAATGCGCGGACCGGCCACAGGTGCGGAAGTCGAGCGACACGACGAGCGCCGCGCCGCCGCCGATGCAATGGCCCTCGATCGCGGCGATCGTGACCTGGTCCATCTCCTGCCAGGCCTTGCACATCTTCGGCCCCAGCCGTTGGCGCTGGATGCGTTCGCCGATCGGCAGCGCGTCGCGCTTCAGCCCGTCGGGGTCCTTGAGATCGAAGCCGGCGGAAAAGGCTTTGGCCGAACCGGTCAACACCACCACGGACGTGTCGAGATCGTCGTCGAACGAGCGCGCGGCATCGCGCAGCTCCGTCATGGCGCGATGGCTGAGCGCGTTGATGCCATCCTTGCGGTCGAATCGCACGACGGCGACCCGGCCATCCGGCCCCAGCCCACGCTCGATGGTCACGAATTGCCCCGTCATCTCCGTCTCCCCTGCCGATGGCTGGTCATACGGCGACGCGCGGCAACTTGCCAAGCCGCGGTCGCGGGCGTTGAGTACGGCATGACCCGCAAGATCGATATGCTTCGCTTGGAGCGCGCGCTGGATCAGCGCTTCGCCCGCTATGCCGCGCCCGGATCGCCCGGCCTGATCGTGGGCGTGCGGCGGGGCGACAGCGTGGAGTTCGTGAAGGGCTGGGGGCTCGCCAGCATCGAACATGGCGTGCCGATCGGCCCCGCAACGCGGTTTCGCATCGCCTCGGTGACCAAGCAGTTCACCGTCACGGCGGCGCTAATGCTGGCGGCCGAGGGCAAGCTCTCGCTCGATGCGGCGCCGCACGATTATCTGCCGGAGCTGAAGAAACTGCCGGTCACGATCGACCAGATGATGCGCAACTCGAGCGGCCTGCCGGATTTTCTCGAATTGCTGCGGCTGGGCGGGCACGGACTCGACAAGCCGGCACAAGCCCAGGACCTGCTGGCGGTGTGCGCGCGCAACACCCATCTCAACTTCCCACCGGGTAGCCGCTTTCTCTACAGCAACACCAACTTTCTCATGCTGGGCGAGATCGTGGCGCGACTCGAGGGTGCCCCGCTTGCCGACGTATTGCGCCGGCGCGTTCTCGAAGCCGCCGGCCTCACGCGCACCCTGCTGGCGCCGCGCATGGACACGGTCGTGCCCGACCTCGCGACCAGCTATCTCGGCGACGCCGAGGCAGGCTTCACGCGCGCGGCCCACGCCTATCCGCAAGGCGGTGAAGGCGGCCTGATCTCCACGGTCGAGGATCTGCTGCTGTGGAGCGCCGCCTTCGATGCCGGGCCGCTGGCGTCGGTTCTCACCAAGCTCGCCACGCCCAAGAAGCTCACCGGTGAGCACGACAACCCCTATCGTCGCGGCCTCGACAGCTCGATGCTCGGCCGACTAGCCGGCATCGGCCACGGCGGATTGTGGCCGGGCTTCCGCACCGAGCTTCTGCGGTTGCCCGCGGCCGATCTCGCGATCGTCGTCATCGCCAACCTCGCGAGCATCGATCCCTGGCGCGTAGCGCGCGACGTGGCGCGTCTCATCCTGGCGGGCGACAATCGCATCGCCGAAGCTTCGCCTCTCGGCGAGCGCGACTTCCGGCCGCTCAAGGGACTCTGGTTCGATCCGGCGGAGCCGGCGCTGGTCGAGCTCGACTGGCGCGCGGGCGAGCCGGTCGCGATCCAGAACGGAACGCCCTTTACCCTGGCGCCGCGCGCCGATGGCTGGCTCGCCGCCGAGCGCGGCTCCTTCGAGTTCGCCGCTCGCGCGGGACGCGGCGCGACCCTCCAGGTCGATTTCGGCGCGGGCCGGGTCCGTACTCTGCGCCGTGCCGGCCGACGCGCCGCCCCGCCCGCCGCGCTCGCCGGTCTCTGGCGCTCCGCTGACGCCGGCGCGGAGTGGCGAATCGCACGCGGCACATCGGGCTGGGAAGTCGCCGTCTCGGGCCCCTATGCCGGAGGCGGCGCGCCCTGGACGCTGAGCGGTCTCGATGCGGACACGGTGGAAGTCACGATGCCGGCGGGTGGCTGGCTGCGCACGACGCAGCTCGCGCGGCTGGAGCGCGACCGCGCCGGCCGGATCGCGGCGCTGTCGGTCTTCACCGGCCGCGTGAAAGGCCTGCGCTTCGAGCGGGTGTAGAGAGAGGACAAACCAGTCCTCTCACCGCGAGGTCGGCCGCGCGATCAACGACCGCGCGCCGATCAGATGGTGCGTTCCACCATCAGCTTCTTGATCTCGGCGATCGCCTTGGCGGGGTTGAGACCCTTGGGGCAGGTCTTGGTGCAGTTCATGATGGTGTGGCAGCGATAGAGCCGGAACGGATCCTGGAGCTGATCCAGCCGCTCGCCCTTGGCTTCGTCGCGGCTGTCGGCGATCCAGCGGTAGGCCTGCAGCAGGATGGCGGGGCCGAGATAGCGCTCGCCGCTCCACCAGTAGCTTGGGCAGGAGGTGGTGCAGGAGAAGCAGAGGATGCACTCCCACAGGCCGTCGAGCTTGGCGCGCTCCTCGGGCGACTGCAGCCGCTCGCGCGTCGGCGCGGGTGTCGCGGACTTCAGCCACGGCTCGATCGAGGCAAGCTGGGCGTAGGCGCCGGAGAGATCGGGCACGAGGTCCTTCACCACCGGCATGTGCGGCAGCGGATAGACTTTCACGTCGCCCTTCACCTCGGAGATGTACTTGGTGCAGGCGAGCGTGTTGGTGCCGTCGATGTTCATCGCGCAGGACCCGCACACGCCCTCGCGGCAGGAGCGGCGGAAGGTGAGCGAGCTGTCGATCTCGTTCTTGATCTTGATCAGCGCGTCCAGAACCATCGGCCCGCAGCTGTCGAGATCGACCTCGTAGGTGTCGACCACCGGGGTGCGGCCATCGTCGGGCGTCCAGCGATAGACCTTGAAGCGCCGCACGTTCTTGGCCTCAGGCGAAGCCTTGTAGGTTTCGCCCACGCCAACCTTGGAGTTCGCGGGCAGGGTAAACTCGGCCATCGGTTCCTCGGAGCTCTGTCGCGTCGCGGTCTCAGTACACCCGCGCCTTGGGCGGGAAGGACTGCACTTCGTTGGTGAGCGGCTGGAGATTTACCGGCCGGTAGTCGATGCGGGTGCGCCCGTTCTCCTCGACCCACACGACGGTGTGCTTCAGCCAGTTCTTGTCGTCTCGGTCGGGGAAGTCCTCGTGCGCATGCGCGCCGCGGCTTTCCTGGCGGTTGGCGGCGGAGCGGATCGTCGCCTGCGCCTGGACGATCAGGTTCTCGAACTCCAGCGTCTCCATCAGGTCGGAGTTCCAGATCATCGAGCGGTCCTTGACCCGGATATCGCCGCGCCCGTCGAACACGCGGTCGAGCTTGGCACAACCTTCCGACAGGCTCTGGGTGGTGCGGAAAACCGCGCAATCGTTCTGCATGGTCTTCTGCATCTCAAGTCGCAGCTGGGCGGTACCGGTGCCGCCGGAGGCGTGGCGCAGTCGATCCAGACGCGCGATCGCGGCCTCGCCGGCGTTGGGCAGGTGCTTGTGCGATGAGCCCGGCTCGATCTGCGCCACCGTGCGGTTGGTGGCGGAGCGGCCGAACACCACCAGCTCGAGCAGCGAGTTCGAGCCCAGACGGTTCGCGCCGTGCACGCCGATCGAGGCGGCCTCGCCCAGCGCCATCAGGCCGGGGACCGGCGTGAAGGGATCGCCGTCCTTCACCGTCATCACCTCGCAGTGATAGTTCGCCGGGATGCCGCCCATGTTGTAGTGGCAGGTCGGCAGGATCGGGATCGGCTCGCGCGTGACATCGACGCCCGCGAAGATGCGCGCGGTCTCGGCGATGCCGGGCAGCCGCTCATGCACGATCTTGGGATCGAGATGTTCGATGTGCAGCTCGATATAGTCCTTGCCCGGACCGCAGCCGCGACCTTCGCGGATTTCCACGGTCATGGCGCGGCTGACAACGTCGCGCGACGCGAGATCCTTGGCCGACGGCGCGTAACGCTCCATGAAACGCTCGCCGTTGGCGTTGGTGACGTAGCCACCCTCGCCGCGCACGCCCTCGGTGATGAGGCAGCCCGCGCCATAGACGCCGGTCGGATGGAACTGGACGAACTCCATGTCCTGCAGCGGCAGGCCGGCGCGCAGGGCCATCGCTCCACCGTCGCCGGTGCAGGTGTGAGCCGACGTCGCGGTCTGGTAGATGCGCCCGCAGCCGCCGGTCGCCAGCACGGTCTTGTGGGCGCGGAAGCGGTGGATCGTGCCGTCATCCAGGTTCCACGCCATCACGCCGCGGCAGACGCCCTCGTCCATGATGAGATCGAGCGCGAAATACTCGATGAAGAACTCCGCGTTGTTGCGGAGCGACTGCTGGTAGAGCGTGTGCAGGATGGCGTGGCCGGTGCGATCGGCGGCGGCGCAGGTGCGCTGCGCGATGCCCTTGCCGAACTCGGTGGTCATGCCGCCGAACGGCCGCTGGTAGATCTTGCCCTCGGGCGTGCGGCTGAAGGGCACGCCGAAATGCTCAAGCTCGATGATGGCCGGGATGCCGTCGCGGCACATGTATTCGATCGCGTCCTGATCGCCCAGCCAGTCCGAGCCCTTGACGGTGTCGTACATGTGCCAGCGCCAATCGTCGGGGCCCATGTTGCCGAGCGCCGCCGAGATGCCGCCCTGCGCCGCCACGGTATGGCTGCGGGTCGGGAAGACCTTGGTGATGCAGGCGGTCCGCAGCCCCTTCGAGGCCATGCCGAAGGTGGCGCGCAGTCCGGCGCCGCCGGCTCCCACGATCACCACATCGTATTCGTGATCGACGACGGTGTAGGCACGCCCACCGATCGAAACGCTACCCGCGCGGGCGGTGCCGTTCTTGCCGTTCTCGGCCATGTTCTCAGCCTCCGAAACCGATGCGCAGGATCGCCACGATCGCGCCCAGCCCCGCCACCACGGCGAGGAAGCGCATCGCCACGATGCAGGCGAGCTTGAGCCCGTCGCGCGCAACGTAGTCCTCGATCACGACCTGCATGCCGAGCTGCGCATGGTGCAAGCCAACAACGATGGTGAGCGTGAGCAGCACCATGGCAAGCGACGAGGAAATCCAGGCCCGCACCGCGCCATATTCGGCGCCCGACAGCATCACCAGCGACACCGCGAACCAGACGACCAAAGGCACCAGCGCGACAGCGGTGACGCGCTGCGCCCACCAGTGGTGCAGCCCGTCGTGGGCCGAACCAAGGCCGCGAGCCCGGGCGAGCGGCGAACGAAGATCGCTCATGGCGGGCCTCCTAGACGAGCCGCAGGCCGACCACCCAAGAGAGGGCAGTGGCGATCAGGGAAACGGCGACCACAAGCCAGCCGCTGCGATAGGCATCCTTCAGGTCGAAGCCGTAGCCCGCGTCCCAGAACAGATGCCGGATGCCGTTGGCGAGATGGTAGTAGAGGCAGAAGAGCCAGCCGCCGAGGCAGATGCGACCCAGGATCGAGGCGTTGAAGCCCTGGAAGCTCGCGTAGGTCGAGGCACTCGCGGAGGCGAACACGACCCAGGCGACGAGGTAGAGCACGCCGACCGATAGAGCGATCCCGGTGGCCCGGTGAAGGATCGACAGGACCGAGGTGAGCTGCGGCTTGTAGATCTGGAGATGCGGACTGAGCGGTCGATTGACCGGCCGATGGGCAGCGCTCATAGCGGCGTGAACCTCCTGGGGCGGGGTCGGGCTTCCTTTTTAGCCGCCACTCGCCCCAAGTCAATTGATCTCCCGGCCTCGGCGTTCCAGCCCACTGAAATTGCTGGGTAATTTCGCTAGCGGCGCGGTACCAGGGCCCAATAGTCGAGGTCGAGAACGACCGCCGGATGGCGGGCGCCATCGGGCTGACGCTCCGCGAACGCCGCCGACGGGCAGTCTTTCGTCGCGACAGTCCTAAGACGCAACGCACCAAAGTCGGACCGGCCGGGCAGCGGCGCGCGCTCCAGCACCTGCGACCAGGCGTAGATCGTGTCACCCCCGAACGTCGGCGCGCTGTGACTACCGGCATTGATGGCGGCCAGGCGAAAGGCATTGCCCAGCCCGTTGAAGGAGAGCGCGCGGGCGAGCGACATCACGTGCCCGCCATAGACCAGACGCTTGCCGAAGCGGCTCGCCCGCGCGGCGAAGGCGTCGAAATGAACGCGCGCGGTGTTCTGATAGAGGCGCGTCGCCATCATGTGCTCGGCCTCCTCCAGCGTGAGGCCGTCGACATGATCGATGCGTTCGCCCGGCTCATAGTCGTCCCAACTCCAGGGCGACCCGGCGGCGGCAAAATCGTAGCCGGCGCGACGCAACCCGTCGGGCACGACCAGCGAGTCCGCCGACACGGACGCGGCGGGCTTGGGCACCACAGCCGCCGGAACGGGTGTCGCGGGGTCGCGCTTGCGCACCATCACCCAGCGGACATAGTCGAGCACGGTCTCGCCGCGCTGGTTCGTCGAGACGGTGCGCACCCAAACGACGCCGCTGTCGCGCGCGGAGTTTTCGCGCAACCCGATCACGGCGGAGCGTGAGGCCAGAGTGTCGCCGGGATAGACGGGCACGCCCCAGCGGAACTCGGCGTAGCCGAGATTGGCGACGGCGTTCAGGCTGACGTCGGGCACCGTCTTGCCGATCGCGATATGGAACACCAGCAGATCATCGAGCGGCGCGCGCGGCAGACCGCAGGCGCGGGCAAAGGCGTCGGACGAATTCATCGCGAAGCGCGAGCCGAACAGCGCGATGTTCAGCGCGGCGTCACCCTCCGTCAGGGTGCGCGGCGTGGCATGCGCGAACTCCTGGCCGACACGGAAATCCTCGAAGAAGTTTCCGGCCCAGGACTTGGACCGCGGCTCAGGCGCGCTCACGACGCCATCGCCCGGATGGCCTCGGCCAGCGCCAGCGCTCGCCTCGCCTGCTCGACATGCAGGTTCTCAATCATCCGGCCATCGACCGTGGCCACGCCCTTGCCGGCGGCCTCGGCGGCCGCGAAGGCCTCGACGATGCGCGCCGCCTGGGTGAGCTCCGTGGCCGAGGGTGCGAAGACCTCGTTGCACGGTTCGACCTGGGACGGATGGATCAGCGTCTTGCCATCGAACCCCATCTCGAGGCCCTGCACGCACTGGGCACGGAAGCCGTCGGCGTCCTGGATGTCGTTGTAGACGCCGTCGAGGATGGTGAGACCGTGCGCGCGGGCGGCCAGCATCGCGATACCGAGCGCCGTCACCATCGGCAGTCGAAGCGGCGTGTGCCGCGCACGCATGTCCTTCACCAGATCGTTGGTGCCCATCACGAACAGCCGAAGCCGGGGATGCGCGCCGGCGATCTCGGCGGCCCGCAAAATGCCGAGCGGCGTCTCCATCATCGCCCAGACCGCCATCCCGGCCGGTGCCGCTGCGGCATCGAGGGCGGCAACCACCGCCGCGACATCGGCGGCGCTCTCGACCTTGGGCACCAGCAGCGCGTCGGCGCCGGAGCCCGCGATCGCCGCGATGTCGTCGCGGCCCCAGGCGGTGGCGAGCCCGTTGCAACGAATTGCGATCTCGCGCCGTCCGTAGCTCCGCGAGCGCGCGGCGGCCACCACGTTGGCGCGCGCGGCCACCTTGGCGTCCGGTGCGACCGCGTCCTCAAGATCGAAGATTAGCGCGTCGGCCGCCAGCGTCCGCGCTTTCTCCAGTGCGCGGGTGTTGGCGCCGGGCATGTAGAGCACGCTGCGGCGCGGACGGACGGCTTCGGACATGGATGTCGCTCCGGGCGGAAAAAGGCGGCGGACTATAACGGCGGGCGGCCTTGTGGCAAGCTCGCGGCGGCATGCGTTTTCTCTCGCTCCAGAGCCATGTCGCCTACGGCTATGTCGGTAACCGGGCGGCAACTTTTCCGCTGCAACGACTGGGGCACGATGTGTGGGCCGTGAACACGGTCTCGTTCTCCAACCACACCGGCTATGGCTCCTGGAAAGGCCGCGCCGCGACACCGGAGGAGGTCACGGCACAAGTGGCGGGCATCGAGGCGCTGGGCCAGCTCGCGCGCTGCGACGCGCTGCTCACGGGCTATGTCGGCGACGCGGCACTGGGCGACGTGATCCTCGACACGGCGCGGCGACTGCGCGCGGCCAATCCGCGGGCGATCTGGTGCTGCGATCCCGTGCTGGGCGATACCGACACCGGCCTCTATGTGAAGCCGGGCATCGACGCGTTCTTCCGCGACCGCGCGCTGCCCGCCTGCGATCTGCTGACCCCCAACCAGTTCGAGCTGGAGCACCTGACGGGCCGGCGAATCGCCACCCTGGCCGACGCGCTCGCTGCCGCCCGTGGACTTTTGGGAAGCGGCCAGCGTCCCTATCTTGCTCTGGTGACCAGCCTCCGACGCGCCGACGCCGCCCCCGACAGCATCGAGATGCTGGCGGTCGCGCCCGATCGTGCCTGGCGGGTGGCGACACCGTTCATCGCCTTCGAACCGGCGCCCAACGGGACGGGCGACACGGTGGCGGCCCTCTTTTCGGCGCGCTGGCTGGAGAGCGACGATCCTGCCGACGCGCTCGGCTTCGCGGCGTCCGCGATTCACGCGGTGCTGCGCCAGACCCGGGAGTCGGGCGAACGCGAGCTGCAACTGGTCGCCGCGCAGGCTGCCCTCGCGGACCCGCGTCCGCGCTTCGCCGTTGAGCCGGTCTAGCGCGCCATGGACGTGCCCGGCTTCCTGTTCAATCCCGTGGCACTCGCCATCGAGGGCGCGGTCATCGGTTTCCTGATCGCGGTGCCCGTCGGACCGGCGGCGGCCCTCTGCATCCGGCGATCGATCACGGTCGGCGCGCTTGCGGGCTATGTCACCGGCATCGGCGCGGCGCTGGGCGACGCGGTGTTTGGCGCGATCGCGGCCTTCGGTCTCGGATTCGTCGAGGCCTTCATCGCCCGCCACGACGGTTGGCTGCGCGGGTTGGGCGGGCTGGTGCTGCTGGTGATGGGCTGGACCACGATGCGCCATCGACCGCGCACCGTCGGCGATCCGGTGGCCGACGATCGCGAACATCGTGTCGCCACGCTGCTGCGCTATGGCAGTTCGAGCTTCTTCATCACCGTGTTCAATCCGCTGACCATGGTCGCGTTCGGCGCGGCCTTCGCCGGTCGCGATCTGGCCGGTGTGGGCAACAGCCTGCCCGATGCGCTGGTGCTGATCGCGGCCGTGTTCAGCGGCGCGCTCGCCTGGTGGTTCCTGCTGTGCGTCGCCGCTGTTTCGCTGCGGACACGCTTCACCGGCGCGGGCCTGTTGTGGCTGAACCGGATTTCCGGCGCGGTGATCCTCGCCTTCGGCTTTGTGGCGCTGATCTCGTTGTTGCCGCTGCCCTGGCGGCAGATCGGCCGGACGCTTGGCTTCTGACCGTCAGGCGAGCGTGCAGGCCTCGTCGAATCCGAGCCGCGGGCTGCGGGCGAAGATCTTCGACGCATCGCCGTAGCCGAGATTGCAGAGAAAGTTCGACTTGAAGCGACCATCAGCGAAGAACGCGGCATCGACCTTCGCCTTGTCGAAACCGCTCATCGGGCCGCAGTCGAGCCCGACGGCGCGCGCCGCGATCATCAGGTACGCGCCCTGAAGCGTGCCGTTGCGAAACGCGGTTTCGGCCCCGACCGCTTCCTTGCCGGGGCCGCTGAACCAGCTGGCGGCGCTTTGGTCATGCGGGAAGAGCCGGGGCAGATGCTCGTGGAAACGGGTGTCGTGCGCCACGATGGCGGTGACCGGGGCGGACATCGTCTTGGCGAGATTGCCGGCACTCAGCGCCGGACGCAGCCGCTCCTTGCCGTCGCGGCTGCGCACGAACACCAGCCGCGCTGGCGAGCAATTGGCCGAGGTTGGGCCCCACTTCATGAGGTCGTAGAGCGCGCGCAAGGTCGCGTCGGGCACCGCTCGGTCGAGCCAGCCGTTGTGCGTGCGGGCAGTGCGGAAGATCGTGTCGAGTGCCTTGTCGTCGAGCATGTCGGGTCCCCGGATGTGAACGGCGACCCTAGAGCATCTCCGGTCTCGCTGGAATCAGGCCGCGACTTCAGCCTTCAGGCGATCGAGCTCACGCGCGATCTCGTCGAAGACAGCGCTCCAGTCAGCGCCGGACTGGCGGAACAGCCGCACCCCAGCGCCAATCGACCGCCGGCGGCGTCAGCACCCAGGTCGGCATGCCCATGGCGGCCGCCAAGTGGGCGATCGGCGCGTCGATGGAGATCAGGAGATCGAGCTGCGCCAGCGCCGTCGCCGCCTCGGCGAAGTCGAAGATGCCGCGACCGACATCGTGGACGATCCCGCCCGCGCCGAACTGCTGGATGTCCTTCTGATTCACGCCGCCCTGCAGGCTGAACACGAGCAACTCGGGATCGCCCGCCAGCGCCATGAAGTGGCGGAACGGCGCCGAGCGCTGCCGGTCGAGCGGTTGCCCGGGCATCGCCGCCCAGTAGACACCGAGACGCAGCTTGGCGCGCGGCAGGCGGCCGAGCTTGATGCGGCTTTCCCGGGGCGGATGAAGGTACGCTGTTTCGGCGGCGGCACGGCCAAGCTCCGGCCCGCAGAGCCAGGGCAGCGACAGAAGCGAGGCGTGAAGGTCGAACTCAGGCAGCGGCTCGCCCTCCGCCACGACGTGATCGATGTAGTCGAGCGAGACCAGCGGGGGCCGCCGGTGCCGCGCCGGATGCTGGCGCCGCGGCGGGCTTGGCGGCAGGCGCCGGAGCGGCTTTAGCGGCAGGGGCCGCAGCGGGCTGGGAGGCCGCCGGCACCGCCGGAGCCTCGCGCATCGGTGCCGGAGCGACGCCTCTCGGAACCCATTCCATAGGACCCAATGCCATCGGCTAGACGTAGCTCCTGACCAGTTCTTCGGCGATTTGCACGGCGTTCAACGCCGCGCCCTTGCGCAGATTGTCGCTCACGATCCACAGCGCAAGTCCGTTCTCGACCGTGGGATCGCTGCGCACCCGGCTCACGAACACGCCATCCTGGCCGGTGATTTCCTTCGGCGTGACGTAGCCGCCATTCTCACGGCGATCCACCACCAGGATGCCGGGCTGCGCGGCCAGCAGTCGACGCGCGTCCTCTTCCTCCAGCGGCTGCTCGAACTCGATGTTCACCGCCTCGGCGTGGCCCACGAAGGTCGGCACCCGCACGCAGGTCGCATGCACCTTGATCTTCGGGTCGAGAATCTTCTTGGTCTCGACCACCATCTTCCATTCTTCCTTGGTCGAGCCGTCATCCATGAACTGGTCGATATGGGGAATGACGTTGAAGGCGATGTCCTTGGTGAACTTGCGCGGGTCCAGCGTCTGGTTGACGAAGAAACTCTTGGTCTGGTTCAGGAGCTCGTCCATCCCCTCCTTGCCGGCGCCCGAAGTCGACTGATAGGTCGCGACCACGACGCGGCGGATGGTGGCCGCCGCATGCAACGGCTTCAGCGCCACCACCATCTGGATGGTCGAGCAGTTGGGATTGGCGATGATGTTGCGCCGGGTGTAGCCCGCGATCGCCGGCGCGTTCACCTCGGGCACGACCAGCGGCACATCCGGGTCCATGCGAAAGTGCGAGGTGTTGTCGATCACGATGGCGCCGGCTCGGGCGGCGCGCGGGCTGTTCTCCGCCGACACCTTGGCGCCGGGCGAGCTCAGCACCAGATCGATGCCCTTGAAATCGTAGCGCGCGAGGTCCTGGCACTTGAGCGTGCCATGCTCACCGAAGGAGATCTGCCGGCCGGCCGAGCGTGCCGACGCGAGCGCCACCACCTCGTCGGCCGGGAAGTTGCGTTCGGCCAGGATCTGCAGCATTTCGCGACCGACATTGCCGGTCGCGCCGACAACGGCGACCCTGTAGCCCATGATTTGCTGCGTCCGCGCCGTTCAAGTGGTGGAAGGCGCAGAGATACGCGCCACCCGCCCGCTTGGCAAGAATCGCGGCGGTCAGTCGGCCGAGGCGCCGGCGGCCTTGATGATCGGAACCCAGAGCGCGAGGTCGTCGCGCACCAGCTTGTCGACCGCCTCGGGCGCCTGCGGCGGGGCGAGTTCGATGCCCTGCGCCAGCATCTTCTCGCGCACCGCCGGCAGCTGGGCGGCGCGATTGAACTCGGCGTTCAGCCGCTGGATAACGGGCTGCGGTGTGCCACGGGGCACCGCGAACCCGACCCAGGTATTCACCAGATAGTCGCGCACCCCGGCCTCACCCATAGTGGGCACGCTGGGCAGCAGCTCGTTGCGTCCCTCGCTGGTGACGGCGAGCGCGCGCAACTTGTCGCCACGGATCTGCTGCAGCACCGTGGGCGTGTTGTAGAAGGCCATCTGCACTTCGCTGTTCATCACCGCGAGAATGCCGGCGGGCGCGGTGCGATACGGCACGTGCTGAAGCTTGATACCGGCGCGCAACTCGAACAGCACCGACGACATGTGGTGGCTGGTTCCCGCCCCGCCCGAGGAATAGGTGATCTCGCCGGGCTTGGCGCGGGCCGCCGCGATCACGTCGGCGACCGACTTGAACGGGCTGGACGGTGGCACGATGAGCACATTGGAGACGCCACCGGTCAGCGCCACCGGCGCTAGATCCTTCTGCGAGTCGTAGCCGGGCGATTTGTAGAGGCCCATGTTGAAGACCATCGTGCCCTGCGACACCAGCAGCATGGTGTAGCCGTCGGCCGCCGCGCGCGCGGCCTCGGCCGAAGCGATCGTGCCGCCGGCGCCCGGCTTGTTGTCGATCACGATGTTCTGGCCCAGCGCCTTGGCCGCCTCCTCGGCGATGACTCGCGCCACGATGTCGGCGGTGCCGCCAGCGCCCAATGGCACCAGCAGGCGGATCGGCTTTTGCGGCCAGGTCTGCGCGGTGGCCGGACCAGCGAACGGCAACGCGGCGAGTCCCGCCAGAACGACACGGCGACGATGCGACATGGACGTCTCCTTCTAGAGTCCGACCGATTGCGCGACCAGCCGCGCGAGCTCGGTCCGTAGGCGCTTCACCGTGGCCGTCTCGGCGCGGCTGCGGATCAGGTTCTTCATCTCGTAAGGATCGGCCGCGAGATCGTAGAGTTCGTCGCGGGCGATCCCGTCGGCCGATTGCTGGGTCCAGTGAATGTACTTGTGGCGGCGCGTGCGGACGGCCTTGTAGCTCATGCCGATCAGCCACGGCATGGCGTTCTCGCTGAAGTACTCGCACATGAAGGATTGCCGCCACGCCCACCCGGGCTTTCCGCGACGCGCGAGGGGCCGCAGCGACCGGCCCTGCATGTGCGCCATGTCGGCGGCCTTGCCGCCCGCCAACTCGACCAGCGTCGGCGCGATATCGAGCGCCAGCACCATGTCGTCGATGCGCGCGCCCGGGGCGAACCACGCCGGATAGCGGATCAGGAACGGCGACTTGATGCCTTCCTCGTAGGCGAAGCGGCGCTCCGGACCGAGCCCGTGCTCACCGAAGAAATAGCCGTTGTCGCCGAGGAACAGCACGAAGGTATCGTCAAGCTGGCCGCGCTTCTCCAGCAGCGCCAGGATCTCGCCCATGCCCTCGTCGACCGAGGCCATCATGCGAGCGCGCTGGCGCACCTCTTCCTGGGTGCCGGCGCCGATGCGATCCAGCACCGCGCGGGATTGCTCCGCGGTCTTGAGCGCGAAGGCCTCGGTCCAGGCCGGCTTCTGCTTCACCACCTCGTCGAGCGACTTCACATTGGGCGCCGGCGGGAAGACGGCGTCGCGATAGAGGTCGCGGTGTCGTTCCGCCGGGATGTAGCCGCCGCGCCCTGGACCCGCGAGGCGCGTGAGATCGAGCGTGCCGTCGGCCGATTGGTAGGCGTCGGGATGCACTGCCTTGTGCGCGAGGAACAGCGCAAAGGGCCGCTCGTCCTTCGACTTCAGGAACTCGAGCGCATGGGCGTTCAGGTGATCGGTGATGTAGCCGGGGTAGCGCTCTTCCTTCCCGTCGATGTTCAGGATCGGATCGATGATCTCGCCGTGCCCGGGGAAACTCACCCAGCGATCGTAACCGGGGCGCGGACCGCCGGAATTGCCCATGTGCCACTTGCCGACATGGCCGGTGCGATAGCCCAGGCGTTGCAGGATCGGGTGATAGTTGGGCAGGCGATGGCTGTGGGCGTCGCGCGCCACATTGTCGATGACGCCGTGCCGGCTCGCATACTGGCCGGTGAGGATCGAGGCGCGATTCGGCGAACAGAGCGGTGTGGTGTGGAACGCCGAGGTGAAGCGCGCGCCCTCCGCTGCCAGCCGGTCGGTGTGCGGCGTCTTCATATAGGGGTGCCCACAGCAGCCGAGTTCGTCGAAGCGCAGGTCGTCGATCAGCACGACCAAGAGGTTCGGCTTCTTGCGGGTGCGGGCCATGTCGTCTCCGTGTTTCGTCGGGCGGCACGGTAACGGGCCAATGGCGCATGGTCGAGAGGCGCGCCACAATCGGCCCCGACAAGAACTCCCGGGAGGAACATGACCGCGCTTCCGCTTGCCGGCCTCAAGGTGCTGGACATCAGCTCGTTCATCGCCGCCCCCGCCGCTGCGGTGGTGCTGGGCGACTGGGGCGCCGACGTCATCAAGGTGGAGGGGCCCGAGGGCGATCCCAACCGCTCGATCATGCACGACTCGCCATCCTACCCGAAGGCGGCGGTGAACTATCCCTGGGCGATGGACTCGCGCAACAAGCGGAGCCTCGTCCTCGATCTCAAACAGCCCGCCGCGCGCGCCGCGTTCGATCGCGTGCTCGCCACCGCCGACGTGCTGATCTGCAATTTCCCGCCGCCGGTGCGCGAGAAGCTGCGTCTCAGCTACGACGATGTTCGCGAGGTCAATCCGCGGCTGATCTACGCTTCGCTCACCGGCTATGGCGAGGAGGGTCCGGATCGCGATCGCCCTGGCTTCGACGCCACGGCGTACTTCGCCCGTTCCGGCCTGTTCGACGCCCAACGCTACGAGGGAGGACCGCCCGGCACGGCAGTGCCGGCGCAGGGCGATCGCGCGACTTCGATGGGTCTCGTTTCCTCGATCCTGCTCGCGCTGATGCACCGCATGAAAACCGGCGAAGGTTCGTGGGTCGGCACATCGCTCCTCGGCAACGGGCTCTGGTCGTGCGGGGTGGTCGCCCAGGCCGCGCTGGTGGGCGCCTTCCTGCCGCCGCGTCCACCGCGCGACCGGCCGCGCACCGCGCTGGGCAATCTCTACCGCACCGCCGATGACCGCTGGCTGCAGCTCACCATCGTGCGCGAGGACAAGCTCTGGGCGCCGCTGTGTCGGGCCTTGCAGCGGCCCGAGCTCGCGGACGATCCGCGCTTCGCCGAGCTGGCGCCGCGCCGCAAGAATTCGGCCGCGCTGGCCGCGGAGCTCGCCCGCAGCTTCGAGAGCCGGCCCTACGAGCATTGGCGCGCCGCGTTGGCGGCAGAGGACGTGACGTTCGGCGTGATCAGCCGCCCGCAGGACATTCCCGACGACGCGCAGGCCGTCGCCAGCGGCGCCATCGTGGCCACGGCGACGCCGGACGTTCCCCGCACCCTCGCCAATCCGATGCGCGTGAGCTTCGCCACCCAGCGCATCGCCGGACCCGCGCCCGCCCTCGGCGAGCACAGCGCCGAGGTGCTGCGCGAGGCGGGCTTCGGCGAAGCGGAAATCGAGGCGCTGCGCGCGAGTGGCGGCATGCGATGAGCGAGGAAGCGCCGCTCGCCGGTCTCACTGTTCTCGATATCAGCTCGTTCATCGCCGGACCCGCGGCGGCCGCGACGCTCGCGGATTTCGGCGCCGACGTGATCAAGATCGAACCGCCGGACGGCGATCCGCACCGCCAGAATTTCCGAAGCGTCGGCTATCCCCAGAGCGCGGTGAACTTTCCCTGGCAGCTCGATGGCCGGTTGAAGCGCTCCGTCACCCTCGATCTCAAGACCGACGCCGGGCGCGGTGCGCTGGATCGTCTGCTCGATCGCGCCGATGTCGCGATCGTGAACTTCCCCATCGCCGTGCGCGAGCGCCTGCGGTTGCGCTGGGAGGATCTCGAACCGCGCCATCCACGGCTCGTCTATTGCTCGCTGACCGGTTTTGGCGAGACCGGCCCCGAGCGCGATCGGCCGGGCTTCGACATCACCGCCTATTTCGGGCGTGCCGGCATTCTCGACGCCGCGCGCCACGAGGGCGGACCGCCGGGCGTCTCGCTGCCCGCGCAGGGTGATCGCGCCACCGCCATGACCCTCGTCGCCGCGATCCTGATGGGGCTGCGGCGGCGTGATCGCACGGGACGCGGCGGCTGGGTCGGCACCTCGCTCTATGCCAACGGCGCCTGGGCCAATGGCACGACGCTGCAGGGCGCGCTGGTCGGCGCCGCCCTGCCGCCGCGGCAGCCGCCGGACCGGCCGCGCAATGCGCTCGCCAATCTCTATCGGACCGCAGACGACCGCTGGCTTCAGTTGCTGCTGGTGCGCGACGACCGACGCTGGGCCGCGTTCTGTGCCGCCATCGAGCGACCCGATCTCGAAAACGAGCCCCGCTTCGCAAGCCGAGAGGGACGACGCGCCAACGCCATCGCGCTGGGAGCCGAACTCGCGGCGCTCTTCCGGCGAGAGCCCTACGACATCTGGGCCGCGCGACTTGGCGCGGCCGGCCTGCCGTTCGGCGTGATCGGCCGGGTCGCCGAGGTGGTCGAGGACCCCCAGGCCGAGCATGCCGGGCTGTTCACGCCGACCGACAATCCCGAGGTGCCGCGGGTGGTGAACAATCCCATCCGACTCGGCTTCGCGACCGCGCGCCGGCCCGGTCCGCCACCGGCGCTGGGCGAGCATACCGAATCCGTGCTGGGCGAAGCGGGATTCACCGCCGCCGAGATCAACGGGCTGCGCAAGGCCGGCGCCCTGGGCTAAACTCCGGCCATGGCCAAGCGCTTCCACACCTACGCCGAGTTCTGGCCCTTCTATCTCCGCGAGCACAGCAAGCGGCAAACCCGGGCCGTCCACTATTTCGGCACCATCGCCGCCACGCTGGCGCTGGCGGTGGCGGTCACGACCTCGAGCTGGTGGCTGCTGCTGGCGGTGCCGGTCTTCGGCTACGGACCGGCCTGGTTCGGCCATTTCGTGATCGAGAACAACAAGCCCGCCACGTTTGAGGCGCCGCTCTGGTCGCTGATCAGCGATTTCCGCATGTGCGGGATGTTTCTGACGGGCCGCCTCGGCGCGGAGCTGGAGCGGCTGCAGATTCGCAACTGACTTCACATCCGCGCGAGGGCCTCATCCGTCGGGCAACGGCCGGTCGTAGATTGCGCGCATGCAGCGTTTCCTTTCCCTGATCGCGATCCTGATCGCGGTGGCCCCCGCGTTGACCCCATCGGCCCGCGCCGATCAGAGCGGCCTCACCTGGCATCGCTGGAGCGACGCGCTGTTCGACCGCGCCGCCCGCGAGAACAAGTACATCCTGCTCCATATGGCGGCGGTGTGGTGCCACTGGTGCCATGTGATGGAGCGCACGACCTACCGCGATCCGGCGATCCAGCGACGACTCGCCGAGCGTTTCATCGCAGTGCGCGTCGATCAGGATTCCGACCCTGAGCTCTCCTACCGCTACGAGAACTGGGGGTCGCCGGCCACTATCATGTTCGACAAGGACGGCAACGAGATCTTCAAGCGCCGCGGCTATATCTCGCCGGAGCTGTTTGATCGCCTGATCACCGCGGTGATCGAGGATCCATCGGCGCTACCCGAGCAGCGCCTGGGGGTCGAGGTTCCGCCTTCGGTCGGCGGTCTCTCGGCCGCACGGCGCGCGCAAACCGAGACGCTGATCGATGCCGCTCACGACAAGATCAATGGCGGCTTCGGCAATGTGCATCGCTTCATTCACGGCGACACGGTTGAGTGGGCACTGGAACGCGGCCGCACGCTCGCGCGCAACGCCGAGCCCGCGCCGTGGCGGGCGATGGCTCTGCGCACGCTGTCCGGAGCCACGCGCCTGATCGATCCGGTGTGGGGCGGGATCTACCAATATGCCGACCGTCCCGACTGGTCCGGCGCGCATTTCGAGAAGCTGCTCAACATCCAGCGCGACGCGATCCGAACTTACGTGCTCGCCTGGCAGATCGAGGGCGACCCCGCGCATCTCGCGGCGGCTCGCGAAGTCGCGCGTTGGCTGACGGCGTTCATGCGCGATCCGTCTGGCGCCTTCTATGTCAGCCAGGACGCCGATGCGTCACCCGAGCTGCCGGGTGGAAAATTCTACGCCTTGCCCGACGCCGCGCGTCGCGCCGGCCCGCAGCCGCCGATCGACCGCTCGCTCTACGCCCGCGAGACCGGCTGGGCGGCCGCGAGCCTTGCCGCGCTCTACGACGTAACCGGCGATGCCGCCTTGCTGGATGCGGCCCGCGCCGCGGTGGCGTGGGCGCTTGCTCACCGCCGCGCACCGGGCGGCGGCATGGGACATGCCCAGCCGACCGACGCGGATACGCATCTCGGCGATACGCTCGCCATCGCCGAAGCCGCGCTCGCACTCCATCGCAGCACCGCCGAGCGCCGCTACCTCTCGATCGCCGGCGAACTCGCGGCCGTGATCCTGCGCGATCACACCGATCCCGCCGGCGGATTCATGGTGCGCGTGCCCACGCAAGGCGCCCGCGGCGCGCTCGCCCGTCCGGTGCGGCAGATCGACGAGAACATGGCGAGCGTGCGTCTGTTGAACCTGCTGCATCGCTACACCGGCCGGACCGAGTTCCGCGCCGGTGCCGAGCATGGCATGCGCTATCTGATCTCGCTGGCCGAGGATGATCTGATCGTGCCCGGTGCGTTGCTGGCCGACCGCGAACTGTCGCGTGAACCCACCCACGTCACTATCGTCGGTGCCAAGGACGATCCTGCGGCCCGACGCCTCTACGAGGCCGCGCGCCGCTACCCCACGCGCTACCTCCGCATCGAGTGGTGGGATCGACGCGAGGGGCCGCTGGCTCTCTCGGATGTCGAATATCCCGAGCTCGAGGAAGCCGCCGCCTTCGCCTGCGCCAACGGTCTCTGCTCGATCCCGGTGACCGAACCCACCGAAGTCCATCGGATCGTCTCGCGGGTCGACGACCGCTGAGGTCGGGACCGGCGGCGCCCCTTGCGGACCCAAGGGCGCGGCGCCAAATTGGGAGAGACACCGTTCTCCCTCCCGAGGCTCCATGGAAACCCTGCTCAAGGGCGCGCCCGACGCGGCCGCGCCCGCCGATCTCATCAAGGACAGCGACCAGACCAAGTTCGCCAAGGACGTGCTGGAAACCTCGCGCACGGTGCCGGTGATCGTCGATTTCTGGGCGCCCTGGTGCGGACCCTGCAAGCAGCTCCAGCCGACCATCGAGAAGGTGGTGAAGGCGGCCAAGGGCGCGGTGAAGCTGGTCAAGATCAACATCGACCAGAACCAGATGCTGGCCCAACAGCTGCGCATCCAATCGATTCCCGCGGTCTATGCCTTCTTCGGCGGTCGCCCGGTGGACGGCTTCATGGGTGCGGTCCCCGAGAGCCAGGTGAAGGCCTTCGTCGATCGCCTGGTCCAGGCGACCGGCGGCCCGGCCGGCGCCGAGGGCGCGGGTGACGAGATCGCCGCCCTGCTGGATCACGCCAAGGAAGCCATCGCGCAAAACGACCTCGCCCTTGCCGCCCGGGTCTATGCCGAGATCCTGCAGGCCGAACCGACGCATGTCGGCGCGCTGGCGGGCATGGCGCGCTGCCACACCAAAGCGGGCGATCCCGCAAAGGCGCGAGCTCTGCTCGCCCAGGTGCCGGCGAAGGAAAAGAACAACGCCGAAGTCGTGGCGCTGCTGGCCGAACTCGATCTCGCCGACCAGGCGCAGGCGGCGGGCCCGGTGGGCGAGCTGAAGGCGCGGGCAGCCGCGAACCCGAAGGACCACCAGGCGCGGCTCGATCTCGCCCTGGCCTATTGGGCCGGCGATCAGCGCGAGGCGGCGATCGACGAACTGCTCGCCATGATCAAGGCCGACCGTGCCTGGAACGAGGAGGCGGCGCGCAAGCAGCTCCTGAAGTTCTTCGAGGCGCTGGGCTTTGCCGATCCGCTGGCCGTCGCGGGCCGCAAGCGGCTCTCGACCATCCTGTTCTCCTGACGCGGGCGGCCCGCCGGTCGATGAGCGAGCGCACACCCGACCGCAGTCCCTTCGATCCCGCATTCGAGCAACTGCCCGAGACGCTGCCGATCTTTCCGCTGGCGGGGTCGCTGCTGCTGCCCGGCGGCCGGCTGCCGCTCAACATCTTCGAGCCGCGCTATCTCGCCATGATCCTGGACGCGCTGGCGGGGCATCGCATGATCGGCATGATCCAGCCGCAGCGCCCCGGCGGATACGCCGGCGACGGCATCGCCGAGGAAAGCGGGCCTCCCGCCGTCCACCGCACCGGCTGCGCCGGCCGGATCGTGAGTTTCAGCGAGACCGAGGACGGGCGCCTTCTCGTGGTGCTGGCCGGCGTCGCCCGCTTCGATGTCGGCCGCGAGCTTGAACCGGCCCAAGGCGGCTATCGCCGCGTGACCTCGCAATTCAGCGCCTGGCGGGCCGATCTCGACCATGCCGACGAGGCGGTGTCGCTCGATCGCGACCGGCTGTTGGCCGCGCTCGGGGCGTTCTTCCGTGCCAAGGGGCTGAAGGCCGACTGGGATCAGGTCCGCCAAGCCACCGATGGCAGTCTTGTGACGTCGCTGTCCATGATGCTGCCCTTCTCACCGACCGAGAAGCAGGCGCTGCTTGAGGCGCGCGACGGCACCCAGCGCGCCAAACTCCTGACGGCATTCCTGGAACTCGCCGCTTTTCCCGGCAGCGACGATGGCCCCAAGCGGGCGCATTGACGGCATCGCGGTCACGCGGCCCCTGTGCTATAGCGTCAATGAACAACACAGGAAGCCCGGTCCCGATGGCTCCCCCGTCGTCGTCCCCGCCGGATACCGCGCCGCGTCGCGCCGGCATCGATCCCAAGCTGCTCGAAATCCTGGTGTGTCCGGTGACGCACGGGCCGCTGGAGTACGACGCCGCGGCAGGTGAACTGCTGAGCCGCAAGGCGGGCCTCGCCTACCCGATCCGCGATGGCATTCCGATCATGCTGGCGGGCGAAGCGCGCCAGCTGCAGGACACGCCGTGACCTCGACCGACATGTGGCCCAAGTCGGTGCCGGACCAGGGCTCCTACGAGTCCGAGGACGCGCCCTGGCCGCAGGAGCTTCGCCTGTTCAAGGAAGAAGGCCGGCTGGAGATCGATTTCGCAGACGGCAGCTCCTACTCGCTGCCCGCTGAGTATCTTCGAGTAGAGAGTCCGTCGGCCGACGTGCTGGGGCATGGCCTCAACCGCAAGAAGATCGTGTCGGGCCGTCGCCATGTGAAGATCGCGGCCGTCGAGCCGGTTGGCCACTACGCCATCCGCATCGTGTTCGACGACAAGCATGACACCGGCATCTACAGCTGGTCCTACCTGCGCGAACTCGGCGACACCTACACCGAGCGCTGGAACGCCTATCTCGCGGCACTCCTTTATCGCGGATTGAGCCGCGACCCCTGACCGGCGATGCGAATCGCAATCGCGGGTGCGGGCATCGGCGGGCTGACCGCCGCGATGCTTCTGAAAAAGGCGGGATTCGACGTCGTCGTCTACGAGGCGACGAGTGAACTGCGGCCGCTCGGCGTCGGCATCAATATCCAGGCCGGCGCGGTGCGTATCCTGTCGCAGCTGGGTCTCGAGCCCGCGCTCGCCGCCACCGCCATAGAGACCGCCGAGCTGCGCTTCGCCAATCGCCATGGTCAGACCATCTGGGCGGATCCACGTGGCCGGCGGGCGGGCCTGCCCTGGCCGCAATTCTCGATCCATCGCGGCGAACTTCAGATGATCCTCTACCGCGCGGCGCAGGCGATGCTGGGCGCCTCCGCGCTGCGCTTGGGCCGGCGCATCGCGGGCTTCGAGCAGCGCGGCGCGCGCGTCCAAATGCGCTTCGTCGATCGCGATGGCGCGCCGGCGGAGACCGCCGAGGCCGACCTGCTCATCGGCGCCGACGGCATCCATTCGGCGGTGCGCGCGCACTATCATCCCGACGAAGGTCCCCCCAAGTGGCAGGGCATCCTGATGTGGCGCGGCGTCACCGTCGGCAAGCCGTTCCTCGGCGGCGCGACCATGGTGCAGGCCGGCCATCACACCCAGAAGTTCGTGTGCTATCCGATCAGCCGCGCCCATGCCGAGCGCGGCGAAGCGCTGATCAACTGGATCTGCGACCTGCACATGGGCGAGAGCCAGATGCTGCGGCGCGAGGACTGGAACCGACCCGGCCGGCTGGAAGACTTCCTGCCGCGCTTCGAGGAGTGGTGCTTCGACTGGCTCGATGTGCCCTCGGTGATCCGCGCCGCGCATCAGGTGCTCGAGTTCCCGATGGTCGACCGCGATCCGCTGCCACGCTGGAGTCACGGCCGCGTCTCGCTGCTGGGCGATGCCGCACACCCGATGTATCCCATCGGCTCCAACGGCGCGTCGCAGGCCATCCTGGACGGCGAGGCCCTGACGCAGGAGCTGGGTGCAGGTAGCGACCCCGAAGCGGCGCTCCTCCGCTACGAGGCCAAGCGACTGCCCGCGACCGCACGCATCGTCGAGAGCAACCGGCGCAAGGGCATCGATGTGATGCTCGACATTGTCGAACAGCGCGCACCCGATGGATTCGAAGATCTGGAGAGCGTTCTGCCGGCGATCGAGCTAGAGCGGATCGTGGGCGACTACAAGAAGCTGGTGGCGCAAGATCGCGAGACGCTCTTGCAACTGGCTGCCGATGCCGGTCGAAGCTGAACCCTGTTCCAGAGCCGGTCCGCTCCGCGCGCTTGAGCGCCGCGCCCGTCCCCAGACATCCAGCGCCCGCCCCGAAACGCAGAAGCCGGCCCCTTCGGGCCGGCTTGCGCGGTGGCGGTTTATACCGGCCACTACGTCGCCGGCCACCACCGGTACGAAAAATGCCAGAGAGCCATGACGGAAATAAGGCATTTCCGCTGTATCTTTGTTCCTCGCGTTCCCAGAGTTGGTATGGTCCCCGCCGGTCATGACTATCGCTAGTTTCACCTCGCACGGACGACGGCCGCGATGAGTCTCGCGCGCGCAATCGCGACGGTGGGCGGGTTCACGATGCTGAGCCGCGTGGCGGGCTTCGTGCGCGACATGGTGCTGTCGGCGGTGCTGGGCGGCGGCGCGATCGCCGATGCATTTTTCGTCGCGTTCAAGCTGCCCAATTTCTTTCGCCGCCTGTTCGCCGAGGGCGCCTTCTCGGCGGCCTTCGTGCCGATCTTCGCGCGCGAGATGCAGGCAGGTGGCCGCGATGCCGCCATCGCGTTCGCGCGCGAGGCGCAGGCCGCCTTTCTGCTGGTGCTCCTGCCGTTCGTGATCGTCCTGGTGATCGCGATGCCCTGGGTGATGCGCCTGCTGGCGCCGGGGCTCACCGACGATCCGACCTTTGCGCTCGCGATCGATCTCGGGCGCATCTGCTTCCCCTATCTGCTCTTCATCTCGCTAGTGTCCCTACATGGCGGCGTGCTGAACGGGATCGAGCGCTTCGCCCATGTCGCGGCGACACCGATCCTGCTCAATCTCGCGATCATCGCCGCGGTGCTCGGGCTGACCCCGCTGCTGCCCAACGGCGGCTATGCGGCGGCGATTGGCGTCACGCTCGCCGGCCTGCTGCAGTGGCTTTGGCTGGTGCGCGCGGCGCATGCGGAGGGCGTGGGCGTCGGCTTCACACGGCCGCGCTGGACCGCGCGCGTGCGTCGGCTGGTCACCCTCGCCACACCGGTGGCCGTCGGCGGCGGCGTGCAGCAGATCTCGCTGTTCCTCGACGTGGTCTGGGCGTCGTTGCTGCCGGCCGGCGCGATCTCGGCGCTCTACTACGCCGACCGCGTGGCCCAGCTGCCGCTGGGCGTCGTCGGCGTCGCGATCGGCACCGCACTTCTGCCCATGCTCGCGCGTCAATTGCGGGCCGGCGAGAACGACGCGGCGATGGCCAACCAGAACCGCGCGCTTGAGTTCGGCTTCCTGCTGGCACTGCCCGCCGCCGTCGCGCTCTGGGTGCTTGCCGAACCGCTGGTCCGCATGCTGTTCGAGCGTGGCCGCTTCGGCAACGAAGACGCGATCCGCGCCGGCCAGGCGCTGGCCGCTTTCGCGATCGGACTGCCGGCCTTCGTGGCGGTGAAGGGGCTCACGCCGGGCTTCTTCGCCCGCGAGGATACGCGCACGCCGCTCTACATCGCGCTCGCCGCCATCGCGGCCAATGTCGCGTTGAACATTTTCTTCCTGAAGGCGACTTCACTCGGTGCCGCCGGCATCGCGCTCGCCAGCTCGATCGCCGGCTGGCTGAATGCCGTGGCGCTCGCCGTTGTGCTGATCGCCCGCGGCCACTGGGTGGCCGATGGCCGGCTGTTCGATCGCGGCTGGCGGATCCTCGCCGCCAGCGCCGGCATGGGCGGCTTCCTGTGGTTCATCGAGCCGCACAGCTACGGCGGCACGGCGACGCTGGGGCTGTGCGTGTCCGGCGCCGCGCTCTACGGCGCCTTCGGTATCGCGCTCGGCATCCTGCGGCGTGACGAGATCGTGGCGCTGTTCAGACGAAGCGCCCCAACCGCACCACCGTCACCCCCGGCCTGAGCGGCCGGTTGGCCGACGGCATCACCAGCACGCAATTGTCGTAGGGCGTCTTCACCGGCTCGCCATCGTCGTGACCGAGCACGGTTCCGGCACGGGCGACCACTTCCTGGCCTTCGAAGATACGGGTGGCGCGGAAGTCACCGGTGCGCGTGGCGATCGCGTGAGTCACCTCGACCACGCGCTGTGCCGCCGGCGCGGGTTGGCGCCAGCCCGCCGGCACGTCCGCCGCATCGACGACACCGGTTTCGACCAGAAACCGCGCGACGATGTCCTTGGCGACCGTCACCGACGAGGCGCGCCAATGTTGGCCGGTCTCGATCAGCAGCGCGTTCTTCGGGCTCGCGGCATCGCCG
Organism: Alphaproteobacteria bacterium; assembly: GCA_016870115.1. GTDB lineage: Bacteria > Pseudomonadota > Alphaproteobacteria > Reyranellales > Reyranellaceae > VGCH01. The sequence goes on along the minus strand of VGCH01000002.1, from coordinate 143,397 downwards.
AAGCCACCATAGTCGCGCATGCGCATGCCGGCGGCGTGGCCCGCGTCGCGCACGATATCGACCGGCGCGCCCAGCCGGCGCGCGAAGGCGACGCCCTTGTCGAGCGGCCCCGACAGCATCAGCGGCACGCCATCATCGTGCATGGAGTGCAGATCGAGCAGCAGATCGGTGCGATCGACGAACGGCCGCATCTCCTCGGCGCGCCGCGTCTCGACCGTGGTCGCGGGCTGGCCGAGCCGGCCCCACACACGGTTGAAGTCCTCGTCCACCATCCGCGACTTGAACGGCGCCGCCGGATCGAAGCTGGCATAGGCATCGACATTGGCGAAGGAAAGAATGAGCGTGCCGCGGCGCGGACCGATCCCGGCGGCCAACAGGTGGTCGACGGCAATCGCGCCGGACACCTCATTGCCGTGAGTAAGCGCGTTCACCATCACGGTCGGCCCCGACGCGGCGGCCTTGCGCACATGGATGTAACGCGCACCGTCGCTGCCCGCCTGCCAGCGCGCGATGTCGGGGAAGGCGAATTCGATGGGCGCGGTCGTGGCCATGCGGGTCCTCTGAACGGAAGGACCCGCACCTTATGGGGGATCGGCCGCGAACGAAACCACGCTGCCCGGTTCGCCGGTTTTCCCGTCGGGCTGCGTCCCGCCGGCCCGACGGACTCTAGGCCTCGCGATACCAGCTCGCGAGGTTCCAGGTGTTGGTGTCCCAGCCGCTCAGATCGACGGCGAGCTTGTGGGCCGCCGCGCCCGCGCCGAGGCGCGCCACCACCGGGATCACCACCACATCCTCGATCACCATCTCGTTGCAGCGGATCAGCATGGCCGCCCGCTTGATCGGGTCGAGTTCGAGCTTCGAGGCGTCGTGCAGCTTGTCGTATTCGGCGTTGCGCCAGCGCGTGATGTTGCGGCCCTGCCACTTGTTGGCCTTGTTCGCGATCTCGCTGCCGTGGAAGGCGCGCATGAACAGGCCCGGATCCGGCGCGTTCGGGCCGGTGTTGTACATCTGCAGATCGCAATAGAACTTGGTGTAGGTGTCCGGGTTCGCGACGTCGGACGAGAAGAACACCGAGGCTGTCACCGACTTCAGTTCGATGTCGATGCCCGCCCGTTGCGCCGCCTGCTTCACGATCGCCTGGTTCTTCTGGCGCGGCTGGTTGATCGAGGTCTGGTAGACCAGTTTCAGCTTCTTGCCGTCCTTGGCGCGGATGCCGTCGGCGCCGCGCACCCAGCCCGCCGCGTCGAGGAGCGCGTTGGCCTTGTCGACATTGAACTCGAACTTGGTGGTCTTCGAGCGGAACCGGTCGGGATTGTTCACGTAGTTGGGTGTCGCCGTGCCGGCGCGGCCGTAGATGTGCTTCTCGACCGAGTCGCGATCGACCAGCAGGTTGAGCGCGCGGCGCACCGCGACGTCGGACAATAGCGGATGCTTGGTGCTCGCCGCCGAGCGCTCGCCATCGACCTCGGTCCAGGGGTCGGTGGTGTTGAGCTGGATATGCTCGATGCCGCCGCCCTTGGTGAAGACCATGCGGCCCTTGCCGCCGCGCTCCAGCCGGACCAGCACCTCGTCCTCGACCTGCATGTTCCAGGCGAAGTCGAACTCGCCCGTCTGCAGCACCGCCCGCGCCGCCGAGGCGGCGTCGCCGCCGCCCTTCATCTCGATGGCGTCGAAGTACGGCTTGTTGGCCTGGTGGTAGTTGGGATTGATGACGCCGGTCACGAGATCGCCCGGCTTGAAGTCCTTGAACATATAGGGGCCGGTGCCGACCGGCTTGAGATTGGTCGGCGCTTCGCGCGACTTGGCGCCGGTGAAGTCGGCGAAGAGGTGCTTGGGAATGATGCAGCCGGCCGAGCCCACGAACGCCTCCGCCCAGAACGGCGTCGGTTCGTTGAACTTCACCCGCACCGAGAGCTGGTCGATCTTCTCGACGGTCACGTCCTTGTAGGCGCCGCTGGTGACGGCGGCCGTGGCGGGATCGCGGGCATATTCCCAGTTGAACACCAGATCGTCGGCCGTGCAGGGCTTGCCGTCGTGCCAGGTGATGCCGGGCTTCAGCTTCCAGACAACGGAGCGGCCGTCGGCCGCCAGCGTGCCGTCCTCGCGGCTCGGGATCGAGGCTGCCAGCACGGGCCGGAGATTCCCTTCGGCGTCCCAGCCGGCAAGCGGCTCGTAGAAGAGCTTGCTGCCATCCTGATCCTTGGTGCCGACCGCGAAGTGCGGATTGAGGAGCGTCGGGCCCTGCCACCACAGCACCTTCAGCAGGCCGCCGCCGCCGCGTTTGGTCGGCTTGTAGGCAAACGGGGTGGCCGGCTGCGCCATCGCCACACCGCCCAGCGCCAGGATCTGGTTGGCAAACGGTGCGGCGATACCGACCGCCGCCATGCGCCGCAGGAAGGAGCGGCGCGCCATCCGGCCGCTCGCCACATCATCGATCATAGACTTCAGGTCATGCTCGTTCATCGCAGGCCTCCATCGCGGGAATATGCAGCAAAGGCGATGCCAGCAGGCCCGAGCGCCGCCGTCAATCGTCGCTTGATCGGAATCGGCGCCCGGGCGATACCCGCCGGCCCCTGCCCTCCAACGGCGGGGTACGCGGAGGTCCAAACCCCGCGGCCCTTCCCCAGACCCCGGAGTCCACATCCATGAGCGACCCCACGAACGCCCCCGTGAACCCGCACCTCGCCGCCTATGCCGCGCGCGGCCTCAAGGGCCGGATCCTGTCCGGGGTGCAGCCGACCGGCAATCTCCACCTCGGCAACTATCTCGGCGCGATCCGCAACTTCGCCCGCCTGCAAGGCGACTACGAGTGCTTCTATTGCGTGGTCGACCTGCACGCGATCACCCAGCCGCAGGACCCCGCCCAGCTCGCGGCGCAAACCCGCGAAATCGCGGCCGCCTATCTCGCCGCCGGCATCGACGCCTCCCGCCACGCGATCTTCAACCAGTCCGCCGTGCCCGCCCATGCCCAGCTCGCCTGGGTGTTCAACTGCGTGGCGCGCCTCGGCTGGATGAACCGCATGACCCAGTTCAAGGAGAAGGCCGGCAAGGACCGCGAGAACGCCTCGCTTGGTCTCTACGCCTATCCGGCGTTGATGGCGGCCGACATCCTGATCTACAAGGCGACCCATGTGCCGGTCGGCGAGGACCAGAAGCAGCATCTGGAGCTGACGCGCGACATCGCGATCAAGTTCAATAACGACTTCGCCCAGCCCGACTTCTTTCCGGTGACGGAGCCCTTGATCCTGGGCGCCGCCACGCGCGTGATGAGCCTGCGCGACGGCACCAAGAAGATGAGCAAGTCCGACCCCTCGGACTTCTCGCGCATCACACTGACCGACGAGGCCGACGCGATCGCCCAGAAGATCCGCCGCGCCAAGACCGATCCGCACCCCATGCCGGCCGACGCCGCCGAAGCCGAGAAGCGCCCCGAGGCCGACAATCTGCTGGGCATCTACGCCGCGCTCGCCGATATCGACCGCGACGCCGCGATCGCGGAGTTCGCCGGCCGGCAATTCTCCGACTTCAAGGCGCGACTGACCGACCTCGCGGTCGAGAAGCTCGGCCCCATGGGCGCCGAGATGAAACGCCTGATGGCCGACCCCGCCCATGTCGACCGCGTGCTGCGCGCCGGCGCCGACAAGGCGAACGCGGTGGCTGAGCCGATCCTGGCAGAAGTCTATCGCGCCGTGGGATTCCTCCGGCCCTGAGGGGCGCGCCGACGGCCGTTGGCGTCAGCGCTGCCGCGCCGGTGGCGCGCCGCCGGAACTGCTCGGGCGCGCACCGGCGCGCAGGTAGAGGCCCTGAAATGTCGCCCGCAGGCCGCCCTCGCCGCCGCACTCGTGGCCGGAAGCGTCGACCGCGAGGTAGGGGCCGATCAGCACACGACTCAGATCGCAACTGCCTCGCGGACTGCCCGAGTAGGTTGCCTGGATGCCGCCGCGCGAAGTGATGGTGAGCGGGCCGTCGGCCTGCGCCGACGGCGCCTGAGTGAACGGGCGGCCTTCGATGGTCGGCACGCTTTCGCCGACCAGCACGAGCGAGCCGCTGGGCGCCAAGCGAATCTGAAGCTCGGCCGACAGCGCCTGATTTCCCCGCTTGAACGGGGTCGCGCCAAAGCGGCCGACCCAGCTCGACACCGGCACGTCAGGCGCCGTGTCGGTGATGCGCAGATCGGCGCGGCGCAACCATCCGGTTGTCGCGGGCACGTCGGCATTGGCGATGTACGACGCCTTGACGAAGGGCGCGTTCCCGCCGGCATCGCTCACCACCACGAGGTCGCCGCGCACGACATAGCCGCCGCGTCGGCAGGCCTCCGTCGGCGCCGGGCAACCCGCGCCATCCCGGTGGAAGTGCGCGCGCTCAGCCGTGACCTCCGCCCCGAATGCGAACTCGGAGATGCCCCGCGTGTGCTCATATTGCGGCGGTGAGCCCTGCGCGGCCGCGGAGCCGGCCCCCATCGCGGCCAGAGCGAGGACAGTCACACCCATACGACTCAAGTTTCCGCTGAACGCCCATATCGACGATCTCCGCTTGCCACTCCACGTGCCGCCGTGGCGGTGACGATGTCTTCCGGCGCCGCCGCACGACAATCTCGGCGCGCTACCCTTCCATCCGGGTCAGCGCCCACTTCACCGTCGTGCCTTCGCGCGGAACCTGGCCGACCAGCACGATCTGTTCGGTGCGGCGCAGCCGTTCGCCGGACGCGAGGTAGACGCTCTCGGCGAGGCCGATGCCGGCGCCGCTTGCACGCAGGCGCCAGCCGCGGCCCGAGGGCAGGCGCATCAGCACCGCCTGGCCGCTCTGCGCCAGCGTCGCCTTCACGGCCGGGTGCAAATGGAAGCGCAGGATGAAGCGCCGGTCGGGCACCGTCACCGGCCGCCCCTCATGGCCCGCGAATCCGTCCTCGCCGCGCAGGTCGCCGCCGTCGGGCGAGAGCCAGAGCCTGCGGCGATGGACGATGCCATAGAGCGAGCGGTAGCCGTCGTGGCTCATGTCGAGCCAATGCGCGCCATCACGATCGGCACGTTCGACCAGCACATTGCCCGCGCGATACTCCAGCGCGCCCTCCGCCGTCACCTCGCTCGAGTTGGTGTCGTCGACCACTGCAGTCGAATGCGCCGCCGTGTAGCGCATGAAGAAGCGCCAGTCGGGCGAGGCCGAGGGATGGGAGCCGCAATTCACGATCAGCCGCTCATGCGCGGCGCTCATCTCGAAGCTCAGCGTGCCGGCATGGGCGTCGGCATCGAGGCCGCGACCGGGCGGGCTGCCGGCATCGACGAGCACCAGCGACGTGCCGGCGGCGAGGCGCTGGAAGCCGCTGACCGGGAGCGTGGGCGGCGGCGGATCGGCCGAGCCGGAGCGCGCCAACACGAGATCGATTGTGGCGCGGTCGCCCTCGGCGGCGCCATTGAAGAGCGCGAGCCCGCCATCGCCATGACGAAAGAAGCGCAGCGCCGGTGCCAGGCGATCGATGGCAGCCAGCATCTCGGGCGGCGCGCGGAGATCGGCCGACGAGAGCGCCGCGCGCAGATCCACGAGGTCGCGCAGCACGGCGAGCTGCAGCTGCGGCGCGCGCTCGCTCACCACGCCGTCATGCAGCACGTAGCGCTTCAGGTGGCGGCCCAGCCGCTGCAGCGCCGCGTCGAGACTCTTGGCAAAGCGCGGGCCCTCGCGGCTGAAGGCGAGGTCGGCGAAGGCGATGGCCTTCAGCACCAGCACCGCCTCGCGGCCGCGCGGCGCGCCGGCGGCACGGCCCGAAGCGCGCAGGAGCTGGCGGCGCTGGCGGGCGAGCGCGCCCACGAAGCGGCCCGCGAAGCCGGCGTCCGCGCCGGCGCTCAGAAAATCGTAGTGCCGGATCCACGCGACCATGCGGGTCGCCAGCACATCGCGCCGCCAGGCCAGCGGCGACCAACGCCATTGCGTGGCGATCCAGTCCTCGATCAGGGCGCGGGCATGGGCGGCCGCCGCGGGCTCGCCAGACTCCCGCAGATCGCGCAGCCATTCGAAGCTGTTCAGGGCCGCGCGCCAGCCGGGATCGCTCGACGTCCGCGACCAGGCGGGATCGCCATCGCCCGGGACGACGTGATCACCCCGACCCAGCGCCACGAACTCGCCCTCCAGCAGGCGACGGCCCGCCTCGGCGTCGCCCGGCCAGGGATCGGGCGCGACGGCGAAGAAGCTGCCGGGCGCGCGCCGGCCCAGCGTGGCGGCATAGGCGCCGGAGCCCAGCAGCCAGCGCAGCGCGCGCGGCAGCTCGGGCGGCGGCGCCGGGCTTGCGAGCGGCGGCGCGCCACCGCGACGCGGAGCGGAGGTCTGGGCCACGCGGGTCTCAGCAGACCGCCGGGCGCCGGTTCCCGCGAGGATCAGGGTCATGGGGCGTCGGACCGCAAGGGGGCATGGGACCGGGGTTTCAGGGACGAGCGAGTGTAGCTGACGGCGGGCCGGCTGGCGACCGGACGGGGCCGCGACTGGGGATTGAAGCCGCCCGGTTCATCCCCAGATTCACTGTCACGGGGATGCCGTTCCGGGTCCCCTGCCCGCTCGCTCCAAGGAGGAGGGTCCGTTGAGTCGTCTGGGTGTTTTCAATTCGCCGCTCTTGCTGGGCTTCGACCAGCTGGAGCGTTCGCTCGATCGGTTGGCCAAGAACGCCGAGGGCTACCCGCCGTACAATATCGAACGTGTCGGCACCAACGGCTTGCGCATCGTGCTGGCCGTGGCGGGCTTCGCCGAGGCCGATCTCACGATCGAGCTCGCGGAGAACCAACTGACTGTGCGCGGCCGACAGGCCGACGATCCGGAGCGGGTCTATCTCCATCGCGGGATCGCCGCGCGCCAGTTCCAGCGCGCCTTCATGCTGGCCGAAGGTATCGAGGTCACCGGCGCGCGCCTCGACAACGGGCTGCTGTCGATCGAGCTGATGCGACCCGAGGTCGAGCCCCGGGTGCGCACGATCAGGATCGACGCGCGGGGCGCAGCGGACGCGCCCATCGACATCGCCGCACGCCGCGGCGGCCGCTAAGGGAGGATCGCGTGGACAGCATCGCATCCGCTTACGTTCGTCTCGCCGACGACGCGTTCCTGGCGCTGGGCGCCCAGCAGGTCGCTTATGTGCGTCGGGTCAATCTCGCCGACGGCCAGCACGCGATTGGCATTTTCTCCGCCGACGGCAAACCGATCGCGGCCGCGCCCTCGGTCGAGATCGCCGAGGCGATGATCCGCCAGCACGATTTGGAACCCGCCCGCGTCCATTGACGCGCGGGCGGCGCTCGCCTGCCGCCGCTCTCTAGGCGGCGTGCAGGGTGGCCGCGGGTTCGACGAGGAGAGCGAAGAGCGCGTCAGCGGCATCCGTGGCGCGAAGCTTCTCGACGAGCGTGCGATCGCGCATCGTGCGCGAGAGCCGCGCCAGCGCCTTCAGATGATCGGCGCCGGCGCCATCGGGCGACAGCAGCATGAACACGAGATCGACCGGCCGCTGGTCGATCGCGTCAAACTCCGCGGGCTGCGCCAGCCGGGCGAACAGCGCCGCCGGCCGCGACATGCCGGCCAGGCGGGCGTGCGGGATCGCGATACCGCCCCCGACGCCGGTTGAACCGAGCCGCTCGCGCTCCAGGAGAAGTTCGAACACCCGTCGGCGATCATGCCCCCACAGACGGGCGGCGAGACCTGCACATTCATCGAGCACGGGCTTCTTGGCCGAGACCTTGAGGCCCGCCAGCACGGCCTCCGGACCCATCAGCAAATCGGCAATTTCCACAATTACACCAAGTGGTTAGCCGGCAAGCCCAAGACGCGGGCCGGCGAGGGGTGGGCCCGTATAGGGCGTGCCCCCCGGACGGTCAAGCAACAGTCCCGTGAAGGGCCAAGGCGGCCTGGGCCGGCGGGATGGCTGCCGCCGCCGGACCCCGGCGCAGCCCGACCCGCCCCAGGCGCCGGCGCTCGGCCGACGAGGGAATGCGGAGCGCCTCGCGATACTTGGCGACGGTGCGGCGCGCGATCTCGATCCCCTCGCCCTTGAGGAGCGCCACCAGCCGGTCGTCGGACAGCGGCCGGACCGCGCCTTCGCCCTCGATCAGCAGCCGGATGCGCTGGCGCACCGCCTCGGAGGAGACGGTGGCGCCGGGCTGGGCGCCGGCCAGCGCCGAGGTGAAGAAGTACTTGAGCTCGAACGTGCCCGAGGGCGTCGCGATGTACTTGTTGGAGGTGACGCGGCTCACCGTGCTCTCATGCAGCTCGGTGGCGATCGCGATGTCGCGCAACACCAGCGGACGCAGCTTGCCAACGCCTTCGCGGAAGAACGCATCCTGCTGCCGCACGATCTCGCGCGCGACCTTCAGGATGGTGGTGGCGCGCTGCTCCAGCGTCTTCACCAACCAGTTGGCCGACTGGAAACGTTCGGCGACGAAATCGCGGTCGGGCCGCGAGCGCGCGCCCTTCATCAGCGTCGCGTGATAGTGCCGATCGACCAGCACGCGCGGCAGCGCCTCGGTGGTGAGTTCGAGATGCCAACCGCGCTCGCCGGTGTCGGGATCGCGCACCTCGCTCAGGACGATGTCGGGCGCGGCGGTGGGCGGCGCTTCAGTATCGAAGGCGAGACCGGGCCGCGGATCCAGCGCCCGCAGTTCGGCAAGCATGTCGGCGAGATCGGCGGCGTCGACGCCGCAGCGCTTGCGCAGGCCGACGAGATCGCCGGACGCGACCAGAGCGAGGTTGGCCAGCAACGCTTGCATCGCCGGGTCCAGGCGGTTGCGCTCGGCGAGCTGCGCCGCGAGGCATTCGCCAAGATCACGCGCGAAAAGACCGGCGGGTTCGATCGCGCGCAGGCGACCCCGCACCGCCTCGACGGCCTCCACGGTGACGCCCAGCGCCGCCGCCACGCGCGCCACGTCGACGCGGCAGTAACCGGCGTCATCGAGTTCGCGGGCGAGCGCGTCGGCGATGCGACGCGCGGCGGGTTCTTGGATGGTGAGCCCGATCTGGCGCGCGACATGAGCCTCAAGCGAGAGCGGCTTGTCGGCGAGAAAATCCAGCGCGTCGGGCGCGTCGGGATCGCGACGCACGGTCGAGGCCAGTGCATCGCCGCCGCGATCGGCATGCTCGCGCGTCCAACGCTCGTCGGCTTCGGCGAGCGCCGGCGTGGCGTCCCGCAGGGCCTGGGCGGTATCGACCGGTTCAGCCTCCGGCGGCGCCTCGGGCCCCTCGTCCAGATCGACCGAAGCCTCGGTGAGGAGCGGGTTCTTCTCGAGCTCCTGCTGGAGATAGGCCGCAAGTTCGAGCTGGGAGAATTGCAGCAGCTTGATCGCCTGTTGCAGCTGCGGCGTCATGGCCAAGGCCTGCCGCGGTGCGACGATCAGACTGGGACCGATACGCATCAATTCTCCCCCAAAACGAGGGTGCCCATACCCTCAAGGGAGGTCAATGCAAGAATCGTGCCAAAATTATCGCTCTGAACTGGGACTCACCCGTCCGCCCCCACCTGAACCTCGCGCGCACCCCGCGAGCGCCCAGCCCCGGTAGGGGCTCAGTGGGCAAAAATGTCGGTTTCGGGCCAGCCGGCGAGGTCGAGGCGGGCGCGTGCCGGCAGAAACCGGAAGGCGGCTTCGGCGAGCTCGGTGCGGCCTTCGCGGGCGAGCAGCGCATCCAGCCGGGCCTTGAGTGCGTGCAGGTGCAGGACGTCGGAGGCGGCGTAGGCCATCTGCTCGTCCGTCAGCTGGTCGGCGCCCCAGTCGGAGCTCTGCTGCTGCTTGGAGATCTCGACGCCCAGCAACTCCTTGCAGAGATCCTTGAGGCCGAACCGGTCGGTGAAGGTGCGCGTGAGGCGGGCCGCGATCTTGGTGCAGTAGACCGGCTCACAACGGACGCCGAGGCTATGCTCGAGCACGGCGATATCGAACCGGCCGAAATGGAAGAGCTTCAGCACCTTGGGATCGGCGATCAGCGCCGCGAGGCGTGGCGCCGGCTTGGGCGCGCGCGCGATCTGCACGAGATGCGCGTTGCCATCGCCCGAGGAGAGCTGCACCAGACACAGCCGGTCGCGGTGCGGGTTCAGCCCCATGGTTTCGCTGTCGATGGCGACGACGGATCCGAGATCCAGGCCGGGGGGCAGGTCGTCGCGGTAAAGGCTGATCGCCATTCAGTGCCTGCCTCGAAGGAGCGGCATGGTGCCCAGGAGAAGACTCGAACTTCCACGCCTCGCGGCGCTAGTACCTGAAACTAGTGCGTCTACCAATTCCGCCACCTGGGCACGGCACGCGGCTCGAAGCGGCCGTTCGTTACGGCGGGCCCGCTTCGATGTCAACCGGCGCACCCTTGCGTGGGCGCGTCGATGCTCTATAGCCCAGCACGGGCAGCGCAGCGGAGATGCGGCATGGCGATCAGGGAAGTGACGGTGTTTGGCGGCAGCGGTTTTGTCGGCCGGTCGGTCGTCCGGGCCTTCGCGCGGGCCGGCGCGCGGGTGCGGGTCGCGGCGCGACGGCTGGCGTTCGTCGAGGCCACGCGCACCGCCGGCGAAGTGGGCCAGGTGGTGCCAGTGATCGCCAACCTGCGCATGCCCGATTCGGTGCGGCGGGCGGCCGAGGGCAGTCAGGTCGTCGTGAACGCCGCGGGCATTCCCTTTCAGCGCCTGCGTCAGCGCTACGAGGCCGTGCATGTCGCGGGCGCCGCCGCCATAGCGGAGGCCGCGCGTGCGGGCGGCGCCGAGCGGGTGATCCATATCTCCGGGCTGGGCGCCGACGATCGCGAGTCGCGCAATCCCTTCATCCGCTCCAAGGTCGGCGCCGAGGGCGCCATCGTCGCGGGCTTTCCGCGCGCCACCATCCTGCGGCCCAGTGTCGTGTTCGGGCCCGACGATGCGATGTTCAACCGGATGGCGCGCATCGCCACCACCGCGCCCTTCCTGCCGCTCGTGGGCGATGGCCGCGCGCGGGTGCAGCCGATCTTTGTCGGCGATCTTGCCGCGGCGGTGGTCGCGGCAGCCACTCGCCCCGAAACGGCCGGCATGGTGTTCGAGCTGGGCGGCCCGCGGGTCTTCACTTATCGCGAGATCGCGGCCCTCGTGCTGCGCCAGATCGGGCGCGACAAGCCGGTGATCGGCGTGCCGGCGGCCTTGATGACGATCGGCGGTTGGCTGGCGGAGTTTCTGCCGGTGCCGCCCATCACCGCAGACCAGGTGGGGCTCCTGACCCAGGACAATGTGGTCCGCGCGGGGGTGCCTGGTCTTGCCGAGCTGGGTGTCGCGCCGACCTCGGTGGAGGCGATTCTACCGACCTATCTCGACCGGTTCCGCGCCGGCGGCCGCTACAATCGGGAGGCTCCCATTTAGTCCGGTTTCGATACTATTTTCACCACCAGTCAGAGGGCTAGGCTGATGGAACACCTCTTCTCGGGGTGTCGGCGAAAAAATAGTTATCTATTGTTGACTTAATTTTTGGGCCATGGTGAACTCATCGTGCGCAAGGGAGTTGCGCGCGGGGGCCCATGGTCGAACGGATGCTCAAGTTTGTCGGCACGCCGCAGGCGATGCCGGCGAAGCGGTCGGCCGCGACGCGGCGGCGCGACCACGACGAGATCTATGCCGGCTATGCCGAGGCGAAAGCGGCGGAGCAGGCCGGGCGCTGCTCGCAATGCGGCGTGCCCTTCTGTCAGGTCCATTGCCCGCTCGGCAATCACATCCCGGACTGGCTGAAGCTCACCGCCGAGGGACGGCTGGAGGAGGCCTACGAGGTCTCGCAAGCGACCAACAGCTTTCCCGAAATCTGCGGCCGCATCTGCCCGCAGGACCGGCTCTGCGAAGGCAACTGCGTGATCGAGAAGGGCTTCGAGTCCGTCACCATCGGCGCGATCGAGAAGTACGTCACCGACACCGCCTTCGAGCGCGGCTGGGTGCGCGCGCCGCGCCCGCGCCGCGAATTGGCGTCGAGCATCGGCATCGTCGGCGCCGGCCCCGCCGGTCTGGCGGCCGCCGAGCGGCTGCGCCGGCGCGGCCACGCGGTAACGGTCTACGACCGCCACGACCGCGTGGGCGGCCTACTGATCTACGGCATTCCCAATTTCAAGCTCGACAAGGACATCGTGCAGCGGCGCGAGGCACTGCTGCGCGGGGCCGGCATCGAGTTCCGACTGGGCGTCGAAATCGGCCGTGACCTGGCGCTCGCCGAGCTGCGCTCGCGCCACGACGCGGTGCTGCTGGCAACCGGCGTCTATGCCGCGCGCGAACTGGGCGGACCGGGCGCCGGCCTGCCGGGCATTGAGCCCGCGCTCGACTATCTGATCGCCGCCAACCGCGTCGGCCTCGGCGATCGTCTTCCGGCCGCCGACGAGCGCCGTCTCGACGCGCGCGGCAAGCGTGTCGTCGTGATCGGTGGCGGCGACACGGCGATGGATTGCGTGCGCACCGCCGTGCGCCAAGGCGCGGCCTCGGTCACCTGCCTCTATCGCCGCGACCGCGCCAACATGCCGGGCTCGCAACGCGAAGTGCGTCACGCCGAGGAAGAGGGTGTGGTGTTTTCCTGGCTCGCCGCCCCTCAGGCGTTTGATGGCGCGGGACGGCTGGAGCGCGTGCGCGCGATCCGCGTCCATCTTGGCGTGGCCGACGCCTCGGGTCGGCAGACCCCGCGCGAGATCGCGGGCTCGGGCTTTGAACTGGAGGCCGATCTCGCCTTGAAGGCGCTGGGCTTCGATCCCGAGCCTCTGCCGACGCTCCTCGCCGCGCCGGACCTCGCGACCCGCGCCAACGGCACGCTGCGCATCGACTCGAAGAGCTTCCAGACCTCGCTGGATGGCGTCTATGCCGCCGGCGACATCGTGCGCGGCGCCTCGCTGGTGGTGTGGGCGATCAAGGACGGCCGCGACGCCGCCGATGCCCTCCATGCGCGCCTCGCCGCGCGCGCCGCGACCCGCGCCGCCGCCTGACCACGGAGAACACCATGCTGACGCTCTACGACTATCCGGACTCCGGCAACGGCTACAAATGCCGCCTGCTGATGGCGTATCTGGGCATCGCCTACCGCTACGTCACGAAGGACATTCTCTCCGGTGAGACGCGCACGCCCGAGTTTCTCGCGCGCAATCCCAACGGCCGCATCCCGTTGCTGGAGCTGGAAGACGGCACGCACATCGCGGAGTCGGGCGCGATCCTCTGGTATCTGGCCGATGGCACGAAGTTCCAGCCGGCCGGCCGGCTCGCGCGCGCGCAGACGCTGCAATGGATGTTCTTCGAACAGTACAGCCACGAGCCCTACATCGCGGTGGCGCGTTTCTGGCGCCACTATCTCAAGACGCTGTCGCCGTTGCAGGAAATGGATCTGCCGGAGCGCATGAAGAAGGGCTATGCCGCGCTCGCCGTCATGGAAGGACACCTGGCGACGCGTCGCTACTTCGTCGAGGACCGGTTCGGTCTCGCCGACATCGCGCTCTATGCCTACACCCACGTTGCGCATGAGGGCGATTTCGACCTCGCCCCCTACCCCGCGATCCGCGCCTGGATGGAACGCATCGCCGGTCGCGGCGGCCATGTCGCGATAGACCAGTATCCACGCTGAGACCGAGGGAGAGACGTCATGCCGATGATCCGTGTTGAGATGTTCGAGGGCCGTACGCTGGAGCAACGCCGCACGCTGGTGCGCGAGCTGACTGATGGTACCTGCCGGGCCCTGGGCTGCACACCCGACGCCGTGCAGATCGTGCTGACCGACATCAAGAAAGAGAACTGGGCCGAGGCCGGCAAGCTCTTCGCCGATCCATGAGCGCGCGCCCCGACTTCGTCGCGGCGTGGGACGCGGGCCGTCGCCGTCTCGCCGACGCCTACGGCTACGACCCGACCGTCGAGTCCGACGCCTGCGGTGTCGGCCTCGTCGCCGCTCTCGACGGCAGGCAGCGCCGCGACGTCGTGGTGGCGGGCATCGATGCATTGCGCGCGGTCTGGCACCGGGGTGCCGTCGATGCCGACGGCAAGACCGGCGATGGCGCGGGTCTGCATGTCGAGATCCCGCAGGATTTCTTCAAGGACCATGTCCGCGACGCCTCCGGCGAGGCGCCGCAGGTCGGCCGTATCGCGGTCGGCATGGTGTTCCTGCCGCGCACCGATCTCGCGGCGCAGGAACGTTGCCGCGTCATTGTCGAGACCGAGACGCTTCGCATGGGCCACCGCATCCTCGGCTGGCGCCAGGTGCCGGTCGACATCTCGGTGATCGGCGAGAAGGCGAACGCCACGCGGCCGGAGATCGAGCAGCTGCTGCTCGGGCGCGGCGACCCGGCGATCGACAATCGCGAATTCGAGAAGCAGCTCTTCATCCTGCGGCGGCGCATCGAGAAGGCCGTGCTGGCCGAGAATCTCGACGGCTTCTATGTCTGCTCGCTGTCCTGCCGGTCGGTGATCTACAAGGGCATGTTCCTCGCCGAGCATCTCTCGGCCTTCTATCCCGATCTCGCGGACGAGCGCTTCGTGTCGCGCTTCGCGATCTTCCACCAGCGCTACTCGACCAACACGTTTCCGCAATGGCGGCTCGCCCAGCCGTTCCGCGTGCTGGCGCACAACGGCGAGATCAACACGCTGCCGGGCAACGTGAACTGGATGAAGAGCCATGAGGCGCGGCTCGCCCATGACGGCTTCGGCGCGGCGCTGGAGGATCTGAAGCCGATCGTGCAGCCCGGCCACTCCGACTCCTCGGCGCTCGACAACGTCTTCGAACTGCTGGTGCGCGGTCATCGCAATCTGCCGATGGTCAAGACCATGATGATCCCCGAGGCGTGGGCGGGGAATCCCAACGTGCCGGAGAGCCACCGCGCGCTCTACAACTACGTGAACGGCGTGATGGAGCCGTGGGACGGTCCCGCCGCCATCGCTGCCGTCGCGGGCAAATGGGCGTTGGTCGGCATGGATCGCAACGGGCTGCGGCCAATGCGCTTCCAGCGCACCGAGGACGGTCTGCTGATCGCGGGGTCCGAGGCGGGCCTGGTGCCACGCGAGGAGGCGTCGATCCTGGAGAAGGGCCGGCTCGGTCCGGGCGAGATGCTGGCGGTCGATTTGGAGACCGGCCGGCTGTGGCGCGATCGCGAACTCAAGGATGAGCTCGCCACCGGGCGCGACTACACGCGCTGGATCGGCGGCACGGTCGAGCTCGACTCACTGATTCGCTCCGACGCGCCGGCCGCGCCGCTGTTCGACCGCGACGAGTTGCGCCGCCGCCAGTACGCGGCAGGCTGGACGATCGAGGACCTCGAGACCGTTCTGCAGCCGATGCTGGAGGACGCCAAGGAAGCCGTGGGTTCGATGGGTGACGACACACCGCTTGCGGTGCTGTCCGACAGCTATCGCGGCATGCAGCACTTCTTCCGCCAGAATTTCAGCCAGGTCACCAACCCGCCGATCGACTCCCTGCGCGAGCGCAACGTGATGACGCTCCGCACGCGCCTCGGCAATCTCGGCAATATCCTGGACGAGAGTCCGGAGCAGAGCGTCATGCTCTCGCTGCAGTCGCCGATCGTGCTCAACGCCGAGTTCGCCGCGATGCGGCGCTACATGGGCGACAGCGCTGCCGAGATCGATTGCACGTTCGATCCCGACGGCGGGCTCGATGCCATGCGCCAGGCCTTCGATCGGATCCGCGCCGAGGCCGAAACGGCGGTGCGCGAGGGTTGCCTGCATCTTGTGCTGTCCGACGCCGCGCTCGCGCTGGATCGCGCGGCGCTGCCGATGATCCTGGCGGCGGGCGCGGTGCACGCGCACCTCGTACGCCAGTCGCTGCGCACCTGGACGTCGCTCAACGTGCGGGCCGGCGAATGCCTCGACGTGCATCACGCCGCGGTGTTGATCGGCGTCGGCGCGACCAGCGTGAACCCCTATCTCGCCGAAGAGACGATCGCGGCCCGTCATGCCCGCGGTCTCGCCGGCAAGCGCCCGCTCGCCGAGGCGCTCGCCAACTACAAGCGCGCGCTGGACGACGGGCTGCTGAAGGTCATGTCCAAGATCGGCGTGTCGGTGCTCTCGTCGTACCGCGGCGGCTGCAACTTCGAGGCCGTGGGTCTCTCGCGCTCGCTGGTGCAGGAGTTCTTCCCTGGCATGCCATCCCGGCTGTCGGGCATCGGCCTGCGGGGCGTGCAGGAGAAGGTCGCCGAGCGCCACCGCGCGGCGTTCGACGAGGACGCGATCGCCCTGCCGATCGGCGGCTTCTACAAGGCGCGGCGCGGCGCGGAGGCGCACGCCTTCGACGCCGAGGCGATCCATCTCCTGCAGGACGCGGTCGCGACCGAGTCCTATGCCAAGTTCAAGCGCTACGGCGAGCTGGTGCGCCGCCAGTCGGCGGTGGCGCTGCGCGACCTGCTGGACTTCCGGCCCGACCGCAAGCCGATCCCGGTCGACGAGGTGGAGTCGCCGACCGAACTGCGTCGTCGTCTGGTGGCGCCCGGCATCTCGCTCGGCGCGCTGGGGCCGGAGGCGCACGAGACGCTGTCGATCGCCATGAACCGGATCGGCGCCAAGTCGGACTCGGGCGAAGGCGGTGAGGATCCGGCGCGCTACCGGCCGCGCGACAACGGCGACAACGCCTCCTCGGCGATCAAGCAGATCGCCTCGGGCCGCTTCGGCGTCACCGCGGAGTATCTCAACAACTGCCGCGAGATCGAGATCAAGGTGGCGCAGGGTGCCAAGCCCGGCGAGGGCGGCCAGCTGCCCGGTCTCAAGGTGACCGAGCTCATCGCGCGGCTGCGCCATTCGACGCCGGGCGTGAGCCTGATCAGCCCGCCGCCGCACCACGACATCTATTCGATCGAGGATCTCGCGCAGCTGATCTACGACCTGAAGCAGATCAACCCCGAGGCGCGGGTCTGCGTGAAGCTGGTGGCGCGATCCGGCATCGGCACGATCGCCGCCGGCGTCGCCAAGGCCAAGGCCGACACGATCCTGGTCTCAGGCCACAGCGGCGGCACGGGCGCCTCACCGCAGACCTCGATCAAGCACGCCGGCATTCCCTGGGAGATGGGGCTTTCCGAGGCGCATCAGGTGCTGACGCTGAACCGCCTGCGCGACAAGGTGCTGCTGCGCACTGACGGCGGACTCAAGACGGGCCGCGACGTGGTCATCGCGGCCATGTTGGGCGCCGAGGAGTACGGCATCGGCACGGCATCCCTGATCGCCATGGGCTGCATCATGGTGCGCCAGTGCCACTCCAACACCTGCCCGGTCGGCGTCTGCACGCAGGACGAGGCGCTGCGCTCAAAGTTCACCGGCACGCCGGAGAAGGTCGTCAACCTCTTCAGCTTCATCGCCGAGGAGGTGCGCGAGATCTTGGCCTCGCTGGGCTATCGCTCGCTGCGTGAGATCGTGGGGCGCGCCGATCTCCTGCGCCAGGTCAGCCGTGGCGCCCGCCACCTCGACGATCTCGATCTCAATCCGCTGCTGGTGCGCGCCGATGGCGGGCGCGAGGCCGTACATTGCACGGTCGAGGGCCGCAACGAGGTGCCGGACTCGCTCGACGCCCGCATGATCGAAGACGCAAGGCCGCTCTTCCAGCGTCGCGAGAAGATGCAGCTGCAATATGGCGTGCGCAACACGCACCGCGCCGTCGGCACGCGCCTCGCCGCCGAGATCGTGCGGCGCTTCGGCATGGCCACGCTGCCCGACGACACCATCACCGTGCGCCTGCGCGGCTCAGCCGGCCAGTCGCTCGGCGCCTTCGCGGTCCAGGGCATGAAGATCGAAGTGTTCGGCGAGGCCAATGACTATGTCGCCAAGGGCCTGTCTGGCGGCACCGTCGTCGTGCGTCCACCGGTGTCGAGCCGACTGGTCGCGCACGAGAATGCCATCGTCGGCAACACGGTGCTGTATGGCGCGACCTCGGGCCGGCTCTTCGCCGCCGGCCGCGCCGGCGAACGCTTCGCCGTGCGCAATTCCGGCGCCGACGCCGTCGTCGAGGGCACCGGCGCCAACGCGTGCGAGTACATGACCGGCGGCAGCGTGGTCGTGCTCGGTCCGGTGGGCGTCAACTTCGCGGCCGGCATGACCGGCGGCATGGCCTTCGTCTGGGATCCCGACGCGCGCTTCGCTCTCAACGTCAATCCCGACACCGTCCTGTGGCAGGCGGTCGAGACACCGCACTGGCAGGCGGTGCTGCGCGGGCTGATCGAGGCGCATGGCCGCGAGACCCGCTCGGCGCTGGCGGCTCGCCTGCTGAATGACTGGGACGCCGAGGTGCGGCACTTCCACCAGATCGTGCCGCGCGAGATGCTGACGCGCCTCGCCGCGCCGCTGTCGCTCCCGGCGCGAAAGAAGCGCGCCTGACGACGCCCCCTCCGCAGCAGGGCGCACGCGCGGCCTGGCTGCAGCTGGCCTGGATGGTCGCGTTGTTCGGGCTGGCCTGGCCCGCGATCCGCGTTGGATTGGAGGCCGCGACGCCGCTCTAACTCGCTGTCGCCCGAGCCGGATTGTGCTGCGTCACCGCGTTCGTAGCGCTCGGTCTACTCGGCCAACTCGCGCGGCCGACCCGCGCCGATTGGCCGGTGATCCTGTCGGTGGGCGTCTTCCAGCTCACCTGTTTCTTTCCGCTCGCCAATCTCGGCGTCGAGGTGGTGCCGGCCGGTCGCTCCGGCGTGCTCGCCTACACGACCACGCTCTGGATGGTGCCGCTGGCGTTGCTCGTGGGCGAGCGCGTCGGCTGGCGCGGCCTTGCCGGTGCGGCGCTGGGGCTCGCGGGCGTCGCCGTCATCGTCGACCTGCCGCGCTTCGACTGGCGCGATCGCGCCGTGCTGTTCGGTCATGCCTGCCTATTGCTCGCCGCTCTCTGCTGGGCGATCGCGATCCTGCAGGCCCGCCGCCATCGCTGGCACCTCTCGCCGCTGCAGGTGCTGCCCTGGCAGATGGCGGTCGCCACGATCCTGCTCGTGCCGATCGCCGCGCTCGCCGAACCCGCCGGCCGGCTCGACATCACCGACACGAGCCTCTTGCTGGTGCTGCTGTTGCTGGGTGTGCTGGGTCCGTCCGCGACATGGGCCGCTGTTTCGGTGGCGCGCGCGCTGCCGCCGCTCACCGCCTCGCTCGGCATGTTGGGCGTGCCGTTGATGGGCATCGTGTCATCGTGGGCGTTGCTCGGTGAGCCGATCACGCCCGCCCTCGCCCTCGGCACCGCGCTCGTGCTCGCCGGCATCACCACCGCGATCCTCGACCGACGCGCCTGAGCCAAGAGCCTGCCGCGCCGCGGAACACCGTTGAATCGCTCGCGACCAGAGAGGTCCTTCGCTAGGCTCGGGACGACAGCGGAAACATCGTCCGGAGGCGACATGGCGAGGATCGGGGTCGAGACGCGCGACGGCGTCGCGGTGGTGAGGTTCACCAATCCGCCGCCCGGCTACATGGACGCCACGATGGTGGCCGAGCTTGCCCCGGTGGTCGACGCGCTGCTCGCCGATCCGGCGGTGCGTGTGCTCGTGTTCACCGGCGGCGTGGAGGGCGTCTTCATCCGCCACTACGACGTCGGCGAGCTGAAGGCGCTGGCCGACCGGCTGCGCGCCAAGGGCGCCCGCTTCACCGAGGATCGCCCCTCGCCCGAGGGCGCCTATCACGCGATCCTGCGCCGCCTCGAGGGCGCGCCCAAGCCGGCCATCGCCGCCATCAACGGCACCGCGATGGGCGGCGGCTTCGAGTTCTGCATGGCCTGCGATCTGCGCATCGCCCAGCGCGGGCCGTTCTGGCTCGGCCAGCCCGAGGTCAATATCGGCATCCTGGCCGGCGCCGGCGGCACGCAGCGGCTGGTGCGCCTCGTCGGCGAGGCCCGCGCCCTCGAACTCTCGCTGACCGGCCGCACCGTGTCGCCCGACCAGGCCCAGGCGCTCGGCATGGTGCATGAGGTGGTGGAGGGGCCGGTGCTGGACCGCGCGCTGGCGCTCGCCCGGCATCTCGCCACGCGCTCGCCGCGCGCGCTCGCTCACATCAAGCGGCTGGTTCGCGGCGCGGCCCAGACGCCCCTCGATCGTGGTCTCGCGCTGGAGCGCACGCTGTTCATGGACCTGCTGGTGAGCGACGAGGCGCAGGCGCCGATGGCCGGCATGGTGGAGGGCGGCAAGAGCATTCGCGATTGACGTCGATGCGGCTCAACCGGCGGGCGTTGACGACCGCGCGTCGGGCGCCCCATATGCCGCCCGGAACATCCAACGGACGGATCGATGGCGAACAAGGTCTACAGCGACGCGACGGCCGCGCTCGACGGACTGCTGCGCGACGGCATGATGCTGATGTGCGGCGGCTTCGGGCTGGTGGGCATCCCCGAACGCTGCATCGAGGCAGTGCGCGCCTCGGGCGTGAAGGGCCTCACCTGCGTCAGCAACAATGCCGGCATCGACGGCGCGGGTCTCGGCCTCCTGCTGGAGACCGGCCAGATCGCGCGGATGATCTCGTCCTATGTCGGCGAGAACAAGACCTTCGCCCAGCTCTATCTCTCGGGAAAGCTCGAGCTCGAGTTCAATCCGCAGGGCACGCTCGCCGAGCGCGTGCGGGCCGGCGGCGCGGGCATTCCCGCCTTCTTCACCCGGACCGGTGTCGGCACGCTGGTGGCCGAGGGCAAGGAGACGCGGGTGTTCGACGGCGAGGAGTATGTGATGGAGCGCGGCCTGTTCGGCGATCTCGCGCTCGTGAAGGCGTGGAAGGGCGATCGGGCGGGCAACCTCGTCTTCCGCAAGACCGCGCGGAACTTCAATCCCATGATGGCGACGGCCGCGCGCGTCTGCGTCGCGGAGGTCGAGGAGCTGGTGCCGGTCGGTGCGCTCGATCCCGACCACATCCACACGCCGGGCGTCTATGTGAAGCGCATCTTCAAGGGATCGCCCTACGACAAGAAGATCGAACAGCGCACCGTGCGCAAGGTCTGAGGAGAGAACCGCAATGGCCTGGACCCGCGATCAGATGGCGGCGCGCGCCGCCCGTGAGCTGAAGGACGGCTTCTACGTCAATCTCGGCATCGGCATCCCGACGCTGGTGTCGAACCATGTGCCCGAAGGCATGGATGTGACGCTGCAGAGCGAGAACGGCATGCTGGGCGTCGGCCCCTTCCCGCTGGAGAACGAGGTCGATCCCGATCTCATCAACGCAGGCAAGCAGACCGTCACCGAACTCAAGGGCACGTCGTATTTCTCGTCGGCCGACAGCTTCGCGATGATCCGCGGCGGCCATATCGACCTTTCCATTCTTGGCGCCATGGAGGTCGCGGAGAACGGCGATCTCGCCAACTGGATGATCCCCGGCAAGATGGTGAAGGGCATGGGCGGCGCCATGGATCTGGTGGCCGGCGTGAAGCGGGTGATCGTCACCATGGAGCACGTCTCCAAGGACGGCGCGTCCAAGCTTCTGACGGCCTGCACCCTGCCGCTGACCGGCCGACGCGTCGTCGACATGGCGGTGACCGAGCTCGGCGTGTTCGCCATCGACAAGAAGGGCGCGGGCGGCGTGACCCTTCTCGAACTCGCCGATGGAGTCACCGTGGACGAGGTCAAGGCCAAGACCGAGGCGCGGCTCTCGGTCGGCGCGGGCGTCCGCGCCGCCTGACATGCGGCGGATCGCGGCGTCGATCGACATCGCGGCACCACCTGCCGCGGTCTGGCAGGTGCTCGCCGACTTCGCGCGCTGGGGCGAGTGGAACGCATTCATTCCGCGTCTGACCGGCGAACCGCGCCGCGGCGCGCGTCTCGACGCCACGATCCACCCGCCCGGTGGCGCCGCCTTCCGCGTCCGTCCGGTGATCGTCGACTTCGAGCCCGAGAGTCTGTTGCGCTGGCGCGGCCGGTTCCTGGTGCCCTATCTGGTCGATGGCGAGCACGCGTTTGTGCTGGGACCGGCGCCCGGCGGCACGCGCTTCGGTCACGCCGAGATCTTCTCCGGGCTGCTGGTGCCGTTCATGGGCGGGATGCTCGACCGCACGGAGCGCGGCTTCATCGCGTTCAATGAGGCCCTGAAGCGCCGCGTCGAGAGCGCCGCCTAGGTTCGGTTCGCGCTGAACCGCCTCCGCCCTACCAGCGGGCGAGGAACTGCCGCAGAGGTTCGGCGCCCGGATTGGTGAAGCGCCGCTCGATCGCCACCGAGCGCGTTGTGGCGCCGGCGCCGTAGTAGAGCGCGTTCCAGTCGTTGTCGGGGTCGACGTAGGAGCCTTCGAGCGAGGCGCCGGCGAAGAGGCCCTGCGATCGGGCGAAGACCACGATGTCGGCGCCGGCCGCGGTCGTGGTGCCGGCCTGCACGCCCGCGCCCACCGCCACCATCGTGACGCCGGCGCCCGCACCGAACTTGAACTTGCTGTCGATCAGCGCTTCGAGGCCCTTGTCGGTCAAGAGAATCAGCACAAGCTCCGAAACCTTGCCACCGATCTGCAGGCCGATGCTGCCCGATCCCATGGCGTAGAAGGCGGGATAGCTCCAATTGCCAGGCCCGCTGCGAGTCAGCAGAACGCCGCGCCCGCCTGAGGCGCCGAGGATGAAGCCGCCCTCGACCATCGACGGCACGATCATGATCGCCTTGGCGCGCGCGACGTTGCGCACGGCTTCGGGGAATTCCTTGTCGTTGATGACGTTGCGCGCCGCGACCAGCGCATCATCGACCAGCGCCTGGCGCCGGGCATCGGCCCAAGCGGGGGTGGCGGCGGCGAGCGCGAGAGCGGAACCGGAAGCGGCCAACAGGTGGCGGCGGGTGGGAGTCATGTCGGGCTCCTTTGTGGGCGGCCCGCGCCGGGGAAGCGCTGTCGGGACCGCAAGGAGCATCGTACCACGTTTCGCGGCGAAATTGCGGCGCGGCGTGGCTCTCGGGACCCCTATCGCGCCGCCCGCGGCCGGTCTTTCAGCACCAGCGGCAGGCCTGCGCTCATCAGCACGACGCGATCGGCAAGCGCGGCCACACGCATGTTGAGGCGGCCCTGGGCGTCGCGGAACGCGCGGCCTAGCGGCGTCTCGGGAACGATCCCAAGCCCCACCTCGTTGCTGACCAGAACGACGGGCACGGCGAGCCCGTCCAGGGCGGCCGCGAGATCGTCGGTCGCCTCGTCACGGTCGGCATCGGCGCCCATCAGGTTCGACAGCCAGAGAGTGAGGCAATCCACCAGAACCGGCGCCCCGCGCCCGGCGGCATCGGCCAGCGCCCGAGCAAGCGCCAGCGGCTCCTCGATGGTCGTCCAGTGCGGTCCGCGCCGCGCGCGATGTGCGAGGATGCGGGTGGCCATCTCCATGTCGCCCGGCTCGGCGGTGGCGATATAGGTCGCCGCGCGCGGTGGCGCGCCCTGCAGCGTGCCGCTCGCCAGCGCCTCGGCGTGCGTGCTCTTGCCCGACCGCGCGCCGCCCAGCACCAGCGTGACCGGCGGCAACGGAAAGGTCGGCGCGTGTTCCATCAACCGGCGCGGGCGGTAACGCACCAGCAGGCCGAAGCCAGCACGAAACCCTCGGGGCCGGCGTGCGGTTTCAGCGCTTCGGTAAT
The DNA here is from genome assembly GCA_016870115.1 of Alphaproteobacteria bacterium. Taxonomy (GTDB): domain Bacteria; phylum Pseudomonadota; class Alphaproteobacteria; order Reyranellales; family Reyranellaceae; genus VGCH01. Next base: position 119,963 of record VGCH01000002.1, on the reverse strand, counting down.
GGCGGCACGCGCCGCCCGTGCCTGCTCCGGCGTCGCTTCGGCAAAGGCACGTGCGAGCGCGCCGAACTTCGCAAGCTCATCCAGGACCGTCTCGACATCGCGCCCCAGAGTCATCGGCCGATCGAGGGGCCGCAGGGTCGCGTCGACGAAACCGGAGGCCGCGAGGATGCGTTCGACCCGCGCCCGATCGCCGAAGGAGTACTGACCCGGCTCCTCCGGGCCCGGACGCGGCAGCGGCGGCAGGTGCGGCGCTGCCGCGAGAATCGGCACCAGTCCCCAGGGGTTCTCGCGCAGCGTCCGCCAGCAGACGAACGCGAGACGCCCGCCGGGTTTCAGCGCGCGTCGCAGATTGGCGAAGGCCGCCACCGGGTCGGCGAAAAACATCACGCCGAAGCGCGAAAACAGCAGGTCGAACGAGGCCGGCGAGAATCCGTGGGTCGCGGCATCGGCCGTTGCGTAGCTGAGGTGCGGCGGTCCCCCGGCCACGCGCGCCGCCTCGATCAGCGGCGCGGCGATGTCGAGACCGAGCACTTGCCCCTCCGCGCCGACCGCCTCGGCGAGCGCGCGGCTGGAAACGCCGGGTCCGCAGCCGATATCGAGGACTCGCTCGCCCGGCCGCGCGGCGGCGGCGGCGAGCGCATCGGCGCCGTAGCCTGCGATCCCCCGCTCGATGCGATCCCGTGCGGCCAGCCAGCCCTTGGCGCCCGGCCCGTTCCAGAACGCCGCCTGTTCGGCCGCGAGATCGCGCGACTGGCTCACGCCCGCGATCCGGCGTGCGCGCCCGCCGGCAGTGCCCGCGGCATGTAGTTGTGCCAGGCGACGCGCCACGCATGCGCCGGATCGGCCTGCTCGAAATGCTCGATCAGGGTGATCGAGACGTTCTCGACCTCGAAGCGCACCGCCGCCTCGGCGGGCAGCGAGAAGGCATGGGCCATCGCCGCGCGGATCGTGCCGCCATGCGCGGCGACCACGATATCGCGGCCGCGATGCTGGGCGTTCAGCCGGTCGATCGCGGCGACCGCGCGGTTCTTCAGATCGACGAAGCTCTCGCCGCCCGGCGGCCGCTGCTCCGGCGGATTGAGCCAGAAGAGATGGTTGTCGCCGTGATGATCGGCGATCTCGGCGTAGGTGAGGCCCTGCCAATCGCCGAAATGCTGTTCGGCGAAGGCCGGCTCGATCGCGAGCGGCGCCATGTCCGCGCCGGCCCGCCCCAGATGCTCGGCGGTCTTGCGCGCGCGCAACAGATGCGAACTCACCCACACCGCGCCGCGCGGCAGCAGGGACGCCTGGTGGCGAAACAACGCCTCGTCGCTCACGTCGCAATCCTTGTCGGACTGGCCATAGCAGCGCCGCTCCGGATTGGGCACCGGCGCGTGCCGCACCCACCACCAGCGCGTGATCGCGCCCGTCACCTTGGCACCCGTCGCCATCTTCGCCTCGTCCGTTGCGGGGCGTTCTCTTTAGAGCGGATCGCGCCGCGAGGGAACCGGACGAGCGCCCGCGCTTCAGCGCGCGATGAGCGACGCCGCGACCACGAGGAAGGTGAGTTCGCCGACCTGCTGCACCGCGCCCAGCGTGTCGCCGGTGTAGCCGCCGATGCGCGCCGCGATCCAGCGCGCGGCCCCGGCGGCCGCCAGCACCGCCAGCACCGGAGCCAGCACGGCCGCGAAGAAGCCCTTGCCCACGAGCAGCAGGAACGCGAGCAACCCGCCGAGCACGAGCGTCAGCCAGACCTCGGTATCGGCGGGCTTGCCCAAACGCGCCGCCAATCCCTCATCGCGCACGGGGGCGAATGCCAGCAGCGGATAGGCGAGCGCCGCCCGGGACACGGCGTGGGCGGCAACCAGCAAGGCAAGCCCGGTCGCCGCGCCGAACGAGGCGAGGGCGGCCACCTTGATCAGCACGGCGAGCGCCAGCGCCAGCACGCCGAACGTGCCGTTGCGGCTGTCTCGCATGATCTCCAGCCGACGCTCGAGCGCGAGCCCGTGAGGCCCCAGCCCGTCGGCGGTATCGGCGAGCCCATCCTCGTGCAGAGCGCGCGTGATCAGCACCCCGGCGCCGACCGCGATCGCGGCGGCGAGCCAGCCGATGCCCGAGATGCCCTGGACGACCGCGAAGGCAAGGCCGCTCGCCAGGCCGACACCGGCGCCGACAAGCGGCAACACCGGCAGCACGTCGGCGAGGCGCCACCGCAGCGGGCCCTCGGCGAGCCGCAGGCCGGTGAAGAACGAGGCCTGTTCGCGGGCGGCCTGCAGCCACTCGTCGATCGAGGCGGGACGGCGGGAGGCGGGATCGTCGGGGCTGGCCATGGTCTCCCGAATATAGGATGGTCCGTGCCCGCCGGAAGGACCCCGACCGCACGAATGACCCGCGATGCCCCCAACTTCGAGGAAATCCGCCGGATTCTGGCCGATCAGCCAGGGCCGGAAATGGAGGCCGTGACCGAGGTGGTGGCGCGGCAGGCGACACTCACCAAGCCGGCCGGCGCGCTCGGCCGGCTGGAGGAGCTGGCGGAGTGGCTGGCCGGCTGGCAGGGCCGTGCCACGCCCCGGGTCGAGCGACCGCGCATCGCCGTCTTCGCCGGCGCACATGGTGTGGCGGCGCGCGGCGTCTCGGCGTTCCCGAGCGAGGTCAATCGCCAGATGATGGCGAACTTCACCGGCGGGGGTGCCGCGATCAATCAGCTCGCCACGATGCTCGACGCCGACCTGCGCGTCTATGAACTCGATCTCGACACGCCGACCGGCGATATCGTGGACGGCCCGGCCATGTCCGAGGAGCGCACCGCGCGCGCGCTCGCCTACGGCATGATGGCGGCCGAGCCCGGCATCGATGTGCTGTGCCTCGGCGAGATGGGCATCGGCAACACGACCGCCGCCGCCGCGCTGGCGGCCGCCCTGTTCGGGGGCACGGCGCGCGACTGGGTGGGGCCCGGAACCGGCGTCGCGGGCGCGGCCCTGGAACGCAAGGTCGCGACCGTCGATGCCGCGCTCGCGCGTCATCGCGCGGCGATCGGGCGGCGCGATCCGCTGGAGCTGCTGGCGACCCTGGGGGGCGAGGAATTCGCCGCCATCGCGGGCGCCATCGTGGCCGCGCGGCGCGGCCGTATCCCGGTCCTGCTCGATGGCTACGCCTGCACCGTGGCGGCCGCGGTGCTGCAGGTCCTCGACCGGCGCGCGCTCGCCCATTGCCGGGTGGCGCATCTCTCGGCGGAGCCGGCGCATCGCCGCCTGTGCGAGGCGCTGGGCCAGACGCCGCTGCTCGATCTCGGGTTAAGGCTGGGCGAGGCGTCGGGGGCGGCGCTCGCGGTGCCGCTGCTGAAGGCCGCCGCCGCGTGCCTCAACGGGATGGCGACCTTCACCGAGGCGGGTGTAAGCTCGCACCATGCGTAGACGCTCGCTCCTGCTGCTGCCTCTCGCGGCCGCGCTCGCCCTCCCCGCACACGCCCATCCTCCGCAGGCCCTTCAGGGTGCCGAGGCCCAGCGCATGATCGACGAGGTCGTGGCGTTTCGGGCGAAGGTCGCTAAGGCCGCGATCGAAAAGGATTTCACTACGCTGCGTGCGGCCTATGCCGAAAGTTTTACGCACACCCACGGCTCGGGAAAGGTCGACGGCAAGAACGACCGCATCGTCGCCGTACTGGCGGGCGATCCGGTGATCGAGAACGCGCCGACCACCGAGCTGGTGTTCCGCGTGCACACCGGCCCGACCGTGATCGTCACCGGCAAGAGCCCGATCCTGAGCGTGCGAGAACAGAAAACCTACGATTTTCGCTGGATCGCCGTCTACGTGACGGCGGTCGATGGCTGGCAGCTCGCCGTCAGCCAAGCGACACGGCTGCCGCCGCCGCCATAGCGCCGGCCGTCGCCAACCGGCGCAGCTCGGCCGCCGGGACGCGGTTGTCCTCGGCCGGCTGATAGACAACACTGAAAAGGGTCGCCGCCGCGCGTACCGCCTCGCCGAAGGGCGGGTCCGCCTTCTCGAAGGAATCGAAACCGCAGCGCAACATGAAGGGAAGCTGGTCGCGCAGCACGTCACCGGTGGCACGAAGCTCGCCGCGGTAGCCCATCCGTCCGCGCAACAGGCGTGCCTGACTGTACGCGCGGCCGTCGTTGAACTTGGGGAAATGCAGGGCGATGAGTTCGAGGCGTGCCAGCCCGTCGCCGAGCAGGTCCGGCGACGCGGTGTTGGGCAATGAAACCGCCGCGGCCGTCAGATCGAGCAGCCAGGCGTCGAGCGGCAGCGGGGACAGCGCCGACGGGACGGCCCGCGAACCGCTATGCACGGTGACCATACACCTTCTCCTTGTAGGGGTCCGCGCCGAGCCGGCGATACGTGTCGACGAAACGCTCGCCAGCGACGCGGGTGGCGAGATACAGGTCCACCATCGCCTCGATCGCCTCGATGGTGCGCTCCTCGGTCAGCGCGGGACCGAGGATCTCGCCGATGGCCGTCGACCCGGCCTCGGGATCGCCGCCAAGGCTGATCTGGTAGAGTTCGGTGCCGTTGCGATCGACACCCAGGATCCCGATGTGGCCGACATGGTGATGGCCGCAGGCGTTGATGCAGCCGGAGATCCGAACCTTCAGTTCGCCGATCTCCTGCTGGCGGGCCGCGTCGCCGAAGCGCAGTGACAGGCGCTGCGCGAGGGGAATCGAGCGCGCGTTGGCGAGCGCGCAGTAGTCCAGGCCGGGACAGGCCACGATGTCGCCGATGCGACCCGCGACCGGGTCGGCGAAGCCCAGCGCGTCGAGCGCCCTCCAAAGAGCCTGCAGGTCGTCGAGGGGAACCCACGGCAGTATCAGGTTCTGCTCGTGGCTGACCCGGACCTCTCCGGAACTGTGGCGATCGGCGAGATCGGCGACCGCGTCCATCTGCGTGGCGCTGGCGTCGCCTGGCGGCGCCCCCAGCTGCTTGAGTGCCGCCGTGACAATCGCATAACCGGGAACCCGGTGTGGGGTCACGTTCGCGGCGAGCCAGCGCGCGAACGCGCGGTCGCGCGCCCGCAGGCGTTCGACGTCCTCGGAGCGCGCCGGCCGGGCCGCCAGCGCCGGAGCCGCGAACTGGCGCGCGATCGCGTCGATGACCTCGTCCGGCAATCGCAGCGCCGTCCCGCGGAGCGCGTGGAACTCGGCGTCGACCTCCCCGCGCATGCGTTCGGCGCCGATCTCATGAACGAGGATCTTGATCCTCGCCTTGTAGAGGTTGTCCCGTCGCCCGTAGCGATTGTAAACGCGCAGCGTCGCCTCGAGGTAGGCGAGCAAATCCTCGCGAGGCAGAAAGTCGCGTAGCGTCTTGCCGATCATCGGTGTGCGGCCGAGACCGCCGCCGACGATCACCTCGAAACCGACCGCGCCGGCGGGGTCGCGGTGCAGACGCAGCCCGATATCGTGGACGCGCACGGCGGCGCGGTCGCGCGGCGAACCGGTCACCGCGATCTTGAATTTGCGCGGCAGGAACGAGAACTCGGGATGGAGCGTCGACCATTGGCGCACGATCTCCGCCCAGATCCGCGGATCCTCGACCTCGTCGCCGGCGGCGCCGGCGAAATGGTCGGCGGTGACGTTGCGGATGCAGTTGCCGCTGGTCTGCATGGCGTGCATGTCGACCGCCGCCAGGGCTTCAAGAATGTCCGGCGCGTCCTCCAGCCGGATCCAGTTGAACTGCAGGTTCTGGCGCGTGGTGAAATGGCCGTAGCCGCGGTCGAAGCGACGGGCGATGCCCGCGAGGGCGCGCAGCTGGCCCGACGTCAGCGTGCCGTAGGGGATCGCCACCCGCAGCATGTAGGCGTGCAGTTGCAGATAGAGCCCGTTTGTCAGGCGCAGCGGCTTGAACTGCTCCTCGGTGAGGTCGCCCGAGAGCCGACGCGCGACCTGGTCGCGGAACTGCGCGACACGCTCGGCGACCAGCGCGCGATCGTGGGCGTCGTAGCGGTAGAAATAGCTGTCAGGCATAGCGCGACGCTCCGGCGGCCAGGACGGGGAATGTGAGACCGCCAACCCGGATGCGCTCGCGCATCGACACGGGCACGGGCGCGCCGTCCACGAGCTCGACCGCCACCAGATAGGGTTCGACCGTCGCGGTCGCCGCGCCGCGGGCCCTGGGGAGCAGGGTCTCGGCAGCCGCGGGATCGTCGGCGACGACGGCGTCGTTGAAATCGGGCGACCAGTCTCCGGATCGCGTGAAGAACACCACAACACCGTCGGACAGCCGGTTGGCGGTCACGATCTGGTGGGTTCCGCGCAGGTTCTTGGCCATCAGGCGACCTCCTCGGCCGGCGCGTATCGAGGCTCCGCGCCAGCGAGGGAGGCGACCGCGCCGACCACGATCAGCGTGGGCCCGGCGCCGCCACGCGCGACATGCGGCGCGGCGAGGCGCGGCAGGTCGGCGAGTGTGCCCGTCGACAAACGCTGTCCGGCGCGGGTTCCGCTCTCCACGATCGCGACCGGTGTCGCGGCCGCCAGTCCGCGCGCGAGCATCCGGTCGCGCACTGACGCCGCCTCGGAGGCGCCCATGTAGACCACCAGCGTCTGGTCAGGGGCGAACGACGCCGGCCAGCCATCCGCGGCGCCAACGCCGGCGCCATGGCCGCTGAGCAGCGTCACCGACGACGCGTGGCGTCGGTCCGTGAGGGGAATGCCGACGGCGGCGGCGCACCCCAAAGCCGCGGTGACGCCCGGCACCACGGTCCAGGGCAGGCCCTCGCGGCGCAACGCGTCCACTTCCTCGCCGCCCCGGCCGAACACGAACGGGTCGCCAGATTTCAGCCGGACCACGATCTGGCCGCGCTTCACGCGCGCGACCAGTTCGCGCTCGATGTCGGCCTGTCGCCAGCCGGGAGCGTTCTTGCGCTTGCCGACGGCGATCCGCTCCGCCTCGCGGCGCGCTCGGTCGAGGATGGCGGGGGGCACCAGATGATCGTGCAGGATGACGTCGGCCTCCTGCAGACACCTCAACGCGCGCAAGGTCAGCAGGTCCGGATCGCCGGGGCCCGCGCCGACAATGTGCGCGATCCCGATGGACGGACCTACCCGGAGTGCCGCGTCGGTCCTTGCCTGGATTTCGGACCGGTCGGCCGACAGGGCCAGGCCCCCGTTCGCGCCTCGGAGCCAGCGGCGCCAGAACGCGCGCCGGTCGGCGCTTGCGGGGAGCGCCGCGGCGACCCGGTCGCGCAACGCCTCGGCGGCGCGGGCAAGACGACCCAGACCGGCCGGCAAGATGGCTTCGATCTCGGCGCGCAACAGCGTAGCGAGCGTCGGCGACGCGCCGCCGCTCGAGATCGCCACGATCATGGGATCGCGATTGACGATGGCCGGCAAAATGAAGTCGCACTGCGCGGGGCGGTCGGCGACATTGATCGGTACGCCGGCCTGCCGAGCGGCAAGTGCGACGCGGTGATCGGCGACCTCGTCGCCGGTCGCCGCGAAGGCCAGCGCGGCACCGACGAAATCGCCCGGATCGACTAGGCCCGCCAACCGGACACGCACCCGGGCGCCCGCCGCGCTGACCAACTGGCGGCGCCTCTCCGCCGCCGTGGTGTCACCGACAACCAGCACCACGCGGTCTCGCAGATCGTGAAAGGCGGGAAAGTGTCTCACGACAGGAACATCCTCAGGCCGAGATGGAACGAGAGCATGCCCACCGCCTCGACGGCCGCGAGCGCCCACAGTCGCCACCCCACGAACGGTGGCGCGTCGAAGTCGGAAGTGACGTCATCGTCCATGCGGCCATAAAGTGTAGAATTATTTTTTTACATGCCATCATACAGTGAAACACAAGTCAATAACATTTGTTCACTGTGATATACGGCGCACTGCCGATGTCGCCCTCTCGCAACGCAAGACGGGCGCCGGTCGGAGGCTGGTCTGCGGCCGCGAAATCGGCCAGCGTTGTCGCCGGAAATCGGGAGTCCGCGATGAAATTCGGAATCTTCTACGAGCTGCAACTGCCGCGCCCCTGGGGCGTCAACAGCGAGCTCGACCTGCACCACAACGCGCTGGACCAGCTCGAGCTCGCCGATCGGCTGGGCTACGACACGGCCTGGGAGGTCGAGCACCATTATCTTGAGGAATATTCCCACTCCCCCGCGCCGGAGGTGTTCCTCGCCGCCGCCAGCCAGCGGACCAAGCGCATCCGGCTTGGCCACGGCATCATCCAGCTCACAACCAACCATCCCGGCCGCGTCGCCGAGCGGGTGGCGACGCTCGATCTGCTGAGCCGAGGCCGCGTCGAGTTCGGGATGGGCGAGAGCGCCTCGATCACCGAGCTGGAGCCGTTCGGCGTCGACATGACGACCAAGCGCGCGATCTGGGAAGACGCGGTGCGCTGCCTCATCCCGATGTTCGGCGACAAGCCGGTCGAGTACCAGGGCCCGCACTTCCAGTTCCCCTACCGCAATGTCGTGCCGAAGCCGCTGCAGAAGCCGCACCCGCCGCTGTGGGTCGCCTGCTCGCAGCTCGACACGATCGAGATGGCGGGACGTCGCGGTCTCGGCGCGCTCGGCTTCCAGTTCGTCTCGGCCGACGCCGCCCGCGCCTGGGTGCACGCCTATTACAACGCCTTCACACGGCGGCGGGAGCTGCTGTGCGACTACCGGCCAAACGCCAATATCGCGCTGGTCTCGTACTTCATGTGCGCGAAGACCGACGAGGAGGCGCGGCGGCGCGCCGAGGGCTGCACCTTCTTCCAGTTCGCGCTGCGCTTCTATGGCAACCAGCCGGGCCGCGCCCGGCCGCGCGCCGGCACGGTCGATCTGTGGGCCGAGTACGAGGCGTGGAAGGCGGCCAACCCCGAGCAGGTGGTGCGCGCGCTGAAGGGCGGTCTGATCGGCTCGCCCGACACGATCCGCACCAAACTGCGCAAGTTCCAGGCGAGCAATGTCGACCAGATCATCCTGCTGAACCAGGCCGGCAAGAACACCCACGCGGATATCTGCGAGAGCCTCGACCTCTTCGCCCGCGAGGTGATGCCGGAATTCCAGGCCGCGAGCGCCTCGCAGGAAAAATGGAAACAGGCCGTGCTCGCCGGCGAGATCGAGCTTGAGGAAATCGACACCACTCCGTTCAAGGACCGCTTCGGTCCCAACTCGGTGCAGGTCCCGCCGCGCGCCGTTCAGGCCGCCGAGTAGCCCGACAGCGATGAGGATCGTCGCCATCCACGAGATCGTGGCGCCGATCCGCTCGGCGATCGCCAACGCCTATATCGACTTCAGCCAGATGACGGCGAGCGTGGTCGCCGTGGTCACCGACCGCGTGGTCGAGGGCAAGCCGGTGGTCGGCTACGGCTTCAACTCCAACGGCCGCTACGCCCAGAGCGGGCTGTTGCGCGAGCGCTTCATCCCGCGGCTCCGCGACGCCGACCCGCAGTCGCTGCTGGGCGCCGAAGGGCTGATCGATCCCGCCCGCGCCTGGGCCGCGATGATGCGCAACGAGAAGCCGGGTGGCCATGGCGAGCGCTCGGTCGCCGTCGGCGTGCTCGACATGGCGTTGTGGGATGCGCTCTCCAAGGTCGAGCGGGTGCCGCTCTGGCGCCTGCTCGCCGACCGCTTCAACGGCGGCGCCGCCGATCCCGGCGCCTGGGTCTATGCGGCCGGCGGCTATTACTATCCCGGCAAGGATCTCGAGGCGCTGACCGGCGAGATGAAGCGCTATCTGGATCTCGGCTATTCCTGCGTGAAGATGAAGATCGGCGGCATGCCGCTCGCCGAGGATCTCAAGCGCATCGAGGCGGTGCTGAAGCTCGTCGGCGCCGGCGATCGGCTGGCCGTCGACGTGAATGGCCGCTTCGACCTGCGGACCGCGCTCGGCTGGGGCCGCGCGCTCGCGCCCTATGGCCTGCGCTGGTACGAGGAGCCGCTCGATCCGCTGGACTATCTCTCCCACGCCGCGCTCGCCAACGACTACGCGCCGCCGCTCGCGACCGGCGAGAACCTGTTCTCCCTGCAGGACGCGCGCAACCTCATCCGGCATGGCGGCTTGCGGCCCGACCGCGACGTGCTGCAGTTCGATCCCGCGCTGGGATACGGTCTTGTTGAGTATCTGCGGATCCGCGACATGCTGGTGGCGCACGGCTGGTCGCCGCGCCGTTGCGTGCCCCATGGCGGCCACCAGTTCGCGCTCAACATCGCGGTCGGCCTGCGGCTCGGCGGCAACGAATCCTACCCGCAGGTCTTCGCGCCGTTCGGCGGTTTCGCCGACGATTGTCCGGTCGTGGACGGCCGCGTCCACCTCCCCGACGCGCCCGGCATCGGCTTCGAACGCAAGTCCGATCTCTGGGCGGTGATGCGCGGGATCGTCTGACCGGGACTCAGGGCGCGGGCAGCCCCTGCGCGCGCAGGTAGACCGCCAGCGCCTCGCTCCACAACACCGGCGCGAAGACGATGCCGTGGCCCGAGCGGCCCTCGCCCGGCTGGAACTCGTGGAAGGCACCGCGTCCGCCGGCGGCGAGGAAGCTCGCGTGGTTCGCCCGGCTGTGCCGCAGCGAATAGAAGGCATCGCGATCGCCATAGAGCCAAAGCGTGTCGCTGCCGAAGGCGCCGCCGCGATCGAACAGGCTGCGATTGATCTGGGCGGCGGTCGGGCAGCCCTCGCCCATCCAGCCGCCGACGAAATTCACCGCCGCGCGCACCACCGAAGGCCGCCGTCCGCTCCAGGCGATCGACAGGATCCCCCCACGCGACTGGCCGCCGACGGCGACGCGGGTGCGATCCACGAACGGCATCGCGAGAATGGCGGCGGTCGCAGCGTCGATGTCGCGCAACGCCCGCTCGGCGCCGGGCAGCGAGAAGGAGGGATCGCAGCTGTAGCCGGCGGAGCGCGGCAGGCCGAAGCCCTCGTCGTACTCGCCCTCCGATCCGCCGCGCCCGCGCCGCGACAGCAACACGACGGCCCAGCCGCGCGCGCGGAACCACTCGATCAGCGGCGCCGGCTCGAAGCGACGGGCGAACAGCGACGGATCATTGCCGCGCCCGGTGGAGCCGTGATGGAAAATCAGCGTCGGAAAAGGACCCGCGCCGGCCGGCGTATGGACCTGCATGGCCAGACGCACGGCGACGCCGTCGATCTGGATCGGCACCATCCGGTCGGTTTCAGCCCGCAGCGGGCTGCCCGATAGCAACAACGCGAGAACAACCGGAACAAGTCGGGACATTGGGGCGGAACCTGGGCGAAATCCGGGAGAGCCGACACAAAGGATACCTAAATTCCGCCCCAGGACATCGCCATGAAGTGCTTGACGCCCACATTCAGGGCGTCCGCAGTTCAGGTCCCATTTCGATGACGTACTCATACAAGGGCGACTCGATCACCACGGCGTTGGTGAACGCGGTTCTCACGCGCTACACCGGCGCGGCCGGCAACGCGAGCGCCGCCACCGGCTCGACCCTGTCGCTGGTCGGCTACAACGTGAACAACGTCTCGCTGGCCGACGGTTCGGGTTCCTCGGACTCGCTCACCATGAGCGCGGGCAACGATCTCTTCCTGTTGGACGACTACATCGCCGACAGCTCGGCGCGTCCGACCGTCAACGGCGCCGGCAACCTCGCCCAGAAGGAAAGCGGCAAGGAGATCAACCAGAACCGCGCCATCGACGTCTTCTACGGCGCGGCCGGCGACGACGTAATCAGCCTCGTCCACGAAGGCTCCGCGCCCAAGGACTATTCGGACGTCAGCGTCACGATCTATGGCGGTGCCGACAACGACGTCGTCTGGTCGTCGGCCGGCGGCGACACGCTCTATGGCGGCGCGGGCAACGACTGGCTGGATGGCGGCCTCGGCAACGATCGGCTGTTCGGCGACGATGGCGGCGCCGGCGACGACCTGCTGGCGGGCGGCGCGGGCAACGACACGCTGTTCGGTGGCCAGGGCAGCGACCTGCTGATCGGCGGCGACGGCAACGACACGCTGGTCGCCGGCGACGGCGTCGATGTCGCCTGGGGCGGCCAGGGCAACGACACGGTGCAGGGCGAGGCCGGCGCGGATTTCCTCTATGGCGGCGGCGAGAGCGGCAACGCCACCAACCCCGGCGAGGTCAACACGCTGCAGGGCGGCGCCGGCGCCGATTGGTACTGTGTCGGCCGCAACGACGGCGCCAACACGGTGAACGACGTCGCGGGCGAGGGCCGGGTCAATCACCTGGTGCTCTATGGCCGCTTCGCGAGCGCGGGCGTCGATCCCTTCGTCGCGGGCTCGGGCGTTCATGACACCTCGGGTCCCGGCACGCCGCTCACGGCCGGCTATGTGCTGGGTTCCAACGCCACCACCGACGGCGTGAACCTGTCGATCGGCGGCACGACGGCGACGCTGTCCTTCGCCAGCAACGGCGGCAGCGTCACGTTCAACACGGGACAGGTGCAGAGCATCACGCTCTGGGACAACGACCTGGCCGGCAGCGGCTTCACCCAGGAAGTCTATCTCTGGAACGGCGCGACCTACGTCTTCGACCAGTATATCTAAGTCCGAACCGAGACCGCTTGCCCCGACGGTCGGGCGGTCCCCGAGACCTTCCGTGCCCTCTTGTGCCTTGTGGCAATCGTGATCGCCCGAACCGCCATGCCGGGCGGCGGGGCCGTTGCGCAGGTGCCGCCGGGTCCCGACGAGATCGCCGCCTATCGCGGCCTGCATGCCGCCGCCGCGAACGGCGACCTGGCCGCGCTCAGGAGGGCGCTTCAGGACAAGTCCGATCTCAACGCGCGTGACGGCCATGGGCGCACGGCGCTGCACGTGGCGGCACATGGGTCGCATCGCGACATCATCCGGGAGCTGGCCCGGGCTGGCGCCGATATGAGGGCCAAGGACAGCCGCCACTACGACATCATCACCATCGCGGCGGTGCGCGACGATGCCGAGACCATTCAGCTCGCCATAGCCCTCGGCTCGGATCCCGCGGCCGTCACGTCGCCCTATGACGGCACCGCGCTGATCGCCGCGGCGCATCTCGGGCACGTCGAGGTTGTGCGCGCGCTGATCGCGGCGCGGGCGCCGCTGGATCACATCAACAATCTCCACTGGACGGCCGCGATGGAAGCGGTTGTGCTCGGTGATGGCGGCAAGCGCCATCAGGACACGCTGAAGCTTCTGGTTGACGCCGGCGCCAACACCCGCATTCCCGACCGCGGCGGCGTCACGGCCCTCGAGCATGCCCGGCAGCGCGGCTATGCCGAGATGGTCACGATCCTCAGTAGATGACGATGTCGGCGGGTCCGCTCTAGGACCTCAAATGACGGCGGCGCCTCGCAGCTGTTCGATGGAAGCGGCGTCGTAGCCCAGCTCACCCAGGATCTCGTCATTGTGCTGGCCCAGCACCGGTGGCGCGCGATCGACTGACCCGCTGCCATGGCCCAGCCGGAAGCCCGATCCCATCAGGCGGACCGGGCCCCATTCGGTCGCGATCTCCTGCAGCGCATCGCGCGTGCCGATCTGCTCCAGTTTCACCACCTCGGGAATCGACAGCACCTGGGCCGACGGCGCGTCCACCCCGGCGAAGCGCTCCGCCCATTCCGCCGCCGTCGCCGTTCCCAGCGCCTCCTCGACGATGGCATGCAGCGCGGGGCCGTTGGCGATGCGCGTCGGCCAATCCTTGAAGCGCGGATCGGCCAGCGCCTCGGGGCGCCCGATCTCCCGCATCAGTCGCTGGAACTGCGGCTCGGTCATCACCGCCAGCACCAGCCAGCCGTCCCGCGTGCGGAACAGATTGCCGGTCGGTTTGCGCGTGACCGAAAGATTGCCGCTTTGGCCATGCACGCAGCCGGTCACCAGATGCTCGCTCACCTGCTGGGCGAGGAAGCCCATGGTGGCTTCGATCATCGCGACATCGACCAGCTGCCCTCGGCCCGTATGGGTGCGCTGGTACAGCGCGGAGGCGATGCCGAAGGCCGCGGTGAAGCCCGACATCACATCGCACCCGGCGAAGCCCACGCGGGTCGGACCGTTCTCGGGATGGCCGGTGATCGACATCAGGCCCGACATCGCCTGGATCATGCCGTCGAATGCGGCCCGGCCGCTCTCGGGGCCGGTCTGGCCGAAGCCCGACACGGCGCAATAGATCAGCCGCGGATTGAGCTCCGACAGCGCCTGGTAGCCGATCCCGAGCTTGTCCATCACGCCCGGGCGGAAATTCTCGATCACCACATCGGCGCGCTCGACCAGCTGGCGCACGATGGCGATCGCCTCGGGCTTTTTGAGGTCGAGCGTGAGGCTGCGCTTGTTGGCGTTCACCGCCATCCAGGGCGCGGCGAGGCCGCGGCGCTCCCAGTCGTCACCCCGCGCGCCGAAGCGCATGTCGTCGCCCTCGCGCGACTCGATCTTCACGACATCGGCGCCCAGGAGCGCGATCTGGTAGGCGGCGTAGGGTCCCGCCAGGACGCGCGTGAAATCGACGACGCGGACGCCCGCGAACGGCTTGCTCATGGGATCAGGCGACGCCGGCCGCCTGGCGCTGCTGGAGGGCCAGACGCTTGTCCTCCTGGAAGGCGGCGCGACGACGGGCGATCTCGGCCGGATCCATGCGTGCCACGTTGTTGTAGTCGAGCTTCCACTCGGCGTCGGCGTTCCAGCGCACCGGCGATTGCAGCGTCGTGCGCGGGCCGATGGCGCTGTCGAAGAGACCCAACGCCAGCTCCAGCGTCAGACGCTGGGAGGCCGGGTCGAACGGCTTGCCGCAGCTGTTGCCGAGCGGCAGGTCCGAGAACAGGAAGCGCGGCGCGCCCGCATGCTCGACGATGTCCTTGGCGGCCCCCATCACCACGGTCGGGATGCCGCGCTCCTCCAGATATCGGGCGACCAGACTCACGGTCTGGTGGCAGACGGGTCAGGTAGGCACCAGCAGGGCCGCATCGACGCGGTCCTGCCGGCAACGCTCGTAGATCTCCGGTGCATCGACGTCGCTGGTCACGCGATGGCTGCGGTTGGTCGGCGCGCCGTGAAAGCGCGGCGCCAGCTTGAAGCGGCCCTCGCCCGCCAGCGTGCGCATCAGCGGCAGCGGGAACCAGGTGTTGGGATCGCGCGCCTCGGTGTGCTTGCGGTCGTAGGCGATGTGGGAGATGCGCGTGTCGTGATCGCGCGCCGTCTCGCCGGAGTAGACCGTGTAGAACTTGGCGGCGGCATTGTAGATAGCGCCCGGCCCCTGATCGCCCTTGTCGGGCTGGTAGGGCGCCGCCGTCGAAATCAGCGCGACCGTGCTCGCGGCCAGCTTCTTCGCCGGTCGCGCGAAGGGCACATCGGCATGATGCGCCCAGCGATAGGGCGCGCCGAAGCCCAGCGTCTGGTAGTACTCGCGCGTGCGCCGCATGTACTCGATCGGCACATCGTGGTCGGGCGCAAAATCAGTGTCGGACATGGACCGAGCCTAATGTGTTTTCGGTTCCGAGGGAACCGCACCCGCAGCGCCGCGCCCGTGCCTCCTGCAACACACACCGATCGCGCGCGCGAATGGGATCAGGTGGGACCGAATGCGGTTCCATCTGATCCCATTCCGCTCTAGCATTCGCCAACAACAAAGCGGAGGAACCCATGACCCGTCTCACACGTCGCGCCGCGTTGGGGGCCGCCCTGGCCGCGAGCGCCGCGCCGGCCGCCTTCGGCCAGGCCTTCCCGTCCAAGCCGCCGCGCTTCATCGTGCCCTACCCCGCCGGCGGCATCGTCGACATCGTGACCCGCTCGCTGGCCGAACCGATGCAGGCCGAGCTCGGCCAGACCGTCGTGGTCGATCCCCGGCCGGGCGCCAACTCGACGCTGGCGACAGCGATGGTCGCCCAGGCGCCGGCCGACGGCTACACCTGGGTCATGTCGACGGTCGCCCACGTGGTGGCGCCGCAGCTGCAGACCGTGTCCTACAACGCCCTGACCGATTTCCAGCCGGTCGCGCTGGTCGCCATCGCGACCTCGGTCGCGGCCGTCAATCCGGCATTGCCCGTCAAGACACTGACTGAGCTGGTGGCCTATGGCCGCGCCAACCCGGACAAGCTCACCTATCTCAATCCGGGCAACGGCTCGTCGATCCACCTGTCGGCCGAGCTGCTGAAGAACCATTCGAAGTTTGGCATGACCTCGGTGCCCTATCGCGGCATTCCGCCGGGAATGCCCGACCTCCTCGAAGGTCGCGTCAATGTCGGTCTGCTGCCGGGGCCGCTCGCGCACCAGCATGTGCAGACCGGCAAGCTGCGTCCGCTCGCGGTGCTGGCCTCGCGGCGCCTGTCGACCATGCCGGATGTGCCGACTTTCGCCGAAGCGGGCTTCGCCGACGCCCAGGTGCTGAGCTGGTACGTGATCTCAGTCCGCGCCGGCACACCTCCCGACATTGTGAACCGCCTTCACGCCGCCGCGACCAAGGCGCTGCAGTCGGCGGACACACAGGATCGTCTGGCCAAGGCCGGTTGCGAGATCCCGCCCGCGCGAAGCCCGGCCGAGCTGACGGCCCTGTTCCGCAGCGAACACGACCGCTTCGGCAAGCTGATCAAGGACGCCGGCATCAAGGCCGACGGTTGACCGACGACCGCCACCGTGGCGCCTCTTTCGGGCCCGCTATATAGAGGCGGGACCGAGGCACGGAGACGGACGGTATGGTGGGAAGCGGATTGCGGCGACGCGCGGTTCTGGCGGGAACGGTCGCGCTGACGGCGGCACCGGCCATCGTCCGGGCGCAGGGCAGCCAGAAGATTCATGTCAGCCACGGCTTTGCCATGCACGGCACGCCGAAATACGCCGCCGACACGCGCGTTCCCGACTATGTGAACCCCGATGCGCCCAAGGGGGGCGCCGTGAAGCTGGGCGCGCGCGGCAGCTTCGATTCGCTGCACCCTTTCATCCTGCGCAGCGTCCCGGCCGCCGGCATCGGCCAGCTCTGGGAGCCGCTCTGCTGGACCTCGCGCGACGAGGCCTCGACCGAGTACGGGCTGATCGCCGAGACCATCGAATGGCCCGAGGACCGCTCCTGGGTCGCCTTCACCCTTCGACCCGAGGCGCGCTGGCACGACGGTTCGCCGATCACCGTCGAGGACGTGATCTTCAGCCTCGATATCCTGAAGACCAAAGGCTCGCCCAACTTCGCCTTCTACTACCAGGACATCGAGAAGGCCGAAGCGGCTGGCCCGCGCAAGGTGCGCTTCGTGTTCCGCAACACGGTGAACCGCGAGCTGCCGCTGATCGCGGGCGAGCTGCCGATCCTGCCATCGAAATGGTGGGCGAGCCGCGATTTCGAGAAGGTGTCGCTCGAGGCCGCGCTCGCCAGCGGCCCCTACCGCGTCGACCAGGTCGATCCCGGCCGCTCGATCGTCTATCGCCGCGTCGCCGACTGGTGGGCGCGCGATCTGTGGTTCAACAAGGGCCGCAACAACTTCGAAACGATCCGCTACGACTACTACCGCGACAGCACCGTCATCTTCGAGGCCTTCAAGGCCGGCGAGCTCGACTATCGGACCGAGAACGTGGCGCGCAACTGGGCGACCGCCTACGACATCCCGTCGGTGCGCGAAGGCCGGTTGAAGCGCGCCGAGATCGCGCACGAGTTGCCGACCGGCATGCAGTGCTTCGCCTTCAATACGCGGCGCGACATGTTCAAGGATCGCCGCGTGCGCGAGGCGATCGCGGCGATGTTCGATTTCGAGTGGAGCAATCGCAACCTCTTCCACGGACTCTACACCCGCAACGTCTCTTATTTCGGCAACTCTGAGCTCGCCTCGTCGGGTTTGCCGTCGGCCGAAGAGCTGAAGGTCCTGGAGCCGTTCCGCGGGAAGGTCCCCGACGAGGTCTTCACGCGCGAGTTCCGACCGCCGGTCACCGATGGCAGCGGCAATGTCCGCGAGCAGGCGCGACGTGCGCTCGCGCTCCTGCGGGAGGCAGGCTACGAGGTGCGCGAGGGTCGCGCCGTCGATACAAAGACGGGCCGCCGACTCGGCTTCGAGATGCTGCTGAACGATTCGAGCTTCGAGCGCGTGGTCCTGCCCTTCAAGCAGAACCTCGAACGCATCGGTGTCGAGATGACGGTCCGCACCATCGACACCGCGCAGTTCGCGCGTCGCGCCGACGATTTCGATTTCGACATGATGATCACCGGCTTCGGCCAGTCGCTGTCGCCCGGCAACGAGCAACGCGACTTCTGGGGCTCGAAGGCCGCCACGACCCGGGGCAGCCGCAACACTGTCGGCATCGCCGACGAGGCGATCGACCGGCTGGTCGATCTGTTGATCTCCGCGCCGGATCGCGAAAGCCTGATCGTCCGCACCCGCGCGCTCGACCGGGTGTTGCTGTGGCACCATTTCGTCGTGCCTAACTGGCACAACTCCCGCGCCTTCGTGGCCTACTGGAACCGCTTTGGCCGGCCGGCGAAGACGGCGCGCTACTCGCCGGTCGCCTTCGACACCTGGTGGCTCGACGAGGCGCTCGACCGCTCGCTGAAGCGCGGCTGAATGGCCGCCTATATCCTGCGTCGCCTGTTGCTGATGGTGCCGACCCTGTTCGGCATCATGGTGATCAATTTCTTCGTCATCCAGGCGGCCCCCGGCGGGCCGGTCGAACAGGTTCTGGCGCAGATCCAGGGCACAGCCGTGGATGCCACCGAGCGCTTCACCGGCAGCGCCTCGGGCGGTGAGACGCTACAGCGTCCCAATACCGAAGCGGGTTCGGGCGGCGGCGCCGGGGGCTATCGCGGCGCGCGCGGACTGCCGCCGGAGCTGATCCAGCGCATCGAGAAGATGTACGGCTTCGACAAGCCGGTGCACGAACGCTTCGGCCTGATGATGGTGAGTTACCTCACCTTCGATTTCGGCGAGAGCTTCTTCCGCAATCGGCGCGTGGTCGATCTGGTGCTCGACAAGATGCCGGTCTCGATCACGCTCGGCTTGTGGACCACGCTTCTGGTCTATCTCATCTCGATTCCGCTCGGCATCGGCAAGGCGGTGCGGGACGGCACGCAATTCGACGTGTCGAGCTCGACGGCGCTGGTGGTGCTGAACGCCATTCCCGGCTTCCTGTTCGCGCTCCTGCTCGTCGTACTGTTCGCCGGCGGCAGCTACTTCAAGTGGTTCCCGTTGCGCGGACTGGTGTCGGACAACCATGCCGAGCTCAGCCTGTTCGGTCAGATCGCAGACTATCTCTGGCACATCGCGCTGCCCATCACCGCCATGGTGATCGGCGGCTTCACGACGCTCACCTTCCTCACCAAGAACTCGTTCCTCGAGGAGATTTCCAAGCAGTACGTGATGACCGCCCGCGCCAAGGGTCTGGTCGAGCGGCGCGTGCTCTATGGCCACGTCTTCCGCAACGCCATGCTGATCGTGATCGCGGGCTTTCCCGCGGCCTTCATCGGCGTGCTGTTCGGCGGCTCGCTGCTGATCGAGGTGATCTTCTCGCTGGATGGGCTCGGGCTGCTCGGCTTCGAGGCGGCGCTGGGGCGCGACTATCCGGTGATGTTCGGCACGCTGTATTTCTTCGGCCTGATCGGTCTCGTGATGGGGATCGTGGGCGACATCATGTACACGGTGATCGATCCGCGCATCGACTTCGAGGCCCGCGCCGCATGAGTCCACTGACCCGGCGGCGAATCGCGGCGTTTCGCGCCAACCGGCGCGGCATGGTTTCGCTCTGGGTGTTCGCGGCCCTGTTCCTCGTCACGCTGTTCGCCGAGCTCCTGGCCAACGACAAGCCGATCCTGGTGCACTACGACGGCGCCCTGTTCTTTCCGGTCCTGAAGTCCTATCCCGAGACGACATTCGGCGGCGACCTGCCGACTGAAGCCGAGTACCGCGATCCCGAAGTGGCGGCGCTGATCTCCGAAAAGGGCTTCGCGGTCTGGCCGCCGATTCCCTTCAGCTTCGACACCATCGTGAAAGGCGAGGGTCGCAACGCGCTGGCGCCGCCGTCGGCGCGCAACCTGCTCGGCACCGACGATCAGGCGCGCGACGTGCTCGCCCGGTTGATCTACGGCTTCCGGGTGTCGGTGCTGTTCGGGCTGGTGCTGACGGTGCTCAGCAGCGTGATCGGCGTCGTCGCGGGCGCGGTGCAGGGCTATTTCGGCGGCTGGGTCGATCTTTCGTTCCAGCGTTTCCTCGAGATCTGGTCCAGCATGCCGACCCTGTACCTGCTGATCATTCTCGCGAGCTTCATCCAGCCGGGCTTCTGGGTGCTGCTCGGCATCATGTTGCTGTTCAGCTGGATGGCGCTGGTCGGTGTGGTCCGGGCGGAGTTCCTGCGGGGGCGCAATTTCGACTATGTGCGGGCCGCCCGGGCGCTCGGTATGCTGGACGCCCGCATCATGATGCGGCACATCCTGCCCAACGCCATGACCGCGAGCCTCACCTTCCTGCCCTTCATCCTGGCCGGGTCCGTCACGGTTCTGACCTCGCTCGACTTCCTGGGCTTCGGGCTGCCGCCGGGCTCGCCGTCGCTGGGCGAGCTGCTGCTGCAGGGCAAGAACAACCTCACCGCGCCATGGCTCGCCTTCACTGGCTTCATCGTGATCGCCACCATGCTGTCGCTGCTGGTGTTCATCGGCGAGGCGGTGCGCGACGCCTTCGATCCGCGACGGGTGCCGCGATGACCGACGACGGGACACCCCTGCTGCGGGTCCGCGACCTCGCCGTCAGCTTCGGATCGGGCACGGGCGCCGTCGAGGCGGTGCGCGGCGTCAGCTTCGATATCGGCCGCGGCGAGACCGTGGCGCTGGTGGGCGAGTCGGGGTCGGGCAAGTCGGTGACCGCGCTCTCGGTGCTGCAGCTCCTGCCCTATCCCATGGCGCGCCATCCGCGCGGCTCGATCCGGTTCCGCGATCTCGAGATGGTCGGCGCCCCGCCGGCCGAACTCCTGAAGGTGCGCGGCAATCGCGTGTCGATGATCTTCCAGGAGCCGATGACCTCGCTCAATCCGCTGCACACGATCGAGCGGCAGGTGTCCGAGGTGCTGTTCCTGCACAAGGGCCTCACCCGCGACGCCGCGCGGCGGCGCACGATCGAGCTCCTGACCCAGGTCGGCATCGCCGAGGCGGCGTCGCGGCTCGACGCCTATCCGCACCAGCTCTCCGGCGGCCAGCGTCAGCGCGTGATGATCGCGATGGCGCTCGCCAACGAGCCCGATCTCCTGATCGCCGACGAGCCCACCACCGCGCTCGATGTCACGATCCAGGCGCAGATCCTGAAACTGCTGAAGACGCTACAGGCGCGCTACGGCATGGCGCTCCTGTTCATCACCCACGACCTCGGCATCGTGCGCAAGATGGCCGACCGGGTTTGCGTGATGACCGAGGGCCGCATCGTCGAGCAGGGCGAGGTCGCCCAGGTTTTCGACCGGCCGCAGCACGCCTATACCCGTCACCTGCTGTCGGCCGAGCCCAAGGGACGGCCGGCACCGCGCGACCCGCAGGCGCCGGTCGTGATGCAGGCCGACGACCTCAAGGTTCATTTTCCGATCAAGCGCGGTGTGCTGCGCCGGACGGTGGCGCATGTGAAGGCGGTCGACGGCGTGAGCGTCGCGGTGCGCGCCGGCCACACCGTGGGCATGGTGGGCGAGTCGGGTTCGGGCAAGACCACGCTGGGGCTGGCGCTGCTCCGGCTGGAGCGCAGCGTGGGCCGCATCGGCTTCGTCGGTCGCGATCTGCAGGCGCTGGCGCCGCGCGAACTGCGGCCGCTGCGCCGCGAGATGCAGATCGTCTTCCAGGACCCGTACAGTTCGCTCAGCCCCCGCATGTCGGTGAGCCAGATCGTCGGCGAGGGACTGGAGGTCCACCGCATCGGCACGCCGTCGGAGCGCGCCGACGCCATTGGCAAGGCGCTGCGCGAGGTCGGACTCGATCCCTCGATGGCAGACCGCTATCCGCATGAGTTCTCCGGCGGCCAGCGCCAGCGTATCGCCATCGCCCGCGCGCTGGTGTTGAAGCCGCGCTTCATGGTGCTGGACGAGCCGACCTCGGCGCTCGACATGAGCGTGCAGGCCCAGATCGTGGACCTGCTGCGCGACCTGCAGGATCGCCACCAGCTCGCCTATCTCTTCATCAGCCACGATCTGAAGGTCGTGCGGGCGCTCGCCGACGAGGTGGTTGTGTTGCGCCACGGCAAGGTGGTCGAGCAGGGCCCGGCCCGGCAGATCTTCGAGGCGCCCCAGACCGACTATACGCGGGCGCTGATCGCGGCGGCCTTCAACCTCGAGGCGATCGGCGCGGATACCGGCGCGGTGGCGACCTGATCCCCCTTTCATTTGTGTGATTCCGACATCGCGGCCCGGCTTGCGAAACCGGGACCTGCGCCCTATGTGAGCGCGGCTGGCGGCATCGGGCCGATCCAGGCTCCGGAGGAAACGAACATGACAACAATCCGTCGCGGCCTGCTGGCCGTCGCCGCGGTGGCGCTGATCGGCGCCGCCCCCGCCTTCGCCCAACCCAAGACGATGACGCTCGGCACCGCTTCGGTCGGCGGCACCTATTTCGTCTATGGCGGCGTGATGGCCAAGATCCTGACCGACAAGACCGGCATCCAGGTCTCGACCCAGCAGACCCAGGGTCCGAACCAGAACGTGATCCTGGTCGACGACAAGAAGATCGAGCTCGGCATGACCACCATGGGCGTGGCGCTGCAGGCCTGGACCGGCCAGGGCGATTGGACCAAGGGCAAGAAGTTCGAGAACATCCGCGCGCTGTTCCCGATGTACGACACGCCGCTGCAGTGCATGGCGATGAAGAAGTCGGGCATCACCTCGTTCAAGCAGCTCGACGGCAAGACCGTCGGCGTCGGCCCGCGCGCCGGCACGCCCGGCACCTACCTGCCGCTGATCTTCGAAGCGCTGAACATGAAGGCGACGATCCGCAACGGCCAGGGCGCCGACATGGGCGGCCAGCTGGGTGACGGCATTCTCGATGCCTTCTGCTTCGGCGCCGGCCTGCCGATCCCGATCTTCTCGCAGCTCGACAACGAGAAGGAAGTCGTCTTCTTCACCTGGACCGACGCCGAGATGGCGGCGATCCGCAAGAAGATGCCGGAGTTCTCCGAGTCGATGATCCCGAAGGCCACCTACAAGCAGCAGGCCGGCGACCAGAAGACGATCGGCCTCTACAACTTCGCCATCGCCCACAAGGACATGGACGAGAAGACCGCCTACGACATCACCAAGGCGGTGATGGAAAACAACGCCGCCATGGTCCAGGGCCACGAGGCTGCCAAGGAAACGATCGCGGCCAACGCCAACCGCAACGGCTTCCTGACCTTCCACCCCGGCGCCGCGCGCTACTTCCGCGAAAAGGGCGTCGCGCTGAACCCGGCGACCCTGCCGAAGTAAGCCGCGACGGGGGGTTCCGGCCCCGCGACACGACCCCGCAGCACAGGACGCCCGCTCCCCCCGGAGCGGGCGTTTTGCTATTGAGGGCTATCGCTTGCCGGAACGCCGCACCCCAGACGGTCACCGGGGCGAGGGGCGGGGGCAGCATGGCGACAGACAGCAAGGCGGCATCCGACCCGCGCGAGGTCGGCCAGATCGACGTCGAGGACCTCGAGCACGCCGGCGGACGACGCGAGCACGACTCGTGGCAGCGGCCGCTCTTCTTCTGGCTCTGCGCCCTGTTCACCGGGTTCCACATCTGGATCCTGGTCGGCCCGGTGATCGTCAAGGATCTCGACACCATGCTCGGGCTGAACCGGGCGCTGGTGAAGGCGGTCTCGCCCAACCTCGACCAGGAGCTGTTCCGCGCCATCCATCTGGCCTGGGGTGGCGTGCTGGGCTTCGGCTTCTTCACCATCGCCAAGGGCCGCGGCACACGGGGCGTGCCGATTTACGACTGGCTGCTGATGGCGCTCGCGATCGGCTGCGCCGTCTACATGTGGCGCAATCTCGACGACCTGCAGATGAACCAGGGCGCGCTCTATTCGAACCCCGACCTGATCTACAGCCTGGTCGGCCTCGCGACCCTGTTCGAGTTGACGCGCCGCACCGCGGGCAATGCGCTCACCATCATCGCCGCGGTGTTCCTGCTCTACGCCATGTTCGGGCACATCTTCCCCGAAGGCACGGCGCTCTATCACAACAAGTCGATCAAGGACCCCTGGTTCATCTTCCCCTACATCTACAGCAATCTCGGCGTGTTCGGCACGACGCTGGAGGTCTCCTCGACCTTCATCATCATGTTCACCGCCTTCGCCGCCTTCCTCGGTCGCTCCAAGGCGGGTGACTATTTCAACGACCTCGCGGTCGCGCTGGTCGGCTGGGCGCGCGGCGGGCCGGCCAAGGTCGCGGTGCTCTCGGGCGTCATGTTCGGCTCGGTGAGCGGCTCGTCGGTCGCCAACGTGGTCGCCTCCGGCTCCGTCACCATCCCGATGATGCGGCGTGTCGGCTACGACCGGAACACCGCCGGAGCGATCGAGGCGACCTCCTCGACCGGCGGCCAGATCACGCCGCCGGTGCTGGGTGCGGCGGCCTTCATCATGGCCGAGGCGACCGGCATCAAGTACGCCGAGATCGCCGCCGCCGCGATCATTCCCTGCCTGCTCTTCTACATCGCCTGCTACGCGCACTGCGATCTCCACGCCGCCAAGCACGGTCTGCGCGGCATCCCGCGTGCCCAGCTGCCGAAGCTGGGACCCCTCCTGGTGCGGCTCTACATGCTGGCGCCGATCGCGGTGCTGATCTGGGCCTTCATCGTGGGCTATTCGGCTTTCCTCGCGGCCGGCCTCGGCATGGCGCTCTGCATCGCGGTGAGCTGGCTGAACGGATTCTCCTTCTCCGGCGGCATCAGCTGGAAACGCAAAGACAACGTGATGGGCGGGCGCGCGATCATCGAGGCGCTGGAAGCCGGCGCCAAGGACTCGATCCAGCTGGTGTCGGTCTGCGCCGCCGCCGGCGTGATCGTGGGTGTGATCGCGCTCACCGGCGTGGGCGGCCGCTTCGCGCAGATCATGCAGGCGATGGCCGGTCAGAACCAGCTGCTCGCCATGTTCTTCACCATGGTGATCGTGACCATCCTCGGCATGGGCATGCCGACGACCGCGGCTTACGCGATCGCCGCCGCCGTGGTCGCGCCGGGCCTCCAGCAGATCGGTGTGCCCAAGCTCGTGGCACACATGTTCATCTTCTACTTCGCGGTGCTGTCGGCGATCACGCCGCCGGTCGCCGTCGCGTCCATCGCCGCCGCCGGCATGGCCAAGGGCGATGCCTGGAAGACCTCCTGGATCGCCGTCAAGATGGGGCTCGCCACCTTCATCGTGCCGTTCATGTTCTTCTACAGCCCCGTGCTCCTGGGCCAGGGCACTTTCCTTGAGATCGCCCATGTGTTCGCGACCGCGGCGGTCGGCGTCTGGCTGCTGGCCTGCGCCACCGAGGGCTGGTTCGCCGGTCGGCTGGCCACCGTGCCCCGCGTGGTGCTGGGCGCCGGCGCGTTCGCGCTGATGGTCCCGGGAACCGTCACCGACATCGCCGGCGTCGCCCTGGCGGGCGTCGCCTGGGCGTTGCAGCGTTACGTGTTCTCCTCGCGAACCGCGTGATCCCATGACCGGTGCCATCGCCTATATCAGCCGCGACTCCGATGGCCCGCCCTGGAAGGCCGTGCTCGAGGCCGGGCTCGGTCCGGTCGATTTCCGTCCGCTCGGCGCGCTCGGCCGGCTCGAGGACATCGAGGTCGCGCTGGCCTGGAAGCCGCCGCCCGGCCTGATCGCGACCTTCCCCAACCTCAAGCTGATCGTCTCGCTCGGCATGGGCGTCGACCACCTGCTGGCCGACGACCGGCTGCCGGCCGGCGTGCCCATCGTGCGCATCATGGACGAGGGGCTGGTCGGCCAGATGAGCGAGTACGCGCTCTTCTGGGCGTTGCGCCACCATCGCGACATCGACAAGTACGCCGCGAGCCAGCGCGCCCGACGCTGGCGGCCCGAGCCGTTCGTCGACACGCTGCATCGCCGCGTCGGCGTGATGGGCTTGGGCGCGATCGGCCAGGATGTGGCGCGCAAGTTCGCGCTCCTGGGCTTTCCCGTCGCCGGCTGGAGCCGCACCCCGCGGACGCTCGACGGCATCGAGGTCTTCGCCGGCCGCGACCGTCTGGGCACCTTCCTCGGCCGCAGCGACATCCTGGTCGATGTTCTGCCGCTCACCCGCGACACGCGCGGCCTGCTCGATGCCGCCGCCTTCGCCGCCCTGCCGCGCGGGGCCTACTTCATCAATATCGCGCGCGGCGGCCATGTCGTGGACGAGGCGCTGCTCGCGGCTCTCGACAGCGGCCAGCTCGCCGGCGCGGCTCTCGATGTCGCCAACACCGAGCCGCTGCCCGCCGACCACCCGTTCTGGACGCACGACCGCATCGCCCTAACGCCACACATCGCCGGCGCCACGAACCCTCGCACTGCCTCGCCGGCAGTGATAGAAAACATCCGGCGCCGACGCGCTGGCCTGCCGCTCCTGCATCAGGTCGACCCTCAAGCCGGCTACTGAGTCTAAGGTCTCTCGCGATCGTGATCGGCGGTCTGGAGCCTCGGCGCGACGGTATCGGCGACTACACCAGAAGGCTGGCGGGCGCGCTGGCGCGACGCGGCGTGTCGACCGCCATTCTCGCCCACGCCGACGATTTCGTGCGCGAACCGCTGCGTGCGCGCGCGGAGGCCGAGGATGGCGGGTTCGAGATCTTGCGCCTGCCCCGACACATGCCCTTCCCCGAGCGCACCGCGCTCGGCCGCACCTTCCTGGACGAGGTCGGCGCGACGCATGTCAATTTCGGGTTCGCCGCCTATGCGCTCGACCTCAAGGGCGTGGCAAGCCGCGCCCCCGTCGAGCTGCCGGAAATGACCAGCGGTCGCCCGGTCTCCGTCCTGTTCCACGAAACCTGGATCGGCGAGGAGGCCGGCGCCAGCTACTGGAACCGGCTGGTGGGGTTCAGCCAGCGCCGGGTGATTCAGCTCCTGATGCACGACCTTGCGCCGGTGCGCATGTGGTCCACCAACCCGCTCTATCACGCGATGCTGGCGGCCTACGGCATGCCGACCGCGATCGTCCCGCATTTCGGCAATGTGCCGGTGCAGGACACCGACGCGTCCGGCTGGCTGCCCCAGGGACTGCGCGATCGCGGTTTCGATCCGGGGCCGCAGGGGCTCAACGGTCTCTATCTGGTCGGCCTTTTCGGCAGCCTCTATCGCGACCTCGACCTGCCCGGCCTTTTGCCGACCCTGCGAGAGGTGGCGCACCGCAAGGGCCGCCGGCTCTGCATCGTCAATATCGGCATCGGCGCGGACCGGCCGGACTGGCACGCCTGGAAGGCGCGATTCGGTCCGGAGCATGGGCTGATCGATTTCGGCGCGAGCGACACGCTCACCATCAGCCAGTACATCAACTCGCTCGATCTCGGCATCACCACGACGTCGCTCGCCCAGTTCGGCAAGAGCGGCACCGCCGCCGCCTTCATCGAGCATGGTCTGCCGATCCTGGTGCCGATCGAGACGCCGCGCTTCCGCAGCTGGCGCGACGAGATGGCGGCGGCCATGCCGGTGAATTGCCTCAGGACCACGCCCGATCTGGTCGAGCGCATTCTCGCCGCGCCACGCCTGCCGCGCGCCTCGCGGCTGGAGCCGCTGGCCGACCTGATGGTGCGCGAGCTCAACCTGCCTGTCGACCGAAGCGCCGCGCGATAACCGCGAACAGGGCGCGCGCCGCCTGCGCCTCGCCGCCCTCGGGCCGGCCCGGCCGCGACACCCGGTTCCACGCCATCATGTCGAGATGCGCCCACGGCACGTCGTCGGGCACGAACTCCTTGAGATAGAGCGCCGCGGTGATGGCCCCGCCGAATCCGTCATTCGGCGCGCTGTTGATGTCGGCCACCTTGCTGTCGAGCGCCCGGCGATAGGGCGGATGCAGCGGCAGACGCCACATCGGATCGGCGAGCCGCACGCCCTCGACCAGCAGATCGGCCGCGAGCGCATCGTTGTTGCAGAACAGCGCCGGCAGGTCGGTGCCCAGCGCCACCCGCGCCGCGCCCGTCAGCGTCGCGCAGTCGAGGATCATGGCGGGCTTCTCCGACGCCGCCTCGTGCAACGCATCGCACAGGATCAGCCGGCCCTCGGCATCGGTGTTGCCGATCTCGACATTGAGCCCCTTGCGCGTCGGCACCACATCCAGCGGCCGGAAGGCGTTGCCCGAAACGGCGTTCTCGACCGCCGGTACCAGGACGCGCAGCCGCACCGGCAGCTTCGCCGCCATCACCATCGAGGCGACGGCGAGCACCGTGGCGGCGCCGCCCATGTCCTTTTTCATCATCAGCATGCCGGCCGCGGGCTTGAGATCGAGGCCGCCGGAATCGAAGCACACGCCCTTGCCGACCAGCGTCACCCGCGGATCGCCCTCGCGGCCCCACACCAGATCGATCAGACGCGGCGCGCGGCTGCTGGCCCGGCCGACCGCATGGACCATCGGCCAGTTCTTCTTAAGAAGCTCCTCGCCCACGATCACGCTGAACCGCGCCTTGTGCGCTTTGGCGAGCGTCTGAGCCGCCTCGGCGAGTTCGGCGGGGCCGAGATCGCCGGCCGGCGTGGTGATGAGGTCGCGCGCCATCGAGATCGCCTCGATCGCCGCGATCGCGCGCGCCTTGTCGGCGCCCTCGGGCCACACAAAGCGCGGGCCGGGCTTGGTGTCCGGCTTGCGATAGCGCGCGAACCGCCAGAGGCCGAGCCCGATCGCGGTCATGGCGTCGGTCGGATCGACCGGCGCGGTCGCGCCGACGAAGCGCCAGGCACCCGCCGGCAGGCGCGTGCCGAGATCGCCGAAGTCCCACAGGCTGGCGGCGTCGGGAAGCACCCGCACTGCCGCCGCGATCTTGCCGTCGCGCCCGGGCAACAGCGCGAGATCGCCCGCCTTGCCCGTGACTCCGTTGCTGGCAAGCCAAGCGCGGTGCGTGGCCGACCGTTCCTTCAGCCACGCCCGCCAACCCTTGACCGGAACAAAATGCAGGGGCAGCGCGCCGGCGGCGCGATCGACAAACGGGAGCGACATGGGGCGGACCTCACGGGACTGAAGTCCGCACAGTGCCGAACCTCGCCCCGCGCTGGCAAGGACGGGCGCGCGGTTGGCTCGTCAGGGCGCCATGTCCGGCGCTAGAGTATCGCCACGCCGCAATCTCGGCCGGAGAAACCATGACCCCGAAAGATTGGCGCGCCCGCGCCGGCACGCGACATGTTTGCGAGAAGACGCCCGCCCGCGGCGCGCGCGGCATGGTCGTGACCAACCATCCGCTCGCGACCGCCGCCGGTATCGAGATGCTGGCGGCGGGCGGCAATGCGATCGACGCCGCGGTCGCCGCCCAATTCGCGCTGACCGTGGTCGAACCGATGATGGTGGGCCTGGTCGGCGGCACGACCTGCCACATCCGCACGGCCGACGGCGCGCACCGAATCCTGGACGGGATGAGCGCCGTTCCGGCCGCCGGTCGGCCCGACATGTTCCGCCCCACGCCGGGCGCGCCCGCGGAGCTGTTCGACTCGGCCGGGCGCGAAAACCTGGTGGGGCCGCAATCCGTCGCCACACCCGGCTCGCTCCTGGTCTGGTGCGAGGTACTGGCGCGCTTCGGCCGGCTCCCGCTCGCCGACGTGATCGAGCCCGCGATTCGACATGCCGCGCGCGGCTTTACCGTCACGCCCTATCTCGCGGACTGCATCGGTGTCGCCGCCCCGGACCTCGCGATGGACAAGCCGGCCCAGGCGCTGCTGCTGCCCGGCGGAACCCCGCTCAAGGCCGGCGCGCGACTGGTGCAGGGCGCCTACGCCGACGCGCTGCGCCTTGTGGCGCGTGAGGGCGCGGCCGCGCTGCATGGCGGCGCGCTGGGCGATCTCCTGATCGACTGCATCGCCAAGGGCGGCGGCTCGCTGGCGCGCGGCGATCTCGTCGACTACCGCGTGAAGGAGCGGGCGCCGATCCGCGGGCTCTATCGCGGCTGGGAGGTGCTGGGACCGCCGCCGCCGGCCGCTTCGGGCCTGCACATCGCCCAGATGCTGAACATCCTGGAAGGCCACGATATCGCGACGCTTGGCTTCGGCACCGTGGCGACGCTGCATCTGTTGGCGGAGACGCTGAAGATCGCCTTCGCCGACCGTGCCCGCGCCAGCGGCGATCCGGACTATGTCGCGGTTCCCGTCGAGCAGCTTCTTTCCAAAGACGAGGCCGCGCGCCGGCGTGCGGAGATCGACCCCGCTCGGGCGCGCGACTGGCGCGATGGCGAGGCGCCGACCCGTGCCGCCGCCGAGGGCAGCGACACCACGCATCTCACGACCGCCGACGCCGAGGGCAATGTCGTCTGCACGACCCAGACCATCAACAGCCTCTTTGGCGCGCGCATCGTAGTGCCGGGCACCGGCATGATCCCCAACAACTACATGAACAATTTCGACCCGCACCCCGGCCGCGCGCTGTCGATCGCGCCGGGCAAGCGCGTGACGACCTCGATGTCGCCCACGATGGCGCTGAAAGACGGCCGCGTGCGGGTGGCGTTGGGTCTGCCGGGCGGCCGCAAGATCTTCCCCTCGGCGCTGCAGGCATTGGTCAATCTCATCGACCATGGCATGAGCCTGCAGGAAGCGGTCGAGGCGCCGCGCGTCTGGACCGAAGGCCCCACGCTCGAGATCGAACCGGCGTTCGACGAGACCGTGCGCTCCGGTCTCGAAGCCAAGGGCCACCGCGTGCAGCGCATGCCCACTGTCGCGGGCGGCATGAACGGCATTGCCTTCGACGAGGACGGCACGATGACCGGCGCCGCCTGCTGGCGCGCCGACGGCACCGCCGCCGGTCTCGGCGGCGGCCTCGCCCGCCCCGGCGTCCGGTTCGTCTTGCCGGGCTGAGGCGTCGCCCGACATCGACGGCCGGGCAATCGACATCGCGACAAACGATAGGTCCTTCGACTGCGCGACCCTGCGGGCCGCTCCGCTCAGGACGACAGCGTTGGCGACACACCCGTCGTCCTGAGCGAAGCGAAGGACCTTGCCTCTTCGGCACTCTGGACGACACTAGAGGCGCGCCGTACTAAGCTCGCCTCATGTCTCGCCGCTCAGCCCGCGATTCGACGATGCTCCTGATCTCGACCCGCAAGGGCCTTTGGCTCGCGTGGGCAAATAGCGGACGGCGAAGCTGGCGCCTCAAGGGTCCGCACCATCTCGGCCATATCGTGAGCCACGCCGTGCTGGACCCGCGCGATCGTCGCACGCTGCTAGTCGCGGCCAAGACCGGTCATCTCGGCCCCACCATCTTCCGCTCGACCGATTTTGGCCGCAGTTGGAAAGAGGCCGCGCGGCCGCCGGCTTTCGCGCGCGCGGCGGCGAGCCAAATGGGTCGTGCCGTCGACCACAGCTTCTGGCTGACGCCGGGTCATCCGAGCCAGCCCGGCGTCTGGTACGCCGGGACCTCGCCACAGGGTCTGTTCCGCAGCGACGATGGCGGCGCGGGCTGGGCGCCCGTCGCGGGCTTCAACGACAATCCAGCGATCCTGGCTCTGTTCGGCGGCGAGCAGGACGGCACGCCGATGGGCCCAAACTGCATTCGGTGATCGTCGACCCCAGAGACGCCAACCATCTCTATCTCGGCATGTCGAGCGGCGGGGTCCATGAGTCGCGCGACGCTGGCGCGAGCTGGACGCCGTTGAGCGACGGCATGGAGGTCGTGGACGGCTTCGATGCAACCAATCTCGCCTTCCATGACCCCCATTGCGTGCGGCTCGCGCCCTCGAACCCCGACCGGCTGTGGCAACAGAACCATTGCGGCATCTATCGCCTCGACAGGCCCGCCACGCGCTGGCGCCGCGTCGGCACGTCGATGCCTGCGCGCGTGGGCGATATCGGCTTCAACATGGCGGTGCATCCGCGCGACGCCGATCGCGCCTGGGTGTTCCCGATGGATGCCGACACGGTGTGGCCACGCACCAGCCCGGAGGGCAGACCGGCGGTCTACGGGACGCGCGACGGCGGGCGACGCTGGCAACGTTACGACGACGGTCTGCCGACGAGCCAAGCTTGGTGGACGGTGAAGCGGCAGGCGATGTGCGTCGATGATGGCGCGCCGGTCGGTCTCTATCTCGGCATGACTTCGGGGGAACTCTGGATGGGGCGCGAGAATGGCGCTCGCTGGCGCTGCATTGCCCGCCACTTGCCCGAGATCTACGCCGTCGAAAGTGCCGCAACGTGAAGGTGCTTATCCCCTCGCCGCTCCGCCCCTACACGAAGCGACGCGAGGTCGACGCCGAGGGCGCGACGCTCGATGGACTGTTGCGCGATCTCGACCGGCGCTTTCCCGGCCTGCGCTTCCGCATCGTCGACGAGCAGGATCGGCTACGGGCCCATATGCGCTTCTTCGTGAATGGCCGGCAAGTCTTCGCGGTTAACCATCCGCTCGGCGCGACGGACCGCGTGCAACTGGTGCAAGCGCTGAGCGGCGGCTGAGGCCGCCCGATTACCTGCCACGTCGTTGCGAGCGTGGGGACGATCTCCGATAAGGCGGGTGGACACAACGCAACGGAGGTCCCATGGCTCGCGCGGTTCTGGTCGTCGTTCTGCTCGCTTTCAGCGCCTTGAGCGCTGTCGCGCTGTGGCGACATGGCTACTGGGGCATCATCGAGCCGCATTTCCAGAGCTGGGGCGCGGCGCAGGTGTTCGCAGATCTCGTCATTGCCTGCACGCTCGCCATGATCTGGATGTGGCGCGACGCCCGCGCCCGGAGGCGCAGCCCCTGGCCCTGGCTGGCACTCACCGTGGTCGGCGGCTCGTTCGGACCGCTCCTCTATCTGTTGACGCGGCCCGCCGCAGACGCGCGCGGCTGAAACCGCCGCGGGCGGCGACCGCCGACGTTGACGTAAGCGGATGATAAGCCTATCGGCCGCCTATGTCTGATCCCCGCCCTTCTTTCGCGTCGGCATCCCGTCGCAGCCGTCTTCGGCCAGGCTGCGGTGGGACCTGTCGCGTTTCAACGGGGGCCGGGTCCGGAAAATCGACGGAATCGGCGACACGATCGGGCGGAAAACCCCTATTCCACCGGCGCCGGATCGTGTCCTCGACACTCTCGACGTTCTCGACAGTCTCGACACTCTCGACAGACGGGCGCGCCCGCGGCGCGTCCTCACCAGACGCCGAAATGGATGCCGTGCTGGCGGTGCCGGTTGGTGCGCGCCTCGACATAGGCGTCGTCGACGGTGACACGGCTCTTGAGGCCGAGCGCCCAGTCGCCCAGCCGCGCCTCCATCTCGCGCACGATGTGGGCGTAGCTGCCGCCGGCTTGCGCGCCGAGATCGCGCAGCTCCTTCGGATCGTTGGCAAGATCGAACAGCATCGGCCGATAGCCCTGCCAGCGGACATACTTCCAGCGATCGGTGCGGACCATCGTGGCGCGACACTCGCTGGGAGGACGGCCGAGCGTCTGGCGGGCGGCCCGGAAGGCATAGTCGAGTTCGCTCACCACCTGGTCGCGCCAGGTCGCCGGCGCGGACCCGCGCAGCAGCGGCAGGAGCGAGCGGCCCTCGACCAGGTGATCCTGCGGCTTCTGCGCCAGCGCCTCGAGGATGGTGGGCACCACATCGACCGCCTCGACGAAGCGCTCGTCGACCGTGCCGCGCGTGGCGTCGGCGGCGGGGTCGGGATCCGCCACGATGAAGGGCACGCGCATCGCCTCCTCGTAGAACATCTCCTTCTCGCCCAGCCAATGATCGCCGAGGAAGTCGCCGTGATCGGCGGTGAAGACGATCAGGGTGTCGTCGAGGCGGCCCGCCTTCTTCATGTGCGCGAACAGACGACCCAGCCAATCGTCGATCTGGCGGATGAGGCCCATATAGACCGGCCGCACATGGCCCGGCGCTTCCGGCCGCTGGAACGCCACGCTCTCGTCATGCGCGCGATAGGCCGCCAACACGGGATGCTCGTCGATCCGCTCGGCGTCGCTGCGGTTCAGCGGCAGCGCCTGGGCGGTGCGGTACATCGCGTGATAGGGCGCGGGCGCCATGTAGGGCCAATGCGGCTTCACGTAGGAGAGATGTAGGCACCACGGGCGCTCGCCCATCTCGTCGATGAAGCCCATCGCCTCGCGCGTCATGTAGGCGGTCTCGGAATGCTCCTCGGCCACGCGCGCCGGCAGATGCACGTTGCGCATGTGCCAGCCCGACAGCGTCTTGCCGTCCGGTCCGTCGGCCGCGATCACATGCTCGCTCCAGGGATCCTCACCGGCGTAGCCGTTGGCGCGGAGGTAATCGGCGTAGCCGCTCTCGCCGCCCGGCGGCGAGTGGCCGTCGTAGCGATCCAGCTCTTCGAAGCGGCCGGCGCGCAGCAGTGCGGCCAGCGCCGAGCCGCCCTCGATGCCGAAACGCTCCAGCGCCTCGGTGTCGGGCAGCACGTGTGTCTTGCCGGCCAGCGCCACGCGGATGCCGGCGGGACCGAGGAAATCGCCCAGGGTCTTCTCGCGCAGGCTGAGCGGCACGCGGTTCCAGGTGGCGCCGTGGCTGCTCATGTAGCGGCCGGTGTAGTAGCTCATGCGGCTCGGTCCACAGACGCCCGACTGCACGTAGGCGCGGGGAAAGCGCACGCCGCGCCGCGCCAGGGCGTCCAGGGTCGGCGTCCTGAGGTGCGGATGGCCGGCGCAGGACAGGTGGTCAGCGCGCAGCTGGTCGCACATGATGAAGAGAACGTTCCGGACCTTGCCCACGATGCTTTCCCCCCGCGATGTCGTTAACGCACTCTAGCGCATCGGTTCGGGCGAGCGCGCTACTCCCGTAGCGCCCACACCCCAACTCCATGAGGCCCGCATGACCGCCCTGATCCGCGAGTTGCTCGATTTCTGGTTCCTGCCGCTCAGCGACCCGGGACATGGCGGGCGGCGCGAGCTGTGGTGGAAGTCGACGCCCGAGTTCGACGCCGAGATCAGCGCGCGCTTCGGCGCGGCGATGGAGGACGCGATCGCCGGCCGGCTCGATGGCTGGCGGCAGTCGCCCGACGGGGCGCTGGCGCTCCTGCTGCTGACCGACCAGTTCCCGCGCAACGTCTGGCGACGCACCGCGCGCGCCTTCTCGGGAGATGAGCATGCGCGCGCGACGGCCCGGCTCGCGCTCGCGCGCCACTATCCCCTCGCCTACGGGCCGCAGATCCGCACCTTCTTCTATCTGCCCTTCGAGCACAGCGAGGCGATGGCCGATCAGGAACTCTCCTGCGCGCTGTTCGCCACGATCGGGACCGACGACGCGCTCAAGTTCGCCATCGACCATCGCGACATCGTCGCGCGCTTCGGCCGCTTTCCGCATCGCAACGAGGCGTTGGGCCGCCCCTCGACACAAGAGGAGATCGCCTGGCTGAAGGACGGCGCGCGATTCGGCCAGTGACGACGGCGCTACTCGATCAACGGCAGCACGTCGATGTCGTAGGCGTGCGCGAGGCGGCGGCCGAGCACGGGGTCTTCCAGCTCCATCTCGAACCGGCCCGACGGCCGGATCTTGCCGATCGCCGGCAGCGTGCCGCAGAACATCAGCGCGCCCGCCGGCAGGCGCGGATTGCCGCCCTGCCAGCCGGAGATCAACTCGCGGGGCGCGCGGATGCGACCGACGGTGCCCTCCTGATAGGGCACGCGCTTGCCGCCTTCCAGAATGAAGCTGCGCAGGATCAGCCGGTCCCAGTGCGGTTCGACTTCCTCGAAGCGCCAGGCGCCGCGCGTCAGCACCTTGGGGCACATCTGCTTGGAGACCGCGACGCCGTAGCTTTCGACGCGCCGGTCCGTGTGATCCGATCCGACCGTGACCCACAAGCGGTCCGCGGCGCCGACCAGCACCGGCTCGACCTCGCCCGAACTGTCGGGGCCGACAGCCTGGATGCGATCGGTCTGGGTCAGCATTTGCGTCGCGATGCGATAGTAGAGCGGCACGCTCGACGGCGGCTGCACGCCGATCGCCTTGAGTTCCTCGATGTGATGGTTGAGCGCCTCGAGATCGCGGCCGGTCCAGCCCGCCACGATCAGCGTGCCGATCTCGACCCGCACCGGCTCGACACCGCCCAGCGCATGGCCGGCGAATTCCAATCGGGCCATGGCTCAGAGCACCGCGAGGCGACTGTTGAGCAGGTCGGTAACCAGCATGTAGCCCGGCGCGTGGGTGATGCAGAACTCGGGCTTGGCCGTTGCAACGACGGATTGCGGCGTCACTCCGCAGGCCCAGAAGACCGGCAGCTCGTCGTCGCGCACCGGCACGGCGTCGCCGTAGTCCGGCTTGGAGATATCGCCGATGCCGATCATCTCCGGCTTGCCGAGATGGACCGGCGCGCCATGCACCGAAGGGAAGCGCGTGGTGACCTGCACCGCGCGGATCGCATCGACCGGCTTGAAGGGCCGCATCGAGACCACCATCGGTCCGTGGAAGGGTCCGGCCGGCGCGCAGGCGATGTTGGTGCGGTACATCGGCACGTTGCTGTTGCAGCTCTGGTGGCGGAGCTCCAGCCCGTTCTCGATCAGCGCCTCCTCGAACGAGAAGCTGCAACCCAGCACGAAGGCGACGAGATCCCCGCGCCAGTGCTTGGCGATGTCGGTCGTCTCCTCGACGAGCTCGCCGTTGCGCCACACGCGGTAGAGCGGCACGTCGGTGCGGATATCGAGGTCCTCGCCCAGCATCGGCAGGCGCGGGTCGCCCGCCTCGGACTGGCCGAGCAACGGGCACGGCTTGGGATTGAGAGCGCAGAAGCGCGCGAAGTCGGCGGCCAGCGCCTGCGGCAAGATCGCGAGGTTGCCTTGAACGTAACCCGGCGCCAGACCCGAGGTCGGTGCGCGGTGGCCGCCCGCACGGATGCGCCGCCGCGCGTCGCGACCGGTCTCGCCTCTCAGGCCGCCGAGGCCGACATTGGTATCCATCGCTGTCTCCTAGACGTGCTGTCCGCCGTTGATCTGGATTTCTGCGCCGCTCACGTAGCTCGCGCCCTGCTCGCAGAGGAAGTGGATCACGTCGGCGACCTCATCGGGCGTGCCCAGCCGGCGCATCGGGATCTGGTTCTCGACGATCTTTTCGGTGCCGGGCGAGAGGATCGCGGTGTCGATCTCGCCGGGCGCGATGGCGTTGACGCGAATGCCGCGCGGACCGAAATCGTGCGCCATCTCGCGGGTGAGCGCCGCGAGCGCGGCCTTCGAGGTGGCGTAGGCCGAACCCGCGAAGGGATGCACGCGGCTCCCGGCGATCGACGTCACATTGACGACGCAGCCGCGCGCCGCCGCCAGCTCGTCCATCAGGCCGCGCGCCAGCGCGACGGGGGCGAAGAAATTGACGTTGAAGACCTGCCGCCACAGATCGAACGGGGTGTCGATGGCGCCGAGCCGGCCGCCACCCTCGCCCTTGGGCGAGATCGCGGCGTTGTTGACCAGCGCATCGAGCCTTCCGCCCGGCACGCGCTTGCGGATCATCTCGATGCCACGGCCGAGATCGACCGGATCGGCGAGATCGAGCTGCACGTGGTTCTCGCCGCCCGAGGGCCAGGGGCAGAGCGCACTGAACGACTGGCGCGAGACGGTGATGATGCGCCAGCCCTGGGCGCCGAACTTCTTCACCGTGGCGTGGCCGATGCCGCGGCTCGCGCCGGTCAACACCAGCGTGCGCACATTGTCGAGGCGAGTCGAAGCGGTCACGGGCGGCTCCGGGCGGACGGGAAACGCACTCTACTCCCGCGTCGGGCGGCGCGCGACCACGACCCCTTGTATGTTAAAGTGATAAGACAACAATATCCATTAAGTCTCTATAATTGAAACATCTTTCTTGTCAGTCGCAACGAGCACGTCTATCGTTGCTCGCGTGGCTTGGCCCATTATTTCGGGTCGGCGGCCATCGATTTTGAATGCAACGATTTCGCGGGAGCCCTGTCCATGCAGGCACCACGTCGTCTCTTCTCCGATCGTTCGCCCGAGGTGCGCGCATCCATGCCCGTGCCACGCACGCGCCCCGTCACCATGCTCACGGCCGCCGGGTTGTGCGCGATCATCGTGCTGATGCAGATGGTGCCCCAGTGGCAGGCGCCGACCAACCGCCTGCCCCCAGCCGCGCAGGACTCCGCGGCGCAGTAGCGCGACCCGCCGCCGCTTGTCGGGCCGCGCACGAGGGCGCAGAAGGGCGGCCGACCGCCCATGAACGACGCCGATCCGCAGACGCTTCCCGCCGGCACCGTGCTGGGCGACTACCGCATCGAGCGGACGATCGGCCATGGCGGATTTGGGATCACCTATCGAGCGACCGATACCAAGCTCGCCAAGCCGGTCGCGCTAAAGGAGTTCCTGCCTGCCTCGGTCGCGGTGCGCGAACGGGGCGAGGTGGTTCCGCGCGGGGCGCGCTATGCTGAGGAGTTCGCCTGGGCGCGCACGCGATTCCTTGACGAGGCGCGGGCGCTCGCCCGCTTTCGCCATCCCAACATCGTGCCGGTGCTGCGCTACTTCGAGGCGCACGGCACAGCCCTCATGGCGATGGAATTCGAGGAAGGCCCGACGCTCGCGGCCCTTCTCTCGCCAGCCGGACGAAGGCTGCCGCCCGCCGATGTGCGCCGTCTTGCCCGCGCGCTGCTCGACGGGCTGGAGGCGGTGCACGCGCAGCAGTTCCTGCATCGCGACATCAAGCCCGCCAACATCGTGATGCGCGCCGACGGCGTGCCGGTGCTGATCGATTTCGGCGCCGCGCGGCGGGCGCTGGGCGAGGCGGCGCGCTCGCTCACCGGCGTGCTCACACCACAATATGCGCCGATCGAGCAGCACCAGATCGATGGCGCGCAGGGCCCCTGGACGGACATCTACGCCGCCGCCGCCGTGCTGCATCACGCGATCCTCGGGGCGCCGCCACCCGATGCGCCCTCGCGTGCCTCCGCCGATCCGATGGAGCCGCTCGAGCGCGCGGCGCGCGGCAGCATGGATCCGTCGTTTCTGCGGGCGGTCGACGCCGGCCTCGCCTTCGACGCAACGCGGCGACCGCAGACCATCGCGGCTTGGCGAGCCTTGTTCGAGGCGTCGACCTACCCGGAGACGCAGCGCATGGCGCCGCCCGCGTCCGACACCGCATCGCCGGCGTCGAGGCCAAGCCTGCGCGGCGTCACGCGTGAGCGCGCGGCGCCTCGCCCGACCCCGCGGCGACGCGTTCGCACCGCACTGATGCTGGCCGCGATCGGCATCGCGCCGGGAGCGCTGTTCGTCGGCTACTGGCCGCTCCTGGAGTTTGCGCAGGCCCAATTCGGACCCGCGCCCCCGCCGGCGGTGGCGCCGCCAGCGACTCCGCCCGTGCCGCCGTCACCGGCGGTCGACGAAGCGGCGCGGCGCGCGCTGGGCGAAGCCGCGGAGCGCGCCGCTGCGGACGGGCGGGCGGCGTCGGCCAAGGCCGAGGAGGCCGCGATCGCCGCACGCGCGTTGGCGGGCGAGGCGCGCATCATCCAGGCCCGTGCCCAACGCGCCGAGCTGGAGAACGCCGTCCGTGTCACCACCGACGACGGCGCCGTCTATATCGGCCAGTTGCGCGACACCCAGCGCCAGGGGCTGGGCGTGATCACGCTTGCGGATGGAACGCGGCGTGCCGGGGAGTGGGACGAGGATCGCTTGCATGGACTCGCGGTTGAACGGACCGGCGATGGCGCGACCCACGCCGGCCGGTTCGCGCGGGACCGCGCGCAGGGCGAGGGTGCGCGCGAAACCGTGGCCGGCGAGCGCCTGGAAGGTAGCTTCGCGGACGGCCGCTTCGAGGGTCCGGGCCTGCGCCACGCACCGGGCGAACCGCGGCGCACCCAGGCCGGCGACTGGCGCACCGACCAGCTCGAGGGCCCCGGCGTCGAGACCGAAGCGGGCGGCGAGCGCTACGAAGGCGACTTTCGCGCCGGCCGTCGCCATGGCCTCGGGGTGGTCGTCACGATCGATGGCAAGCGCATCCCCGCCCGTTGGGTCGAGGGAATCCGGCAGCCGGATCCCTAGGCCGCTTCACGATCCGAGATGGCTGCGGAGCATCCACGCCGCCTTGCCCAGCGCTTCCATGCGCCCGATCAGCAGATCGCCGGTCTCGGCGTCGCCCGCGGCCTCGACCTTGTCGCGCGCCTGGCGCGCCTGACGGACCAGCGCGTCATTGTCCGACGCCAGCGCCGCGAGCATCGCCTTCCAATCCTCCCGACCGCTTGCGTCCTTGACGGTCGCGAGCTTGGCGAAGGCCGCGAGCCCGCCGGGCGCGGTGTGACCGAGCGTGCGAATGCGCTCGGCGATCTCGTCGATGGCGAGCGCCAGTGCGTCGTACTGGGCGCCAAAGAGCGCATGCAGTCCCTGGAAGTGCGGGCCGCTGACGTTCCAGTGGTAGTTCTGGGTCTTGAGCGCGAGCGCGCTGTGGTTGGCCAGCACCGCCGAGAGCTGATCGGCTGCGAGGCGACGGGCTTTGTCGGACAGACCGAGGTCGGGTTTGACGGCCATTTCACAACTCCTTAGTTTGGAATCAATCTAATCTGTATCGGCGTGGTTTCAAGAGGGGCGGAACGTGAAGGCTGGAACGCGGATCGAGATCGTTCGGGGCGACATCACCACGCTCGAGGTCGATGCCATCGTCAATGCCGCAAACGAGTCTCTGCTGGGCGGCGGCGGGGTGGATGGTGCGATCCATCGCGCCGCAGGGCAGGGCTTGCTCGAAGAGTGCCGCACGCTCGGCGGTTGCCCCACCGGCGAAGCGCGGATCACGGGTGGCCATCGCCTGCGCGCGTGGTTCGTGATCCACACGGTCGGACCGATCTGGCGCGGTGGCGCGGCAGGTGAGCCGGCGCTACTTGCCGCCTGCTATCGCAACAGCCTCGCGCTTGCCCGCTTGCAGGGGGTGCGCAGTATCGCCTTTCCCGCCATCTCCACCGGAATCTTCGGCTACCCGAAAGCGGCCGCAGCCGACGTCGCGGTCCAAACGATCCTCACCACGGACGCGCCCGAGCGTGTCGTGCTGTGCGCGTTCGACGAGGAGACTGCCGGGCTCTACCGGACCGCGCTCGGCTGATTCGGCGCGAAAGTCCCTCGTTGTGGACCCCACCGGCGTTGTACGATGGCGCCACCCATGGCTCGCAATGCGAAGAAGCGCGCCCGCTCCCAACCGCCACCGCCGATGCCGGCGTGGAGTGGCGCAGCGGTCAACCCCGATGGTCGCCGGCGCCGAAGCGAAGTCACGCGCGCCAAACTCTGTGACGCGGTGCTGATTCTGATGCGAGAGCGCGGCGAGGCGCCGACCGTGGCCCAGGTCGCGGAGCGCGCGGGCGTCGGTTTGCGCACGCTCTATCAGCATTATGCCGACGCGCCGACGCTCTGGGGCGCGGGCTTCGACCACGCGGTACTGACGACGCTCTCGACCATGCCGCCTGTCTCCGCCGACGGGACGCTCGCCGAACGCATCGCCGGCTTCGTCGAGCGCCGCGCGCGGGTATGCGAATCCTGGGGACCGATGTGGCGGGTCGGCCTGCGTCTGTCGGTGACGGAGCAAGGTTTCCGCGATCGCATCGCGCGCCTCGATACGCTGCTTCGGGCGCGCGCCGAGATTCTTTACGCCTCCGAGCTCGGCGCGCTGACGCCGCAGCGCCGGACGTTGGTTCTCGATGCCCTCATGAGCCTGACCGAGATGGAGGCCTGGGAGCATCTGCGCGAGGCCTGCGGTCGGGATGTCGAGGCCGCGCACGCGGTCTGGCGCTTTTCCGTCGCGGCCCTGCTCGCCGCCGCGCCCGGCTAGTCCGGACGACCGAGGAACGCCATCACCGCAGCGACGTTTTCCGGATCGGCGAGAGGCCGATTGTGTCCCAGTTCCCGTGTCACGCGCAGCGTGGCCTGGGGCAGCAGACGCGCGGCCCGCGCCGACTCGACCACCGGCACGACCGGATCGTTGCTGTCGTGGATCAGAAGAACCGGCAGAGCGAGGTCGCGGGCGACATTGCGCAGCTCGAAGTCGTCCGCCGGTCGGCCGACTCGCGCCTCGACTGAGGCGATAAACGCCGCGGCGCCTCGGCGCGACAGGCCGAAGCCGCGCGCGTACCCCTTCAACACGCGACGAAACCCGCTGGGAGCCGCGAAGGCCACCAGACGCCCGACGCCGCCCTCCGCCGCGATCGCGGCGTAGGCGGTCGCCGCACCCATTGAGTGGGCGACGATGGCATGCAGCGGGCCGAGCGCGCGGATCGCCGTCGCGGTCGCAAACTCCGCGACGTTGGTCTCCCGGCCCGTCGAGTCGCCGTGCGCGGGCATGTCGAGCGCGATCGCCTGAAAGCCGCTGGCGGTCAGGGCCGCGACGAGGGCGGAGAATTGTTGGCGCCCCCCTTCGAAACCGTGCACGAGCAGGACCCGCGGCCCCTCGCCCCAACGCCAGGCGACCAGCCCGGGCGCGATCTCGAGGCGGGCATCGGCCGGCGCGAGTGGCAGCGCCCACCAGCGAGTCGGACGGGGATGCATCATCAGGTGCCGGCGCCACCAGACGGGGCGCCACGTAGCTGGCAGCCGCGAGGGCACGAATGGGGAGCGGCAGGGCGATCATGGTGGCACGGGGGATTGAGTGCAGATGCACTCTATTTGCGGTCCTCCCCGCGCGCGCACAAACGAGGTTTCGCGCGAAT
Organism: Alphaproteobacteria bacterium; assembly: GCA_016870115.1. Classification (GTDB taxonomy): domain Bacteria; phylum Pseudomonadota; class Alphaproteobacteria; order Reyranellales; family Reyranellaceae; genus VGCH01. The sequence goes on along the minus strand of VGCH01000002.1, from coordinate 77,464 downwards.
TGACGTGAGGAAACTTCAAGCACGGCCCGCGTCAACCGCCGGTCTTGCCGCCACCCGCCGGTAAACGTACGTTCAGCGCAACGATCCGAGGGAGAGAGAACGCATGACGAGGGGCGCCTTCGAAGGCATCACCGTGCTCGACTTCACGCAGGGCATCGCGGGGCCGCACGCCTCTATGCTGCTGGCGCTGCACGGCGCCGATGTCATCAAGATCGAGCCGCCCGAGGGCGACTGGGGCCGCGCGCTCGGTCAGCTGAAGGGCGACCATTGCGCCCACTCCGTCGCGTTCAATCGCGGCAAGCGCTCGATCGCGCTCGATCTCAAGTCGGCCGATGGGCGGGCCGTGGTCGACCGCCTCGCCAAACGCGCGGATGTGGTGATGGAGAGCTTCCGCCCCGGCGTCATTGATCGTCTGGGCTACGGCGCGGAGGCGATGAAGAAGGTCAATCCAAAGGTCGTCTATTGCTCGGTGTCCGGCTTCGGCCAGACCGGTCCCTACTCCAAGCGACCGACGGTCGACGGGCTGATCCAGGCGTTCAGCGGCATGATGGTGATGAACCGCATGCCCGACGGCACGCCCTGGCGACAGGGCATGATCGCGGTCGACGTGACCACCGGGCTCTACACCTTCCAGGCGCTGTCGACGGCGATCATGCGTCAGATCCGCTTCGGCGAGGGCAGCGTCATCGACTCCAGCCTGATGCGCGCAGCCGCCGCGTTCCAGGGCGCCAAGCTGATGGAGTGGGTGTTCTCCAACGGCGCGCCACCGCCGCTCTACATGCCGGCCGGCAGCTACAAGACCGCCAACGGCTACATCATGCTGAGCGCGATGCGGCCGCACCATTTCCGCGCCCTGTTCGAACTGATCGGCCGACAGGATGTCGCCGACGATCCCGACTTGCAGACCCACGAGAGCCGCATCCGCCACGCGCCGAAGATCGTGAAGGCGCTGAACGAGGTGATGCCGACGCGCACGACCGAGGACTGGATCGCGCTCTTGCAGCCCAACGATGTGTTCTGCGAGCGCGTCAACAACTACTCGGACTACCTCGACCATCCGCATGTCGCCGCCAGCGGTGCGATCGACTGGGTGGAGCAGGATGGGTTCGGCCGCATGCCGGTCGCCAACATTCCCGGACTGCCGCCCGCCTCCCAGGATCTCGCGCGCCAGCATGCGCCGCATATCGGCGAGCAGGGTCGCGCGATCCTCGCGGATCTCGGCTTCGCCGCCGCCGATATCGACGCGATGGCCGGCCGCAAGGGCGTGGTGCTGCCGCCGCCGGCGGCGCGCGCCGCCGACTGACATGCGCGCGGCCGCGCTGGCGCTCGCCGTTCTGTCGCTGGCGACACCGGCACACGCAGAGACACTGCGCTTCCCCTCCTCCAGCCCGACCGGGCCGACGCAGCTGATGACGGGCACCGGCGCGGCCGGGCCAACGCGCTGAACGTCATCGTGGCGCTGCGCTACGACGCCGGCACCGCCTACCTGCACGCGGCACCGATGTTCCATCTGGCCGACGGCTGCTCGTCGTTCGCCGTCACGATGTGCGCGGGCCGGCATGTCTTCCTGCCGCGCTTCGAGCCCGTCGCGTTCCGACGACTGGTGCGCGATCAGGCCGTCACCGACTCGACCATCGTGCCCACAATGATGGCGGCGCTGGTGAACGATCCCGCGGCGACACCGGCGGACTATGCGAGCCTGCGTCGGCTCTACTATGGCGCCGCGCCAATGCCCGAGGCCACGATCCGCCGCGCACTCGCGTTGCTGCCGCAGGTGAAGTTCCAGCAGGCCTGGGGAATGACCGAGCTGTCGCCCATCGGCTGCACCATCGAGCCGCGCTACAGCGTGGTCGACGGACCCGACGCGGGGCGGTTGGCGTCGTGCGGCAAGCCGGTCTCCTCGGTCGAACTGCGCATCCTCGACGCGGTCGGACGCGAGGTGCCGCGCGGAACGGTGGGCGAGATCGCGGTGCGCGGACCCACGGTCATGCAAGGCTACTGGAACCGGCCGGCCGAGACGGCAGAGGCGTTGCGCGGCGGCTGGATGCACTCGGGCGACGCCGCGTACATGGATGAGCAGGGCTTCGTCTTCATCGTCGACCGGCTGAAGGACATGATCGTGAGCGGCGGCGAGAACGTCTATTCGGCCGAGGTCGAGAACGCGATTTCACTCCTTCCGGGCGTCGCCGAGGTCGCCGTGGTGGGCGTCCCGGACCCGCGCTACGGCGAGGCAGTCCATGCCATCATCGTGCCCCGCCCCGGCGCTCGGCTCGACGCGGAGCAGGTGATCGCGGCCTGCCGGGAGCGGATCGCAGGCTACAAGTGCCCACGCGCGGTCACGTTCCGGGCCGAGCCGCTGCCTCTGTCGGCCGCCGGCAAGGTGCTGAAAGCCGAGTTGAGGGCACCCTTCTGGGCCGGGCGGGAGAGTCGGCTGGTCTGACACCTTTTTCGCATCCAACGGCCCGCCGCCGGCGTTTATTTCACATACCCACGTCGGGGAACGACCGGGAGGAAACAATGCTGCGCTGTATCATCGTCGCCGCCGCGCTCGTCGCGCCCGCCCTCGCTCAGGCCCAGAGCAACGCCGCCCTGATCGAAAAGGGCCGTGCGCTGTTCAGCGATCCCGCGCTCTCGGCCGACGGCCGATGGTCCTGCGCGACGTGCCATCCGGCCAACGGCCACACCGACAACAAGACCTATGTCGGGCTCGATGTGGTTGCCGACGGCGATGCGCGCGGTCGCAGCACGCCCACCCTGTGGGGCTCCGGTATTCGCACCGCCAATTGGTCGTGGGCCGGCACGATCCCCGCCATCGAGACCAACATTCGCGGCATCATCGTCAATCGCATGAAGGGCGCCGAACCCTCGAAGGAAACGCTGGAGGCGCTGGCGGCCTATGTGAAGTCGCTGCCACCCGGACCGGCGCCGTTCCTCAACGCCGAGGGGCCGCCGCGCGACACCGCGCCAGCCGACGTGAAGCGCGGCTTCGCGGTGTTCTCGGGCAAGGGTGGCTGCATGACCTGCCACGTGCCCGCCGCCTACGACAAGAAGGACCCCGAGGATGTCGGCTCGGGTGGCGCCTTCAAGGTCCCCTCGCTGCGCTCGGTCTCGCGCACGGGCCCGTGGTTCCACGACGGCCGCTACGCAACGCTCGAGGCAACCGTCGACGCCATGTGGGATTTCTATAAGAAGAAGAACGACTCGAAGGACACGCTCTCGGATGCCGAGAAGCGCGACCTGGTCGCCTTCCTGCGCGCCCTCTGATCCTCAGCCGACGGCGCTCGTCTCCGTCGGGGCGGGCGCCTAGCGGGAGGCGCGCATCTCGGTCTGGGCAAGCGGCACCAGCCAATCGCGGAACGCCTTGATCTTGCGCCGCCGGATCGCGTCGGTCGGATAGACCAAGTAGTAGGCGAGTTCGGTCGACATCTTGAAGTCGAACGGCATCACCAGGCGTCCGGCCTTGAGGTCGGGCGCCACCAGCGGCTGGCGGCCGAGTGCCACGCCCAGCCCGTCCATCGCGGCCTGGTAGGCTGCGAGCGCGAGGTCGAACGTGACGCCGCGTGTGGCATCGACGCCTTTCACGCCGGCGGCCGTCAGCCAGACCTGCCAGTCGTCGGGGAACGTACCGATATGCAATAGCGTCGCGCGCTTGAGGTCGGCGGGCTTGCGGAGTGCGTTGGGGCCCTTGAGGAGCGAAGGCGCGCAGACAGGCATCACGTCCTCGGCGACCAGCCGCTCGGCGACAAGAGCGGGCCATTGGCCGCGGCCATAGCGGATACCGATATCGACATCCTCGCGGGCGAAATCCACCAGACCCGTGCCGGTCGCGATGCGCACATCGATCTCGGGGTGGGCACGCTGGAAGCCGCCCAGCCGAGGTACCAGCCACTTGGTGGCGAAAGAGGCCGTGGTGGTGACCGTGAGCGCGCCGCCCTTGTCCTTGTTCAGGAGTTTCTCGGTCGCCTCGTGCAGCTGATCGAACGCCGCGCGCACCGGCGGCAGATAGGCCTGGCCCGCCTCGGAGAGCAGCAGCGAGCGGTTCCGTCGCACGAACAATCTTAATCCGAGACGCTGCTCCAGCCCGCGCACCTGATGGCTGATCGCGGCCTGTGTGACGCTCAATTCGTGCGCCGCCTCAGTAAAGCTCATATGCCGCGCGGCTGCCTCAAAGGCCCGCAGGCCATTCAGGGGCGGAAGAGAGCGCTTCAACGGAACCTCATCGCATTAGTGAAACTTATCAAAACAGGACAAAGCGTCATTTGTAAAGGGGGCTCCCGGCGCGCACCTTCGGAACATCGAAGAACCGACCCAAGGAGGGTCACATGACCGACCTGTCGCTGCATCTGAAGTCCGAAACGCCCTTCGCCGGCACGTTCGCCGCCCTCGGCGTGCTGTTCCAGACCTGGCGGGAGCGCCGCAAGGCGCGGGCCGAGCTCGCGACGCTCGATCCGCGCACTATCAAGGATCTGGCACTGAGCCCCGGCCAGATTCACTTCGAGGCAGGCAAGCCGTTCTGGCAGGCCTGACGGGAAGTCGGGGCGCACAGCCTCCCGCGCCCCGCACCAGAGCCGGCGGTCGACCCAGCCTCCCTGTCGACCGTCGGCTTTCTCTTTGGGCAGGACCGCGCGTCTGCTAGAGCCGGCGCCATGATCCGGACCGACGCCGAGCTCTCTGACCTCTCCGAACAGGCAGCGCGACACGCGCAAGCGGGCGACTTCGCCGCCGCCGAACCGCTCTATGCCGAAATTGCCGACGCCCGTCCCAACTCCGGAGCGGCGCAATATCTGCTCGGTCGCGTGCGATTGAAGATGAAACGTTTCGCCGACGCGCGCGAGCCGCTGGAGCGCGGTGCGAAGTTCCTGCCGCGCGAACCCGCCGCCCACATCGATTTCGCCGGCTGCCTCAGTGAGCTGGGCGAACGCGAGGCGGCATTGGCAGCGCTCGCCAAGGCCGAACGGCTGATCCCCGACGACGCGCCGTTGAACTACAACAAGGGACGCCTGCTTGAGGCGTTGGGTCGCGACGCGGAGGCGATCGCGGCTCTGGATCGCGCCCTGCACGCCGATCCCTATCTCACCGCGGCCCGCGCCGCGCGCGGACGCCTCTACGCGCGACGCCGCGAAACGGTGGCGGCGCTGGGCGACATCGACGCTGTCCTGACGGAACGGCCTGGCGACGTGTTGCTGCGCCGCGTGCGCGGCGACCTTTTTCTGGCGAGCGGCGACTGGCTGCGCGGGCTCGCCGATCACGAGGCCCGACTGGATGCACCCGACGCGGCGCGCTGGACCGCAGCGGCGCCCGCGTGGCGCGAAGGGCCGGCACCGGCCGGCCGGCTGATGCTCTATCCGGAACAGGCCAATGCGGCCGATCCGGCGGCTCTGCGCGACACGCTGATGTTGATGCGCGGCGCGGAGAGTTTGCGCGCCGAGGGCCACGACGTGGTGGTGCAGTGTCTGCCGGGCTTCGACTTGCTGCCCGGCAGCGACGACACGGGGACGTTCGACGCCCGTCGCGTGGTGTGGCGCGACGCAGCACCCGACGCCGGCGTCGCGACGGCGGCGCCGTTGCGCAGCCTGCCGCACCTTCTGGGCTGGACGCTCGACGCCCTGCCATCGCCCGGTCTTCTGTCCGGCATCGCTTTCCCCGACGCCGCCGCGCCCGCGGGTGAGGATCGCCGTCCGCCACGCCGCGGCCTGCGGCGCGTGCCGCGCGCCCATGTTGATTTCGATCCGGCGATCTCCGACCCGCCCAACCTGCGGGCGCGGATCGGCTGGCTCACCGGCCCCGCGCAACCGCTTGGGGCGGTCGAGGCCCGCTTCGATACCTGGCTCGATCGTATCGATGCCGCCGACGCGCTCAGCGCGAGCGACGGGTCGGGCTTGCGGGCGCTGGCCGAGCGGCTGTTCGTCTGCGACGTGGTGGTGGGCGGCGATACGTGGCCGGCACATCTCGCGGCGCTCTTGGGCGTGCCGGTCTTGATGTTGCTGCCGCGCGATGCCGATTGGCTGTGGGGCCCGCGCGCTGGCGCCACGCCGTGGTATCCGACGATGGAGCTGCTGCGCGAGGACGATACCGGCTGGGAGGGCGCGATCGCGCGCCTGAAGCACCTGCTCGACCTGGCCTCAGCGCCGGCAAGCTGGCGTGAGGCGCCGGCCCAACGCTGGGAGCCCGGCACCCCGTAGCGAAATCTCCGTGCCGCCCCAGCTTCCGCCGTCCGGTCCCGGGTGCTGATATCGCGACGACGGAGGACCGCATGCCGGGCAAGACACTGTTCGACAAGATCTGGGACAGCCACGTCGTCGCCGATCTGGGTGGCGGCGTGGTGTTGCTGCATATCGACCGCCACCTGCTGCACGATCTCTCGGGATCGGGCGCGCTGAAGGAGGTCGAGGCCAAGGGCTATGTCCCGGCCCAACCGCAGCTCGCCTTCGCCACGCCCGACCACGCGATCTCGACCCGGGCGGGCCGCACCGACGACACCTTCCCCGCCGGCGGCCCATTGCTGCGCGGTCTGCGCCAACGCACCTCGAAGTACGGCATCCGGCTGTTCGACATGGGCCAGGACGGCAATGGCATCGTGCACGTGGTGGGACCGGAACTCGGCATCACGCTGCCGGGCACGACGCTGATCTGCGGCGACAGCCACACCTGCACCCATGGCGGTCTGGGCGCGCTGGCGTTCGGTGTCGGCTCGTCGGAGCTGGTGCATGCGCTGGCGACGCAAACGCTGGTGCAGCGCAAACCCAAACGATTGCGCGTGAGTTTCGAGGGCAAACTGCCAAAGGGCGTCACGCCCAAGGACATGATCCTGCATGTGATCGGCGAGATCGGTGCGGCCGCCGGCACCGGCCACGCTGTCGAATATGCGGGGTCGGCGATCCGCGCACTGCCTGTCGAGGGCCGCCTCACCATCTGCAACCTGTCCATCGAGATGGGCGCGCGCACCGGAATGGTCGCGCCGGACGACACCACGTTCCAGTATCTCGCCGGCCGCGACTTCGCGCCCAAGGGCGCGCTGTGGGATCGCGCGGTCGAGCATTGGCGCACGCTCGGCAGCGACGCCGATGCCCGCTTCGACCGCGAGCACACCGTCGATATGGCCCGCGTGGTGCCGCAGATCACCTGGGGCACCAGCCCCGAGCATGTCGTGGCGGTGGACGGGCTGATTCCCGATCCCGCGCGCGCACCGGACGAGAACCGCCGCAAGGCCTGGGAGGCGGCACTCGCCTATCAGGGGCTGGAGCCGGGCAAGCCGATCGCCGGCACCAGGGTCGACTGGGTCTTCATCGGCTCCTGCACCAACAGCCGCATCTCCGACCTGCGCGCGGCTGCGGAGGTGGCGCGTGGCCGCCAGCGGGCCGCGCATGTCAACGCCTGGGTCGTACCGGGTTCCGAACGCGTGAAGCGCGAAGCGGAGGCCGAAGGGCTGGACAAGGTTTTCACTGCCGCAGGCTTCGAGTGGCGCGAGCCAGGCTGCTCGATGTGCGTGGCGTCTAACGGCGAGACCGTTCCGCGCGGCCAGCGCAGCGTTTCGACGTCCAACCGCAACTTCGTCGGTCGCCAGGGGCCCGGCGCGCGCACCCACCTCGCCAGCCCCGCCATGGCGGCGGCAGCAGCGATCCGCGGCGCCATCGCCGACGTCCGCACGCTCTGAGAGGGCCCGACGAATGGAAAAATTCACCAAAGTCACCGGCGTCGCGGCACCGCTCATGCGCCAGAACGTCGATACCGACCTCATCATCCGCATCGAACGCCTCGTCGGCACCGATCGGAGCGACCTGGGACCACACTGCTTCGAGCAGCTTCGCCTCAAGGCCGACGGCACAGCCGATCCGGCCTGCGTGCTGAACCACGCGGCCTACCGCGACGCCCCGATCCTGCTGGCCGCGGAAAACTTCGGTTGCGGTTCCAGCCGCGAGGGCGCGGTATGGGCACTGATGGGCGCTGGCGTGAAGGCGGTGATCGCGCCCTCCTACGGCGACATCTTCTTCAATAACTGTTTCCAGAACGGGCTGTTGCCTGTCGCGCTGCCGATCGCCGAGGTCGAGCGGCTGGCCGAGGAAACGCGCGCCTCGCCGGGCAACGCCCGCGTCACCGTCGATCTTGAGGAGCACGTCGTGGTCTCGCCCACCGGACGTCGCATCGCGTTCGAGATCGAGGGCCGCCGCCGCGACGCGCTGCTGCAGGGGCTGGACGACATCGCGCTGACGCTGAAGCACGCCGAGACGATCGCCGGCTGGCAGAACGCCGATCGCGCGCAGCGCCCCTGGGTGTGGCTGTGAGCGCGCGCGGCAACGCCTTTCGCCTGCTGATCCTGCCGGGCGATGGCATCGGCAAAGAGGTCATGGTTGAGGTGCGGCGCGTCGCCGAGTGGTTCCGCGACCGACGCGGCGCACCCATCGAGCTCGGCGAGCGGCCGTTCGGGCTGGCCTCGTGGGACGCGTTCGGTTCGCTGATGCCGGATGAGACGCGGGCCGCCATCGAGGACGCGGACGCGATCCTGTTCGGCGCCATGGACTCGCTCGACCAGGCCACCAAGATCCCGCCGGAGGAGCGCAAGAAGGGAAGCCTGCTCAGGCTGCGCAAGTCGCTCGACACCTTCGCCAATCTGCGACCGATCAAGGCCGTCCCGGCCCTGCTCGATGCCTCGACACTGCGCCGCGAGATCGTGGACGGGGTTGACCTTGTCTTCGTGCGCGAACTGACGGGCGGCGTCTATTTTGGCGAGCCGCGAGGGGTCGAGACCCTGCCCGACGGTCGCGAGCGCGGTGTGAATACCCATGTCTACCACTCGGACGAAGTCGAGCGCGTGGCGCGCTATGCCTTCGAGCTGGCGCGCCGGCGCCGCGCCCAGGGCGGACCGGGCCGCGTGCACTCGGTCGACAAGGGCAATGTGATGGAAGCGGGCGCCATGTGGCGCCGTCTGATGCAGCGCCTGCACGCCGCGGAGTACGCCGACATCGAGCTGCACCATATGCTCGCCGACAACTGCGCCATGCAGCTGATCCGCTGGCCGCGCCAGTTCGACGTCATCGTGACCGACAATCTCTTCGGCGATCTTCTGTCGGACTGCGGGGCGATGATCACCGGTTCGCTGGGCATGCTGCCCTCGGCCTCGCTGGGCCCGGCCGGTGCCGACGGGCGCCGCCGCGCGCTCTACGAGCCGATCCACGGCAGCGCGCCCGACATCGCGGGGCGCGGCATCGCCAATCCGCTGGCGGCGATCCTGAGTTTCGCAATGTGCCTCGGCGAAACGCTGCACCTGCCCGACGAAGCGGCGCGGCTCGAGCGCGCAGTCGATGCCGTGCTTGCGGCCGGTCTGCGTACCGCCGATCTCGCGCCGCGTGGGAGCGCCAGCGTGTCGACGCGCGCGATGGGTGAGGCCGTGATTGCCGCACTTGAGCGGGCCTGAGCGCCCTCGCGGTTGAGCCCGGTCCACCTCGCGGCGGCGGCGCTTGTCGTCGTCATCTGGGGTTTCAATTTCTCGGCGATCCGTCTTGGCCTCGACGAGATGACGCCGCTCTGTTTGGCGGGCTGGCGGTTCGCACTTGCGGCGCTGCCGGTACTTTTCATCGCCCGACCGGATGTGCCGCTGCGCGTGATCGCGGGCGTGGGCATCTTCCAGTTCGGCGGCCAGTTCGTGTTCCTGTTCTATGCCATGGAGGCCGGCCTGCCGCCCGGGCTCGTGTCGGTGCTGGTGCAGCTCCAGGGGCCGCTCACCTTCTTGCTCGCGGCAGCCGCGCTGGGCGAGCGCGCGCGGCCGCTGCAATGGCTCGGACTGGCCATCGCGCTGGCCGGCGTCGCGATGATCGCGCGATCGGTCGAGGGCAGCGCGCCGCTCGCCGCCGTCGCACTCGGTCTCCTCTCGGCGCTGAGCTGGGCCACCGGAAACCTCTTCATGCGACACGCTCGCGGCGGGAATCTCTTCGCCGTCACCGTTTGGGCGAGCGCCCTGCCCGCCTTGCCATTGCTCGCAGCCAGCCTTGTGGTCGACGGACCGACGCGTGCGCCCGCGCCGCTGCTCGCGCCGACAGGGCAGATGTGGGCGGTGCTGCTCTACAGCGTCGCGCCGGCGATGTGGCTGGGATACTTCATCTGGGGAACGCTGTTGCGCGGCTATCCGGCGGCGCGCGTCGGTCCGATCTCGCTGCTGATCCCCTGCGTCGCGCTCGGATTCGCCGCGCTGCTGTTCGGCGAACAGCTGGCGGGGCTGCGCCTGGTCGGCGTGATCATCGTGTTGGCGGGGGTGGCGGCCGGGCTCTTCGCCGGCCGGGAACGGGATCGCGCCTCGTAGGGGATCGACCGTTCTGGTAGGGGCCCCGTCCTGTCTATCGCTGTATGGGGTGGGGAAGCGATCGACCGGGTATCGGAATGTGGGGTTTGGGGAAGGGTTCCGATAGCCGTTGGGCGGGGTATTCCGGATTCACTTCGCGTCCTGAGAAAGCGTAGGTGCGAGGGCCCAGAGGACTCCAGCTCTGGAAAATGCCGATCTCGAACCGCCGCCTCCGCGACCCGCCCGAACCTCGACGCTTCAGAATGAAGCTCCGTCCGGACCGATAAGGACGATCAGCGAAAGCACCATGATCCTGACACAATTGAGCGCAAAATCAATACATTAGCGATACATTTTCATCTAGAAACTTAGATTTATCCGGTTACACCACTGATTGTGCACGGAGAACGCTGACCGCTACTAGTGCTTGAGGCCGCAGCGGTGAGCCCCGACGCCCGAACGCAAGACGGGGGCCCGAAGCCCCCCGTTTCGTCCCCAAAGTGCCTCGTAGCGGCAGAGCCGGCACACGAGGCTATGCGTCGTCGATCACTGAATGCTACGCGCGACGTGTGCGGGAATCAATGCGCGCAGGGTGTGCGGAAACGAAGGATACACGCCGCCGCAATGGAGGCGCGATCCCGTCAGGCTTCCTGCAGTCCGCACCACTCGGCGATGAACAAAGCCGTCGCCTGGGTGATGCGTCGCACCGATTCCAGATTCACGCGCTCATCGAATCCGTGGATGTCGTCGGACTGCGGACCATAGACCAGCGCCGGAATACCGGCGTAGAGACCGAAGAAGCGGTTGTCGGCCGTGCCGGTCGAGGTCATGTCCTCGAGCGCCGTGCCGAAGACATGCCGATGCGCGCGATCGAGCGTGGCCCGCACCGCCTCGTGGTTCTTGAGCACGAAGGGCTCGGCCTGAAATCCCTCCCACGTCACGCTGGGCGGATTGTTGCCGAGGAACGGATCGCGCTTACCCGCCTCGCGCACGCAATGCTCGATCTCCTGACGCGCCTCTTTCAGGGTTTGCGAGGGCAACACGCCGACACGCATGTCGAACGTGCACCAGGCCGGCACCGAGCTCGCCCAGTCGCCGCCCGCGATCTTGCCGACGTTGAAATTCACCGGATGGTGATGATCGTGGAAGTGCGCGTCGGCGGACTTGCGCGCGTTCCAGGCCTTCTCCAGGTCGCGCAGCGCCTGGATCAGGCGATAGGCCGACTCGATCGCGTTCGAACCGGCATCGGCCTTGTAGACATGCACGGGGTGACCCGTGACCTTGACCTGGAACCACATCACGCCGACTTGCGCCACGGTCAGCACACCGCCCGACGGCTCGGGAATCAGCGCCGCGTCGCCACGATAGCCGCGTTGCAGACAGGCCAGCGCGCCATTGCCAGTGCACTCCTCCTCCACCACGGATTGCTGGAAGACGTCGGCGGCGGGCCGATAGCCCAATCCGCGCAACGCGCGCAGCGCGAAGAGGTTGAGGATCAGGCCCGCCTTCATGTCGCCCGAACCCCGGCCATACATCCAGCCGTCCTTCACCGCCGGTTCAAAGGGCGGCCGCGACCACATCTCGTGCGGCCCCTCCGGCACGACGTCGATATGCCCGTTCAGCACCAGCGAGCGGCCGGACCCGCTGGAGGGCCGCCACGCGCCGACCACATTCCACGCATCGTCGTACTCCTGGGCGTGCGGTGAGAAGCCCGGGAGGTGCTTGATGTCGTCGAGCCGGATCTGCCAGCGATCGACGCCGTAGCCATCCTCCTTGAAGAGGCGCGCCATCATGTCCTGCGCCGGTGCCTCGCGGTAACGTAGCGATGGAATACGAACCAGATCCGCCAGCACCGACGTCTGGGCGTCGAACCGGCGATCGACCTCATTCATGATCCGGGTCTTGAGCGCGGCATCGATCATGGCGGTCTCCTCAGGCAGGCATCGCGACCCTGGGGCAGGCGAAAGGACTCGTCAAAGCGGCCGGCCCCTTCTATTCCACGCCGCGATGCAGACGCTCCGTTCCCTCGCGGCGCTCGTGGAGGCGGGCCTCGCGCCCGCCGATCCGAGGCTGGTCGCCGCCGAACAGACGCTCGCCATCGCGCTCACACCCGCGATGCACCGCGCGATCGATCCCGCACGCGGCACGGCCGACCCGATCGCCCGCCAGTTCGTGCCGTCGGTCGAGGAGACCGTCGTCGCTCCGGAAGAGCTCGCCGATCCGATCGGCGATCGTGCCCTCGCCCCGGTGCCCGGGATCGTGCATCGCTATCCCGACCGGGTGCTGTTGAAGCCGACCCATGTCTGCCCGGTCTATTGCCGCTTCTGCTTCCGTCGCGAGCAGGTGGGCCCCGGCGGTGAGGCGCTCTCGGCCGCCGAGCTTGAGGCCGCGCTCGCCTATATCGCGGCCCATCCTGCGATCTTCGAAGTGATCCTGACCGGCGGTGACCCGCTGATGTTGGCGCCGGCACGACTCGCGCGGCTGGTCGAGGCGCTCGACGCCATCCCCCATGTGCAGGTGATACGCGTGCATAGCCGTGTTCCGGTCGCCGATCCCGAGCGCGTCACGGCGGACCTGGTTGCGGCGCTGGCACCCCGCCGCGCGGCGCTCTGGCTCGGCATTCATTCCAACCACGAGGCCGAACTCGGCGAGGCGCAGCGCGCGGCGTTGCGCCAGTTTGCGGTCTCAGCCATCCCGCTGTTCGGCCAGACCGTCCTACTGCGCGGCATCAACGACGATGCGGAGACGCTGGAGAAGCTGTTCCGGCGCATGCTGGTCTGCGGCGTGAAGCCCTACTATCTGCATCATCCCGATCTGGTGCGCGGGACGGCGCATTTCCGCGTCGATCTCGCCCGCGGGCGCGAGATCATGCGCGGCTTGCGCGGCCGGCTGTCAGGTCTCGCCCAGCCGGTCTATGTGCTCGATGTCCCGGGCGGACACGGCAAGGTGCCGGTGGGGCCGGGCTATCTCGCCGACGACCCCGAAGGCTGGCGCGTCGAGGACGCCTTCGGCGCCAGTCACCGCTACCCGCCGGTCTGAGCCACCGTCAGCGCCGCGCGGCCACGGCCGCCGGTCGAGGGCCACGCTCCGAGGAGGCCGCGAGCTCTTCAAGCAACCAGTCCTCGAACGCGCGAATCTTCGGCCGGCTGGCGGAGCTCGGTGGGCAGCAGAACCACCAGGCCTTGCCGCTGTCGACGATCTGCGGGAAGGGCTGGAAGAGACGGCCTTGCGCCAGTTCCTCGCGGAAGAGCTGCGGCGGGCCGACCGCGACGCCCGCCCCCTCCATCGCGGCCTCGACGGCGATCATCGTCGAGTCGAACGTGAGCAAGCGCTTGGGCTTGTAGTCGCCGAGACCGACGGCGCGCAGCCAGATCGGCCACTCGACCTCGTTTGTCATGTCGATGAGCGGCGCCTTCTTGAGATCGTCCAGCGACTTCAGCCGGTCGGCGTAGCGCTTGCCGCAGAGCGGCGTCAGCACGTCGTTGAACAGCCGCACCGCGTGCAGGTCGGCCTCGGGCTGCACGGTGAAGCGAATGGCGCAGTCGAAATCCTCGCGGGCGAAGTCGACCACACGCTGGGTCGTGGTCATGCGCACTTCGATGTCGGGGTGCTTGGTCTGGAAACGGTGCAGTCGCGGCACCAACCAAGCGAGCGCGAAGGTCGTGATGAGACTGACGTTCAACGTGCCCGCGCTGCTCTTGCGGCCGACCCGGTCCAGCGCCTGCGTCATGCGATCGAACGCGTCGCGCAAGTCGGGCAACAGTCCCTGACCTTCAGCGGTGATCTCGAGTCCGCGCGGCCGGCGGATGAAGAGCGGCACGCCCAGCCGCTCCTCGAGTCCCTTCACCTGATGGCTGACGGCGGCCTGCGTCACGTGCAGTTCATCGGCGGCCTGGGTGAAGCTCGAGTGGCGAGCGGCCGCCTCGAAGGCGCGTAGGGCATTCAGGGGCAGCTGGGCGCGGCTCATCTAGACTCTCCGCTCATATTTTTTCTGGGTCACAACCCGAGGATTCATCCTTTGCAGGCGGAGAGACTATAGCTCATTTTGGCCTTCAACACACACCGGTGGCCGTATCCCGCCTAGGCAGCTGCCCCAATGGAGCTAAGTCATGTCGAGCCTCGCCCACACCCCGACCCTCACCCTGCGGCAGCCGCTGCGGCTGGTCGCGTTCGTGGCCGGTCTGTTGATCGAAGGCTACGAGACGCTCTGCCTGCGGGCCGATCTTGCGCGTTCCCGCCAGCAGCTGGGCACGCTCGACGAGCGGCTGCTGCGCGACATCGGCATCGACCGCGCGACCGCGCGCCACGAGGCCGAGAAGGGCTTCTTCGGCTGAGCAGCCCGGCGGGTGAATTGCCCGCCGATGCCGGATAGAGCGGCCGGGTTCCGTGTGCTTTGATCGGCGCATGATCCCGACCGCCACTCCGATCTCCCCGACTATCGCCCCGCCCGCGACGCTTCCCGATTTCGAGACGTGCTGGCGCGCCGTCCTGACCCGCGACCGCACCTACAACGGCCGGTTCTGGTTCTCGGTACGCACCACGGGCGTTTACTGCCTGCCGTCCTGCGCCGCGCGACCGCCGCTCAGGTGCAACGTGGCGTTCCATGCCTCGCCCGCCGCTGCCGAAGCCGCGGGTTTCCGCGCCTGCAAGCGCTGCAGGCCGCTGGAGTGGGAAACCGCCTCCGGACTCAGCCGTCCAGTCGCGGACGCTTGCCGCCTGTTCGACGCCGCCGATCCGCAAGATCCACCCTCGCTCGCGGCCGTGGCACGCAGCGTCGGTCTCTCGGCCGGCGCGCTGGGCAAACGCTTTGCAAACGAGCTGGGGGTCGGACCGCGCGATTGGCTTGCCGCCCGCAAGCGCGATCGCCTGCGCCGCGCGCTGCGCGAGGGCACCTCGGTGTCGGACGCGATCTATGGCGCGGGCTATGGCTCCTCCAGCCGCGTCTATGAAAGCAGCGACCGCGCGCTCGGCATGACGCCCGCCACCTATCGGCGCGGCGGCGCTGGCGCTCGCATCGCCTGGACGCTTGCCGACAGCGACTATGGCCGCGTGCTGGTGGCGGCGACCGAACGCGGGGTGGCCGCGGTATTCCTGGGCGAAGACGACGCGCGACTCGAACGCGAGCTCAAGCGCGACTTCCCTGCCGCCGAGCTGGCGCGTGACGATCGCGGCCTGAAGGACCGCGTGCAGGGCGTTTTGGCCCGGCTCTACGGACGAAAGCCCACGGCGCTCGATGCCACCGACGTGCCGCTCGATATCCTGGGCACGGCCTTCCAATGGAAGGTCTGGAAGGCGCTTACCGAAATCCCCGCCGGCACGACCCGCACCTATGGTGAGATCGCGCAAGCGCTCGGCAAGCCCAACGCCGCCCGCGCCGTCGGCCGCGCCTGCGCCACCAATCCGGTGTCGATCGTGGTGCCCTGCCACCGAGCGATCGGCTCAAGTGGCAGCCTCACGGGCTATCGCTGGGGCGTGGCGCGCAAGGAGCGACTGCTGGCTGACGAGCGGCGGCGCAGCAGCAAATAGAAGGCGCCACCGCCACCGTGGTGCGGGTGGGCGGCCCGCACCGCCCGCACATAGGCGCGGTTGTCGGCGCGATTGAGCCAGCCCATCAGCTCGCCGCGGATGCGCCCGCCCAGCACGCGGCCGCCCTCCTCCCGCAAACCCTTGCCGGTCACGACCAGCGCGACCCGCGCATCGGCACCCTGCGCCTCGGCAAGGAACCGCCGCACCGCGCGCTCAGCGGCTGCCAGCGTGAGGCCGTGCAGATCGAGCTTGAGGTCGGGCTCCAGGCGGCGACGCGACAGGGCACGCGAGAGGTCGCGATCGAACCCTGAGCCCCCGGCGTCCAGATCGGGCTCGACCGTCGGTCTCGGCACGGGCGGCCGCGGCGCCACGGCCATCGGGGCAGCGGGTGCTGGCTTGGCCGCCACCGGCGCGCGGCGCGACACACCTTTCAGAGGGCGCGCGTCGGCCATCGCCTTCAGGAAGAGATCGCGATCCCCTGCCATCACACCGCTCTAGCGTCGGATCGACACCGGGTCTACACAGCGCGCCATGGCTCAATCGCCCCTGCCGGCACCCGATCCCGACTTGCAGACCGGCCTGCAGTTCCTGCGCGCCGGCTGGTTCGATCGTGCCGAACCGCTGTTCCGGTCCGCGCTCGCCCGCCACGGCGACCGGCCCGACATCCTGCATTTTCTCGCGGCCTGCCACTTCCAGCGTGGTGCGATCGCCGAAGCTGAAGGACTGTGGCGTCGGGCCCTCGCGCGCGACCCCAACGAGCCGATGCTGCACTACAATCTCGGCATGGCGGCGCAGAAGCTCGGCCGCCACGACGAGGCGACACGCCGCTTCCGCGACACGATCCGTCGCGCACCGGGGCACATCGAGGCGCGGCTGGCGCTCTCCGCCTCGCTGCTCGAGCTTGGCCGCTTCGCGGCCGCCGAACGCGAACTGGCCGAGATCGCTGGCAATCTGGATCAGGCGATGACGGCGTCGGCCGAGGGCGCGCAACTGCGGCCGCTGCAGGCCCGCACGCGCAACATGCGCGGCTACGCTCTCTATCGCATGCAAAAGTCGCTCGAGGCGCTGGAGGAGCTCGACGCCGCCTGGACGCTGGCCGACGACGATCCGCGTCGGGCGCAGATCAAGGGCGACCGCGCCCTGGCCCTGATTCTGGCGGCGCGTCGCGAGGAGGCGCAGCTCGACATCGAGGAGGCGCTGCGCCTGCAGCCCGAGAACGCCAATCTGCATCACATCAAGGGTTTCGTGCTGTTCCACAGCGGCCAGGCAGCCGCCGCCATCCCGCCGCTGCAGCAAGCGCTCAAGCTGGATCCGGGTTTCCAACCGGCGCTGAAGACACTCGCCCTGGCGCAGGCCGAGACCGGCGCGGCCGATGATGCGGCCGCCGCCTTGCGCCGCGCGCTCGAGATCGCGCCTGGCGACGGCGAGGCTGTGGTCCAGCTGAGCCTGGTGCAAATCGAGCGCGGCCAGCCGCAGGCGGCGCTGGACCTGCTGGAGTCCCACCTCAAGCGCGCACCGGATGACACCGCCGCGCTCAACAACGCCGCGCTTGCGCTGCTGGCGCTGAAGCGCTTCGACGACGCCCACCGCCTGCTGCGCCGCGCCCAGAAGATCGACGACAACGACCCTCTGGTGATGGTCAATCTCGGCCGCGCCCTGGTCAGGCTCGGCCGCGCCGCGGAGGCGCGCCCGCTTCACGAGCGTGCGCTGGCGGCGTTGCCGGGTGACCCGCGCTTTCTGGCCCATCTCGGCGCCTGCCTCTTCGCGCTCGATGAGCGCGTGTCGGGACAGGCGCTGCTGGATGAGGCGCTCGCGGCCGCGCCGACGAACACCGACGTGCTGGCGGTGCGGGCGGCTCTGGGGCTATGAGCGCCGCCGCGCGTCTCGCGGACATCCGCGGCCGCATGGAAGCGGCCGCCGCGGAAGCGGGTCGGGATGCGGCTGCCTGTCGCTTGGTCGCGGTGTCCAAGACCCACCCGGCCGAGGCGATCGCCAAGCTGATCGAGGCCGGTCAGCGCGTGTTCGGCGAGAACCGCGTTCAGGAAGCCGAGGGGAAATTCCCCGCCTTGCGCGAGCGCCACGCCGATCTGGAGCTGCATCTGATCGGGCCTTTGCAGACCAACAAGGCCCGCGAGGCGGTGGCGCTGTTCGATGTGCTTCAGTCGGTCGACCGGCCCAAGCTTGCCGAGACGTTGGCCAAGGAGATGGACCGCGCCGGCCGGCGTCCGGCCTGCTTCGTGCAGGTGAACACCGGCGAGGAGCCGCAGAAGGCCGGCGTTCTGCCGGCCGACATCGATCGGTTCGTTGCCGAGTGCCGTGACGTATGGCGGCTGCCGGTGGTGGGCCTGATGTGCATCCCGCCGGTCGAGGACGATCCGGCGCTGCATTTCGCGCTGCTGGCGAAGTTCGCTGCGCGTAGCGGCCTCGCCCGCCTCAGCATGGGTATGAGCGCCGACTTTGACATCGCGATCCGGTGCGGCGCCACCGAGGTGCGGGTCGGTACCGCCCTGTTCGGCGCCCGGGGATAGAGCGCCGCCGGTTCAGACAGACTCGCGCGGTTTCGCCTGAACCGACAAGGACTCCGGGTCTCAGCGCGGCAAGCGCAAATCAACGATCACCGGAAAATGGTCGCTGCCGATGTCGGGTCCGCGACGCACTTCGGACGTGGCGAGGCCCGGTCCGACCAGCACATGGTCGATGGCAATGCCCCAGGCACCAGCCCGAGTGGGCCAGGTGGCGAAGGGCGGATGCGGTCGCTCCTGCGGACCGCGTATGGCGTCGCGCAATCCCGATTGCGCCAACAGGCGCTTGAACGAGACGGCGTGAGGCGTGGTGTTGAGATCGCCGACCAACGCCACGATCTCACCCGCCGCCTGGCGCCGGCGCGCGACCGCGGCGGCGTGCGCAAGCTGGCGATCGCGCAGGCCATCCGGTCCGCGCCACGGGCGGGCGCCATGCAGCGCGAGGACGGTGACGCAGGCGGCGTCGGCGATCGGACAGAAGCGCACGATCGCAAGCGGACCCTCGGGACCGACGCCGTAGTCGAACTGCATCGCCTCCGGCGCAACCCGCGTGGCGGCCAGGACGGCGAGCGGGTCGGTCATCGCGTCGGCCGACTGGAACGGCAACAAGGGCCGCACGCCCTGCAGGACCTCGCGATGGGTTGCCGCAAGTTCGGTCAGCAAGAGAAGATCCGGCCGCTCGAATTCGACGAGATGCCGCAGCGCCGCGAGGTCGGTGTTCCAGTTCTGGAGATTGGCCCACACGACGCGGAAGGCCGGACCCGGCCCGACCGGCACCGCCGGTGGCCGCGCGGCGCTTGACCAGCCGTCGGCCAGGTTGATCCCGGCGGCCGCGACCAGAATTAGGGTCATGGCGCGGGTGCGCAGCATCGCCGTGGCGATCGCCAGCGCGACCCCTGCACCGGTCAAATGCAGCCTGAGATGACTGGGCAGCTCCAGCCACGGGTGCCAGGCACCGAGGAACGACAACGCGACCAGCGCCAGCCACAGCCGGGCCGCCAGCGGGATCGCGCGGTGCCACGCGCTCGACGAGGGACGTTGCCCGTTCATGCCGGGCACTGTACACGCCGCGACATGCCGGAACTGCCCGAAGTCGAGACGGTCCGATGCGGCCTGATCCCGCACTTGGTGGGACGCAAGCTCGTGCGGCTGCTCCAGCGCCGGCGCGATCTGCGCTCGCCCCTGCCGACGCGCTTCGCGGCCCGGGTCGAGGGCCGCACCGTCGAGGCCATCGACCGGCGCGCGAAGTACCTGCTCCTGCGATTGGATGACGGCACGAGCTGGGTGATCCATCTCGGGATGTCCGGCCGCATGACTCTATTGTCGGGCCGCGATGCCGAGGCGCCGTTCGACCGGCATGACCACGTCGTCTTCGAGACCGACCGCGGAACCCAGGTGCGCTTCAACGACGCCCGCCGCTTCGGAGTGATGCTGCTGATCGGCACGGACGCCTTGGCAAAGCACAAGCTCTTCCGTCATCTCGGGCCCGAGCCGCTGGACGAAAGTTTCGACGGCGCGGCCTTGGCGGCGCGACTGGCCGGCCGCAAGACCCCGATCAAGGCGGCGCTACTTGACCAGAAGACGCTGGTCGGGGTGGGCAACATCTATGCCTGCGAGGCGCTGTTCGACGCCGGCATCTCGCCCAAGCGCTCCGCCCACACCGTCCAGGGGGACCGGGCGGACCGGTTGGCGCGGGCGATTCGCGACGTGCTGCGCCGGTCGATTGCCGACGGCGGTTCGACGGTGCGCGACCACGTCCAGCCGGACGGCGAGCTCGGCTATTTCCAGACGCGCTTCAAAGTGTACGACCGGGCCGGTCTGCCCTGCCCGGGCTGCGACTGCGGCAAGGCGATCCGCCGCGTGGTCCAGGCCGGCCGCTCGACCTTCTATTGCGCCGCCCGCCAGCGCTAGTTAAGGAGCGCGCCGGACCGGAGGCGCACATGGCGAGCTACGAAAACATTCTGGTGGAACGGAGGGGCCGCGTCGGCATCGTGCGGCTGAACCGGCCCAAGGCGCTGAACGCGCTCTGTGCCGACCTGATCCGCGAACTGGGTCAGGCCCTGGACGCCTTCGAGGCCGACGCCGGCATCGGCTGCGTCGTGCTGACCGGCAGCGACAAGGCCTTCGCCGCCGGCGCCGACATCAAGGAGATGAAGGACCGCGACTACCAGGACGTCTTTCTCGCCGACTTCATTACGGTGGGCTGGGAAAAGGTAAGCCAGATCCGCAAGCCGGTCGTGGCGGCGGTGGCCGGCTTCGCGCTCGGTGGCGGCTGCGAGGTGGCCATGATGTGCGACTTCATCATCGCGGCCGAGAACGCCAAGTTCGGCCAACCGGAGATTCTGCTCGGCACCATCCCGGGTTCTGGCGGCACCCAGCGCCTGCCGCGCTTCGTCGGCAAGTCCAAAGCGATGGATATGGTGCTGACCGGCCGCATGATGGACGCCGCCGAGGCCGAGCGCTGCGGTCTGGTGAGCCGGGTGGTTCCGCTGGACAAGCTGATGGACGAGGCGGTGGCAGCAGCCGAGAAGATCGCCTCGCTGTCATTGCCCGCGACCATGGTCGCCAAGGAAGCGGTCAATATGGCCTTCGAAACCGGGCTCGCGGAGGGCGTGAAATTCGAGCGCCGCACCTTCCATGCAACCTTCGCCTTCGAGGATCGGCGCGAGGGCATGGCGGCTTTCGCCGACAAGCGCGCCGCGGTCTGGAAGCACCGCTGAGGCGGGGTCCGGGGCCGGCTTGACCCGCCCCCGCACCGCCTGTACAAGCGCGCGCTTCGCAGACCAGAGGAAGAAATGGCGAACCACAAGTCGGCAGAAAAGCGCGCGCGCCAAACCAAGCGTCGCACCGCCGTGAACTCGGCCCGTCGCGGCCGCGTCCGTGCCGGCATCAAGAACGTCATGGAGGCGATCGCCGCCGGCGACAAGAAGGCCGCGCAGGCCGCGCTGAAGGCGGCGCAGCCCGAGATCCAGCGCGGCGCCGACAAGGGCGTGCTCGCGGACAACACCGCTGCGCGCCGCGTCTCACGCCTCGCCAAGCGCATCAAGGCGATGGCCTGAACGACGCTTCACGCGATCCTCGACCGATACCGACGCCGCTCGAAAGAGCGGCGTTTCTTTTTGTGCCCGCGCTGCACCGGAAAGATCGCGCGACGCGACGAAAACTTTTTTCCATCGCCTCGGTCAAAGAATCCTTGGCGGCGAATTCGGCAAACATCATGCAATTCGCCTCTATCGTCGCGCGAGATGCGTCAGCCCCAAAATCTTGTCGTCGAGTCGGGACGAAGCGTGCCTGAAGGATCAGTTCGGATTTGTTGTCAACGAAGTCACGCGGTGAACATCAGGGATTGTGTGCGCGGAGCGGCATGTGAATCGTTTGCGAGTCGCCACGCGCGTGGCTAAGAGATGCGCATCGCGACGGGGCGTGGGGCAACGATCGCGGGCCGCGGCGAAGCAGGGGGGTCCATACCGCTTCGCCGCAACGACAGGGAGACGAGAGAGCGACAGGCGGACGACGTCGAGGCAATTCATCCGGAACCGCCGCGCTCGCTTCGAGGCGCGCACGTTCCCGCCAACCGACGCTTGAGTTCCCCTGGCCGCGTTTCTCCCGACGTCGGAGGTCCGCTCGTTGCCACCGCGCCCACAATGAAGATGCGGGGGGGCTATGGCGGCGGGCGATTCCATTTCCGGCACATTCGAAATCGCCCCCGCGCCCGGCTACGCCGGAAACGTGACGCCCGCGACAGCCTGGAAAATTCTCGAGTCCCGCAAGGATGCGATCCTGATCGATGTGCGCACCCGCGCCGAGTGGTCCTATGTCGGCCTGCCCGATCTCGAAAGCGTCGGCCGCAAGCCGGCGCTGCTCGAGTGGCAGGTCTTCCCGTCGATGCAGGTGAACCCGGAGTTCGTCGCCCAGTTGTCGGGCGGCGTCGCGGACCGGGGCGCACCGCTCCTCTTTCTCTGCCGCTCCGGTGTGCGTTCGGCAGCAGCGGCGCGGGCCATGACCGAGGCCGGATACAGCAACTGTTTCAATGTTTCCGACGGGTTCGAGGGCCCGCCCGACGGGAAGGCCCGGCGGGGGAGTACCGTCGGGTGGAAGGCCTCGGGCCTTCCCTGGAGGCAGACGTGAGCCGCGCGCCAAGGGGCGGCGGAACGCAGGATCGGCAGTCGGAAATCGTAGTTTTTGCGGGGCGGGACATGGAAGAGCAAGGCCGCAGGGAGCTTGAAGGCCAATGGGGCCGCGTCTGCGACCGGCTGCGCAAGGAGATCGGCGATAAGGCGTTCAAGACGTGGTTCGGCGAGGTCGAGTTGGGCGAACTGAAGCTCGGCAAGATTCGTCTCTATGCTCCTACCCGCTTCGTGCGCGACTGGGTCGGCCGCCACTATGGCGATCGCGTGCTCGCCTACTGGCAGTCGGTGAATGTCGAGGTGAAGAACGTCGAGGTGAACCTCGTGCCGCCGCCGACCCCGCGTCGGCCCAACGAGATCATCGCCGTGCCGCCGGTGCCGAGTTCACCCGGCTACGCCCAGCCGATGCCGCGACTGGGGCCGGCGATCGGCCGCGGCGACGAGGTCGTCCAGGCGCCGGAGGGTCGCTACACCTTCGCCAATTTCGTGGTCGGCAAGCCGAACGAGTTCGCCTACGCCGCCGCCCGCAATATCGCCGAGCAGGATCGGCCGCTGCCCGAGCGCAACCCGCTCTACATCTTCGGCGGCGTCGGACTCGGCAAGACGCATCTGATGCACGCGATCTGGCACGCGCTGCGCGAGCGCGACCCGCGGACGCGCGTGCTGTATCTCACTGCCGAGAGCTTCGTGAACAAGTTCATTCACGCTCTCCGCACCAAGAACACCGGCGCCTTCAAGGAGATGTTCCGCAACGTCGACGTGCTGATGGTCGACGACGTGCAGTTCATCTGCGGCAAGGAGACCAGCCAGGACGAGTTCTTCTTCACCTTCAATTCGCTGGTCGAGCAGAACAAGCAGATCGTGCTGTCGTCCGAGAAGCCGCCGTCGGAGCTGCACGATCTCGAGGAGCGCATGCGCTCCCGGCTGGGCAGCGGACTCGTCGCCGACATCCACGCCTCGACCTACGAGCTGCGCCTGTCGATCCTGCAGAGCCGGGCCGAGGCCGCCCGCGTGCCGGTGCCGGCCGCGGTCCTTGAGTTTCTCGCCCACAAGATCAACACCAACATCCGCGAGCTCGAAGGCGCGCTGAACCGTGTCGTGGCGCACGGCCAGCTGATCGGCCGCGAGATCACCGTGG
Organism: Alphaproteobacteria bacterium; assembly: GCA_016870115.1. Taxonomy (GTDB): domain Bacteria; phylum Pseudomonadota; class Alphaproteobacteria; order Reyranellales; family Reyranellaceae; genus VGCH01. Next base: position 53,878 of record VGCH01000002.1, on the reverse strand, counting down.
AAATGGCGCAGGACGTGCTGCACGACCTGCTGCGCCAGGCCGACCGCAAGGTGACGGTCGACGAGATCCAGCAGCGCGTGTCCAGCTACTACAACATCAAGCTGGCCGAGATGAGCTCGCCCCGTCGCGCCCGCGCTGTCGCCCGACCGCGCCAGGTGGCCATGTACCTCGCCAAGCAGCTGACGACGCTCAGCCTGCCGCAAATCGGCAAGCGCTTCGGCAATCGCGACCACACCACCGTCATGCACGCGGTCCGCAAGATCGAGGAGCTGAAGGTTTCCGACAACTCGATTGCCGAGGATGTCGAGTTGCTCAAGCGTCAGTTGCAGGGCTGACACTCCACAGTCAGACTATGTGAAACGGGGCCCAACAGGGCCCCGTTTTTCGTCCTGGAACAGGCCCTAAGCGCCTCAGAATAATGGCGAAACGGCTTTCCGCTCTGGCTGCCCGTGCTATAGTTTCAAACCGTTCCGCCCGGCCGTCGGCCGGCGGCGAAACGGGGTGCGTCGGGACGCGCTTCCCGGCCCGGTTTTCCAACGGATTTCGGCAGTCCCCACCATGAAATTGACGATCGAACGGGCGGCCCTGTTGAAGGCCCTGCAGCACGTGCAGAGCGTCGTGGAGCGGCGCAACACCATCCCCATCCTGTCCAACGTGCTGGTGACCGCCCAGAAGGGCCGGCTGACCCTCGCTGCCACCGACATGGACCTCGCGATTTCCGAGACGGTCGACGCCAGCGCCTCCAAGACCGGCGCGACCACGGCGGCGGCCCACACACTCTACGAGATCGTGCGCAAGCTGCCCGATGGCGCGCAGGTCGAGCTCGAAACCTCGACCGATGGCAACACGCTCACCATTCGCGCCGGTCGCTCGCGCTTCAGCCTGCAATGCCTGCCGCCCGCCGATTTCCCGGCGATGACCGAGGGCGATCTGCCCCATCGGTTCCAGATCGCGGCATCGGACCTGAAGGGGATCATCGACCGCACGCGCTTTGCGATCTCCAACGAAGAGACCCGCTACTACCTGAACGGCATCTACCTGCACGCGGCCCAGGCCGGCGGCACGCCGGTGCTGCGCGGCGTCGCGACCGACGGCCATCGCCTGGCCCGGGTCGAGGTGCCGCTGCCCAAGGGGGCGGGTGAGATTCCGGGCGTGATCGTGCCGCGCAAGACCGTGAACGAACTGCGCAAGCTCGTGGAGGAAAGCGACGGCTCGGTCGATATCGAGCTCAGCGACACCCGCATCCGCTTCGCCTCAGGCCATGTGACGCTGGTGTCCAAGCTGATCGACGGCACCTTCCCCGACTACGAGCGCGTGATCCCGACCGGCAACGACAAGGTACTGACGGTGCCGTGCAAGGAATTCGCTCACGCCGTGGACCGGGTCTCGACCATTTCCACGGAGAAGTCGCGGGCCATCAAGCTCGCGGTCGCCAAGGGCGTCGTCACGCTCTCGGCCACCAGCCCCGACGCCGGCAGCGCCACCGAGGAGATCGAGGGCGACTACAAGGCCGCCGCGATCGAGATCGGCTTCAACTCGCGCTACCTGCTCGACATCACCGAGCAGATCGCCGGCGCCGAGGCGCGTTTCCTGATGGCCGACGCGGGCTCCCCCACCCTGGTGCGTGACGGGGCCGACGAAAGCGCGCTCTACGTGCTGATGCCGATGCGGGTATGACGGCGCAGCCGGCCGACCGCGCAATCTTCCCCGACACGGTGCCTGCCGGCTCGCCTTCCGCCGCCGAGCGGTCGGTGCGTGCCGCCGTAGCGGTGCGCCAGCTGCGGCTGACCGCCTTTCGCAACTACGAGTCGCTGCGCCTCGACTGCGGGCTGGAGCCGGTCGTGCTGGTGGGCGCCAATGGCGCCGGCAAGACCAATCTTCTGGAGGCGCTGTCGTTCCTCGCGCCGGGGCGTGGCCTGCGTCGCGCGCGCCTGGACGAGGTCGGACGGCGCGGCCCCGACGGCACGCATGCGGCCAGCTGGGCGGTGGCGGCAACGCTCGACACGCCGGACGGCCGCTTGGCGCTCGGCACCGGGCTGGAGCCGGGCCGCGGCGAGGATGCCGCGCCGCGCCGGGTGGTGCGCATCGATGGCCGCAACGCCCCGGCACAGACCGCGCTCGGCCGGCATGTCGCGGCAGTTTGGCTGACACCGCAGCAGGATCGTCTCTTCCTCGACGGGGCAGGCGAGCGGCGGCGCTTTCTCGACCGGCTCGTGACGGCGCTGCATCCCGACCATGCGGGCGACGTCGCCGCCTATACCCAGGCGCTGCGTCAGCGCGCGCGGCTTCTGGCCGAGGGCAATCGCGACGCCCACTGGTTCGCCGCGCTTGAGGACACGATGGCCCGCCACGGCATCGCGCTGGCGGCGGCGCGCGCCGACACGGTGCAGCGTCTCGACGCCGCCGCGCGGCTGGGGGTCGGCCCCTTCCCGCGCGCCGGGCTCGCCATGGCGGGCGAGGTCGATGGCTGGCTGCACGGCATGGCGGCGATCGACGCCGAGGACCGGCTGCGCGCCGCGCTGGCGGCCAATCGCGGCCGCGACGCCGAGAGCGGCGTCACAACCTGCGGGCCACATCGTTCGGACCTCGCGGTACGCCATCTCGATCTCGACCTGCCCGCCGCCGAGGGCTCGACCGGCCAGCAGAAGGCCGTGTTGGTCTCGATCGCGCTGGCGCATGCGCGGTTGGTGGCGCTGTCGCGCGGACGGCCGCCGCTCCTGCTGCTCGACGAGATCGCGGCCCATCTCGACGCCGAGCGCCGCCAGGCGCTGTTCGACGAGGTGGTGGCGCTTGGCGCGCAAAGCTGGATGACCGGCACCGACGCCGGACTTTTCGACGGGCTGCGCGGGCGCGCGCAGCTTCTCAATGTAGCCCAGGGCGGGATCGCCCGGGCGTGAAGGATCGCGGAACAGGATCATGAGCGACATCACTGCGAACGACCCGAACGGCGAGGGCTACGACGCCGACTCCATCCAGGTGCTCCGCGGTCTCGACGCCGTGCGCAAGCGGCCGGGCATGTATATCGGCGACACCGACGACGGCAGTGGGCTCCACCACATGGTCTACGAGATCGTGGACAACGCGATCGACGAGGCGCTGGCGGGCTACTGCGATCGCGTCGATGTCGTGCTGGCGGGCGATGGCTCGGTCACCGTGCGCGACAATGGTCGCGGCGTGCCGGTCGATCTCCACAAGGAAGAGGGCGTCTCGGCCGCGGTGGTGATCTTCACCCAGCTCCACGCCGGGGGAAAATTCAACCAGAACTCCTACAAGGTGTCGGGCGGCCTGCATGGCGTCGGCGCGGCCGTCGTCAACGCGCTCTCCGAACATCTTGATCTCCGCATTTGGCGCAACGGCCGCGAACACACGATGCGCTTCCTCAAGGGTGAGCCGCAGGGCGACCTGGTGGCGGTTGGCGACGCGCCCGAAGGCAAGCGCGGCACCGAGGTCACCTTCCTGCCCTCGCCCGCGATCTTCACCAAGACCGAGTTCGACTACGCCACGCTGGAACACCGGCTGCGCGAGCTCGCGTTCCTGAATTCGGGTGTGCGCATCGTGTTGCGCGACGAGCGCGGCGTCGAGGCCCGCGAGACCGAGATGTTCTACGAGGGTGGCGTCGAAGCCTTCACCCGCTATCTCGACCGCAACAAGCAAAGCGTTCATGGCACGCCGATCACGGTGCGGGGCGAGAAAGACGGCATCTCCCTCGAAGTCGCGTTGCAGTGGAACGACGGCTATCACGAGAACATGCTATGCTTCACCAACAACATCCCGCAGCGCGACGGTGGCACCCATCTGGCGGGCTTTCGCGGCGCACTGACGCGCACGCTGAACAAGTACGCCGACGAGGCTGGCCTCTCGAAGAAGGAGAAGGTCTCGCTCACTGGCGACGACATGCGCGAGGGGCTGACCTGCGTGCTCTCGGTCAAGGTGCCCGATCCCAAATTCTCCTCCCAGACCAAGGACAAGCTCGTGTCGTCCGAGGTCCGGCCGGTGGTGGAAACGGTGCTGGGCGACAAGCTCGGCCAGTGGTTCGAGGAGCATCCGGCCGACGCGCGCAAGATCGTCACCAAGGTGGTCGAGGCCGCCGCCGCCCGCGAGGCCGCACGCAAGGCCCGCGAACTCACCCGCCGCAAGGGGGCGCTCGACGTGAGCTCGCTGCCCGGAAAGCTGGCCGACTGCCAGGAGAAGGACCCGGCGCTGTCGGAGCTGTTCATCGTCGAGGGTGACTCGGCCGGCGGGTCGGCCAAGCAGGGCCGCAATCGTGCCTATCAGGCCATCCTGCCGCTGCGGGGCAAGATCCTGAACGTCGAGCGCGCGCGCTTCGACAAGATGCTGTCGTCCAACGAGATCGGCACACTGATCACCGCGCTAGGCACGGGCATCGGCCGCGACGATTTCGACGTCGGCAAGCTCCGCTACCACAAGATCGTGATCATGACCGACGCGGACGTGGACGGCAGCCACATCCGCACGCTCTTGCTCACGTTCTTCTATCGCCAGATGCCGGAGCTGATCGAGAAGGGCTACCTCTACATCGCGCAGCCGCCGCTGTTCAAAGCCGCCAAGGGCAAGTCGGCGATCTATCTCAAGGACGAGCGCGCGCTGGATGACCACCTGATCGACAATGGGCTCGATGGCGCGACGCTGAAACTCGGCTCCGGTGCGGTCCAGGCGGGTGCCGACTTGCGACGGACCGTCGACATCGCCCGCTCGGTCTCCAATCTGGTGAAGCCGCTTGCGCTCTCGCGTCGCGTCACCAGCCAGGCGGTGATCGAGCAGGCCGCGATCGCCGGCGCGCTCAACCCCGAGGTGATCGCCGACGCCGGACAGGCGGGCAGCGCCGCCGCCTACATCGCCCGCCGCCTCGACGCGGTGAGCCCCGCCCTGGAACGCGGCTGGCAGGGCGAGCCGACCGACGATGGCGGGCTTGCCTTCTTCCGCATGGTGCGTGGCGTCGCCGAACGGCATGTGATCGATGGGCCGCTGATCCGCAGCGCCGAGGCCCGCCGGCTCGATTCGCTCACCCGGGAGCTGCAGGAGACCTACGTGCGGCCGCCGACGCTGGTCGTGCGCGACCGCGAGGTCGTGGTCCCGTCGCCCACCGAGCTGTTCGCCGCCGTGCTTGAGGCCGGCCGCAAGGGCGTTTCGATCCAGCGCTATAAAGGGCTGGGCGAGATGAACCCCGACCAGCTCTGGGAGACCACGCTCGATCCGCAGGCACGCTCGCTCCTGCAGGTGCGCATCAACCATGTCGACGAGGCCGACGAGATTTTCTCGACCCTGATGGGCGACGTGGTCGAACCGCGCCGCGACTTCATCCAGGACAACGCGCTCAAGGTCGCGAACCTCGACGTCTGAGTCGAGAAAGTCCTAGAGCACCATCTGGGTCTGAGTCACGACCGCCACCAACTTGCCCTCGCGGGTGGTGATGCGCGTCTGCCAGACCATGGTGCGCCGACCACGATGGACGGGCGTGGTTTCGCCCACGACCGTGCTGCCAACTGGCGCCGGCCCGACGAAGTTGGTCTTGCTCTCGATCGTGGTGGTGCCTTTGCCCGGCTCCAGGTTCACGACGGTCGCGGCCGCGCCGAGCGTATCGGCGAAGGCCATGATGGCGCCGCCATGCAGTATGTCGGGGCGGGTGCAGAGCTCAGGCCGAACGGTCATCTCGGCGACCAGCCGCTCCGGCGCCGCGGCGGTGAATTTCAGCCCCAGCAATTCCGCGAACGGCAGCTTGTAGCTGTTCAGCTTGTCCAGCAGTTCCATCAATTGTCTCCCCTTCCGGCCTGCACGATATCGGGGTCGCTGCCGGCACCGCAATTACGGGCGAGGTAATCGCCAGGGCCGCAGGCGGTGCTAGGGTGCCGGCATGACCGACCTCCAGACCCCGCGCGCCGAACCCGGTTTCGGCGGCCTGCTGCGCACCTGGCGCCGCCGCCGGGGCGCCAGCCAGCTCGATCTCGCCCTGCAGGCCGGCGTCTCGCAGCGCCATCTCAGTTTCCTGGAGTCCGGCCGCGCACGGCCCAGTCGCGAGATGGTGGTGCAGCTCTCCGGCGCGCTCGATGTGCCGCTGCGCCAACGCAACACGTTGCTTCTGGCGGCGGGCTTCGCACCGGCCTATCGCGAGAGCGGGCTGGCCGCGCCCGAGCTCGCACCGGTGCGTCAGGCGATCGACCGGCTGCTCGCCCAGCAGGAGCCGTGGCCCGCGCTCGTGATCGATCGGATGTGGAACCTGATCGACACCAACAAGGCCGCAGGCGCTTTCCTGATGCGGCTGTTCGACGGTGCGCCCCCGCCAGCCGCGCCGGGCCAGCGGCCCAACCTCTTGCGCGCGCTCCTCCACCCCCGGGGCCCTGCGACCCAAGATCGCCAACTGGGAAGAGGTGGCCCGCAACCTCGTGGCGGCGGCCTATGCGGAGATCATGGCGGGCGGCGGCGAGGCCGGCGCGCTCGCCTTCATCGACGAAGTGATGGCGTACCCCGACGTGCCGGCGTCGTTCCGCAAGATGCGGTTCGAGGATCGACCGCAGCCGGTGCTGACCGTCGACTTCCGGCTGGGCGGGCGGACGCTGAAGCTCTTCACCGTCATCGCCACGCTCGGCACGCCTCAGGACGTGACCCTGCAGGACATCCGCATCGAGAGCTTCTTCCCTGCCGACGGTTCGAGCGAGGCCCTCCTGACCGAGCTCTGCCGGGTGGGTTAGACGGGCTTGGACCGGCGGCGTAAGCTCGCGGGGAACCGGAGGCTGCCATGAAAGCACCGAGTACCGCCTGGACCGAGCGCATCGCCGCCGACGAGGCCGATCGTCACGCCGCCTATGCCCGTACGCTGGTCGAGATCCAGCGCGCCAAGTCGTCGAAGTACGGACCGGGCCGGACGCTTCACCGCAAGCAACTGGCCGGTGCGCGCGGCACGCTCGAGATACTCGACGGTCTGCCCGAGCACGCACGTCAGGGGCTCTTCGCGCGGCCCGGCGTGCACCCGGCAACCGTCCGCATGTCCAATGGCGCGCCGGACCGACAATCCGACAAGGTACCTGACATTCGCGGCTTCGCAGTATCCGTAGGTGGCGTCTCGGGTCCTTCGGCGCTGGGCGGGACCACAGAGCGCCAGGACTTCCTGCTGATCAACCAGACCTATTTTCTGTCGGCCGACAGCCGCGAGTTCATGGCGCTCGTGCCCGCGGCAGCGCGCAGTCCGCTGGCTCTGGTGGGACATCTGTTTGGAACCTACGGCCCCCTCGGCGGCTTCCGTCGGCTGCGCGAGGCGTTCCGGGGGCTGGGCAAGCCATTCGACGGCTATGCCACCGAGCGTTTCGACACCGTCCTGCCGCATGCCTGCGGGGCCTGGGCGATGCGGGTGCGGCTCACGCCCGAGGGCGCGCAGGCGGCGCGGCCCAAAGGCATGTCGTTCACGGATGACGTGCGCGATCGGCTGGCGCGCGGACCGCTTGCCTGGACGATGGAGCTGCGATTCTTCGTCGACGAGGCGACGACGCCGATTGAGGACGCGAGCCGGGATTGGCCGGAAGCCGAGACGCCCGTCGTGCCGGTGGGGCGCCTCGTCCTGCCGCCGCAGGACGTCGCCTCTTCGGCGGACGCCACCGAGGCGCACGCTTTCGATCCCTGGGCCGGGCTCGCCGCCCATCGGCCGCTCGGCGAGGTGATGCGCGCCCGCAAGGTGGCGTATCGCGCGAGCCAACAGGGTCGCGGCATCGCCTGACGCGGCCTCACCCTCGCGCGTCGAGATCGGCGAGGGCCGCCGCGAGATCGTCGCGGAACTCGACCAGCGGTGGCCCGACGCCATGCGCCTCGAGGGCCCCACGCACCGTGGGGTTCGCGCCGGCGACGATCAGGCGGACGCCATTGCGGCCGGCGCGCCGACCGACACTCTCCACAGTGTGCGCGCCGGTCGAATCGAGATAGGGCGCCTGCGCCAGATCGAGGACGAAGGTGCGCCGCTGGTCGGCGATTCGGTCGAGAACCGCGCCCAGGGTCGAGGCGGTGCCGAAGAAGAACGCGCCCGTGACCCGATAGACCACGACGTCGGACCGCGCCGCCAGCTCCGGATCGTAAACAGTCCGCCGTTCGGGTGGCTCGTCGCGCTCGGGGAGCGGCGCCGCCTCGATGCCGGCTGCCAACGACATGCGGTGAATGAACAGCAACGCCCCCAACGCAAAGCCGACGACGATGCCCTGCATCAGATCGACGAACACGGTCAACAGGAACGTGGACAGCAGAACCGCCCCGTCGCCGCGCGGGCCGCGCAGCAACGATGCGAACGCATACTTCTCGGCCATGCCCCAGGCGACGACGACCAGCACGCCGGCCAGCGCGGCCATCGGGATGTGAGCCGCAAGCGGCGCCGCGAGCAGCATGAAGCCGAGCAGGAAGACCGAATGCAGCATGCCCGCGACCGGCCCGCGAGCGCCGGCGCGCACGTTGGTCGCCGTGCGCGCGACCGTGCCGGTGACGCAGATGCCGCCGACCAGTGCCGAGCCGATATTGGCAACGCCCTGCGCCAGCAACTCGCCGTTGAGGCGATGGCGCCGGCCGGTCATGCCGTCAGCCACGGTGGCGGACAGCAGCGACTCGATCGCACCCAGCAGCGCGAACGCCGCCGCGTCGGGCAGCACCGCCTGCAGTTTGGCCCATGACACCGTCGGTACTGCCGGCACGGGCAGCCCGCCGGGAATGCCGCCGAAGCGCGAACCGACGGTCTCGACCGGCAATCCGAACGCCGAGGTGGCGACCGCGGCTAGCGCCACGGCGATCAGCAGACCCGGCACGCGGGGCGCCCAGCGCCGCTGCGCGACGATGATCGCGACCGTGCCGCCGGCGACCGCCAACGCCGAAGGATTGAAGGTCGGCAGGCCCTGGAGCAGCGCCTGAAGCTTCGGCAGAAGTTCGGTCGGTTCGCGCCCGGCCAGGGTCAGCCCGGAGATCGCCGTGGCGAGCAGGAGCCCGTCGACACCATGCCGCTCGACGGTGGCGGCGACCAGCACGATGAAGGCGCCGGCGGGTCCGCCTATCTGGAAGCGGCTGCCCCCCAGCATCGACACCAGGACCCCCCGAAGATCGCCGCATAGAGTCCGCGATCCGGCGCAACGCCGGAGGCGATGGCGATCGCCATCGACAGCGGCAGCGCGACGACCGCCACGGTGAGGCCCGCGATCGCGTCGGCCCGCAGGCCGGCCACGTCGTAGCCGTCGCGAAGCACCGTCACGAGCTTGGGCGTGAAAGCGTCGCGAAACCCCGATTCCTCAGCGAGTGGCCGGGTGCTGGACATCGGCGCCAGCCTATATCGGGCAGAGCCCCCGCGTCCGGCCACGAGCCGGCGCCGTTGCGTCGCAGGCCCGGGACGTCAGTCCCAGCTCTTCCACGGCGCCTTGCCGGACGCCCACAGAGCCTCCAGCGCGCGCTTGTCGCGCAACGTGTCCATCGGCTGCCAGAAGCCGGTGTGGCGGAACGCCGAAAGCTCGCCGGCGGCGGCCAGCCGCTCCAACGGCTCGCGCTCCCAGATTGTGCGGTCGTCGTCTATGTGGGCGAGCGCCCGCGGCTCAAGCACGAAGAAGCCGCCATTGATCCAGCCCATCTCGTTGTCCGGCTTCTCGTGGAAGCGCGTCACCCGGTTCGCCTTGTCGAGATCCAGGATGCCGAAACGGCCCGGCGACGGGACGGCCGTCACAGTCGCCGCCTTGCCGTGGGCACGATGGAAGGCGATCAGCTGGCCGATATCGATATCAGAAACACCGTCGCCGTAGGTGAGACAGAAGGTACCGCCCTGGACCAGATGAGCGACGCGCTTCAGCCGTCCACCGGTCATGCTATCGAGGCCCGTATCGACGAGCGTGACTTTCCAGTCGATGTCGTTCTTCGACAGATGCGAGACGGCATTGGTCGCGAAGTCGAAGGTGACGTCGGACGTCTCCATCAGATAGTTCGCGAAGTAGCGCTTGATGTCGGCGCCCTTGTAGCCGCAGCAAACCACGAAATCCTTCAGCCCGTGGCGCGCATAGAGCTTCATGATGTGCCAGAGAATCGGCCGACCGCCGATCTCGACCAGCGGCTTGGGTCGGAGATCCGTCTCCTCCGAGAGGCGTGTGCCGAAGCCGCCGGCCAGGATCACCGTCTTCATGAGTTCTCCCTCGTCCCGGCATAGACCCGCTCGGCGACCCGTTCCTCGCCGCTCTCGATCGTGCTTTCGATCACCACGAAGGGATGGCCGCGCACATTCTCCGCCACCCGCGCCAGATACTCGCCAAGTACGCCCATCAGCGCGGCGTTGAGCCCGATGGTGACGAGCTGCAACAGCACCAATGTCGTGAAACCGGGCGGAATGGTGCGCCAGGTGAAGGCCCAGTAGGCGAGATAGAGCACAGCCACCAGACCGGTCAGCGCCGACAGCAGGAACCCGAAGATCGTGATGTAGCGGAGCGGCGCGGTCGACTGACTCACGATGCCGTCGATGCCCAGGCGCACCAGCCGGCCCGCGTTGAACTTCGACTTGCCGGCGCGACGTTCGTCGCGATCATACTCGACGCCGATCTGGCGGTGGCCGAGTGCCGCGATGAGGCCGCGCAGATAGGGGTTCTTGTCCGAGACCGTGCGCAGATGCTCGATGATGCTGCGATCGATCAGGCGGAAATCACCGGCGTCGTTGGGCAGCTCAACCTCGCTCAGACTGCGGACCACGCGGTAGTAGAGCTTGCGCAGTCCCGACAGCACGACCGATTCGGCGCGACCGCGCCGCACGCCGTACACCACGCGATAGCCCTGGGCCCAGAGCTCGAGAAAGCGCCGTATCAGCTCCGGCGGATCCTGCAGATCGGCGTCGATCTGCACGGCGGCGTCACCGCGCGCCAGCAGGAAGTTGGTCAGGATCGAGCGCTGGAAGCCGAAGTTGCGCGAGAAGCGAACCACCCGCACCCGGCGGTCGCGCCGGGCGGCGTCAGCCAGCAGGCGATAGGTCTCGTCCTCGCTGGCATTGTCGGTGAAGAGGAACTCGAAGTCGTAGGCGGTCTCGGCCGCCGCCACCGCGTCCAGACGCTCCAGAAGACGGGCGATATTGCCGGCCTCGTTATAGACCGGGATCGAGATCGTGATCAGGCGACGGCGCGCGACGTCACTCATGTCGCACCGCGCGCGGAAAGCGACGCCACGGCGCTGGCCAAGCCGGAGCGCAAGTCGCGCGCCGGCTCCCATTTCATCGCGCGGCGGCGGCGCGTCGTGTCGCCCACCAGATAGGGCAACTCGCCGGGGCGCATGGGATGCGCGCCGAAATCAAGCAACGCGCGCGGGCGATCCATGGCGTCGGCGACCAGCTCGGCGAAGTGGCGCACGCTCGCGCCGACACCGGAGCAGAGATTGACCACGCGGTCAGAGAGGTGACCTCTCCCCGCCTCGGCGAGCGCGATCAGGCCATCGGCCGCATCCTCGACATGCAGAAAGTCGCGGACCTGGGCGCCCGGTGACAGCGGCACCCGCTCGCCCGTCGAGAGGCGCTTGTGCAGTGCGGGCAGCAGCCGCCACGGCCCCTCGTCCGGCCCGTAGACACCAAACAGCCGGGCAACCAACGCAGGAATTCCGGTCGCCCCGGCCACATCCAGAACGGCGTGCGTGCCGGCGGCCTTGCTGGCGCCATAGGTCTTGAGCGTCTCCACAGGATCGTCCTCGCGCATCGGCCGGGTTTCCGTCAACTCCGCATACTCCGCCGAGCTGCCGACCTGCAGGAAGAATTCCGCTCCGGCGCGCGCCGCCAGGACCACCAGTGCGGCAGGCAGCTCGACATTGCCCAGTCGCGCGCGGGCGGGGTCGGTTTCCCGGGGATCGACGCCATAGGCGGCGAGGTTCACCGCCCAGTCGCAACGACCCGCGCGCCCGGCGGCCTCGCTCACCGCTTCCGGCGTCCAGGCGGACAGCCGAATCGGCTCAATCGGGGCCGGCAGATCGCGCGCCGATACGGTCAATGCCGCGACGGCGTGCCCGCGTTCCACCAGCCGCCGCGCGAGGCTGCGACCGACCAAGCCGCCCGCGCCTGCGATCAGGATCCGCGCCATCCGCCTCCCCTTCCGGCCGCATCCTATACGGGAGCCCGGCGGTGCCGTCGAATGGACCAAGGGGCCCGGATGGCGTAAGCGACAGCTCGCATGGAACGCCACGAATACGAGATCATGGCCGCGGTCGAAGACCGCATGTGGTGGTACCGCGGCTTGCGCGCGCTGGTGACGGGCGAACTCGGCCGCGCGCTCGACCGCACGCAAGCGCAAGGCTCGATCCTGGACGCCGGCTGCGGCACCGGCGGCATCCTCACGCTGCTGGGACCGAGCTTCCACGGCCGGCCGACGATGGGGCTTGAGTACGACAGCATCGCCGCCGAGATGGCGCGCACCAAATCCGGTCGACCGGTGATGTGCGCCTCGATCAACGATCTCCCGCTGCCCGACGGATCGCTCGCCGCCTACTACTCACTGGATGTCTATTCCCAGATCGGCGTCGATCCCGCGCGCGCGCTCAGCGAGGTGCGACGGTGCCTGGTGCCGGGCGGCGTGGCGCTTCTCAATCTGCCCGCCTACCAGTGGATGATGTCGGCACACGACAAGCGCACCTACAACGCGCGCCGATTCACACGCGGGTCGGCGCTGGCGCTGGCCCGCGCACAGGGCTTCGAGCCGCTGCGCGCCACCTATTGGAATTCGCTGCTGTTTCCCGCGATGGCCGCACACCGCCTGCTGGAGCGCGACGATGCGCCGAGCGATGTGCGGGAGTATCCGCGTTGGCTGGACTCGCTGTTCTCCGCGGCTCTCTCGTTGGAGCGAGGCGTCATCGGCGCCGGCCTTTCGTTCCCCTTCGGCGGTTCGATCCTGCTGGTTCTCAGCCGGCGGCCCTGAGGTCGGCGCGGTAGGCGTCGATCTGGCGCTGGAGCAGGCCGCCAGCGGGCTCGTTGCCGTCATGGAAGCCGCGGTACCATTCGGCCGTGCGTTGCAGCACATGGTCGAGGTCCCATGGCGGGCGCCAGCCGAGACGATCGCGCGCCCGGGCGCTGTCCAGCGCAAGCAACTGCGCCTCGGCGAGCGGCGACGGTTCAATGCAGACCGGCGGCGCGCGCCAGGCGGCTGAGAGGCGCCGCACTACATCGCCCACCGGCACGACGCCCGACGCATCGGGCCCGAAGTTCCAGCCGCCGACGACTTCGTCCGGTCGCTCCAGCAACGCAGCACCCAGCACCAGATAGCCGTGGCAGAGCGCCAGCACATGCTGCCAGGGCCTTGTGGCCTGCGGATTGCGCAGGACCAAGGCGCTCTGGCCCAGGACGGCACGGGCGAAATCGGGCACCAGACGGTCCTCCGACCAGTCGCCGCCACCCACGATATTGCCGCCGCGGGCGGTGGCGATGGCGAGCCCTTCCGTTCCGAAACTCGCCCGCCACGACGCGGCGACCAACTCGGCGGCGGCCTTCGACGCGCTGTAGGGATCCTTGCCGCCCAGTTCGTCATCCTCGGCGTAGGGTTCCGGTCGCTCGCGATTGCGATAGACCTTGTCGGTGGTGACGACGACGGCGGCCTTCGCGCCATGCCGCCGCGCGGCGTCGAGCACATGGGCGGTGCCCATCACATTGACTGCGAACGTCTCGACCGGTTGACGGTACGAGCGCCGCACCAACGGCTGGGCTGCGAGGTGGAACACGATCTCGGGTCGCGCCTCCGCTACCGCGCGATCCACGGTCGCGGCATCGCGAATGTCGCCCAGCCGATGACGCACCAGACCGGCGATGCCGGCGGCATCGCAGAGGTTGGGCGTGCCTTCGGGCGCAAGTGCCAGGCCATGCACTTCGGCGCCGATGGTCGTGAGCCAGCGCGCGAGCCACCCGCCGGTGAAACCCGTGTGACCGGTCAGCAGAACCCGCCGACCGGCAAGGCGACGCTCGAAGGGAAGGTCGACCGTCATCGGGCGATCAGAACGCGCCGGCGAGCGAGCGCTCGCCCTGGCGTCGGCGGATCTCGTGGAAACCCTCGACGGTGCGGCGGACGATCTCGGCGACAGGCAGTACCTCGTGGATCAGGCCCACGGTCTGGCCGGCGAGCGCCAGCGAGACCTCCATGTCGCCGTTGAAATAGACCTCCTTCACCGAGTTCAGAACGGAGCGATCGAAGCCGCCGGCGCGGTCCAGCTCCTGGGTGAGGCCGGTCTTGAGCGCCCGCACGCAGGGACTCGCCTTGCGGTTCAGCATCACCGTACCGGTGTCGGTCGCATCGATGATCGCCTGCTTGTAGTTGGCATGGACCGGACTCTCGGCGCTGCTCACGAACCGCGTGCCCATCTGGATCGCCTCGGCGCCCAGCGCGAAAGCCGCCGCCATGCCGCGTCCGTCGCAAATGCCGCCGGCGGCGATCAGGGGCACGTCGCAGCGCTCACGCACCGCCTGCAACAGGACGAGCGTGCTGACATCGTCGGGGTTCTTGAAGCCGCCGCCCTCACCGCCCTCGACCACCAGCCCGTCGACGCCCGCCTCGACCGCTTTCAGCGCCGAGGTGAGGTTGGGCACGACGTGATAGACGATCAGGCCGGCGGCCTTCAGCGTCGGCAGCAGCTTGGCCGGCGAGCCAGCCGAAGTGGTGACGAACTTCACGCCACTTGCCGCCACCAGATCGACGACGCGCGGCTCGCGGATGAAGAGCAGCGGCAGGTTCACGCCGAAAGGCCTGTCGGTCAGCTCGCGCATGCGCGCGATCTCGGCCATGCAGGCATCGACCTCGCCGGACGACGTCTCGATGATGCCGAGTCCGCCGGCGTTGGACACCGCCGAGGCGAGCTTGCTGCGGGCGATCCAGCCCATCGGCGCCTGGACGATGGGGTAGCGCGCGCCGGTATGGGCGAGGACACGATTCATGGTTGGACCCTGGACGGGAATGGCGAACGCCCTGCTCTACGGCAAGGCCCGCGCCCGTTCCAGCGCCGCCGCGAAGTTGGGCGGCTGATCGGCGCGGCAGGAGGGCACCTTGCGCGGATCGGGATCGGCCAGGAACTCGTCGCGCTGTCGGGCCGCGCAGGGCTCCTGCCCCACCACCCCGTGCCCATGGGCACGGAACACCGCGTGGCGCGCGTTGGGCAGGTGCCGGAGCGCCTCGCGGCCCCAGGCGGGCGGTGTCAGCCAGTCATAGACGCCGCTCATCAGCAACACGGGCACGGTGCTCTTCACCGGTTGTCGCTCCGCCGCGGGTGCTGCCGGAATGCGCCATACCGGACACAGCGCGGGAGCTTTACTCAGCCGCGCGGTGAGCCCGTAGATCCCTGACGCCTCGATCGCGCGACGCCGTGCGCCCTGATCGACGGCGGCCCAGGTCTCGCGGCACTCGATGCTGTTGAACAGTCCGTCGAAATGCAGCGCGTTGCTGTCACTCAGACCGCCCTCGCCCGACTCGAGATCCTCGGCAAAGAGCTTCAGCAGCCGATAGTCGCTTTGGAGCGCGGTCGCGACGGTCTCCGGCACCAACGCCACCTCGCCGTCGCGCATCATGTGCAGAAGCACCAGCAGCACCCGCGCGCCATCGAGCTTCACCGCCACCGGTCCATCGTCGAGTTGCAGCGAAAGCGAGACCGGACGCTGCTCCGCGCGCTCCGCGAGGGTCTCGACGCTGGTGCGCAGTGTGCCGTGGCGCTCGCGACAGGCGATGTCGGCGGCGCAGTCGGAATAGAGCTGCTCGAAGGCGCGGCGGACGATCTCGGGCTCGTTCTGCTCGCCATTCACGTTGGGCGGATAGAGCCCGTCGAACACCGCTGACCGCACCAGCTCGGGGTGACGGCGCATCACCTCCAGTCCCCAGCGCGTGCCGTAGGACACGCCATAGAGGTTGATCCGCGAGAGAGACAGCGCCTGCGCGAGATCGGCCACGTCGTCGGCGAGGTGCGGCGTGGCGTACATCGAGAGATCGATGCGTCGCCGCTCGAAACCCAGCCGACAGCGCTGCAGCACCTCGCGGGCCTGCGGCTCGGCCACGGCACGCTTGCGGGTGCGCGTGGCTTCGCTGGCGCGCGGGTCGAAGCAGTCGAGATTGGGCGAGCTGCCGCCTCCGCCACGCTGGCTGATGATGATTACATCGCGGCGGCGGCGGATGGTCGCCGTGTCGTGCCACCAGTCGCCCTCGGCCAGCGCGTCCGCGCCCTGCACCGAGGGCACCAGAGGCGCGTCGCCCGGTCCGCCTGCGAGATAGACCAAGGGGTCGGCGACCGCCGCGCGCTTGGCCTTCAGCACCGCCACCTTCAGGCGGACTTCGCGGCCCTCGGGCTGCGCACGGTTCTCGGGCACGATCAGGGCGAAGCACTCGACCCGGTCACCACGCGGCGGCTTGAACGGGCAGCGCTCGCGCTCCAGCCGTGGCTCCGCAAGCGCCGTCGAGGCGACCAGCCCCAGCGCCAGGCCGGCCAGCGGAAGAAGCAGGGCACGCAGCATCGCGGTCCAGCCTGCCACATCCCGGCTTATCGCGGCATGAGCGATTAGCGTTTGCCGGCCCGGAACAGGGGACGGATAGTGCGGCCATGACCCAACGCTCCTACTGGACCGCCGTTTGGTGCGGCTTCCTCGTGCTCGCGATCGGCCTCGGCGTCCGCCAGAGCTTCGGCCTGTTCCTGAAGCCGGTTTCGGCCGAGCTGGGGGTGGGGCGCGAACTTTTCTCCTTCGCCACCGCCCTTTCGATGCTGCTGATGGGCGCCTTCGCGCCCTTCTCAGGCCAGCTCGCCGACCGCTTCGGGTCGGCGCCGACCATCGCCGGAGGTGGTGTCCTCTACGTCGCGGGCATGGTGCTGACCGCGATCATGCAGGACGGCTTCACGCTGGTGCTGGGCAACGTGCTGGTGGGCATCGGCCTCAGCGCCGCTACCTTCGGGCCGATCCTGGGCGTGGTGCTGAAGCTCGCTCCGCCTCAGAAGCAGGCGCTGGCGGTGGGCATCTGCTCGGCCGGCGGCTCCTTCGGGCAGTTCTTCATCGTCCCGCTGGCCTCGATCGTGCAGGCGTGGCTTGGCGACTGGCGAACCACGATGGTGGTTCTGACGGTGCTGGCGATCGCCCTCGTCGTGCTGCCGCTGGGTCTGAACGACCGGCAAGCGAACGCGCAGGCCCGCAAGGCGGGCGGCGGCACGCAGACGGCGCGCGAGGCGCTGGCGGAAGCGTTCGGCCAACGCAGCTATGTCCTGCTGGTCATCGCCTACTTCGTCTGCGGTTTCCACGTCGCCTTCATCGGCACCCACCTGCCGGCCTACATCTCCGACAAGGGCGTGGGGCTGAGCCTGTTTGGCCGCGCCCTGTCGCCGGCGGAGCTGGGCGGCTGGGCGATCGGGCTCGTGGGCCTGTTCAATATCGCCGGCGCCATCCTGTGGAGTTCGGCGGGCGGGCGCTACCAGCGCAAGAACCTGCTGACGCTTCTGTACCTTCTTCGCTCCCTTGCCTTCCTGGCCTTCCTTGCGGTGCCTGTCTCGGCCGCCTCGATTCTGGCGTTCTCCGCTGCGCTCGGCTTCCTGTGGCTCGGCACTGTTCCCCTCACAACGGCGCTGGTCGGTTTCCTGTTCGGGCCGGTCCACATGGCGATGCTGAACGGCCTCGTCTTCTTCGGCCATCAGATCGGCAGCTTCTTCGGCAGCTGGGGCGGCGGGCGGCTGTTCGACCTGCAGGGCAACTATGACGCCATGTGGTGGATCTCGATCGCACTCGGGCTGATCGCGGCGGCCATGCATTGGCCGATCGTCGAGAAGCCGGTCGCGCGGCCGGTGGCCCAACCGGCATGACCGCCGGCTGGGCCCGCCCGGCACTGATCGCGGCCGGCGCCCTCGTGGTGGCCGCGACGCTGGTCTCGTTCGTACTCTGGGGCGCGCACGGCCCCGCGCTGCTGCTCGAGATGGTCGCGGCCTACTGTTTCTGAGCCGCCGTCACAGCACGAACTTGGAGAGATCCGCGTTGGCCGCCAGCGTACCGACGCGCTCGCGCACATAGGCGGCGTCGATCGAGATCGTCTGGCCGGGTCGATCCGAAGCGGAGAAACTCACTTCCTCCAGAAGCTTTTCCAGCACGGTGTGCAGGCGGCGCGCGCCGATATTCTCGACGGTCTCGTTGATCTCGGCCGACAGGCGCGCGAGCTCGTCGATCGCCTCCTCGGCAAAGGCGAGCTCGACCTTCTCGGTCTCCATCAGCGCCTTGTACTGGCGCAAGAGGCTGGCCTCGGGCTCGACCAGGATGCGGCGGAAATCGGCCTTGCCGAGCGGCGCCAGGCTGACCCGGATCGGCAACCGGCCCTGCAGTTCGGGCAAGAGGTCCGATGGCTTGGCGAGATGGAAGGCGCCGGAGCAGATGAACAGCACATGGTCGGTCCGCAACGGCCCGTGCTTGGTGTTGACGGTGGTGCCCTCGATCAGCGGCAGCAGATCGCGCTGCACGCCCTCGCGGCTCACGTCGCCGCCGCGGAACTCGCTGCGGGCGGTGATCTTGTCGATCTCGTCGATGAAGACGATGCCGTTCTGCTCGGCCGACGCGCGCGCCTCGCGGACCACCCGTTCCTGGTCGATCAGCTTGTCGCTCTCCTCGCGCATCAGGAACTCGTGGCTCTCGCGCACCGTCAGTTTGCGCTTCTTAGTGCGGCCGCCGAGCGCCTTGCCCAGCATATCGCCGATATTGATGAAGCCGCCCTGGGCGCCCGGCTGGCCAGGAATCTCGAACTGCATCGGGCCGCCCGTGTCGGCCAGCTCGATCTCGATCTCGCGCGCGTCGAGCTCGCCCTCGCGCAGCTTGTGGCGGAAGCGCAGCCGCGTCTCCTCGCTGGCGCTGGGGCCGCACAGCGCGTCCAACACGCGATCTTCGGCGGCCAGTTCGGCCTTCGGCTTGACTTCGCGGCGCAGCCGATCGCGCACCAGGTCGATCGCCACCTCCATCAGGTCGCGCGCGATCTGCTCAACGTCGCGGCCGACATAGCCGACCTCGGTGAACTTGGTCGCCTCGACCTTCAGGAACGGCGCCTGGGCGAGCTTCGCCAGCCGGCGCGCGATCTCGGTTTTGCCGCAGCCGGTCGGGCCGATCATCAGGATGTTCTTGGGCAGCACTTCCTCGCGCAGACCCTCGGGCAGCTGAAGGCGGCGCCAGCGATTGCGCAGCGCGACCGCGACCGCCCGCTTGGCGTCCTGCTGGCCGACGATGTGACGGTCGAGTTCGGAGACGATCTCGCGCGGTGAGAAGTTGGTCATGACGGCAGCTTCTCGAGCGTGAGGTTTCGGTTGGTGTAGACGCAGATGTCGGCGGCGATTCCCATCGCCTTGCGCGCGACGGCCTCCGCGTCCAGCCCCTCGACGTCGATCAGCGCCCGCGCGGCGGCGAGCGCGTAGTTGCCGCCCGAGCCGATGCCGATCAGTCCACCCTCCGGCTCCAGAACGTCGCCTGAGCCCGAGAGCAGCAGCGACACGTCCTTGTCGGCCACCGCCATCATCGCCTCCAGCCGGCGCAGGAAGCGGTCGGTACGCCAATCCTTGGCGAGCTCGATGCAGGCGCGCATCAGCTGGCCGGGGTGGCGCTCCAGCTTGGCCTCAAGCCGCTCGAACAGGGTGAAGGCATCGGCGGTGGCGCCGGCAAACCCGGCCAGAATCGCGCCACTGCCGAGGCGACGAACCTTGCGGGCGTTCGACTTGACCACGGTCTGGCCCATCGAGACCTGGCCGTCACCCGCCATCACGACGGTCGCGCCCTTGCGGACGCACAGAATAGTGGTGGCGTGCCAGCCCGGCAGGCCACTCTCGGATTGCGCTGTCATCGTGTGTAGATAGGCGCTCGGGCGGCCAAATCAATCGCGGCCGGAGGGCAGGTCTTTTGACCCGAAGCGGGCGATGCGCGTAAAGGCAGCCCGTGGCCCCGCGAAAGAACCGTTCCCGGCTGCAGCCGCGCAAGGCGCCCGCGCAGGCGCGCGCGACGCGCACCGTGGAGGCCATCGTCGAGGCGGCGGCGTGCGTTCTGGAAAGCGGTGGGCTCTCGTCCTTCAACACCAACGCGGTCGCCGAGCGGGCCGGCGTGAGCATCGGCTCGCTGTATCAGTACTTCCCCAACAAGGACTCGCTGCTGGCCGCGCTCAGCCGGCGCGAGCGGGCGGCGCTCGCCGAGGCACTGTCCGCCGCCGCTGCCCGGATCCGCGGCCAGCGACCGGAGTAGGCGGTGCGCGCCCTCGCCCGGGTGGCGATCGAGCGGCAGTTCGCCCGGCCGGCGCTTGCGCGGGCGCTCGATTTCGAGGAGGCGCGGCTCGCCCTCGACGAGGACGATCGGCGCACGACGGCGCGCATCGGCGTCGACGTTGGCGGTCTTCTGGCGCCGGCGCTGGCGCTCGCCCGACTGCCGGCCAACGAGGCGGTGGCCGACATCGTGGCGATCGCCCGCGCGCTGATCGACGAGGCGGCGCGGCGGGGCGAGAGCGACACCGCCGCGCTGGAACGCCGCGTCTGCCGTGCCGTGCTGGGCTACATCGCGGGTCCTCGATAGAGTGGGCCGATGACAGACACGCTTCCTGTGGTCGTGATCGGCGCCGGCATCGTCGGCACGGCCACCGCCCGCGCGCTGCAGCGCGAAGGCCGCGCCGTGGTGCTGGTCGACAGCGACGAGCCTGGCCGCGCGACGTCGTTCGGAAACGCGGGCTTCATCGCGATCGATCATGTGCTGCCGCTGGCCCGGCCCGACGTGCTGAAGCGCGTGCCGACGATGCTGCTCGACCGGGCAAGCCCGCTCACCGTGCATCCCCCCAGCATCCCCTGGCTTCTGCCCTGGATGGCGCGTTTCGCTCTGGCCGCGATCAACCCGCGCGAGGTCACGGCCGGCATCGACGCCTTCGGCGCATTGATGGCGGAGGCCAACATTGCCTGGCAGGCCGAGATCCAGGCCTCGGGGCTCGGCGAGCTGTTCCGGTCGCGGGGGGCGCTCTACGTC
This sequence comes from Alphaproteobacteria bacterium, assembly GCA_016870115.1. Taxonomy (GTDB): domain Bacteria; phylum Pseudomonadota; class Alphaproteobacteria; order Reyranellales; family Reyranellaceae; genus VGCH01. The sequence continues at coordinate 32,934 of VGCH01000002.1, read as the reverse complement.
TACGAAAGCGAAAGCGCGTTCCAGGGCGGCGCTGCGGAGCGGCGCCTGCAGACGGCCAAAGGTACGGAGTTCGAGATCGTCGATGGCGCGCGGGCCCGCGCCCTGGCGCCCGGCCTCACCGAGCGTGTGGTGCGTGGTGTCTACTATCCGCGCGGCATGCACACGGTGAACCCGCATCGCGTGGTGGCGCTGCTGGCCGAGCGCTTCGCGGCCGAGGGCGGCACGATCCGGCGCGGCCGGGTGCGCGGTTTCACCCGCGACGGAAGGCGCGTGACGACGGTGCGTATCGGCGATGGCGAGATCGCGGCCAGCGCGGTCGTGCTGGCGGCCGGCCGCGCCTCAGGCGATCTCGCCCGCGAGCTCGGCTTCAACGCGCCGCTGGTCGCCGAACGCGGCTATCACGTCATGCTGGAGCCCGATGGCGTGCGTTTCGATCTGCCGGTCTGTCCGTCGGAGCGCGGCTTCTTCATCACGCCCATGGAAGAGGGCCTGCGCCTCGCCGGCACCGTCGAGCTTGCGGCGCCGCACAAGGCGCCGGACTGGCGGCGCGCCGAGCTGCTGGTGCGCGGCTTCCGCCAGGTGTTCCCGGGCATCGGCGGCGGCGAGCGTAGCCGCTGGATCGGCGAACGCCCTAGCCTGCCGGATTTCCGCCCCGCCATCGGTCGCGCGCCGCGACTGGAGAATGTCTGGTGCGGCTACGGCCATCAGCATGTCGGCCTGACTCTTGCCACCGCCACCGGTCGGCTGATCGCGCGCGGCATGGCCGGGGAGTCGATGCCGACGGCGCTCGCGGCCTGCGATCCCGGCAGATTTGGGTAAGTCGATCCTGGAAATGCGGCGGTTCCCGCCCGCACCGGCGGTGGCGTTACGACCGCATCACGGGGATGGTCCCGCGCCGTACTGGAACAGGCTCTCGCCGTTTCTCTTGAGCCAGGTTTCGGCGGCTTCCAGCGAGCCGTCGCAGAGCCGCGCGGCCTCGGCCCAGAAGCGCGGCGAATGGTTGGGGTGGACGAGGTGGGCAACCTCGTGCGCCACCAGATAGTCGAGCACTTCCGGCGGTGCCAGGATCAGCCGCCACGACAGCGCGATCGCGCCATTGCGCCCGCAGCTTCCCCAGCGCGAACGCATGTCGCGGATGGTGAGTCGCGTGACCTTGCGACCGGCCCGCGCCGCTTTGGCCTGAACCAGCGGAACCGCGGTCTCCCGGGCGCGCGCGGCGAGCCAGTCGCGCAGTCGCCGGTCGAGATGGGCGGCATCGCCCGCGACATGCAACTCGCCCGTCTCGATCCAGACCGTGCCGCGCGCCTCGGGCCGGTGGCGCAGGCGATGCGGTTCGCCACGATAGGGCACGATCGCGCCATCGACGAAGGGCCGCCGCTCGGGAAGGCGATCCAGCCGGCGCGCGATCCACAGCGCCTGGCTGGCGGCGAAAGCGAGCGCGATGGCGCGAGACATGCGTTCGGGCACCACCAGCACGATGCGCCGGCCTGCCGGATCGACCCGCAAAGACGCCCGCCGCGCGCGCGGGCTGCGCTGGAAGCGAAGCGGCATCACACGGCCCTCATGCTCGATCTCGACAGTGTCGGGTTCGGGCGACGCGGGACGCGCGACGGGGCGCAGCCATTCTGGTAAGCGATCGAACAAGGAGGACGACATATGACCGAGACCGACGCCCACAAGACGCTGAGCGACGCCGGCCGCAAGGTTCTGGCCGACGTTCTGGGCAAAGACTATCTCGCGCGGCGCGACGCGACCAACAACGATTTCTGGGCGCCGGTGCGCGCCTTCAGTGAGGAGTTCGCCTATGCCTCGCTGTGGACCCGTGACGGGCTCGACCGCAAGCAGCGCAGCATGATCACGGTGGCGATGCTGTGCGCGCTGAACCGGCCGCACGAGCTGAAGCTCCATCTGGTGGGCGCGCTGAACAACGGCTGCACCAAGCTGGAGCTGCGCGAGATTTTCACCCATGCCATCGCCTATTGCGGCTTCCCCGCCGCTATCGACGCGCTGCGGGTGGCCGAAGAGGTGCTGAAGGAGCAGGGTAAGTTCTGACCCGCGACCCCTCACTCCCTCACCCCGCAGGACGGGGACAGGGGCGGGAACAGGGATGATGGGATGGCGTGGAATCCGAGGACAGCGAGGCGACAGGCATGACTCTCGACATCAACCGGTTGCGGGCGGAAACGCCGGGGACCGCTCACGTTCTGCATCTCAACGCCGCGGGATCGGCGTTGCCGAGTCGGCGCACGCTCGATGCCACGCTCGACTATCTTCGGCTGGAGGGCGAGATCGGCGGCTATGAGGCGGCCGATGCGAAACGCTCCGAGCTCGACGGTTTCTATCCCGCGGTCGCGCGCCTGATCGGCGCCCAAGCGGGCGAGATCGCCTTCATCGAGAACGCGACACGGGCGTGGGATATGGCGTTCTATTCGCTCGACTTCCGGCCGGGCGATCGCATCCTGACCTGCGTCAGCGAGTACTCGTCGAACTTCATCTCCTACCTCCAGGTGGCGAAGAAGACCGGGGCGGAAATCGTGGTGGTGCCCGACGATGCCTCGGGCCAGATCGACCTCGCCGCGCTCGAGCGCGCGATTGACAAGCGCACCCGACTGATCTCGATCAGCCATGTGCCGACCCAGGGCGGGCTTGTTCAGCCGGCGGAGGCGGTCGGCAAGATCGCCAACGCGGCGGGCGTGCTCTATCTGCTCGATGCCTGCCAGTCGGTGGGGCAGTTGCCGGTCGATGTGGACGCGGTTGGCTGCGATTTCCTGTCGGTGACGGGACGCAAGTACCTGCGCGGCCCGCGCGGCACGGGCTTTCTCTATGCGCGCGAGAAGACGACGGGCGACATCGAACCGGTGTTCCTCGACAATCACGCCGCGCGCTGGACGGAGGATCGCGGCTACAGCGTGGTGCCGGGCGCGCTGCGCTTCGAGAACTGGGAGCGGTACTTCGCGGGCGTTGTCGGCCTCAAGGCGGCCGTCGATCAGGCGAACGAGCTCGGCATGGACGCGATATGGGGGCGCATCCGCACGCTGGCCGATGGCTTGCGCGCGCGGCTCGCCGAGATGAAGGGAGTCGTGCTGACCGATCTCGGCCAGCTGAAGGGCGGGATCGTCACCTTCGCCGTGCCGGGCGCGGACCATGCCGCGCTGAAGGCCGGGCTGCGCGCGCGAAAGATCAACGTCACGGTCTCCACGCAGTTCTCCTCGAGGCTCGATCTCAAGGGGCGCGGGCTCCCCACCGTCATGCGCGCCTCAGTGCATGTCTACAACGACGAGGCGGAGATCGACCGATTTGTTGCGGCGTTGGGAGAGGCCATCCACCGAGGCTGACGCCACGCGGCGGCGGGTGGGCGTCGTGGACCGTCGCGCGCCCTACTCCGCGGCTACTCCGAGCCCGATCGGACAGGCGACGCCGGTGCCGCCGAGGCCGCAATAGCCGCCGGGGTTCTTGGCGAGATACTGCTGGTGGTAGCCCTCGGCGTAGAAGAACTCCGGCGCGTCGAGGATTTCCGTCGTGATCGGATCGAGCCCGCGGCGCGCGAGTTCGCGTCCATACATGTCCTTAGAGGCGGTCGCGGCGGCGCGCTGCGCCTCGCCGGCCACATAGATGCCGGAGCGATACTGCGTGCCGACATCGTTGCCCTGCCGCATGCCCTGGGTCGGGTCGTGTCCCTCCCAGAAGGTCTTGAGGACGCGGGCGAGCGGGACCTCGCGGGGATCGAACCAGATCGCCACGACCTCGTTGTGACCGGTGAAGCCGGAACAGACCTCCTCGTAGGTCGGATGCGGCGTCAGGCCGGCGGTGTAGCCGACGGCGGTCGAGAAGACTCCCGGCAACTGCCAGAAGAGCCGCTCGGCGCCCCAGAAGCAGCCCATGCCGACCACCAGCCGCTCGATGCCGGCGGGAAAGGGCGGCTGGATCGGGTTGCCGTTCACATGATGGCGCATCGGCACGGCGAAGGCGGGGCTGGACCGGCCGGGCAGTGCCCGCTCCGGCGTCGGCATCTCGATCTTCTTGCGCAGCATCTGCCACATGGCGTGTCTCCCTCGGCGTCGTCCCAATATGGGCCCGGCCGGACAGTTCGCAAAGCCGGGCTCGCGGGAGCGTGATAGGCTGTGCGCCCCTTGCGGAGGAACTCCATGAGCGTCTTCGTCGTCTGCCTCGGCCTGCTCGGCCTGCTCTACATCGCGCTGGTGCTGAATGTCAGCCGCTACCGAATCTCGCGGAAAGTATCGCTGGGCGATGGTGGCGATCCCGATCTCACCAAGGCGATCCGCGCCCACGCCAACCTGATCGAGACGGCGCCGATCACCCTGATCCTGATCTTCGTCGCCAGCTTCATGTACGGCTTCCGCACGGTGGCGTTCCTGTCGGTGGCGCTTCTCGTCTCCCGCGTCATCCATGCCGGCGGCATGCTGGGCTACGTGCCGCAGGGCCGCCGCATGGGCACCATCCTCGGGCTGGTGACGGTGCTGATCGCCTCGCTGCTGGTCGCGGCGGCCGGACTGGGCGTCAAGCCTTACTGACGGCGGTGGCGGCGGCCTCCGCCTTCTCGCCGCGGGTCTTCCACAGCGAGAGGAGGATGCCGCCTGCCAGCAGCGAGATCGTGACGGAGAGCGACAGCCAGGCCGGGACGTGGCCCACGATGTTGACCGCGAAGATCTTGGCGCCCACGACCACCAGGATCATGGCGAGCGCGTACTTGAGATAGCGGAACCGGTGGACGAGCGCGGCCAGCGCGAAATAGAGCGCGCGCAGGCCCATGATGGCGAAGATGTTGCTGGTATAGACGATGAACGGATCCTGGGTGATGGCGAAGATCGCCGGCACGCTGTCGACCGCGAAGACGAGATCGATCGCCTCGACCAGCACCAGGCACAGGAAGAGCGGCGTGGCGTGACGCACGATCTTCCCGCTGGTCTTGTCCGGCAGGTTCACGAAGAAGCGCTCGCCATGATAGTTGTCGGTGACGCGCATGTGGCGACGCAGCCAGAGCAGAACCGGGTTCTTCGACAGATCCATCGGCTTGTCGCCAGCCAACATCATCTTGATGCCGGTCAGCACCAGGAAGGCGCCGAAGACATAGAGGATCCAGCTGAACTCGACGATCAGTGCGGCGCCCAGCGCGATCATGATGCCGCGCATGACGATGACACCCAGGATGCCCCAGAACAGCACGCGGTGCTGGTACTCGCGCGGCACGGCGAAGTAGGTGAAGATCATGGCGATGGCGAAGACATTGTCCATCGCGAGGCTGTATTCGACGACATAGCCGGTGAAGAAGTCGAGACCGTCCTTCGCCCCGTGCGCCCACCAGACCCAGGCGCCGAAGATCGCGGCGAGCGCGGCGTAACCGGCGCACATCCAGAGGCTCTCGCTCATGGAAATCTCGCGCGTGCCCTTGTGCAGAACGCCGAGATCGAGCGCCAGGATCGTGATCACGATGCCGATGAAGGCAAGCCACATCCAGCCGGGCGTTCCCCAAAGCTGGCCAAACAGAATCGTCTCGAACATGCGAGCCCCCTCTTGTCCCTGATGATCCGTCGGTCCGACATCGCGAGGGGACTCGCCAGAGGGGCCCGTGCCGACGGTTCCAGCCCAGATGGCCCGGCCGCTGAGCGGTTCAAGGGGCGACGCGAAGAGAATCGGACAATGCACAGCGACGGCACGGGGAAAGGGCCCTCGCGGCACCGAGATGACACCGTAAGTGGGGCGTCCTAGAGTGATTGCGGCTCGGGTGAAATCGCTCCCGCGGTTCCATCCGCAAGGAAACACGCCAGTCGCGATGCCTCGTTTGTCAGCTGTCCGATCCAGCTGAGGCCAGCCGGATCGGAAAGACTCCAGGCGCGCGGCGGGGGGAGAAGACATGGAAGCGCCGGTCACGGTCCCACTGTGGCTGTTCCTGCCCATCGCGGCGTTCGCGCTGTGGTCGCTGCTCGACCGGTTGCTGATCCCGGGCAGCCGCTGGTTCCTGCGGCGGCGGCTCAACCGGCTGATCGACCGCGTCAACCGGCGTCTCAGCGTCGAGATCAAGCCGTTCCAGCTGACCAAGCGGCAGGTCCTGATCGACCGGCTGGTCTACGACGCGCAGGTCGTGCAGGCCGCCACCGAACACGCCAAGAGCACCGGCATTCCACGCGAGGCGGCGATGGCCGAGGTCCAGCGCTATGCCCGCGAGATTGTGCCGGCCTTCAACGCCTACATCTATTTCCGCGTCGGCTACTCGATCGCCCGCGCGTCGCGCGATCGCGAGGTTCCTCTATCGCGTGCGGCTCGGCTTCGCGCATGAGCAGGCGCTGGCCGGCGTCGCGCCCGACGCCACGGTGGTGTTTGTGATGAACCACCGCAGCAACATGGACTACGTGCTGGTGGCCTTCCTCGCTGCCGAGCGCACGACGCTAAGCTACGCGGTCGGCGAATGGGCGCGCATCTGGCCGCTGCAACAGCTGATCCGCTCGATGGGCGCCTATTTCGTGCGACGCAACTCCAACAACCCGGTCTATCGCCGCGTGCTGGAGCGCTACGTGCACATGGCGACCGACGCGGGCGTGGCGCAGGCGATGTATCCCGAAGGCGGGCTCAGCCGCGACGGCAAGCTCAGGCCCGCCAAGCTGGGGCTGTTCGACTACATGCTGAAGTCGTTCGATCCGGCGGGCGCGCACGACATCGTCTTTGTGCCGGTGGCGCTGAACTACGACCGGGTGCTGGAAGATCGCACCTTGCTGCGCGCGCTCGACAGCGAAGCGCCGCGACGCGGCGCGGTGTACGCCGCGCGCACCGCGCTCGGCTTCATCGGCCACCAGCTGGGACTAATGTTGCGCGGCCGCTGGTATCGCTTCGGCTACGCCTGCGTGAACTTCGGCGCGCCGGTGTCGGCCCGCGCCTGGCTCGAAGGCGAGAATCTGCCGCAGGGCGTGCGGGCGCTCGAGAAGGAAGCGCGCTTCGCCGCCATCCAGCGACTGGCCGACCGGGTGATGGGCGAGATCGCCGCACTCGTGCCAGTGCTGCCGGTGTCGGTGGTGGCGACGGTGCTGCTCGACGCCGCAGAACCGCTCGATGAGCTCGAGCTGAAGGCGCGGGCGCAGGCGATGATGGCGGGTTTCGAGACTCGCGGCGCCAAGGTCTATGTGCCGCGCGGCGATCGCGACTATTCGATCTCGGTGGGCTTGCGACAACTGGCGCTCCGGCATCTCGTGCTGGAGAGCGAGGATGGGCTGTTCCGGCCGAGCGAAACCGACCGTGCGGTGCTGGCCTACTACGCCAACGCCATCGCCCATCTGCGCTGACATGTGGCCGATCGTCCACCGCACGGCGGTCCTTTCCCTCAAGGGCTTCACCGACAACCGACTGCCCACGTTCGCCGCGGCAATGGCGTTTCACATGCTGTTTTCGCTGGGGCCGATCCTGATCTTCTCAATCGCGATCGCCGAGCCGATCGTAGGACGGTTGCTCGCCGAGCAGGCGATCGTCGACGCGGCGAGCGAAGTGCTGGCACCGGAGCATCTGGAGGTCGTCCGCAAGTTCGCGGCCGAAAGCCTGTTCCGGGGTGGCGGGCTCGCCGCGCTGCTGGGCTTTGCGGTGCTGGTCTATTCGGGCACGCGAGTCTTCGTCGAGCTCGACGCCGGCGTGGACCGCATCTGGCAGGGCCATCACGCACGCAGCTATCACCCGGTGATGGCCGGCATCCGGTCGCGGCTGCTCGCGGTGTTGCTGATGCTGGCGCTCGGCCTCCTGTTTCTGACAGTGATCCTGACCAGTATCGCGCTTTCGGCCTATGCTGGCGCCCTGCGCAGCTTTCCCCTGCTGGGAGACTGGATCGGGCCAGCGGTCTCGGGGGTGGTGCGCTACGGCGTGCTGATCTTCTTCTTCACGCTGATCTACAAGTGGCTGCCTGACGCCCGCGTGCGCTGGCGCTTCGCGCTGGCGAGCGGCGCGGTGAACGCGCTGCTGTTCGCCGCCGGCAACCGTGCGCTGGTGCTCTACTTCGAAGTGACCCAGATGGGCTCGGCCTTCGGCGCGGCAGCTGGAATCGCGGCCGTCATGGTCTGGGTCTACTGGACGTCGCTTACCATCCTGATCGGCGCCCAGATCGGCCGCAGCCTGCGTGACGCCCTGGAAGGCCGCGGCCTGCCGCGCACCGCGGCGGCCGGCGATCGCTGATCAGATCATCGTCGCCAGGACGCGGTCCGGCGGCTTGTGGCCGTCGGCGAAGGTCTTGATGTTGATCAGCACCTTCTCGCCCATCTCGATGCGGCCCTCGAGAGTGGCCGAACCCATGTGCGGCAGAAGCACCACGCTCTCGAGCTCGAGGAGCTTCGGGTTCACCTGCGGTTCGTGCTCGTAGACGTCGAGGCCGGCGCCTGCGAGTTCGCCCGCGCGCAGCATGCGCACCATCGCGTTCTCGTCGATCACCTCGCCGCGCGCGGCGTTGATCACGATGGCGCCCGGCTTCATCAGCTTCAGCCGCCGTGCCGACAGGAGATGGAAGGTCGCGGGTGTGTGCGGGCAATTGACGGACACCACGTCCATCCGGGCGAGCATCTGGTCGAGGCTCTCCCAGTAGGTCGCCTCCAGCTCGCGCTCGGTGTCGGCATGGACACGGCGACGGTTGTGATAGTGGATCGCGAGGCCGAAGCCGCGGGCGCGCCGCGCCAATGCCTGACCGATCCGGCCCATACCGATGATGCCCAGGCGCTTGCCCTGCAGGCGCGCGCCCAGCATCGAGGTCGGGCTCCAGCCGGTCCATTTGCCGGAGCGCAGAAGGCGCTCGCCGGCGCCCATCCGACGGGCGGTGGCGAGCACGAGTGCCATCGCCATGTCGGCGGTGTCTTCAGTGAGAACGCCCGGCGTGTTGGTGACGGTGATGCCGCGCTGGCGGGCCGTGTCGAGATCGATGTGATCCACGCCGGTGCCGAAGGACGCGATAAGCTTGAGTTTGGGACCGGCCTGCGAGAGCACGCGCGCGTCGATCCGGTCGGTGACGGTCGGCACCAGAACGTCGGCGTGTTTGGCCGCGTCGACGAGCTGGGCCGCGCTCATCGGCTTGTCGTCCTCGTTCAGTCGGGTCTCGAACAGCTCCATCAACCGCGTTTCGATCGCGTCGGGAAGCTTGCGGGTGACGATCACCAGCGGCTTCTTCTTCTGGCTTGCAGGCATCGAGCGGGGACCGGTCTGGCGGGAGGGCCGATGCCAGCGATTACCAAACGGGGCCGTCCGGGTCCAGCGCGGCTCCCGAGAGGGGTCTGCGGCCAAAAGACATCTGATATCAAAGACTTGTCGCCCATTTCTCAGATTTGATCTATAAGGGAGGTCGATGCGTCTGCGCCGCTTTCTCGTGATCCTGGCCCTTGCCCTGCCTCTCGGCATGGGCGGCCTCGAAACCGGGCCCGTTCCGGCGGGAGTCCAGGCGGCCGAGCCGACCAATGCCGGGCCGCGCCGCGGCTCGGGTTTGCCGGTGCCGCGCTTCGCCTCGGTCCGCTCCGGCGAGGCCAATGTGCGCACCGGTCCGGGCACGCGCTATCCGGTGGACTGGGTGTTCAAGCGCAAGGGCATGCCGGTCGAGATCGTCGCCGAGTTCGACAATTGGCGGCGCATCCGGGACTGGCAAGGTGCCGGCGGTTGGGTCCATCAGAGCCTGCTCACGGGCAAACGCGGCTTCGTGGTGACGGGCAAGGGTGCCGATCTCTTCAAGACGCCGGCGGCGTCGGCCGAGCTGGTGGCACGATTGGAGCCTGAGGTGATGGGCGAGATCCGCGCCTGCGCCGGCGACTGGTGCCGCGTACGCATCGCCGCGAGCGGTGTCACGGGCTGGGTTGAGCGCGCCCACCTATGGGGCGTCTACAGGGGCGAGACGATCAATTGACAGCGGCGACGCGGGGCCCGCGTCGCAGGACAGCGCGGCTCCCAGGTCAGGTGGCATCCGGTGAAGCGGGCGCGTAGAAGGGCGTCGCCGTGACCGCGCTCGCACTTTCCGCCGACTCCCCGGCCGGCCGCATGTCGCCGGCGGCGCTGGCGTTCGCGCTCGTCCTGCATGCGGCGTTCGCAGCGCTGCTGTGGTGGACCTCGCCCTTTCGGCCCTTCACACCGCCGCAAGAGCCGGTGATCGAGGTCACGCTCGACCGTCCCGACCCCGGCGCGCAGGGCGCCCCAACTCCGCCCGCCGCGCCGCCGCAGCAGGAAGCGTTGACCGTGCCTCAGCCCGCACCGCCACCGCCAACCCCGCCACCGGCGCTGGCCGAGCCGCCGCGCCCACCGCCACCGGAGCCACCTCCCCCGGAGCAGCGGGTGCCACCGCCTGAACCGCCGCCACCGGTCGATCCGCGCGCCTTCCCGGTGCCGCAGCCCCCGCCGCCGCCGCCGCGACCACCGCAGGCGCAGCCACGCCCGCCCGCCCCCGCACCGCCGCGCCCCGCGCCCGAGACCCAGGCGGCGCCACCTCAGCCCTCGCCGCTCAGCAATCCGGGCAACGTCATCCAGGGTCCGGCGGGCGCAGGCCAGACCGGCTATCTCTCCATGCTGCATCGGCGGCTGGCGGAGTTCCGATTCTATCCGCGCTCGTCGATGGAGCGCGGCGAGCAGGGCCGCGTGGTGGTCACGCTGACCATTGCGCGCGACGGCAGCCTGATCGACGCCCGGATCGCCCAGAGCAGCGGCTTTCCCGCGATCGATGCCGCCGAGCTTGAAACGGCCCGCAAGGCCGCACCCTTCCCACCGCTGCCGCCCACGGTGCCGGGCCCGCAAGCGGTGTTCAGCGTACCGGTGACCTATACGCTACGGGATCCGCGCGCGCGCTGAGCGCGTCGCAGGCGCCGGGCTCGACTCAGTCGAAGTCGCGCGAGAGCGCCTCGCGAACGGCCTCGGACATCACCGCCATGTGGCCATAGTTGGCATGCCCGAAGCCTACGACCACATCACCTGCGTCGGCGCGGAAGGCGGCGATCGCGGTCTCGTCGAAGGCGAAGCGGATGAACTGCACCGCCGACGCCTTGCCGTCATCGCGCGACCGCTCCTGATCGTCCTCGGGCATCCCGGTCACGCGATGCGTCCCGACGCGCACGAACGCCGTGCGTTCGACACCGCCCAGGGTGGCGAGAACGCGGGCACGGCGCATCGGATCGTCGATCTCGAACATCACGGTGGCGACAAGTTCATGCCCGCGCGGGATCAGCGGATTGTAGGCCGCCAGCTCATCGGCGATCTGCGCGGGGCCGCCCTTCTCGATCAGCAACATCTCGTGGACCTGATGCAGCATGGTCTCGCGGCATTCGAAGTAGAAGGTGGCGAAGGGTCCGACCTCCAGCCGACGATTCTTCTTCAGCTCGGTCATGGCGCGACGGCGCTCAACCCGGACCTTGGCATAGTCGGCCATCGGCAGGAGGTCGGCCTCGGTGATGAGCATCGCGGGCATGGCGATCAGCCTTCCCAGCCATAGGCGCGGGCGAAGAGTTCGATCGGGTGGTCCGCGCGACGCGGCGTCGGCTTGCCCTCGCCCGCCTCGATCTCCATCACCTGCAAAAGATGATCCGCGGCGAGCGGGCATTCGGAGGCAACATGGGCGGTATCGTTGCGCAGGGCCGCTTGCGCGGCGGGCTTCCCGACCTTCACTGCCGTCTCGAAGTTTTCCGTGCGCGCGCCCCAGATGCCGCCATGGCCGCTGCAGCGCTCGACCACCGCGACCCGGGTGGCGGGCACCAGTCGAAGCATTTCGGCGGCCTTGGCGCCCATGTTCTGTGCCCGCGAATGGCAGGCGAGATGCACGGTGATGCCGCCATCGATCGGCTGCAGAACGGGTGCGAGACCTTCCTTCTTGGCGATGTCGACGACGTACTCGGAGAGATCGAAAGTCGCGCGGGCGAGCCGCTTCACGTCGGGGCTCTCGGGCACGATCAGCGGCCACTCGAACTTGAGCATCAGCGCACAGGACGGCGTCAGCGCGATCACGTCGTAGCCCTTGTCGACCCAGGGCAGAAGCGCCGTCGACACCTGGCGCGCCGACTCAGCTACCGCGGCGATGTCGCCCAGCTCGAGCTTGGGCATGCCGCAGCAGGCGGGATGGATCACCTCGGTCTCGACGCCGTTCAGCGCCAGCACCTTGCGCGCCGCTGAGCCGATGCCGGTGTTGTTGAAGTTCACGAAACAGGTGGCGTAGAGCACGGCCTTGCGCTTGCCGAAGGCGGGTGCGGTCTCGACCGGCGTCGCATCCTCGCGCGCACTGCGGATGAGGAACGTCTCGTCGGCATAGCGGGGCAGACGGGCGCCGTGATGGATACCGGCGCGACGCTCCAGGATGCCGCGCGCGAAGCTGTTGGCAGTGTCGGTGGCCCAGTTGGCGACCGACGAGGTCATGGTCGCGAGCGCGCCATTGCGGTCGGTCTCGGCGAGCTGGCGGGTCACCAGATCGATGCCGTCCTTCTTCGCCTTGACCGCGCGGTAGCGCAGCATCAGGTGCGGAAAGTCCAGCGCCCACTCGTGCGGTGGCACGTAGGGACACTTGGTCATGAAGCACATGTCGCAGAGGGTGCAGCCGGCTTCGACCTTGGCGTAGTCGGCCTTGTCGACGCCATCGAGCTCGCCCGTGGCGCTATTGTCGACCAGATCGAACAGCGTCGGGAACGAGTCGCAGAGATTGAAGCAGCGCCGGCAGCCGTGACAGATGTCGAAGACCCGCTCCATCTCCTTGTTGAGCGCCGCCTCGTCCCAAAACCAGGGGCTATGCCAGTCCAGCGGGTGGCGAACTGGGGCTTCGAGACTGCCTTCGCGCATGGGATGTCCGTTCGTGCGTTTGCCGGGGCAAGAAAAAGGGGGACCGAACGGTCCCCCTTCCGATGTTCGGGACGGGCTCAGCCCATCGTGTCGAGCGCCTTCTGGAAGCGGCCGGCGTGGCTCTTCTCGGCCTTGGCGAGCGTCTCGAACCAGTCGGCGATCTCGCCGAAGCCCTCTTCGCGCGCCGTGCGGGCCATGCCCGGGTACATGTCGGTGTACTCGTGCGTCTCGCCAGCGATCGCGGCCTTGAGGTTGTTCGAGGTCGAGCCGATCGGCAGCCCGGTGGCCGGGTCGCCCGTCACTTCGAGGAACTCGAGATGGCCGTGGGCATGGCCGGTCTCGCCTTCGGCGGTCGAGCGGAACACGACGGCAACGTCGTTGTATCCCTCAACGTCGGCCTTCTGGGCGAAATAGAGATAGCGGCGGTTGGCCTGGCTCTCGCCGGCGAACGCGTCCTTCAGATTCTTCTCGGTCTTGGAATTCTTGAGATTGGCCATCGTCCTCTCCTTTGCGGTCGGCGCCTGCACCAACCTCGCCCGTCGATATAGGGGGGGCGACAGGAGGCGTCAAGCTCCTTAGAACAATTCCAAACTGACGGTCAGCGCCTCACCCTGACGATCACGTCGATGCGGTCGAGCCGCGTGCCCCGCGGCACCGACGGCAGGCCGGCGACACTCACCCGGTCGGCCGGAAAATCGTGCAAAGCGCCGTCCGGCTCGACGTAGAAATGATGGTGGTGGCGGGTGTTCGTATCGAAATAGGAGCGGCCCGGCGACACGACGACCTCGCGCAGCAAGCCTGCGTCGCGAAACTGATTCAAGGTGTTGTAGACGGTCGCCAGAGACACGGCAGCCCGGCCGGCGCGCGCCTCGGCGTGCAGACCCTCGGCGGTAACGTGACGTGGGCCACCCGCAAAAAGCAGCCGTGCAAGCGCCACGCGCTGGCGCGTCGGACGCAATCCGGCGCCGCGCAGGCGGTCGGCGAAGTCGGGAGCGGCAGCAGGCATAAAACGCCTGCTATGTAGGCTTCCGGTCAGCGGCTGAAAAGGCCCGGCACGACGGATTCAAGGCTTTGCAGCCCTGGATTCCCCGCCTATTCTCCCGTTTCATTACCGATTGTTACAAAGCGCGAGGCACCGGGCGGTGGCCGACCAGAAGAACAGTTACACTTTCGAGGACCTGATCGAGTGCGCCAAGGGCCGCTTGTTCGGGCCGGGCAATGCGCAGCTCCCGCTGCCGCCGATGCTAATGTTCGACCGGATCGTCACGATCAACGAAACCGGCGGCAAGTACGGCAAGGGCGAGATCGTGGCCGAGCTGGATGTGCGGCCCGACCTGTGGTTCTTCGATTGCCACTTCAAGGGCGACCCGGTGATGCCAGGCTGTCTTGGCCTCGACGCGCTGTGGCAGATGTGCGGCTTCTTCCTCGGCTGGATGAAGGCGCCGGGCCGCGGCCGGGCACTGGGCGTCGGCGAGGTCAAGCTCACCAGCATGATCGTGCCGACGGTGAAGAAGCTCACCTATCACGTCCACATGAAGCGGGTGATCCTGCGCCGCCTCGTGATGGGCATCGCCGACGGCTTCGTGCATGCCGACGGCACCCAGGCCTTCGAGGTGGTCGACATGAAGGTGGGTCTGTTCAAGGACGCCGCGCCCGCGGCGGCGGCCTGAGATGCGGCGCGTCGTCGTTACCGGACTGGGCGTTGTCTCGTCGATCGGCAACAACGCGGCCGAAGTCGCGCAGTCGCTGAAGGACGGCAAGTCGGGCATCGAGTTCGTGCCGCAGTACAAGGAGCTCGGCTTCCGCAGCCAGGTCGCCGGCACGCTGAAGATGAACGTCGACGAGCTGGTCGATCGCCGGCTGATGCGCTTCATGGGCCACGGCGCGGCTTATGCCTGGCTCGCGATGAAGGAGGCCATCGCCGATGCCGGCCTCTCCGAGGCCGAAGTGTCGAACGAGCGCACCGGCGTGATCGCGGGATCCGGTGGGCCCACGACCGGCGCCATCGTGCAGGCCGCCATGGTGGCGAAGGAAAAGGGACCCAAGCGCGTGGGTCCGTTCCAAGTGCCGCGCGCCATGTCGAGCACCGTCTCGGCCAACCTCGCGACCGCCTATCGCATCAAGGGCCCCAGCTACTCGATCAGCTCGGCCTGCTCGACCTCAGCGCACTGCATCGGCAACGCCGTCGAGACCATCCAGCTCGGCAAGGCCGAGCGCATGTTCGCGGGCGGCGGCGAGGAGCTGGACTGGACATTGTCGGTGCTGTTCGACGCCATGGGCGCCATGTCTTCGAAATATAATGACACGCCGCAGCGCGCGAGCCGGGCCTATGACCGCGACCGCGACGGGTTCGTCATCTCGGGCGGCGGCGGCATGCTGGTGCTGGAAGATCTCGACACCGCCAAGGCGCGCGGCGCCAAGATCTACGGCGAGGTGATCGGCTACGGCGCCACCTCCGACGGCGCCGACATGGTGGCGCCCTCCGGCGAAGGCGCGGTGCGTTGCATGAAGCTGGCGCTCGACGGCTTCCCCGGGGCGCCGCGACGCAACCGGCCGGTCGACTATGTGAACACCCACGGCACCTCGACGCCGGTGGGCGACATCACCGAGCTCGACGCCATCCGCAAGGCCTTCGGCGACCGGCTGCCCATGGTCAGCTCGACCAAGTCCCTGACTGGCCATAGCCAGGGCGCCACCGGCGCGCACGAGGCGGTCTATACGCTCCTGATGCTGCGTGACGATTTCATCGCGGCGTCCGCCAACGTCGAGAATCTCGACCCCGCCGCCGGCGATTTCCCGATCGCGCGCCAGCGCATCGACAAGGCGGGGCTGGGTGTCGTGATGTCGAACAGTTTCGGCTTCGGCGGCACCAATGCGAGCCTGCTCTTCTCGCGCTTCGATCAATAGGAGCGCGCCATGACAGAGACTACCCCGGCCGCACTGCCGGCTGTTGGCGGCCTGATGAAGGGCAAACGCGGGCTCGTGATGGGCGTCGCCAACGATCGCTCGATCGCCTGGGGTATCGCCCAGGCTCTGCACGCCGCGGGCGCCGAGCTGGCCTTTACCTACCAGGGCGCCGCCTTCGGCAAGCGGGTGCTGCCGATGGTGCAGGAACTGGGCTCGAGCCTGATCGAGGAGGCCGACGTCGAGGACGAGGCGAGCCTCGACCGACTGTTCGCGCGCCTCCAGCGCGAGTGGGGTCGGCTCGATTTCGTCGTCCACGCCATCGCCTTCTCCGACAAGGAGGAGCTGAAGGGCCGCTACGTCGACACCACGCGCGCGAACTTCAAGCGCAGCCTCGACATTTCCTGCTTCTCCTTCACCGACATCGCGCGGCGCTCGCTGCCGCTGATGAGCGCGGGCGGTAGCCTGATCACGCTCACCTACGAGGGTGCGACGCGGGTGATGCCGTCCTACAACGTCATGGGCATCGCCAAGGCCGCACTGGAGGCGAGCGTGCGCTACCTCGCGGCCGATCTTGGGCCGCAGGGTGTCCGGGTGAACGCGCTGTCGGCGGGCCCCATGCGCACGCTGGCCGGTTCGGTCATCGGCGGCGCGCGCTACGTCTATCGCCTCTCACGCGAGGCCGCGCCGCTGCGACGCAATGTCGAGCTGGTCGATGTCGGCGGCGCGGCGCTCTATCTCCTGTCCGACCTCAGTGCCGGAGTCACCGGCACGGTCCATTTCGTCGATTCGGGCTACCACGCCATCGGCATGCCACGGCAGGACGCCTACAAGGACAGCACCGGCGGCGAATAGCCGACGCGGTCGCTACCCGAGGACGATATGGAGCGTCGCGGCAAGCGCGCCGGCCTCTAGTCCCGGCGCGTCCTGCGGGCGCATCTCGATGCGCTCACGCCCACCCGGCACCGATGTAGCAGCGCGGAAGATCCGATCGCGGTCGTTGCGGGGGTGGCCCGCGAGATAGAACTGCGACACGAGTCTCGCCGACCCCGACAACACGGCGACATGGATATGCGGCGCGCGGCCTGGATAGGCCACGGGGCTCAGCGTCCGAAACCGGTAGCGCGCATCGGCTTCAACCTGCACACGACCAAAACCCTGGAAGGCGCCGTCGCGCTGCTCACGCCGGCTGTCGCGTGGATGGTCGTAGATGCCCTGGGCGTCGCACTGCCAGATTTCGACCGTGACGCCGGGCACGGGACGGCCGGCGCGATCGAGCACGCGGCCTTCCAGATGCAACACCGTCCCCATCGCGCGCGCCGCCTGACCGCGCACCTGCACCAGATCGTTGTCGAAATCCGCAGGCAGGCTCGCCGGATAGAACGGCCCCTCGGTCTGCGCCGGCGTGGCGGTCAGCAGGGTCTGCCCGCGGGCGACGGCGGGCAGCAGGAGCGGGGCGCCGGCCAACAGCGCACGGCGGTAAAGCGGACTCATTGGCAAGGCTCCTCCTGTTGCGCCGCGCGCCGGGCCGGAAAGCGACCAGACGTGTCTGGACGCTCGCTGCGATTCAGAAAGCTGCGGCGCGTTGCCGTCGCAAAGTCCACTTCCCCGCGAGCATGAAGCCGTCATCGTCGCTGTGACTCTTGTTGTCGTCCACTAGCCCCGTTGCAAGGGCGCCAGTCGTCGGCAGCGCAACACAGCAGGCGGAGGCGCCGCGGTCCGGTCCCGCTCCGTCGAAATGAGAACGGCGGCCCGAGGGCCGCCGTTGGTGTGGTCGTGCGCGCCGTTATCAGTCGGCGGCCGGGCTATCCTCGCGCGGCTTGTTGGAGATGTCCTCGCCGGTCTGCTGGTCGACCGCCTTCATGGACAGGCGGACCTTGCCGCGGTCATCGATGCCCAGTACCTTGACCTTGACCTGTTCGCCTTCCTTGACGACGTCGCCGACCTTGGCGACGCGACGCGGCGCCAGCTCGGAGATGTGCACGAGGCCATCGCGCGAGCCGAGGAAGTTCACGAAGCAGCCGAACTCCAGGATCTTCACCACCTTGCCGGTGTAGATGACGCCCATCTCGGGCTCGGCCACGATGCCCTTGATCCAGTCGATCGCGGCCTGGCCGGCGTTGGCGTCGACGGCGGCGACCTTGATCGTGCCGTCGTCCTCGATGTCGATCTTGGTGCCAGTGGTCTCGGTGATCTCGCGGATCACCTTGCCGCCGGTGCCGATCACTTCGCGGATCTTGTCCTTGGGGATCGAGAACTGGGTGATGCGCGGCGCGTTCTGGCTCACGCTGTCGCGGGCGCCGCCCAACCCCTTCGCCATCTCGCCGAGGATGTGGATGCGGCCGTCCTTCGCCTGGGCGAGCGCGACCCGCATGATCTCCTCGGTGATCGAGGTGATCTTGATGTCCATCTGCAGCGAGGTGACACCGCGATCGGTGCCGGCCACCTTGAAGTCCATGTCGCCGAGGTGGTCCTCGTCGCCCAGGATGTCGGAGAGCACCGCGAAGCGCTCGCCTTCCTTGATCAGACCCATGGCGATGCCCGCCACCGGACGCTCCATCGGCACGCCGGCGTCCATCAGCGACAGCGAACCGCCGCAGACCGAGGCCATCGACGAGGAGCCGTTCGACTCAGTGATCTCCGACACGATGCGCACCGTGTAGGGGAACTTGTCCTTCGACGGCAGCATCGGACGGATCGCGCGCCAGGCGAGCTTGCCGTGGCCGATCTCGCGACGGCCGGGCGAACCCATGCGCCGCACCTCGCCCACCGAGTAGGGCGGGAAGTTGTAGTGCAGCATGAAGTGCTCGCGGTACTCGCCCTCGAGCGCGTCGATGATCTGCTCGTCCTGGCCGGTGCCGAGCGTCGCCACCACGAGCGCCTGGGTCTCACCGCGGGTGAACAGCGAGGAGCCGTGGGCGCGCGGCAGCACGCCGACCTCGGCCACGATCGGCCGCACGGTCTTGGTGTCGCGGCCGTCGATGCGCTTGCCGGTGTCGAGGATGGCGCCACGCACGACGTCGGCCTCGAGGTTGCCGAACTGCTCGCCGAAGGCGGCGAGCGAGGCATCGTCACCCTCGAACAGTTTCTTGGCGGCGTCCTTCACGGCGCCGACCTTGGCCTGACGCGACTGCTTCTGCGTCTCGCCATAGGCCTCGGCGAGCTTGGCGCGCGCCTCGGCCTTGAGCTTCCCGGCCACCGCGGCGGCGACCGGCGACGGCGCGGCCGGAGTGAAGGGGTCCTTGGCGGCGTGTTCGGCCAGCTGGATGATGGCGTCGATCACCGGCTGGAAGGAACGGAAGCCCTCCATCACGGCGGCGAGCATCGTGGCCTCGTCGAGTTCCTTGGCCTCGGACTCGACCATCAGCACGCCTTCCTTGGTGCCGGCGACGACGAGGTCGAGCGTGCTGGTCTCGAGCTGCTTCAGCGTCGGGTTCACGGCGAGTTTGCCGTCGACCATGCCGACGCGGGCCGCGCCGACCGGGCCCATGAAGGGCGCGCCGCTCAGCGTCAGCGCCGCCGACGTGGCGATCATCGCGACGATGTCGGGATCGTTCTCGAGATCGTGGGCGAGCGTGGTCGCCACGATCAGCGTCTCGTTGCGGAAATTCTCGTGGAACAGCGGCCGGATCGGACGGTCGATCAGGCGGGAGGTGAGAACCTCCTTCTCGCTCGGCCGACCCTCGCGCTTGAAGAAGCCACCCGGGATTTTGCCCGCGGCGAAAGCCTTCTCCTGGTAGTTGACGGTCAGCGGGAAGAAGTCGAGGCCCGGCTTGGGCTTCTTCTCGAAGACGACGGCGGCAAGCACCGTGGTGCCGCCCAGCGTCGCCATCACCGCGCCATCGGCCTGGCGCGCGATCTTGCCAGTCTCGAGCACAAGCTTGCGCCCGGCCCAGTCGATCTCCTTGCGGAAGACATTGAACATTCGTTCGTTCCTTTCATACCGGTGCTGCCCCCGCAGGCCGCGACCGCCCGCCGACGCCCTTGCGTCGGCAGGACCGGATCGGGCGCTCGCTCTCGCCCCTGCCCGTCCGGTTGCTGCGATGCCGCGCCAGCCGACCTGTCGGTACGGGAGCCGGCGACGCGACGCGAAACGGCCCCGCCATTGGGCGGGGCCGGTAGAACTAGCGGCGCAGACCCAGCCGCTCGATGAGCTTCGAATAGCGCGACCCGTCCCTCGACTTCAGATAGTCGAGCAGGCGGCGACGCTGGCCGACGAGCTTGAGAAGCCCGCGACGTGAATGATGGTCCTTGGCGTGGCCCTTGAAGTGCTCGGTCAGGTTGGAAATGCGCTCGCTCAGGATGGCCACCTGAACCTCAGGCGATCCGGTGTCACCCTCGGCCTGCGCATACGCCTTGATCAGCTCCGCCTTGCGGTCGGCTGTAATCGACATCGGTCATCTCCGTTTGACTACAGGTTGAACACCCGCACCGGCCGGAACGAGACCCCGTCGGACTGGACAAGGGCCACAAGCCGGTCCCCGATCTCGGCGCGCAGAAGCGACGGTTCGGGCGGTGCGTCCCCGGGTCGGAAGATCGGCTGGCCGTGGCGCAACCGGGCTTCCTCGGCTTCCGTCAGGGCCAGCGCCGGGATGTCGTCCAGCGCGGTCGCGACGGGGGCCAAAGCCCCGAAGAGCGCGGGAATATGGCCGAGAGCCTCCAGTTTGGGAAGCGAAATGGCCGCAGCCTCCGTGAAGCGGCCTGCGGCCGTCCGGCGCAGAGCCGAGACATGCCCGACACTGCCCAGGGCAAGGGCGATGTCCCGCGCCAGCGACCTGATATAGGTGCCCTTGCCGCAATCCACCACCAGATGCGCGATGTCGGGGTCCGGCCGGTCCAGCAGCTCCAGGCGGTGGATCTCAACCGTCCGCGGCGTCATCTCGGGCGCCTTTCCGGCACGCGCCAGGTCGTAGGCGCGCTGGCCGTCGATCTTGAGCGCCGAGTAGGCCGGCGGCACCTGTTGGATGTGCCCGACGAAGCGCGGCAGGACGGCCGCGAGCGTGGCGGTGTCGGGTCGATGCTCCGCCCGCTCGGTCACCTCGCCCTCACGATCGTCGGTCGTGCGCGCCTCGCCGAACGCCAGCGTGAAACGGTAGGTCTTGGCTCCGTCCATCACAAACGGCACCGTCTTGGTCGCCTCGCCAAGCGCGATCGGCAGCACACCGTCGGCCAGCGGATCGAGGGTGCCGCCATGACCCGCCTTGGCCGCGCCGAACAGGCGACGCACGCGCGCGACCGCCGGCGTCGACCCCAGCCCCACGGGCTTGTCGAGCACCACCCAGCCATCGACCTTGTTTCCGCCGCGTTTGCGCGCCATCGTTCGCTTCTAGTGAGGGCCGCGACGCGGCGCCAGCGACCGGCCGGCTCGAAGAACCAACAAGATGAAACTCCGCTCCGCGCTGTTCGCGCTGTTCTTCGTCTCCGGCTTCGCCGCCCTTGTCTACCAGACTGCCTGGCACCGCTTGCTCGGCCTGTTCGCCGGCGCCGACACCATCGCCGCCGCCCTGGTCGTCGGCGCGTTCCTGCTGGGGCTCGGCATCGGCAGCCTGGTGGCCGGCCTCTATGCCGATCGGCTGTCGCGGCGGCGTGCGCTCCTGGCCTTCGCGATCTGCGAGGTCGGCATCGCGGTCTTCGCCGCCGCGAGCCCGTGGATTTTCTACGATGGCGTCTATCGCACGCTGCTGCCCGTCGCCGAGTCGCGGGGCGCGGTGTTCGCGGTGGTGTTCGCGGGCCTCCTCTGGCCCACCTTCCTGATGGGCTGTTCGCTGCCGTTCCTCTCCAAGGCGGTGGTGCAACGCTTGGAGGGATCGGCCGAGCTGATCGGCTGGCTCTACGGCATGAATACCTTGGGTGCCGGTGTCGGCGCCTTCGTCGGCGGCTGGTTCCTGATCGGCACGGTGGGCTTCGACGTCGCGGTGTGGATCGGCGCGACGCTCAATCTGGCGGTCGCCGCTGGCGGCCTATGGCTCGCACGCGGCACCGATCTCGCCGACGAGGCCGCGCCGCCCGCTCGCAGCGTCGACAACGCCGCCGATCGGCGACTGGTCCTGGAGTGGTCGACCCTGGTCTTCATCAGCGGTTTCCTGATCGTGGCGCTGCAGATCGTTTGGTACCGGCTGGCCGGCGTCCTGTTGCAGTCGAACGGCTACAGCTTCTCGCTCGTGCTGGCTGTGTTCCTGCTGGGTGACGCGGCGGGCCTGCTGGTCGGCGCCCGCTGGATTCCGCGCATTTCGGATCCGCGCCGCTTCTTCTTCGGCATGCAGGCGGCGGCCGCGGCGTTGGCGCTGGGCGGTGCCTGGGCGATCTACGGTGCGATCGGCGCGGGGCTGCTGCCCGCGACCTTCGTCGACCACGACATCGTGAGCGGCCGCGCCGGCGACACCGCGCTGATCGCACTCTTGCTGGCGGTCGTCGTCCTGCCGGCCTCGTTCGTGATGGGACTGTCGTTTCCGGTGGTCCAGAAGGCGGTACAGCGCGACATCGGCCGGCTGGGCCAGCGCGTGGGTCTCGTGCAGCTGTCCAACATCGTGGGCAACAGCGCGGGCAGTCTGGTGGCGGGGCTGCTGCTGCTCGATCTGCTCGGCACCTCGGGCACGCTGAAGCTGCTGATCGCGATCGGACTCGCCTTCGCTGTCCTGCCGCTGGCGAGCGGCGGATCGGCGCGCTGGCTGCTGGCGCCGGCGAGCCTGTTGGCCGCGGGGCTGGTGCTGTTTCCGTCGGGCGAGACTTTCTGGCGGCGTCTTCACGGGCTGGCGGAGCGCGAGCGCGCGATCGTGCGCGAAGACAAGACCGGCCTGTCGCTTCTCAAGTTCACCGGCGAACAATCCGGCCGCCTCTATATCCAGGGTCACTCGCAGAGCTCGCTCCCGTTCGCGACGGTTCATGCGTTTCTGGGTGCTGTTGGGCCGCTCACCCATCCCGATCCCCGGCGCGTCCTGGTGATCGGCGCCGGCACGGGCGGCACGCCCTATGCCGCGGCGGCCAACCCCGCGACCGAGAAGGTTCGGGTGATCGAGATCGTGGCGCCGGTGATCGACACGCTGCGCGCCTACACCGCGAGCGGTGGTACGTCCGGTATCGATCGGTTGCTCGCCGATCCGCGCTTCGAGATCCGTGTCGCCGACGGGCGGCACCAGCTGGCGCTGGATCGCGGTCGCTACGACGTGATCGAGGCCGACGCGATCCTGCCCAAGACGGGGCTTTCGGGGCTGCTGAACTCGCGCGAGTTTTTCGAGCAGGTGCGCGGCCGGCTGGCGCCGGGCGGCCTCTACGTGCAATGGGCGCCGACCGAACGCACGGTCGAGACGTTCCGCTCTGTCTTTCCCTACGTGACGCTCGTCCACCCGGCGCTGATCGGCAGCGACCGGCCGATCCCCTACAGCCGTGAGCGGATGTTCGAGATGCTGGCCCGCGCGCCGGTCGACGACCATCTCGCCGCCGCACGCATCGACCGCGCCGAGCTGCGCCGCTGGATCACCGAAAAGAATGTCGAGGTGCTGAACACCGGTGCTACCCGGCCGGCCCGCGCGCCCAACACCGACTTCTTCCCGCGCGACGAGTTCTATCTCAATCGTTGAGGGATCGACGCTGGTCTAGCCGTCCGAGCCGTCAATGTCGCGCGCGACATCGGGGCGACGCAGCAGCCGCCCGATCCGGTCGGCCTCATCGAACGAGCGGTCGAGATCGAAGCGCAGGTCTGGCGCGTAACGCAGCACCGCCTTCTCGCCCACCCGGGCCCGGAACCACGGCGCGGCGCGACGCAGCGCCGACAGCAGACGGGGCGCGTCGCCGCCGCCCAGCGGCATCACAAAGACCGTGGCATTGCGCAGGTCTGGGCTGACATCGACCGCGGTGACGGTGATCGTGGCCTCGCGCAGCTCCGGATCGCGCATCTCGCCGCGTTCGAGAAGGTCGGCCAGGATGTGTCGCAGTTCCTCGCCAACCCTGAGCTGGCGCTGGCCCGGCGGGCGATGGCCGGAGTCGCTCGAGCGGCGGCGCGACATCGGGGTCGAGCGGCCGACCCTAGAGGGTCGGCCGGACCTCCTCGATCTCGTAGCACTCGATCACATCGCCGACCTTGATGTCGTCGTAGTTCTCGAACGCCATGCCGCACTCGAAGCCGTTGTTGACCTCGCGCACCTCGTCCTTGAAGCGACGCAGCGTCTTCAACGTGCCCTCGTGGATCACAACGCTGTCGCGCAGCAGGCGCACCTTGGCGCCGCGCTTGACCATGCCTTCGGTGATCATGCAGCCCGCGACGTTGCCCGCCTTGGTGATGCGGAAGACCTCGCGGATCTGGGCGTTGCCCAGGAACGCTTCCTTGTAGGTCGGCTCCAGCAGGCCGGTCATCAGGGCGCGGACATCCTCCGTCACCTTGTAGATGATGTTGTAGTAGCGGATGTCGATCTTGTCGCGCTTGGCGGTCTCGCGCGCGACCGGGTTAGCGCGCACGTTGAAACCGATGATCAGCGCCTTCGACGCGCGCGCGAGCGTAAGGTCGGCTTCGCTGATGGCGCCGACGCCGCTGTAGACGACGCGAGTCGCGACCTTGTCGGTCGATTGCGCGGCCAGTGCGCCGGCCAGCGCCTCGGCCGAGCCCTGCACGTCGGCCTTGATGACCACCGGCAGTTCCTTGGCGCTGCCCTCGCGGATGCCCTTCAGCATGTCCTCGAGCGTGCCGCGGCTGCCGGCGCTCTTGGCCAGCTGGGCCTGGCGGTCGCGGCGCTCGCGGAACGACGCGATCTCGCGCGCGCGCGCCTCGTTCTCGACGACATGGAACTCGTCGCCTGCCTGCGGCGTGCCGTCGAGGCCCAGGATCTCGACCGGCATGGCGGGGCCGGCGGAAGCGATCGCTTGGCCACGATCATCGACCAGACGACGCACGCGGCCCCACACGGCGCCCGCGACCAGCACGTCGCCGGCCTTGAGGGTGCCGCGCTGCACCAGCACGGTCGCGACCGAACCGCGGCCCGGATCGAGCTGGGATTCGATCACCACACCGTCGGCGGCGCGGTCGGGATTGGCGCGCAGTTCCAACACCTCGGCCTGCAGGAGGATCGCCTCCTCGAGCTTGTCGAGGTTGGTGCGTTGGGTGGCCGATACCTCGATCGACTGGACCTCACCGCCGAACTGTTCGACCTGGATCTCATGCTGCAGCAGCTCGGTGCGCACCCGGTTGGGGTCGACGCCCGGCTTGTCGATCTTGTTGATCGCCACGATGATCGGCACGCCGGCCGCCTTGGCGTGGGCGATCGCCTCCTTCGTCTGGGGCATGACGCCGTCATCGGCCGCGACCACCAGGATCACGATGTCGGTGACCTTGGCGCCGCGCGCGCGCATGGCGGTGAAGGCTTCGTGGCCCGGCGTGTCGATGAAGGAGATCTTCTGGCCCGACGGCAGGGTCACCTGGTAGGCGCCGATGTGCTGGGTGATGCCGCCGGCCTCATGGGCCGCGACATCGGACGCGCGCAACGCGTCCAGCAACGAGGTCTTGCCGTGATCGACATGGCCCATGACCGTCACGACCGGGGGCCGCCCCACCAGCGTCTCCGGCGCATCGTCGGCGGCGTTCAGCCCGACCTCGACGTCGCCTTCGGCGACGCGGCGCGGCCGATGGCCCATTTCGGTGACGATCAGCTCGGCAGTGTCGGCGTCGATCACCTGGTTGATCGTGGCCATCACGCCCATGCGCATCATCGCCTTGATGACGTCGGCGCCGCGCTCGGACATGCGCGCAGCCAGATCCTGGACCGTCACGGTCTCCGGAATAGTGACGTCGCGATAGACTTTCTGGGCCGGTGTGGCGTCGTCGTATGCCCGCTGGCGCTCGCGCTCCAGCCGGCGGCGCATCTGCGCGACTGAACGACCGCGCACATCATTGTCGTCGTTGATCGCGCGCACCACGTCGACCTTGCCGTCGCGGCGCTTGGGCGCCTCGCGACGCGCGCCCGGCGGCTGCGGCAGGCGCTTGTTCGGCAGCGGCAGACGCGGCGGCGGACGGCGCAGCGGATCGACGGGACGCGCCGCGCCCGGCTGCACGATTTCCTGGGCCTGACGCGCCATCGGAGTCTGAGGGGCGCTCGCGGCCTGGTCGAGCCGCTTCTGAACCAGCACATCGGCCTTTCGCTTGACCTCGTCCTCGGCCTTTTTGCGCGCGTCCTCTTCGGCGAGGCGGCGACGATGCTCCTCGTCGGCCTTGCGCTTGGCCTCGTCCTCGACCGCGCGGCGGGCCTGCTCCTCGGCGAAACGCTGGCGAGCGACTTCGGCGTCGCGCTGGGCATCGACCAACGCGCGGGCGCGCGAGGTCTTCTCCGCCTCGGTCAGCGTCTTCAGCACCATCCCCCCGCGGCCACCACCGGCCGGGGCGGCGCGCGTTGCCGGCGCGGCCGCACCCGAGGCGGGCGCCGCAGCTGCGCGGGCGGGCGTCGGTGTGGCGGGGGCCGCCGGAGTGGCACCCAGTTTCAGGGTATTGCGCGCCGACGCGCCTTCAGCGGCTGCGGCCGGAGCGGCCGGCGCCGCGGGGCGGGCGGGTGCCGCCGCCGGCGTCGCAGTCCGCTTGGGCGCGGTCTTGACCACTTCGACCACGCGCGAGCGCCCGTGCGAGAATTTCTGGCGGACGCTGGCATCCGCCTTGGGCGCGACCGGACGCGCCGCCGTCGAGAGCGACAGCGGCTTGGAGGTCTTGGCCGGTTCTTTCTGATCCGTCATGGGGGGTCTTGTCCTTGGTCCGTGCCGGCCCGTCAACCGGCCACGTCGTCTCGATAGCGGCGCCACCGTGCGGCGGCGCCGGCGATCCGCTCGACGAAGCGGCCACCCGCATCGTCGCGCGCGACCGCGCAATAGACCGCGGCATCGCGGCCGAAGATGCCGCCCAGCGCGGCCTCGTCGCCGAGCCGTGCCACCGGCACGGCACGAGCGGCGAGCTTGTCCAGGCCGTCACCCGCCGCCGCCAGCGGCACGACGAGCAGGCCCGCGCGACCGCGCTCGACCCACTCGCCCGCCTTGGTGAACCCCGCGACCGCGCGACCGGCGCGACGTGCGCGACCGAGATCGGCGAGCGCGCCCTCCAGCAACAGGCGTTCGATACGCGAGCCGAGATCGTCCGACGCGGTCACGGCGGCGCGGAACGCCCGGGCGAACGCTCCGCGGCGTGTCGCCTCCTCGACCGCGGCCCGGCGCGCCGTCACCCAGACGCCGCGGCCGGGCAGCCGACGCGCGAGGTCGGGCACCACATTGCCATCCGGCGACACCACGAAACGCACCAGCTCACCCGCGGGACGCGCGGTGCGCTCCACGATGCAGGTGCGCTCAGGTCCGGCCGACGGCGCCATGGGAGGCGGCGGCACGGCGGTTGCGCTCGGGGCGGTCTCGACGATCAAGTGCGCGGGCTCCTCAGGCCGTCGGCTTGGCAGCTTCGGCCGCCGCGCCGCCCTCGTCGCCAAACCAGTGGGCGCGAGCCTTCATGATGATGGCGTTGGCCTGCTCGGCGTCGAGCGCGGTCTCCCCCACGATCTCGCGGAGTTCGTCGGAGGCGAGGTCGGCGAGGTCGTCGAGCGACTTCACACCCTGTTCACCCAGCGCCACCGCCATGGCGAGCGTGATGCCGTCGGCACCGCGCACCTCTTCGCTGACGCCAAGCTCGGCGAGGCGGGCGGCGTATTCGGCGTCGCGCTTCTCGATATACTCGCGGGCGCGGCGCTGAAGCTCGGAGGCGATGTCCTCGTCGAAGCCCTCCACGCCGGTCAGCTCCTCGATCGGCGCGTCGGCGACATCCTCGACCGCGGCGTAGCGCTCGGCGACCAGCAGATGGGCGATCACGTCGTCGACGTCGAGCGCGAGCTTGAACATCTCGGTGCGCTCGCGCGTCTCTTTCTGGCGGCGCTCGCTCTCCTCGGTCTCGGTGATGATGTCGATCTCCCAGCGGGTGAGCTGCGAGGCGAGCTTGACGTTCTGGCCGCGTCGGCCGATCGCGAGGCTCAACTGCTCGTCAGGCACCACGACCTCGGCCTTGCCCTTGTCGTCGTCCATCAGCACCTTGCTGACCTCGGCGGGCGCCAGAGCGTTCACGATGAAGTTGGCGGTGTCGGACGACCACGGGATGATGTCGACCTTCTCGCCCTGCAGCTCCTGCACGACCGCCTGGACACGGCTGCCACGCATGCCAACGCAGGCACCGATCGGGTCGATCGCGCTGTCGTGGCTGATGACGGCGATCTTGGCGCGGCTGCCGGGATCGCGCGCAACCGCCTTGATCTCGATGATGTTGTCGTAGATCTCAGGCACTTCCTGGGTGAACAGCTTGGCCATGAATTCGGGATGGCTGCGCGACAGGAAGATCTGCGGGCCGCGCGGCTCCTCGCGAACATCGAAGATGTAGGCGCGAACCCGGTCGTTCACCCGCAGACTCTCGCGCGGGATCGTCTCGTCGCGGCGGATCACACCCTCGGCGCGCTGCAGGTCGATGGTGATGTTGCCGTAGTCGACGCGCTTCACGATACCCGAGACGATCTCGCCGACGCGATCCTTGAACTCCTCGTACTGGCGCTTGCGCTCGCTCTCGCGCATGCGCTGGGTGATCACCTGCTTGGCGGTCTGGGCGGCGACCCGGCCGAAATCGATCGGGGGCAGCTCGTCGGTGAGGAAGTCGCCAACCTGCGCTTCCGGATTGCGGCGCTGCGCCTCGGCCAGCATCACCTGCGTCGCTTCGTTCTCGACCGGATCGGCGACCTGCATGTAGCGCAGCAGCTTGATCTCGCCGGTCTTTCGGTCGATCTCGGCGCGGATGTCATGCTCGAGCCCGTACTTGGCCCGACCCGACTTTTGGATCGCCTGTTCCATCGCCTCAAGCACTTCCTCGCGCTCGATGCCCTTCTCGCGGGCGACCATGTCGGCCACCTGAAGCATCTCCATCCGCGGGATGTCCGCCGTCGTTGCCATGATCCGTTCCTCTTTTTCCGGTTCGTCAGTGGACCGCGTCGCGGCCATCAAGGCTGCGGCGGTGTTCGTCGAGTAGTGCGTCGGTAAGTTCGAGTTTGGCCCGCAACAGGGCGGCCATCGGGACCCGCGCTTCGGCGCCATCGTCGAGGCGCAGACGCACCGCGTCTCCCTCCAAACCGAGCAGCGTCCCCTTGAAGCGGCGGCGGCCATCCACCGGCTCGCGCGTCTCGAGCCGGGCAAGATGTCCGGTCCAGCGGGTGAAGTCCTTGGGCCGGGTGAGCGGCCGGTCGATGCCAGGCGAGCTCACTTCCAGCGTATAGGCGGTGGCGATCGGGTCTTCGACATCGAGGACGGCCGAGAGCGCCCGCGATAGGGTGGCGCAATCCTCGACATCCATCGCCGTGCCGTCGGCGCGCTCGACCATGATCTGCAGCGTGCCGCGGCCGCCCATGGCAACGCGCACCAACTCGAACCCCATGCCCTGCACGGTGGGGTCGATGATGCTCTCGATGCGCCGTTCGATCTCGGTCACGCGGGGGCTTTCGCCTGGGTTGGCGGGCCCGCCGCCGGTCCAAACAAAAAGAGCGGGCCGTTCGGCCCACTCTTTTTTGTTCGGTCCGTCCTGCGAACCCGATTGAGGATGCGCCCCTATAAGGCTCGGCGCGCGCCAGAGCAAGGAAAACCGGCGCCAGCCGCGCCCACCCCAACCTCTGGCGCGTCAGCGTCGGCGCAGCCGCAAGAACGTGGGGGGGTGGCCGGCCAGCAGTTTGCGTTCATAGCGGGTCGCCGGCCAATCGTCGGGCCGCTGGCGCCAGTCCGCGGGACGCTCGGCCAGCCACTCGAACGCGGGATGGGTGCAGGCGCGTTCGGCCATCCAGCGGCAATAGCCGGGATCGTCGGTCGCAAGCCGCAGCTCTCCACCCGGCGCGAGCACGCGGGCCAGAGTGTCGAGTGTGGCGCGCTGGATGAAACGGCGCTTGTGGTGGCGCGACTTCGGCCACGGATCGGGGAAGAGCACGAAGGCGCGACCGAGCGCGCTGTCGGGGAGCGCCGCCAGCACAAAGCGCGCATCGTCGGTGAAGAGGCGAACATTGGCGAGGCCGGCGCGATCGATGGACGCGAGGCACTTGGCGACGCCATTGAGGTAGGGCTCGCAGCCGATCAGCCCGACCTCGGGGTGGTGCTCGGCCTGCCACACCAGATGTTCGCCGCCGCCGAAGCCCACTTCCAGCCAGACGCCGCCTGCCGGCGGCGTGCCGCCGAACAGCGCCGGGAGATCGAGCTTGGCGGCGCTCTCGCCGACCTCGCCCACCTCCGAAACCGCAGGTGGGGCCGGCAGCTGCACCGCGAGCCGGGGCAGCAGCGTCTCCATCAGCGAGCGCTGGCCCGCGCGCAGCGCCTTGCCGCGGCGACGGCCATGCAGGGTGCGGCGCAAGTGCCGTCCTACATCACGACGTCGATCAGATAGGGCCCCTTCTGGCCCATCGCGAAGGTGAGCTGACGCGTCAGCTCCTCAAGATCGTGAACATGTGCACCGGGCACACCCATGCTCTTGGCCATGCCGACGAAATCGAGCGTGGGACGATCGAGCGTCAGCATGTCGATGGCGCGTGGTCCGGGATTGGCGGCGCCAACGTCCGACAGCTGGCTATAGAGAATCTTGTAGGAGCGGTTTGAGAAGATCAGGACGCAAACGTCGAGCGACTCGCGCGCCATCGTCCACAGCGCCTGGATTGTGTACATCGCGCTGCCGTCGCCGATCATCACGACGGTCTTGCGATCCGGACAGGCCACCGCCGTGCCCACCGCCACGGGCGCGCCGAAACCGATCGAGCCGCCCATGTTGTTCAGCCAGTCGTGCGGCGGCGCGCCGGCGCTGAACGGAAAGAAGCCGCGGCCGGTCGTCACCGACTCGTCGATCACGATCGCACCTTCGGGCAGCGTCGCGCCCAGCGCCGCGCCGAGTCCGTCGAGCGTGAAGGCGCCGGTCGGCTTGTCCGGCCGCTTGGGCGCCGCGACGCCGGTCGGCGCTTCGTTCAGTGCGCCTAGTTCGGCGGCCAATGCCTCCAGAGTGGCAAGCGGATCGCCGTCGACGCCGCAGAGCGCATGAACGGCGCAATCCTTGGGCGTGAGAACACTCGGCTTGCCCGGGTACGCGAAAAACGCCGCTGGCGCCTTGGCGCCCACCAGCACCATGTCACGCGTGCCCTTCAGCATCTCGAGCGCGGTCTCGACCACAAAGTGAAGCCGCAGCACCTGCACGCGACCCGCGCCACGCTCGATGCGGGCGGTGCCACCGGCGGCTTGCACGCGACAACCGGTGCGGGCCGCGATCTTGCCGGCCAGCTCAAGACCGCGCGCGCGCAATGCGCGGCCGCCCAGGAACAGCATGGCCGACTTGCCGGTCGAGAGCGCCTTGGCCGCGGCGACGACTGCGTCCTTGTCGGGCGCTGGCGGCGCCGGCGTCGCTGGTGTGACCGCAGGGCCATCGGCCTCGGTCCAGGCGGTGTCGGCCGGCAGGATCAAGGTGGCGATCTGGCCCGGCGCCACGCGCGCGGCCTGAATCGCGCGCGCGCCATCCAGCGCCACGGTCTTGGATGTCGGCGAGGTCTTCACCCAGTGCGAAAAGGGCTTTGCGATGCCTTCAATATCGGCGGTGAGCGGTGTGTCGTACTTGATGTGATAGAGCGCGTGCTCGCCCACGATGTTGACGACACCCGAACCCGCCTTCTTGGCGTTGTGCAGGTTGGCGGCGGCATTGGCGAGGCCCGGCCCGAGATGCAGCAGCGTCGAGGCCGGCTTGTCTTTCATGCGGTAGTAGCCGTCGGCCGCGCCGCTGCAGACGCCCTCAAAGAGCCCGAGCACGCAGCGCATGCCCGGCACCCGGTCAAGCGCGCCGACGAAGTGCATCTCCGAGGTTCCGGGATTGGCGAAGCACACCTCGACCCCGCCATCGACCAGGGTCCGCACCAAACTTTCCGCGCCGTTCATTCTCATCTCCCGCACCACAGGGGCGGGAAGCTACGACGGGCAGCCGCTGGCCAGAAGCGATTGTTGCAATCGCCCGATTGACCCGCGAACCGCCCGATGGCTTAGTCAGCCGTGGGGTAAGTTGTTGTAATCAAAAGATTATTCAGCTCAGGCTGCAATTTGTTGTGGGGCCCGCGTCAGCGGGAATTTGGGGGTTTCCATGGTTAAGTCGCACCGGTCCTCCCGGACTGTCGCCACGTCGGTCGTTGTCGGCCTGCGTCAGGTCCTCGTGCCCTTCCGCCTTCTGTCGCCGCGTTATCGCTGGTTCGCCGCCTAGAGCGGGCGGCCCGCCATCGACGACGTCGGATTTGGACAGCCGCGTCGTCTACCCGGGGACCGATAGGCTTGCCGGTCCTGCGGGGGCCGGCGGGGGACCCACGTCACCCGCCGGCTTCCTCGCGTCTATTCTTTTTTTTTCATAGAATTAGACGCTAGATTCAAACCAACGATTGAAGAAAGACATGAGCGAGCCGGCCCCTTCCGACTCTGCCGCCAGCCCCGCGCCGGACCCGGTTGCGGCCGAGCTGCCCCTGTTGCTGGGCGGCGAGCTGGTCGAGATCTCCCGTGGCGATGGGCCGATCTATCTGCCGCCGGAACTGCGCTGGGGAGGCGCCGGCTACGACGAGCAAGCCTACGGCCTGCCGCTCGATCGCGTCTTCGGCGAGGCGGGCGAAGTCTACGTCACCGGCATGCTTGATCCGCAGGAGGCGCAGAACCTTGCCGGCGCCGGTCAGGTCGAGGTCGATCCGGTGGTGACAATCGCGGGACTCGCGGAGGGCGGCGTCATGCTGGCGCTCGATGCGCTCGCGCCGCTGGCCGGCGACGACGCGGGAATGCTGCCCGGCTTGCGCGCCGAGACCATCCACGCCTCGGCGATCGATCCGGTCTTCGCCTTCGACGCAGAGCTCGCTTCGCTAGCCCACTGGCACGAAGCGTGGAGTTGGGACAGCGCGCGCGGCGGTTGGGTCTTCGACCCTCAGGTCTGAACGTAGCGCCGACCTTCGGGCGGCACCCCATCCCAGGGCCGGAACAGACCCGCGACGCGCCGCCCGGCAAGACCCGCAGCCGTTGCCGGCCAATGCGCGAGCGCGATCTCGCGCCGCAAGACAAGTACGCTACCCGGATCGTCGGCGAACCCGCCACGCCACTCCGCCACCAGACCGTCGAACTGGTCCTCCCCCTGAAAAGTGGTCCGCCCTGAACTATGTCTTTTGACAAGAAGGAGGACTGCAATGCCGAAGAAGAGGCACAAGCCTGAAGAGATCGTTTCGAGACTCCGATAAGCCGATGTCTTGA
>VGCH01000001.1 GCA_016870115.1 Alphaproteobacteria bacterium | reverse complement strand
CGTGCCTGCATTCGCCGCATGGCCGGCTGCGCTACGCCGATCGGCTTCGCCGGCCACGCTCCAACTAGCGCAACGGCCAACTCTGAACTAGCATTCCATCTGGACCACTCGATGGGGGCCGATCAGTGCTACCGCGTAAGCCCCGCGCGGCCTGGACGGCGCGCGAGAAGCGGCGCGCGCAGGCTCTGTACCGCAAGGGCAAGCTCCTGCCCGCCGGCGCGGCCATGGTCGACCGGGCCAAGCGCAACGGTCGCTGGTACACGACCGGCACGGAGTAGCGCCCGGCGCGGATGACAGGGCGGGCGCGGGCGCGCTAAACCCCGCCGCCATGATCCTGTTCCCGGCCATCGACCTCAAGGACGGCCAGTGCGTGCGCCTGCTGCGCGGCGACATGACCCGCGCCACGGTGTTCAACGACAGCCCGGCCGACCAGGCCCGCGCCTTCGCAAGCGCGGGCTGCGAATGGCTGCATCTGGTCGATCTCAACGGCGCCGTCGAAGGCCACCCGGTCAACCGCGACGCCGTTCGTGCGATTCTTTCGGCGATCGAGGTGCCGGCCCAGCTGGGCGGCGGCATCCGCACCATCGAGAGCATTGCCCAATGGATCGAAGCCGGGATCAGCCGTGTGATTCTGGGCACGGTCGCGGTGCGTGAGCCCGGTCTGGTCAAGGCGGCCTGCCGGCAATGGCCCGGCCGCATCGCGGTCGGCATCGACGCCCGCGACGGCATCGTCGCGGTCGACGGCTGGACCAAGCAGAGCACCACCCGCGCGCTCGATCTGGCGCTGCGTTTTGAAGACGCTGGCGTCGCCGCGATCATCTACACCGACATCGATCGCGACGGCGCGATGGGCGGGGCCAATATCGATGCCACGGTGACGCTCGCCCAGCACCTCACGACGCCGGTGATCGCCTCGGGCGGCGTCAGCTCGCTCGAGGACCTGCAGGAGCTGAGGCCAACCGAGCGCTATGGGATCGTCGGTGCCATCGTCGGTCGTGCTCTGTATGACGGACGCATGTCCGTTCCCGACGCGATCCGCACGTTGCGCGGAGAGTAGGGCGAATGCTGAAAGTTCGGTTGATCCCCTGCCTCGACGTGCATGCCGGCCGCGTAGTGAAGGGCGTGCAGTTCGTCGATCTGCGCGACGCTGGCGATCCGGTGGAACAGGCGCGCGTCTACGACCAAGCCGGCGCCGACGAACTCACCTTCCTCGACATCACGGCCAGCCACGAGAACCGCGATACCATCCTCGATGTCGTGGCCCGTACGGCCGAACAGTGCTTCATGCCACTGACCGTCGGCGGCGGTGTCCGCACCATCGAGGATATCCGCCGCCTGTTGCTGGCCGGTGCCGACAAGGTAGGGATCAACTCCGCCGCCGTGACACGGCCGGAGTTCGTCAAGGAAGCCGCCGAAAAATACGGCGCCCAGTGCATCGTGGTGTCGATCGATTCCCGCCAGGTCGCTCCCGGCAAATGGGAGGTCTTCACCCATGGCGGCCGCAAGGGCACGGGCCTCGATGCGCTGGACTGGGCGCGGCGCATGGCAGAGTCGGGTGCCGGCGAGCTTCTCATCACCTCGATGGACCGCGATGGCACCAAATCGGGTTTCGATTTGGCGCTGACCCGCGCGGTGTCGGACGCCGTGCCGGTGCCGGTCGTCGCCTCGGGTGGAGTCGGCACGCTCGATCATCTGGTCGAGGGCGTGACGCTGGGCGGCGCGTCGGCGGTGCTCGCGGCCTCGATCTTCCATTTCGGCACCTTCACCATCGCCGAGGCCAAGCAACGCCTCGCCGCGGCAGGCGTTCCGGTTCGACAAACCGCCGAAGTGGCGTAGAATGGCGTTCTTGCCGCACGACAGAAGGCGGCGCGAGCGACCCTCTGATGGCCAAGCACAAGAAAGCCAAGAAAAAACCCGGCCGGGCGGCGACCGCGAGCGCGGCCCGCGCGGAAGAGCATGTGCTCGACCGGCTGCACACCGTGCTGCTTGGCCGGCGCGGCGGCGACCCGGAAAAGTCCTACACCGCCCGCTTGTTCAAGCGCGGCCGCGCCCAGATCGCCAAGAAACTGGGCGAGGAAGCCGTCGAGACGCTGATCGAGGGTGTGCGCGGCGACAAGACCAAGCTCGCCGCCGAAAGCGCCGACCTACTCTACCATCTGCTGGCGCTGTGGGCAGCGGCCGACCTGAAGCCCAAGGTGGTCTGGCGAGAGCTCGCGCGCCGCGAGGGGCTGTCCGGGCTCGCGGAAAAGGCCGCGCGCAAGCGGCCTTGACGACCCCGCCGGCGCACCGCGGCACGATCTCCGCCTGGGTCGACGCCGTTCGCCTGCGGCACTGGCCCAAGAACCTCCTGGTGTTCGTCGTTCCCTTCGCCGCCCACGATCCTGGCTCGGCGACGCTGATTGCGGCCGGTTTGGCGCTTCTGGCGTTCGGGCTCACGGCCTCGGCCGGCTATCTCCTGAACGATCTGCTGGATCGCACGGGCGATGCCAGCCACCCGCGAAAATCAGCGCGCGCCA
Source organism: Alphaproteobacteria bacterium (assembly GCA_016870115.1). GTDB lineage: Bacteria > Pseudomonadota > Alphaproteobacteria > Reyranellales > Reyranellaceae > VGCH01. Next base: position 381,269 of record VGCH01000001.1, on the reverse strand, counting down.
TCGCCGCCGGCGCCGTATCAGCCGGTGCCGCACGCACCGCGATCGCGGTTCTCGTCGCCGGAGCGCTCGCGATTGCCGCGCTCTTGCCGTGGAAGTTCGCGCTCTGCCTTGGGGTGTATTTCGCTGGCGTGGCGCTCTATTCGGCTCGTCTGAAGCACCGCAAGGGCTGGGACGTGGCCGCGCTCGCCTGTTTCTACGGCCTCCGCGTTCTGGCCGGAGGGGCGGCCACCGCGATCTTCGTTTCACCGTGGCTGATCGCCTACGCGCTCGGCCTGTTCGGGGCGCTGGCGCTCGCCAAACGGCTGGGCGAACTCACCGCCGGCGCGCCAGGGCGGCCCTACGGACCCGCTGACCGCAAGACCTTGAGGGCGCTGGGCGCCATCGCGGCGCTGCTGTCGGTCGCGGTGCTCGCGCTCTATATCAACGCGCCCGACGTCCACGCGCTCTATCCCAATCCATCGCTTCTCTACGTGATCTGCCTCGTGCAGGCGCTGTGGCTCGCTTGGCTCCTGCGGCTCGCCGACAGCGCGCGACTGCCCGACGATCCGGTGCTGTTCGCGCTCCGCGACCCGCTGAGCCTTGCCGGTGCGGGTCTTGCACTGGTGGCGTTCACGATGGCGAGCCTTCCGTGACTCGCCTCACCGGCTTCGGACGCACTGCACCGCGCGAGTGCCGCCTGGTCGAACCGGCCGATGTCGCGGAGATCGCCCGGATCCTGTCGACCGAGTCCGGGCCGGTGATCGCGCGCGGCGCTGGCGGCGCTTATGGCGATGCGGCCCTGCAGACCAACCTCACGCTCTCGACGCGGCGTCTCGACCGCCTGCTCGCGTTCGACCCCACGACCGGAATTGTGCGGGCCGAAGCCGGCCTGACGCTCGCTGCCCTGCTGCAACACGCGACACCCGACGGCTGGAGCGTGCCGGTCCTGCCGGGCACGCAAGCCGTCACGCTGGGCGGCATGGCGGCGGCCGACGTTCACGGCAAGAACCATCCCGCGGCCGGCTCGTTCGGCGCCCATGTGCGCGGCCTGCAGATCGTCGATGCGCAAGGCCAGGTAAGAGAGTGTGCGCCCGACAGCGAACTCTTCGGCGCGAGCCTGGGCGGCATGGGGCTTACCGGCATCATCACCCAGGTCACGCTCCAGCTGGAGCGCGCGCCATGGACCTGGTGGCGCGAGGAGCGGCTGCACGTCGAGACGTTGCATGACTTGCTCGCCGCCTTCGATACGCCGGCGCCGATGCAGGCGGCCTGGATGGACGGGCATCGCGCGATCCTCCATCGCGCCGCGCCGCTCGATCGGCCGGCCCCGCCGCCGGGTCCGCGTTGGCGGCCGTCGGTGCCGGTCGACGCGCCCGGTTTCCTTCTGTCGCGCCCGGCCATCGCGCTCTTCAACACGCTGCGTCGCGGCACACTGGCGCGCAGCCGCGAGACCACGCTCGATCGCATCGCCTTCCCCCTGGATGGCATCGCGAACTGGAACCGCCTCTACGGACGCGCGGGCTTCCACCAGTACCAGTGCCTGCTGCCGCCCGAGCCGGCGGAGAGCGCGTTGGCCGCGGTGTGGCGCGCCATCGCCCGCGCCGGCGTCAAACCCGCGCTCGCCGTCCTGAAGCGGCTGGGCGCCTCGCGCAGTCCCGCCTGGATCGGCTTCGCCTGCCCCGGATTCACGCTGGCCCTTGATTTCCCCGCCTCGGCGCGCACGCTGCGGCTGATGGATGAACTCGATGCCATTGTCGCCGACCACATGGGCCGGCTCTATCTCGCCAAGGACTCGCGCACGAGCCCCGCGATGCTGCGGCGCCTCCAACCCGAGGTCGAGCACTTCGCGAATTGGCGGCGCGCCACCGGCGCCGATCGGTTCCAGTCCGCGCTTTCGCAGCGGCTCGCGCTGTGAGCGGCGACGTCCTGATCCTGGGCGGAGGGTCTGAGATCGGGCTGGCGCTCGCGCGGGCCTGGGCCGGCGAGGGACGCACGATCCGGCTGGCCGCGCGGCAGACCGCCCGGCTCGCCCCCGAGATCGAGCGCTTGCGAGCCTCGGGCGCCGCCGAGGTCACAACGCACGAGTGGGATGTGCTGGATGCCGGATCGACGACCCGGCTGTTCGATGGTTTGCCGCGGACGCCGGAGATCGTGGTGATGGCGGTCGGACTCTACGATCATCCCGACTGCGACCTTCTCATGCGCAGCAATTTCAACGGGCCGGCATTGGCCGTCGAAGCTGCGGCGCGGTACCTCGGCGCTTCGGGCGGCGGCTGGATCGTCGGCATCAGCTCGGTCGCCGGCGATCGCGGGCGCGCCTCGAACTACCCCTATGGCGCCGCCAAGGCGGGCTTCACCGCCTGGCTGTCGGGCCTGCGCGCGCGCCTGCATGGAAAAAGCGTGCGGGTCATGACGGTGAAGCCGGGCCCCGTTGCCACGCGCATGATCGCGGGCCGCTCCGTGCCGGCGCCCCTGCTCTGCTCGGCCGACCGCGTGGCAAGCGCCGTTGTCGCAGCCCATCGCGCCGGCCGCGAGGTCGTCTATGTGCCGTGGTTCTGGCGGCCGATCATGGCGGCGGTGCGCGCGCTGCCCGAACCGCTTTTCAAGCGGCTGCGGCTGGGCTAGCGAAGGGCATGGCCGCCTACGATCCCAACAATGTCTTCGCCCGCATCCTGCGCGGCGAGTTGCCCTGCAAGAAAGTCTACGAAGACGAGTTCGCCTTCGCCTTCCACGACATCCAGCCCAAGGCCGAGGTGCATGTGCTGGTGATCCCCAAGGGCGCCTATGTGAGCCTTGCCGACTTCAGCGCGACCGCGCCCGACGCGATGGTGGCCGGGTTCTGGCGCGCGGTCGGCCGCGTCGCCCGCGAGCTGGGCGTCGAGGAGCGCGGCTATCGCATCGCGAGCAACATCGGCCGCGAAGCCGGCCAGATCGTGTTTCATTTCCACGTCCATATCGTGAGCGGCGCCCGCCGCCCGTGATCGGCCGGCGCTTCCTCGCCACGCTGCCGCTCGCCCTCGTGTCGACGAGGGGCCACGCCGCCGGCGCGATCGAGCGGACGGTGCGATTTGCCGCTGACGACGGCGCGCGACTGGAGGGGACGCTGCTGCTGCCGCGACGCAGCGAGTTGCAGTACGTGCCCGGTGTCGTGCTGGTGCAAGGCAGCGGCCCGACCGATCGGGACGGCAACAATCCGCTAGTGCCACAGCGAATCGACCTGCTGCGCGCGATCGCGACGCTTCTGGCGGAGGTCGGGATCGCGACCCTGCGCTACGACAAGCGCGGCATCGGCGCATCGGCGCGCGACCTGCCGGCGGCGGGCGAGGACCGCGCGGTCTTTTTCGCGTGGGATCGCTTCGTGGGCGATGTCCGCGCCGCCCACGCCGAACTCTTGCGGCATGACGAGATCAAGCGCCACGCCACCGGCCTGCTGGGCCACAGCGAGGGCGGGTTGCTCGCGTTGGCGGCCTTCGACGGCATCACAGCGTCGCGCCCGCACGCCGTCGTCCTGGCGTCGATGCCGGGCTATCCGCTCGGCGAGCTGGTGACGCGACAGCTGGCGCGCGGCGCGCCGCACCTCGTGGCCGACGCCGGTCGCGCGCTGCGGGCCATCGCGCACTCGGCGCAGGTGCCGGCCGATCTGCCCGCGGGCCTGTCGGCGATCTTTCCGCCCTACGCCGGCCGCTTCTGGCAAGGCGCGGCAACATTCGATCCGGCGACGGCATTGCGCGGACTGCCCGCGGCCTGTCTGGTCCTGCATGGCGGCGCCGACCATCAGGTCGTGCCCATGGCCGATATCCAGCCCCTTCTCGACGCGATGCCAGCGCGCAGCGCGGCAGGCGAGGTTCTGGTGGCGCCGGGTGCCAGCCACAATCTGAAGCCGGCGGGACCCGATGGGCTTGGCCTCGCCGGCCCGCTCGATCCCGCGATCGCGTCCCGTCTCGCGGGGTGGCTCGTGCAGGCGCTGGGCGCTTGATCGCGACCCGGCGCCGACGGATCATCGCGGCTCCATGGAGGCTCACATGACGCTCGCCATCCGACCGCTCAGCCCGGCCGTCGGCGCGGAAATCTCCGGTGTCGATCTCGCCCGTTTGTCAGATGCCGGCTTCGCGACCATTGAGAAGGCCTGGACCGATCACTCGGTGCTGCTGTTTCGCGACCAGAAACTCAGCGACGACGATCTGCTGGCCTTCAGCCGACGGTTGGGCGAACTCGATCCGCCGCCCAATCAGGAGCGTGGCCGCCAGAGCCCGCCCGGATATCCCGATGTCTACGTCGTCTCCAACGTGCTCGACGACAAGGGCGATCCGATCGGCGCGCTGGGCGCGGGCGAAGCGGTCTGGCACACCGACATGAGCTACCTCGACCTGCCGCCGGATGCCTCGATGCTCCATGCGCTCGAGATTCCGCCCGCCGGCGGCAACACCTGGTTCTGCGGCATGCAGGCCGCGGCCGATGCGTTGCCGGCCGAGCTGCGCGCGGCACTGGGCACGCGGCGCATCAAGCACGACGGCACCTACAATTCCGGCGGCTATCTGCGGCAGGGCGTGACGCCGACCGACGATCCGCACAAGGCGCCGGGGGCCTGGCATCCGGCGCTGTTGCGCCATCCCGGCAACGGGCGCGCGACGCTCTATCTCGGGCGGCGGCGCAATTCTTATATAGAGGGGCTCTCGGCTGCGGAGTCGGAGGCGCTGCTCGACCGGGTATGGGCGCATGTCACCGAACCGCGCTTCACCTACGAGCATCATTGGCGGGTGGGCGATCTCCTGCTGTGGGACAATCGCTCCACCATGCACCGGCGCGATCCGTTCGATGGCGCGGCGCGGCGCGTGATGCACCGGACCCAGATCAAGGGGCGGGCGCGACCGATCCCCTACAGCTTGCCCGCCGCCGCCTGATCCCATCGGGAGTGTCGCCATGCGCCGTCAGAAGAAGTTCTATGCCTGGGGTTACGCCGACGAGGATCTGACGGCCGACGAGATCGGCCCGTGGGAGCGCGAGATCGCCGCGCGCTACGGCATCTCCGGGTTCGAGGTGACGCCGCCGCCGCGCGAGGAGGAGTTCACCTTGCGCAAGCCGCGCCTCGACGTGCCGACAGCACTGCAGCCGATCGTACGGCAGGATCGGCTGACGCGGCTGGAGCACAGCTACGGCAAGGCAGGCTTCGACGCCACGCGCATGTTCCTGCGCGAGGTTCCCAATCCGCCCGACGCGGTCGCCTTCCCCGAGAACGAGGCCGATGTCGCGCGGGTGCTGGAGTGGTGCGACCGCGTCGGTGCGGTGGCGATCCCCTATGGCGGCGGCTCGTCGGTCGTGAAGGGGATCGAGCCGCAGGCGACCTTTGACAAGGTGGTGACGATCTCGCTCCGCCACATGGACCGTGTACTGGAGGTCGATACGGTCAGCGAGGCCGCGCGCATCCAGGGCGGCATCTATGGCCCCGCCATCGAGGACGCGCTGCGCGACAGTCCGCTTACCATGCGGCACTACATGCAAGCCTATCGCTGCTCGACGCTGGGCGGCTGGATCGCGACGCGCTCGGGCGGGCACTACGCCACGCTCTACACCCATATCGACGATTTCGTGGAGAGCCTGCGGGTGGTGACACCGCAGGGCACACTGGAGACGCGCCGTCTGCCCGGCTCGGGCGCGGGGCCGAGCCCCGACCGCATGTTCATCGGCTCGGAGGGCATTCTCGGGTTGATCACCGAGGCCTGGGTGCGGTTGCGCAAGAAGCCCACGTTCCGGGCGGCCGCGAGCGTACGCTTCCCCGACTTCTTCGCCGGCGCCGACGCGGTGCGCGCGATCACGCAGGCGGGGCTCTATCCCGCCAATTGCCGCCTCTTGGAAGCGCGCGAGGCGGTGCCCGGCACCGCGTGGAGCGACACCAGCGCGGTTCTGGTGCTGGCGTTCGAATCGGCGGACCATCCGCTCGACGCCTGGATGAAGCGCGCGCTCGAGATCTGCGCCGATTACCGCGGCCGGCCCGATGCCTCGGCCGACGAGGAGAATTCGCACCGCTCCGGCGCGGCCGGCGCCTGGCGCAACAAGTTCATCCGCGCGCCGCACTACAGCGAACACGCCGTCGCGCGCGGCATCCTCTCCTCGACCTTCGAGACCTCGATGACCTGGGATCGCTTCCGCGAGTTCCATGCCGCGGTCACCGCCTTCACCCAGGCCAAGATCCGCGAGGTGACGGGTCGCGAGGGCAGCATCACCTGTCGCTTCACCCACGTCTATCCCGACGGGCCGTGCCTCTACTTCACGTTCGGCGGCCTGCTCGACAAGCGCCGCCAGCTCGAACAGTTCATGGAAGTGCTGTCGAGCTGCACCGCCGAGACGGTGGCGCGCGGCGGCACCACCACGCACCACCACGCGGTCGGCCGCTTCCACCGGCCGTTCTACGACAAGCAGCGGCCCGAACTCTTCGCCCGGGCGCTGCGCGGCGCCAAACGCGAGCTCGACCCGAAGGGCCTGCTCAATCCGGGCGTGCTGATCGATCCCTAGAGGCTATCCGACGACGCGATCGTTGTGTGGGCGGCGTGGTGCGAAAGGTCGCCAGTGCCTAGTCGGGGTTCGCGACAGAGGGCCGGACCACGAGGTCTACCAGCGTTGGCGACAGCGATCACACTGGTTGCGCTCTTGGCAGAGTGGGAAACAACCACCGCTCCCTACGCCGCCAAGGCCTGGCGCGGTTGCGGGCGGCGGTAGGCGAGGGCTTCGGCGATGTGGAGGCGGCGGACGGTGTCGGCGCCGTCGAGATCGGCCAGAGTCCGGGCGACGCGCAGGGTGCGGTGCCAGGCCCGGGCGGAGAGGCCGAGGCGCTCGGCAGCGCGTTGCAGCAGGGCGCGGCCTTCGGCATCGGGATCGGCCAGCTCTTTCAGGAGCGCGCCGTCGAGGTCGGCGTTGCAGCGCGGCTGGCCCCAGTCGCGGGCGCGGTCGGCCAGCAGGCCGGCGTCGGGATCGGCGAGCGCCGACGCGGGCGCGAGGGACGCGCGACGCCGGGCGCGGGCCAGGCGGTCGCGCTGGACGGCACGGGCCGCGCCCACCCGGGCGGCGACATCGGCCGAGCTCTCGGCGGGCGGCGGCAGGGCGAGATCGGCGGCCGAGACGGCGGGCACGTCGATGCAGAGATCGATGCGGTCGAGCAACGGACCCGAGAGCTTGCCCTGATAGTCGGCACCGCAGCGCGGCGCGCGCCCGCAGGCGCGTTCCGGGGTGCCGAGCTGGCCGCAGCGACAGGGGTTCATGGCAGCGATGAGCTGAAATCGCGCGGGATAGGTCACGTGGGCGTTGGCGCGCGCCACGCTCACGCGGCCCGTCTCCAGCGGTTGGCGCAGCGCCTCCAGTGCGGCGCGATTGAATTCGGGCAGCTCGTCCAGGAAGAGGACGCCGTGATGGGCGAGCGAGACCTCGCCCGGGCGGGCGCGCAGGCCGCCGCCGATCAGCGCCTGTTGCGTGGCGGTGTGGTGCGGGTCGCGGAACGGCCGGCGCCGCGACAGACGTCCGCCGGCGAGCTCGCCCGCCACCGAACGCACCATCGAGCTTTCCAGTGCCTCCTCCGGTTCGAGCGGTGGCAACAGGCCGGGCAGGCGCGCCGCCAGCATCGACTTGCCCGAGCCCGGCGGGCCGATCATCAGGAGGTTGTGGCCGCCGGCGGCGGCGATCTCGAGCACCCGCTTGGCGCTCTCCTGCCCCTTGATGTCGGAGAGGTCGGGATACGCCGTCTCGTCCAGCGCCAGCTTCGCCTCGGGGGCGGCGAGCGACTGGGTGCCGCGCAGATGGTTCACGAGCGCCAGCAGCGAGGGCGCCGCGATGACCCCCGGCCCCTCGCCGGTCGCGCCGCCATCGAGGCCGGCCCAGGCCGCCTCGCCGCCGCAACCCGCCGGGCAGACGATCCCGCGCCCGCCCGACGCCGCCGCGATGGCGGCCGGCAGCACCCCCGCCACCCGCGTGAGCGAGCCATCGAGCGCGAGTTCACCCAACACGGCGTACCCGGCCAGACACTCGGCCGGGACGACCCCGATCGCGACCAACAGCCCCAGCGCGATCGGGAGATCGTAGTGGCTGCCTTCCTTGGCGAGATCGGCGGGCGAGAGGTTCACCGTGATCCGCTGCGGCGGCAGGGCGAGCCCCAGCGCGCGCAGCGCCGCGCGAACCCGCTCCCGACTCTCGCCCACGGCCTTGTCGGCCAGCCCGACCACACCGAACGCCACCATGCCGGGCGCGATCGAGACCTGGACATCGACCGGCAGCACGTCGATGCCCTGAAACGCCACGGTACGAATGCGCGCCTGCATGAAGTCCTCCGGATCGAACCGGGAACAATCATGGAACGAAAATCTATCTGGTCAACCTAACAAGGGTTGTAGTTTGGTCAGCCGTACAGATGACAGGCGACGGCGCGACCGCCGTCGATCTCCTTCAGCGGCGGGTCTTCGGTCTTGCAACGGTCCATGGCGTGGGGACAGCGTGTGTGGAAGCGGCAACCCGGAGGCGGGCGCATCGCCGACGGCACCTCGCCCGAGATGATCTGCTGCGGCCGGCCGGCCTCGATCGCGGGGTCCGGGATCGGGATCGCCGCCAGCAGCGCCTGGGTATAGGGATGCAGCGGCCGCGCATAGAGCTCGCCGCGCGGCGCGATCTCGACGATGCGGCCGAGATACATGACGGCGATGCGGTGGCTGATGTGGCGCACCACGGCGAGATCGTGGGCGATGAAGATGTAGGTGAGGCCGAGCCGCTCCTGGAGCTCCTGGAAGAGATTCACCACCTGCGCCTGGATCGAGACATCGAGCGCCGACACCGGCTCGTCGCAGACGATCAGCGAGGGTTCGAGCGCCAGCGCCCGCGCGATGCCGATGCGCTGGCGTTGTCCGCCCGAGAATTCGTGCGGGTAGCGATCGGCCATGTCGGGCAGCAGCCCCACCATGTCGAGGAGCGCCGCGACGCGCTCGCGGAACGCCGCGCGATCGGCGGCGAGGCCATGCACCTCCAGCGGCTCGCCGACGATCTCGGCGACCTTCATGCGCGGGTTCAGCGAGCCGAACGGATCCTGATAGACCATCTGCATACGCCGGCGGATCGGCCGCATGGCGGCGCGGTCGAGGCCGGTGATGTCCTCGCCCTCGAACTCGACCCGCCCCGAAGTGATGTCGAGCATGCGCAGCACGGCGAGCCCGGTGGTGCTCTTGCCGCAGCCGCTCTCGCCCACCAGCCCCAGCGTCTCGCCGCGCCGCACGTCGAAGGACACGCCATCGACGGCGCGCACCGAGCCCACCTGCCGGCGCAGCACGGCACCGGCGAGGACCGGGAAATGGACCTTGAGGTCGCGGACGGAGAGGACGCGATCAGGCGCCGAGGCGGTCATGGTGATGGCACGCGGAAAGATGGTCGGGGCCGGTCGAGACCAGCGGCGGTCGCTCGACCCGGCATCGCTCGGTCGCGAAGCGGCAGCGCGGCTGGAAGGCGCAGCCGGGCGGCAGACGGGACAGGTCGGGTGGCTGGCCCTCGATCGGGACGAGCCGGCTGCCGGCCTCCTGGTCGAGGCGCGGCACCGAGGCCATCAGGCCGATCGTGTAGGGGTGCCGCGGGTGGGCGTAGATCTCGCGCGCGGGTCCCATCTCGGCGACGCGGCCGCCATACATGACGCAAACCCGGTCGGCGTAGCGCGCGACCACGCCGAGATCGTGGGTGATCAGGATCAGCGCCGAGTTGGCGGCACGGGTGAGTTCCTTCAGCAGCGCGAGGATCTGGGCCTGCACCGTGACATCGAGCGCCGTTGTCGGCTCGTCGGCGATGATGAGCTGCGGCTGGCAGGCGAGCGCCATCGCGATCATGGCGCGCTGGCGCATGCCGCCGGAGAATTGGTGCGGATAGGAGGACAGGCGGCTGCGGGCGTCGGGCAGGCGCACGCGCTCCAACAGTTCGCCCGCCTTGTCGAGCGCCGCCGCCCACGGCGCCTTGCGGTGCAGCTGCACCGGCTCGGCGATCTGCAGTCCGACCGTGAGCGACGGATTGAGCGAGCTCATCGGTTCCTGGAAGATCATGGCGATGCGATTGCCGCGAATCGCGCGGATCTCGCGTTCGTCGAGCTTCAGGAGATCGCGGCCCTCGAACAGCACCTCGCCCGACGAGATGCGTCCGGGCGGCGTCGGGATCAGGCGCAGCACCGAGAGCGCGGTCACGCTCTTGCCCGATCCCGACTCGCCCACGATGGCGAGCGTTTCGCCCGCCGCGAGGTCGAACGACACGTCGTCGACCGCGCGCACGGTGCCGCGGTCGGTGCGGAACTCGGTCGAGAGTCCCTTGACGCTCAGCAGGCGCGCGCCGGTCAAGCGCGCGCCCCGATCGAATGGACCATGCTCAGTGGCCCATCCGCTTCTTCATCTCCTGATCCACCCAGATGCGGGCGTAGACCGGGCCCGGCCGCACCGCGCCGGTGCGCAGCTCGCCGGCATAGTTCTTCACCCACGGCCACCACGCCGAATAGACGTAGGGCGTGGGCAGCCAGATGTAGGGCGCCTGGTCGAGCATGTAGGTAGTCATCTCGCGCAGCATCGCCTTGCGCTTGTCCTCGTCCGGCTCCTGGTAGACCTGCTCCATCTTCTTGTCGAAGGCCGGATCCGACCAGCCGCCCGGGTTCCATGTCTGGCCCGTGGTGAAGCTCTTGCGGATGGTCGTGGTCGGGTTGGTGTGGCCGTTGTTCATCATGTAGGCGGCGGTGTGCTTGCGCGTGGTCATCGCCGACAGGAACGCGCCGTACTCCATCGGCTGGATCTCGAGCTTGACGCCGACCTGCTCGAGATAGCCCGCCACCAGCGGCAGCAGGTCCATATGGTCGGGGCTGCAGGAGCAGACCTGGACCTTGACGCTGAAGCCGCGCGGGTGGCCCGCCTCGGCGAGCAGCTTCTTGGCCTTGGCCGGATCGTACTTGAACAGCTCCTGCACGGACTTCGGTTGCTTATCCAGCGGCTCGTAGTAGCCGACATAGTCCGGGTGCATCGGATAGGCGAAGAGCTCGGCATTGCCGTTGTAGTAGGCCTTGACGATCTCGTCCTTGTTCACCGCGTAGTTCAACGCACGGCGGACCCGAATGTCCTTGAACGGCGAGTCGATGTCGACCCGCATCGCCATGAACGTGCCCGACTGGGCGAGCCAGCGGCTCCACTGGAGCTGCGGGGCGCTCTTCTTCAGCGAGTCGACATTCTGCCAGCGGATCGCCTCCAGCATGTCGAGCTTGCCGGTGCGTAGCGCCGTGATGAAAGTCGCCTCGTCCTTGATCGTGCGATAGGTGATCTTGTCGACGAACGGCAGCTGGTACTCCTGCCCGCCGATCTTCTCCTTGTCCCAATAGTCGGGATTGCGGGTGTAGGTGTTGGCGCTGCCCGACACGAAATCGGTCAGGAAGTAGGGGCCAGTGCCGTTCACGTTCTTCCAGTTGCCGGCGCCGGCCTCCACGACTTCCTTCGGATAGACGGCCGAGAAATAGCCCCAGCCGAAGCGATAGTCCCACTCGGCGAAGAACGTCTTCATCTGGAAGACGACGGTATGGCTGTCGGTCGCCTCGACCTTCTCGATGTGGTCGAAGTAGGTCGCGATCTTGCGCGGGCTCTTGTCGAGCCGGTTGTAGCTATAGACGATGTCCTCGGCGTTGAGCTCACGCTTCTTCATGACGCCGGGCTTTTCGGGGAAGAAGATCCCGCGGCGGACCTTCATCTCGACGCGCAGCGGGTCCTGCTTCCACTCCCACTTCTCGATCAGCTCGCCGCGCACCGCGTCGCTCGGCAGCCAAGCGTCGGGAATGTAGTTGAACTGGCCGCCCGCCTTCACGCTCTTGCTGTGATCGCCCGAGAAGAGCTGTTCGTAGAACAGGCCGGTGTCGTGGTTGTGCTTCCAGTTGAAGTCGGCCGGATCCCACGACAGCGCCGAGAGCGTCACGTAGACCGTGCCGATCTCGAGCGAGCCGCCATATCTCGGTTTCTCGACATTGGCTTGCGCCGCGACGCCCGTCGCGGCCATCGCCATCGCGCCGCCCAGCAGCGCCGCTTTCAGAAGTCCCATGTCTTTCCTCCCTCGGCTTGTCGTTCTCTCCCCGCTCAGCGGCTGCCGCGCATGCGCGGATCGAGCAGATCGCGCAGCGCGTCGCCGAAGACGTTGATGGCGTAGACCACGATGGTGATGCAGAGCCCCGGTGCGAGTGCGAGCCACGGGCCCTGGTACATGAAGGCGCGGCCGGACCCCGACAGCATGCCGCCCCAAGTTGGCGCCGGCGGCGGCACACCGAGCCCCAGGAACGCGAGACCCGACTCGGCCAGGATCACGGCGCCGACGCGCGTGGTGAAAAGCACAATCACCGGCGCCATCACGTTGGGCAGGATGTGCTTCCACAGAATGCGGGGCAGCGAGGCGCCGGTCGACTGGGCGGCGTGGACATAGGCATTCTCGCGTACCGACAGCACCGCGCCGCGCACAATCCGACTGCCGCCGATTCCGTACAGGAGACCCAGGATCACGATCACCGGTCCCATGCCGGGACCGACGACCGACACGACCACGATCAGGATCACCAGGTCGGGAAAGGCCATCCAGCCGTCGACGAAGCGCTGGACCACCATGTCGAACTTGCCGCCGAGATAGCCCGACACGACACCGATCACGACCGACACCACGGTGGCGAGCGCGGCGGCCGAGAGACCGATGATGACCGAGAGCTGCGCGCCGTAGAGGATGCGGCTGAACATGTCCCGGCCGAGATTGTCGGTCCCGAACCAGTACTTCTCGCCCGGCGGCTTCAGCCGGTTGATCGGGCTGATCTGGTTGAAGCCATAGGGCGCCAGCAGATCCGCGAAGAGGCCGCAGAACAGGAACACCACGCAGACGACGAAGCCGAAAGCGCCGAGCGGCTTGTCGCGGAACAGCCGGACCAGGAAGTTCCAGAGGCCGGAGCGCACGGGCGCCGCGGCCGGCGCGGTGTGGGCGAGGCTAGTCATCAGCGGTACCTCACCTTGGGATCGAGCAGCCCGTAGCTGAGATCGACCAGAAGATTGATGAACACCACCGCGAGGCCCACGATCAGGAACACGCCGGTGATCACCGGATAGTCGCGCTGGCTCACCGCCTCGAGAAGCAGCTGGCCCATGCCGGGCAGCACGAAAATCTGTTCGAGGATGACAGCGCCGCCCACCAGCACCGGCGCCTGGAGGCCGACCAGCGTCACCACCGGAATGAGCGCGTTGCGCAGCGCGTGCCGCAGGATCGTGGTGCGCGGCGCCAGCCCCTTGGCGAGCGCGGTGCGGATATAGTCCTGGCGCATCACCTCCAGCATCATGGTGCGGGTGAGCCGCATCACCACCGCGGAGAAGGCCTTGCCGAGGATCAGCGCGGGGATCGTCATCTGGCCGATATGGCGCAGCGGATCCTCCGAAAACGGAATGAGCTTCACCTCCGGCGACCAGCCCCACCAGATGGCGGGAAAGACCATCACCAGCGTGCCGACCCAGAAGCTCGGAAGCGCGAGCGCCAGAATCGCGAAGGAGCGCGCGACATAGTCGCCGACCGTGTCCTGCGCGACCGCCGAATAGACCCCGATCGGAATGCCCACCAGCAAGGCCACGACCAGCGCGTAGACGCCGAGCTCAAAGGTGATCGGCAGTCGATGGAGGATGTCCTCCATCACCGGAGTGCTCTGCCACAGCGACTGACCGAGGCTGCCATCCAGAACGAACGCGCCGATCCAGCGGAAATACTGCGACACCATCGGCCGGTCGAACCCGAGCGCTGCCTCGAGCTGCTCACGGCTCTTCCTGTCGGCGCCGATATCGTTGGTCGACAACATCAGGTCAATGACATCGCCGGGGATCAGCCGCACCGTGACGAACACGATGAGGCTGGCGAAGATCAGCGTCGGGACCAGGGCGAGTACTCGCCGCACGATGTAGGCCTGCATCAGCTGCCTCCCGTCACGACGATGTCGGTCCCGGGCGGTTCGGCAAAGAGCCGCGCGAGGTCCGTCGCCCGTCTTTCAAGAACTCGCCTCGTGTTCAGCGAACGTTTGTCGGTCATCTCGCCGTCGGCCGGCGACGGCGGTTCCTCCAGCACGATCAGCCGGTGGATCCGTTCGCTGGAGCCACCCGCCCGGCCATTCCAGGCCGCCAGCCGTTCCGCCAAACGGCGCCGCGCCGCCGCGGGATCGGCCGCCGCCAACGGTCCCAGCCAGACCAGCGCCCCCAGCCAGGGCCGATCGGGTCCGGCGATCGCGAGCTCACGCACCTCGGGCTGCAGCGCGTCCAACAGGCGTGTGCGCAACGTTGTGGCGCGCACCCAGGTGCCGGACGCGAGTTTGAACTCCTCGGTCAGCCGGCCGGCGAACTCCAGCCCCGCCTCGGGCCGCGCCGGATCGACGAAGCGCGCGGCATCGCCGGTCCGGAAAAAGCCTTCCTCGTCGAACGCCTCGTCGGCGAGATCGGGACGTTTCCAGTAGCCCGGCATGACGTTGGGGCCGGCGACCCGCAGTTCAAAGCGATCGCCCGCCGGCACCAGCTTGGCGCGCGCGCCCGGCAGCGGCAGGCCGAGCAGACCCGCACGATCGACGTTCCAGTAGACCATCAGTCCGACGCTGGTCGTTTCGGTCATGCCCCAGCCGCAGCCGAACGGCAGACGCTCGCCCAACTCCTGTATGGCGAGTCGCTGCAGCCGCTCGAAGCTCTCCTGCGGTAGGAGCGCGCCGCCATAGCCCAGCCCGCGCAAGTTTCGGAAAAAGCGCTGGCGCAAATCGGCGTCGCGCTCCAGCGCATCGAGCAGCATCGGATACGCCGCCGGCACCGTTCCGAATCCCGAGGGGCCGAGTTCAGCCAGATTGCGCAGCGTCTCGCCAAAGCGACCGGGCAAGGGTCGACCCGCGTCGATGTGCATGGTCCCCGCGACCCGCACCGTGCCGTTGAGATTGGCGTTGCCACCCCAGGTGTGATGCCAGGGCAGCCAATCGAGCGAGACCGCGACGCGCGACGGATCGAGCGGTTCGCCGACCGCGCGCACCATCTCGGTCGCAGCCGCGAGGTTGCCGTGCGTGTTGAGCACGCCCTTCGGCAGACCGGTGGAGCCCGACGTAAAGAGAATCTTCGCGGGCGTCTCGGACCCGATATGGCGCCGGCGTTCAGCGACCGACGCGTCGATTGAGGTGGCCGCGAGCGCCGCCAGCGCGAGGCCGCGCCGCCCGTCGCCCGTCACAACGCGTGCTCCCCGCGCCTCGGCGCGATCCAGCGCGGCGGCGAATGTCGTTGAGGCGTGTGCGAACACCAGCCCCGGCTCGACCGTCTTCAGCCCATGTTCCAGCCGGGCGAGATCGGCGGCTTGCGACCAGCCCGGCGAGAGCGGTGCCACCACCGCACCGGCCCGCATCGCGCCGAAGGCGAGCATGGCGTGGTCGATGGAGTTCTCCGACAGGATGACGACCGATGGCCCGCCGGGACCGAAGCCCTGCGCGATCAGCCAGGAGGCGATGGCCCCGGTCCGCCGCCAGGCCTCGCCGTAGGAGAGCTTGACCCAGTCGCCATCGACGCCCCGCTCGGCGAGAAACGTGGTGTCGGGTCGGCGCGCCGCGGCCTCACCCAGACGGTCGATAATAAGAGGCGGCGCGGGGTCGGCCGGAAGGCCCGACGACAGGATCAGCGTGCCGTCAGCGCGGCGCTCCACCTCGACCGACGGTGCCGGCCGATTGAGCTTGCGCATGGGCACGACGGCGTTCACTGGACGCGATCCCGTGGCAGCGTTTCCCCCTTGATCTCCCGGTGGACCGGGATGTCGTTGCAGCAAAGGCTGGAGGTCCGCCGGCCGAGAGTCAACGGAGCTTGGGCGGCCGATTTCGCGTCAACGCCCCGCCAGCAATGCGGCCAGCCGTTCCGCCACCACCCGGGTGCCATCGGCGCTGGGGTGCCCGTCATGGGGAATCGTGAGCTGGGTCACGGCTGTCCCGGCCGGCGGCTCGTTGGCGTCAATTAGCGCGATGCCGGCCGCCCGGAGTCCCTCGAACACAAACCGGCGTTCGGCGTTCGCCACCGTGCCCTCCGCAGCGTCGGGCCAGGAATGGAGCACGACCAGTTTCGCGCCATGCCGGTCCCGGATGAGTTCGGCCAGGCGCAACACGAGCGATAGGTACAGCCTCTCGCGGCCCGCCTGGGACTCGGCCGGCAGGAGCAGGGCACCGAGCCGCAGCGTGTGCCGCGCCCAGTGGCGCATCCCGTGGAGCGGATCGCCGGTGCGATGGGCGTCGAACGAGCCGGTGAAGACCGGTTTGCCGGAGCCATCCAACACGTAGCGCGGAGACGTGCCGATCCAACCGACGTGGCCCATCACGCGATCCAGCTGGGCGGGAATCGCCCAGAACACGACGGTATCCACGCCCGCACCGGTGAATCGGTCGGTGCGACCGATCTCGAACCCACGCAGCACATTGTTGGGGGCATAGCCCGGCACACCGAGATTGATCGCCCGCCACCCCGGCGCGAGCGCCACAAACCGAGCCGCAACCGTATCGGCGTCGTCGAGTCCCTGGCCAAACGTGAAAGAGTCGCCGACGAACAACGCCGTACGGCCACTTGGCGGGTTGCCCGGCACACGCCGAGCGCCATCGTCGCCGATGCTGTAGGTGGCGCGATAGACCTGTCGATCGCCGAGATCGGCGCGGGCCCGCACCGTGCGATCGGCGATCAGGCCGTAGCCGACACCGGGCTGGGTATTGTCAGTCCAGCTCGCCGGCTCGCTGCGGACGGAGAGCCCAACGCCATGCGCCTGGGGGGTGGCGAGCCGCGCGGCATACTCGGCGCCCGCCAGCACCAGCAGCAGCGATCCCAACGACAAGGTGACGGTACGGGTGCGCGCGTGCCGAAGAACCGCGGTGGCCACGAGACAGAGCGCGCCCAGAACAGCGATGGCCAGCGGTGGTTCGGGAATGGCTTGCGTCGCAACGGCAGCGAGGCCCACAAGAACGAGGGCGAGGAGCGGATCGCGATACTTCACGGCGCCGGCAATCGAACAGATTTCGCCAGTCGCATCAACCGGATTGACCCGTACCGGCGCGCCGCCGCAGGCTGATGCGATGGCGACGCTTCCCTTCACCGGCCTCAAGGTGCTCGATCTCGCGAGCTTCATCGCCGGGCCGATCGCGACCACGGTGCTGGGCGACTATGGCGCGGAGGTCATCAAGATCGAGCCGCCGGGCGAGGGCGATCCCAACCGCAAGCTCGGCCAGGCCCATTCGGTGCCACAGCATCCGGTGAATTTCTGCTGGCACCTGGTCAACCGCAACAAGCGCTCGGTCGTGCTCGACCTCAAACAACCCGAGGGGCGCGCGGTGCTGGATCGCCTGATCCGGCGCAGCGACGTGATGGTGGTGAACTATCCCGCCCGCGTGCGCGCGCGGCTGGCCATGCGCTATGCCGACGTGGCGCCGCTCAATCCGCGGCTGGTCTATGCCTCGCTTACCGGCTACGGCGAGACCGGGCCCGATGCCGACCAGCCGGGCTTCGACTCGACGGCGTTCTTCGCGCGCTCCGGGCTCCTCGACGCGCTCACCTACCGCGATGCGTCGCCCGCCTTCTCGCTGCCAGCGCAGGGCGACCAGATGGCCGGTATGAACCTCTTCGCTGCCATCGCGATGGCGCTCCTCCATCGCGAACGCACCGGGCAGGGCTCCGAGGTCTCGACGTCGCTCTATGCCAGCGGCCTCTGGTCGAACGCGGTGATGGTGCAGGGCGCCCTGCTCGGCGCCTATGTTGCGCCACGACCGCCCCGCACCGAACCGCGCAGCGCGCTCGCCAACCAGTACCGCACCGCCGACGGACGCTGGATCCAGCTCACGATCGTGCGCGAGGACAAGCTGTGGCCCGAACTCTGCGCCGCGATCGAGCGGCCCGATCTGCTCGCCGATCCGCGCTTCGGCACCACCGAGCAACGCCGCGCCCACGCGGTGGCGCTGGCCGCAATTCTCGATCCGGTGTTCGCGTCGCGTCCCTGGCCGGAGTGGAAGGCCCGACTGCGCGCGCGTGAAATCACCTTCGGCCTGTTGGGCGTGATGCGCGATGTGCCCAATGACACCCAGGCGGTGGCGAGCGGCGCCATCGTTCCGACACGCCAGGCCGACATGCCGCGCACAGTCAGCGCGCCGATCCGGCTCGGCTTCTCGCCCGATCCCGAGCCCGCCGGTCCGGCGCCAGCGCTGGGTGCCGACACCGACGATGTGCTGGGCGAGCTGGGCTACGGCGCGGCCGAGATCGCGGCGCTTCGGGCCGCTGGCGCGGCCGGCTGACGGGGCTACGAGGCGACGGCGTCAGAGGGGCCGAGAAGCTTGCTCATATAGACGGTGACGCCCAGCGCGGACTCCTCCTCGCGGTCGATGCGGTAGCCCAGCGCCAGATAGAGCTCCACGTTCGCGGCGAACATCTTGTTGGTGTAGAGCCGCACCTCGCGATAGCCGGCGGCGCGCGCCACGCGCTCGGCATGCGCCATCAGCGCCCGGCCCAACCCCTGCCCGTGCCGCGCCGGGGCGACGGCGACGTTCTCGATCAGGAGGTGATCCGAGCGGTCGATGGTCTCGATCAGGCCGACCAGCTCCCGGTCGAGGTGCGCGAGGTCGATGCGGTTCAGCCGCACCGCTGCCTCGTAGTTGGCGGTCATGGGCTTGGGCTCGCGGCCGATCACCGGCACCCATTTGGCATAGGCGTCGCGCACAAGTGTGCGGATGGCCGCCGCGTCGGCAACCGCCGCCGGTCGGATCGCAAGGGACCTCATGGCCAAACCGGCAAGCCGTCGAGACCCGCGGTTTCCGGCAGGCCGCAGATCAGGTTCGCGTTCTGCACCGCCTGGCCGGCCGCGCCCTTGCCGAGATTGTCGACCACGCCCATCGCGATCACGAGGTTGCGCGCGGGGTCCGCTGCATAGCTCACAAGGGCCAAGTTCGAGCCGGTTGCCCATTTGGTTTGCGGCGGCCGGTCGGTCACGCGCACAAACGCTCGCCCGGCATAGAAGTGTCGGGCCGCATCGAGGCAGTCGGCGGTGGTCGCGTGACCGCGACAGTAGATCGTGGCGAGGATGCCACGCGTCATCGGCACCAGGTGCGGCGTGAACACCAGCCCCGAAGCGTTGCCGCCGCTCAACCGCTCGATCGTTGTGGCCATCTCGGGCATGTGGGTGTGCTTCAGCAGGCCGTAGGGCACCAGGTTCTCGTTGGTCTCGGCATAGCCGAAGGCGCTGTCGCCGCCGCCACGGCCGGCGCCGGAGACGCCCGTCTTGGCATCGATCACGATGTTGCCGGGTTCGATCAGCGTGTGCGCCAGCAGCGGCGCGAGCGCGGTGAGCGCCGCCGCGGGGAAACAGCCGGGATTGGCGACGCGGCTCTTGCCCGCGATTCTGTCGGGCCAGATATCGGCCAGGCCGTACGCCCAACCATCGACGTAGCGATAGTCGCCGCCGATATCGACGATCTTTACGTCCTTCGGGACTCGGGCCAGCGCCTCGGCCGATGCACCTGTCGGCAGCGACGCGAACAGCACGTCGAGCTTCGGCAGGATCGCCGAATCCCACTTCTCGATCACCAGCTCAGCCAACTTTGCCGGCGCGCCGGGGAAGCGGTCGACCAGCCGGCTGCCGGCGCTGCCGTCGCCCGCGGCATAGACCAACTCGAAAGACGGGTGGCCCGCGACCAGGCGCAACGCCTCGCCGCCGCCAAAACCGCTGATGCCGACGATGCCAACGCGGATCTTCATGGGAGTCTCCTGATGTTTGAAGGCGCGCGTTCCCGCCCCGCGAACACGGGCTGTCGACGCCGCTAGAACGAAGGAGTGTGAACCGAGGGTGCGCTCAGCCGGCCGCGAGACCCGTCGTCTCGTCGACCCCGGTCTTGAGGTTGATGCACTGCACGGCCGCACCCGACGCGCCCTTGCCGAGATTGTCGAGCGAGGCGATCGCCACCACATTGCCGTCGGCATCGTTGCCGTAGACGGCGAGCTCCATGGTGTTGGTGTTGGTCAAGCGGTCGGCGCGCAGGAACTGGTCGCGTTCCAGCCACGACTTGTCACCGAGCGGTCGCACCGGCACGAAAGCCTCGCCGGCGTAGCGGTCGGCGAGCACGCCGTGAACGTCCTTGGCCGTCACCTGCTTCTTGGTGATGTCGCGCGTGATCGGCACCGTGATCAGCATGCCCTGGGCATAGTGGCCGACCGACGGCACGAAGAGCGGCGCGTGGCTGAGACCGGAATACTTCTTCATCTCCGGCACATGCTTGTGCGCGAGCGCCAGTCCATAGAGGCCGAACGGCTCGACGTCCGGCTTCTCATGGACCGCGATCAGCTCCTTGCCGCCGCCGCTGTAGCCCGAGACACCGAAGACGGCGGGCGTCGAATCGGCGCGCACCAACCCCGCATCGACCAGTGGCCGTAGGATCGCGATGGCGCCAGTGGGATAGCAGCCCGGATTGCTGATGCGGTTGGAGGCGAGCAGCTTCTGGCGCTGATCCTTGGCCATCTCCGGAAAGCCATAGGTCCAGCCGTCGGCCACGCGATGCGCCGTCGAGGCGTCGATCACGACGGTGTCGGACTCACCGATGGCGGCCACCAGTTCCTTCGCCGCCGCATCAGGCAGGCACAGTACGGTGATGTCGGACGCCTTGGCGATCTCGGCGCGCTTACCCAAATCCTTGCGGTCGGCCAACGGCAACTCGAGCAGCTCGATGTCCGGTCGATCCTTCAGCCGGTCGAGAATCTGCAAGCCGGTGGTGCCGTGCTGGCCGTCGATGAAAAGCTTGGTCTTGTTGCTCATGGTCTTCTCTCTCTCGAGTTCGGGGCCTCGTTCGGGCCAACTGGAGAAAAAGGAAGGAAGAAGCCGCCTCTGTTCTCCAGCGGCTTCGCGATCCGGCGCGCCTGACTAGGCGCGCGCGTTCTCACGCCGCTCTTGGGGGCGGCGACGTCGCGACCGGAGGGAGGCGAGCGAGAACATGCGCGGCGGTATTTCACTCGCGGGTCGGCCTGTCAAGGGATCACCGATTTCCGCCGGGGCGATCCTGCTTTACGCTGCCGCCGTGCCAAGCCGAGGAGCCAGACCATGAGCCAATCACCCCATCCCGAAGGTCTCTCCATGCTGGAGAAGCGGACCATCGAGGCCGAAATCCTGAAAGAGGTCTACGAAACGCTGAAGGCGAGCCATGGCGAGGCGGTGGCACGCAAGACCATCGCCGATTCGGTCCGGCGCTCGGCGATCGAGCAGGCGCGCCAGTTTGCGGCCACGGTGCCCGGCGGCACGTCGCTCAAGTCGTTCCAGGACATCCAGCATCTCTGGACCAAGGGCGGGTCGCTGGAGATCGAGGTCAAGGAACAGACCGCCGACACGTTCACGTTCAACGTCGTGCGCTGCCGCTACGCCGAGACCTACAAGGCGATGGGCCTGGGCGAGATCGGCCATTTGCTGAGTTGCAACCGCGACGGCGCTTTCTGCGAGGGCTACGATCCCAAACTCAAGCTTGAGCGCACGCAGACCATCATGCAGGGCGCGAGCCACTGCGACTTCAAGTACACCTATCGGTGACGGCACGCTTGCTGGCCTGAGAGCCAGACTGCGGGCCTCAGTTCAGGAACTCGGCAACCACGATCCGGTTCTCGCGCGCGGGCCAGGTGCGGACCGCGATGGTCTCGTTGTTGAACGTCGCGAGCACCGTGCGCGGCTGGGCGTCGAACGTCTGTCGTGCCGTCGAGCTGGTGGGCACGCCGTCGGGCGCGATGCCCGGCGCGGACTTGCCGTCGAGCTGGTACTTGTCGCGGCCCGGACCGAAATAGCCGCGCGGCCGGCTCATCGTCACCACCGCGCCCGCCGTCTCGTCGCCCTTGGCGAAGGCGACCGGCCGCAGATGCACGAGATCGCTGGAGCGCAGGAAGGGCGGCCGATAGATGTGGGTCACCGGTTCGCCCGCCATGCGCAGCACGAACTCGTACGTCACGTCGGGCCGCGCCGCGAACGGACCCCACCAGCCGTCGGGGCTGGTCGTGCGACGATGCACCGGCGCGCTGCCGCGTCGCTCGCCGCTGCGCGGATCGACCTCGTGGATCTCGACGTCGGCGTTGGCCACCGGAAGATTGGTGTAAACGCCGTCGGCCTGTCCGGTGACGCGCCCGTTCAACACCGGGTTCGGTTCCTGGGCGATGAACAGCGTGGCGGGCGGCTTGCCGGCGATGAACTCGTACATCGCGGCGAAGGCGAGCTTGTGAAAGGCGACCTCGCGATGGTCGAGCCCCTCCAGAAAGACATTGCGCGCGCCGCGCAGCGCGGCGGCGTCGAACCCCACGCCGGTGGGCTTGCCGGGCGCGCCGATGTAGCGGCCATCGGGCTGGGCGTACTTGTCGGCCTTGTCGGAGCGGATCGCCATCAGCTCGACGCCCGGGATCAGATCGTCGGCGCCGGCATTGAGCTGACGCAGGAACGGCGCGGCGCCATTGAACTCGTTGCCGGGCAAGAGCTGATCCGAGATCCAGATGCCGCGATTGGGCACGCCGCACAGCACGGCGTGGCTGACATGCGCCGCGCCGCCGCCGTTCTTCAGATAGTTGCGCACGGTGTTGCCGCCGCGCGATGAGGCGATCAGCGCCACCTTGGGGCGGCGCGTCCACTTGCGGGTGTCGTCGACGATACGCGCGAGTGCCGCCATCTGCTCGGCGGTCGAGGACCGAAAGGGTTCGGACTTGGCATCGTCCCGCAGGGCCTCCGGGTACGGCAGGTCGGGCGCGAACAGAAGGTTGCGCCGCCAGCCATTGGTCTCGAAACGCCACAGATTGTTGATCCAGAGCGCGCCGGAATCGCCGTTTCCGTGAACGAAGATGAGGGGCGGCATCGCGGCCTCCGCGTCCCGTGCCGACTGCCGGCGCTGCTGTTGTGGTTGCTGGCCCAGGGCAAGCGCAGGCGTGAGCGACAGCGCGCCGGCCAACACGGCCCGGCGCCCGGTGCGGGCGCTCCGGTTATCTTTCCCCCCGATCATGCCCCATGTTGGCAAAGCCGGCGGCCCGGCGCTACGGTTTCGCCATGTCTGTGCAGTATCTGGATACACCCGTCGGCCGGCTGGCGCTGGAGGCCGATGACGAGACCCTGACGGCGATTCGCTGGGCGGCGCCCGGCGAGCGCGCCGCACGGCCCGCCGCCAGCAAGCTCCTGGCCGAGACCGCGCGCCAGCTCGACCGCTATTTTCAGGGCAAGCTCAAACGCTTCGACCTGCCGATCGCCCAGCACGGCACCGAGTTGCAGCGCCAGACCTGGGTCGCCATGCAGTCGATCCCCTTCGGTGAGACCGCGACCTATGGCGGGCTCGCCCGGCAACTCGGGTCGGGCCCACGGGCGGTGGGTACCGCCTGCGCACGCAACCGCATTCCAATCGTCGTACCATGTCACCGGATTCTGGCGAGCGGCGGTCGGGAAGGCGGCTATAGCGGCGGCCGTGGCCTGCCGACCAAGCGCCAGCTTCTTGCCCATGAGGGTGTCGTTCTTCTGTAGCCCGCCGTCCCCGTTGCGCCCTTCGAAACCGGCGGCTACGGAGGGGCCATGCGCGTTCTGATCACACGGCCGGAAACCGAGGCGGCGCGGCTCGCGCAAGCGCTGACCGGGCGTGGACACCAGCCGATCCTGGCGCCGCTGTTTCGGCTCCAGCCTCTGCCGCCGCCGCCCGACCTCGAGGACATGCTGGCGCAGGCGCAGGCCGTGCTGTTGAGCAGCGCCAACGGCGCCGAGGCGCTCGCGCGCGTCACCGAGCGGCGTGGCATGGCCGTACTGGCGGTCGGCGACACCACGGCAGCCACCGCCGAGGGGCTGGGTTTCACCAGCGTCCACTCCGCGTCGGGCGACGGCGCGGCACTGGCCGACCTTGCGCGCACCCGTCTCGACCCGGCCGGCGGGCCGATCCTGCATGTCGGCGGCGCCGAGATCGCGACTGACTTCGCCGAGGCGCTGGAGCCCGCGGGCTTTGCGGTCGGCCGGGTGACGCTCTACGAGGCCGAAGCCGTCGAGGCGCTGCCTGACTCCGCTCGCGCGGCGCTGCAGGCGCGCGCGGTCGATGTCGCGCCGTTCTTTTCGGCGCGGGCCGCGCAGGTGTTCGCCGATCTCGTGACGCGCGCGGATCTCGCGGAGCTGCTGCGCCCGGTGCGAGCGGTCGCGATCAGCCCCGCCGTTGCACACGCGCTCGACACTCTTCCCTTCGCATCGGTCGACACCGCCGAGCGCCCCACCAAACAGGCCGTGCTGGAGGCGCTGGAACGCGCCCCGCAACCGGCCGCACCTTCGCCCGAGGACATGACGATGACCGAGCCATCCGCGCCCGAACCTGCGACCCCTCCGCCACCCCGGCGCGGGGTCGGCGCCGTGGGCGCGTTCCTCTCGGGCCTGGTTGGCGCCGCGCTGGTGATGGCGGCAACGGTCGCGTCGCTGCCCTTCTGGCCGCAATCGATGCAGGCGCTGTGGCGAGGTTCGCCGCCCAAGACGCTGAGCGCGGCCGACGCGCGCGCCGAGGCGGTGGCGGCCACCGACGCCGCGCGGCGCGATCTGGGCGCGCGGCTGGATGATCTCGAACGCCGGGTCCGCGCTGCCCAAACGACGCTGGGCGAGATCGCGGCGCGACCGGCACCAACCCCGACGCGCGACCCCGCAATCGGTGAACTCAGCCAGCGCGTCGAGAGTCTGGAGCGCCGTCCGGCCACCATCGTGCCACCGCCGGCGCCGGCGCCCGCCCCCACCGGCGACACCGACAAGGATGTGGCGGCGCTGCGCCAGGAGATTGCCGGCCTGCGAGCGGCCCTGGCCGCCGTCGATCAATCGGCAGCGCTTGGCCGCGAGGAAGCGACGCGTCTGCGCGGGCAGGCACAGACTCTCGCAACATCGGTTGAGCGCCTTCAAGCGCAGGTCGCGGCTGCCGCCGCGGCCCCTGTCCCGACGGGCGGCGGCAAGGCCGAGCAAGCCGCCCGCGCGTCGGCCGTCGTCGCGATCGCGGCACGACTCTCATCGGCGATCGAGACGGGCCAGCCTTTCGCGACCGAACTGCGGCTGCTGCCGCCACTGGCCGGTGACGACGCCACGCTGAAGGAGATCGTGTCGACGCTGCAGCCTCTCGCGACAAGCGGAGTCGCCGCGCGCGCGGCCTTGGTCGCCGACTTCCCCGCCATGGCGCGCAATGTTCTGGCGGCCGATCTCGCCGATGATTCGTTCGGCGAACGCGTGCTCGGCAAGCTGCGCGCGTTGGTGTCGCTCCGCCGCGTCGGTGCCGATGTGGCAGGCGATGGCGCCGAAGCGCGGCTCGCCCGCGCCGAGGCCGCGCTTGATCTCGGCGATATCGCGCGCGCGCTCGAGCTGGTGCAGGGACTGCCCGCCATCGCCGCACCGCCCGCCGCGGCCTGGCGCGGGCGGGCCGAAGCGCACATCGCGGCGCGACGTGCCGCCGATCGGTTGGCCGCCCACGCCGTCACCCTGTTGGGAGCCGCGCGGTGAAGCTGCCGATGATCCTTCGCGTGGTGCTGTGGTTCGTCGTCGGCGCGCTGGCGATGGGCGCGGCGGTGTGGTTGGCCGAGCGGCCCGGCACGGTCAGCGCCGACTGGCACGGTTGGCGGCTGGAGACGAGCGTCGGTGTGATGCTGGTCGTGATCGTGGTCATGATGACGATCGCGACGGTCGTGTGGCTGATGTGGCGCTGGATCGCCGGCGCCCCGGGCGCCCTGCTGGAGTGCTGGGGCGAGAGCCGTCGCCGGCAGGGCTATCGCGCGTTGACCCAGGGATTGGCTGCCGTCGCGGCGGGCGATGGCGCGGAGGCGCAGAAGCACGCGCGCAAGGCCGAATCGTTGCTGTCGGAGCCGGCGCTGACGCTCCTGCTGTCGGCGCAGGCCGCGCATCTGGCCGGCGACAAGTCCGGCGCCGAGCGCGCCTATCGCGCCATGCTGGAAGACGAGCACACCGCCGTGCTGGGACTGCGCGGTCTGATCGGCCAGGCGCTCAAAGATGGCGACGCCGCGCAGGCGCTGGGCCATGCCGAGCGCGCCTTCGAGCTGCGCCCGCAAACCGCCTGGGTGGTCCACTCGCTGTTCGACATGCAGGCCCAGAGCGGCCGCTTCGCCGAAGCCCAGGCCACTCTCGAGTCCGGCCTGCGCCACAAAGTCGTGCCGGCGGAGCGCGGCCGCACGCTGAAGGCCCTGTTGCTGGTCGAGCGCAGTCGTTCGGCGGAGGCAAGCGCCGCCGACTCGCTCGCCCGCGCCCGCGACGCGTTCGCGCTGGCCCCCGAACGCACGGCGGTCTCGCTGCGCTACGCCGAGCTGGCTCTGGCAGGCGGCGACGCCAAGCGCGCGCAGCGCACGCTCGAACGGGCCTGGACGCTGGCGCCTCACCCCGATCTCGTGCCGCTCTATCTCAAGGCGGCGGGCGAGAGCGATCCGCTGAAGCGGGTCGCCGTCGTGCGACGCCTGGTGCACGGCAAGGAAGACGATCTCGAAGCGCATCTGGCGCTTGCCCGCGTCTCGATCGAGGCCGGTCTCTGGGGCGAAGCGCGTCGGCATCTGATGGCCGCCGGCGGCACGGCACCCGCGACCCGCGCCTGTCGCATGATGGCCGAAGTCGAGGAGCGTGCCGGCGGCGATCCCGCGCGCGTCCGCGAATGGCTGCAGCGCGCCGCCGAGGCGCCGGCAGACCGGGCGTGGCGCTGCCACGCTTGTGGCGCGCATCACGAGACCTGGCATTCGGTGTGTGGCAGTTGCGGCGCCTTCGGCACGCTGAACTGGCGCGCGCCCGGAACCTTTGGCCAGATCATCGCGCCGGGAACGGGCGACACCGGCGCACCGGCCGCCCCTGCCGCACCTGCGCTGACAAGGAGTTGAGATGTTCGAAACGACCCTGGCGGGCAGCCTGCCAAAGCCCTCCTGGCTCGCGGCACCCAATGTGCTCTGGGCGCCCTGGACGCTCACCGGCGAACCGCTGGGCGAGGCGAAAGACGATGCCACGCTGCTGTCGATCCGCCGCCAGGAAGAGGCAGGCATCGATATCGTGGGCGATGGTGAGCAGGCGCGGCAGCATTTCGTGCACGGCTTTCTCGCCGAGATCTCCGGCGTCGATTTCGAGCGCAAGCAACGGATCGGTATCCGCAACAACCGCTACGAGGCCGATTGCCCGACGGTGGTGGCCGAACTTGCGCGTCGGAGCTTTGTGCATGAGCGCGAGGCTCGCGTCGCGCGCGCTGCCACCGCGCGAAAACTGAAGTTCACCCTGCCGGGCCCGATGACGCTGATCGACACGCTGGCCGACGCGCACTATGGCGACCGGGTCAAGATGGCGTTCGCCTTCGCCGAGTTGCTGAACGCGGAAGCCCGCGATCTCGAGGCTCTGGGCGTCGATGTCATCCAGTTCGACGAGCCTGCGTTCAATGTCTACATGCGCGAGACGGTGGAGTGGGGCATCGCCGCGCTGGAGCGGGCGGCACAAGGCCTCAAATGCGAGACCGCCGTGCATATCTGCTACGGCTACGGCATCGAGGCCAACATCAAGTGGAAGGAGACGCTGGGCGAGAGCTGGCGGCAATATGCCGACACCTTCCCGGCGCTCGATCGCAGCCGCATCGGCCAGGTCTCGCTGGAGTGTCACAATTCGCGGGTGCCGATGGAGCTGATCGCGCTGCTGCGTACCAAGACCGTGCTGGTCGGCGCCATCGACGTGGCGTCGGATCGTGTCGAGACACCGGCGGAAGTCGCGGCGGTTCTCAAGGAAACGACCCGGTATGTCGAGCCGGAGCGCATTCAGGCCAGCACCAATTGCGGCATGGCGCCGATGACGCTCGCCACCGCCTACGGCAAATTGCGCGCGCTGGCCGAGGGCGCCGCGCTCGCGCGCAGGAGCATGTAGTGACCGAGCGCGGGTCCGCGGAGACCCCGGCGATCGGCTGGATGCTGGTCGACTCGGTGGCGCTGTGGCTGCGCAACCAGGCGGCCTTCTGGGCCGCCGCGTTCGTCGTCGCCGTGCTGACCGTCAGCATCGAGTTCGTGCTGGCCTGGGACAATCGCTTTCACGGTCTGCGCGAGCATTGGGGTTGGGACCTGCTGTTTTCGCTGGTCTATGCCTTCTTCCTCGATCGCTGGATGCGGATCGCGCTGCTCGAGGATGCTAGCCCCTGCGATGAGGTCGACGCGCTGCGCGCCGCGCTGATCCGCCCGCGCTTTCTTGCCGTCGCCGGCGGCATGGTGGTCGTGGCGCTGGGCTTGTCTTTCGCGCCCCACTTCTACGTGTACGACTGGTTGAAGGATATCGGCGCCGCGGAGTCCGTCGCCTACGTTCTCGGCAGCGTTCTGCCGTGGCTGCCGCATCTTGTGATCTGGTCGATGGCATTGGCCTTCATCGCGCTGCTGCTGCCCGCCGCCTCCGCCGGCGCGCGCATGTCGATCGACGAGGCCTGGGACACCGGCAAGCCCGCGCGGCCCGGCTTGTTCGCGATGATCCTCGTGCTCGCACTCCTGTCCCTCACAATGCTGACCCTCTGCGCCTGGGGCGTTCAGCACCTGCCGCGCAAGCCGTGGGCGCCGTCGCTGTTGGCGGGCGCGTCCCGTCTGTTCGATTGCGTCCTGTTGGCGCTGGGCGGTGGTGTGCTTGCTCAAGTGTTCCGCCAGCTCGCCGATTGGGAGCCACCCGAGCCCGACGACCGTCCCTATCGCGGGATGCGTCCGCGCAAATCGTAGAGCAGCTCCAGCGCCTCGCGCGGGCTGAGCTGATCCGGATTGACCGCCGCAAGCGCCGCCTCGACCTCGGACTCGCGCCGTGGTGCGGCAGTGGTTCCCGAGGGGCGCGGCGGCGCGGCAGCGAACAGCGGCAGATCGTCGGCGAGCTTGCTCACCGCGCCGGATTGCTCGCCTCGCTCCAGCGCCGCCAGCACCTCGCTGGCGCGCGACAGAACCGCCTCCGGCAGGCCTGCCAGCCGCGCGACGTGCAGCCCGTAGGAGCGGTCGGCGGCGCCCGCCACCACCTCGTGCAGGAACACCACCTCGCCCTGCCATTCCTTCACGCGCATGCTGTGCGGCGCGAGTGCCGGCAGACGGGCGGCGAGCGCGCCCAGCTCGTGGAAATGGGTGGCGAAGAGCGCGCGGCAGCGGTTGGACTCGTGCAGATGTTCGAGCGTCGCCCAGGCGATCGACAGGCCGTCGAAGGTGGCGGTGCCGCGGCCGATTTCGTCGAGGATGACGAGGCTGCGCTCGCTCGCCTGATTGAGGATCGCCGCCGTCTCGACCATCTCGACCATGAAGGTGGATCGGCCACGCGCCAGATCGTCGGCGGCACCGACACGGCTGAACAGGCGGTCGACGATGCCGATCTCGGCATGCGTCGCCGGCACGAAGCATCCCGCCTGCGCCAGCACCGCAATCAGCGCGTTCTGCCGGAGGAAGGTCGACTTGCCCGCCATGTTGGGGCCGGTCAGCAGCCAGAGCCGCCGTTCGGGGCCGGCCTCGCAGTCGTTTGGCACAAAGGCCTGTCCGCCCTGGCGGCGTAGCGCCGCCTCGACCACCGGATGGCGGCCACCAGCGACGGTGAAGCGGCGGTCGTCCGCCAGCACCGGGCGCACATGGCGCTCGGTGACGGCGAGTTCGGCCAGCGCCGCCGCTACATCGAGCGCTGCGAGCGCCCGGGCGGCCGCACCCACCGGCACCGCCCGTTCCATCGCCTGAGCCACCAACGCGTCGAACACCTTGAGCTCGAGCGCGAGCGCGCCATCGGCGGCGCGGCCGATGCGCGTCTCCAGATCGGCGAGTTCGGCCGTGGAGAATCGCTGCGCGTTGGCCATCGACTGGCGACGCGTGAATCCCACCTTGGCGAGATCGAGCCGCTCGGCGTGCTGGGTCGACAGCTCGATGTGGTACCCGATCATGTTGTTGTGGCGGATCTTGAGCGAGGCGACGCCGGTCTCGCCGCGGTACCGCGCCTCCAACGCCGCGATCGTGCGACGACTGTCGTCGCGCAAGCCGCGCTGCTCGTCGAGATCGGCGCGGTAGCCCGCTCGCACGAAGCCGCCATCCCGGGCGGCAAGTGGCGGCTCCTCCACCAGCGCGTCGCGCAACGCCGCGACCAGCGGTTCGTGATCGCGCAACGCCGCCACCAGTGCGCCGAGGGGCGCCGGCGCGGGCAACAGCGCCTCCGGTTCGGCGCCCAGCGGCACAGCGAGCGCGCCGGCGCCCTCAAGGCCGGAAGCAAGGGCGGCGAGATCGCGCGGCCCCCCGCGCCCGACCGACAGCCGCTGCAAAGCGCGCTCGATGTCAGGCACGCGCTTCAACGCCTCGCGGACGCGCTCGCGCAGCGCGGTGCGCTCGACGAAGAGCTGCACCAGATCGAGACGGCGGTCGATCTCGGCGCGGTCCGTGAGCGGCGCGCCCAAGCGATCGGCCAACAATCGCGCGCCGGGGCCGGTCAAGGTGCGATCGAGCGTAGCGAGCAGGCTGCCGTCGCGCCGGCCATCGAGGGCGCGCACCAGCTCGAGGTTGCGCCGCGTGGCGGGGTCGATCTCCATCGCCTCGTCAGGCCACTCGCGGCGCAACGGGCTGAGCTGCGGGCGCTTCCCGGCCTGAGTGAGCTCGACATAGTCGAGTAGCGTGCCGGCGGCGGCGATCTCGGCCCGGCTGAATGCACCGAAGCTATCGAGCGCCGCCACGCGATAGGCGGCCTCCAGCCGCTTGCGGGCATTGTCGCTGTCGAACCGCGCCGCCGGCAGCGGCGTCAGCGCATCCGCCCAGTCAGCGAGCGCGGCCTTCACGCCATCGCGCGCCAGCAACCGGTCGGGTAACAGCACCTCGCCCGGTGCCAGCCGCGCGAGTGCGGCCCCCAGTGCGGCCACCTCGATCGGGCGGGCGGCGAAATCGGAAGTTGAGAGATCGAGCCAGGCGAGCGCCAGCGCTCCTTGCGCCTCGGCGATGGCAGCGAGGTAGTTGTGGCTGCGGGCGTCGAGGAGCGTGTCCTCGGTCAGGGTGCCCGGCGTGATGACCCGCACGACGGCGCGCTCGACCACCGACTTGGCACCGCGCTTCTTGGCTTCTGCCAGGTCCTCGGTCTGCTCGCAGACCGCCACCTTGAAGCCCTTGCGGATCAGTCGCGACAGATAGGCCTCGTGGCTGTGCACGGGCACGCCACACATCGGAATGTCCTCGCCCAGGTGCTGGCCACGCTTGGTGAGCGCGATGTCGAGCGCCGCCGACGCGCGCACGGCGTCGTCGAAGAACAGCTCGTAGAAATCGCCCATGCGATAGAACAGCAGATGGTCGGCATGCCGCGCCTTCAGCGACAGGTACTGGCGCATCATCGGCGTCGCATCGGCGGGAATCGCGGCCGGCGCGGAGGGGCTGCTGTCGGGCATGGCGGTCCGCTCAGGGTCTACCATGCCGGCACGCTGGCACCGAAGGTGGAATGCCGCCAATATGAGCAGCCTCAGGGAGAGTAATGAATGGCCGCCAAAGGCTCGGAAGCCGCGATCAGCACCTACACCGACCTCGACCTCGATTCGCTGCGCATGCACGCGGCCGGCCGGCCGGGCAAGATCGAGGTCGTCGCGACCAAGCCGCTCACGACGCAGCGCGATCTGGCGCTCGCCTATTCGCCGGGCGTCGCCGCGCCCTGCCTTGAGATCGCCCGCGATCCCTCGACCGCCTATGACTACACCTCCAAGGGCAATCTGGTGGCGGTGATCTCCAATGGCACGGCCGTCCTGGGACTGGGCAATCTCGGCGCGCTCGCCGGCAAGCCGGTGATGGAAGGCAAGGCCGTCCTGTTCAAGCGCTTCGCCGATGTCGACGGCATCGACCTTGAGGTCGATACCCGCGATGTCGACGAGTTCATCAACTCGGTGCGCTATCTCGGACCAAGCTTCGGCGGAATCAATCTCGAGGACATCAAGGCGCCGGAGTGCTTCATCATCGAGCAGCGACTGCGCGAGTTGATGGATATCCCGATCTTCCACGACGACCAGCATGGCACCGCGATCGTGTCGGCCGCCGGCCTGATCAACGCCCTGCACCTGACCGGCCGCGACCTCAAGGATGTGAAGATGGTGGTGAACGGCGCGGGTGCGGCCTCGATCGCCTGCATCGAACTCGTGAAGGCGATGGGCCTACCGCACGAGAACGCCATTCTCTGCGACACCAAGGGCGTGATCTGGCAGGGCCGCACCGAGGGCATGAACCAGTGGAAGAGCGCCCACGCGGTGCGCACCAAGGCGCGGTCGCTGGAGGACGCGATGAAGGGGGCCGACGTGTTCTTCGGCCTGTCGGTAAAGGGCGCGGTGACCCAGGAGATGGTGCGCTCCATGGCCGCCAAGCCGATCGTTTTCGCCATGGCCAATCCC
This sequence comes from Alphaproteobacteria bacterium, assembly GCA_016870115.1. GTDB lineage: Bacteria > Pseudomonadota > Alphaproteobacteria > Reyranellales > Reyranellaceae > VGCH01. The sequence goes on along the minus strand of VGCH01000001.1, from coordinate 348,925 downwards.
GATCCCGAGATCACACCGGAGGAGGTGAAGGCCGCGCGCGCCGACGCCATCATCGCGACGGGACGCAGCGACTACGCCAACCAGATCAACAATGTGCTGGGCTTCCCCTACATCTTCCGCGGCGCGCTTGACGTGCGCGCGCGCACCATCGACGAGGGCATGAAGATCGCCGCTGCCGAAGCGTTGGCCAAGCTCGCGCGCGAGGATGTGCCCGACGAAGTCGATCGCGCCTACTCGGGTCGCCGGCTGCGCTACGGCCCCGACTACATCGTGCCGGTGCCGTTCGATCCGCGCCTGATCGCCGAAGTGTCGGCGGCCGTGGCGCAGGCGGCCATGGACTCGGGCGTTGCGCGCAAGCCGATCGTCGACATGGACGAATATCGCCGCCAGCTGTCCGGCCGGCTCGATCCCACGAACCACTGGCTGCAGGGGCTGTTCGAGCAGGTCAAGGCCAACCCCCGGCGCATCGTGTTCGCCGAAGGCGAAGAGGAGCGCACCATCCGCGCCGCCATCGTGTTCCGCGACAACGGCTACGGTACACCGGTGCTGATCGGCCGCGAGACCGAGGTGCGCGAGACGATGAAGTCGCTCGGCATTGCCGACGATCGCGGCCTCGAGATCCACAATGCGCGGCTGTCCACCCGAAACGCACGCTACACCGACCATGTCTATGGCCGCCTGCAGCGCGACGGTTACCTGCGGCGCGACGTGCAGCGCATGGTGAACCAGGGTCGCAACGTTTTCGGCGCCTGCATGGTGGCGATGGGCGATGCCGACGGCATGGTGACCGGCCTCACCCGCCGCTTCCCCGAGTGCTGGATCGACGTGAAGCGCGTGGTCGATGCCGAAGAGAGCATGGTGCCGATCGGCTACTCCATCGTGGTGTCGCGGCAGGGCACGGTGTTCCTGGCCGACACGGCGGTGAACGAAACACCCTCGCCCGAGCAGCTGGCCACCATCGCCCGCCAGATGGCCGCTAACGCCCGCCAGATGGGCCATGAGCCCAGAGTGGCGTTCCTCTCCTTCTCCAATTTCGGCAGCCGCGAGATCGAGCGCACCGACCGCATCCGCAAGGCGATCCGCCTCCTGGAAACGTCCGATGTCGATTTCGAATTCGAGGGCGAGATGCAGGCCGACGTGGCGCTCGACTACGAGCTGATGAAGGGCACCTATCCCTTCACGCGTCTCACCGGCCCGGCCAATGTGCTGGTGATGCCGGGCCTGCATTCCGCCCACATTTCCTCGCGCCTCATGCAGCGGCTGGGCGGCGTCACGGTGATCGGCCCGGTGATCGACGGCCTGCAGAAGCCGGTCCAGATCGTGCAGATGGGCGCGACCGTCAGTGACCTCGTAAACCACGCCGCGCTGGCCGCCTACGCCTCGCTCGGCCGCCGCGGCTAGACGGCATTCAGCTCAGAGAGAACCGCGCCCGCGAGGGGCCCTCGCGGCGCGGCCAGCAGGAGTCGCTCTATCCCGGCAGCCCGCCCCGCGCGCGGCGGGCTTCGTAGGTTTGCAGCGCGGCGTTGGCGAAGCGCAGGTTTGGCGCTGCGAGACCGGCGGCGCGAGCCCGGGCCAGCATGTCGCCCACTACATGGGCCGCCTCGACCGGTCCACCCTTTTCCAGGTCGGCGAGCATGGAGGCGGCGAACTTCGAGCCGCGCTGCGTCAGATACTGGAGCACCGTGGCCATGCCCGTCTCACCCGGATCGAAGCCGGCGGCGGCGGCCACGGCGCGGCACTCGTCGACGGTTTCCAGCATCAGTGCCATGCCGTCCTCGCTCGCGAGGATGTCGCCGGTGACGCCGCGCAGCGCACAGCACATCGATGCCAGCGAGGCGAGCATGATCCACTTGCTCCAGAGGTCGTGCTCGATCTTGTCGTGCAGGCCGCCCTCGATGCCGGCGGCTTTCACCGCCGCGTCGAGATCGCGAAGCGACTGCCGCGCCGCCGCGCCGCCGAACTCCCCGAACGACAGCGCCGCGAACGGGCTGGTGTGGCGCACCTCGCCCTCCGGCCCCAGCACCGCGCCGATGCGCGCGAGACCGCCGACCACGCGCGATCCGCCGAAGCGCGCGCGCAGCGTGTCGATGTGGCGCAAGCCGTTCAGCAGCGGCACGATGGCCGTGCCCGGACCGACCGCCGGCGCGATCGCATCCATCGCGCCTTCAAGGTCGTAGGCCTTGCAGGTCAGCACGGCGAGATCGTAGCCGCTGCCGGGCGCTCCCGAGGTAACGACCTTCACCGGCACCGTGGCGTCGCCGCGCGGACTCTTCACCACGAGCCCACCCGCGGCGATCTTCGCCGCCCTGGGCTCGCGCAGCAGAAACGTCACGTCGGCGCCAGCCTGGTGCAGACGCGCACCGAAATAGCCGCCGACCGCGCCGGCCCCCAGAAACAGGATCTTCATCGTTGGCTCCGTGTTGCGACCCAGTCCGTCAGCCAGGTGGCAAGATCGTCGGTCTGGTGATCGATATGGGACAGATCGCTGTCGGCCGCGCGCGCCACACTCTCGTGGGTGCGTACCCACACGGTGCGCATGCCCATGTCGGCCGCAGGCTTGAGATTCACCGAGATGTCGTCAGCGAAAGCGGCGCGCGCCGGATCGACATTGTGAAGCTTCACCAATGTCTCGTAGATCTGGCGGTGGGGCTTTGGCCACCAGTCGCCGGCTGCGATGTCGAAAATCGCCTCGAAATGCCGTGCGACGCCCAACCGTTCCATGACCTTCTCGGCGTGCGCCACATCGCCTGCGGTGAAAATCAGCTTGCGGCCGGGCAGCGCCGCCAGCGCGGCATCGAGCGCGGGCGCAGCCGGCACGGGCGAATAGTCGATATCGTGCACATAGGCGAGATACTGCCGCGGGTCGACGCCATGCAGGCTCATCATCCCGCGCATCGAGGTGCCGTGCTCACGCCAGTACTTCTTCTGAACAACCCGCGCTTCTTCCGGCGAGACGCCCAGCCGCTCGGCGATGTAGCGACCGATGCGCACGTCGATCTGTGCGAAGAGATTGCAGCGCGCGGGATAGAGCGTGTTGTCGAGGTCGAATAGCCAAACGTCGGGATCTTGCGGCATGGGAGGCATAGTCTCGGAATAGCCGTCGCACCCCGACTTGTCGATTGCCTGTTGACCGTTGATCAAGGCACCGCCTACACTATCAATGCGTGTACCGGGAGAGGCCTCGATGAAGATCATCAATCACGCGCTGTACAACGACGATGACACGCCAGTGCCCTTCAAGCGCACCCCCAATCAAGGACGCAACGGCCAGGACGTCGAAATCTCACCGTCGTTGCTGGTCATGCAATATACGGCTGGTGGGAACCTCGCGGGGGCGGTGAGCTGGTTCTCCAATCCAGAAGCAAAGGCGTCAGCGCACGTTGTGGTCGGACGAGACGGCGAAGTCGCCCAGTGCGCCTTGTTCAACCGGCGCGCCTGGCACGCGGGCGGCGGGATGTGGCGGGGTCGGGCAGACATCAATTCATGGTCCATCGGCATCGAGATGGTGAATTGGGGGAAGCTGACGAAAGTAGCCGGGACATGGCGAACAGATACGCAGGCGACGTACGCCGGTCATGAGGGCGACCCGGCTGTCGATGTCCTTGAGGCGCCGCATTTCAATACGCCCGGCGGCGCCATACTAGGATGGCCAACCTACACCGAGACGCAGCTTGCCAAGGTCAATGAGGTCGCTCAGGCGATTGTCGCCCAGTACGGCATAACGGAGATCATCGGCCACGAGGATTTCCGAACCGACAAGTGGGACCCGGGCCCGGCGTTTCCGCTCTCAAGCTTTCGCTCGCGGGTGCTGGGCCGTGAAGAGGGGGGGGGCACCTTCGATCGTTAGGATGGTCGCGACGGACGTGCTCAACATCCGCGACGGTGCCGGCGTGACCTTCCCGAAGAAGCAGGGTGGACCATTGCCCAAGGGCCAGATCGTCGAGCTGAGAGGCACGGAGGGCGACTGGCGGTTCGTGAGTGCTGTGCTTGCCTCAGGCAACCAGCTGACTGGCTGGGTCCATGGCAACTATCTGCAGGCCGCGGGTTGACCCACCATGCAATTGGCGCAGGCAGTGGAGATTATAGCGGGCTTTGCCTGGCTGGCTCTTGGCGGCTTGTTGTTCGCGCTCGTCTACGCGGCGTTCTCCAATCGCCTCAGCCTCAAGGGCCTGCTGGTCGACAAGCATGCCGGGGGATTCAGTCTCGCCCGGCTGCAGCTGGTAGGAACCTCGGTGGTTGTGGCCATTGTCTATCTGCGGAGCGTCACAATCAGCCTGGCCGACGGGAAGGCGTCCGCACTCCCCGCACTTGACGAGACGCTCACCGCGACACTGCTGAGTGGCGGCATTTACGGAATCGCCAAGCTCAACAGCACGCTCCAGGCCAAGGACGCCCTGTCACTGTTCGACATTTTCGCCGCAAGCCAAAGGAGGAGCCGACAATGAGTACGTCCTTACAGATTGGGGAACTATCGGGCTTGCTTGCGGTCGGCGCCGGCGTTGCGCTCCTGGCCATAGCCTTCACGATCGCCTATCGCATCGCCGTTGGCTCGATTGACGTCAATACTCTTCTCAAGGATGGCATTTCACGCCAAGCCAGCACTGCGCGTTTTCAGCTTCTGGTGTTCTCGTTCGCAATAGCATTCAGCTACTTGATCTTCTTGCTCAAGGCTGCGTCGCTCTGCACTGCGTCTTCCTGCACTATGCCCGACATTCCCTGGTCACTACTTTCGTTGCTCGGCGTCAGCGCCGCCACCTATGCCGCTGGCAAGAAGCTCGACGAGACAGCACCCCCCTACCAACGAGCCCAGCACGCCTAAGCCCGAGGAGGCAAAGGGCTAACCGCCGCAGCGGCCGCAGACGTTCAAGCCGGGCGCCATTTCATGGCACTATGGCGCCGGCATGGATACGCTGATCGTCGTCTTGCTCGCCGTCCTGGCGCTGCTCCTCGCCGCGCTTCTCGTCGTCGCCCTGCGGCGCGGGGGTGGCCGTGAGGGCGACCAGATGCGCCAGCAGCTCACCCTGGCGCTTAGCCAGCAGGCCGAGACCGTGCAGCGCGTCGAGCGCTCGCTGCGCGACCAGGAGCGCGCGGTGTCGAAGGCGCTGGATGAGCGACTGGACCGCAACGAGAAGGCCACAGGCCAGGCCGTCACCGATCTGCGCGAGCGGCTGGTGCGGATCGACGAGGCGCAGAAGAAGATCGGCGAGCTCTCAACGCAGGTGGTGAGCCTCCAGGAGGTCCTGACCAACAAGCAGGCGCGCGGCGCTTTCGGCGAAGTGCAGCTGAACGATCTGGTATCGCAGACGCTCCCGCCCGACGCGTTCGAGATTCAGGCGAGCCTGTCCAACGGCACGCGCGTCGATTGCCTCCTGCGGCTGCCCAATCCTCCCGGCTCGATCGCGATCGACGCCAAGTTCCCGCTCGAGAGCTACCGGGCGCTGCGCGCGGCGGCGCCGGGCGACCAGGCGGCGCTTGTGCAGGCGCAGCGCGGCTTCCAGCAGGCGATGCGCAAGCACATCGGCGATATCCGCGACAAGTACATCGTGCCGGGCGAGACCGCCGAGTCCGCGTTACTCTTCCTGCCGTCAGAGGCGGTCTATGCCGAGTTGCACGCCAACTTCGGCGGTCTGGTGGACGAGTCCTACCGCGCCCGCGTCTGGATCGTGTCGCCGACCACGTTGATGGCCACGCTGAACACCGTGCGCGCCATCCTGAAAGACGTTCGCATGCGCGAGCAGGCCGGCGAGATCCAGAAAGCGGTGTCGCTGCTGCTGGAGGACGTCCGGCGGCTGGGCGAACGCACCGACAATCTGCGCAGGCACTTCGCGCAGGCCGACAAGGATATCAGGGACCTGGAAGTCTCCGCCGACAAGATCGTGTCGCGCGGAGAGAAGGTGCTGGGCCTCGATCTCGGCGAGCCGCCGGCGGCGCTGCCGCCCAGGCGGTAGCCGTCCTCCTCAGCGCCACGGCCCGCTACGCTCGTCGCCGCTTTGCGGGATCGAGCTGCGGCCGCGCGTCGTGGCACGAGGCGCGGGCGCCGGCGCGCCGGGCCAGCCGCGTTGTCCGCCTCCGCCACGCCAGTTCTGCGCCATCGCCTCCAGCCGCGCGACGCGCTCTTCCATCGGAGGATGGGTGGAGAACAGGCTCGCGAGCCCGCCGCCCGACAGCGGGTTGGCGATGTACATGTGCGCGGTCGCCGGATTAGCTTCGGCGGCATGGTTGGGCAGTGCCTGGGTGCCGCGATGGAGATTGGCCAGCGCCGAGGCGAGCCACAGCGGATTGCCGCAAATCTCCGCGCCCACCCGGTCGGCCTCGTACTCACGGCTGCGGCTGATCGCCATCTGCACCAGCGAGGCGGCGAGCGGCGCGAGAATCATCGCCGCCATCGCGACAATCGGATTCACCATTGGCCGGCCGTTCTCATCGCGCGCGCCGCCGAACATGCCGCCGAAACTCGCGATCATGCCGATCGCGCCCGAGATGGTGGCGGCGACGGTCATGATGAGCGTGTCGCGGTTTTTCACATGGGCGAGCTCGTGCGCCATCACGCCCGCGATCTCTTCGCGGCTGAGGTTCTGCAACAGCCCGCTGGTCGCCGCCACCGCAGCCCGCTCCGGGCTGCGCCCGGTGGCAAACGCGTTGGGCTGCGCCTCGTCCACGATGTAGACCTTGGGCATGGGCAAACCGGCGCGCTGGGCAAGTTCGGCCACGATGCCGTGGAACTGCGGCGCCTCCTCGGGCCCCACCGCGCGGGCATGGCTCATCGACAGCACCATGCGGTCGCTGTTCCAGTACGCGAAGAGGTTCATGGCCATGGCCACGACCAGCGCCAGGATCATGCCGCCCTCGCCCCCCACCATGAAGCCGATGGCGAGAAAGAACGCCGTAAGCGCGGCCAGGAGCAGCGCCGTGCGGAAGTAATTCATGCCCCCAAGATAGAACCCAATTGGGGCGGATCAAGGCGGGCACTGGCGGCGCGCCCGGCGGCTGCCTACAGTCGCGCCATGACCGACAAGCCCGATCCGAAACCGCGCGCCGACGCGCCGACACCGCCCGCCTCCGAAACGCCGCCTGCCGCGCCCGCGAAGAAGGTGCCCGAGATCGGCGGCCCGCCCGGGCCCGAGCCGACGCGCTACGGCGACTGGCAGTTCAACGGCAAGGTCACCGATTTCTGACGGAGGGCGACCGTGGCGACGGACATCTTCCATCCCGACTTCAAGGCCGCGCCCTGGTGGTGGGAGGCATGGCAGCCCGACAATGCGCTGTCGCAGGACCCGCCGGCCTCGGTCGATGTCGCGATCGTAGGCGCGGGCTATGGCGGGCTTGCCACCGCGCTGGAACTGCGCCGCCGCGGCGTCGGCGCCGCGGTTCTGGAGCGCGGCGATTTCGGGGTCGGTGCCTCGACCCGCAATGGCGGCATGATCTCGGGCGGCGTCAATCTCGGCAAAGGCCTGTCAGGCAAGAGTGCCGCCGCGGAGGGGTTCAAACGCGACAAGGCGGCCCTGCTGGGCGCCGGCGCGGACTCGCTCGCCACGCTGGAAGATATCGTTCAGCGCGAGGGGATCGACTGCGGCCTGATCCGCACCGGCCGCTATCTCGGCGCCTGGACGCCGGCGCACTACGCCGATCTTGAGACCAAGATCGACGATCTCAATGCCCATGCCGGCGCCGGCGCACGCATGGTGCCGCGCGATCGCCAGCGCGAGATGATGGCGTCGGACTACTACTACGGCGGCATGTATGTCGCCCGCTCCGGCCATCTGCATCCGGCGCTCTACTACAAAGGCCTGCTCGATGCCGCGCATCGCGCCGGTGCGAACTTGTCGGCGCGCGCCGATGTGGAGCGCATCGAGAAGGTGACCGGCGGCTGGCGCGTTCTCACCTCGAAGGGACCGGTCCAGGCACGCGAGGTCGTGGTCGCGACCAACGGCTATACCGGCGACCTGACGCCCCGGCTCAAGCGACGTGTCGTGCCTGTGGCCAGCCACATCATCGCGACCGAGGAGCTTCCAGAGCCCGCAAGCGCGCTCATTCCGGAGCTGCGGGCGATCGCCGATACCAAGCGCGTGCTCACCTACTACCGGCCCTCGCCGAACGGCAAACACCTGATCTTCGGTGGCCGCGCGCGCTTCACCCAGGCGGCGCCGGAGGTGAGCGCACCTGTGCTCTATCGCTACATGACGGACCGCTTCCCGCAGCTGAAGGGTATGCGCATCACCCACGCCTGGACCGGCAATGTGGCGTTCGCGCTCGACTACATGCCGCACATGGGGACCGACGAAGGTTTGCATTATCTGCTCGCCTGCAACGGCAATGGCGTGGCGATGATGACCTATCTCGGCACGCAGACCGCGCGGCGCATCGCGGGCGGCGGCAACGCGCCGGTCAATCCCCTCGATGGCCGCGACTTCCCCGACCATCCGCTCTACAGCGGCAATCCCTGGTTCCTGCCGGCGATCGGCGCGCTCTATCGCGCCCGCGACTGGTGGGACCGACTGCGTGCCTGATTCGGAGAGACCGATGTCCGTCCTGCTGATCGACGAGCCGCTGCCCGGCGTGCGCCGCCTCACGCTGAACAGGCCGGAGAAGCGCAATGCGCTCAACAACGAGGTCAGGACCGCGATCTTCAAGGCGCTGGAGGCGCATGACACCGATCCGGCGGTGCGGCTCACCATCGTGCGCGGCGCGGGCCCGGCCTTCTGCTCCGGCTACGATCTCGGCGCGGACAATCGCCAAGGCCAGCCCTATCACACGGCCGGCGGCTTGGGGCAGTGGTCGCGCCACGTGGTCGATGGCTGGTTCCGCATCTGGGATCTCGCCAAGCCCGTGATCGCCCAGGTCCATGGCTATTGCCTGGCCGGCGGCACCGAGCTCGCGACAGCCTGCGATCTCGTCTACGTCGCCGACGACGCGCAGATCGGCTATCCGCCGGTCCGGCTGATGAGCCCGCCCGACATGCAGTTCCATCCCTGGCTGATGGGCATGCGCCAGGCGATGGAGTCGATGCTGACCGGCGACGCGCTTTCGGGCCGCGAGGCCGCCGCGCGCGGTTGGGCGACGCGCTCCTTTCCGCTTCCCGATCTTGAGCGCGAGGTGCTGGCGGTCGCGGAGCGTGTCGCCAAGCTGCCGACCGAGCTCGCGCAGATCAACAAGCGCTCGGTGCATCGCGCGATGGAGATCATGGGGCTGCGCGCCGCCATCCGGTCCGGCACCGACCTCCAGGCGCTCGCGTTCCAGACGGAGCCCAGCAAGGCCTATATGGGCCGCTTCCGCCGCGACGGGCAGAGCGTGGCCTCGCTGCTCAGCGAGCGCGACGCGACCTTCGGCGACTATCGCGAGCGAAACGGTGACGACTGACCTGCCCGTAGCGCTGGGCGATATCCGCGCCGCTTCAGCGCGTATCGCGGGCGCGGTGGTCCGCACGCCCTGCCTGTTGAGCCAGACGCTGTCGCGCGCCACCGGTGCGGAAATCTGGGTGAAGTTCGAGAACCTGCAATTCACCGCCTCGTTCAAGGAACGCGGCGCGCTGAACACGCTTCTGCTGCTGTCCGAGGACGAGCGGCGACGCGGCGTGATCGCCATGTCGGCGGGCAATCACGCCCAGGGCGTCGCCTACCATGCCGGCCGGTTGGGCGTGCCCGCCACCATCGTCATGCCGTCCATCACGCCCAATGTGAAAGTGCGCCATACGCGCGATCACGGCGCGCGCGTGGTGTTGCACGGCGACACGCTGGCCGAGGCCGGGAGCGAGGCGCGCCGGCTCGCCGAGGCGGAGAGGCTGGTGTTTCTCCACCCCTATGACGACGCGCGCTTGATCGCGGGCCAGGGCACGATCGCGCTGGAGATGCTGGAGGATGCGCCCGCGCTCGACACGCTGGTCGTGCCGGTCGGCGGCGGCGGCATGATCGCGGGCTGTGCCATCGCGGCCCGCGCGCTCAATCCCGGGATCGCGATCGTGGGTGTCGAGAGCCGGGGCTATGCCGCGCTCGGCCAGACGCTCGCCAACCAGCCGGTGCGAACCGGTGGCGACACCATCGCCGAGGGCATCGCCGTGCGCGATATCGGCGCACTGCCGCTCGCGATCGCACGGGCGCTCAAGATCGAGGTGCTGGAGGTCGACGAGGTCGCGATCGAGCGGGCGATCGCGCTGTTCCTTGAGGTCGAGAAGACGGTGGCCGAGGGCGCGGGCGCCGCCGGACTCGCCGCCCTGCTCGCCCATCCCGAGCGCTTCAGGGGCCGCAAGGTCGGGCTGGTGCTGTGCGGTGGCAACATCGACACCCGCCTGCTCGCGTCGGTCCTGCTGCGTGGTCTGGTGCGCGACGGCCGCATCGCGCGCCTGCGCCTGATGATCGGCGACCGGCCCGGCCAGCTCGCCCACGTCGCCGGCCTGATCGGCGAGGCCGGCGGCAACATCGTCGAGGTCCAGCACCAGCGCCTGTTCGGCGGCGTGGTGGCCAAGGCGACCGAACTCGATGTCACCATGGAAACCCGCGGTCGCGCCCATGTCCGGGACATCGTCGCCGCCTTGGAGGGAGACGGGTTTTCGGTTCAGGTGCTGGACGGCGCCGGCGGCTGAGGTGCGCAGCCGGCGTTTGACGCCGGAATCGACCGAGGCGGCGGCGCTCGGCCTCGTCACGGAGATTGTCGACACCGCCGGATGACGTCCCGAGAACACGCCTCTTTCAACGCACAGGCCGGGACCGCTACAAGTCCCGCCATGTCCGCACCGGCTCGCTACGTTCCCTCGCCCACGCCCGATCTCGCGCCGATCACACGCGCGCTGCTCTCGGTGTCCGACAAGGCTGGCCTGGTCGAGCTGGGTCGGGCGCTCGCCGGCCACGGGGTCGAGCTGCTCTCGACCGGCGGTTCGGCCAAAGCGCTACGCGACGCGGGCCTCACGGTGGTCGAGGTGAGCGATCACACCGGCTTTCCCGAGATCATGGACGGGCGCGTGAAGACGCTGCAGCCCTCGATCCATGGCGGCATCCTCGCGCGCCGCACCGATGAGGGGCATGCCAAGGCGATGCGCAACCATCGCATCGCACCGATCGATCTTGTGGTTGTGAACCTCTACCCCTTCGAGGCGACGGTGGCGGCCGGCGCGGACTTCCCGACCTCGGTCGAGAACATCGATATCGGCGGACCGGCGTTGATCCGCGCCTCGGCCAAGAACCACGATTTCGTCACCGTCCTGGTCGATCCCTCGGACTACGCGGACGTCGTGGCTGAACTCGCGGCGAACAAGGGCGCCACGACGCTGGCGCTGCGCCGCCGTCTCGCCGCCAAGGCCTATGCGCGCACGGCGGCCTACGACTCGGCGATCTCGCGCTGGTTCGCCGCCCAGGCCGGCGACACTTTCCCCGCGAGCCACACTGTCGCGGCCACGCGGGTGCAGACGCTGCGCTATGGCGAGAACCCGCACCAGCAGGCGGCCTTCTACAGCGACGGCAGCCGCCGGCCCGGCGTCGCCACCGCGCGCATGGTCCAGGGCAAGGAGCTCTCCTACAACAACATCGCCGACACCGAGGCGGCCTACGAGTGCGTCGCCGAGTTCAAGGAGCCGGCGGTGGTGGTGGTGAAGCACGCCAATCCCTGTGGCGTCGCCATCGCGGCCGACCAGTTCGCGGCCTACGGCAAGGCCTATGCCTGCGATCCGGTCTCGATCTTTGGTGGGATCGTCGCGCTCAACACGACGCTGGAGGCGCGCACCGCGGCCGAGCTGGACAAGGTCTTTCTCGAGGTCGTGATCGCGCCCGACGCGACGCCGGAGGCGCTGGAGATCCTGGCCCGCAAGAAGAACGTGCGCGTGCTGCTGGCCGGCACGCTGCCCGATCCGGCAAGTGCTGGCATGACGATGCGCAGCGTGGCCGGCGGTTTCCTGGTGCAGACGCGCGATCATGGCCGCGTGACGCCGGCCGACCTCAAGGTCGTGACCAAGCGCACGCCCAGTCCGCGCGAGCTTGCCGATCTCCTGTTTGCCTTCACCGTTTGCAAGCACGTGAAGTCGAACGCCATCGTCTATGCAAAGGACGGCGCGACGGTGGGGGTGGGCGCGGGCCAGATGAACCGTCGTGACAGCTCGCGAATCGCCGCCATCCGCGCCGCCGAGTCGGGCGAGGCGGCGGGCCTGAAGGAAAGCCCCGCGCGGGGCAGCGTCGTCGCTTCCGACGCGTTCTTCCCGTTCGCCGACGGTCTTCTGGCCGCGGCTGAGGCCGGCGCCACCGCGATCATCCAGCCCGGCGGATCGATGCGCGACAAGGAAGTGATCGAGGCCGCCGACAAGGCCGGCCTGGCGATGGTCTTCACGGGGATGCGCCACTTCCGCCACTAGCCTGCTCTCGGGGCCGGGCTACCGAGCGGGGCGGCTAGGCCACCCCCACATGGAAGGCCCGGGGCAGGACGCGGACCTCAAGCGGCAGGCGCCCGACCGTCTCGCCGTCGAGATCGACCAGCGTCTCCACTGCCGAGTCGAAACGGAACGAGGTTCCCCGGCTGACCCGAACGCCAGGATGTTTCACGTGACTGCCGTCATAGAGCTTGGGCAGCACGTTGAGGAGGATGCCGAGCCGCGAGATGTCGCCCATCTCGATCAGCTCCAGAACGCCATCGTCGGGCTGGGCGCCGGGCATCAGCTTCATGCCGCCGCCGCCGTTTTCGGTGTTGGCCACCATCGCGGTGAAGAGCGTGCGGGTTTCCGGGCCGGCCCCGTCGATCGAGATCGCCACGCCGCGATGGCGATATCCGAGCGTCACCGGCGGCGTCATGACCAGGTAGGCGATCGAACCCAGCTTCTTCACCCAGCGCGACTGCGAGGTGCGATAGGCGATGGTGGCCGCCGCGCCCAGAGAGACGATCAGATAGCCAAAGCGGCGCACCGGCGCGCCGTCGAGACCGGTGCACCTCACCTCCAGCAGATCGAGCGGCCGGGTTCGACCCGACGACGCCGCCCGGATCGGGGCCATCGGATCGCCAAAGGTCCCGAGCGTTCGGCAAAGTTCGTTGGCGGTCCCGGCGGGAATCGGACAGAGCACGGCATCCTCCGCGCGCAGCCGCCCGTCCTCATCGAGCAGGCCATTCAGCGTCTCATTCACCGTCCCGTCGCCGCCCACCGCCAGAAACCGGCGCACCCCGCGCTCGAGGCCTGCCCGCGCGAGGGCCGTGGCGTGGCCGGGCCGGTCGGTGAAGGCGACGGCGAAATCCGGGATCAGGGCACGGATCGAGCGCTCCCAGGCCGGCCAGCGCCGAGCGCCGTTGCCCTTGTTGGCCGCCGGATTGACGATGACCAGCGTGTCCATCCGGCCCCCCTTTGTGCGTTTCTTTATGAGACCAAAAACAGGTGGTGTCATTGGCAAAGAAACAAGTTTTTTCAGTGCGTTGAACGATTTACTTGAATTCACACTTTAAGTGAGATAGGCTCGCCACGTCGTTGTAGTTCAAAGTTTTTCAGGCTCCGGCTGAGCGCATTACCGCGCATCGAGGTCGGGTCCGGCTGCAGCGGCGCATTTTGAGCAGGCGTTAGTCCAAGGAATTCATCGTGTCTGGATATATTTCCCCATCCAGCCTGTCGGCTGCAACCGGTGCCTCCCAGGGCAAGGTTCTGGCCGCGATCTTCCAGGGTTCTGCCGCCACCGCTCAGCCCACCCCAGCGATCCGCTGATCCGCGGAACGCGAGCGCGAGCGACGAACGATGGCCATCATCACAGGCACCGGCGGAAACGACAGCACGACCGGTTCGAGCGACTCCGATACCTTCTACGGGCTCGCCGGCGCGGACTATGTCCACGCGTACGAAAGCATTGACACGCTCTACGGCGGCGAAGGCGACGACTCGCTGATCGGCGGCATTGAGGGTGACTTCTACTACGGCGACGGCGGCAACGACTGGCTGCACGGCAGCGCCGACAACGATTCCTTCTTCGGCGGCTCAGGAATCGACACCATCTACTACGCCCAATACACCGACGGCATCACGGTCGACCTGGCCGCTGGCACGATCACCTCGGCAGGCGGGCAGGGCTTTGACCGCGTCGACGCCGACGTCGAGGCGATCATCGGCAGCTCCGTTGCGGACACGGCGATGCCAACGACGACACGCTGTTCGGCGACCAGTACCCGGGTGGTCCCGGTAGCGCCGGCGCGGGCGATCTGCTGTTCGGTGGCGATGGCAACGACACTATCTTCGGCGACGAGAACGCGATCACGACCGGCGGTGTCGACACGATCTACGGCGGTGCCGGTACCGACACGATCTACGGTGGCGACGCCGGCGATCTGATCCATTTCGGAGCCGACAACACGATCGGCGCGGGCACCACGGCCACGATCACCTTCTCCACCGGCGCGGGAACCAGCTCGCTGGTGAGCGACTCGGGCATCGTGCGCAACTGGTCGCGCGACGTCGTCTTCGGCGAGTTCCTGGTGGCGGGCGCCGCGCCCACCGCCGGCGCCGACACGCTGTTCGGCACCTCGAGCCACGACATCATCCTGCAGGACACCGACGATCTGAACATCGGCGGCACGACGCAGACCTCGAGCGGCGCGATCTCGGGCATCGAGGTTGTGGCGGCGGGCGATGGCAACGACATCGTCGCCATCGAGAACTTCGGCTCGGCGACGACCGTGTCCTACACGCTCCTCGGCCAGACCGGCGACGACGTGCTGGTGGCCGGCGGCGGCAACGATACGCTGGCGGGCGGCCAGGGCAGCGACAGCGGTGTCGGCGACGGCGCGGACATCATGTTCGGCGGCAACGGCGACGACGTGCTGTGGGGCGACGACCTCGGCGAGACGGTCGGCAACACCGGCGACGGCAACGACGAGCTCTTGGCGGGCGCCGGCATCGACACGGCCTATGGCGCGGGCGGCGACGACGCGATCGCCGGCTACGATGGCAACGACCTGGTGTTCGGCGGCAATGGCACCGACGTGCTGTGGGGCGGCGCGGGCAACGACACGGTGAACGGTGACGCCGCGACCGACTATCTCTACGGCGGCGGCGAGGGCACCAATCTCACCAACCCGAGCGAGGTCAACACGCTCGCGGGCGGCGCCGGCTACGACTACTACTATGTCTCTCGGTCCGACGGCTCGAACACCATCGTCGACTCGAGCGGCAGCAATGAGCTCGTGCTGTTCGGTCAGTTCGGCACCACGAGCCTGTTCGCGGCCGGCACCGGCGTTCACGACACATCGGCGCTCGCGAGCCCGCTCAGCGTCGGCTATGTGCTCGGCGCGAACGGGACCAGCGGCGGCGTCAATCTCTCGATCGTGAGCGGCACGGCGACGCTCAGCTTCGCGTCCGACGGCGGCAACGTCGTGTTCAACACCTCGCAGATCCAGACCATCACGCTCTGGGACCACGACCTGACCTCGGGTCACACCCAGGAGGTCTATAACTGGAACGGCACGACCTACGCGTTCGCCTACTACATCTGAGCGGGGCCCCGCCCCCAACGAAAACGGCGCGGGGATCGCTCCCCGCGCCGTTGGCATTTATGGGTCGGGTCCGGTTCAGCGCGCCAGCGCCGCCGGGCCGCCGGCCAGCCGGTCGGCCGTCCCGGCAATCGCGCGCCACATCGACCGGAAAGCGCCGGCCACCGCCGCCGCCCGCAAACGACGGGCTTCAGCGAGGTGGGCCTGGTGCTGGGCGAGGGTCGGATAGGTGGTGGCAAACATGGAAGTCTCCGTGCGGTTAAACATGGACAGAACATAATTTAGCTCGTGAAAACTATAATCATGAGTTATTGACGAAGACTTATGACTGATATTCATTAATAGCGAAATGATCGGTCAAGCGAGCGAAATGACCGCCTTTGTGCGGGTCGTCGATTCCAATGGCTTTTCGGCCGCCGCGCCGGGGCTCGGCCTCACCCCGTCGGCGGTCAGCAAGCTGGTGACGCGGCTGGAGGCGCGGCTGGGAGTCCGGCTGTTGCAGCGCACGACCCGGGCGCTTCATCTCACCCAGGACGGAGAGGCCTACTACGCCGCGGCGCGCCGCATCGTGGCCGAGATCGAGACGCTGGAAGGCGGCCTCGCGCGCGAGGCGGGGGCGCCACATGGCCTCCTGCGAGTCACCACCAGCCAGGCCTTCAGCACCCACCAGCTGGCGCCAATCGTGCCCGGTTTCCTCACGCGCTATCCGGCGATCCAGCTCGAGCTGGTGCCGACGGATCGCGTGGTCGACATGATCGGCGAGGGAATCGATGTCGCGATCCGCATCGGCCAACTGCCCGACTCGAGCTTCATGGCGCGGCGCATCGGCGCGGACAAACGCATCGTCTGTGCCGCGCCGTCCTATCTCGCCCGTCGCGGGACGCCCGCGCATCCCGATGAGCTCGCGCGGCACGACTGCATCGTCAATCCCGAGCGCGCCTATCTCAATCGCTGGGGTTTTCGCCTCGAAGGTGCGATCCGCGAGATCGAGGTCACGGGCCGGTGCCGGGTCGCGGAGGGCGAAATGCAGATGCGGCTCGCGCTGCAGGGCGCGGGCATCGTTCGGCTGACGCGTCTCACCGTGGCCGACGCCATCCGGCGCGGCGAGCTGGTGCGACTGCTAAATCCGTTCGACGCCGAGGAACCGGTGGCGATCCATGCGGTCTATCCGCACCGTCGGCATCTCGCGCCCAAGGTTCCGGCCTTCGTGAATTTCCTGATCGAGACGTTCTCTCCGCCGCCGTGGGAGATATGATGGGGCGTCCCGATCCGAGGAGAACCGCATGAGCGACGCCATCGACGATCTGTTCCGCCGTTTCGGCAAGGCTTGGGCCAAGGGCGATGGACCCGCGATCGCCGCCTGCGTGACGGAGGACTTCGAGTGGCGCCAAGGCGCGGGTCCAGCGCCGGCTGGCCGCGTGGTCCGCGGACGCGCCGCGCTTGAGGCCGAGTTCGCGGCGGGCTCCAAGAAGCCGCGCGAGGTGAAGATCTCCGAAGCGCGAATCCACCGTGCGGGGGATCATCTGTTCGGCACCTTCCGCATGACCGGCATCGACGCCGACGGCAAACCGTTCGACCGCTATGGCCTCGATGTCTACCAAGTGCGCGACGGGCTGATCGCGTTGAAGGATAGCTACGGCAAGCTCCTGTGAGCGCGGCCTCCGGCACGGTCGGCAACGGCACCGTCCTGTGGTCGGTGGACCCAAGCGGCGCGGCGCGGGTGACGCTCGACCGGCCGAAGGTGAACAACGCCTACAACGGCGACCTGATCCAGGGCTTGCATGAGGCGATGGATGCGCTGGGCGCGCGCGCCGGTTTGCGGTGCGTGACGCTGGCGGGCAATGGCCGACACTTCCAGGCGGGCGCCGATCTCGCCTGGATCTCCGAGGTCGCGACACTCTCCCCGGCCGAGAACGACGCGGTGAGCCGCGCGACCGCGCTCGCCATCCGCCGGCTCGACACCTGCCCCGTGCCGACGATCGCGCTCGTCCAGGGCGGCTGTTTCGGCGGCGGGACCGGGATCGCCGCTGCCTGCGATCTCGTGCTGGCGGCCGACGACGCGATCTTCTCCATCAGCGAGACACGCTGGGGCCTGATGGCCGGCATCATCCTGCCGCAGCTCGCGCAGGCGATGGGGCTGCGCCATGTGCGCCGCTATGCGCTTACCGGTGAGCGCTTCGACGCCGTCGAGGCGCGCCGGATCGGATTGGTACATGAGGTCGTGGCACGGGCCGAGCTTGAGGCGGCGGGCGCGCGCGCGGTCGAGGCGATCCTGATGAATGCGCCAGCCGCAACGGCCGCCACTAAGAAGCGCGCGCTGGCCTCGGCCGGCGCGTTCGTCGATGACGGCACGCTGGCCGACCTGATCGAGGAACATTCCCGCACGCGCCAGCAGGCCGAGGCGCGCGAGGGGCTCGCCTCGTTCCGCGAGAAGCGCAGGCCGAGCTGGTATCCGGGTTAAGTCGCCGTCAGAGCCCGTCGAACAGCGCCGTCGTGAGATAGCGCTCAGCGAAAGACGGCACGATCACCACGATCCGTTTGCCGGAAGCGGCCGGTCGCGCGCCGATCTCGAGCGCGGCCGCGATCGCGGCGCCTGACGAGATGCCGACCGGGATGCCCTCCAGCGCCGCCATGTCGCGCGCCGTCCGGAACGCGGTGTCGTTGCCGATCTGCACGATCTCGTCGATCACGCCCTTGTTCAGCACGTCCGGCACGAAGCCCGCGCCGATACCCTGGATGGGATGGGGGCCGGGCGCGCCACCGGACAGCACGGGGCTGAGCTCCGGCTCGACCGCCACGACCTTGAGGCCGGGCAGGCGCGGCTTCAGCACTTCGCTCACGCCTGTGATGGTCCCGCCGGTGCCGACACCGGAGACGAACCAGTCCAGCGCGCCCGCGGTATCGCGCCAGATTTCCTCGGCCGTGGTGCGGCGGTGCACTGCCGGATTCGCGGCATTCTGGAATTGCTGCGGCATGAAGCTGTTGGGGATTTCCTTCAGCAGCTCCTCGGCGCGGGCGATCGCGCCCTTCATGCCCTTCTCGCGCGGCGTCAGTTCGATCTCCGCGCCGAGAATCTTCAGCATCTTGCGCCGCTCGATCGACATCGACTCGGGCATGGTGAGGATCAGACGATAGCCGCGCGCGGCGGCAACGAAGGCGAGGCCGATGCCGGTATTGCCCGACGTCGGCTCGACCAGCGTCGAGGCGCCCCGGATCAGTTTCCCGGTCATCTCCGCGGCGTCGATCATGGCGAGGCCGATCCGGTCCTTCACCGAGGACAGCGGATTGAAGAATTCCAGCTTGGCCAAAATCTCGGCCTTCACCCCGTGCTTGGCCGGCAAACGGTTCAGCCGCACCAGGGGGGTGGCGCCCACCGTCTCGGTGATGTCGCCATAGATGCGGCCCCGGAACGGGGCGGTTCCGGCGGCGCTGTCGGAGGCAATGCGGGTGTCCATGGGGCCCTCGTGTTGGTGGTTTTGTGAATTACATATAATTCACCAATTCACACTGCACAATAGGCCGCTATTCAGCCGCGCGTCGCGTCGCCTCCCGGTCAGGCTCCAGCCGATAGGTCGTGAAGCTGCGGTTCAGCGCCGGCAGGGGCGCGATCTCCATGTGGCCCTCGCCCGGCCGCATCAGGATCATGGCGGCCGTCGCGACTATCGCGCCCCGATTGTTCGGGCGCGGGGGCCGACAGACCGACCAGGGCGTGCCCCAGTCATCGAAGAAGGCAGCGCGCAGGTCATCGAGGGTGAGCCGTCCGCGCTTGGGCCCCAGCGACTCGCGCACCCTGATGTCGCGATAGAGCGAGTCCGGCGTCTCAGCGATTCCGGTGTCGTTCACGCGCGCGCGGGCCGCGTCGGAAATCCAGTGATTGGCGTGAACGTAGAGCCCGTCCTGCGGCGCCAGCCAAAACGTCTCGTCGGGTGCGCACTCGAACCCGAAGGCGTGCCCGCCGGCATGGCTCACGCACATGTGGTTCGAGCCGAGCTTGGGCGTCGAGGTGATGGCGTGGATCGCGCCAGCGAGAAAGGCGCTTTCAAGCACCTTGCGTCGGATCAGCGGCACCGGCACGCCAGCGCCCCGGCGATAGTCGCGATCGCACTCGATGGCGTTGGCGGTGAGACCAATGCCGGCCGAGTTCAGCCCCGACCGCGCGAGCCCACCGGCTTCGGTGAAGGTGAGAATGTCCGGACCATCGTCGCGGCGGATGCGGAGTACCACGCCGGTCTCCGCGCACTCCGCTCGCCAGTCCCAGTTCTGACCATGCAGCAGCACGCCATCCGCGCTCGCCTGCGGCAGGACGGCTGCGGCGGTGCAGCCATCGGGCTCGCGCGCGGCGGACTCCTGGCGCGCCGCCGCGACCAGCTCGGTACGCGCGTTCATCAGCACCACGGCGGCCAGCGGCTCGCCCGCGCCCTCGGCGATGCCGCGCATCTCCTCGACATAGGCCGGCTCGAAACGCTCGATGGTCGGCAGCAGCGCGTCGGTGCGGCGCGCGAGTTCCGTCCAGTCGACGCCGGACTTCAACAGCGACTCGGCATAGAGCTTGGCACCGCGCCGCAGCCGGTCGGCCGCCTGCCGGCCATAGGTACGACCGCGTTCGCGCGGCGCGCCCGCGAGTTCAATCAGTGGAACCGGGCCGATCGTGGTCATGTGGTCCCCAACAGTGCCTGCCGGAAGCGATCCTTCAGATGCGCGCCATCCTGCGGCGGCATCACGAAGGGAAGTTTCTCGGCCTTGATCTTGGCGACCCGAAACACCGGCCCCGCCTTGCGGCGGGCGTCGGCCACCAGCCCCTCGACCTCGCGTTCCGCAGTGACGGTCGCGCTGTCGGCGATCCCGCAGCCGCGCGCGATCATGGCGAGATCGGTGCCGGCGCCGCTATCGACCGGACCCTGCCCTCGGGGCGAGGTGTGGGTCGCCTGGTTGCCGGTCTCGCCGAACTTGCCGTTGTCCAGCACCACAATCGCGAGATTGGCCGGCGCCTGCATCGCCACCGTGGCCAGCGCGCCGAGACTCATCAGCATGTCGCCATCACCGGTAATCGCGAGCACCCGCCGCCCCGGTTGGGCGAGCGCAAGGCCCAGCGCCATCGGCACGGTGCCGCCCATGGCACCCCACAGCGGCATGTTGAGCGGCCGGTCGCCAGCCTCGGTGATGTCCCAGTTGGGAGAGCCAAGGCCCGCCACCACCAGAAGAGTGTCGTCGGCGCCAGCCAGGATCTTCTTCGCCAGCGGACGGCGGGAGAGCGTTGCAGTGTCCATCTCAGCGTTTCCCCAGCGCGCGGAAATCCTTGAAGCCGAGCAGCTTTTGCCGCAGCAGCACCGCCACCGCCTGGCCGCCATCGAAGGCGGCACGCAGCGCCGCGTCGACGGTGGGTCCCACCTCCTCGGCGCGATCGACGGCGTAGACGATGACCCCCATCGCTTCGAGCACACGCGGCGTGCCCTGGCCCATCGGGTACTGCCAGGAATTGAACTCGCCCCACTCGCCGCGCATGGTGATCAGCGTCACGAACGGCATGCGCAGCGTCTTGGTGAGACCGAGCAGGTTGATCGTGTTGCCGACACCGGAGCTCTGCATTAGCAGCACCGACCGCTGGCCGCCAAGCCAGGCACCGGCCGCCATCGGGATGCCCTCCTCCTCGGTGGTCAGCACCACGGTGCGCATGGCGTTGCTGCGTTGGCACGCCTCGATCAGCGGCCCGTGGCCGGCGTCGGGCACATGATAGACCTGCTTGATGTCGTGCTGCTGGAAGAGCTCGAAGATGCGCTGTCGCCAGTCCGCTGGGGCACTCATGTCCTGTCCGTCAGAAGGGTTTCATCACGACGAGGAACACGATACCGATCATCAGCACTGTCGGCACCTCGTTCCAGATCCGATAGAAGCGCGCCGGACGCGTGTTTCGGTCGGCCTCGAAATCCTTGCGCCACAGGCCGTACAGGTGATGCACGACCGTCATGCCGACGACCAGCACGAGCTTGGCCTGGAACCAGCCATGCGGCCACCAGTGGGCGCGCCACGCCATGGTGAGGCCGAGGATCCAGACCGCGATCATCGCCGGGTTCATGATGGCGCGCAGCAGGCGGCGCTCCATGGTCTTGAATGTCTCGCTCTGTTGCGATCCGACCGGCGTGTCGGCGTGATAAACGAAGAGCCGCGGCAGATAGAGCATGCCGGCCATCCAGGCGATCACCGCGACGATGTGCAGGAATTCGAGCCAGGACTGGAGTTCGCTCATGCGTCGGCTCCTTGCCATGCCGGGAGGGACACGAATCTCGGACAGCGGCGATGCGGCGCGCCGCAATCCGCGACGTCGCCGTCATTGCAGGGCTTTGCCGCCTCGCCCGCCAGCGCCGCACGCGCGAGACGCGCGAGACCGGCGATGAAGAGCGGATGCGTGCCAACCGTCGGCACGCGGCGATAGATCGGGACCGAAGCGTGTTCGGCGAGCTCGCGATATTCGATATCGAGCTCGACCAGCGTCTCGGAATGCTCCGACACGAAGGCCAGCGGATAGACCGCGAGTCCGCGCCCTTCGCGACCGGCGCGGCGAATTTCGTCCTCCGTCGAGGGGCCGATCCATTTGAGCGGGCCGACGCGGCTCTGGTAGCAGACGGCCCAGTCCTCGCGGGCGAGTCCCAGCGCCGCCGCGATCGCCAAAGCTGTGCGTTCGACCTGCGCGGGGTAAGGATCGCCGCGCTGCACGATTTTCTCCGGCAGGCCATGAGCCGAAAACAGCACGCGCCGCTTGCCATCCCCCATGCCGGCCAGCTCGCCCCGCAGCAGATCGGCCGACGCAGCGACGAACCCGTCCTCGACCGGATAGCAGCACACCGCGCGGGTCGGCGCCTTGAGGCCCTGACGCGCCGCCTCTTCGTGCCAAGCCTTGACCGAAGATTCCGACGTGCTGGTCGAGAGCTGCGGATAGAGCGGCAGCAACACGACGCGATCGGGCTTGAAGGCACGCACATCGCGCACCACCGCTTCGGTCATCGGGTGCCAGTAGCGCATGCAGACGAACGCGCGCCAGACATGGTCGTCGCCCAGAGCGGCCTCAAGTGCCGCAGCTTGCGACTCGGTCTGTCCCAGGATCGGCGAGGCGCCGCCGATCTGGGCGTAGATCTCCCGCGCCACTGGCGCTCGCCGCCAGGCGATGAAGCGGGCGAGTGGCCAGCGCACGAAACCCGGCGCTCCGATGATCGCGGGATCGCTAAACAGGTTGGTGAGGAAGGGCCGCACGGCCTCGGGTGAATCTGGTCCGCCGAGATTGAAGAGGACGACCGCGATCCTCATGCGCCCGGCTTCCAACCGCGCACAATCTCGACCAGACGCGCCACGTGATCCGGCGGCGTCTGCGGCACGATCCCGTGGCCGAGATTGAACACGAAACGGCCACCGCCCAGCTTGTTGAGAATGCGCCGCGCCTCAGCCTCCAAGGCGCGACCGCCCGCCACCAGCATGATCGGATCGAGATTGCCCTGGAGCGCGACATGCGGCTGCAATTCGTTGGCCACCCAGTGCGCGCCAATCCCGGTATCGATCGACAGCGCAGCAAACTCGGTGATCCGTCGATACATCAGGATGGCGGGCCCCACCGCGCGTGGGAACGCGATCACCGGCACATCATGCTTTTCCCGCAGCCGCTGGGCGATCCGCTGCATCGGCTGCACCGACCACCGGAAGAGTTCGGACTCAGGCAGGACGCCGGCCCAGCTGTCGAAGAGCTGGACGGCGTCGGCACCGGCCTCGACCTGGTGGCCGAGATGATCGACCACCGCATCCACCAGAAGATCGATCAGGAGACCGAAAGATTCCGGATGCTGGTACGCCCAGCGCTTGGTCATCGCGAAGTCGCGGCTGCCCCCGCCCTCGATCATGTAGCAAGCAAGCGTGAAGGGCGCGCCGGCGAAGCCCAACAGGGCCTTGTTGGACGGAAGCGACGCCCGCGTCGCACGCAACGCGGCATAGACCGGCGCCAGATGCTCGGGCAATCGCGCACGGGAAAGCTTGCCGAACTCGGCTGGATCCTTCAGCGGCTCGAGCTTCGGCCCCTCACCCTCGGCAAACCAAACCTTCTGGCCGAGCGCGTCGGGCACCACGAGGATGTCGGAAAAGATGATCGCGGCATCAAGGTCGAAACGTCTGATCGGCTGCAGCGTGACCTCGGTCGCCTTGTCTGGGGTGTAGCAGAACTCCAGAAACGAGGAGGTGGTAGCGCGCACCTTGCGATACGCCGGCAGATAGCGCCCGGCCTGCCGCATCAGCCAGACCGGCGGCGGCACAAATCGCCCGCCGCGCAGCACCGCCATCAGCTTTCCCGCTGTCATGCCCTCATCCTCATGCTCTTCATCTTACAGATTCATAAAAGGTAGTAGTAGGTAGTAGGCATTGTGGACGCCGGGGATTGCCGTGTTTCACGGTCCATCCACGACTCGGTGTGGACCGTTCACCACCGATTCCAGCGCGCCGCCAGCCGCCTTTCCCCGACTCTCCCGCCGCTCCAACCGAGTTTTCCGCACGGGATACCGCTCTGTGCCGAATGTCGCTTGGGTGGACGTTCTGCGGCGCTGACGCCGGACGACGGCCCTTAATCCCCGATTCCCCTCCAGGCGTCCCGCGCTTGTCCCGCTCCGCCTGTGGGATAGAGTCCGGCCGTGCCGAACCGCAATTTCCATGTCCATCTGGTGTCGGACTCGACCGGCGAGACCGTGTCGAGCGTCGCGCGCGCCTGTCTGGTGCAGTACGAGGGCATTTACGTCCAGGAGCATGTCTGGTCGCTGGTGCGCACGCCGGGACAGATCGAGAAAGTCATCGCGTCCATCGAGCGCGATCGAGGGCCCGTGCTCTACACGCTGGTCGACCAGGAACTGCGCGAGGCGTTGCGCGCCGAGTGCCGCCGGCTGCAACTGCCCTGCGTTGGCGTGCTCGATCAGGCGATGAGCGTTCTGTCGGTGCATTTCCATTCCAAGACGCAGCAATGGCCCGGCCGTCAGCATCAGCTCGACGAGGGCTATTTCGACCGGATCGACGCCATGCACTATACGCTGGCGCATGACGACGGACAGTCAACGCACGACCTTGAGGATGCCGACGTCATCCTGATTGGACCGTCGCGAACCTCCAAGACGCCGACATGCGTCTATCTCGCCAATCGCGGTGTGCGGGCTGCCAACGTGCCGCTGGTCCCCGATGTGCCCCTGCCCGAAGGCCTTGAGCGTGCCACGCGCCCGCTGGTGGTCGGACTCACTACCGATCCCGAGCGGCTGGTGCAGATCCGGCGCAACCGGCTGCGGTTGCTGCAGGAGAACACAGAAACCGACTATACCGACATCGATCAGGTGCAAAGCGAGGTCAAAGCGGCGCGTCGGCTTTATGCCCGGCACAAATGGGCGACCATCGATGTCACCCGGCGCTCGATCGAAGAGACCGCGGCGGCGATTCTGCAGCTGCTGGGCGCGCAGCGCGAGGCGAAAACCCGCGAACCCGTGGAAAGGAATGGGACATGAGTACAATCCGCATTGCCAGTCTTGCCGCCTTAGGAGCGGCGCTCGCGGGAGCCGCGCTCGCGGCCAATGGCATCTCGATCCAGCGCGGCGAGGATCGCACCGTTGCATCGAGCTGCTCGCCCACGCTGGTGATCGAGAACCGCTCGTCCGAAGCGATCGACTGGTTCCAGGCTGAACTTGAAGTCACACTGCGCGATGGCAGCCGCAAGACGCTCGAGCTGAACTCTGCTTATCGCCACGGCATCTGGAAGCGGATCGCACCGGGTGAACGTGCGGTGCTGGAACAACGCCTGGACGAAACGCGACTCCTCGGCGCCGGCTGCGCGGAGATCGCCGAGCGCCGGATCGCGGCGACCCAATGCGAGACAAGCGGTCGCGCCTGCGCCGCTGCCGTCAGCGTGCAGCAATGATCGGCCGTCGTCTGGCCCTGGGCGGCGCCGGCGCCCTCGCTCTCGCGCACCGCGCCCAGGCGCAAGCGTGGCCTACCCGTCCAATCCGCATGATCGTGCCCTACGCGCCGGGCGGCGGTACCGATGCGCTGGGACGCATCGTGGCGGAGCGTCTGCAGGAGCGTCTTGGCCAGCAGATCGTGGTGCACAATCAGGGCGGCGCCTCGGGCGTGACCGGATCGGATGCGGTCCGGCGCAGCGATCCCGATGGCTACACGCTCTTGTTCAACGCGAGCCTGTTCGTGCTCGGCAAATCCGTGGTCGCGGCGACACCCTACGATCCGCTGGCCGATTTCCGGCCGGTGGTGCAGGTCGGCGAAGTGCCGCTCGTGCTGGCAATCAATCCGGGGGTCGCGGGCAACACGTTGCAGGAGTTGCTGGCGACGTTGCGCAAGGATCCGAAGAAGTACTTCTTCGCCCTGTCGTCAGCCGGATCTGCGGGACATCTCGCCACGCTCGACTTCATGCGCGCGACCGGGGTTTCGATCGACACCATCACCTATCGCGGCACCGCCGCCGCGTTGAACGACGTGGTGGGCGGCAGCGTGCATCTCTTCTTCGACCCGCTGACGGTGACCTTGCCGCAAGCGCGCGCCGGACGGGTGCGCGCCGTTATGGTGACGTCGGCCGAGCGCAGCTCGCTCGCCCCGGAGATCCCGACCGCCGTGGAGTCCGGCCTGAAGGACTTCGTCACCGGCTCCTGGTACGGCATCTGGGCGCCGCGCGCGGTGCCCGACGCCGTCGTGAACCGTGTCGCATCGGCAATGACCGAGGTCGCCAAGGATCCGCAGTTCCTGGAGAAGACCCGTGCCGTCGGGATCATCCCGACGCTCCGCGGTCCGGCCGAGGCGGCGGCCTTCACCCGGGCCGAGGCGGAGAAGGGCATCGCGCTTCTGAACGCGGCTGGCTTCAAGCCGGAGTAGGGCGGCCCCCCGCGCGCGCTGGGGACGACAGCGGCTGTGGTCAGAGATCTCGCCGGTGGACGCGAGGCGTGAAGCTGTAGCCGCCGTTGGTCGCGACCACCTGGCGGGCCAACTGGTGGCCCGCGCTATCGGATAGCGAGGACAGGATTTCCTGCGCCTTGGCCAGCGGATCAGCGGCGCCGCCGGTCTGGCCCGCGCGCCGTTCGGCGGCGGCGAGGCCGATCAGGGTATAGGCCTCGCCACGCGGGTTGGCGGTCTTGCGATGAAGCTGCAGCGAAGCGCCGTAGCGTTCGATCGCCTCCGGCCATTGGCGCGCGCGCGCGGCATGCTCGGCGAGCGCGAAGGCCGCGTCGGCCTCGCCCGCTGGTCGGCGCATTTCGCGGAAGATGTCGAACGCCGAGCGATAGAGATCGGCGGCGTCGTTTGCGCGGCCATCGAGCGCCGCGAGATCGCCCAGTCCCAGGCGGGCATAGCCGGCGACGAAGCGGTCGGCCGCGGTTGCCGACAGGGTAAGCGCATCGCGATAGTGGCGGTCGGCGCGCGCGAACTCGCCGGCCTGTCGTTCCGTCTCGGCAAGACCCAGCACGGCGCGGGCTTCGCCGCTGGGGTCGGCGATCGAGCGGAAGAGCGCACGCGACTCGCTGTAGCGGGTCCGTGCCGTGTCTAGGCGCTCAAGCCGCCGGTCGAGTTCGCCCAGTCCGCGTTTGGCCTGGGCGCTGCCGGCGCGATTGTTTTCCGCGTCGAAGAGCGCGAGTGCCGCCGTGTAGTTGTCGCGAGCATTGCCGAAGCGGGCCGCCCGCCGGTCGGTATCGGCATGCCCCAACAGCGCCAAGCCCTCGCCCAGCCCATTGCCGCTCTTGCGATAGAGTTCGAGCGCGCGTTCGTAGTGGCCGCGCGCCAGCACATACTCGAATCTGTCGAACGAGGCCTGGGCGCGGTTCAGCGCCGCCATCGCCCGCTCGCCTTCACCCCATTGTTGGCTGCGCTGGGCCACGACCTGTTTGTCGCGCACCGCGTACTCGCTGCCGTCGGTCACCAGGAACCAGCCGACCGCGCTGGTCGCGGCCACCGGTGCCGGCACGATCAGCATGAACTTGGCGAGGAAGGACGGGATGACGTTCGACGCCACCAGCCAGGCGAACGCCGCCGCCGCGAGGCCGAAGCTCGCGAACAGCGTGCCGAGTGCCATCCAGTTCTTGAAATTGACCGGGATTCCGATGCCGAGATCCACGGGGTCCTCTTGTGCCGCCCCAGCGGCGCAGTGGGTCAGGGAACCCGCACAAATTATGCCTTTTCAGCGCCTTACACAATTTTCATCGACAATCACTTTAGTTCCATTTGTATCGATTGTATTCGCGCGACGCTATTCGGCGGCGTGGGCCTTGGGTTCGAAGCGGGCGTCGAAGTCGCGCAGCGCCGCTTCGAGCGTGCTTTGCATCTGGGCGAGCTTGGCCTCGTTCACGACCTTCAGGCCGAAGAGGTCCTTCACATAGAAGACGTCGACCGCGCGCTCGCCGTAGGTGGTGATGTGGGCCGAGGCGATCTGCAGGTTGAGGCGCGTGAGGGCACGCGTGACGGTGTGCAGGAATCCCGGCCGGTCGCGGCCGTTCACCTCGATCACGGTGTGGGTGTTGGAGGCGCTGTTGTCGACCAGTACGCGCGGCTGAACGGTGAAGACGCGATCGCGCCGGGGCCACGAGGCGCGCTGCTGATCGAGCTCGCGCCGGATGTCGAGGCGGTTGGACAAAGCGAGCTCGACCCGGGCCGCGAGCCGCGCGAGCCGCTGCGGCCCATCGAACGGGCGACCTTCGAGGTCCTGGATCCAGAACGTGTCGAGGGCCATGCCGTTGGCGAGCGTAAAGATCTTGGCGTCGACGATGTTGGCGCCGCTCACCGCCATGGCGCCCGCCAGGCGCGCGAACAGCCCGTGCGTGTCGAGCGTGTAGATCGTGACCTCTGTCACCGACCGGACGCTGTCGATGCGGGTTTCGAGCGCCACTGGTTTGCGCTCGCGCTCGGCGCGCCGCACCAGCTCCGCCTGTCGAGCAAGCGTGTCGACATCGAAGCTGAGCCAATAGGGCGCGTAGCCGCGGGCGAAATGCTCGTCGCGTTCGGCCTGCGACCAGCCGGCGAGCTTCGCCGCGACAGTCTCCTGGACTTCGCGGATGCGCTCGGCGCGGCCGCCGGCCAGCGTGCCGCCCGACAGGACCTGCTCGGCGGCATAGTAGAGCTGGCGCAACAGCGCCGCCTTCCAGCCGTTCCACACGTTGGGCCCGACTGCGCGGATATCGCAGACCGTGAGCACGAGCAGGAGCCGAAGCCGCTCCGGCGATTGCACGAGTGCCGCGAAGTCCTGGATGGTTTTGGGATCCTGCAGGTCGCGCTGGAAGGCCGTGCTCGACATGGCGAGATGGTGGCGCACCAGCCACGCCACCGTCTCGGTCTCGGCGTCGCTGAGGCCCAGGCGTGGCCCCAACTGCAAGGCGACGTCGGCGCCGAGCACCGAGTGGTCGCCACCGCGGCCTTTGGCGATGTCGTGCAGCAGGACGGCGAGATAGAGCACCGGCCGCGACAGCACCTTGTGCACGATTTCGGAGGCGAGCGGATGGGCTTCGCTCAGCTCGCCCGTTTCGATGCGCGCGAGAATTCCGATGGCGCGGATCGTGTGCTCGTCGACGGTATACGTGTGATACATGTCGTGCTGCGTCTGCGCCACGACACGGCCGAAGTCCGGCACGAAGCGCCCAAAGACGCCAGCCTCGTTCAGTCGCCGGAGCGTCGTTTCCGGATCGTTGCGGGAGGTCAGCATCTCCATGAACAGCCGGTTGGCGTCGGGATCGACGCGCACGCGATTGTCGATCGCGCGGATGTTCTGGGTGATCGCGCGAAGGCTCGCGGGATGCACGTCGAGCCCGTGTTCCTGCGCGACATGGAAGAGCCGCAACATGGCCGCAGGATCGCGTGCCAGATCGAGATCGGGCGGCAGCGCAAGCCGCTCGCCGTCGATACGGAAGCCACCGAGCTGTCTGGGACGCAGGGTCTGCCAGAGCGCGGCGAGTCGGGGCACGCGGCGGCGACTCTCCTCCAGCGCCGCGACGAAGATGCGCGTGAGATCGCCCACCGTCTTGGCATGCAGATAGTAGTGCTTGGTGAAACGCTCGACACCGCGGCTGCCCGGCCGGTCGGCGTAGCCCAGACGTCCGGCGATCTCCTTTTGCAGATCGAAGGACAGCCGATCGTCGGCGCGACCGGTGAGGTAGTGGATATGGCAGCGCACCGTCGAGAGGAACCGTTCGGAGCGCTCGAACTGGCGCGCCTCGCCCTCGGTCAGCACCCGCTTGTCGATCAGCTCGGCGGGATGCTGGACGCGGTAGAGATACTTGGCGATCCAGTAGAGCGTGTGCAGGTCGCGCAGCCCGCCCTTGCCCTCCTTAACGTTGGGCTCCACCACATAGCGTGAGTCGCCCATGCGTTGGTGCCGCAGATCGCGCTCGGCGAGCTTGGCGTCGACGAAGTCGCGGCCCTCACCGGTCAGGAAGGCGCGCTGGAAGCCGTCCATCAGCTGGTCGAACAGGCCGCGCTCGCCCCAGATGTATCGCGCCTCCAGGATTCCGGTGCGGACCGTGAAGTCGCGCTCGGCATAGCGCAGGCACTCCTCGACCGAGCGCGTGGCGTGACCCACCTTCAGGCCGAGATCCCAGAGCATGTAGAGCATGAACTCCACGATCTGCTCGCCCCGCGGCGTCTGCTTGTAGGGCCGCAGGAACAGGAGATCGATGTCGGAAAGCGGTGCGAGCTCGCCGCGCCCGTAGCCGCCGGTCGCCGCCAGCCCCAGCCGCTCGGCGGCGCTGGGATTGGCCGCCGGGTACGCGTGGTCGTTCGCGAAGTCGAACAGCACGCGGATCAGCTGATCCATCAGGAACGACGTCGCCGCCAGCACCGCCGGCCCGTCGTTCCGCTGGCGGTCCGTGCCCTCGAAGCGGCGGCGGATCTCGGCGCGTCCGTCGGCCAGGGCGACACGCAGGATCCCGAGCACGGCCGCGCGCGGCGGGTCGCCGCCCGGCGCGCGATCTTCCATCAGGGCCGCCAGCCGCTCCTCCAGCGCGCGCCGCCGCACGATCGCGCGGCGGTCGGGGATTTGGTCGTACGGACGGGCCATGGTTGTCGCTATAGTACCGGCATTGCCCCCCGCCCACCATGGAGCGCGCGCCGTGATCCGACCGCTTGCCCGACGCGCCGTGCTGGCCGGCCTCGCGAC
The DNA here is from genome assembly GCA_016870115.1 of Alphaproteobacteria bacterium. Lineage (GTDB taxonomy): Bacteria > Pseudomonadota > Alphaproteobacteria > Reyranellales > Reyranellaceae > VGCH01. The sequence goes on along the minus strand of VGCH01000001.1, from coordinate 318,351 downwards.
CGGGCTCGGCGCGGCCGGCGCGAGGGCGCAGACGCGGCCCGCGCCAGCGCCGGCACCAGCGGGCCTGCAGCCGCTCGACATCAATAGTGCCAGCCGCGAGGAACTGATGACGCTCGACGGGATCGGCGAGGTGCGGGCCGAAGCGATCATCCGGGCGCGGCCTTTCAAGGCCAAGACCGAGCTGGTCGAGCGGCGTCTGATCCCGGAGGCGCTGTACGAGCGCATCGCCGATCGCGTGATCGCCCGCCCGCCACCCGCGCCGGCACGTCCCGCTCCGGCCGCGCCGGCACCGGCGCCGCCGCGCCGCGGCTGAGCGCGGGCGATGGACGTTGCCACCATCTATGCGCTGGCGACACCCGCGCCGACCCGCGCGCGACCCGGCGCGCTCGCCACGATTCGCGTGTCGGGGCCGCGCGCGACCGATGTATTCCTGTTCCTGACCGAGGAGCGCGCGTTCCTGCGCGGCCACTCGGCGCGCGATCCCTCACTGCCGAAACCGCGCAGGCTCGCCGTGCGCACGCTTCGCCATCCGCTGACCAACATCGAGATCGACCGCGCGCTGGTCGTCTGGTTCGATCCGCCGCGCAGTGCCACCGGCGAGGCCGTGGTGGAGTTACATCTGCATGGCGGCCGCGCCGTCACCGCCGCCGCACTCGATGCGATCGCGGCACTCGGCTTCTGTCGCCTCGCCGCGCCGGGCGAGTTCACGCGCCGCGCCTTCGAGCATGGCAAGCTCGACCTCACCGAGGCCGAGGGCGTGGCCGACCTGGTCGCCGCCGAAACCGAGGCGCAGCGGCGCCAGGCGCTGGCGCAAGCCGATGGCGGCTTGCATCGTCTCTATGAAGGCTGGCGGACCGTCGCGGTGCGGCTGCTCGCCCATTTGGAAGCCGCGATCGATTTTCCCGACGAGGATCTGCCCGACGGGCTGGCCGACACGGTGCGCACCGGCATGGCGGCGTGGCGCGCCGAACTCGTGCGTCATCTCGCGGATCGCCGCGGCGAGCGGCTGCGCGAGGGCATCGCGATCGCGATCCTGGGCCCGCCCAATGCTGGCAAGTCCTCGCTTCTTAATCTGTTGGCGCGGCGCGACGCGGCCATCGTGTCGGAGATCGCCGGCACGACGCGCGATGCCATCGAGGTGCATCTCGATCTCGGCGGCTGGCCGGTGACGCTGGTCGACACGGCCGGTCTGCGCGCGAGCGACGACGCGATCGAGCGCGAGGGCGTGCGTCGCGCCCTCGCCCGTGCGGCTGCCGCCGATCTGCGGCTGGCGGTGGTCGCGGCGGATGATCCGCGCGGTTGGGCGCAGGCGCTGCGGGCGCTGGTGGCGGAAACGCCGGGCTGGGACGGCGCGCGCGATCTGGCGCTGGTGAACAAGGTCGATCTGCTCCCCGATCGCGGCGCGCTGATCGCCGCGCAAGAGCGGCTGTCACTCTCGACGCTGACGGAAGCGGGCCTGCCTGAGCTGCTCGTGGCCCTTGAGGCCCGGCTCGCCGCCTTGATGGAAGCGGGCGCTGACAGCCCGGCGCCTGCGCTCACCCGCGCGCGCCACCGGGCGGCCGTGCAAGGCTGCGTCGCCGCCCTCGACCGCGCCCTCGTGGCTTCCGAAGTGGCTCTGGCCGCCGAGGATCTACGGCTGGCGGTCCGAGAACTCGGCGCCCTCACCGGATTGGTCCGCGTCGACGACCTGCTGGACGCCATCTTCCGCGACTTCTGCATCGGGAAGTGACGGACTGGCAGCTCTTCGAACCGGTTCCCTGAGCGCGCGCCGCGTCAGGTGCCGGAGGTGAGGCCCCAGCGGAAGGGATCGGCCGCGTCGTCGATCAGGGTCGTGTCGGCCACGACATAGGCGTGGCCTTGCAGCGCCGGCAGGATGCGGCCGTCGCGGCTCGCGCGGTAGCTCGCGGTGAAGCGGCTGCCGATCACGCTTTCTTGCACCCAGCCCTGGCCCGGCGCGAGTTTTCCGTCGGCGGCGAGGCAGGCGAGCTTGGCGCTGGTGCCGGTGCCGCAGGGCGAGCGATCCCAGGCGCCGCCGGGGCAGAGCACGAAGCTGCGCCCATCGGCACCTTGGGTCGGTGGCCCGAAGAGTTCGATGTGGTCGATCTCCGCGGCGCCGGCGCCGGTGATTCCGGCCGCCGCGAGGGCCGCCTTGATCGCCTCGGCCTCGCGCGTCAGGCGGGCGATGTTCGCCGGCACGACCGCGCAGGCCGTGTGTTCGGTGAGAAAGAACCAGTTGCCGCCCCAGGCGACATCGCCCCGCACCCGTCCCAGCCCCGGCACTTCGACTGCGACCGATTTGGCGTGTCGCCACGACTCGACATTGGCGATGCGCACCTCGTTGCGCGACAGCAGCTCGAAGGCGACATCGCCCACCGGCGTTTCCAGCCGATGTTTGCCCGGCCCGATGCGGCCGAGATGGGCGAGCGTGACCGCGAGGCCCATCGTGCCGTGGCCGCACATGCCGAGGAAGCCGACATTGTTGAAGAAGATCGCGCCCGCCGCCGCCGCCGGATCCACCGGCGCGCAGAGGAGCGCGCCCACCATCGCATCATGGCCGCGCGGCTCGTTGACGGCGAAGCTGCGCAGGCGATCGAACTCCTGGGCGAAGCGCTGCCGACGCTCGGCCATGGTGCCGCCGCCGAGATCGGGGCCGCCCGAGACGATCACACGGGTGGGTTCACCCTCGGTGTGGGAATCGATCGCGCGCATCGGTCCGGTCTTCCGCTCAGGCGCTCTCGCGGCTCCAAGCGGCGTACCAGCGCTTGAAGAGCTGGAGCTGATCGCGCGCGAAGCCCTGCTGGCTGGCGGACAGACCATCGCCGGGGTCGAGATGCGTGTCGTAGCCCGCGTTGCCTTCCAGCGTCATGAGGTACTTGTAGTGCATCACGAGGTCGGGCCCCTCGTCGAACTTGGACAGGACCGCGAGCGCCGCCTCCAGCTCGAGCGCGCGACGACGGGCGCGGACATCGCCCGATCGTGCAGCCTCGCACAGCCGCACCAGCTCCAGCACCTCGCGCGGCAGCACATTGCCGACGCCGGTGATCGCCGCGGTCGCGCCGCACTTCAGATAGCCATGCACCACTTCGGTATCGACACCCGCGACCAGGCTGAAGCGATCGCTGCCGGAGGTGATGTGTTCCGCAGCGTAGGAGAGCGACGCGGCGCCGCCGAACTCCTTGAAGCCCACCAGATTGGGAAAGCGCGCGGCGAGACGGAAGAAGAGATCGGCCCGCGTCTCGAAGCCGTAGTAGGGGCTGTTGTAGATCACCGACGGCAGGCCCGCGCCCGCCTCCAGCACGGCGGCGAAGTGCGCCTCCTGCGCCGCCGGCGAGGTGCCGCGCGACAGCACGCGCGGGATCACCATCAGACCCGCGGCTCCGACCTCGCGCGCGTGAGCCGCAAGCGCCGCCGCGGCGCGCGGGCTGACCGCGCCGGTGCCGACGATGGTGCGGATGCCGGCCTTCACCAGCCGCGCCACGCCCTCGCGGCGCAGGGTGTCGGACAGCAACGGCCACTCGCCCATCGAGCCGGCATAGACGACGCCCGTCATGCCGAGCCCGACCAGCTCTTTCGCCTTGGCGACCAGAGCGTCGAAATCGGGCGACCGGTCCGGCTGGCAGGGCGTCATGAGCGCGGGGATGACGCCGGTGAAGGGATTGACCATGCCGGTTTTTGCGACCCACGCCGCGCACCCGTCAAGCGGCTGCGCCCCGCGTCTGCCGCCCGAGTGTCCACCCTTCTGTCGTCGCGAGTGTCGACTCTTTGTCGTCCTGAGCGTGCGCGAAGGACCTCCCCTCGCTGGGCTATCGCGCCCGGCTGCGTCCAACGCAGACGCTTGGGTCGGCATGCTCGATCGCACACCGCGCGCGCCCGCTTGACCTCCGCCCGCTGAAGCCGCACTGGAGCCCGCGATGTCGGGCGGCTTTCCCTATGATGTGATCGTGGTCGGCGGCGGCCATGCCGGGTGCGAGGCGGCGGATGCCGCGGCGCGGCTGGGCGCGCGCACGCTGCTGCTCACCCATCGGCTCGATACGCTGGGCGAGATGTCGTGCAATCCGGCGATCGGCGGGCTCGGCAAGGGCCATCTGGTGCGCGAGATCGATGCGCTGGACGGGCTGATGGGCCGCGCGATCGACCAGGCCGGCATCCAGTTCCGCACGCTCAACCTCTCCAAGGGGCCGGCGGTGCGCGGTCCGCGCGCCCAGGCCGATCGGGCGCTCTATCGGGCGGCCATGCAGGGGCTGCTGCGCGCGCGCGAGGGGCTCGAGATGCGGGCGGCGCCCGTCACCGATCTTCTGGTCGATGCGCGCGGGGCGTGTGTCGGCGTGGTGACCGAGGCGGGCGAGGAGATCCGCGCCCGGTCGGTGGTGCTGACGACAGGGACCTTCCTCCGAGGGCTGATTCACCTGGGCGAAACGCGCTTTCCCGCCGGTCGTGCGGCGGGCCAGCGCGACGGGCTGCCGGCCGATCTCTCGGCCGAGGCGGTGGAGCCACCCTCGACGGCACTCGCGCTCAGGTTGCAAGCTCTCGGCTTTGGCCTGGGTCGACTCAAGACCGGCACGCCGCCGCGGCTCGATGGGCGCACTATCGACTGGGCGGGGATCGGCACGCAGCCGGGCGACGATCCGCCGGTGCCCTTCTCGACGCTGACGGAACGGATCGCGACGCCGCAGATCGCCTGCGGGGTGACCGAGACCACGCCGGAGACCCATGCGCTGATCCGCGCCAATCTGCATCGCGCGCCGATTTACTCGGGCCAGATCGAGGGTGTGGGGCCGCGCTATTGTCCCTCGATCGAGGACAAGGTGGTGCGCTTTGCCGCCCGCGACCGGCATCAGATCTTCCTCGAGCCCGAGGGGTTGGACGACCCGACCGTTTATCCCAACGGGATTTCGACCTCCCTGCCGCGCGAGGTCCAGGCTGCCCTCCTGGCGACGATTCCCGGGCTCGAGCGCGCGGTGATGGTCCGGCCGGGCTATGCCATTGAGTACGACCACATCGACCCGCGGGAACTGCATGCCACCCTCGAAACGCGCAGGCTTCCGGGGCTCTATATGGCGGGGCAGATCAATGGGACCACGGGGTATGAGGAGGCGGCAGCCCAGGGCTTGATGGCCGGGTTGAATGCGGCGCTTGCCGCATCGGGGTCCGCAGCCTTCACCGTGGATCGGGCGGAAGGGTATCTGGGGGTCTTGATCGACGATCTGGTGAGCCTGGGTGTCACCGAGCCCTATCGCATGTTCACCTCCCGGGCGGAGTATCGGCTTTGGCTTCGGGCGGATAATGCCGATCAGCGTCTGACCCCGAGAGGACTAGATCTGGGGTGCGTGGGGTCGGAACGCCGCAAAATGTTTCACGTGAAACATCAAGCCCTAGAGGTGGCCCGGCGCCTTGCCGCGGGGCTGAAAGCGAGCCCGACGGCGCTCCAAAAGGCGGGAATCGCGATCAATCAGGACGGGGTGGCTCGTTCTGCGCTGGATCTGCTGGCTTATCCTGGCGTGACGTGGGGGCATTTGGCGGCCCTATGGCCGGATTTGGCCCCTATATCTGGTGTTGTGGCGGATCAGCTCCAGATCGATGCCCGCTATGAGGGGTATCTGGCCCGGCAGCGGCTCGATATCGAGGCCTATCGCCGGGATGAGGCTCTGGCCCTGCCGTCGGACCTCGATTATGGCGCCGTGGGGGGTCTTTCAACCGAAATCCGCGAGAAACTGACCCGCGGCCGGCCCTCGACCCTGGGCCAGGCGGCCCGGATTTCCGGGGTGACCCCCGCCGCCCTGGTCGCCTTGCTGAAGTATGTCCGCCGCCGGGCGGCATGAGCCGGGACCGATTTCTCGCCGGCATGGCCCAGATCGGGGCCGATGTTTCACGTGAAACATTGGACCGACTTGAGACCTATGCGGTCCTCCTGACCAAATGGCAGAAGGCCATCAACCTGGTCGGTCCCACCACGGTCGATGCGCTGTGGGTCCGGCATATCCTCGACTCGGCCCAGTTGCTCCCCCTCCTGCCTCCGGGAGCCCCATCGCTCGCCGATCTCGGGAGCGGCGCGGGGTTGCCGGGCCTGATCCTGGCCGCGTTTCGGCCGACCCTCGCGCTGACCCTGATCGAATCCGATGCCCGCAAGGCTGCCTTTCTCGGCGAGGCCGCCCGGGCCATGGCCCTGCCCCAGATGCCGAAAATCGTCATCGCCCGCATCGAAACCGCCCCACCCGCCCAAGCCGAGATCGTGACCGCGCGGGCCCTGGCCCCCCTCGAGGTCCTTTTGGGCTATGCGGAGCGCCATCGGGCCCGAACCGATACCGCTATTTGCCTGTTCCACAAGGGTCGCGGATGGCAGGCCGAATTGACCCAAGCCGAGCGGGTCTGGACAATCAGGGCCCAAACGCAGCCCAGCCAGACCGACCGTGACTCCGTCCTCCTCCGCATCGGCGCATTCGAGCCCCGACCCAAATCCTGACCGGATTTTCGCCATCGCCAACCAGAAGGGCGGCGTCGGAAAAACCACGACGGCGATCAACCTGGCCACCGCTTTGGCGGCCACGGGCGAAAAGGTCCTGCTGATCGACCTCGACCCTCAAGGCAACGCCTCGACCGGCCTGGGCGTTCCCCGCACCGATCGATCTCCGGGCACCTACGAGTTCCTGCTGGGCCTTGCCAGCTTTACCGACAGCGTGCGGGCGAGCCGGATCCCGGGCCTCGACGTCATGCCCGCGTCGGTTGAGTTGGCGGGGGCCGAGATCGAGCTGATCGACCTCGATCGCCGCGAGCATCGCCTCGCCGACGCCCTTCGGAAAGACCCCGACGCGGCCACCCGCTGGACCACGATCCTGATCGACTGCCCGCCGTCTCTGGGCCTTGTCACCTTGAACGCCCTCGTCTCGGCCGACGCCGTGCTGGTGCCGCTGCAAGCCGAATTCCTCGCGCTGGAGGGCGTGGGCGCGCTCACGAAAACCGTCGAGCGGGTGAAAAAGAGCCTCAACCCGCGATTGCATATCTCCGGCATCGTGCTGACGATGATGGACCGCCGCATGACGCTCAGCCAGCAGGTCGAGGCCGACGTCCGCCAGCATTTCGGCACGCTCGTCTTCGGCACCACGGTGCCGCGCAACGTGCGCATTGCCGAGGCGCCCTCGCACGGCCTGCCGGTGCTCGTCTACGACCACGCCTGCGCCGGCGCCCAGTCCTACATCCTGCTGGCGAGCGAGTTCATCCGCCGCCGGCGCGACGCCGCTCCCGCCGCCGAGGCCCGCCCATGACCCAGCCCTCCAAACCGCGCGGCCTCGGCCGCGGCCTCGCTGCGCTGCTGGGCGACGACGCCGTGCAAGCCACCGTCGCGCCCGATCCCGCCCCCGCGACTCAAGCGCCAACCGCCGCCGCGGCGCTGCGCGGCGCGACCACGCTGCCCCTCAGCAAACTTCGCCCCAGCCGCTTCCAGGCGCGCACGCACTTCGTCGATCTCGACGAGCTCGCCGCCTCGATCCGCGAGCATGGGCTGTTGCAGCCGATCCTGGTTCGCCCGCTCGAGGCGCCCGACGCGCAGGGCAACAGCCACGAGATCGTCGCCGGCGAGCGCCGCTGGCGGGCCGCGCAAATGGCGGGTCTGCACGAGGTGCCGGTGGTGGTGCGGCGGCTCGCCGATCGCGACTCCGCGCAACTCGGCCTCGTCGAGAACCTGCAGCGCTCCGACATCGGGCCGATCGAAACGGCGCGCGGTCTGCAGCGGCTGGTCGACGAGTTCGGCCAGACCCAGGAGGAGGTCGCGCAGGCCACCGGCCTCAGCCGGGCGCACGTCGCCAACATCCTGCGGCTCCTGGGTTTGCCGGTGCCGGCGATGGAGGCGCTGTCGCGCGGCGACATCAGCGAGGGCGTGGCGCGGGCGCTGCTCGCCTTCCCCGACCCCGGCGCGATTCTGCCCAAGGCGATCGCCGAGCACATGACGGTGCGCGATCTCGAGGCGTTGCGGCGCGGCACCTATGGGCGCGGCACGCCGCGCAAGCGCGCGACCCGGAGCGGTGTGGGCGGCGTCGCCGATACCGGCACGACCAAGCAGGATCCCAACACCGAGTTCTTCCGGCGCAGCATCGAACATGCGCTGGGGCTCAGGGTGGAGCTGCAGCCGTTCGGCAAGGGCGACGGCATGCGGCTCACGATCGTGACCTCGACACTCGACCAGCTCGACGCCGTGGCCGAGCGCCTGATGCGCGGCTGCCCGATGCCCGCGACCGAGCCGGCGGATCGCTGACGAAACGACGCGCGGCGTTGGCGCGGGTCGGCCACGATCAGCTCTGTCATCCAAAGCGCGAAAGGTCATTCGCTTCGCTCAGGACGACAGGAGCGGGCTCAGGAGCGCGGCCGCATCAGGATCGGCGCCAGAGGCAGACACCACCATCTCTGTCACCCTGAGCGCCAGCGAAGGGTCCTTCGCTCCGCTCAGGACGACAGGAGCGGGCCTAGGAGCGCGGCCGCATCAGGATCGGCGCGAGAGGCAGACACCACCATCTCTGTCACCCTGAGCGCCAGCGAAGGGTCCTTCGCTTCGCTCAGGACGACAGGGGTGGGCTCAGATGCGCGGCCGCATCAGGGCTGCCGGTGGATGCGAGCCCGCGTTGGGGCCGGTGCATAAAGTGCCCGTAGGGCGGGGTTTCGGGCGTTGCCGGAACGCGAGTAGCCGATACGAGCGATCGCTCGCATTCTGTGGGGCATGGAAACCGTCGCTCCCGACTGCCAGCATCCGCCGGGCCGCTTCGTGCCCCGGATCGACCGCAATGCCTGTGAGGGCAAGGGGCCGTGCGTGCCGGCCTGTCCCTATCACGTGCTCGCGCTGGGCACGCTCGATGCGCGGCAGCGACGGGGACTCTCCCTTGTCGGGCGGCTGAAGGCCTGGGCGCATGGGTATCGCCAGGCCCAGCTCGTCGCCGCCGATCTCTGCCGCGCCTGCGGCGCTTGCGTGCGGGTCTGTCCCGAACACGCCATCACCCTGCAACGATCCCTGCCCGGAGAAACGCCATGACCGACATCGCCGTAAACCGTCGCGCCGATTTCCGCACCTTCTGCACCGAGGTGTTCCCCGCCGAGCACCGCCACCCGGCGAACGTCGCGCTGCATGTCGCGGGCGTGCTCGCCAGTGCCGCACTCGTGGTGTGGGCCCTCGCGGCCGGACCGTGGTGGCTCGTGCTGTTCTATCCCGTGGTGCATGTGGTGCCCGGCCTGATCGGGCACCGCCTGTTCGAGCGCGATGCCGAACGCGGCGATCTTCGGGTGGGGCGCCGCGACTATCCCGGCCTCTGGTTCATCGCGGCCAACCATCGGCTGGCCTGGCGGGCGCTCACCGGCCGACGCGCCTGAGCTCTCGCCGGCTCGCTCCCCGTCGCGCGGGGCATGACAAGACGGTGACCGCGTCTTGCTGTAAGCAACCTCGATGATCGAAGGGCCCTGGCTGCCGGCGCTCGCGATGTTCGCGGGCGCGGTGCTCTATTCCTCCGTCGGCCATGCCGGGGCCTCGGCCTATATCGCCATCATGGCGCTGTTCGGCTTTCCGCCGGCGGTGATGCGCCCGACCGCGCTCTCGCTGAACGTGCTGGTGGCGAGCCTCGCCTCGTGGCGCTTCGCCCGCGCGGGTCTGTTCCGCTGGCGCGTGCTGTGGCCGCCGCTGCTGGGCGCCGTGCCGATGGCCTTCATCGGCGGCACCATCAGCCTGCCGGGACACTGGTATCGGCCGCTGGTGGGCGGGGTGCTGCTGATCGCCGCCCTGCGCTTTCTCTGGCCCGTGCGCGAGGGCGCGGCGCGACCGACCGTCGATCCGCCGATCCCGCTCGGCATCGCGGCGGGCGCCACCATCGGGTTGCTGAGCGGGCTCACCGGAACTGGCGGCGGCATCTTTCTCTCGCCGCTGATCCTGCTCATGGGTTGGGCCCAGACGCGCGTCGCCTCCGGCGTGGCGGCGGTCTTCATCCTCTGCAATTCCGCCGCCGGGTTGTTGGGCAACGTCGCGGCGCTGAAGTCGCTGCCCGCCGATCTGCCGATCTACGCCGCGGCGGTGCTGGCGGGCGCGCTGATCGGCACGACGCTCGGGATCAACTGGCGGCCGGTCCTGATCCAGCGCGCGCTGGGCGTCGTGCTGATCGTGGCCGGATTGAAGCTGATCGGGGTGTATTGAGCGCCGCCTAGCGGCGTGCGCGCGCCTGGGCGGCGGCGTTGGCGAGGCGGGCGCAGAGGCGGCGCGCGATCGCTTCCTTGGGGAAGCCGGTGCGCATGCAGTCGCGCTCGGCGTCGAGGATCGCGGGCAGCGCGTCGGACAGTCGCCGCAACGGCCAGATCTTGGTCTGGGCGATGAAGCGCGCGCGTTGCGGGCCGCCCTTGGGCAGGCCCCAGATGCGGCCCAGCGCGGCCTCGACCGGCGTGCCGGCCGCGACGTGACCCGCCACCAGATGCAGCGAGGCGGCGTGGCGCTGCAGGGCGCGCACCAGCATCACCGGGTTGCCGCCCTCGTCGAACACGCGATCGAGCGCGCGATCGAGCAGGGCCATGTCGCCATCGAAGGTGGCGCCGACGGCGTGATCGACGCCGAGATCGGCGGTGTCGCCCAGGATCGCCGTGGCATCGTCGAGGGTCACGCGGCGCGCGGTGTCGCCGCCCTCGCCCATGTAGAGCAGGAGCTTGTCGATCTCGCTGCGACTCTGTCCGCGATCGCCGCCCAGCCGCGCCACGATCCAGTCCAGCGCCTCGTCATCGACCGCGTAGCCGCGCTCGCGCGCGGCGCCCTCGACCAGGCCGCGCAACGACGCCTCGTTGTCCATATAGCAGGGGAGCGCCGCGAGAACGGACTCGGTCTCGGCGAGCGTGCGCAGCCCCGACTTCGGCCCGAGCGATCCCGCCTCGATCACGATCAGCGCGTCGCCGGCGGTGGCGGCGACCAGGTTCTCGAGCGCCGCGACACATTCCTCGCCCGCCGGCCGAACGCGCACGACGCGCCGGCCGCCCATCATCGAGATCGCGCCGAACTCGTCGGCAAGCCGCGCCGGATCGGCCTTGAGCTGTTCGCCCGCGAGATCGACGACGCGGAACGGATCCTTGAGATCGGCACATATCGCGCGCGCGAGCGCCGCACCGCGTTCGGCGACTAGCCCCTCGTCGTTGCCGTAGATCACCACGCCGCGCACCTTCGGGTCGGGCTTGGCGATGAACCGGTCGGCGGAGCGGGCGTCGAGCTTCATGGGGTCGCGCGGGTGCGGAGACCGATCGGGAGGACTCCGGGACCGGGGCCGACACCGCGGGCGCGCGCCACCGATCCAGCGGTCCGGCGTTCAGCGCGCTCGGCTCGCGGCTGGCGCATCGTCCTCAGACCACGATGTTGACGATGCGGTTGGGCACGACCACGACGCGCTTCGGCGGCTTGCCGTCGAGGCCGCGCATCACTTCGGGCAGCGCGAGGGCCGCGCGTTCGGCGTCCTCGCGCGCGCAGTCCTTGGGCAGCTCGAGCGTGGCGCGCAGCTTGCCGTTCATCTGCACCGCGAGCCGGACCGTGTCGTCGACCAGCAGCGCCGGATCGGCCTTGGGCCAGGGCGCATCGGCCAGCAGCGTGGCGTGACCGAGCGTCCGCCACAGCTCCTCGGCGAGATGCGGTGTCATCGGTCCGATCAGGGTGATGAAGACTTCCAGCGTCTCGCGCAGCGCGGCGCGATCGGTGGCATCCGTCGCCGCGAAGCCGTCGATGGTGTTGGCGAGTTCGTAGAGCCGCGCGACCGCCTTGTTGAAGTGGAAGGCCTCGATATCGGCCGACACGCCGGCCGCGGCGCGATGCGCGGCGCGAAGCAGCGCCAGCGCGGGGCCCGTGGCGGCGGCCGCATCGCCCGCGCCCGCGAGATCGGCGGCGCGCGCGCTGACCAGTCGCCACAGGCGCTGCTGGAAGCGCCAGGCGCCGGCGACGCCCGCCTCGGTCCATTCGAGATCGCGTTCCGGCGGGCTGTCGGACAGCATGAACCAGCGCGCGGTGTCGGCGCCGTAGTCGCGGATGATCTGGTCGGGGTCGACGACGTTCTTCTTCGACTTCGACATTTTCTCCGAGCGCCCGACCGTCACCGCCGCGCCATCGCTGAGGCGTGTGACGCGATCGCCGTCGCGGCGGATCTCCTCGGGCGTGAGCCAGGTGCCGTCGGCCGCACGATAGGTCTCGTGGCAGACCATGCCCTGGGTGAAGAGTCCCTCGAAGGGCTCGTCGCGATCGGCCAGCCCGACTTCGCGCATCGCCCGCGTCCAGAAGCGCGAGTAGAGGAGATGCAGGATCGCGTGTTCGACGCCGCCGATATACTGGTCGACGGGCATCCAATACTTGTTCTCCGCCCGGTCGAACGGCGCGTCCGCGACGCCGGGCGAGGTGAAGCGGTCGAAGTACCAGCTCGAATCGATGAAGGTGTCGAAGGTGTCGGTCTCGCGTCGCGCTGGCTTGCCGCATTTCGGGCAGGGGACGTGCTTCCAGGTCGGGTGGCGATCCAGCGGATTGCCCGGCCGGTCGAAGGTCACGTCGTCGGGCAGCGTGACCGGCAGATCCTTTTCGGGCACCGGGACGGCGCCGCAATCGTCGCAATGGATCGCGGGGATGGGGCAGCCCCAATAGCGCTGCCGCGAGACCAGCCAGTCGCGCAGGCGATACTGCGTCGTTCCGGTGCCGACCTTCGTTTCCTCAAGCCGCGCGATGATGCGCGCCTTGGCGTCCTCGACGCCCAGCCCGTCGAGGAACTGCGAATTCACCAGCACGCCATCCTCGACGAAGGCGGCGGCCTGGATGTCGATCTTGGCGCCATCGGCGGGCGCCACGACCTGCAGGATCGGCAGGCCGTACTTGCGGGCGAATTCGTGGTCGCGCTCGTCGTGGCCGGGACATCCGAAGATCGCGCCGGTGCCGTATTCCATCAGCACGAAATTGGCGGCGAAGACCGGCACCGTCTCGTTCGGCTTCAGCGGATGGCGGGCGAGCAGCGGCAGCTTGTAGCCCTGCTTCTCGGCGGTCTCGAGATCGGCGGCGGCGGTGCCGGTCTTGCGGCATTCCTCGACGAAGCGCTGCAGCGCGGGATCGGCGGCCGCGAGATCGGCGACGACGGGATGCTCGGCCGACAGCGCCATGAACGACGCGCCGAACAGCGTGTCGGGGCGGGTGGTGAAAATCTCGAGCCGGCCGCGATCGGCGCCCGAGGCGTCGGTCAGCGCCCAGTTGACGCGTGCGCCCCGGCTCTTGCCGATCCAGTTGGCCTGCATCAGCCGCACTTTCTCGGGCCAGCGGTCGAGCGTGTTCAGCCGTTCGAGCAGCTCGTCGGCGAAGTGCGTGATGCGCAGGTTCCACTGCGTGAGCTTGCGCCGCTCGACCGGCGCGCCGGTGCGCCAGCCCTTGCCGTCGATCACCTGTTCGTTGGCGAGCACGGTGTTGTCGACCGGATCCCAGTTCACCCAGGCTTCCTTGCGGTAGGCGAGCCCGGCTTTCCAGAAATCGAGGAACATCTTCTGCTGATGCCGGTAGTAGCTCGGATCGCAGGTCGCGACCTCGCGGCTCCAGTCGAGCGACAGGCCCATCGACTTGAGCTGCGTCTTCATCGTGGCGATGTTTTCGTAGGTCCATTTGGCGGGATGGACCTTCTTTTCCATCGCCGCGTTCTCGGCCGGCAGGCCGAAAGCGTCCCAGCCCATGGGATGCAGCACGTTGTAGCCGCGCGCGCGGCGGTAGCGCGCCACGACATCGCCCTGGGTGTAGTTGCGGACGTGGCCCATATGGATGCGCCCCGACGGATAGGGAAACATCTCGAGCACGTAGTATTTGGGCTTGCCGGGGATCATCGCGGCGCGGAACGTGCCGGCCGCCTCCCAGCTCTTCTGCCAGCGGGCTTCGGTCTCGCGAAAATTGTAGCGCGCCGGGCCGTCCGGCGATGGGGTCTGCGACATGGCGCGGACAATAGTCGGCGCGGCGCGTTCGTGCAGCAACCGCCGGCTGGGACGCGGCGTCGCGTGGAGCGGCGTTCGCTAGCGGCCCTGCTGGGCGATTCGCAGCTGGCGCGCGCGCGTCAGGATGGCGTTCTCGATATCGATCGAGGTGCGGGGATCGACCTGGGCATCGACCCAGGCACCGCCGGCGCGGGCGGGCTGCACCTGCTTGAAGACCGAGACGCGCACGCCGTCGGCGCGCAGATCGCGATCGAGGATCGTGACCTGGACCTTCATGCGCTCCGCCGGCGCTTCTTGCGGCACGTACCAGTCGGTGATGATGACGCCGCCGAAGGGATCGGCCGAAGCGAGCGGAATGAAGCTGACGGTGTCGAGCGAGGCGCGCCACAGATAGGCATTGACCGGAATGCCGCCGTCGGAACGGGTGTCGCGGGTGCCACGACGGCCGAACAGCGTGTCGTCGGGATCGTATTGCGCGACGCCGGCCAGACCGGCGGCGGCATCGCGCTTGGACCGCGTGCCGCCCGGGCCGGTGGCGAAGTCCGACAAGCCCTCGCCGGCGCAGGCCGCAGCTGTCGCCACGAGCAGAAGCGTGCCGAGGCCGCGTAGAGGGAACGATAAGTGCCGCATGGCCCGATGCCCTGGATGGATCCGATCGGGGCGGACCATAGGCTCCATGCCGTTCTGTCGCAAGCGCCAGAGGCCGAAACACGTCACTCTTAAAAATGAACTGACTGGCGACAACATAAAGTTCGTCCCTTTATTAAACCCTACTAGGGTGCGGTCTGCATGCAGGCTCAAATGTGGCTTGGTCGCCACAGCTGGGGAGAGATTGCTGCACTCGGGCGACCATTTCTTGACCCTCCAGACAGCCCCGTGTTCTATGCCGGGGTTGCCCCGACGGGGGCATCGCTTGGCTGCGTCTGGCGTCCCACTCCGTCGCTCGGACTGGCCGTTTCAAGGTACGTACCACGCACTGCTCAAAGAGAGAGGGAGAATGATGAAAAAGCTTCTACTGGGTTCGACCGCCCTGGTCGCCGGTGGCTTGATGGCCGCTCCGGCCATGGCCAACGATCCGATCAGGATGGGCGTCGGCGGATACTGGACGGGTTACGCCATCGGTGGCGCGATCGATCCGGTCTATTCGATGAACAACGGCGCGGTCACCAACTTCCGTGGCCTGAACTTCATCCACGAGGGTGAAATCCACTTCATCGGTCAGACCAAGCTGGCCAACGGCACGACGATCGGCCTCGTGGTCGAGATCGAAGCCAACCACGCGGGTGGCGCGGTCGGCCTGCACACGGACGAGACCTTCGCGTTCGCGTCGGGCGACTGGGGTCGTATCGAGTTCGGCTCGCGCGACCCGGGTTCCTACCGCATGTACTGGGGCACGCCGTCGGCTCTGATCGGCTTTGGCTTCTTCCAGCACAACCACAACTGGGCGGTTAGCGCCGGCGCCAACAAGGCGTTCCGCAGCGGCATTGCCACCACCATCGCTCCGCAGATCCAGGAATCGAACCGCATCAACTACTTCACCCCGCGGTTCCAGGGCCTGCAGCTCGGCATCGGCTACGCGCCGAAGGTCGCCTCTGCGGCGACGTCGGTCGTGGGCGTGGGCGTTTGCGGCAACGCCGGTTCGGGCAACAACCCGGTGTTCTGTATCTCGCGTGACAACTCCTATACCGACATGATCGATATCGGAGCGAACTATCTGAACAAGTTCGGCGACGTGAACGTCGCCCTGTTCGGCGCCTTCATGTACGCCTCGCTCGACACGTCCAACGTGATCGCCGCGGGTGCCTACAACATCAACACCGGCTTCAAGCTCGACGCCTGGAAGCAGTGGGTTGTCGGCGCGCAGTTCGGCTTCGCTCTCGGCGGCGGTACGCTCACCGTCGGCGGTGCGGTCGGCTGGGACAACAACGGTATCGGTGGCAACATGTACACCGGTGTCGGCGACGACACGATGTTCTACTCGGCGGGCCTGATGTACGCGACCGGCCCGTGGCAGATGTCGGTTGGTTGGGCGGGCTTCCGCAACACCAACGGCAACGGCAATACGCAGATCACCTCGGCGGCCAACGCCGCTCTGGCTAACCAGGCCGCCGCAGGGACCTTCGCCGCGGCGTTCAACAACACCGGCACCCTGGCCTCGCAGGCCGCGGGCGCGCTGTCGTTCGGACAGCACACGCTGGACTACATCGAAGTGGGCCTGACCTACGCGTTGGGACCGGGAATCCGGCTGACCAGCGGTGGCGTGTACTACGCCGCTTCCGGCCCGAACTCGATGGCTGAGTCCGACGCTTGGGGCATCATGCTCGGTCTCGACCTCCGCTTCTAGGCGAAGTCGAAACCTTCACGGTTTGGGGAGAGCGGGCGAAAGCCCGCTCTCTTCATTTCGGGCTATTGTGCGAGCTATCAATGGAGAACGGGGCGCGTGCTCCGTCCCCGAACCCTCCAGGACAGATGAGCCAGATCGGTCCCTGTGCAGGTGGCAACCCCGACGACAGACCGGAACGCTCCGCCGCTTCCGGCCTTGAACGGCGATTCTTTCTTGGCACCGCGGCCGCAGGTCTTCTGGTAACTCCGGCCCGCGCCCAGCATCACCTGATGGTGATCTACGTTTCGGCCGACGATTGCGCGCCCTGCATCGTGTTCAGCAAGCAGGACTTCCCGCAGTGGCAGGCCTCGCCCCTCTCTCGGCGCGTCCGGTTCGTCACCGCCCACGCGCCCAAATCGTCGCAGGCGTTCCAGGCCCGCTTCTGGCCGTCCGAAGCACGGCCCTTCCTCGGCGCGGTGAAGACGCCGATCGTGCCGACCTTCATCCTGGTGCAGAGCGGGACGGTTTCGATCGTTGGCGCGGGCCTCGCGGGCTGGCGCAACCAGATCCTGCCCCAGGTCCAGCGGCTGGCGACGTAGACGCTTGCCGGTCCGGTTGAACCCGGACGCACCGGACGGATTCTAGCCGCCGCGCGCCATGTTGCCCTCCCACAGGGGGGGCGACATCTTTTCGGTGAAGTCCTCGAACATCAGATTGAAGGCGATGCTGACGCGATCGCTGTCGCCGACGTTGGTCGGCACGGTGTGCTTCAGCCAGGCGGGGAACAGCACCATGCGGCCCTCGCGGCACTCCGCGTCGGCGGCGTTGGCGGTGAGCCGTGAATAGGCCGACGGCTTGGGCATGATCATCGAGGCCTGGGGCCGGGGATCCTGGAAGACGATGCGCGAGCCTGCCTTCGGGATCGCGACGTAGTAGACGCCGCTCAGATAGTTGTTCGGGTGATGGTGCATCAGATGATAGGCGCCGGGCGGGTTGACGTTCGCCCAGCAGCCGGTGATCGCCATCGTGTACTGGTCGACCTTGAGGAAGCGCTGAACGCCGCGCGCCGCCATCAGGACCAGCTTGGCGAACTCGGCGAAGGCCGGCTTGCGATGCAGGTCCTGGGCGGTCTGCCACGAGCTGCCGGGCGCCAGCTTGGGCTTGGGCGCGATCAGCCGCTCGATCTCCGCACGCAACGCGGCGTTCAGCGTTTGGGCCGCCGCCGCCTCCAGATCGACGATCCAGAGCGGCGTCGGGAAAATCTCCTGCACATCCTGACGGGCGATCATCTGCGTCCCACGATGTTCACGAACAGGGTTGGCATCCAGGTGCGCGACACCGGCAGGCGTTCGGTCGCCTGCCGCGCCAGCACCGCGCGATTGTCCTCGTGGTCGAGCACGAGCTGGAACAGTCCGCGCTCGACCGCGCCGGCGCGCGGGCCCAGCTCCGGACCGTCCTCGCGCACCACGCGATAGGCGACATCGAGCCCGACATCGCCGCCGCTGTAGAAGGCCTGCACGATCTCGAGGCGGCCGAACAACTCCATCAGGCCGCGCACGGAAAAGCGCCAGAAATCGTCGGGCTCGGCGTGGAAGGCCTGCGACCACGGCGTCGCGACGTGGGCGTGCCCGCCGGGCCGCAGCAGCGTCTCGATGTTGCGGGCCGCGCGCGCGGGGTGACGCACATGCTCCAGCACATGGCAGCAGATCACCAGGTCGAACCGCTCCTCGCCGAAGCGCGCCGCAAGCGTGCGCGGATCGCAGCCGATATCCAGCACCATGTCGACGTGCGGTCCGTCGACCAGATCGAGCCCGACGAACTTCGACTTCGCGCCGAAGCGCTTCGTGCACATGGCCCGCCAGTTGCGCTCGTTGCGGTCCGACACATGGGTGCGCGATCCGACCTGCAGGATGCGCGGGGCGCGCCGGCCGCACGCCGCCCCGACGCGCTCCAGCATGGCCTCGACCTCGCGGCCGACCGACGTGCCGACGACACGGATCTCCGCGCCGGCGGCAGGCTCGCTCACGGCCGCACCACCACGATGTGCATGCGCCGCGGTCCGTGCGCGCCGAGCTCGATCGTCTGCTCGATATCGCCGGTGCGCGAGGGACCGGTGATGGTGTTCACAGTGCGCGGCATCGCACCCCGGCCGTAGGCGGCGCGCAGCCGCTCCCACACCGTCTCGTAGCCGCCGACGATGTCCTGTTCGCGCAGCACGACGACATGCGTCTCGGGCAGCAGGTTGAGCGTCACCGGATGGCCGGGGCCCGATGCCATGACCAGCGTGCCTGTCTCGGCGATGGCGGCGAAGGCGCCGGTGATCGCCACCTGGTCGTCGGGCACCGCGATCCCCCGGCGCAGCTCGAGCAGCTTCTGGCTGGCCCAGTCGTAGCGGTCGAGCTCGGCTGAGGGCGCCATGGCCGCACGCGCCGGCAGGTTGTTGCGCTTCAGCCAGCCCGCGATCTCCGCCGGCACCTCGCCCGCGCCGACCCGCGCGACGCTCGCGTTGTTGGTCTCCGCCCACTGGCAGAACAGCGCCACCTGGCCCGCGTGATCGAGATCGGCGCGCTTGGGCACGGGGCCCCGGACCGGCGCCGCCAGCCGTGCTTCGGCGGCGTCCCGCGCCGGGCCCGTGAGCGGGCCGCGCTTCAGCGAGCGGCGAATGGCGTCCAGCATCTGGCCGCGCGCGCTCATCGGCGACGTCCCCGGGCCCACTGGGCATGGAAGGTCCCGCCGGGCTGCGGTGCCGGCAGGTCGCGCGCCGCTGTCCAGCCGCCGGCCAGCGGCAGCGCGCTGTAGGCGCCCTCGGCCCGGCCGAACAGCGCCAGCACGCGGTTGGCGAGGCCGGTGAGCGCGCGGTAGAGGCGCGGCCGCTCAGCGACGAAGCGCCAGAGCGCCAGGCCCTGCCGCATCGCCGAGGGCTTGAGATGCCGCTCGAACTCGCGTTCGCGCCAATGCCGCATCAGACCGGGCAGCGGGATGCGTACCGGGCACACGCTCTCGCAGCGGCCGCAGAAGGTCGAGGCATTGGGCAGGTCGCCCGCCTCCTCGAGGCCGATCAGCTGCGGGTTCAGCACCGCGCCGATCGGACCGGGATAGACCCAACCGTAGGCATGGCCGCCGATCGCGCCATAGACCGGGCAATGGTTCATGCAGGCGCCGCAGCGGATGCAGCGCAGCATCTCCTGCATCTCGGTCCCCAGAACCTGCGAGCGGCCATTGTCCAGGATCACGACGTGATAGGCCTCGGGCCCGTCGAGATCGTCGGCGCGGCGCGGGCCGGTGTTCAACGTCGTGTAGGCCGACGATTCCTGGCCGGTGGCGGAGCGTGCCAGCACACGCAGCAGCACGCCGAGATCCTCGAGAGTCGGGATCACCTTCTCGATGCTGGCCAGCACGATGTGGGTGCGCGGCAGTGTGTTGGAGAGATCGGCGTTGCCCTCGTTGGTCACCAGGATCGAACTGCCGGTCTCGGCGATCAGGAAATTCGCGCCGGTGATGCCGACGTCGGCGTCGATGAATTTCTGGCGCAGCACCGCGCGCGCCTCGGCCACCAGATCATTGCGCTCGGTGAGGCGCTTGTCGTAGCCCAGCTTGCCGTGATGGGCGAGGAAGGTGTCGGCGACCTGGTCCTTGGTCAGGTGGACGGCCGGCGCGATGATGTGGCTGGGCGGCTCGCCGCGCAGCTGGATGATGTACTCGCCGAGATCGGTCTCGATGGGCGCGATGCCGAGCGCCTCGAGATGATCGTTGAGCGCGATCTCCTCGGCCACCATCGACTTGGACTTGGCGACCGTGCGGGCCCCCGCCTCCCGGCAGAGCTCGCCGATGATGCGGCGCGCATCCTCGGCGGTCGGCGCCCAGTGCACGTGGCCGCCCAGCGCCACCACCTTCGCCTCGAAGGTCTCGAGGTAGAAATCGAGGTTTGCCAGCGAGTGGTTCTTGATGTCCCGCGCCGCGTCACGCAGCGCCTCGAACTCGGGCAGCCGTTCGGCCGCCTGGCGCCGGCGCTCGGAGAAGCCCTTCTTCAGCTTCGACAGCGAGTCCTGGAGATTGGCGTCGCTGAGCGCGCCCGTGACGTTGCCGCGGAAGGCGTGGGCGGTCGAGCGCATGGCCTAGCGGCTCCGCACGGGTTCGGGCTGGCCGATCGGCGCGTCGTCGAGGCTGCCGGCCAGCACTTCGGCGACGTGGCGGACCTCGACCGCGCTGCCCTGGCGACGCAGCTTGCCGGCCATGTTCAGCAGACACCCCAGATCGCCCGCCAGCAGCGTGCCGGCGCCCGTCGCCGCGATGTCGTCGGTCTTCTCCGACACCATGGCGTCGGAAATCTCGGGATACTTGACGCAGAAGGTGCCACCGAAGCCGCAGCAAACCTCGGGCGTTGCCATCTCGCGAAGCTCCAGACCGGCGACGGATGCGAGCAGCCGGCGCGGCTGGCCCTTCACGCCCAGTTCGCGCAGGCCCGAGCAGGAATCGTGGTAGGTGACCGCGCCGTCGAAGCGCGCGGTGACGCGCTCCATCCCCATGACATCGACCAGAAACGACACCAGCTCATGGGTGCGCGCCGCCACGGCGCGGGCGCGCGCGGCGAAAGCCGGCTCGTCGTCGAAGAGCGCCGGATAGTGGTGCGAGATCATGCCGGCGCAGGAACCCGACGGTGCGACGATCGCGTCGAAGCCCTCCAGCGCCTCGATCGTCACGCGGGCGATGGCCTTGGTGCCGGCCCGGTCGCCGGAATTGTAGGCGGGCTGGCCGCAGCAGACCTGGGGCGCGGGAACCTCGACGGTGCAGCCCGCGGCTTCGAGCAGGCGCACCGCCGCGAAGCCGACCGACGGCCGGAAGAGATCGACGAGACAGGTCACGAACAGCGCGACGCGTGCAGGCCTGGACGGAGGAGCGGGGGACGACACGCGTCGAAGATGGCAGCGGCCCAAGCGCCGCGCAACACGCCGCGGAGCCTTTCCGATCCCGTTGGAATCAGCCGGATCAGCCGCGATTGGGAATGAGGATCACGGCGCGGCCGGGGCTGTTCATGCGGCCGGCCCAGTCGGCGGCGGGCGCGCCGTCGCCGAAGAAGATGTCGCCGCGCGCCGCGCCCTTGATGGCAGCGCCGCTGTCCTGCGCCACGGTCAGGCGGCGATAGAGTTCGGTCGCGCCGGCGCGGCCGGTCACCGGGCGGGCGGTGTCGATCCAGATCGGCGTCCCGAAGGGCGTGAAGGCCGGGTCGACCGCCATGCTGCGCTGGGCGGTCAGCACCACGCCTTGTGCGCCGGTGGCGCCGGCGGAGCGCGATTCCTTGAAGAACACGTAACGCTCGTTGCGCCGCATCACGTCGCGCGCCTGCTGCGGGTTGCGCTTCAGCCAGTCCCGGATCGCGGGCCAGTTGATCTCCTCGCGTTTCAGGGCGCCCATCTGCGCCAGCACGCCACCGATCGCGGTGTAGGGCCGGTTGTTGGTGCCGTCGAATCCGAGATGGAGGACGCCGCCCTCGGCGAGCTGCAACCGGCCGCTGCCCTGGACCTGGACCTCGAACAGCGCCACTGGATC
Organism: Alphaproteobacteria bacterium; assembly: GCA_016870115.1. Classification (GTDB taxonomy): domain Bacteria; phylum Pseudomonadota; class Alphaproteobacteria; order Reyranellales; family Reyranellaceae; genus VGCH01. Next base: position 296,549 of record VGCH01000001.1, on the reverse strand, counting down.
CTGCACCCAGGCGATCTCCAGACCACGACCGCGCAGCGCGCCCTGCTCGATTTCGGCGCGCGTCAGGTACGGCCGGTCGGTGAGATCGGGCGGGCGCCGATAGACCGGCGTCGTCGCAAGACGCGACGGCGCGCGACTGCCGCGGATTTCGGGCTCGTAGTAGCCGGTGAAGTGGCCCGGCGCCTCGACGACCAGCGGCCGGAAGTTGCTCTCGAAGAAACGGCGGGCCGCGCGGTGATCGTCGGCCTTGATCGGTGCGGCGGCGTCGCAGATCTGCTTCCACTCGGCCGCCGTCACCACCTTCTTGCCGCCATCGGTCTGGATGCGGCTGTCGGCGGCGGCGACCAGGCGGGGACAGGAGCGGCGGAAGGCAACGAGCGCCTCGCCCTGTCGGTCGTCGGCCCAGCCGGGAATCTCGTTGAAGGATGTCGGCGACATCGCCGTCCGCGGCGGCGCCGAAGCAGTCGGCGGCGCCTCTCCGCAGGCGCCCAGCGTCAGCGCCGCCAGGATGCCGATCAAGATCGGCCGGAGCGCCCGCACCGCTATCTCAGCCTTCGCTGTCGGTCCTGACGAGGAACCAGTTGGGATCGCGGGACCCGGTGTCGCGCTCGAAGGTCCAGAGATCGACAACCTTCTGCACCTCGTTCGGATTGCCGTCGACCACCAGCCCTTCGCTGTTGCGCACGGCGTTGATCTGCTCGGTTACGAACCGAACGGTCACCGACGCGGTCGCGCCGCGCAGCTCGGCGGCGGAAATGTCCGACGCCTCGAAGCCGATCAGCGTCGTCTCCGACTTCTCGCCCGCCGCCTCGCGGTCGCGGATCGCCTTCTCGAAGCTGGTGTAGGTGCCGGCGTCGAGCAGCGGCTTCAGCGCCTTGGCGTCGCCGCGCGCGAAGGCCTCGACGATCATGCCGAAGGCGAAACGGGCGCCGGCCGCGAAGCCGGCCGCGTCGAACTCGGGATCGGCGCCGCGGATCGCCGAAACACCCGCCGTCGCGGTGGGCAGGACGGTCGCGCGGATGGCGCCGGGGCCGGTCGTGCCGGCCGGCGCGCGTTGGGTCGGTGTGGTGCCCGGCATCTGGACGACGTTGTCGCTGCCGGCCGGGGCATCGCCCCGTGCCGCGGGCGGCGGCGCGGGTGGCGTGAAGGGGTCACGCGCAGGCGGCCGCTCGTTGCCGGTGCGCTTGCCCAGCACCGACCGCAGCCTCAGGACCAGGAAGATCGCGACCAGCGCGATCAGGATGATGTCGTAGTTGCCGCTCACAACGGCGCTCCGCACGGTTGGACGACGGGCCCAAGACATAGGACGCGCCGCCCCAAAGGGCAAGGCGGGCCGACGGGCGCCCGACCTCGCTGATGGGGCCATTTCACGCCGCCAGCACCACAATATCGACAGGTTCGCCGACGCCCTCGACCCGCCGACCGGCCCGATGCTCGCGCCCGGCCGGTCCGGCGTAGCCCTGCGCGAGCGCCCGCTGCCAGGTCTTGTCGTCGGTGAGGGCGCTCACACCCTCGGTCTTATTGTGCTTTTCGAGCTTGGCCGCGAGGTTCACGGCCTCGCCGATCACGGTGAATTCCAGCCGGTCGCCATCGCCCACCGCTCCGAACACGACGCGCCCCGACGCCACGGCCAGTCCCACATCGATCGGCCGCGCGCCGGCGGCGATGCGCGCCGCGCGCCAGGCCTCCGTCGCCGCGATGGCGTCATCGGCCGCCCGCAGCGCGTCGGCGGCGGCGGTGGGTGAGGGGCTGACCGCGCCGAACGAGGCGAGAATGCCGTCGCCCAGAAACTTGTCGATGCTGCCGCCATGGGCCGTGATCAAGGGGCAGAAGCGCGCCTGGTAGTCCTGCAGGGCCGTCATCACCTCGCCGGGTTCCAGCACGGTGGCGAGCCGCGAGAAGCCGCGCAGATCGAGCATCAGGATCGCGACATCGCGGACATCGCCCTCGCCGGCCCGCACGGTTTCGGAGGTCCGAATGCGGGCGGCCACACCCGGATCGAGGAAGCGCGAGAGGTCGCGCGCGGCGGCGCTCTCGGTGACGGCGCGGTCCATCAGCCGGCGCGTGCGCGAGATCGCGAGCGCCAGAACGGAGGTGGCGAGCAGGATGGCGATGATCTTGTCGACCTCCGCGCCGATCAGCAGGGAGTTCGAGGTCATGTACTCGACGAAGTTCCGGGTACGGTTGGGCGGACCACCTTCCCCCGACAGCACGAAGCCGATCATGCCGGCCCATCCCAACGCGGTGCAGACGCCGGTGAAAAGCACCAGTCATGCGTCGAAGCGCAGCGCGCGCAGCGCGATGAACAGGAAGCAGTAGAACAGCGTCGGCACCTTCAGCACGAAAGCGGCGGACTGGTCGTACTTGAGGTGGAACGAATAGATCAGGAACATCAGCAGCGCGATGTCGACCACCACCGACAGGTACAGCATCCACTCGGCGAGGCGCCGGCGGTGGGCGAGCACCAGGCGAAGGGCGCAGAAGGCGCCGTAGCCGACCAGCGCCTCGGCCTCGAGGGCGTAGTTCGCCTGCACCACGCCCTGCGCCATCGGTGCCAGCTCGAAGACGCTGGCGAGGAAAATCACGATCGCGAACTGGATCCAGCCGATCAGGATCTCGCTGCGTTCACGCTGCTCGGCGAGCGACCGCCGTACCCGCGCCGGCAGATCGCGCGCGCGGGTATCGTCGAAGATCCAGGCCCGCAGTTGGTCGAACGCGCTCACCGCCGCTCCAGCCACAGGCTGGTGGCCAGCGCGTCGGCCGGGAACGGCAGGCGGCGCACCACCGATCGCGCGACGCGCGCGGCGAGGCGCCGCTCGGCCCAGACGCTTGAGAAGACGGGAACGAAGGCGCCGGCTGTCATCAGCGGAACCACTCCCTGCTGCTCGTTGTAGTTACGCCACGCCCAGGCGGCGGGATAGTCGAACGGCAGGAAGATGTCGTGGATGTGAAGCAATGTGCGCGGCGGCAGGGTCGGCACGACGCGGTTCAGCAGAAAATCGACATCGCTGCCCGGCATCAGGATGTGGCTGGAGTCGATGAAGAGCACGTCGCCCGGGCCGAGCGTCTCGAACAGGCCGGCCGGCGCGCGCTGAAGCGTCGTCGCCTCGACCCGCACACCCGGCAGGCCCGCGATGTCGGCCCGCGGCTCCGGATCGATCGCCACGATCTCGGCGGCCCCCCGCAGCGCGTTGGCCAGCAGGCGCGTCGAGTGGCCGGAGCCGATCTCGATCACGCGACCCGGCCGGCGCTCGCGCATCAGGGTCCAGGCGACGGCGGCATCGAGGCCGGGGAACCAGGCCTGCTCGAACAGCGGCCGCAGCGTCTCAAGCTCGGCGGCGTGACCGTCCACCAGATCGAGCATCGCCTCGAAGCCGGGGGTCGCAGCCTCGAACAGGCGCTCGATGGCCGGGTAGGGCGCGATTGACCCCGGCGGATCGAGATCGGCGGCGTAGCGATGCGGGATGAACCAGCCGCCCCGCCGCAGGCCCAGCACGGTGGGCAGGCCAAATTTCAGCCGGCGCCAGGTGGCGCGGGCCCGAGCGGCGGCGCTCACGGCGCCAGCGTCAGGCCTTCATGCGCCACGACGACGCGCGGCAGGCCGGATCGGGCGAGGCCGGGTCGGGCGCGGGCGGCGTCGCGGGCGACCCGGTCCATGAAGGCGTCGTCGTGGGCGGGATCGTGGTGGAAGATCGCGAGCGTGCCGACATCGGCGGCGTCGGCCAGTCGCACGCCCTCCTGCCAGGTCGAGTGGCCCCAGCCGACGAAGCGCGGGTACTCTTCATCGGTGTAGCTCGAATCGTAGATCATCACGTCGGCGCCGCGGCACAACTCGACGATCGCGCGGTCGAGGCCGCCCGGCCGGTGCTCGGTGTCGGTGATGTAGCAGATGGCACGCCCGCCATGCTCAATGCGATAGCCGGTGGCGCCGTTGGGATGGTTGAGCCGCGCGGTATGAAGCGCGATCGAGTCGCACGGGTGCAGCACGTCGCCGACATGGAAACCGTCGAACCGCACCGACGCCTGGAAGACGTCCATGGACACCGGATAGAGCGGGGCCTGCATGACGTTGGCCACGACATCATGCAGCGTGTGGGGCGGCTCCAGATGGCCGGCCCACAGCCGCACCGTGTTGCGCTTGTCGAACAGCGGCGTGAAGAAGGTGAGACCGCACACATGATCGAAGTGCGTGTGGGTGAAATAGATGTCGATATCGAGCGGCGCGTGCCGCGCCAGCTCCTGGCCGAGCGGCCGGATGCCGGTGCCGGCGTCGAACACCAGCCGGCGTCCGCCGGCGGTGATCTCGATGCAGGACGTGTTGCCGCCGTAGCGCGCATAGTCCGGGCCGGCGCAGGCGATCGAGCCGCGCACGCCCCAGAACCGGACCTTCAGACCCTCGCCCAACGACACCTACCCTGAACCTCTGCCCGGAGGTTCCACGGCGGCCGGGGTGGCGTCAACCGGTCCGGGGCGGGGCGGGCCGCCGCCGAACCGCCGCATTCGTGCAGTGCGCCGGCGAATTGGCGCAGGCCCCGTGCGTTGCAGGGCTTGCCATTCCTTGTCAGTATTCCCGCATGGACCTCGCCAATCGTCCCGCTTCCCCTGCCGCGCCCGGCGGCGCCCCGCGCGTCGCCAAGTTCTCGATCGGCCAGGTCGTGAAGCACCGCATCTATCCCTTTCGCGGCGTGATCTTCGACGTCGATCCGGTGTTCGCCAACACCGAGGAGTGGCTGGCGGCGATCCCCGAGGAAGTGCGGCCCCGGCGCGACCAGCCGTTCTACCATCTGCTGGCTGAGAACGATCAGACGACCTACGTCGCCTATGTGTCGGAGCAGAACCTGCTGCCCGACGAAACCGGAAAGCCGGTCGCCCATCCGCAGGTGCCGCATTTCTTCAAGGAACTGCGCAAGGGCCAGTACGTCTCGCGCGCGCGCCAGCTCAATTGACGGGGAACGGAAAGTACCGGTCGGCGAAGCGCTTGTAGGTGCCGTCGGACAGCATGGTGCCGATCGCGCGGTTGATCTCGTCGCGCAGCTTCACATCGTCCTTGCGCAAGCCGGCGGCGACGCCCAGCCCCAGCGTCGCGGGGTCCTTCACATCCTGACCGATCAGCTCGCAGCACGCCCCGTCCTGCTTCTGGACCCACAACCAGAGCTGCACCTTGTCGCCGAACACCGCGTCGACCTCGCCCTGGGCCAGCGCCTGGCGCGCCTCGGCGGCGGTCGCGAAGCGGCGAATGGTGGCGGAGCGGCGGAAGCTCTTGTCGAGCCAGTCGGCGTGGGTCGTATCGCGCGCGACGCCGATCTTCTTGTTGCGCAACAGGGACGGCGCTCCGTCGAGGCTCGAGCCGTGGGCGGCGACGAAGGCGCCCGGCGATTGGTAGTAGCGGCGCGAGAAGGCGATGCGCTTGCGTCGCTCGGCGGTGATCTCGATCGAGGACATCAGCACGTCGAACCTGCGGTCGAGCAGGCCGGGGATCAGCGCGTCCCACTTGGCGGCGACAAATTCGCAGTCGGCCTTGATGCGCTGGCAGATCTCCAGCGCGAGCTCCATCTCGAAACCGGCAGGCAGTCCCTTGGCGTCGAGGCGATTGAAGGGCGGGAACGCCGCCTCGGTCGCGACCGTGAGCTTGAACGCCGGCGGCGGAAAGGCGGGCTTGGGCGGCGGCCGTTGCGCCGGCGGCCGCTGCTGGGCGAGCGCGACGCTGGTGATCGCGATGCACAGCAGGGCGAGGAGCGCTCTGGTCATGCCATCAGGCGCGCCAGCACGGCATTGAGGCGCTGGCGGCCGGACGGTGTCGCGAGCAGGGTGCGCGCATCGAGCGCAATGTAGCCCGCGTCGATCAGCGGCTGAAGCCGCGCCATGCCGACCGCTTCCACCGGATCGCGGCCGGTTTCGGCGGCGAAGCCCGCGCGGTCGATGCCGTCGGCGAGGCGCAGGCCCATCATCAATGCCTCGTCGACAAGATCGCGGCCGGAGATGTCGCGCGCCTCGGCCGTGCCCGCGCCCCGCTGTTCGACCGCCTCAAGCCATGCCTCCGGTCCGCTGATCCGGCGCGTCCAGCGCTTGCCGCCCGGCACCGCCACGCGGCCATGGGCGCCGGGGCCGATGCCGACGTGATCCTGGTACCGCCAGTAGACAAGATTGTGCCGGCACTCCTCGCCCGGCACCGCGTGGTTGGAAATCTCGTAGGCCGGCAGACCGGCCGCGGCGAGGCGCGCTTGGGTTGCTTCGAACAGGCCGGCCTGCGTCTCCTCATCGGGCAGGGTGAAGGCGCCGCGCGCATGATCGGCGTGAAAGCGCGTGCCGCGCTCGATGGTGAGTTGGTAGACCGAGAGGTGCCGCGATCCGAGCGCCAGCGCGCGCTCCAGCTCGGCGAGCCAGGCGTCGAGAGTCTGTCCCGGCCGAGCGTAGATCAGGTCGAACGACCAGCGCGCGAAGTGCGCGCGCGCGACATCGAGCGCCTCAAGTGCCTCTCGCGCCGAATGGCCACGCCCGAGAAACCGCAGCGACGCGTCGTCGAGGGCCTGAACGCCCAGTGACACCCGGTTCACGCCGGCGGCTGCCAACGCGGCGAAGTTCGCCGCCTCGACCGAGGTGGGGTTGGCCTCCAGCGTCACCTCGAGACCGTCGTCGTAGGGCCACAGATCGCGCACGCGCTCGATCAGGGCGGCGGCGGTCGCGGAGGGCATCAGCGACGGCGTGCCGCCACCGAAAAAGATCGTGCGCACGCGCCGGTCGGGCGTCGCGCGATGCGCCTCGACCAGCTCGGCGAGCAGTGCGCGCTTCCAGCGATCGGCGTCGATCCCGTCGCGGACGTGGCTGTTGAAATCACAATAGGGGCACTTCGAGAGGCAGAAGGGCCAATGGATGTAGACGCCCAGCGGCGCGGTCATCGAAAGCAGCTCTCGACCAGTCGCGCGAAGGCACGGCCGCGATGGCTGATCGCGTTCTTCTCCGTCGCGCTCATCTCGGCGCAGGTACGCTCATCGCCGGCCGGCTGGAAGCACGGATCGTAGCCGTGACCGTGGGTGCCGCGCGGCGGCCAGACGAACTGTCCGTCGAGCCGGCCCTCGACGATCTCGATGTGACCGTCGGGCCAGGCCAGGGCGAGGGTGCAATGGAACGAGGCCCGACGGTCGTCGGAGCCGCGTGCGGCAAGCTCATCGCGAATGCGGCGCATCCCGACCATCGCGTCGCGTGTCGGACCCTCCCAGTCGGCGGTGTGAAGGCCGGGCCGCCCGTCGAGGCCGGCGATGGCGAGACCCGAATCGTCGGCCAGCGCCGGCAGGCCGCTGGCCGCGCTGGCGGCGCGGGCCTTGAGAGCGGCGTTCTCGGCGAAGGTCGCGCCGGTTTCATCCGGGGCGGGAAGGCCGAGGTCGGCGGCGGACACGATCTCCACGCCAAACGGCGCGAGCAGCGTCGCGATCTCGCCGGCCTTGCCGCGATTGTGGGTCGCGACCACCAGACGCCGCTCCGTGAAGCGGCGCGCCATCAGGCCCGACCGATTGCCCGGCGCTGGAGCTGGGCGAGCTCACCCACGCCCTTCTTGGCGAGCCGCAACAGCTCCATGAAATCGGGTTCGCTGAACGGCGTGTCCTCGGCGGTGCCCTGCACCTCGACGATCCCCATGGAGTCGGTCAGCACGAAATTGGCGTCGGCCTGGGCCGACGAATCCTCGGCATAGTCGAGATCGAGCACGGCGTGCCCATTGTGCAGCCCGCAGGAGACGGCCGCGACCTGACCCGCGATGGGATTGGCGGCGAGCTTGCCGTCCGCGATCAGCCGCTCGAAAGCGAAATGCAGCGCCACCCAGGAGCCGGTGATCGCGGCGGTGCGTGTGCCGCCATCCGCCTGCAGGACGTCGCAATCGATCTGGATCTGCCGCTCGCCCATGGCCTTGAGATCGACCACCGCGCGCAGCGAGCGGCCGATCAGACGTTGGATCTCCTGAGTACGGCCCGACTGTTTGCCGCGCGCGGCCTCGCGATCGGTGCGGGTGTGGGTGGAGCGCGGCAGCATGCCGTACTCTGCGGTCACCCAGCCCCGGCCGGAGTTGCGCAGGAAGGGCGGGACCTTCTCGTCGACCGACGCCGTGCAGAGCACATGGGTGTCGCCGAACCGCGCCAGACAAGACCCCTCGGCGTGTCGGGAGAAGCCGGGTTCGAGCTGGATCGGCCGGAGTTGGTCGGCGGCGCGGCCGGACGGGCGCATGGGTTGTTCCTTGGTATGAGGCCCGCGGGTTTAGACCTGCCGGCCGGTCGAATCCAGCGCCCTCTCGGCCCGCGCGGGCGCGTTGACCCTTCCCAATGCGCTACTTAGATTCCCGCCATGGCCATCCATCGCCTCGACGCATTCACCCGGCAGGCCGGCGTCGCGCCGACCCGGGCGACACCGTCCGTCGCCGAGCTGAACGACCGCGCCCGCGAAGTCCTGAAGCAGGTGGTCGAGGCCTATGTCGCGACCGGCGAGCCTGTCGGGTCGCGGACTCTCACCCGCCGCCTGGTCGAGGGTCTCTCGCCCGCGACCATCCGCAACATCATGGCCGACCTGCAGGATCTCGGGCTGCTCTACTCGCCGCACACCTCGGCGGGACGCCTGCCGACCGATGCGGGCTTGCGGCTGTTCGTCAACGGGCTCCTCGAGGTCGGCAATCTGGCCGACGACGAGCGGCTCACCATCGAGGCGCGCTGCGCCGCGGTCGGCCGCAGCATGACCGAGGCCCTGGAGCAGGCGACGTCCCTCCTGTCGGGACTGTCCGGCTGCGCCGGCATGGTGCTGGCGCCCAAGACCGAGCAGCCCCTGAAGCACATCGAGTTCGTGCCGCTGGGTCCCGGCCGCGCGCTGGTCGTCACCGTGACCCAGGGCGGCCATGTCGAGAACCGCATGATCGAGACGCCGCTCGGTATGCCGCCGTCGGCACTGGTCGAGGCGGGCAACTATCTGAACGCGCGGCTGGCCGGTCGGACCTTCGACGACGCGCGGGCCGCGATCCACGAGGACCTGCGTCTGAAGCGCGCCGAGCTGGACGAGCGCACGACGCGGGTGATCGAGTCGGGGATCGCGAGCTGGGCGGGCGAGCCGGGGGGCGCGCTGATAGTGCGCGGCCAGGCGCGTCTGCTGCAGGACATCACCGCCATCGAGGATCTCGATCGCATCCGGCTGCTGTTCGAGGCGCTGGAGCGCGGCGAGAGTTTCATGCGCCTGCTCGATCTCGCCAACACCGCGCCGGGCGTGCAGATCTTCATTGGCACCGACAACCCGCTGTTCGCCCACTCCGGCTGTTCGATGGTGGTCGCGCCGTTCCGCGACTCGCGCGAGAAGATCGTCGGCGCCATCGGCGTGATCGGTCCGACGCGGCTCAACTACGCCCGCATCATCCCGCTGGTCGACTTCACCGCCCGTACTGTGGGAAGGCTGGTTGGATAGCGGCGTTCTCGCACACCTTCATCATTCCTTCGCACAATCAGGCGCGATATCTACCGGGCGCGATCGACTCGGTCCTGAACCAGATCGAACCGATCTCCCGCATCCTGATTTCCGAGGACTACTCGACCGACGAGTCGCCGGCCATCGTCGCCGACTACGCGGCCCGACATCCGGATCGAATCTCGGTCACGCGGCCCCCGACCCATGAGGGGATGTTCCCGAACTGGAACTGGGCGATCTCGCAAGCGACGACGGACTGGATTTCGGTGGTCGCCTCCGACGACCAGGCCTTGCCCTCATTCAGCGCCGAGGTCCGACGCGCCGCTGAGCGCTACCCGCGCGCGGTGCTGATCGGCGGCGATTGGGACATCATCGATGGCGAGGACCGGCTCATCAAGCGCGGCGAGATTCTCTCGCTGCCGGAGCGGCTCGCGCCCCCCGAGACCTTCTACAAGCACCTGGTCGGCACGCGCGTGCATCCCGCCGCCCATGCGTTCCGGAAGTCGGCATGGCAGGCGGTCGGGGGCTTTCCGGCCGAGGTCAAGCTGGTCGGGGACTGGGCGTTCTGGCTGCTGCTGACGCCGGAGGGCGAATTCATCCATCTCCGCAAGGCGCTCGCGCGCTATCGCATCGACTACCGGCCCACGCTGAGGACCGATCGGCTGGAGCAGTTGATGAAGGACGAGATTGCGATCCAGACGCACGTGATCCCCCGGGTCCTGGCCCGTTTGCCCGGGCTGTCGCCCCGCCGGATCGCCGCGGCGAGGCGGCAGCGTTTGCGCGAGACCCTGGAAAGCTATGGCCGGACGGTGACGGACCCGGAAGCACGACGTCGTGTCGCCGAGATCCTGCGGCCGTGGGGCGAAGCCCTTGACGCCGCGGCGACAGCGATGATCGACGCGTGGGGTCGCGGCGCGATGATTCAGGCGAGGCCCATCAATCGTTGGTTCGTTCGCCCGTTGCGCGTGGCCTTGCGCGCGGCTCGCGGCCGCATCGGACGGTAGCGGCGGCCTACCAGTCGCGTTCGTCGAAATCCTCGAACTGCCGCATGTCGCCGCCGTCGGTGTCGACGGGCGGTCCGCGATCCTGCGCGGCGAGCACGCGCAAGCGAGTCGTCGGCTTCAGGTGCGGCAGCAGATCGAGCAAGTCGCCGCGTGCCAGCGCGACGCAGCCGCGCGTCGGCGAGAAATCCTCGCGCGCGACATGGATGAAGATGGCGCTGCCCCATTCGCCCTCGGGCGGATCGTCGTTGTAGCCGACCACGACCAGCGCGTCGTAGAGCTCGTCGTCGCGGTGCAGGCGTTCGGCGCTCCACTCGCAGGGGAGCCGGACCAGCCTGTTGTAGACCGGCGCCTGCGGATCGTCGCACCAGCCATCCCTCTCGCCGATCGGGCGGGCGGGCAACGCCACCGGCGGCAGCACCAGCCGGTCGTTGCGATAGTAGATGCGACGCAACGGAAAGAGGCCGACCGGCGTGGCGCCGTCGCCCTCCAGCTTATCCTCGCGCACGCCGCCCGCGCCGAGCACGCACCGCCAGCGCCGCTCGCCGAGCCGGGCCCAGCCGCGCGTGCCCTCGGCGTCGTCGAGCTGGACGACCAGCATATCGGCATCGGCTCCGTCCGCCATTGCACCCCTCCGAGGCGCCCTTCATAAAGGCCGCCGCCTCAGGGAGAAAGCGATGGGATACGTCGTTCAGCCGCCCGCCACGGTGGGCGTTCCGGTCCGCGGGAGCAAGGATCTGTTTCCGGTGCGCCGGATCTTCTGCGTCGGCCGCAACTATGCCGCCCATGCGCGCGAGATGGGTCACGACCCCGACCGTGAGCCGCCGTTCTTCTTCACCAAGCCGGCCGACGCCATCGTGATCTGTGCCGACCCGAAGAACCCCGCCCGCGTCGCCTATCCGTCGGCGACCAAGAACCTGCACCACGAGATGGAGCTGGTGGTCGCGATGAAGTCCGGCGGCACCGACATCGCGGTGGAGCGCGCGCTCGACCATGTCTTCGGCTACGCCGCCGGCCTCGATATGACGCGGCGCGACCTGCAGAACCAGGCCAAGGACATGGGCCGGCCATGGGACATGGGCAAAGGTTTCGACCAGTCCGCGCCAATCGGCGAGATCGTGCCAGCGAGCGCCATCGGCCATCCCGCCAAGGGCAACATCCAGCTCGACGTGAATGGCAAGACGCGCCAGAAGTCGGACCTGAACGCGCTGATCTGGAGCGTGCCGGAGACGATCTCGTACCTTTCGGGTCTGGTGGCGCTGGCCGCCGGCGACCTGATCTACAGCGGCACACCCGAAGGTGTCGCCGCCGTGGTGCGTGGCGACACGCTCGCTGGAACGGTGGACGGCGTCGGCACCGTCACCTGCGTGCTGGTCTGAGTCGCCCTTAGTAGCGGACCTTGTCCGGCTTCTCTGCCCAGGCACGGAAAGCCGCCGCCGCCTCGGGCAACTCGAGCCGGGTGAACGGGATCATGCGCGCCGCGATGGGCTTGGCAAACCCGCGATAGATGTGGTCGTCGTCGAAGCCGATGGCGGCCGCGTCATCGCGGCTGTTGGCGTAGTAGACCGCGTCGAGCCGGGCCCAGTAGATCGCGCCGAGACACATCGGGCAGGGCTCGCAGCTGGTGTAGAGCGTGTTGCCCGCGAGATCGAACCGGCCGAGCGTCTTCGCCGCCGCACGGATCGCCGTCATCTCGGCATGCGCCGTCGGATCGTTGCTCGAGGTGACCTGATTCCAGCCCTCGGCGACGATCGTTCCGCCGCGCGCGACGATCGCGCCGAACGGCCCGCCAAAGCCCGCTGCCATCTTTTCGCGCGACAGGCGGATCGCCGCTCGCATTATCTCGAGGTGCACAGTCCCGCTCACAAGAGCTGCGCCCGGAACGTGTCGCAGCGGCCGAGCTCGCCGCTGTCGAGACCAACGCGGAACCAGCGCACGCGCTGGGCGCTGGTGCCATGCGTGAAGCTGTCCGGCACAACGGTGCCTTGCGTCTGGCGTTGCAGGCGGTCGTCGCCAATGGCCGTCGCCGCGGTCAGGGCCTGCTCGACGTCATGGGCGTCGATCATCGTGCCGCCACGCTGCCGGTTGGCGTGGAACGCCCAGACGCCCGCGAAGCAATCGGCCTGCAGCTCGACCCGGACGGAGAGCGCGTTGCCGTCGCGCCGGCTCATGCGGGCCCGCATCTGGTGCGCCTTCTCCGAAATGCCGAGCAGGTTCTGGACATGGTGGCCGATCTCATGCGCCACGACATAGGCCTGAGCGAACTGGCCCGGCGCGCGAAAGCGCTGCGCCAGCTCGTCGAAGAAGGAGAGGTCCAAATAGACCTTGCTGTCTGCCGGGCAATAGAACGGTCCCATTGCGGCCTGGCCCAGGCCGCAGGCCGTCGGGGTGGAGTCGCGGAACAGCACCAGGCGGGGCTCGTCTTAGGGCTTGCCGAAGGCGCGCGGAAACAGCTCGCCCCACACCGTCTCGGTGCTCGCGAGCACGCGCGAAACGAACTGTGCCTGGGCATCCTCCTGCGGCCCGGCGCGCGTCGTGCGTTCGACGGGTGGCGGCGGGACACCTGTGCCGCCCCCCATCCCGCCCAGCAGCGCCCCGGGATCGACGCCCAGCACCAGCGAGATCACCAGGATCGCGACAATGCCGAAGCCGCCCTTGAACAGACCGCCGCCGCCGCCCACCGGGATCTGCAGGCCGGGGCCCCGCATGCCACCCCGGTCGCCCGGCAGACCGCGCCCGCCGAAGCCGCCGCCCTGGCCGCGCCGGTCCTCGATGTTCGAGCTGCCCGGTCCGTCGATCTTCATGCCGAGGTTCCTCCACCGGCGAGAGTGCGCGCGACAGGCTGCGTTCGTCCAGCCTTGCCGTATAGTGTCGCGTCATGAGTCTCACGATCGCGACCTGGAACATCAATTCGGTGCGCCTTCGCCTGCCGCTGGTCGAGGCTTTCCTGCGCGAGCGCAAGCCGGACGTGTTGTGCCTGCAGGAAACCAAGTGTCCCGACGAGGCCTTTCCGCACGTCGCGTTCGAGGCGCTGGGGTACCGTCACCGGCTGATCGCCGGCATGAAGTCCTACAACGGCGTCGCCATCCTCTCGCGGGTGCCTTTCACCGCGACGGAGATCCACCATCGCTGCGGGCGACGGGATTGCCGGCATGTCGAGGCGGTGCTGGATACCGGCGGCGACCCGGTGGCGCTGGACAATCTCTATATCCCGGCCGGCGGCGACGTGCCCGACCCGGACGAGAACGACAAGTTCGCGCACAAGCTCGATTTCTACCGCGAGATCGCGGCTTGGTTTGCCGCCCGCAAACCGAAGCCGCGGGCGCGGCGTGGCAAGCGGCGTGTCGCCGTGGGCGATCTCAACGTCGCGCCGCTGGAGCACGACGTGTGGAGCCACAAGCAGCTCCTCGACGTGGTCTCCCATACCCCGGTCGAGGTCGATCTGTTCGGGCGCATGACGGCGGCGCTCGATTTCATCGACGTGCCGCGCCGCTTCGTGCCGCCCGCCGAGAAGCTCTACAGCTGGTGGAGCTATCGCAACGCCGACTGGCGCGCGTCGGACCGCGGCCGGCGGCTTGACCATATCCTCGCGACCCCGGCGCTGTCGGCGGGCATCCGCAGCTTCCTGATCGACAAGGATCGGCGCGACGCAGAGAAGGCCTCCGACCACGTCCCGGTGCTGGCCACCTTCGACATTTGACGCGGACCGCGCCTCAGGACGACGGCGCCGCTCGATAGAGGAAATATCGGTCTCGCGGCACGCCCGCCGGCTCGGGCAGGCGCTGCCAGGCCGCGACATCAAGTGACTGATTGGCGAGAACGTAGCCGCCAGGTGCCGCCAGTTGTGCAAGGGCGGGCGCCAGCCAGTCAGCCATGGCCCGGTTGGCTGCGGTGTCGCCGGTGCCGAGATCGGTGTGGATCAGCGCCGCCGTCGGACCGAGCTGTCGCGCCGCGCGCGCGAGCGTCTCTCGCGCCTCGCCGAGGAACAGTCGATCATCGGGCGGGATGCAGTCGGGATGGGCCGCGACCTTGCGTTCGAAGACATGGATTTCGCGCCCGGGAAAGAGCTCGCGCAGGTGATCGTAGGTGCGGCCATTGCCGAGCCCGACCTCGAGCAGTGGGCCGGGCAACGCGCGGATCGCGGGCGCGAGCCAGTTCAGGCAGTCGCGCTGCGCCTGCATGCGCGCGATGAAGCTGTCGAGACGGCTCATGCCGCCTTCGTGGCCGCGCGCAGTTTCTGGTTGGTGTCCTCAAGCCGGTGCGCCAGTTCGCGCATGATCTCGATCGCCATCTGCGGGAACTCCGCGACCAGGCGATAGAACATGTCCTTGGAGATCTTGAGCGTGGTCAGTGGCTCCTTGGCCTTGATCGTGGCGGTACGCGGGACGTCACAGAGGATCGCGATCTCGCCGACAAAGCCGTTGCGCTTGAGCTCGGCGACGGCGATCGGTCCGCCCGGCGTGTCGATCAGCACGTCGGCCGCACCCGACAGGATCACGTACATCGCGTCGCCCTGATCGCCCTGGTGGAAGAGCTCCTGACCCTCCCCGAAGCTCAGCCGCTCGCTGGTGAAGGCGAGCAGTTTCAGCTTGGCCGGCTCCACCTTGGAAAAGATCGGCACGCCCTTCAGAAGCTCGACTTCCTGGTTGAGGTTCATCGTGTCCTCCCGATTGCCATCAGCCGCCCGACATCAGATCGGCGTAGGGGCCGCCGCGGGCGGCCAATTCGTCGTGGGTGCCGCGTCCGACCAGTCGGCCCTTGTCCATCACCGCAACGTCGGCGAAGGGGCGAGCCTGTTCGGCGCGGTTGGCGATCCAAAGCACGCCGCGCTCGGCGCAGGCGGCGAGGATATTGTCGCGCAGTCGGTCCTGGGTTCGTGAATCGAAGGTCGCGAGCGCCTCGTTCACCACGAGAAGCTGGGGCCGCTTGATGAGCGCGCGCGCGATCCCGAGTTTCTGGCGTTGCCCGGCCGGCAGGCGCTTTCCGCCGACACCGACGTTGAACTCGAGGCCGACGGCGATCGCGGCGTTGCGCAGACCGAGCGTGTCCAGCACCTCGCCGATCAGGGCGCCGATCCGGGCCTCGGCCTGCGCCTGGCCATACACCAGACGGCCGAACAGGATGTTGTCCTGCAAGGTTGCGGCGCCGTTGTAGCGCTCGCGGTCGTAGAACTCGACGCTGGCGCGCAGCTCCGCCGGCAGACCCTCGGCGAAAGCGCGCCGCGCGGCGAGGAGCCGGTCTTCCATCGCGTCGTCGATCAGGCCAAGGCGGTGGCGCGCCTCGACGTAGCGGAAGGGCAGCGAGATCAGGCGCGGCCGGTCGGCGGCGGGCACGGCGTCCAGGCCTTTGCCACCCAGCCGCTGCAGCAGGAGCCGAACGTTGGGGAGCTCGTCGGCGGAGATGAAGCTGTACTGCTCGAACAGCGGATTGTCGGACGCGAGACCCGAGAATAGCTCGACCATGGTCTCGGCGATGGAGAGGCCCATCCGGCCGAGCTCGTCCTCCAGCCCGGTGCTCTTCAGGATCGACTGGGCGTAGGCGTTGCCCGCGAGGTTGTCGATCTCGAATGCCTTGCCCACCGGCGTGCCGAACAACAGGTTCTCGGCCACCGAGAGGTTGCGATTGTAGCGGGCGGCTTCGAAGCCCTCGATCAGGGGCGCGAAGGCCGGCTCACGCAGCCGCTCATGGAGCGCGCGCCGCGCCGCGAGCAGCGCTTCGGCGAGCGCCGGGTCGCGCGCCGGATCGATCGTGCCGCGCAGGCCGAACTGGTAGATCTCGTCCTCGAGCTCGACCGAACGCAGCGCTTCGGCCATGCGCTGCAACAGCTCGTCCGACGTGGCGGCGCCGGCGAGGTCGGCATCGACCCAGTCGGCGGCCGGATCGAGATCCGGATTGCCGGCGCGCTGCGACTCCCGGCGGAACAGCTCGCGTTCGGCGCGACGATCCTCGGCGTAGACCGCATCGGCGACCGGCCGGTGTTTCAGCCCATAGAGCAGGTTGTCGCGGACGCTGAGCGGGAAGAGATAGGTGTCCTGGCCGATGTAGGAAACGCGGGCGCCCAGTACGGGCTCAGGCAGGGTCGCGAAATCGGTGTCGCCAATTCGGATCGTCCCCGAATCGGGCCTCTGCTGTCGCGCGAATAGCTGGCCGAGCACCTCCTTGCCCGAGCCGGCGCCGCCGATCACGGCCAGCGTGCCGCCGAGCGGGAACGACAGCGCGACCTGATCGAGCAGCTTGATCTGACCGTCGTCGGAGACCGACACGCCCGACAGCGCGACGGCGCCGGCCAGCATCGGAATCGGGCCTGGCGGCAGCGTTTGCAGCTCGGGCGCGACCATGCCCTCGGGCTGGAACTGGTCGATCACCTGCTCGTACTTGATCTGCACGTCCTGGCGCTGCTGGTCCCAGTCGATCAGCTCCTTCACCGGCGAGGGCAGGTCCTTGTAGGCGAGCAGCACGCCGACCACCGAACCGACGTCCATCTGCCCGCTGATCGCGAAATATCCGCCCAGCAGATAGATGGCGAAGGGTGTCGCCTGGGACAGGAAGTTGTTCCAGAACTTGGCGACGAATTTCTTCTCGAACAGCTCGAAGCGAATGCGGAAGATGCGACCCAGCCGGTCGGAAACGTCGGCGCGCTCGTAGTTCACCGTGCCGTGGGCGCGGATCTCGGCGATACCGTCGGCGGTCTCGGCAATGCGCCCGGCGAACTGGCGGGCGGTGAGCTGGCGCTGCTTGCCGAGCGCCAGCACCGGTTTGCGCAGCCGCGGGATGATCGCCATCTGGACGGCCAGCAGCGCGATCACCACGATGCCTAGCATCCAGCTCTGCAGCATGATGAACAGGATCGCCGTCGCCGCCTGGCCGCCGAGGAACATCGGCTGCACGAAGGCGTCGCCGATGAAGCCGCCCAGCGGCTCCACCTCGTTGTTCACCATCGTCGCGAGCTCGGCCTGCTTGACCTTGCGGAAGTGCTGCGGCGGGAAGCGCAGAATGCGTTCGTAGAGTTCGTAGCGCAGGCGGCGCAGCATGCGCTCGCCCATGCGCCCCTTCTGCGTGTTGATGGTCTTCTTGAACTGGCCGTTCACCACCACGCTCAGCAGGAACAGGAAGCTCATCACCACGAGATAGGGCCACTGCGCGACTGCGAAGCCCTCGAACACCGTCCATGCGGCGCCCAGATCGAGGAACGCGGGCAGCGGGATCTCGATCGACAGGACCGTGACAGTGGGCTGCGACCGGAAGGCCTTGCCCTCGATTCCGTTGTTGACGATCGCCTTGGGCAGGCTGAGCGAGATGAAATACGCCACCTGTGCGAACACGACGAGGTACAAGATGACGAGTTGTTCGGGCCGGCTGTGCCGCCAGATGTAGGAAAAGAGATTGCGCTGCATCGACTGTGAAGCCGGCCCCTACGCTTCCCGCCGGTATAGGCGATCCGGGCGACGGATACATTCGATAAATTGGCGGTCCGGGGAGGGGGTTCGCGCCGTGCGGCGGCTGTGGCATAGTCCGCCTCGTCAACCGGTCGGGGCAGGGGCGCTTCGGCTCGGGGGGGAGCCTCGAATGCCCGGCACCAAGAAGCGTGTGCTGCTCTACAGCCACGATTCGTTCGGCCTCGGTCACGTCAGCCGATGCCGCACCATCGCCAACGCCATCGCTGAAGCCGACAAGTCGGTCTCGGTGCTGATCATCTCCGGATCGCCGATGATCGGCTCCTACGAGTTCCGGTCGGGCATCGATTTCGTGCGCGTGCCGGGCATGGTGAAGCTGCTGAACGGCGAGTACGACTCGGCCAACCTCCGGGTCGATGTCGGCCATACGCTTGAGATGCGCAGCCGCATCATCCGCGACACCGCCGACATCTACCGACCCGACCTGTTCATCGTCGACAAGGAGCCGCTCGGCCTGCGCGGCGAGGTCGGCCCGGCGTTGCATCTCCTGAAAGAGCGCGGGACGCCGCTGGTGCTCGGCCTGCGCGATGTGATGGACGATCCCGCCAAACTGGCTGCGGAGTGGGAACGCAAGAACGTCGTGCCGGCGTTGCGCGATCTCTATGACGAGATCTGGACCTATGGCCTGCCGCAGATCAACGACCCGCTGGAGGGGCTCGATCTCGCGCCGTCGATCCGGCACAAGACGGTCTTCACGGGTTACCTGCGGCGTGAGTTGCCGCGCCACGCCGACGTGCCGCACGCAGCGGCCGAAACGGACTCGCCCTACATCCTGGTCACGCCCGGCGGCGGCGGCGATGGCGTCGATCTCGTCGATTGGGTTCTCTCGGCCTACGAGACCGATCGCGGCATTCCCTATGGCGCGGTGATCGTCTTCGGCCCCTTCATGGCGGCGACGGCGCGCGACGCCTTCCGGGACCGCGCGGCCCGGCTGCGCAATGTCCGCACGCTCACCTTCACCAACAATCTCGGCGCCTTGATGGAACGCGCTGCCGGCGTGGTGGCGATGGGCGGCTACAACACCTTCTGCGAGATCCTGTCCTTCAACAAACGAGCGGTGATCGTGCCGCGCACCCGGCCAAGGCTGGAGCAGTTCATCCGCGCCCGCGCGGCGCGTGACGCCGGGCTGATCGAGATGCTGGACGCCGAACGTGGCCGCGAGCCGCAGGTGATGGCGACGGCGCTCCGTCAGTTGCCGCAGCAGGGCCTGCCGGGCGACGTCGTCATCCCGGGCTTGCTCGATGGGCTCGGCAATGTCTGGCGCCTGGTGGCGCGGCAGTGCGCGCATCCCCATCGCCGGCCCTCGCCGCTCGACGAACCCGCGACGGCGGTCGCCGCCGCGCCGGCTCTGGCGACGGTCGACGCACCGCCGGGCCGCGCCCGGGTCTGATATCGTTTTCATGGGCGCGTCGAGAAGCCCGCGCGTGGCGGTGGTGCTGAAGGGTTGGCCGCGCCTGTCGGAAACCTTCATCGCCCAGGAGATCGCCGGTCTCGAAGCCCGCGGCCTCGAGCTCGGCCTGTGGTCTCTGCGCCAACCGACCGACACGTTGCGCCACCCCGTGCATGATCGCGTGCGGGCCGCTGTGACCTATCTGCCTGAGTATCTGAAAGACGATCCGGCGCGGGTCTTCGCGGCCTGGCTTCGCGCGCGTCGCTTGCCCGGCTATGCGCAAGCCCGTGCCGCCTATCGGCGCGATCTGGCGGCGGACCGCACCGCCAACCGTCGGCGACGCTGGGGTCAGGCGCTCGTGCTGGCGGCTGAGATGCCGGATTCGATCGAGACGATCTATGCCCACTTCATCCATACGCCGGCGTCGGTGGGGCGCTACGCCGCGCTGATGCGTGGGCTGCCCTGGACGGTATCGGCGCACGCCAAGGACATCTGGACGACACCCGACATCGACCTTGCTGCGAAGCTGGCGGACTGCCGCGCGTTGACGACGTGCACGCGCCGCGGCTTCGACCGGCTGCGGGCGCTGGCACCCAAGGGCGCGCGACTGGAGCTGATCTATCACGGGCTCGACTTCGCCCATCTGCCACCACCACCACCACCGCGCGCGGCACGCGACGGGTCCGATCCGGCCGATCCGATCCGCATTCTCTCGGTCGGCCGACGGGTCGCCAAGAAAGGCTTCGAGGACATTCTCGATGCGCTGGCGCTCCTGCCCGTGGGACTGCATTGGCGCTTCGATCACATCGGCGCGGGACCTCTGGGTGATGCGCTGAGGGCGCATACCGAGCGGCTGGGCATCGCCGCGCGTTGCGTTTGGCACGGCGCGCAGGCCCAGGCCGCCGTCTTCGCTGCCTATGCGCGCGCCGATGTCTTCGTTCTGGCGAGCAAGATCGCGGCTGACGGCGACGTCGATGGTCTTCCCAATGTGTTGATGGAAGCGGCGCACCAGGGCCTGGCGCTGGTTGCCACTGATGCTGCAGCAATCGGCGAGTTCATCGCCGACGGTCGCGAGGGGCTTCTCGTGCCGCCAGCCGACCCGCCGGCGCTGGCGCGCGCGCTTCAGCGCGCCGCCACCGATCCCGCGCTGCGCGGACGGCTTGGCGCCCAGGCGGGGGCGACGCTGCGGGCGCGATTTTCGTTCGACACCGGCGTCGATCGCATCGCCGATCTCGTGCGACCCTCGATGCCGCTATCGCGCGCCGCCGAGTGAGGCCATGCGTGTGCTCTTTCACGCCCCGCTGAAGGAGCCCGACCATCCGGTTCCATCGGGCGACCGCGAGATGGCGCGCGGCCTCTGCCGGCTGCTGGTGTCGCTCGGTGCCCGTGTCGTCCGGTCCCGTGCCGCGCGCGTGCCGCCGGGCACCGTGCCACCCGACAGAGCGCTCGGGAGCGAGCGCCGCGCGCGTGCGCAAGCCGATCGCCTGATCCGCCGCTGGCGTGCCTTGCCGGCCGGCCATCCAGAGCGGTTCGATCTCTGGTTCACCTACCATTGCTACTACCGCAAGCCCGATTGGCTCGGGCCGCTGGTCTGCCGTGCGCTTGATGTTCCCTACGTCATCGCCGAGGCATCGCACGCGCCGCGCCGCGCGCAGGGACCATGGCGCGTGGGCCATCGCGCGGTCGAGCGGGCGTTGGCTGTCGCCGACCGAGTGATTACGGTCAATCCTAACGATCTGGCGGGAGTGACGCCGCGTTTGCGACCGCGTGGCCGGCAGGTCCAACTCGACCCCTTTGTCGACACTGCTCCCTTCGCTCTCGCCGCGCGACAGCGCGAGTCGCACCGCGCGATGCTGGCCGCACGTCACAGCCTCGATCCAGCTGCGCCCTGGCTCACGGCCGTTGCCATGATGCGGGCGCGCGACAAGCTCAGCTCCTACCGCGTGCTGGGGGAGGCGCTCGCGCAGGTGCTCGATCGGCCCTGGCGACTTCTGGTGGTGGGCGACGGACCTGCCCGTGCCGAGGTCGAATCAGCGCTGGCGCCGCTGGGCGACCGCGTGACGCTGCTCGGCGCGCTTCCCGCAACCAACTTGCCCGCGGTCTATGCCGCGTCCGACCTTCACCTTTGGCCGGCGATCAACGAGGCTTACGGCATGGCGTTGCTGGAAGCACAGGCGGCGGGAACGCCGGTGATCGCGGGACGCACCGGGGGCGTCCCGGCAGTGGTAGCCGATGGTGCCACCGGCCTGCTGGTGCCGGTGGGTGATGCGACGTCCTTCGCGGCAGCGGTGCGACGACTGTTGGACAACCCGGTCGAGCGCGCCGGGTTCGGCGCGGCGGCGGCGACGCGCGCGGCGCGGATTCATGACTGGCGTGGCGCGGCGCGCTCTCTCTCCACCGTGTTGCGGCCGCTCGGCTGCGGCTTGCGACTCGCTCCATGAGCGGGCAGCTTTTTGCGGCTATGCGACACGCGCCGACCGATTGGAACGCGCGCGGCCTCCTGCAGGGACTGACCGACACGCCGCTCAGCGCCGAAGGCATCGCGCTCGCCCGGTGCTGGCGCGTGCCCGCGCCCGCCACCTCTTGGCCGCGCGTTTCCAGCCCGCTCGTTCGCGCGCGGCACACCGCCGAGTTGATCGGCCCCACGGCGCCGGTGGCCATCGATTCGCGTCTGCGCGAGATGTCGTTCGGTGCCTGGGAGGGCCGCACACTCGCCGACCTGCGGCGCGACGGCGGCGAGGCGTTTTTCGCGAACGAACTACGCGGCCTCGACTTCACGCCGCCGGGCGGCGAGTCGCCGCGTCATGCGATGGTGCGCGTGGCGTCGTGGCTGGATGATCATGTGCGCGCTGACGCGCCGGTGCTGGTCGTCGCCCACAAGGCGGTGCTGCGCACGCTCTTGGCGCTCGCGACGGGATGGGACATGACCGACAAGCCGCCGGTCCGGTTCCAGCGCGCGGCGATCCACCTTTTCCGTGCCTTGCCCGGGGGCGGCGTGTCGCTGGAGCGCGCCAACATCCCGATGGAAACCGATCGGGCGGCGGCATGACCGCGCGCGTCCTGTTTGTCGTCCAGCATCTGCTGGGCATTGGCCACCTGCGCCGCGCCGCGATTCTGGCGCGCGGTCTTGCAGAAGCAGGTTTCGATGTGTTGCTGGTGTCGGGCGGGCCGCCGGTGCCGGCGGTCGAGCTCGGTCGCGCGCGCTTCCACCAGCTTCCGCCGGTGCGCGCCGTCGACAACTCCGTGAAGTCTCTGGTCGACGCGTCGGGCGCGGAACTCGACGATCACTTCCGAAGCGATCGTGGTCGCCGACTTGTGGCATTGCTGTGTGCCGAGGCGCCGGACATCGTGATGACCGAGCTCTATCCGTTTGGGCGCACCCAGATGCGGTGGGCCTTCGATCCGCTGATGGAGGCGATGCACAGTGGCGGCGCGCGACCGCTGGTCGTCGCGTCGTTGCGCGACTTGCTCGGCCGCCCGTCGCGAGCCGCGCGCACCAAGGAGATGCTCGGAGCGTTCGAGCGCTGGTTCGATCTCGCGCTGATCCATGGCGACCCGACTCTGGTTTCGTTCGCCCGAACCTTTCCTGCTTGGCCGCGCCTCGCGGACCGCGCCGTGCATACCGGATACGTCGTCGATCGGACCGACTGGCCCGATCGCCTCGACGAGGCGCCCGACGCCGAAGTCCTGGTTTCAGCCGGCGGCGGCGCGGTCGGCGCTCCGCTTCTGGTGGCGGCCCTTGCCGCCCGACCGCTGACCCGCCTCGCCAACCGACGCTGGCGCTTGCTGGCCGGCGCGAACCTTCCGGATGCCGAGCTGGCAGCGCTTCGCCGGGACGCGGGCCCAGGGATCGTGATCGAGCGGCACCGCACGGACTTCCCGCATCTGCTGGCCGGGGCGTGCGTCTCGATCTCGCAAGCGGGATACAACACCGCCATCGAGACACTCTGCCTCGCCCGCCGCGCTGTGCTCGTGCCGTTCGCCGAGGGCGCGCAGACCGAGCAGGCCGCGCGCGCCGCCGCGTTGGCCGAGCGGGGGTTCGTCGAGGTGGCCGATCCGGCGAGTCTCACGCCCCAGACCCTCGCCGCAGCTGTCGATCGCGCCTGGGCGGCACCCGCGCTCTCCGGTCGGGCGCAATGCGATATCGATGGGGTCGCGCGCACAGCCGAACTGCTGACGCGACATCTCGCCGCCCATCGCGCGCGGAGCGACGCGTGAGTTCCTGGTCCGCCCTCGACGAGGAGATCGCGCGGTGGCGCGACCTTGGGCGCACGGTCGATCTCTGGTGGCGCGACGACGATGCTGCCACCGTCGGCGCGCCGCTGGAGCGGTTGCTCGCGCTGCGCCGGAACCTCGGGCTGCCGCTCGCGCTTGCGGTCGTGCCGGCGCGGGCGGACGCGGCATTGGCCGCACGGCTCGGCGAGGAGCCGGACGTGGGGGTGCTCCAGCACGGCTACGCCCACGTCAACCACGCCGCGCCCCCGGCCAAGAAGGTCGAGCTGGGTGCGGAGCGGCCCGCCATGCTGGTGTTGGGCGAACTCGGCACCGGCTGGCTCGCGCTGGAGCGGGAGTTCGCGGCCAAGGCGCTGCCGGTCCTGGTGCCGCCATGGAACCGCATCGCGCCGGCTCTGGTGCCCACACTGCCGGAGATCGGCTTTCGCGGGCTTTCCACCTTCGGGCGGCGCGCGCGACCGCAGCCGGTGCGCGGGCTGGTGCAGGTCAACACCCACCTGGACCCGGTCGATTGGCACAGCCCCGGACGGGGCTTCGTGGGGCTCGACCGGGCTCTGACCGCGCTGGTCGGGGCTCTGTCGGCCGCGCGGACCGGGCCGCCGGAGCCGATCGGGGTCCTCAGTCACCATCTTGCGATGGACGACGCGACGTGGGATTTCCTAGTCTCGCTGTGGGGGCGGGTCATGGCGGCGCCGGGAACGCGGATATGGCCGGCGCACGAATTGTTCTTGGCGTCACGGGAGGCGCGGGGTTGAACGCGGCCGAAATGCGCTACTCGCAGCGGATCTTGCTGGGCGACTACCTGCGGGCAGGCGCGGGCGTGCTGATGTGCGGCGCGCCGCTGGTGGCGCTCGATCTCGGTCGCTGGCTGGGCTGGATCCTGACCGGACTGGTGATCCTGTTCGCGCTGTTCGGCGTACGCACCGCCCTGCGCCACACCACACGCTTTCTGTTGGAACCCGATGGGCTGCGGGTCGAAGGTCCGATGGGAACCTTCATCGCCTGGGCCCGTCTCAACCGCATGAAGCTCAGCTACTATTCGACCAAGCGCGACCGCTCCGACGGCTGGATGCAGCTTGCGGTGGGGTCCACCGACACGCGCTGGGTGCGTATCGACTCGCACCTCGAGGGCTTTCGCGACATCGTATTGGGCGCCCATCGGGCGGCCGCCGCGTCGGGCGTCGAGCTGTCGGCCGCCACCCGCGCCAACCTCCGCGCCATGGATATCCCGGTCGAGGAGCCGCTGCCGGCATGAACGAGCTGCTGCGCGTCGACAATCTCACCGTCGAGTTCGGCGTGCATGACGGCGTGCTGCGCGCGGTCGACAACGTCTCCTTCGCCATCCCGCCGGGCGGCACAGTAGCGCTGGTCGGCGAGTCGGGGTCGGGCAAGTCAGTGTGCAGCCAAGCCATCATGGGCCTGCTGCCGCGCGCCGCCCGCATTCCGTCGGGCTCGATCCTGTTCAACGACCCACGCCGCACAGGCGGGCCCGTGGACATCGCCAAGCTCGATCGGCTCGGCCCCCAAATGCGGACCATTCGCGGCGGCCGCATCTCGATCATCTTCCAGGAGCCGATGACGTCGCTCTCGGCCCTGCACACCGTGGGTGACCAGATCGGCGAGGCGGTCCAGCTTCATGGCGGTCGGCTGAGCGACATCCATTCGTTGGGAGACCAGATCGCGGAAGCGGCGGGCCAGTCGGGCAAGCGCATGGGCCGCGCCGAGATCGACGAGCTGACCCACGACATGCTGCGCATGGTGGGCTTTCCCGACCCGAAGCGGGCGCTCAAGACCTATCCGTTCGAGTTGTCGGGCGGCTTGCGCCAGCGCGCCATGATCGCGATGGCACTGGTGTGCCGGCCGGCGCTGCTCATCGCCGACGAGCCCACCACCGCGCTCGACGTCACCATCCAGGCGCAGATCCTGCGCCTGATGAAGGATCTTCAGAAAGAGCTCGGCATGGCTCTTCTGATGATCACCCACGATCTTGGGGTGGTCGCCAATGTCGCTGACGACGTGGTGGTGATGTACCGCGGCAAGGTCGTGGAAAGCGGTGACCTGCGCGACATCTACCGCGACCCTCAGCATCCCTATCTCAAGGCGCTCCTGAAGGCGGTGCCGCGCTTCGACATGGCGCCCGGCGAGCGGCTGCAGCCGATCCGCGAGATCACCGCGGCCACCGGGCATCTGCTGAAGGAGAAGGCCGCCATCGAGCCCGCGCCGGGGTTCGACTCGCAGGCGCCGATCCTGCACGTGCGCCATCTCTTCAAGACCTATCGCGTGCGCAAGGCGGACACCTTCATGGAGTCGCTGCTGGGCGGCGGCACGACCCGCGAGATCAAGGCGGTGAACGACGTGAGCTTCGACGTCCGCCGCGGCGAGTGCCTCGGTCTGGTGGGCGAGTCGGGCTGCGGCAAGACCACGCTCAGCAAGATCCTGATGCGGGCGATCACCGCCGATCCGGCGTTGAAGGCGGCCGGCGGCGGCATCGTCTATGACGATTGGGGTCGCAAGGTCGATGTGCTGGGCCTCTCCGGGCCGGAGCTCAACGGCTTCCGTCGGAAACTCCAGTTCATCTTCCAGGACCCGTTCGGCTCGCTCAATCCGCGCATGACGGTCTACGATATCCTGGTCGAGCCCTTGATCATTCACGGGATCGGCGACGAGGCGTACCGGCGCGAGATGGTCAGCGAACTGATGGAGATGGTCGGGCTCGATCGTCGCCACCTCAACCGCTATCCGCACTCCTTCTCCGGCGGCCAGCGCCAGCGCATCGGCATCGCGCGCTCGTTGGCGCTGCGGCCCGACATGGTGATCTGCGACGAGCCGGTCTCCGCGCTCGATGTGTCGATCCAGGCGCAGATCCTGAACCTGCTGAAGGACCTGCAGAGCCAACTTGGCCTCACCTACCTTTTCATCTCGCACAACCTCGCGGTGGTCGACTACATCGCCGACCGGATCGCGGTGATGTGCGCCGGCCGGTTGGTGGAGCTCGCGCCGTCCGGCGAACTGTTCCGCAATCCGGTGCATCCCTACACCCAGGCGCTGCTCTCGGCGGTGCCGGAGCCCGATCCCGACAAGCGGCTCGACCTTGCTGCCCTGATGGAAGGCAAGGCCTCGATCCCCGACGCCTGGCCGCGGCCCTTCACCGATACCGGCACCACGCCCCTCGACTGGGTCGAGGTCACGCCGGGCCACTTCGTGCGTGCGACGGCGGGGGCGTTCTAGCCATGCTGAACTACATCGCCCGCCGCGTGCTGCTGATGATCCCGACCCTGTTCGTGATCAGCGCGCTGGTCTACGTCATCGTTGATCTGCCGCCGGGAGATTGCGTCACGTCGCAGATCGACGAATTGCTCTCGCGCGGCGATCCCGACGCGTTGCGGCGCGCCGACGAGCTGCGCTCGCTCTACGGCCTCGATCAGCCGCTCTGGCAGCGCTACCTCGAATGGGTGGCGGGCATGTTCCAGTGGGACTTCGGCCTGTCGTGCCAGGACACGGTGCCGGTTGGCGACCTGATCGGCGAGCGGCTGATGCTCACGATGGTGATGGAGGTGAGCACCATCGCCTTCATCTGGATCGTCTCTTTCATCATCGGCGTCTACGCCGCCACCCATCAGTACCAGGCCGGCGACTACATCGCCTCGTTCATCGGCTTCGTCGGCCTCGCCGTGCCGAACTTCCTGCTGGCGCTGGTGCTGCTCTATGTCGGCAAGGTCTATTTCGGCCTGTCGATCGGCGGCCTGATGGATCCCGAGTACATCGACAAGCCGCTGAGCTGGGGCAAGGTCAGTTCGGTCATGCAGCATCTGATCATTCCGGTGATCGTGATCGGCACCTCCGGCACGGCCGGCATGATCCGTCGCCTGCGCGCCAACCTGCTCGACGAGCTGCAGAAGCAGTATGTCGTCACCGGTCGCGCCAAGGGGCTGCCGCCGATGAAGCTGCTCATCAAGTATCCGCTGCGGCATGCGCTGAATCCGTTCGTGGCGGACATCGGAAACCTCTTGCCCGAAGTCATCTCGGGCTCGGTCATCGTCTCCGTGGTGCTATCGCTGCCGACCACCGGGCCGATGCTGCTGGGCGCGCTCAAGACCCAGGACGTGAATCTCGCCGCGACCTTCCTGCTGTTCGTTGCCGTGCTGACCGTGATCGGCACGTTGATCTCCGACCTGTTGCTGGCCGCGCTCGATCCCCGGATCCGGCTCGGCG
The DNA here is from genome assembly GCA_016870115.1 of Alphaproteobacteria bacterium. Classification (GTDB taxonomy): domain Bacteria; phylum Pseudomonadota; class Alphaproteobacteria; order Reyranellales; family Reyranellaceae; genus VGCH01. The sequence goes on along the minus strand of VGCH01000001.1, from coordinate 268,830 downwards.
CGACGGCGGAAAAGTGAGGCGCCCATGACCGACGCCCCGCCCGCCCGCACCGCGCACTACGTCAGCCGCGAGCCTTGGGACCCCTACATCGCCGATCGTCTGACGGCGGAGCAGGAAAAATTCTACATGGCCGGCCAATGGAAGCTGATGTGGTGGCGCTTCCGCCGTCATCGGCCGGCCGTTGTCTCAGCGGTGTTCCTGCTGCTGATGTATGCCTCGACGCTGATCAGCGAATGGATCGCGCCCTACGACCTGCATACGCGCCACATCCGTCACATTTTCGCGCCGCCGCAGTCGGTCCACCTGTTTCATGAGGGCGAGCTGCGTGCGCCGTTCGTGTACGCACTGAAGATGCAGCGCGACCCCGACACGCTGCAGCGCGTCTACACCGAGGACCTCACCAAGCCGCAGAGCCTGCGTTTCTTCTGCCGCGGCGAGACCTATCAGTTCTGGGGGCTGGTGGAGGGCTCGTTCCGGTTCGTCTGTCCGCCCACGGAGGGCACGTTCTTCTTCCTCGGCACCGACCGGCTGGGTCGGGACATGTTCTCGCGCATCGTCTACGCGGCGCGCATCTCCCTCACCATCGGTGTCATCGGCATCGTGCTGTCGTTCGCGCTCGCGCTCGTATTGGGAGGGCTCGCCGGGTACTACGGCGGCTGGATCGACAACGTGGTCCAGCGGGTGACGGAGATCATCCGCAGCTTCCCGCATCTGCCGCTCTGGCTTGCGCTATCGGCGGCCCTGCCCGTGACCTGGTCGCCTCTGCTGGTCTATTTCGGCATCACGCTCATCCTCGCATTGCTCGACTGGCCCGGCCTGGGGCGCGCCGTTCGTTCCAAGCTGCTGGCGCTGCGCGAGGAGGACTACGCGGTGGCCGCTCAGCTGATGGGTGCCAAGCCCTCGCGCATCATCGGCCGGCATCTTCTGCCCGGGTTCATGAGCCACCTGATCGCTTCGGCCACCTTGTCGATTCCCTCAATGATCCTCGCTGAGACGGCACTGTCGTTCCTCGGTCTGGGTCTGCGGCCGCCCATCACCTCGTGGGGCGTGCTGCTGAACGAGGCGACCGACATCAATGTCGTCGCCGTCAACTGGTGGCTAATGCTGCCGGTCGTTCCGGTGATCCTCGTGATCCTCGCCTATCAGTTCATGGGCGACGGAATGCGCGACGCCGCCGACCCCTACGCCTGACCACGGGCCGCACGGCGGCCAAGGAGCTTCGATGAATCTCGCCCGTTTCCCACGCGTTCGCTGCGGCCATTTCCCGACGCCGCTGGAGCCGATGGAAAATCTCACCCGCCACCTCGGCGGCCCCAAGCTCTGGATCAAGCGCGACGATTGCACCGGACTGTCCAGCGGCGGCAACAAGACCCGCAAGCTCGAGTTCCTGATGGCCGATGCGCTGCAGCGCGGCGCGGACACGATCATCACCCAGGGCGCGACACAGTCCAATCATGCTCGCCAGACCGCAGCCATCGCCGCCAAGCTGGGGCTGCCCTGCCATATCCTGCTGGAAGACCGCACCGGCTATGCCGATGCCGCCTACAATCTGAACGGCAACGTGCTGCTTGACCGCCTGCATGGCGCCAGCGTGTCCCGCCGGCCGGGCGGCGCCGACATGCAGGCCGAGATGGAGGCGCTGGCGCGCGATCTCGCGGCCAAGGGGCGCAAACCTTATGTGATCCCGGGCGGCGGTTCGAACCCGGTGGGGGCGCTGGGCTACGTCGCGGCGGCGCAGGAGCTGGTGACCCAGGCCTACGAACAGGGTCTCCGCATCGATTGCGTGGTCCATGCGACCGGCAGTGCCGGCACCCAGGCGGGGTTGGTCACTGGTTTGGTGGCGCTCAACAGCGGCATTCCGGTGTTGGGCATCGGCGTGCGCGCCCCCAAGGATCGCCAGGAAGCCAACGTCCTGAAGCTCGCCGAGGCGACGGCGGCCCATCTCGGCAGGCCGGGCATCGTCACGAGCGAGCATGTCGTCGCCAACTGCGACTATGTCGGCCAAGGCTACGGGCTTCCGACCCAAGGCATGGTCGAGGCGCTGAAGCTGGTGGCGAAGCTCGAAGGCATCCTGCTGGACCCGGTCTACTCCGGCAAAGGCATGGCGGGACTGATCGACCTGATCGGCAAGAAGCATTTTAAGCCGGACGACAATGTCGTGTTCTTGCATACCGGCGGGTCGGCCGGCCTCTTCGCCTATCCCGACGCCTTCGACCTGCCCGGCTACACCGCATGACCGGTGCGCCGCGCGCGGTCGGCATTCTGGGCGGCATGGGCCCGGAAGCGACGGTCGAGTTCATGCGGCGCATCGTGAAGGCGACTCCGGCGCGGGGCGATGCCGACCACATTCGAATGCTGGTCGACAGCAATCCGCAGGTGCCTTCGCGCATCGAGCATCTGATCGAGAAGCGCGGTCAGGATCCCGGCCCGACGCTCGCCGACATGGCGCGGCGACTGGAAGGCGATGGCGCGCGCTTCCTCGCGATCCCCTGCAATACCGCGCACTACTATCTTGATCAGGTGAAGCGGTCTGTCGGCATTCCTGTGCTCGACATGGTCGATCTCACGATGCGGCATCTCAAGGATGCGGGCGTGGCCTCGATCGGCCTTCTGGCTTCGCCGGCGGTGACGGCGACGCAGCTGTTCGATCGGCGCGGCGCCGAGCATGGCGTGCGCGTCCTGCATCCCGTCGCCGAAGATCGCGCGGCGGTGTTGGCGGCGATCCGCGCGGTCAAGGCCAGCGGCCCCACGCCCGCAGAGCTCGACGCCTATCGCGCGGTGGTTCGCCGGCTGGCCGCGGCGGGCGCGGAGCGGCTGGTCATCGCCTGCACCGAATTGTCGCTGGTGGCGGTGCCCGACGAGCTGACATCGCGCACGCTCGACTCCCTCGATGTGCTGGTAGAAGCGGTGGTGCGCACGGCAACCGAGGCGTCCTGATCGCACTCACGTTCTCGTGTGACGTTGCGGCCCGATTTCAGAAGCGTTCTGCAACTGCCTGATTGCGCTTGCGGATTGGCCGTTCAACAAGTTTCGGCGCCACCGCAGATTCCACAGTTCCGCCCCAATTGGGTCTAGCGATCGCCATGGGCGGCTCCCATTTTCATCATCGTATCTCCCCCCGAACGTGGTCCCCCAAAGCCACGTTCAGCCTCTTCGGAGGCACTTTGGCCGTCCTCTCACGTCTCCCCCGAGAGGGCGGCCTTTTTCTTTTCCAGCGTGCTAGGACGGCGCGATGGCTCCAGTCCTTCGCGTCGATGCGCTGAGCTGCCGCCGCGGCATGCGTCGCGTGGTGGAGGGGCTGTCATTCGCACTGGCGGGAGGCGAGACGCTCCTGCTGTCGGGTCGCAACGGCAGCGGCAAGACGACCCTGTTGCGCGCGCTCGCGCTGTTCGTCCCGGCCGAAAGCGGCACGATCACCTGGCGCGATCGGCCAGTGAGCGAGGATCCCGACGGCTGGCGCCGCGATGTCGCGTGGCTCGGCCATCTCGACGGGCTAAAGGGCGATCTTGCGGCCGGCGAGAACATCGCCGCGGCGATCCATCTGCAGTGCGGCGTCGCGCCCTCTCGCGCGGCCATCGTCGAGGCGCTGGAGCGCTTCGGCATGGCGGCTGCGGTCGATCGGCCGGTGCGCAGCCTGAGCGCAGGCCAGCGCCGGCGGGTGGCGCTGGCACGGGTCGCGCTGGCCGGCGCGCCGGTCTGGTTGCTCGATGAGCCATTGAACGCGCTCGACAGCGCGGCGCAGGCCGAGCTTACCGCAGCTCTCACCCATCACGCCGAGGCGGGTGGCTTAGCGATCGTGGCAACCCACACGCCGCTCGATCTGCCGAACGCGCGCCGGTTGGAGCTCGCCGCGCCATGAGCCGGTTTCTGGCTCTGATCGCGCGCGACCTGCGGCTCGTCTGGCGGCGCCCCGGTGATCTCGGCATGGTGTTGGCGTTCTTTGCTATCGCGTGCGTTCTCTTTCCGCTCGGCATCGGGCCGGAAACGAACCTGCTGCAGCGCATCGCGGGTGGCGTGTTGTGGTGCGCCGCGCTCTTTGCCGCGCTGCTGTCGCTCGACCGGTTGTTCCTGGCTGATTTCGAGGATGGTGCGCTCGATCTGCTCCTGGCCGCCCCGTTTCCCCTCGAGATGGCCGCAGTCGCGAAATGCGTCGCGCATTGGCTGACGACCGGTTTGCCGCTTGCCCTGTTGGCGCCCCTACTCGGAGTGGCGTTCGATTTGGACGGCGCGGGGATCGCCGCCCTCTGTCTGGGGCTCCTGCTCGGCACGCCCACACTTTCGTTGATCGGCGCGCTGGCGGCGGCCCTGACGCTGGGCGCGCGGCGAGGCGGCGCCCTGATGGCGCTGTTGGCGCTGCCGCTTTGCGTGCCGACGCTGATATTCGGGGCGGGCGCGGTCGAAGCCGCGACGACCGGTGAGGGATTGGCGACTCACCTGGGGCTCTTGGCCGCACTCGCGCTAATGGCGCTGGCGACGGTGCCCTGGGCCATCGCGGCCGCCTTGCGCCAGGCCGGGGAATAGGGAGGATGCCCGCCATGTCGCGGCCCGCCGCCAATCTCCATTTCCTCGCGAACCCGGCTCGTTTCCGCCGCTTCGTGGCGCGGGTGTTGCCGGCTCTTTGGCTCGTCACCGCGGCGTCGCTCGCGGGCGGGCTGTGGCTCGCACTGGTGACGGCGCCGGTCGACTATCAGCAGGGCCACACGGTTCGGATCATGTTCGTGCATGTCCCGTCGGCGTGGCTGTCGATGGCAGGCTACGCGCTGCTCGCGGGGCTCGGTGCGTCGCTGCTGGTCTGGCGGCATCCGCTGGCCGCACTGATGGCACGCGCGGCGGCACCGGTCGGCGCCTGCTTTGCCGCGATCTGCCTGCTGACGGGATCGCTCTGGGGCAAACCCATGTGGGGCGCCTGGTGGGTGTGGGACGCGCGGCTCACCTCGATGCTGCTGCTGTTCTTCCTCTATCTCGGCCACATCGCGCTCACCCGCGCCTACGACAATCCCGATCGCGGCGACCGCGCGGCCGCCATCCTCGCGCTGGTCGGTGTCGTGAACGTGCCGGTCATCAAGTTCTCGGTCGACTGGTGGCATACGCTCCACCAGCCAGCTTCGGTGGTGAAGATCGGCGGCCCGACGATCCACCCCACGATCCTGTGGCCGCTGTTGGCGATGGCGGCCGCACTACTGCTGCTGTTCGTGGCGCTCGTGTTGATGCGCACCGATAGCGAGATTGACCGCCGCCGGCTGGAGCTCGCGGAGCGGCCGTCATGAGCGGCTATCTCGCCATGGGTGGGCACGCCTTCTTCGTCTGGGGCTCCTATGCCGTCGCGGTCGTGCTGCTGGGCGGTCTGACGGTGTGGTCGCTGGCCGATCGTCGCCGGCTGCGCCGTGAGATCGAGGCGCGCGGGCTGGAGCGGCGGCGATGACACCGAAGCGCAAACGCCTGTGGCTGTTGCTGGGATCAATGGGCGTGCTTGGCGCCGCGCTCGCGCTGGTGCTGGTGTCGCTGTCTGACAATCTGGTGTTCTTCTATTCGCCGACGCAGGTCGCCGAGAAGAGTTTGCCGCCGGATCGACGCTTCCGTCTGGGCGGCCTTGTCGAACCGGGCAGTGTCACCAAGGAAGACCAGGGTCAGGTCACGCGCTTTCGCGTGACCGATACGCGCCGCTCGATCGAGGTCGTCTATCGCGGCTTGCTGCCTGATCTCTTTCGCGAGGGACAGGGCGTGGTGACCGAGGGATCGCTGAGCGCCGGCGGCGTCTTCCTGGCCCGCGAGGTACTGGCCAAGCACGACGAGACCTATATGCCGCCGGAGGTCGCCAAGGCGCTGAAGGACGCCGGCCACTGGCGCGACGGGGCGAAGAAGTGATCCCCGAACTCGGCCACTTCGCGCTGATCCTCGCACTCTGCGTCGCGCTGGTGCAGGGCACCGTGCCGCTCTATGGCGCGGCGCGCGGCGAACCGGCCCTAATGGCGCTTGGACGGATGGCGGCGCTCGCCCAGCTCGCGCTGGTCGGCGTCGCCTTCGCCGCGCTGACGCATGCCTACCTGACGTCGGACTTCACGGTCGCCAACGTCGTCGCCAATTCGCACTCGGCCAAGCCGATGCTCTACAAATTCACCGGCGTCTGGGGCAACCACGAAGGCTCGATGCTGCTCTGGACGCTGATTCTCGCGCTGTTCGGCGCGGCGGTCGCGGCGTTTGGCGAGAACCTGCCCGAGACGCTGCGCGCCCGCGTGCTCGCCATTCAGGCGTTGCTGGGCGTCGGCTTCCTCGCATTCCTGCTGTTCACATCCAATCCGTTCGAGCGCGTGTTTCCCCCGCCGGCCGACGGCAACGGGCTCAATCCGCTGCTGCAGGACCCCGGCCTCGCCTTCCATCCGCCCCTGCTCTATCTCGGCTATGTCGGCTTCTCGGTCGCCTATGCCTTCGCCGTCGCCGCGCTGATCGAGGGCCGCGTCGATGCCGCCTGGGCACGCTGGGTCAGGCCCTGGACGCTCGCCGCCTGGTGTTTCCTCACGCTCGGCATCGCACTCGGCAGCTGGTGGGCCTACTACATCCTCGGCTGGGGCGGCTTCTGGTTCTGGGATCCGGTCGAGAACGCGTCGCTGATGCCGTGGCTCGCCGGCACCGCGCTGCTGCATTCGGCGATCGTGGTCGAGAAGCGCGACGCGCTGAAGAGCTGGACGGTGCTGCTCGCCATTCTCGCCTTCTCGCTCTCGTTGCTGGGCACGTTCCTGGTGCGCTCCGGCGTGCTCACCTCGGTTCATGCCTTCGCGCAGGATCCCGCGCGCGGCCTCTATATCCTTGCGTTCCTGCTCGCCGTCACCGGCGGCGGGCTCGGCCTCTATGCCTGGCGGGCGCCGGCGCTGAAGCCGGGCGGATTGTTCCAGCCGGTGAGCCGCGAGGGCGGGCTGATCCTGAACAACCTGTTGCTGAGCACGCTCGCGGTCGCGGTGCTGCTTGGCACGCTCTATCCGCTGTTCCTCGATCTGCTCACCGGAGAGAAAGTCTCGGTTGGCCCGCCCTTCTTCAACGCCACCTTCGTGCCGATCTGCGCACCCCTGTTCGCGGCCCTCTGCGTCGGCCCATTCCTCTCCTGGAAGCGCTCCGATCTCTGGCCGGCGCTCAGGCGTTTGCAGATTGCCTTCGCGGTCTCGGTGGCGGCGGCGCTGATCGCAGCCTTTGCGATCGACGGCCGTTCGACGCTGGCCGCGATCGCCTTCGGCTTTGGCGTGTGGCTGATCCTCGGCACGCTGGCGGGCGCGCTGGATCGCGTCGCCGGCGGCGCCGGAGCGATGCAGCGCCTGCGTCGACTGCCGCGCGCCTTCATCGGCATGTCGATCGCACACGCCGGCCTTGGCGTCGTCGTTCTCGGATGCGTTGGCGCCGGTGCCTGGAACCTTGAGGCGATGCGGGCGATGAAGCACGGCGACCGCATGTCCTTTGCCGGCTACGAGTTCACCTTGCGCGGCGTCGAGGAGGTCCCGGGTCCCAACTGGATCGCCGAGCGGGCGACGCTCGAGGTCACGCGCGGCGGCGCGCCATTCACGACACTGCGGCCGGAGCGCCGCCTGTTCACGGTCCAGCGCCGCCTCATCGCCGAGACGGCGATCCAGACCAACCTTGTGCGCGATCTCTATGCCACGCTGGGCGAGAGCGATGGGCAGGGCGCCTGGGTCGTGCGGCTCTACTTCAATCCGCTGGCGCCCTGGATCTGGCTTGGGGCCGCGTTCTGCGCGCTGGGCGGGTTCGTGTCGCTTACCGACCGACGGCTGCGGGTCGGTGCGCCGTCGCGCCGCCGCACCGTCCTGCCGCCCGCCGCCCAGCCTGCCGAATGAGCACGCGCTGGCTCTATCTCCTGCCGCTCGCGACGCTTGGCATCGTCGCGGGTTTCTTCGCGTGGTCGCTGACCTCGGATCGCAACCCTGCTTCCATCGGCTCGGCGCTGGTGGGACGGCCTGCGCCAACGCTGAACGCGGCGCCACTGCGCGAAGGCGAGACGGCGGTCACCGACGCCAGTCTGCGCGGGCGTCCCGTCGTGGTGAACTTCTTCGCGAGCTGGTGCGCGCCCTGCCAGCTTGAGCATCCGATCCTGATGCGGCTTGCCGAGCGCGAGGGCGCGACGGTCGTCGGCATTGCCTACAAGAACAAGCCCGCCGACGCGCTCGCCTTCCTGAAGAGGCTGGGCGACCCCTACAAGCACGCGGGCCTCGATCCCGACGGCAAGATCGCGATCGACTGGGGCCTGTCGGGCGTACCTGAAACCTATGTGATCGACGCCCGGGGCATCGTGCGCCTGCACTTCCGGGGACCGATCTCGGAGCGCGACGTGAAGGACTCGATCCTGCCGGCGCTGAAGGCGGGATCGTGAGACGGCGGGCGCTTCTCGCGGCCGCCGCGGCGCTGGCCGCACCGGCGGCGCTGGCCACCGAGCCGTCTGAAATCCTGACGGATCCCGCGCTTGAGGTGCGCGCGCGCGCGATCGGCCGAACCTTGCGGTGCGTCGTCTGCCAGAACCAGGCGATCGACGACTCGACGGCCGAGGTCGCCCGCGACATGCGCCGCGCCGTGCGCGAGCGTCTGGTGGCGGGCGACAGCGATCCGGCGGTCTACGCCTTCATGGTCGCGCGCTATGGCGACTATGTGCTGCTGAAGCCGCCGTTCAAGGCCGGCACCTGGGCGCTGTGGCTGGGCGCGCCAGCGGTGCTCGCCGTCGCGGCGGTGGCGCTATTCGTGGCGGCGCGACGTCGCGCGCGCAGCCCGGCGCCGGCCGCGCCCGTTCTGAGCGACGCCGAACGCCAGCGCGTGGCGAGCCTGCTCGCGAGCGGCCGCGACCCTGCACCGGAACGTTGAGCGTCATGGGAATTCTTGCACTCTTCGCCGGAATAGCGACGCTCGCCGTGATCGTGGGCCTGGTCCTGCGGCGTAGGGCGGATCCGCCGGTGCCGGCCGTCGTCCCGGCCGCGCCTCCGGCGGAAGCCAGGGGTGACGACGCGCCCCTGTTGCCACCCGGCTATCGCCTGCCTGAGAAGCCGAGCCGCGACGCCGCCGCCGGCGCGTACGGAGCCGGAAGCAATGGCGACGGAGCTGGGCCTTCCGCCGGAAGTGGCGACGGGAGCTGAGCGCCATGCTCGAGTTCCTGCTCGCCTTGATGACGACGGCGACAGTCGGCGCGCTGATGGTGCCGCTGCTGCGCCAGAAACTTGCGGTCGGCGACCGGCTGGACCACGACCTCGCGATCTATCGCGATCAGCTCACCGAGCTGGAGCGCGAGCGCGCGGCGCGCCGGGTCGGTGACGCGGACGCCGAAGCCGGCCGTGTCGAGATCGAGCGGCGCATTCTCGCGGCGGCGGACGCCGCACGGGCGGCACCGTCGATCGAGGTCACAACGGGGTGGCGCAAAATTCTGCCGCCGGTGCTCGCGCTTGCCATTCCCGTGTTGGCGCTGGGCGTCTATCTCGAGATCGGACGGCCGGGCGTGCCGTCGATGCCGTTCGAGGCGCGCGAGCGCGGCCCGGCGACCGAGACCGAGCGCGCGCCCACCAGCTTCGAGCTGCGCCGCCAGCTCGCGAGCCAGCCCGACGACCCCGACCTGATGTCTCAGTTGGGGGAGGCGCTCACCCGCGAGTCCGACGGAACGGTGATCCCCGAGGCGGTCGCCCTGCTGCGGCGGGCGCTCGAGCGGGTGCCCACCGACGCGCGTGCGGCCTACTTTCTCGGGCTGCACGAGGTGCAGGCCGGCGATGCTCGCGCCGGTGTGACGCGGTGGCTCGATCTGGAGGCGCGCTCGCCCGAGGGCGCGCCGTGGCTGGCCTTCCTGCGCGCCGAGATCGAGCGCGTCGCGCGACAGGCACGCCTTAACCTCGCCGAGCTGAAGCCGGACCGTCGCGCGCCGCCACCGGCCAGCGGCATGCCCCAGCCATCGCGCGAGGCGATGGAGGCGATGGCCGGCCTCAACCCGGAGCAGCGGGAGCAGGCGATCCGCGGCATGGTGGAGGGACTGGCCGCGCGTCTGCAGGACAATCCGCAGGACCGTGCGGGCTGGTTGCGCCTCGCCAACGCCTGGCGCGTTCTGGGCGATGGTGCCAAGGCGGGCGAGGCTTTCGGGCGCGCCGACGCGCTGGCACCGCTGGACGCCGCTCAACTCGCCGAGTGGGCCGAAACCCACATTCGGCGCCTGCAGCCCGGCCAGCCGCCGTCGCCTGAGGCCGTGGCGGTCCTGACCAAGCTGGAGGCGGCACAGCCTGACAATCCGGTGGCGCTGTTCTATCTGGGCGCGGCGTCCTTTGCGGCGGGAGACAAGAGCGCCGCCGCCGCGCGCTGGAAGCGGCTGGTGCAGCGCCTGCCGGCCGACTCGGCGCTGCGCGCGCAGCTGGAGGAGAGGATTCGCGACGCCGAGGCGCGATAGTGGCGATCCAGATCAAGCCGCACCCTCGATGGGCTTGCGGCGCGTCCGTAGTGCAGGAAATCTTGGCGCGCTTCAGGGAGATGATTCCAATGCCGCGTCGCTTGATCACCGTCGCCGTTCTCGCCGCCGTCGCAGGACTCGCCGCTTGCGCGGATGCGCCCCCGCCCACACCGGCCGCAACTGCCGCGCGCGCCGACCGCCTGTTCACCGTGTTCTTTGAACCCGGCAGTGCCGCCATCCCCGCGGAAGGCCGGGCCAGCATCGAAGCGGCACTGGCGGCCGTCGTGCAGGCGCGGCCCCGAGCCGTGATCGTGCGGGGACATGCCGACGATATCGGCAACGTGCGTCAGAGCATGGACACCTCGCTGCGCCACGCGCGCGCGGTCTACGACGTGCTGCTGGACCGTGGCGTGCCGGGCGACAGCGTGGTCATCCAGGGGTGGGGTGAGTTCAATCAGCAGATCCCGAATGAGCCCGAGGTCCGCCAGCCTGAGTTCCGTCGCGCCGTCATCATCCTGCGGTGACGGTCCGCGTCAGGCCCAGCCACCGGCATGGGCGATGGTCTGGCCGGTGACGAAGCCGGCGCCTTCGGAGCAGAGGAAACAGACGGTCGAGGCCAGCTCGGAGGCTTTGCCGAGCCGGCCGAGCGGAATCTGCGCCGTCATCTTCTTCATCGCCGCGGCGTCGGCCAGCAGCGCCGGCGGGAAATACTCGGGGTTCTCGACATAGTTCGAGCCGACCGCATTCACCGTCACGCCGTCGCGCCCCAGCTCCTTGGCGAGCGATTGCACCAGGCCGAGCGTGGCGGCGCGCGCTGATACATAGGGCGCATAGTTGGCGATGCCGCGCAGCGGTGCGGCCGACGACACGAACACGATGCGCCCGGCCTTGCGGGCGCGCATGGCGGGCGCCACCAGCTGGGTCATGCGGAAGGGCGCCACGGCCATGGCTTCCAGCGCGTCGCGATAGTCTTGCATCCGCGCCTCGCCCAGCGGAGCGCGCAGCGCGGGCCAGGCGTCGTTGTTTACGAGCGCATCGATTCGGCCGTAGCGCTTCAGCGCCAGCGCGACCAGCGCCTCCGGCTCGACCGGCGAAAGCGCGTGCGCACCCGCGAACTGCGTTTCGTACTTGCGCCGGGCGCTTGGGGCCTCGAAGGCCGGATCGTGCGCCAACACGGTGGCCCCCCAGGCCAGTGCCCGTTCGGTCACCCCGTGGCCGGAAAAGCGCGTCACATTGGTGACCAGCAAGACCCGGTCTTTCAGCAGCATGGCGGTTCCTCTAAGTTGGGCCCATGACTCGAACCAAGGCCGATCCTAGCGCGCCCGCCGCCCAGGCGCAGGCCTCGTTCGGGTTTCGCGAGGTGCCGGCGGCCGACAAGGCCGGGCTGGTCCGCGAAGTCTTCGACAGCGTGGCACCGCGCTACGACCTGATGAACGACCTGATGTCCGGCGGCGTCCATCGCCTCTGGAAGGACGCCATGGTCGACCGCTTGGCGCCGCGACCGGGCGAGCGCTGTCTGGATGTGGCGGGCGGCACCGGTGACATCGCGTTTCGCATCCGTCGCCGCCAGGCTGACCGGGCCGACGTGACGGTTTGCGACATCAACGCCGCCATGCTGTCAGTGGGGCGCGACCGCGCTGTCGATCGGGGCTTTCTCACCGGCCTCAGCTGGGTGACCGGGGACGCCGAGACCTTGCCCTTCCCGGATCGCAGTTTCGACACCTACACCATCGCCTTCGGGCTGCGGAACGTGACTCGCATCGACCAGGCGCTCGCCGAAGCGCGGCGCGTGTTGCGGCCCGGCGGCCGATTTCTTTGTCTGGAGTTCAGTCGCGTCACCAGCGCGCCGCTTGCGCGGGCCTACGACGCCGTCTCGTCGCGGGTCCTGCCGCTGCTCGGCCGATTTGTGGCGCGCGACGAGGCCTCGTATCGCTATCTGCACGAAAGCATCCGGCGCTTTCCGCCGCAGCGCGAGCTGGCCGCGCGGATGCGCGGCGCCGGCTTCGACAAGGTCTCGTGGCGCGACCTGTCGCTGGGCGTGGTCGCCCTGCACGCCGGCTGGCGGACCTGAGCGCCTCGCATGTTGCGCGCGCTTCGCAATTCCTGGCGACTGCTGCGGCTCGCGCGTAGCCTCGCGCGACACGACGCGCTGTTTCCGCTCGAGGTTTTGGGCATCGCGCCGGCGGCGGTGGCGTGGGCGAGGCTGTTCCGGCGGAGGGGCGATACGCGACGTCGGGGGCAGCGGCTGGCGGCGGCGTTGCAGGAGATGGGCCCCTCTTTCATCAAGCTGGGGCAGGCACTCTCCACGCGCGCCGATCTTCTGAGCGCGGAAGTCGCGGCCGATCTCGGCGACCTGCAGGACCATCTGCCGGCGTTCTCCGCTGTCGAGGCGCGGGCGACGATCGAGCGCGAGCTCGGCCGATCCATCGACGAGCTCTATGCGCGCTTCGACGACGTGCCGATCGCCGCCGCTTCGATCGCGCAGGTGCATTTCGCAGCGACGCCCGACGGCCGGGAGGTCGCCGTCAAGGTGCTGAGGCCGGACATCGTGGCAGCGTTCGCGCGCGATCTCGATCTGTTTCTCTGGGTCGCCGATCTCGTTGAGCGCACGCAACCGCGTTTTCGGCGCCTAAAGCCCGTCGAGTCGGTTCGCGCCTTCGCCGATGTGGTGCGCGTCGAGATGGATTTGCGGATGGAGGCTGCCGCCGCCGAGGAGCTAGGCCGCAACTTTGCCGACGATCCGGGCTACCGCGCGCCCACCATCGACTGGGACCGCACCGCCGAGCGCGTGCTGACGCTGGAGCGGGTCGACGGCATCGCCATCGGCAACCGCGACGCGATCGTCGCGGCGGGCCTCGACCCCGACGAGGTGATGAAGCGCTGCGCCGAGGCGTTCTTCTACCAGGTGTTCCGCGACGGCTTCTTCCATGCCGACATGCATGGCGGCAACGCCTTCGTCGATCGCGAGGGCCGCATCGTGCCCGTCGATTTCGGCATCATGGGCCGGGTCGATACCGACACGCGGGGCTATCTTGCCGAGCTCCTGGTGGCGTTCCTGCGGCGCGACTATCGCGCGGTGGCCGAGGTCCAGTTCCGCGCGGGCTACGTCCCGGCCGGCCAGTCGATCGAGGTCTTCGCCCAGGCCTGCCGCTCGATCGGCGAGCCGATCTTCGGCAAACCGAGCCACGATATCTCCATCGCCCGGCTGCTTGCCCAGCTGTTGCGCGTGACCGAACAGTTCGAAATGCCCGTCCAGCCGCAGTTGCTTCTGCTGCAAAAAACCATGCTGATGGCCGAGGGTATGGGGACGAAACTGAACCCGGAGGTCAATATTTGGGAGTTGGCGCGACCGCTGATCGAGGAGTGGATGCGCACCCATTTCGGTCCCCGCGCCACAGCCCAGCGGGCGACCCAGGATCTGGTTCAGGGCCTGCGCCGTCTGCCGCGCCTGATCGACAGTCTTCATCTCGTGGCCGAGCGGGAGCGGCGTCGCGCCGAGGCGGCGGATCGCGAGGCGGCACACCCGCCAAAGGCACGCCCGAGGATCGGCTGGGGCGAGGTCATTGCAGTGCTGGCGCTGGTGGCCGCGGTGGCTGCCTGGTGGCGATGAACGACACGACATGACCGGCGCGGAAATCGCCTTCGGGCTCGCCGTGTTCCTGTTGGCCGGGGCCGTGGAGGGTCTGGTGGGGCTCGGCCTTCCGACCATCTCGATCGCCCTGATGAGCCTTTTCCTCACGCTGCCCGAGGCGATCGCGCTCCTCGCCCTGCCGACGATCGTCACGAACATCTGGCAGGCCTCGGTGGGCGGCAACTTCCGCGCCATCGTGCGCCGCCTGTGGCCGCTGATCGTCACGCTCGCGGTATCGCTCTACATCACCATGTGGCTGATCGGGCGCAAGGGGCCGGAGTGGGCGTTCCTCGTGTTGGGCGCCGTGCTGATTGTCTATGGCGCCATGGGCCTCCTGAAGCTCCGGCCGCGCGTGCCGCCCCGGCTGGAGCGGCCGCTGACGCCGGTTGTGGGCGTGACCTCGGGCTTTGTGGCGGGCCTTGTCGGTGTTCCCATCATTCCGCTGATGCCCTTCTTGCAGGCGCTCGACATGAAGCCGGCCGAGATCGTGCAGACGCTGGGCATCGTCCTCTGCGCAACCTCGCTCACGCTCACAGTCTCCTTGATCAACTTCGGATTGCTGGACTCGGGCAATGCCTGGGTTTCGGCCGGCGCCGTCCTGCCCTCCCTGGCCGGCATGTGGCTGGGTCAGAAGGTCCGCGATCGGCTTTCGGTGGAGCAGTTCCGCATGGCCGTGTTCGGGGCGCTGCTGGCGATGGGGCTCTACACTTTCGTGAGCCGGCTGGTGTGGTACAGTATTTTACATGTTGGCGGGCAAGCGGGTCCTTCTGATCGTCACGGGCGGCATTGCCGCCTTCAAGGCGCTCGATCTGATCCGCCGTCTGCGCGAGCGCGGTGCAAGCGTGCGCTGTGTGGTGACCGAGGCAGCGACGCGCTTCGTGACCCCGCTCTCGCTTCAGGCGCTCTCGGAAGACCGAGTCTATGGCGACATGTTCTCGCTCACCGACGAGAGCGAGATGGGCCATATCCGGCTCAGTCGCGAGGCCGATCTTCTGGTCGTGGCGCCGGCCAGTGCCGACATGCTGGCGCGCATGGCAGCGGGTCTCGCGAATGACCTTGCCGCGACGGTTCTGCTCGCGACCGACAAACCCGTGCTGGTGGCGCCGGCGATGAATGTCCGCATGTGGACCCATGCGGCGACGGTCGCCAATGTCGAGACCCTGCGCCGGCGCGGGGTGTCGTTCGTCGGACCCAACGATGGCGCGATGGCCTGCAATGAGCACGGGCCGGGCCGCATGTCCGAGCCGCTGGAGATCGTGGCGGCGATCGAAACGCTGATTGTGGGGGATCGCCCGCTCGCCGGCCGTCGCGCGCTGGTGACCAGCGGCCCCACGCGAGAGCCGATCGACCCGGTGCGCTACATTTCCAACCATTCGTCCGGCAAGCAGGGCCACGCCATCGCCGCGGCCCTGGCGCGCCGAGGTGCCGACGTCACGCTGGTCTCCGGCCCGGTCGCGATCCCCGCCCCCGCCGGCGTGAAGCTGGTCTCGGTCGAGACGGCGCAACAGATGCTGGAGGCATCGCTCGCCGCCGGGCCGCTCGATATCGCGGTCTGTGCCGCCGCCGTCGCGGACTGGACGGTGGCTGCGCCCGCCACCGCCAAGATGAAGAAGCGCCCGGGCGCGGCCCCGCCGGAGATCGCGCTCAAGCCGAATCCCGACATTCTGGCGACGCTTTCGCGATCCGGTCCGCAACGTCCCGCGCTTGTCGTGGGGTTCGCAGCCGAGACCGAGAACCTGATCGCCAACGCGCGCGACAAGCGTCAGCGCAAGGGTTGCGATTGGATTATTGCCAACGACGTGTCGCCGGCCACCGGCACCTTCGGGGGCGAGCGCAACACGGTTCATGTCGTCGACGCGGGTGGTGTCGAGTCCTGGCCGACCCTGGGCAAGGACGAGGTCGCCGACCGCCTCGCCCGCCGCGTCGCGGACCACTTCACGGCACCGCGGCCAGCGGCGGCGGCGGAATAGCGCCATGCAGGGTCCCGAAGCGGTCGAGATCGAGGTTGTGCGCTTGCCGCATGCCCGCGACCTCGCCTTGCCCGACTACGCCACTGCCGCGGCGGCGGGCGCGGATCTGCTGGCGGCGGTTTCGGGCGAGATCGAGCTGGGCCCGCTCGACCGGCTGATTGTGCCGACGGGAATCGCGATCGCGTTGCCGCCCGGCTTTGAGGCGCAGGTCCGGCCGCGCTCGGGCCTCGCGGCGCGCAACGGCGTCACCGTGGCCAACGCGCCCGGCACGATCGACGCCGACTATCGCGGCGAGGTCGGCGTGATCCTCGTCAATCTTGGCAAGGAGATCTTCACCATCACCCGCGGCATGCGGATTGCACAGTTGGTGGTGGCGCGCCACGCCCGCGCGACGTGGCGTGAAGTGACGGAACTGGGTGAAACCGCACGGGGTGCCGGCGGCTTCGGATCGACCGGGACGGCGGGCGACGTCGGACGGCGGGGGTAGGGGGTCAGGGCATGCCGCGTCTCAGCAAGAAGACCATGTTCGCGATCGAGGCTGTGCTCGACGTGGCGTTCTACGCCGGCGAAAAACCGGTGCGCAGCGGCGATATCACCGAGCGCCAGCGCATTCCCAAGCGGTATCTCGAACAGGTCCTGCAGCATCTCGTGCGTGACGGCATCCTGGCGGGCAAACGCGGACCGAGCGGCGGCTATCGCCTGGGGCGCGAGCGTCGGAAGATCATGCTGGGCGAGATCATCCGCGTGGTGCGCAAGCTCGAGGCCGCCACCGAACCCAACGACCCCGAGATCGGCTCGCCGCTCGCCCATGAGGTCGTCTGGCCGATGTGGGAGAAGTTGCGCGAGGAGATGATGGGCAGGCTCGACGCCATCTCGATCGAAGATCTTTGCCAGCTCGCCCGGGGCCGTGGCGTGCGCGGCGCGCTGCGCGGCGCGCCCAAGCCGCAGACGGGCGAGTTCTCGATCTGACCTCCCCCGGTACGACCCGCGCGGTCGGGCTGCTCATCGCGGCCCGCGGCGTGCGGGCGTTCGCCGACGGGCTCGTGAGCGTGGTCTTGCCCGCGCACCTGCTGGCGCTGGGCATGAGCGCCTTCGAGATCGGCGCCATCTTCACCGCCACGCTGGTCGGTGCGGCGATCGTTACGCTCGGCATCGGTCTATATGGCGGCGCCTGGTCGCGCCGCGCGATCGCTCTCTGGGGGTGCGTCGCCATCGCGCTCACCGGCGCGGCGATGGTGCCGGCTGAGTCTTTCTGGTTGATCCTCTTGCTCGCCGTGGTGGGCACGCTGAACCCCTCGGTTGGCGATGTCGGGATGTTCCTGCCGATGGAACAGGCGCGGTTGGCCGACATCGTCGAGAACGACCGACGCACGACCGTGTTCGCCCGCTATTCGCTGGTCGGGGCGCTCGCCGGCGCCGCGGGAACGCTCTCCGCGCCGGTGCCGGAGATGCTGGGCATCGCGCTGCGCTTCACGTTCCTGCTCTACATCGCGGTCGCCGTCGTGCTGGCGGCGATCTACAGCGCCGTGCCACTAGGCGAGCCGCCGGCCCGCGCCGCCGGCGCCGGAGCGCCCGCCCTCTCAGCCCAATCGCGGCGGCCGATCCTGATCCTCACCAGCCTGTTCTGTCTCGACGCCTTCGGTGGTGGGTTCGTCTTGCAGTCGTTGCTGGCGCTCTGGCTGTTCGATCGCTTCGATCTCTCGGTGGCGGATGCCGCGCGCGCGCTGTTCGTCATGGGCGTCCTGGGCGCTTTCTCGCACCTCGCGGCACCCTGGGTGGCGCGGCGGCTCGGCATTATCAACACCATGGTGTTCACGCATCTGCCGGCGAACCTGTTCCTGATGGCGACGCCCTTCGCGCCGACCCTCGAGATCGCGCTGGTGCTCCTTTTCCTGCGCAGCGCGCTCTCGTCGATGGATGTGGCGCCGCGCACCAGCCTGATCGTGTTGCTGGTGCCGCCGCATGAGCGGGCCGCCGCGACCAGTGTCGCCGCCGTGCCGCGCTCGCTCGCCGCCGCCGGCGCCCCCGTGGTGGCCGGCGCGCTGCTGGCGGCGACGCCGTTCGGCTGGTCGCTGGTGGTGGGCGGTGCCCTCAAGGCGCTCTACGATGTGCTGTTGCTCGTGGCGGGCCGTAGACTGGCCCGCGAGCGCGGCGTGCGGGATTTCCGCTGATCCTGGAGGAGAGAACGGATGGCAAAGGCGAAGAAGGCGGCCCTCAAGGCCAAGGCGAAGCCGCGCAACAAAGCGCTATTCGATGGCGGCATGAAGGTCCGCAAGGCCGTGCTGGGCGCGGGCTATGTCGACAACTCGATGGCGTCGGCCGACGACTTCATGATGGCCTTCCAGGAGATCACCACCGAGTACTGCTGGGGCTATGTCTGGACGCGGCCCGGCCTCTCCCGCAAGACGCGCTCGATGCTGAACCTCGCCATGCTCGCCGCCCTCAATCGCGGGCCGGAGCTGAAACTCCATATCAATGGCGCGCTGAACAACGGCCTCAGCAAGGACGAGATCAAGGAGATCTTCCTGCAGGTCGGTATCTATGCCGGCATTCCGGCGTGTCTCGACGCTTTCAAGACGGCGCGCGACGTCTTCAAGGAACGCGGTGTTTGAGCGCGCCGGCCTGACGGTGCGCGGCGCGCGTGCGGCGGAGGCCGCCGCGCTGACCGCGCTCTGCCGGAGGTCCAAGGCGCATTGGGGCTATGACGCCGCGTTCATGGCCATGAGCGCGGCAGGGCTCACGGTCTCGGAAGACTCGATCACTGCTGGCCGCGTGCTTGTCGCCGAGGCGCACGACGGGCGCGTGCTGGGCGTGGCGGCGGTGGACCCGCAGGGCGCGATCGCCGACCTCGATCTTCTCTTTGTCGATCCCCCGGCCATGGGAAGAGGCGCGGGACGGGCCTTGTTCAAGGCGTCCTGCGCGTTGGCGCGCGACGGCGGCGCCCGCGCTCTCACGATCCTGGCCGACCCCAATGCTGCGCCCTTCTACGAGCGCATGGGCGCGCGCTTCGTGCGGAACGCGCCATCGGATTCGATTCCGGGTCGGGAGCTGCCGTTCTACGTTCTCGTGCTGGAGGAAGCTGCATGACCGGAGCCATTCGACCGCCCGCCACGATCGCCTTCATCGGGCTCGGCATGATGGGTCGGCCGATGGCGCGGCGCCTGGCCGAAGCGGGCTTCGCGCTGCGCATCTTCGATGTCTCGCAGAAGGCCGTATCGGAGTTCGTCGGTCTTTGCCCCGCAGCGGTGGCGACCGCCTCGCCGCGCGCCGCGGCGCAGGGCGCCGCGCTGCTGGTCACCATGCTGCCGGACGGCAAGATCGTGCGCGACGCCGTGGTGACAGGTCGCGATGCCGCGCGCGAGGATTTGGCGGCAGGCGCGCTTGTCATCGACATGAGCTCGTCCAACCCCGTCGATACTGCCCAGCTTGCCCGCGACCTCGCGGCGCGCGGCATCGCCACGCTCGATGCGCCGGTCTCGGGCGGCGTGAAGCGGGCGATCGACGGTTCGCTCTCGATCATGGTGGGCGGCGGCGCCGCCGATCTCGACCGCGCGCGCCCAGCGCTGGAGGCGATGGGCAAGACCATCACGCTCTGCGGCTCCGTGGGCGCGGGTCACGCGCTGAAGGCGCTGAACAACTTCCTCTCCGCCTCCAGTCTGGTCGCGATGTGCGAGGCGCTGGTGGTTGGCGAGGCTTTCGGGCTTGACCCCGGCACGATGGTCGACGTGTTCAACAGCTCGACCGGCCGCAGCAACTCGACCGAGGTGAAGGGCCGGCAGTTCGTGGTGTCGCGCAGCTTCAACGCGGGCTTCGCGGCGTCGCTGATGGCCAAGGACCTGCGCACGGCGGCCGATGTCGCGACGCACCTCAAGGTGAACATGCCGATGTTGGCCGAGGCCGCCCGCTATTGGACCGAGGCGGACCGCGCGCTCGGCAAATCGGCCGACCACACCGAGATCATGCGTTATGCCGAAACCCTGGCGGAGAAATCGGGATGAGTGACGCATTCAAACTCGCGAACTCCTACCTCCATCTGCGACCCGACGACTCAGCGGAAATCTTGTCCGGAGGGCAGGAGTTCTGGGCGCGCGACATCCATCGGCCCGAGCTGCGAACCGGCAGGCTGATGGGCGCCGTCGACCAGCAGGACGATTGGAGCCACTGGGAACGCCACCCGTCGGGCGATGAAATCCTCACCCTCTTGTCGGGCGCGATGACGCTGGTGCTGGAGGAGCCGGCGGGGGAGCGGCGCGTCGATCTGGCGCCGGGCGACACGCTGGTGGTTCCGCGAGGTGTCTGGCATCGCGGAATCGTCCGCGCCCCCGGCCGCTTGTTGTTCATCACGCCCGGAGCGGCCACCGACCATCGGCCCGTGTGACGCCGCCCTCACAGAAGCTCGGAGAGGCTCCGAATTCTGCGATGATGTGAGTCGGACAACGCGTCGCGCGCGTCGAACAGGACCGTGCGAATCCCGAGCTCGCGGGCCGCGTCCAGGTTCTTGGGTCGGTCATCGACAAAGATCACGTGGTCCGGCTGCACGCCCAGTCGCGCGAGGACGAGGCGGTAGATTTCCGGCGACGGTTTGCGCAGCCCCAGATCGCCGCTGATGAACCACGGGTCGATCCAGCGTTCGAGGTCGAAGTGTTGGCGCAGCTTGACCGACCAGGCCGCAACGTCGTTGGAGAGACACCCAACCCGGGCATAGCGCGTCCGAAGACGCGGCAGGGCGTCCAACGTCCGCTCGATCAGACGATGGCCGGCGAGATAGTCGTCCTCGAGCGCCGGATCGACGCCGAGGCGCCGCCATAGAGTGGGCGCGTCCATCTCACCGAGGCTCGCCGTCACGTAGGCGCGGTCGACCTCGCCGGGCGTGAGCGTTGCCTGGCCATGCTGGCGGACGAACGGCACAAGGAGCTCGGCGACATCGTCGCCCGCCCGGTAGAGGACGCCCATGGCGTCCAGCAGCAGGATCTCGCCCATGGCGCCACTGTCCCGGCCCTTTGACAGATCGGCAAGCGCCCCGTATATCGACGCCACCTAGGGCCCCTGGCGCCGCCTCCCCGGCGGTGATCGACGGGGCCCCACCCGACGACACAGCGCTTTCATTCAAGGTTCGGCCCCACGGGTCGCCCCAGCGCGTGCGTTTTCCACTCCGGAACGAAGACCCATGAATCTCCAGGACCTCAAGAAAAAGAAGCCCCCCGAACTGCTCGCCTTCGCCGAGGAACAGGGCGTCGAAGGCGCCGCCATGATGCGACGCCAGGAGCTGATGTTCGCCATCCTCCAGAAGCTCGCGGCGGCCGATCAGGCGATCTCCGGCAGCGGCACCATCGAAGTGCTGCCAGACGGTTTCGGCTACCTGCGCTCGATGGAGGCGAACTACCTGCCCGGCGCCGACGACATCTATGTCAGCCCCACGCAGGTGCGCCGCTTCGGCCTGCGCACCGGCGACACCGTCGAGGGCGAGATCCGCGCGCCCAAGGACGGCGAGCGATATTTCGCGATGGTGCAGATCAACAAGATCAACTTCGACGATCCCGAGTCGCTGCGCCACCGCATCAATTTCGACTCGCTCACGCCGCTCTATCCCGACGAGAAGCTGAAGCTCGAGATGGACGGCGGCAGCGCGGTGATGGCGCCGACCGTGAGCGAGGAGCAATCCAGCTCGCGCGCGACCTCGTCGGGCCGCGTCAGCACCGGGCGGCGGACCACCGGGACGCTCACCAAGAAGGCGTCGAGCACGCCGCAGCAGCAGTTCGACATCTCGACCCGCGTGATCGACCTGATCGCGCCGATCGGCAAGGGCCAGCGCGCGCTGATCGTCTCGCCGCCCCGCACCGGCAAGACGGTGCTGTTGCAGAACATCGCGCACGCCATCACGTCCAACAACCCCGAGGTCTATCTGATGGTGCTGCTCGTCGACGAGCGGCCCGAGGAAGTGACCGACATGCAGCGCACGGTGAAGGGCGAGGTCGTGAGCTCGACCTTCGACGAGCCGGCCAGTCGCCACGTGCAGGTCGCCGAGATGGTGATCGAGAAGGCCAAGCGTCTGGTCGAGCACAAGAAGGACGTCGTGATCCTGCTCGACTCGATTACGCGTCTTGGCCGCGCCTACAACACCGTGGTGCCGAGCTCGGGCAAGGTGCTGACCGGCGGTGTCGATGCCAACGCCCTGCAGCGGCCCAAGCGGTTCTTCGGCGCCGCTCGCAACATCGAGGAGGGCGGTTCGCTCACCATCATCGCGACCGCGCTGATCGACACCGGCAGCCGTATGGACGAGGTGATCTTCGAGGAGTTCAAGGGCACCGGTAACTCCGAAATCATTCTCGACCGCAAGGTCTCCGACAAGCGCACCTTCCCGGCGATCGACATCACCAAGTCGGGCACCCGCAAGGAGGAGCTCCTGGTCGATCGCGCGACACTCAGCAAGATGTGGGTGCTGCGTCGCATCCTGATGCCGATGGGACCGGTCGATGCGATCGAGTTCCTGCTCGACAAGCTGCGCACGGCCAAGACCAACAACGACTTCTTCGGGTCGATGAACCAGTAGGGTCGGAGTCTTTGCGATCCGGCTGCAGCCGGCCCGACAGACTCTAGACCGCTGCTCCGGGCGGGCGGTCGCCCGTCCGGGCGAAGACCGCGCTCGCCCGCACGATCCGCTCGCCATTGCTCACGAGATAGCAGTTGGCGAAGGCCAGTCGACCTCCGACCTTGTGCACCTCGACATGGGCTTCGACCCAGTCGCCGACCTTGGCACTGCCGGCGAAGTCCGCGGTGACGCTCGCGGTCGTGAGCATCGGATGGGGCGTCTGGCTGCGCGTCGTGCGATAGCCCAGCGCGATGTCGCAGAGCGTCATCAGCAGGCCGCCATGGGCGCCACCCCGGGCATTCGCATGGTGGGGAAGGATACGCAGGCCCACCACGAAACCACCCTGATCGTCCTTGCGGAAAAAGAACGGCCCGTTGTGGTCGAGAAACGGGCTTGAGCGGAACAGCGGCTCGAAACCCGGCGGCGGATTGGCGTCCATCACGAAGTCTCCCGCGCGGCCAGGACCGCTGCACGCAACGCCGCGTCGACAGCGACCGGCTGGTTGAACCATGTCTCAAAGCCCGGCCGGCCCTGGTGCAGCAGCATGCCGAGCCCGTCGACCGCGGTTAGGCCGCGCGCACCGGCGTTCCTCAAAAGGTCGGTCTCGAGCGGCTCATAGACGATATCGTTCACCACGCCCTCCGCCGACAGGGCGTCGAGCGGCATGTCGAGCGACAGTCCGCCTTTCATGCCGAGCGAGGTGGCGTTCACCAGCAGGCCCGCGCCGGCGAGTGCCCCGCCGCGATCCTCCCAGTCGATGACGGTGATCCCGGTCGAGACCCCCGCTGCGACCAGATCGTCGCGAAGCTTTTCGGCGGTGGCGCGTGTCCGGTTGGCGATCCGGAGCTCGGGGCAGCCAGCCTCCAGAAGCGTGACCGCGATGCCTCGCGCGGCGCCGCCGGCGCCCAGCAACAGTGCAGGCGTTTTGGGTCGCCAGCCGGGCGCGCCCTGGCGCAGCGCCTCCAGGAACCCGTAGCCGTCGGTATTGCGCCCCTCGAGGCTGCCATCGGCGTGCCGCACGATCGTGTTCACCGCGCCGATCCGCGCCGCCAGGGGCTCGACGCGATCGACCCGCGAGAGGAAGGCGACCTTGTGCGGCAGGGTGAGATTGCAGCCGCGCGCGTTTGGCGTGGCCCGCAGGAAGTCCGCCAGCGCGTCGAGGCCGGGAGCGGTCGGCTCCAGGGCCAGCCGTCCGTAGAGCCCATCGAGGCGATGCCGCGCGAGCCAGTGGCCGTGCAGCGCCGGCGACAGGCTATGCCGGATCGGCCAGCCGACGACGAAGGCGAAGGGACGGCCCGCGGCGGTGTCCCGCAGCCTTTCAAGGTCGATCATGGCCGGGCTCCGAGACCGATTCCGTGCAGGGCGAGGAAGCGCAGCAGCGGCACCAGCGGCAAGCCGAGAATGGTGAAATAGTCGCCCTCGATCCGGCTGAAGAGCTGCGCGCCCAGCCCCTCCAGACGGTAGGCGCCGACCGAGCCGGTGATGTCCTCGCCAGCGGCGGTGAGATAGGCGTCGAGGAACGCATCGTCGAAATCATGCATGGCGAGGCGCGCGCGCTCGCGTGCATGCCACAGACGCGCACCGTCGCGGGCGACGACGACCGCGGACTGAAGTTCGTGGGTGCGCCCACGCAACGCCCGCAGGTGATCGCGCGCGTCGGCGAGTGTGGGAGGCTTGTCGAACAGCCGGCCCTCGCAGGCGAGCGTCTGGTCGGCGCCGATGGTGAGCGCGCCGGGGTGGCGTGCGGACACGCGCACCGCCTTCAACTCCGCCAGCCGTTCCGCGATCGCGCCGGCGTCGGCGCCAGCGGCAAGAAGGCTTAGCTTCACCTCTTCCTCATCGACGCCGGGGGCCTCGATCTCGAACGCCAGGCCGGCATTGGCGAGCAGCGCGCGACGCGAGGCGCTGGTCGAGGCCAGAATGAGCGGCATGGTCAAGCGGGGTCCAGACGGTACAGGCCGCCCTCGTCGCTGTGCGTCACGAGATAGAGCAGCCCATCAGGTCCCTGACGAACGTCGCGAATGTAGGGCAGGCGGTCGACCAGCAGGCGTTCCTCGGCCGCCACCCGCTCGCCCTCCAGACTGAGCCGATGCAGGGCGAAGTCGGACAGGGCGCCGGTGAAGAGGGATCCGTTCCATCCGGGATAGCGGACACCCGTGTAGAAGCAGAGGCCACAGGGCGAGATCGAGGGCACCCAGGCACGCACCGGGTCGACCATGCCCGGCAAGCTCTTGTTGTCGCTGATGATGCGGCCGGAATAGTCGATGCCATGCGTGGCGAGTGGCCAGCCGTAGTTGGCGCCGGGGCTCAGCAGATTGAGCTCATCGCCGCCGCGCGGCCCGTGCTCCACCAGCCACATCCGGCCGGTCGCGGGATGCATCGCGAGGCCCTGCGGGTTGCGATGACCCCAACTGAAAATCTCGGGCCGGGCGTCGGGACGTCCGACGAAGGGATTGTCCGGCGGCACCGTCCCGTCGTCGCGCAGCCGCACCACCTTGCCGGCGAGATCGTCGAGCCGCTGGGCACGCTGCATGCGGTAGCGCTCGCCGGTCGTCACATACATCAATCCGGCGCGATCGAAGGCGATGCGCGAACCGAAATGCAGGCCGCCTGAGTCGCGGGGCAGGGCCTCGAAGATCGGCGTCACGTCGCGCAGCCGACCGTCCGCCCACTCGGCGCGCGCCACGGCCGTCGCCGAACCGTCACGGTGGTCCGATGAATAGCTGAGATACAGGACACGGTTTCGGGCGAACTCGGGGTGCAGGCAGATATCGAGCAACCCGCCCTGCTGGCGCGCTCGAACGGCGGGCACGCCCTCAACCGGACGCGGATTCAGCCGGCCGCCCTCGATCAGCCGCACGCGGCCCGCCCGCTCGGTCACGAGAATGCGGCCGTCGCCCGGGAACGCGATTCCCCAGGGTTGTTCGAGGTCACGGGTGACGGTGGTCAGCCGCGGCCCGGCGCCACGGGGCTGGGCGTGGGCTGCCGTGGTCGTGGACGCGGCGAGAAAGAAGAAGGTTCGGCGGCGCATGATCCTCCCCGACCGCCGGGCGGTCAGGAGGACAGCACGGCCACGATCGCGACGAGCACGATCAGCGCGACGATGGCTTGGAGATGGAGTTGGCGCAACATGGACGGGACGGGCCGAAAGCTAGCACCGGGCGCTTCGGGGCGCGCTGCGCGGACTGACGCTGCGACATTGGCGCGCCTCGGAAGGCGCCCCTATACTCGCGCCCGTTGGCGGCCGGCTGGCCGCCTCAGCCACCCAAGACGGAGACATTCATGCCGAAATCCATCCTGATCCATGAGGCCGGCGGCCCCGAGAAGATGCAGCTGCACGAGGTCGCGGTGGGTGACCCCGGCCCCGGCCAGGTGCGCATCCGTCACGGCGCGATCGGGCTCAACTACATCGATGTCTACACCCGCTCGGGCCTCTACCCGACGCCGCTGCCCAACGCTGTGGGTCGCGAGGGCGCGGGTACCATCGTGGCGGTCGGTCCGAGGGTGAAGGGCTTCCGCAAGGGTGACCGCGTGGCCTATTGCGGCTCCGTCGGCGCCTACTGCGAGGAGCGCGTGATGGGCACTGAGCAGCTTGTGAAGGTGCCGGCCGGCGTGAGCGATGAGCAGGCCGCCGCGATCATGCTCAAAGGCATGACCGTCGAATACCTGATCGACCGCTGTGCCAAGCCTTGGCTCAAGAAGGGCGACACGATCCTGTTCCACGCGGCGGCGGGCGGCGTCGGTCTGCTGTTCGGTCAGTGGGCCAAGGCGCGCGGCTACAAGACCATCGGCACGACGTCGTCGCCGGAGAAGGCCGCGCTCGCCCGGAAGAACGGCTTCAAGTGGGTGATCGACTACACCAAGGACGATGTCGTGGCGAAGGTGAAGGAAATCACCAAGGGCCGCGGCGTTCCGGTCGTGTTCGACGGCGTCGGCAAGGATACTTGGGAGGCGTCGCTCAACTGCCTCCAGTCGCGCGGACTCATGATCTCGTTCGGCAATGCCTCCGGCCCGGTGGCGCCGCAGCCGCCGGCTATTCTGGGCGCCAAGGGCTCTCTCTATCTCACGCGCCCCAGCCTTGCGGCCTACACTGCGACCCGCAAGGACCTCGACGCGTCGGCGCGATCACTGTTCAAGATGATCTCGACGCGCAAGGTGCGCATCTCGATCGATCAGCGCTACCCGCTGGCGGCCGCCGCGCAGGCGCACCGCGATCTAGAGTCGCGCAAAACGACGGGGCAGACCGTCATCATCCCCTAAGCGCGAAGCGCGGCCGCGATGGAGGAGCAGCGCATCGACCAGGTGACGGAGACCACGAATACATCGTGGTTCTCCCGCCTTGGCCAGGCCTTCGCCGGGGTGCTGATCGGGCTCGCCCTGGTACCGGGTTCGGGCGCGCTGCTGTTCTGGAACGAAGGTCGGGCGATCAAGACCGCGCGCGGTCTCGACGAGGGGGCGGGCGTGGTGCGCAGCGTCGCTGCGGAGCGCGTCGATCAGGCCAATGAGGGCCGGCTGGTTCATGTGACGGCAACGCTGGCCACGGCCGGGCCCGCGCTCGACGCGGAGTTCGGGGTGCGCAGCGCGGGCGTGCGGCTGGTGCGCCAGGTCGAGATGTACCAGTGGATCGAGGAGAGCACGACGGAGACCCGCACCAAGCTGGGCGGCGGTGAGGAGCGGGTCACGACCTACAAGTACCAAAGAGGCTGGTCGGAGAAGCCGATCGACTCGGCCAAGTTCAAGGAGCCGCGTGGGCACACCAACCCGGCGATGGTCTATCGCGCGCGCGATGCGCTGGCCCCCGGCGTGAAGATCGGCGCTTTCGCGATGTCGGAGTCGATGCTCGCGCATTTCGGCGAAGCCCGGGCCCTCGCGGCCACAACCGATCAGGCCGACGCGTTGCAGCGCAAGCTGCGGCGGCCCGTAGCAGTGATCGACGGCGTCCTGACCGTGGGGCGCGATCCGGCGGAGCCGGCCGTCGGCGATCTGCGTATCTCTTTCAAGGAAGTGCCACTCCAGGCCGCGACCGTCGTCGCCGCGCAGGCAGGCGGCGGCTTCGCTCCCTATCGCACCAAACAGGGAACCACGGTCTCCCTGGTATCGGCCGGCACCTACTCCGCCGCCGAGATGTTTGCCGATGCCCAGGCGGCGAACACGACCCTGACCTGGATCCTGCGTGCTGTGGGCGCGCTCCTGATGTTCGTCGGCTTCTCGTTGATTCTGCGTCCGCTCAGCGTGCTGGGCGATGTGATTCCGCTCTTGGGCGACATCATCCGTGCTGGCGCGGGCTTCGTCGGGCTCGTCTGCACCCTGGCGATTGCGCCTGTGGTGATCGCGGCCGGTTGGTTGTTCTACAGGCCGTTGGTCGGGATCGCCGTCATTGTGATCGGAATCGCCGCCACCTGGGGCGTTGGCCGCCTGGCGCGTCAGAAGGGCGCCGCGCCTGTACCGCGCCCGGCAGGACCCATCGCCTGATGGTGATCGTGGGCCTGACCGGTTCGATCGGCATGGGGAAGTCGCGCGCCGCCGCCATGCTGCGGGAGATGGGCGTACCGGTCTACGACGCCGACGCCGCGGTCCATGCGCTCCAGGCGCGGGGCGGCGAGGCGCTTCCGGGGATCGAGGCGGCCTTTCCGGGCACCGTCCGCGAGGGCGTGCTGGATCGCCAGGCATTGGGCGCGCGCGTCTTTGGCGACAAGGCAGCGCTCCGACGGCTGGAGGCGATCGTGCATCCGCTGGTGCACCGCAAGCAGCGCGCGTTTCTGCGCCGGGCGGCGGGTCGGCGCGCACGTCTGGTCGTGCTCGACATCCCGCTGCTGTTCGAGGGGCTGGGCGAAAGGCGGGTCGATGCCACGTTGGTGGTAAGCGCACCGGCTTTCCTGCAATGGCGACGGGTAATGGCGCGGCCCGGCATGACGGCGGAGAAGCTGCGAGGAATCCTGCGTCAGCAGGTGCCGGATGCCATCAAGCGCCGTCGCGCGACGTTCGTGCTCGCGACCGGGCTGGGTATCGCACCGACACGGGCAGCGCTGCGGCGCGCCATCGCCGATCTGGTGCAGCGGCGCGGACGGTTCTGGCCGGCCAATCCCTGGCGGGAAAAGTTCACAGCCCGCCTGGCGCGCGAACGCCGCCGGTGAGGTAGAAGGCGGGCATGCGGGAGATCGTCGTCGACACCGAGACCACAGGGCTGGATCCAGCGGGAGGCCATCGCATCGTCGAGGTCGGGTGCCTTGAGCTGATCGACACGGTCGCGACCGGCGCTACCTTTCAGGCCTACTTCAATCCTGAACGGCCGGTGCCGAGCGGCGCCGAGCAGGTGCACGGTCTCAGCGACGCGTTCCTGGCCGACAAGCCGCTGTTTGCCGACCGTGTGGAGGAGATGCTGGCCTTTCTGGGCGATTCACGACTGGTGATCCACAACGCCCAGTTCGACCTCGGCTTCCTCAACGCCGAGCTGGAGCGCGTTGGCCGCCCACGGCTGGAGAATGGCTGGGTCGACACGGTGTCGTTGGCACGACGCAAGTTTCCAGGCCAACGCGCCAGCCTCGATGCGTTGTGCGAGCGGTTCGGCATCGACAACAGCCACCGCACGCGCCACGGCGCGCTCCTCGACGCGGAGCTGTTGGCCGAGGTCTATCTGGAGCTGAGTGGCGGTCGGCAGCGCGACCTGGGACTTGCCGCCGCGGTCGCCGCGCCTGTCGAGAGTGGTGGCGCGATCACCGCCGACGGTCGCCCGGTGCGCCCCGCGCGCCCCCACGCGGCGAGCGCCGAGGAACTCGAGCGGCACGCCGAGTTCATCGCGAAGAAGGTCTCGAACGCCCTCTGGCTGCGTGAATAGCCGTCAGGCGTGACCGACCGGGCCGGTCGGTGCGGGTGGCGCGCCGGGAGTGCCGGGCAGCCCGGGCAACTTGCCGCCGTTCTGCTCCATCATCTGGCGATAGAGCGCGACAAAATCGACCGGCGCGATGTTGAGTGGCGGGAATCCCGCTTCGCGCGTGAGATTGGCGATGATCGTGCGCGCGAAGGGAAACAACAGCCGCGGCGTCTCGATGTAGAGCAGCGGACCGACATGCTCCGGCGGCACGGCGCCCAGCGAGACAGTGCCGGCGTACTCGAGCTCGAGCAGGAACAGCGGCTCCTTCTCGGCCGTGTGGGCGGAGGCCTCGACCTTGAGCGAGATCTCGAAAGTCTTGGGATCGAACGGACGATTGTTGACCGTGACGTTCAGATTGAGCTGCGGCTGCTTCTGCTCGATCAGGCTCTGGGGCGCGCGGGGGTTCTCGAAGCTGAGATCCTTCACGTACTGGCCGTGGATCAGCAAAGGCGGGGTCGCTGCGCCGGGTTGCGGGGCGGCGGGGTCGGTCGGTCCGGGGGGCGTGGTCATGGTCGGTCCTATCCTGTTGGGCGGCGCGGGTAACACGCGCGCCGGGATGGCACAAGGCGAGGCGCCGGGCCGGCGCCAGCGCGGTCAGTCGTCGCGGCGATTGCGGAAGGGTTCGACGAGCAGGGCGCCGAGCGGCAGATCGGGCTCCGACTTGACCCCCAGCTCCATGCCGAGCCGACGCTTGCGGCGGGCGCGGGTGCGGAAAAGCCGGTCCCAGAGGCAGAGCACGGCGCCGTAGTTCTGGTCGGTCTCGGGCTTGGTCGTGCGGTGGTGCGTCCAGTGCATCTCGGGTGTCACGATCACCCAACCCAGCGCCGCCTCCAGCCGCGCGGGCATCCGGATGTTGGAGTGGCTGAACCAGGCCATCAGCAGCAAGATGGCGTCGAACAGCAGCACATGCTCAAGCGGCATCGCCGCGCCGAACACCAGACAGCCGCGCAAGAGTCCACCCAGCGCGATCTCCAGAGGGTGGAAGCGCACGCCTATCGTCGAATCGAGAAACTCGTCGCGATGGTGGATCTCGTGCAGCCGCCACAGGAACTCAAGCTCATGCACGGCGCGGTGCCAGAGATAGGCGAACAGGTCGAGCAGAAGGAAATCGATGGCGAAGCCG
Organism: Alphaproteobacteria bacterium; assembly: GCA_016870115.1. Classification (GTDB taxonomy): domain Bacteria; phylum Pseudomonadota; class Alphaproteobacteria; order Reyranellales; family Reyranellaceae; genus VGCH01. The sequence continues at coordinate 238,238 of VGCH01000001.1, read as the reverse complement.
AGCGGTCCGCCCGCCCAGGCGCCGCGCCAGTCGAAGAAACCGCGTGTGGCGTGCGCCGAGCCGATCACCGTCGCGGGGAGGGCCACCAGGAGGTAGACCACAATCACACTCACGCCCAGCGTGAGATTGCCGGCCAGTCTCGCCGTCGCGCCGAGGGAGGGCGCTTGCGGGCGCGGCGCCGCAGGCCATATCCGCTCCCACGCGAGAAAGATCGCGAAGGCCGTCACCAGCGCGCCGACCTTCAGCGGCAGGGTCGTCACCCCCAAGACGATCGACTTCAGCGACATGCGATGACGCGAAACCTCAACGAGCGGCGGTTCCGCCGGTTGCCCGACGGGTCGCCCTCCGCGACAATGGACGCTCCTTTCTTGGCATCCTCGGACGCAAAATGCACCCCTCCTCTGCCCACCCGTTGGTTGGAGTCACGGCCTGTCTCAAGGACAACGGGCGCGGCGGTTTCCAGCATGCGGTCGGCGACAAGTACATCCAGGCGGCAATCGACGCTGCGGGCGCCATTCCGGTGATCCTGCCGGCGACCGGCGGGCAGTTGTTCGGAACACCGGCGATGCTGGACCGCATCCTCGATGCGTTGGACGGCGTCTTGCTGACCGGCAGCCCATCGAATGTCGAGCCGCATCATTACGGCGCGCTGAGCCGACCGGGCACGGCGCACGATCCGGCGCGCGACGCGACCACGCTGCCGCTGATCCGGCGGGCGGTCGAGCGGGCGGTGCCGCTATTCGCGATCTGTCGCGGCTTCCAGGAGGTGAATGTCGCCTTCGGCGGGTCCCTGCACCAGCACGTGCATGAGGTCGCTGGCAGACGCGACCATCGCTCGCCCAAGTCGCCCGACATGGACGTGAACTACGGGCCCGCGCACGATATCGATGTCGTCGAGGGCGGCTTGTTGCATGGCCTGCTGGGCGAGCGACGGGTGCGCATCAACTCGCTGCACGTCCAGGGAGTCGACCGGCTGGCGCCGGGCCTGCGCACCGAGGCGGTGGCCGACGATGGTCAGATCGAGGCTCTGACTGTGCGCGACGCGCCGGGCTTCGCGCTCGCGGTCCAATGGCATCCCGAATACAAGGCGCGGCTGAACCCGCTGTCGATGAAACTGTTCGATGCCTTCGCGGCCGCCTGTCGCGAGCGCGCGCTTGCGCGCGCACCCGGAGCGTTGCGTCACGCCGCCGAGTGAGTGGTCAGGGCTTGTAGCCCGAGGCGTCGACCACCGCTTTCCACTTCGCGGCGTCCGCGCGACGCAACGTGTCGAACTCTTCGGGCGTCGTGGTGCGAGGCTCCAGCCCCAGCTGGATCAGGCGATCCTTGATGTCCGGCAGCGCCACGACCGCGGCGATTTCCCGATTGAAGGCGTCGATGATCGGCCGCGGCGTGCGCGCCGGCGCGAAGAAGCCGAGCCAGCTTGAACCCACGATGTCGCGGAAGCCGAGCTCGCTGAAGGTCGGCAGCTCGGGCGCGGCCGGCGGGCGGGCGGTGCCGGAGGTCGCGAGAATACGCAAGCGGCCGCCCCTGTGGTGCTCCAGAAAATCGGTCAGCGCGCCGGTGCCGGCGGGAATCTGCCCGCCCGACAGGTCCTGCACCAGCGGGGCCGCGCCACGATAGGCCACGGCCTGGAAGTCGACTCCGGTACCGCGCGCCAGCAGCACGCCGAAGAAGTGCGGCAGGCTGCCCATCGCGGTGGTGCCGTAGTTGGCCTGCTTGGGATTGGCCTTCGCCCAGGCCACGAATTCGGCCACGGTCTTGGGGCCAAGTCCCGGGCTGACGGCCAGCGCGAGCTGGAACGTGCCGAGCAGTGAGATCGGCAGGTGATCTTCGAAGGGATCGTGGTTCATCTGCGGCAGCGTGAGCTTGGCCATCACCGCCGAGGCGATGGGCGCCAGCAGGATCGTGTTGCCATCCGGTGCCGCGTTCTTCAGCGCGTCGCCCGCGACGGTGCCGCTGGCGCCGGCCCGGTTCTCGATCACGAAGGTGCGGCCGGTGCGCTCGCGCATCTTCTCCGCGATCAGGCGACCCTGGACATCTGTGCCGCCACCCGCGGCGAAACCGATCAGGATGCGGATGGGGCCCGCCGGCAGGGCGGACGCCTGTTGCGCGGCGGCGCCGGGCGCCACGGCAAGCGCGCCGGCACCAGCCAGAAGCTGGCGGCGATTGGGTCGGATCATCTCTGGCGTTCCTCCGGTTGGTTGGGGCGCACTGTGCTATCGTCTGGCGGTTTTCGGCAAGGGATCGATTGGCCATGTCCACGCCCAGTACCGGCGGCAACGCACGTCGCGACTTCTACGAACGGATCGGCGGCCTCTCGATGGCACCGCTCTGGGAGCAACTGCATCAGCTGGTGCCGCCGCAGCCGAAACCGGGCTACGTCGCGGCGCACTGGGACTACGCCCAGGTGCGTCCCTTCCTGATGGAGTCGGGCAGTCTCATCACCGCCAAGGAGGCGGTGCGCCGTGTCCTGATCCTGGAGAACCCGTCGCTCCGCGGCACGGCCTGCGTCACGCCCACGCTCTATGCCGGCCTGCAACTGATCCTTCCAGGCGAAGTGGCGCCCAGCCACCGGCATACCCAGTCGGCGTTGCGCTTCATCGTCGAGGGGCGTGGCGCCTACACGGCCGTCGATGGCGAGCGCACGCTGATGCATGAGGGCGATTTCGTCATCACGCCTAGCTGGACCTGGCACGACCACGGCAACGACTCATCGGGACCGATGGTGTGGCTCGACGGACTCGACATTCCGATGGTGGCACTCTTCAACGCCGGCTTCGCCGAGAACGGCGCCGACGACGCGCAGGCCGTGATCGCGCCGTCCGGCACCGCCGACGCGCGCTTCGCGAGCGGTCTTCTCCCGGTCGATTGGCGACCAGGCGGGCAGACCTCGCCGATCTTCAACTATCCCTACAGCCGCACGCGCGAGGCGCTGCGGGGTCTGGAGCGCGCCGGCCCGCCCGATCCCTGCCACGGCTGGAAGTTGCGCTACGTCAATCCGGCGACCGGGGGTGCGCCGATCGCGACCATGGGCACGTTCATGCAGCTCTTGCCGAAAGGCTTCGAGACCGCGCCCTACCGCAGCACCGACGGCACGGTCTTCTCGGTGGTCGAGGGCGAGGGCGAGACGCGGATCGGTGACGTCACGGTGCGCTGGCGCCCGCGCGATCACTTCGTGGTGCCGAGCTGGACCACCGTGGTGCACCGCCCGTCGAGCGAGGCGGTCTTGTTCTCGTTCTCCGATCGGCCGGTCCAGGAGCGTCTTGATTTGTGGCGCGAACAGCGCCTGGTCGACGCCTAGAAGCCCCCGGGCATGCGCTAGGCGACGCGGCGGCGCTGGGCGGCGACGGAGCCCGCGCACTGGTCGACCGGCAGAGGGCGAAGCTGCGGATCAAACGCGTCGGCATGGCGAGCGCGCCAGGTGGCGCCGCCCTCGCGATAGAGCGCCACGAACAGCGTGCAGGCGTCGGACTGGAAACGCAGCACCCGTGCCGGCTCGTCCTTGCGGTCGAGCGCCGGGGCCCCGAAGGTTTGCAGAACGTCGCGGTCGCTCATGCCCCGAATTCGCTCGGCTGAAATCGGCGAGCCGGCGTTGGTGGAGCGGAACACCCCGACCTCGCTATTGCCCAGCGAATAGCGCGGCGGTTCGCTCTCGCCGGTGCAAGCGGCGAACGGAAGGCAGAGCGCGAGGAGTGCGGCGCGGTGGATCACGGACCCACCCTACTGCCGGGCGCCTGTGGGCGGAAAGGGCTGTGGCGGTCGCAGCTTCTGGGCGACATGGACCATGGCCGCGCATCCCAGCACGGGCGCGAAGAGGTTCAGGATCGGGATGGTGCCCAGGAACACGATCGCGGCGCCGGTCAGCCAGAGCGTGCCGGTATTGGCTGACCGCCAGGTCTTCACATCGGCCGGCGGGCGCCGGCGCAGCGCCACCTGCTCGTAGTATTCGCGACCCGCCAGGAACCCGTTCACGCCATAGAACAGCAGCGCCCCCAAACCGGCCACGAACAGCGCCAACAGATAGAACGGCAGCATCGCGAGGTTGAGCAGGATCAGCGTCGCGAAAAAGCCGAGGCCGGAGCGGATGCCGACGGCCATCGGAATGCCCGGCGCCTTGCCCAGCGCCGGATAGTGCTTGCTCTCGACGATATCGGCGATGCGCTCGAGAAACACTGAGATCACGATGCCGAAGCAGGCGGGGAACAGCATCAACGCCAGCACGGACACGCCGGCACCGCCCAGCCAGCGGATGGCGTCGTTCAGCCACTGCCACTGTAAGTTCGCGAAGGATTGCAGGCCCCACCAGGCCAGCACCGCGATCGTGATCTGCGCTACCAGGGCAAGGCCCAGCGACTGCAGGACGATGCCCCGCAGTGCTGGGTCGCCGAGGTCCTTCAACGCGAGCTCGAAGGCGCGGATCACGGCCGCTACCCTAGCCCTGGGCGCCGATGATGCCGGCTTTCTTCAGGTCCGCGATCTCGGCGGCGGAGAAGCCCTTCTCGGCCAGCACCTGATCGGTGTGCTCGCCGCGGCGCGCGGCCGGCCCGCGGACCGCTTCGCGGGTGCGCGAAAAGCGCGGCGCGGCGGCGGGCTGCGCGAAGCCGCCGACATCGACATAGGCGCCGCGCGCCTTGGCATGAGCGTGATGCGGCGCCTCCTTCATGCTGAGTACCGGCGCGAAGCAGATGTCGGTGCCTTCCATGATCTCGCACCACTGGTCGCGCGTCTTGCTCTTGAAGATGCCGGCGAGCTTCGCCTTGAGCGCGCCCCACTGCGCGCGATCCATCTGCGCCGGCAGTGTTTCATTCTTGAGGCCAGTCTTCTCCAGCAGCAGCGCATAGAATTGCGGCTCGATCGAACCGATCGAAACGAAGTTTCCGTCGCTCGTCTCGTAGGTGCCGTAGAAGTGCGCGCCGCCGTCGAGCATGTTGCTCTCGCGCGCGGCGTCGTTCCACAGACCGGCGCCGGCCATGCCGAAGATGCCGCCCAGCAGCAGAGCTGCGCCATCGACCATGGCGGCATCGACGACCTGTCCCTTACCCGACCGCTGCGCTTCCAGGAGGCCGCAGACCATGCCGAAGGCGAGCAGCATGCCGCCACCGCCGAAATCGCCCACCAGATTGAGCGGGGGCGCCGGGCGCTCCTTCGGACCGATGGCATGCAGCGCGCCCGTCAGCGCGATGTAGTTGATGTCATGGCCTGCGGCCTTGGCGAGCGGTCCTTCCTGGCCCCAGCCGGTCATGCGGCCGTAAACCAGCCGGGGGTTGCGGTTGAGGCAGACCTCGGGGCCGACGCCAAGGCGCTCCGCGACGCCGGGCCGGAACGGCTCGGTCATGCCGTCGGCCTTGTCGATCAGGCGCAACGCGACCTCGACGCCCTCCTTCTTCTGGAGATCGACCGAGACCGAGCGTCGGCTGCGGTTATGGACGGCGAACTTCGGGTCAGCGAGGCGGTCCATGACGTGCTTTGCGGTGCGGTCGATGCGGATCACGTCGGCGCCCATGTCGCCCAACATCATCGAACACATCGGCCCCGGTCCGATGCCGGCCAGTTCAACGATCGTTAGTCCCGTCAGCGGCCCGGCCATGTGCGTTCTCCTCGATGTGCTTGTGCGGTGGGGCGCGATGTTAGTCGAATCGGCCGGTCTGTCATCCGCCCGCCGGCAGCGCGTTGACTCCATTCCGCAGGCCAGTATGGTCCGCCGGCTTTTGCGCGAGGGAAGATGAGCCAGCAGTTGCAGGCCGCGATTGAGGCGGCATGGGAAGCCCGGGACACGATCAACAGCGGCACCAAGGGCGCCGTGCGCGACGCCGTCGAAGCCGCCCTGGGCGGGCTCGATGACGGCAGTTTCCGCACCGCCGAGAAGGTGGGTCGCGACTGGGTCGTGAACCAGTGGCTGAAGAAGGCTGTGCTGCTGTCGTTCCGGCTCTACGATTCGGTGCCGATGGCGGGCGGGGCGACCTTTCCGGGGATCGGGGGCGCGCCGTGGTTCGACAAGGTGCCGCTCAAGACCTCGGGCTGGGACGCCGCGCGTTTCGCCAAGGCGGGCTTTCGTGCCGTGCCGGGCTCGGTTGTGCGCCGCGGTTCGTATGTGGCGCCAGGCGCGATCCTGATGCCGTCCTTCGTCAATCTCGGCGCCTATGTCGACAGCGGCACCATGGTCGATACCTGGGCCACGGTCGGCTCCTGCGCGCAGATCGGCAAGAACTGCCATCTGTCGGGCGGCGTCGGCATCGGCGGCGTTCTGGAGCCGCTGCAGGCCAATCCGGTCATCATCGAGGACAACTGCTTCATCGGCGCGCGCTCGGAGGTCGTCGAGGGCGTGATCGTCGGCACCGGCGCCGTCCTCTCGATGGGTGTGTTCATCTCGGCCACGACAAAGATCGTCGATCGCGAGAGCGGGCAGATCCATATCGGCTGCGTGCCACCCTATTCGGTGGTGGTGCCGGGCAATATCGGCGGAGGTCCGAACCGGCCCTCGACCTACTGCGCGGTGATCGTGAAGACGGTCGACGAGCGCACGCGCTCCAAGACCTCGATCAACGAGCTGCTGCGCGACTGATCGTCAGTCGAGGTGTCGCCGCCACTCGGGGCGGCGCTTCAGCTCGGCGCCCTCCTTGGCGAGGATCTTGGCGATGCGCGCGGGCGCGAAGCCCATTTCGACAAAGCCCGGGCCGACATTGCCGACCTCGCGATACTCCGCGATCTGCCCGTCGCGCAGCGTCATCATCGCCACGCCCTCGAAGCCGACGCGCTTGCCGGCCGCCTCCGGCATCAACGAGACGTAGCTGAACGTGTAGTAGGCGTAGAGGTTCGTGCCGTCGCTCACCGGACGGTGCATGTCCCAGCGGAAGTCGCGCGCGGTGCGATAGAACCAGTCGTCGATCAGTTCGGCGACGCGCGTCCGGCCCGTAAAGGCACCGTAGAACACGTCGTGATAGACGCCGTCCTCCGTGAACAGCCGAGCCAGCCCCGCGCCGTCGCGTCGTTCCACCGCTCGGCAGAACTGATCCAGCATCGTCCTCGCATCCATCACTTTTCTCCCGCAGGTCCGGCGATCATGCTCTAAAGTCGGCGTCGGGAGAAATGCCATGCGCGTTGCCGGACTGATCGCCGCCACCCTTTGTTCGCTCGCCGCACCCGCCACAGCGTTCGATCTGCAGGGCCATCGCGGCGCGCGGGGGTTGTTTCCCGAGAACACGCTGCCGGCGTTTCGCGCCGCGCTGGAGCTCGGTGTCACCACGCTGGAGACCGATCTCGCCATCACCAGTGACGGCGCGGTGCTGCTGACCCACGATCCCGTGCTCAACCGCCAGATCGTGCGGGACACCGACGGCAAGTGGCTGGACGCGACCCCCCGGATCGCCAATCGCCTGACCCTGGCCGAGATCAAGCGCCTTGATGTTGGGCGCATCGATCCCACGAGCCGCTACGCCACCCAGTTCCCCCGGCAACAGCCGATCGACGGCACCCGCATGCCCACTCTGGCCGAGCTGGTCGCCGTGACCGGGCCGACAGTGCGGTTCAACCTGGAGACCAAGCTGCGGCCGGATCGGCCGGACGAGACCCTGGCGCCGGGGCCGTTCGCGGCCCGCGTGATCGCCGAAGTCCGGCAGCTCGGCATTGCGCCGCGCACCACGTTGCAGTCCTTCGATTGGCGGACGCTGGTCGAGGCGCGCCGGTTGGCGCCCGAGATACCGACCGCGTGTCTGTCGATCGAGAGCGGTGGCATGGATACGGTCGGTCGTGCCGCCGGAACGTCGCCCTGGCTGGCCGGCGTCTCGCTTTCCGCGCAGGAGGGCTCTGTCCCGAAGGCCGCGAAGTCGATCGGCTGCTCGATCTGGTCGCCGTTCTTTCGCAACGTGAACGCGGCCGAGGTGGCCGCCGCCCAGGCGCTCGGCCTCAAGGTCATCCCGTGGACGGTCAATGATCCCGGTGAGATGGCGCGGCTGATCGACCTCAAGGTCGATGGCTTGATCACGGACTACCCTGACCTCGCCGTGCCGATCCTCAAGGCCAAGGGCGTGGTCCTCAGATAGTTGGACGGTTGGCCGCATTTCGTATACCGAATACGAAATGCGGCCGCTCCTCACCGAACCTGACCTCGCCGAACGCATCCAGGATGCGTTGCGGTCGGCGATCTGCTCCGGCGAACTGGCGCCCGGGACGCGGCTGATCCAGGACGACCTTGCGCGCCAATTTGGAGTGTCGCGACAACCGGTTCTCCAGGCCATGCAGCTGTTGCGCCGCGAAGGCTTCGTGACCGATTCCGGCCGACGCGGGGTCTCTGTCGCGCCGCTCGACGCCGACCATGCACGCAACCTCTATGTCGTCCGGGCCGCCCTCGACGGCGCGGCCGCCCGACTCGCGGCGGGCCGCTTTGTGCCGGAGACGGCAGAACGGGGCCGGGCCCTGATCGGGGTCGGTCGCCTGGCAGCCGAACGCGGCGACGTTCCCGGCGCCATCGAAGCTGACATCGACTTCCACCTGTTCATCTACGACGCGTCGGGCAATCCGCTGCTGAGCGAGACCGCGCAACCGCACTGGCAACACCTGCGGCGCGTGATGGGCGCGGTGCTGGGCGCCGCCGATCTCAGCTACAATGTCTGGGACGAGCACGAGGCCATCCTCGCCGCCCTTGAGGCGCGCGATGGGGCGCGAGCCGAGACGCTCCTGCGAGCCCACGCCGAGAACGCTGCCGACATTCTTGCCCAACGGCTGGGTGGCCCCGGCCGACGCGCCGCCTGACCGGAGAGACGACGATGAAGCTCACCCCTGAACAGCTCCGCCAGTTCGACGAAGAGGGCTACCTCTTCCTGCCCAACCATTTCTCGGCGGTGGAGACGGCGATGCTGGCCGATGCCGTGCCTGGCGTCTTCGCCCAACGTCGACCGGAGAACGTGCGCGAGAAGACCGGCGATGTCGTGCGCACGGCGTTCGCGGTCCATACCTATCATCCGACCTTCGAGGCGCTGATCCACCATCCGCACTTCGTCGAGCCGGCGGAGCAGTTGCTCGGCGACCGTACCTACATCCACCAATTCAAGATCAACGGCAAAGCCGCCTTCGACGGCGACGTCTGGCAGTGGCACCAGGACTACGGCACCTGGAAAGCCGACGACGACATGCCGGCGCCGCGCGCGATGAACCTCGCGATCTTCATCGACGAGGTGAACGAGTTCAACGGCCCGCTCTGGTTCATTCCCAAGAGCCACAAGAAGGGTGCGATCGAGGCGCGCCACGACCTCACCACCACCTCCTATCCGCTATGGGTGATCGACAACGACACGATCGCCAAGCTGGTGAAGCAGGGCGGCATCGTCGCGCCCAAGGGTGGGCCCGGCTCCGCGATCTTCTTCCACGGCACGCTGGTCCATGGCAGCCCGCCCAACATGTCGCCATGGGAGCGCCGCATCATCTATGTGACCTACAACGCGGTTTCCAACGCGATCCGCCGCTTCAAGCGGCCGGACTACATCGCCCACCGCGACTTCACCCCGATCGACGCGTGGGACGAGGACTGCCTCCACCGCGCGGTCCGCAAACACGCCGCCGAGTGACGCGCGTCGACAGGAGATCGTCATGAATCTGCATCGTATGCTCCAGGCGCGCGCGGAGGCGGGCAAGCCGCTGCGCATCGGTCTCATCGGCGCCGGCAAGTTCGGCTCGATGTACCTGTCGCAGATCCCGACGACGCCCGGCATCCATCTGGTCGGGATCGCCGACCTGTCGCCCACCGGCGCGCGCGCCAACCTCGCGCGGCTCGGCTGGAAGCCCGAAGTGACTGCTGCGGCGTCGCTCGACGCCGCGCTGCGTGCCGGCAATGCCCATCTCGGCGAGGATTGGCGCGCGCTGGTCTCCCATCCCGGGATCGACATCGTGGTTGAGGCGACCGGCCATCCGCTTGCGGCCGTCGAGCATGCGCTGGAGGCGTTCCGTCAGGGCAAGCATGTGGTCATGGTCACGGTCGAGGCCGATGCGCTTTGCGGGCCTCTGCTGGCGCGCCGGGCAGCCGAGGCGGGCGTGGTCTACAGCCTCGCCTATGGCGACCAACCGGCGCTGATCTGCGAACTCGTCGATTGGGCGCGCACCTCCGGCTTCGAGGTGACGGCGGCGGGCCGTGGCCACAAGTGGTTGCCGCGATTCGCGCAATCGACGCCCGAAACCGTATGGCAGCACTGGGGTCTCAACGAGGAGCAGGCGCGACGCGGCGGGCTCAATCCGAAAATGTTCAACTCGTTCCTCGACGGTTCCAAGCCCGCGATCGAGAGCACGGCGGTATCCAACGCGACCGGCCTGACGCCGGCACCCGACGGGCTCGCTTTCCCACCCTGTTCCGTGGAGGACCTACCCTTCGTCATGCGGCCGGCTTCCGAGGGCGGGCAGCTTCACCACAAGGGCCAGGTCGAGTGCGCGAGTTCGCTGGAACGCGATGGCCGCGCGATCCCGTACGAGATCCGCAAGGGCGTGTGGGTCGTGTTCGAGGCGGCGACCGAGTACCAGAAGAACTGTTTCGAAGAGTACATGCTCCAGACCGACCCCTCGGGTCGCTACTCGGTGATGTACAAGCGGTGGCATCTGATCGGACTCGAGGTCGGCATGTCGGTGGCCTCGGTGGGGCTGCGCCGCGAGCCCACGGGTTGCCCGATCGGCTTCCACGCCGACGTGATCGCGACCGCCAAGCGCGATCTCAAGGCCGGCGAGATGCTGGATGGCGAGGGCGGCTACACCGTCTATGGCAAACTCTTCCCGGCGGAGAAGTCGACCAGCCTGGGCAGCCTGCCTCTCGGCCTCGCGCACGACGTGAAGCTCCTGAAACCGGTCAAGGCCGGCCAGTCGCTGACCTATGCCGACGTGGCGATGGACGAAACGCTGCTCGCGGTCCGCATCCGCCGCGAGATGGAACGCAGCTTCGGCCCGGCGGCGCGGATGCCGGCGCAGTAAGGGAAGACCGTCTCAGACCTTGCGGCGCGAGCGTGGTGCGGCGGCCGCGTCGTCTTCGGCCGCCTCGCGCTCCTTTTCCTTCCGCGCCTTCACCAGCTTGCGCAGGATGATGTTGCGCTTCAGCGCAGAGATGCGGTCGATGAAGAGCACGCCATCAAGATGGTCGATTTCGTGCTGCACGCATTTCGCGAGCAGCCCTTCGCAGGCAAGGTCGCGGCTCTCGCCGTCGCGGTCGAGATAGCGAACGGTGACGCGCGCGGGCCGCTCGACGTCTGAATAGTGCTCGGGCACCGAGAGGCAACCCTCCTCGGAGGTGGCGTCCTCGTCGGACACATCGACAATCTCGGGATTGGCCATGCGAATCGGCCCGGTGCTCGTGCCCTCGCGCTCTATATCGAGCACGATCACGCGCTTTAGGACGCCCACCTGGGGCGCGGCGAGACCGATGCCGGGCGCCGCGTACATCGTCTCCAGCATGTCGTCCATCAGCCAGCGCACTTCGTCATCCACGCGCTCGACGGGCGCCGACTTGCGCTTCAGCCGTGGGTCCGGCGCGGTGAGGATGGGGAGCTTGGCCATGTCCGGGAGATGGGATCGCGTGCCGGTCCGATCAAGCGCGCTTGACCATGGTGCCGACGCCGCTTTCGGTGAAGACCTCGAGCAGGAGCGCGTGCGGCAGGCGGCCATCCATGATCACCGCCGCCTCGACGCCGCGATTGACCGCGTCGATGCAGTTCTCGACCTTGGGGATCATGCCGCCCGAGATGGTGCCGTCGCGAATCAGCGCCCGCGCCTGGTCGACGGTGATCTCGTCGATGAGTTTGCCCGACTTGTCGAGAACGCCGGGGACGTCGGTCAGGAAGAGGAGGCGCTTGGCCTTCATCGCGCCCGCGATGGCGCCCGCCGACGTATCGGCATTGATGTTGTAGGTGAGTTCGTCGTCGACGCCGAAGCCGATCGGCGCGACCACCGGGATCACGTTGGCGCGCGACAGCTGCTCCAGCACCATGACATTGATCTTGGCCGGTTCGCCCACCTGCTGGAGGTCGACCTTCAGCAGCTCCCCCGTCTTGGGGTCGCGCATCTCGGTCACCTTGCGGGCGAGGATCAGGTTGCCGTCCTTGCCGCAGATGCCGACGGCGGTTCCGCCGCACTCGTTGATGTCGGCCACGATCGCTTTATTGATCGAGCCGGCCAGAACCATCTCGACGATTTCCATGGTCGCGGCGTCGGTGACGCGCAGCCCGTTCACGAACTGGCTCTTGATCCCGACGCGCTCCAGCATGCGATTGATCTGCGGGCCGCCGCCATGGACCACGATCGGATTCATGCCGACCTGCTTCATCAGGACGATGTCGCGGGCGAACAGGTCGCCGAGCTTGGGATCGGTCATGGCGTGGCCGCCATACTTCACGACGAAGGTCGCGTCGTTGTGCCGGCGCATATAGGGCAGCGCCTTGGAGATCGTCTCCGCCATGCGGATGAGCCGCTTCTGTTCCTTGTCGGCTTGCACAGGTTCGGCCATCGCTTCGCCCCGATGCTGAAAAGCCCTCTCCGCGCGGGAAAGGGCCGATGCCGGGGCGGTGTATATCAGGCCGGCGCCGGATGGAAGGGCCGCCCTACCCGGGGCAGGATCGCGCCATGATCGACACCGACCAATTGGCGGCACGCGGCATCCTTCGCCTGCCGGCGCTCTTGTCCGCCGCCGAATGCGCCGAACTGGCGGGTTTCTGGAGCCGCCCGGAGCTGTTCCGCAGCACCGTGGACATGGCGCGCCACGGCTTTGGCCGCGGAACCTACCGGTATTTCACCTATCCGCTGCCCGACCGTGTCCAGGCCCTGCGCGAGGCCCTCTATCCGCCGCTGGCGGCGGTGGCCAACCGCTGGGCGGCGCTTTGGGATGACTCGAATGCCCGGCCAGAGTCTCTTCAACCCTGGCTCGACCAGTGTCACGCGGCGGGGCAGCGTCGTCCCACGCCGCTCCTGCTGCGCTACGGGCCGGGCGACTACAATTGCCTGCACCGGGACCTCTATGGGTCGATGGTGTTTCCGTTGCAGCTGACGATCCTGTTGAGCGAGCCCGGGCGCGACTTCGAGGGTGGTGAGTTCGCCGTGGTTGAGCAGCGCCCGCGGCGCCAGTCGCGGGTGGAGGTCGTGCCACTGCGCCAGGGCGATGCGGTGATCTTCGCGGTGAACGAGCGGCCCGAGCGCGGCGCCCGTGGCTGGTCCCGCGCGACACTACGTCATGGCGTGAGCGAGATCCGCTCGGGCGAACGCTTCGCGCTCGGCATCATCTTCCACGACGCCGCCTAGAGAAGGATCGCCACCCGACCGAACCTCGCGTCATCGCTCTCGAAGGGATTCCGGACCTGCAAGATCACCGCGCCGCGAGGAACAATTCCGCCCGCAGCCGTTCCAGGCCCAGCCGCTTGTCGCTCGACGTTGCCAGCACCTCGGGATGGGCAGCTGGGTGCTGGCGGGCGACCGCCGCAGCCGCCGCGATGGCCCGCTCGGCTTCACCCGCGCGCAACAGGTCGATCTTGGTCAGCACGAGCTGATACGGCGCGGCGGCGCGGTCGAGGTTGCGCATGGTCTCGCGGTCGCTCTCCTTCACTCCGTGCCGGGAGTCGATCAGCAGGCAGACGCGCCGGAGCGTGGCGCGACCTCGAAGGTAGGCCGAGGCGAGGTCCTGCCAGGTCTCTTTCATCGAGCGCGATACCTGCGCGAAGCCGTAGCCCGGCAAGTCGACGAGACTCATCACGCCGCCCAGATCGAAGAAGTTGATCTGTCGCGTGTGTCCGGGCTTGGACGACACGCGCGCCACCGTCGAGCGACCGGTCAGGCCGTTCACCAGGCTCGACTTGCCGACATTGGATCGCCCTGCGAAGGCGACTTCGGGCAAGTTGGCGGGCGGCAGCGATTCGAGTGACGCAGCGCCGGCGATGAACTCGCAAGGACCGGCGAACAGCTTGCGCGCCGCCTCTATCGCGTCGGCACTCGGCTCGTCGGCCATCAGTCCTTCTTGCCGCCCTTGCCGGATTTGCCCGTGTCCTTCGGCGCCGCCGGCACCGGGACCGCGCCGCCCTTACCGCCAATCGGTGCGCCGTGGCGGCGCATGATGGCGTATTGCTGCGCGATCGACAGGATGTTGCTCCAGGCCCAGTAGATCACCAGGCCGGCCGAGAACGGCGCCAGCATGAAGGTGAACAGGATCGGCAGGAACTGGAACACGCGGGCCTGCACCGGATCGGTCGGCTGCGGGTTCAGCATCTGCTGCAGATACATCGTCACGCCCATGATGATGGGCCACAGGCCGATATTGAAGAACGCGAGGATCTCCGGGATCTGCCACGGCACCAGGCCGAACAGCGTGAGGATCGTTAGCGGATCGGGCGCGCTCAGGTCCTGGATCCAGCCGAAGAACGGCTGATGGCGCATCTCGATCGTGGTGTAGAGCACCTTGTAGAGCGCGAAGAACACCGGAATTTGCACCAGGATCGGGAGACACCCGGCAGCCGGATTGACCTTCTCGCGCTTGTACAGCGCCATCATCTCCTGGTTCATCCGCTGCTTGTCCTGGCCGACACGCTCGCGCAGCTTCTCCATCTCGGGCTGGAGCATCTTCATCTTGCTCATCGCCACGTAGGACTTGTTGGCGAGCGGGAAGAACAGCGCCTTCACGATCACCGTCAGGACCATGATCGACAGACCGAAATTGCCGATCTGCACGTAGAGCCATTCCAGCAGCCAGAAGAGCGGCTTGGTGAAGAACCAGAACCAGCCCCAGTCGATGGTGAGGTCGAAGCGCTGGATCTCGAAGCGCGCGCGATAGTCGTCGATCACGCGAACGATCTTGGCGCCGGCATAGAGCATGCCGGAGCTGGTCGCTGTGGCGCCGGGCGCGACGAGGATGCCGGTGGGGTTGATGTAGTCGATCTGGTAGCGCGTGGCGGCACCGCTGCCGGTCTGCTTGATCGTGACATCGACCTTGGTCTTTTGGTCGGGCACCAGCGTCGCCATCCAGTACTTGTCGGTGAAACCGACCCAGCCACCGGTCGTCGAGGCTTTCTGCACCTTGCCGCCCTTGAGATCGGACGGCGAGATTTCCTTCAGCGTGCCGTCGAACACGCCATAGGGACCCTCATGGAGAATGTAGAAGCCTTCGGTCTTCCACTCGCCGATGCGCACCACGAGCGCCCACGGGAACAGCGTGACCGGCTTGTCGGAGCGATTCTCGACGCTCTGCTTCACCGTGAACAGGAAGTTCTGATCGACGGTGAGATCGATCGCGAACAGCAGACCCTGACCGTTGTCCCAGGTGAGACGCACCGGTTCGCCCGGCGCGATGCGCTCGCGGCTCGCCGCCCACATCGTGTCGGGGCCCGGAGTCTTGATCGAGGCGTCGGCCGCCGACCATCCGAATTCGGCGTAGTAGGGATCCTTGGCGCCTTCGGGCGAGAGCACCGGGATGGCCTGGCTCTTGGGGTCCAGCTCGAGCCGATGCTTGGCGAGGCGAACATCGTCGATGCGGGCGCCCTTGAGCGAGATCGAGCCCAGGAGTTCGGGCGTCGTGAAGCTGACGCGCGGCACCAGCGACAGCGCCTGCCCGCGGTCGACCGCGGCGGTCGCTGAACCGGTTCCCACGCCGGGGACGCCGGGCGCGCCCGGCGTCGGCTGGACGGTCGGCTGCGGGGCGCCCGGCTGCGGCGGAGCGCCGGGCTGGGTCTGGCCCTGGGTCGTTGCCGGTGCGGGCGGCGGCTTCGCGGGCGGGAATGCGGCCTGCCACCCCACGATGATCAGCACCGACAGCACGATCGCGAGAATGAAGTTCTTCTGGTCCATGGACTGGCTACTCGGGGGCCGCGCGCCTCAGGCGCGACGGACGGGATGGCAGGAAAGGGTGGCGGGTGGCACAGGGTCGTATCCGGCCCCGCCCCAGGGGCCGCACCGGCAGAGGCGCCGCGCGGTCAGCCAGCCGCCACGCCACGCCCCATGACGGGCGAGCGCCTCCATGGCGTAGGCCGAGCAGGATGGCTCGTAACGGCAGGCCCCGACGGTGAAGTAGGCGAAGCTCAGCTGATAGAGCCGGATCGCGGCACGGAGGACCCGGGACATCATGCGGCCGGGAAACTGGCCTCTCGGCGCCACAAGCGCAAGGTGACAGTGGCGGTCATGGCGTCGCTGGCAGCCGGGCACCCAACCGGTCGAGCGCCTTCTCCAGCTCCGCGGTCAGAGCAGTGAAGTCCCGGCCGAGCGCCTCCTTGCGGCCGACCAGCACGTAATCGAGGTCGCAGCGCAAGGGCCGGCGCAGCGCGGTGGCGGCCAACGCCCTGAGGCGCCGCCGCACGCGGTTGCGCTCGACGGCGTTGCCGACCTTGCGACTGACGGTGAATCCGACCCGGGGTCCGGCCGTGCCCGACGGCGGCAGATCGGACGGGCGCGGTGCGATTTGCAGGACAAATCCGGGCATGGCGCAACGCTTGCCGGCCTGGACCCGCAGGAAATCGCGTCGATCAGGAAGTCGGGCCGGGCGGCCGGAGCGCCCGGTCGGGGCGCTCGTCGTCACGGGCGGCCTAGGCCGAAAGGCGCTTGCGGCCCTTGGCGCGGCGGTTCGCCAGCACCTTGCGGCCACCCACGGTCTCCATGCGGGACCGGAAGCCGTGGCGGCGCTTGCGCACCAGCTTGCTGGGCTGGTAAGTGCGTTTCATCGCGCAACTCCATCAAAGACAAGGCCCCCGAAGCGGCGAGCGCCGGGGGCGGAATTCAGGGCGCTTCTCATAAGGGGCCGACTGACGGCCGTCAATCTCGCCCCACTCACCCAACCGTGACCGGTCTTGCGTGGAGCCCGGACGGTTCCGGCCCTATAGGAAAGGCGTTGGCCCGCTCGATGTCAGTCCCGACCCTCCGCCGGTACCTGCCGGCTGCCCTCCTGCTGTCCGGGCTCGCCGCATTCTTTCTGCTGCGGCTGGATCGCTTCTTGTCCTTCGAGATGCTGGCGCGGCACCACGCCGACCTGTCGGCCTGGGTCGCCGCCAGCCGCATCCTGGCCATGCTGGGCTTTGTCGCCGCCTATGCGGTGGTCGTCGCGTTCTCGCTGCCGGTCGCGATCCTGCTGACGCCGTTGGGCGGGTTCCTGTTCGGGGTTTGGCTGGGCGCCGGGCTGTCGGTCGTGGGCGCGACGCTGGGAGCGGTCGCGGTGTTCCTCGCCGCGCGGTCGGCGCTGCGCGATCTCTTCCGCGCGCGCGCAGGCGCGACGCTTGCGCGCGTCGAGGAGGGATTCCGACGCGATGCGTTCAGCTATCTGCTGTTCTTGCGTTTGGTGCCGGTCTTTCCGTTCTGGCTGGTGAATGTCGTGCCGGCGCTTCTGGGCGTTGGGCTCGGCACCTACGCGCTGGGCACGCTGATCGGAATCGTACCGGGTGCGTTGGTCTATGCCAGCGTCGGCAATGGCTTCGGCGCCCTCTTCCAGCGTGGCGCCATGCCGGATCTCAGCACAATCTTCGAATGGCAGTTCCTGCTGCCTATCCTCGGGCTCGCCGCGCTGTCATTGGTGCCGGTTGTTCACGCCCGTCTCAAGGCCAAGAGGGGATCTGCCTGACATGACCAGCCGTCTCACGCCGGACCTATGCATTGTAGGCGGTGGCTCCGGCGGACTGGTGGTTGCCGCTGGCGCCGCTCAGCTTGGCCTCGATGTCGTGCTGGTCGAACGCGGCCGGATGGGCGGCGATTGCCTCAACTATGGGTGCGTGCCGTCGAAAGCGTTGATCGCCGCCGCCAAGGCCGCGCAAGCGCAGCGCGACGGCGCCGCGTTCGGCATCGCGCCCGTCGAGCCCAAGATCGACTTCGCCGCCGTGATGGATCACGTCGCCAGCGTGATTGCTGCGATCGCGCCGAACGATTCGGTCGAGCGGTTCGAGAAGCTCGGCGTGCGCGTCATCGCTGCAGAAGCGCGCTTCGAGGGCCCCGGCGAAATCCGCGCGGGCGCTTTCTCGATTGCCGCGCGCCGGTTCGTGATCGCCACCGGTTCGCGTCCGGTGGCGCCGCCCGTGCCGGGTTTGGCCGAGGTGCCGTTCCTTACCAACGAGACGGTGTTCGCCAACCGCGTGCGGCCCGAGCATCTCATTGTGATCGGCGGCGGACCGATTGGACTCGAGATGGCCCAGGCGCATCGCCGGCTCGGCAGTCGCGTTACTGTACTGGAGGCCGCGACGTGCCTCGCCAAGGACGACCCTGAGCTGGTCGCGATCGTGACCGCGCGGCTCGCCCGCGACGGTGTCGTGTTGCGCGAGCGTGCGTCGATCCAGCGTGTGTCGGGCAACGGCGCCGGTGTCACGATCGAGCTGGCGGGCGGCGAACGGCTCGAAGGTTCGCATCTGCTGGTCGCGGCGGGTCGTGCGCCCAACATCGAGGCGCTGGGTCTGGAGGCCGCCGGCATCCGCTTCACCCGGCGCGGCATTGAGGTCGACGATCGCCTGCGCACCGCCAACCGGCGCGTCTGGGCGATCGGCGACTGTAACGGGCTCTATCCCTTCACCCACATGGCCGGCTACCAGGCCTCGCTTTTCATCCGTGGCGCGCTCTTCCGCGCCCCGGCTCGGCTCGATCGCAGGTTGGTGCCGTGGGCGACCTACACCGATCCCGAGCTCGCCAACGTGGGCGCGAGCGAGGCCGAGGCACGCAAGGAGCACGGCGACGCCGTGCGCGTCCTGCGCTGGCCCTTCCACGACAATGACCGCGCCCAAGCCGAGCGCGCGACCGAGGGGCTCGTAAAGATCGTCACCGGCCCCGGCGGGCGCGTACTGGGGGCCGCCATTGCGGGGCCGCACGCGGGCGAATTGATTCAACCCTGGTGCCTCGCCGTCCAGCGGCGCCTCAAGATCTCCGCCATGGCCTCGATGGTCCCGCCCTACCCGACGCTGGGCGAAGCCGGCAAGCGCGCCGCTGGCAGCTACTTCACAGAGACGCTCTTTGCGCCGCGCACGCGGATGCTGGTGCGATTCCTGTCGCGGCTGCCGGGGTAGCCTGAAGAATGGCGGACGCGCCTTCCCCTCCCCGCGCGCGACCCCCGTTCGGGCTGTCGTGGCGCGTGCTGGGGCTGGTGATCGCGGCGGTGATGGCCGCGGAGGTCCTGATCTTCCTGCCGTCGATAGCGCGCTTTCGGGTGAGCTATCTCGAGCAGCTCGTCGAGAACGGGACGCTGGCCGCGCTGGCGCTCGACGCCACGCCCGACCGGATGGTGACCGAGGAGCTGAAGCGCATGCTGCTCGATCATGCGCGGGTCGACGCGGTGGTGCTGGTCGAGGCGGGCAAGCCGAACCGTGCGCTGACGCTGGTACCGCCGCGCGACGAGATGCCGTCCTTCAACCTGATGGAACGCAGCGCACTCGGCCTGATCTGGGACGCGCTGGCGGCGATGGGACGCGACGGATCGCTCTATCTGCGGATCGGCGGCTACTCCAATCGCCTGCCCACGGCCATGGTCTGGGTCGTGGTCGACGAGGAGCCGATGCGGCTGGCGATGCACGCCTATGCCGGCCGGATTCTCGCGCTTTCGATCATCATCGCGCTGTTCACCGCGGCGTTGCTCTACCTGGCGCTGCGCTGGCTGATCGTGCGGCCGCTGCAGGACCTATCAGGCGACATGACCGACTTTCGGCGGGCGCCCGAAGCCGTCGCCCTGAAGACACCAGCGACCCGCGGCGACGAGATCGGCGTGGTCGATCGCGAGTTCCGCAACCTGCAGCGCGAGTTGCATGCGTCGCTGCGGCAGAAGACCCGCCTCGCCGAGGTCGGCTCTGCCGCCAACAAGATCAACCATGACCTTCGCAACATCCTGGCGACGGCGCGCCTGATGAGCGATCGGCTGGCGAGCAGCGAGGATGCCCGCACGCGCGCGCTCGCGCCGACCATTCTGGGCACGATCGACCGTGCGACGCGGCTTGCCGGCGACGCGCTCGACTATGTGCGCGGCCGACCCGAACCGCGCCTCGCCGAGGTCGATCTCGGCGATCTGGTGGACGAGGTCGGAACCCATCTCGAGGAAGAGGGCGAAGACAGCGCACCCGAGCGGGTGCGGCACTGGCGCAATGAGGTGCCGACGGGCTGCGCCGTGCGTGCCGATCGCGATCACCTCTTCCGGATCTTCGCCAATCTCGGCCGCAACGCGTTCCAGGCCGGCGCCAATACGGTCACCGTCCGCGTCTCTTCGGCGCGTGGCTTTCTGCTGGTCGATGTCGCCGACGATGGGCCGGGTGTTCCTGAGCCGATGCGCGCCGCGCTGTTTCGGCCCTTCGCAGCGGGTGGCCGCAGTGGCGGCAGCGGACTTGGTCTCGCCATCGCCCGCGATCTTGTTCGCGCGCAGCGCGGAGACATCTCTCTGATCGACAATGGACCCGGTGGGGCGACCTTCCGGTTCACCTTGCCACCCGGCGCGGGCTCAGCTGCCGGCGCGAACCCGCCCGAGTAGAGCTGTGATGCGCGCTGCGTTGGCGCCGAGATCGGACTGTCCCACGCGACTCTTGGAGCGCACGTCGATGCGGCTACCATCGCCGTCGCGTCGGACACGGATCACGACATCGTCGATGAAGCCGAACCACGGGCTGCGCACGGTCGCCTCGATACGTCCATCCGTCGGAGCGCGCGCAACGATCTCCCAGCCGAGCTCCATCGCGGCACGATCGACCCTGGTGAAGGCCTGGTCGGTTGGAACCGCGAGCTTCAACGGCAGAAGCTCAGGGTAGCCCGCGCGCTGGAGCCGCGCGGTTTCCGCGCCGGAGTAGGCCGCCGGATTGGCCGCGCCGCGTCGCAACTGCGCCGTCACCACGAAGACCGGCGGATCGGCGAGGTCGGTGCTGATGTCGTGGATGGCCGGCAGGTTGCGGGCCTTCAGGAACCAGGTGAGCGGCACAAAGGCCGCGCCGCCGCCCAGGATCAACGCCAGCAGTGCCGACAGGAATCCGCGACGCCGATCGCCGGGGCGGGTCGGGACCAGCGTCGCGAGGCCCAGCGCAATCGCGGCGAACGCGATGTAGGAGCCGTAGCGGAAGATGCTCAGCGCAATCGCGGGATCGACGCCGGCATAGCGATGCAGCGGCCCAGCCATGCCCACGAGCAGCCCGCCGGCGGCTGCGATCGCCAGCGCCAGACGGGCCAGCCGGTGGCTGATGGGGTTCGCCGGTCGAGCGAACATCAAGTCTCCTTCGCCGTTCATGCTAGCCGCGATCCGGCTTGCGCGCATCCGCCTGAGAGCGCTATCGCCGCCGCATGACCCATTTGCCCCGGCCCTCCGCCGCGCTGACCGCCGGGCTCGCCGCCATCGCGTTGTGGGGCGCGCTCGCGTCGCTTGCGGTCGCGGCCGGGCCTATCCCTCCATTTCAGATGGTGGCCATGACTTTCGCCCTGGGTGCGGGCCTGGGGTTCGTCCGTGCGGCATGGGCGGGCCGCGCCGGCCGCGCCCTGCTGCGCTGGCCCGCACCGGTCTGGGCGCTCGGGGTAGGCGGGCTGTTCGGCTACCACGCGCTCTACTTCGCGGCCCTGCAGCTCGCGCCGCCGGCCGAAGCCAATCTCGTCAACTACCTCTGGCCGCTCCTGATCGTGCTCTTGGCCGCACCCTTTGCCGGCGCCGGCTTGCGCTGGCCGCACCTTGCGGGCGCGGTGCTGGGGCTCGCCGGCGTGGGCGTGCTGGCGCTGGGGCGAGGCGTCGCCTTCGAGGCACAGCATGCGCTCGGCTATGCGCTGGCGCTGGGCTGCGCCTTCGTCTGGTCGGGGTATTCGGTTTTGTCGCGACGCTTCGGCGACACGCCGACCGATGCGGTGGCGGCGTTCTGCGCGGCCTCGGCGGTGCTTTCGCTTCTCTGCCATCTCGCTTTCGAGACGACGCGCTGGCCCGACTCCTACCTGGCGTGGGGCGCGGTGGTGCTGCTCGGGCTCGGCCCGACAGGCGCCGCGTTCTATCTGTGGGATCACGCGGTGAAGCGCGGCGACATCGGACTGCTCGGTGCCTTGAGCTACGCTACGCCGATCCTCTCGACCGCGCTGCTGGTGCTCCTGGGGCTCGCGCCGCTGACTTGGACGCTGCCGATCGCCGGCGCACTGGTCGTCGCCGGAGCCGTTCTGGCGGGTCGCGCGCGATAGCTGTTGTTCAGCCCGGGTGCCAGCCCGGCGGCGCAAGCTCGAAGCCTGTGAACTCGGAGGCCGGCGCCACGGTACAGCCCACCAACGTCCAGGCGCCGAGCGTTCGGGCCGACTGCCAGACACCGCGCGGCACGGTCGCTTGCGGGGTCTCGCCCAGTGCCAGATTGCGGCCGAGCCGCGTGGCCGACACCGAGCGGGCGTCCGCGCTCTGCCCGAGCTCAAGCGGCGCGCCATCGTAGAAGTGCCAGGTCTCGTCGGCGTCGACGCGGTGCCAGTGCGAGCGTTCGCCGGCCTTCAGCAGAAAAAAGATCGCTGTCCCGGCGCCGCGCGCGCCGTCCTGCGTTGCGCCGCGCCAGGTCTCGCGATACCAGCCACCTTCGGGATGCGGCTGCAGCCCGAGGTGGACCGCGATTTCGTCGGCGGTCACGCGGTCGGCGCCGTCTCTTTCATCGACGGCAACTCGGCGAAGCTGGCGAACCACTTGGCGAGTTTGGGGCGCCCCTGCCGCCAGCCGAAGCTCGCGAACCTGAAATCGAGGTAGCCCAGCGCGCAGCCCACCGTGATCGAGCCGATCGTCGGCTTGCCCTTGAGCGACTTCACCTCGGCCTCCAGCCGGTCGAGCACGCCCGAGATCTTCTTCATCTGGCCGGCCGTCCAGTCGGACCAGCGCAGCGCCTCGGGCCGCAGGAAGGTTTCGTATCGGGCGAGCAGCGCGGCATCGAGCAGCCCGTCGCCCAGCGCCTGGAGCCGCAGCGCGGTCCAGCGCGCTGCGCCCTTGGCCGGGAACAGCTTGCGCCGGCGATGCTGGGTGTCGAGATATTCGCAGATCACCGGCGAGTCGAAGAGCTCCATGCCCTTGATCGAGAGCGACGGGATCTTGCCGATGGGGTTGCGCTTGTCGACATCGGCGTTGGGCGCGATCGGCGACAACACGACGTTCACCATCTCGATCTTCTTGGTGAGCCCGGCTTCGAGCGCGACGGCGCGGACCTTTCGGGCATAGGGCGAGGCGGGCGAATAGTAGAGCTTCATCTTGGCCATCGATCTTCTCCTTGCGACCGGCTCACACGCCGGCGATGTCGCGGATTTCGGTGTCGTTCAGGCGAACCTTGCGGGCCGTCTCGACCAGCTGTGCCCAGGTGGTTGGGTCGATCGGCACGCCATTGCGCTCGCGGTCGATGCGGCGCGCCCGCTCCGGCTCACCGGGCATCAGCACCTCGGGCACGCCCGGCTGTGGCTTCGAGGACTTGATCCAGGTGACGAAGTTCTCGACCTCGTCCTCGAACGCGTCGAGTCCGCCCATCGCGGCAGGGTCGACTATGATCGATAGCATGTTGTTGATGATGTCGGTGCCGTCCGGTTTGATGGTCCGCTGGCTATGCGTGCCGCCGCCCGTCAACGCGCCGGCCAGAAGATCGCAGATCAGCGCGAGCCCACCGCCCTTGTGCAAGCCGAAGGGCAGGATGGCGCCATAGGGCGCGTTGTACATCGTCCCGGGATCGACCGTCGGCCGGCCCTGGGCGTCGATCAGCAGACCGGGCTCCATCGGCTCGCCCTTGTTGTTGGCGACGCGCACCTTGCCCATCGCCACCTGGCTGGTCGCGAAGTCGAGGACCACCGGCTCGCGACCCTTGCGCGGGACGGCGGTGCAATAGGGGTTGGTGGTGATGCGCGCCTCGGCCGCGCCGAACGGCGCCACCAGCGATTTGTGGCCATGGACGTTGACCCAGTGCGTGCTCACCATGCCCGCGCGCGCGCACTGCTCGGCCCAGTGGCCGATGCGGCCAATATGGTGCGAATTCACCAGCCCGACGACGCAGACCCCGTGCTCGCGCGCCCGGTCGATGCCGAACTCCATCGCCTCCTTCGCGATCACCTGGCCGTAGCCCCGGCCGCCATCGACCACGATCACGGCGCCATTGTCGCGCGCGATCAGCGCGTGGTGATTGCGCACACAGCGTCCGGTGGTCGTGTTGCCGATGTAGTGCGGCATCATGCCGACGCCGTGGCTGTCATGGCCGTAGAGATTGGCCAGAACCAGATGATCGGCGACCAGCTTCGCTTCCTCGGTCGTGCTGCCATCGGCGCGACAGATCGCGGCCGTGAAGGCGTGCAGGCGGTCGGGTTTCACCCGGATGTCGTTCTTGCCCGCGTCCGCCATAGACCTTCTCCTCCGATGCGGCGCGCACGGTTCAACGCCCGCTCCGCGCTGTCAACGGTGCAAAGCCGCGAAGTGGTGCAGGAAGCTCTCTTCAAACACCGTCATGGCGAAGCGCTCGCGCACCAGCTCAATGCCCGCCGACGAAAGTCGCCGTGGTCCGGCGGCGTCGTCCAGCGCTTCCAAGAGGCGCGTCGCGTGATCGACCGGATGGAAACCCGACATCAGGCCGGTCTGCCCGTCGTGCACGAACTCTTCCGGTCCACCGCATCGCGTCGACACCACGGTCGCGCCGCACGCCATCGCCTCGGTGCCGGTGACCAAGAGCCCTTCCTGCCAGGACGAGATCGCGAACACATCGAGGCTGCGATAGAAGTCGGACAGCTTGGCAAAGGGCAATGGCAGTCCGACCTGCAGGCGCTCGCCGAGATCGGCCGTGCCAAATCGCGCGTCGAACGCCGGGCGATCGAGATCGCAGCGGATCGACAGATCCACGTCGTTGCGTTGCTGTGCCACCTGCCGGAAAGCCGCGATCAGAAGCTCGCAGTTCTTGCGCGGATCCGACATGTGACCGGTCGTTCCGATCCGCAACCGGCGCCCCGCCGCGGACGGCCGGCCCTCTGGCCGGAAGCGCCCAGTGTCCACCGGAATCAGGATGCGACCACGCACGCGATGGCGCGGGGCGAGGTCGCGCAGCGCGTTCAGCGTGTAGTTCGAAATCGCGAGGGTATCGGCATTCTCCAGAATGCGCCGTTCCTGGGCGAGCGTGACCGGTCGATTGAGAAGCGCGTCGAAGACGCGGCGCGGCAGCGACAGGGTGCGGAAACGATCGACGCGGTCGGCGCGATAGCCGGAGGCGATCCATTGCAGCGACGGCACCCCGCGCTCGACGAGTCCGAAGCCGGGAAGGTTGTTGCCCGAGACCACAATGTGATGGCGATGGCTGTCGATCACCCTGTCCCAGGGAGACCAGGCGCGGTGGTGCGCCCATTCGAACTCGGGCAACCAGCTGCCGACGGCGAGCTGCGGCCAGGGCGCGCCGTCGACGGCAGCGACATCCGGGCGGCCGCGGCCGAGCCGCCAGCTAGGGACCGAAAGTTCGGGCCGGTCGCTGAAGTAGGCGCGCCAGGCCAGCGTCGGCGCATAGCCTCGCCGCTGCAAGAGCTCAGCCACCAGCCGTGCCTGGTTGGTCACGCCGCCCAGGATGGGCGGGAGCGTCACGATCAGTACGGAGTTGGCGGGCGCGGCCATCGGCCGCCACCTAAGCCATGCGAGCGCTGGCGGGCAAGCGGGCCCGCGCCTATTTTCCGACGATGGTCGCGCCCGCCACTCTGCACCTGCCCATCGACGGCATGACTTGTGCGGCCTGCGCGAGCCGTGTCGAGGCCGCGCTGCGCCGGACGCCGGGGGTGAAATCCGCCGCGGTCAGCCTGGCGGTGCTGCGCGCCCGCATTGAGCCCGATCCTGAGAACCCGGCATCGCCGGAGACCCTGGTCGCCGCCGTGCGCGACGCCGGCTACGACGTCGCGCCAACCCTCACTACTCTTTCCGTCGAGGGCATGACCTGCGCGTCCTGCGTCGGCCGTGTCGAACGTGCACTGGCCGACATTCCGGGCGTGCTCGACGCGTCGGTCAACCTGGCGACTGGGCAGGCGCGGGTGCGCGCAACCGCCGGCCGGGCGGCGCCGGCGGAGCTGGTCGAGGCCGTTGCCCAAGCGGGTTACGTTGCCCACGCGGGGGTCGCAGAGGGACTCGTTCCGCCGCCGCCCGCCGGCGACGATCGTTGGCCGGTGCTGGCCGCCGTTCTTCTGGCGCTGCCGTTTGCGGTCGACATGGTCAATCACCTGGCGGGCCGAGCGTCCGTCCTGCCGGGCTGGCTTCAGCTCTCGCTGGCGGTGCCCACGCAGACCGTCCTCGCCTGGCCCTTCTATCGCGCCGCTGTCCGGGCGTTGCGGGCGCGGACGGGAAACATGGATCTGCTGGTGTCGCTCGGCACGCTGGCGGCGTTTGCGGTCTCGCTCGCCGCGTTGGCCGGTTGGGGCGCAGGCCATGCGGGCCACGGCGCGCTGCATTTCGAGGCGGCTGCGATGACCATCGCGTTCGTGCGTTTGGGGCGGTGGATCGAGACGCGCGCCAAGGCGCGGGCGACGGAAGCGGTGCGCGCGCTGGCCGATCTCGCGCCGACGCGGCATGTCGCGCCGGGCGAGATCTTCGACCTGAAGCCCGGCGACAAGGTTCCAGCAGATGCCGAATTGATCGAGGGACGAGCTGCCTTCGACGAGCAGGCCTTGACCGGCGAGAGTCATCCGGTCGAACGCGGGCCGGGCGACATGATCGCCGCAGGTACGTTCTTGCGCGATGGCGCGGTGCGGGCCCGCGCTTTTGCGAGCGGCGCCGACACGCGGGTCGCGCGGATCGCCCGCGCGGTGGGCGAGGCGCAGGCCGCGCGACTGCCCGTGGAACGTCTGGTTGACCGCATCGCCGCGATATTCGTGCCGGCGATTGTCGCGCTCGCCGCGCTGACATTCTTCGGCTGGTGGCTGGCGGGCCTCGCCGCGCATGACGCGATTCTGCGGGCGGCGGCCGTGTTGGTGGTGGCCTGTCCGTGCGCGTTGGGGCTGGCGACGCCCATCGCCGTTGTGGTCGCGGTCGGCCGCGCGGCGCAGAGCGGATTGCTGGTCCGCGACCCCGCGGCACTGGAGCATCTGCGCGGTGTCTCAACGGTCGCTTTCGACAAGACCGGCACGCTGACGGAAGGACGGCCGACGCTGGTCGAGGTGACGCGCCTGGGGGCGGAATCCGAAGAAGAGCTCCTGGCGCTCGCCGGCGGCCTCCAAGCGGGCAGTGAACATCCGCTGGCGCGCGGCGTCGCGGAGGCGGTGGCGGCGCGCGGTCTGGCGGCAACGCCTGTCCGCGATTTCCGGGCCGTCGTGGGCGAGGGCGTCGAAGCGACGGGACCGGCAGGGGCGATCGCGATGGGCGGGCCGCGCCTGTTGCGTCGCTTCGGTCTGTCGCAGGCCGGAGACGCGGGCGGCGATACCGTGGTCTGGCTGGTCGCGGCCGGGGATGCGCCGCGACTGATGGCCCGATTTGTGTTTCGCGATCAGGTGCGGCCCGCCGCGGCGGCGGCGGTCGGACGACTGCGCACCGAGGGATTGCGGCTCGCGCTCTTGACGGGCGACGCCCGATCGACCGCGGACGCGGTGGCGCGCGCACTCGGGATCGATGAGGTGAGGGCCGAACTGACACCGGAAGGCAAGATCGCAGCGCTGTCGGAGCTGGGGGCGAGCGGCGAACTCGCGATGGTGGGCGATGGTATCAACGACGCGCCGGCGCTGGCTGCCGCGCACGCCGGAATCGCCATGGGTCGCGGCACCGATGTCGCGCGCTCCAGCGCCGGGCTGGTGTTGCTGCGCGACGATCTCGCGCTGGTGCCGATGGCGCGCGAGCTGTCGCGCAGGCTGCATGCCAAGATCACGCAGAACCTGTTGTGGGCCTTCTCCTACAATCTGGTCATGATCCCGCTGGCAGTAGCCGGGGTGGCCGCGCCGGCGGTGGCTGGGGCGGCCATGGCCCTATCGTCGCTCGCCGTGGTAGGCAACGCACTCACCCTGCGGCGCGATCGGACTCCCGCCTGACCATACGCTTCATCCTTCGCCTGTGGCTTGTCGCAGCGCTCGTGCTTCTGCCGGCGCTGCCGGCATTTGCGCAGACGGTGACGGTGCCGCAACGGCCCTTCGCTCAGCTGGCCGAACTCTGGGGTCGCCAACTCGACCGGGTGGCCGACCGGCTCGGTCAGCCGGGTCTCTTGCCGGGCGAGATCGATGTGCTGCGCGACCAGACGAGCGACGTGCGCCTGGCCGTGCTGGCCGCCGCCGCGATCGCGCGCGACGACCTGGTGCAGTTGCGCGCCCTGCTCGCGCCGCTGGAGGGACGGGCACCGGGCGACACCTCCCCGGAGGCCGAGCAGGTCCGCGCCGAGCGCGAGCGCCTCGGGCAGCAGGTGACGCTGGTCGAAGGTCGCGTGAGGCAGAGCGAGCTGTTGCTGGCGCGTGCCGATCAGCTGCTCCAGCGACTGGCGCGTGCGCGCGGGGCTGCGATGGTCGAAACGCTGGTGCGTGTCGGTCCCTCGCCCCTCTCGCCCAAGGTTTGGCGCGACCTCGGAGCAGAGATTGCCGCTTCCCAGGCGGTGCTCGAACGCGCGGTCGCCGCCTGGTCACGCAAAGGCCTCGCGGCGCTGGCCTCCGGCGAGCACGATCTGCGACCGATCGGGCTGTGGGCGCTGTTCACCATCGCGATCTGGTGGTCTGCGCGCGCCTTGCGGCGTCGGCTCGGGCAGGATCCGGCTGAGGGTGACACCGCGCCGCGTGATCGCGTCGTTGCTGCCAGTGTCGACGGCATTGGCTTGGTGCTGGTGCCGGTCTTGCTGGTCTGGCTGGTCGACAAGTTGCTCGATGCGAGCCTGCCACCAGCGCCGCTCGATCTGCTCGTTTCGGAGACCAGCGAACGGCTGATCGTGCTGTTTCTCGTCTTCGGGTTCACCGCGACCATGCTGCGGCCCCGTTTGCCGGCCTGGCGGGTCCTGCCGTTCAGCGACGATGCGGCCGCGCGGCTCAGTCGCGCGCTGCGGCGTCTGATCGTGGGGTACGGCGTGCTCGATCTCGCCGTCATTGCCTATGTGCACGATGGCGAAGGCCGTACCGCCATTGCCGCGGTCGGCGCACTCGTCATGGCGACGGGTGTGACGTTGCTCGCGTTGCCAGCGCTTGCGAGTCGCGCCTGGCTTGCCCAGCCGGCGACGCCAGACGCCGCGCCGCGCGCCGTTGGTGGCGGCTGGTGGGCCTTCGGGCGATTGTTGCTCGGCGCTGCGATGCTCTCGTCGGTCCTGCTCGCGCTTCTGGGCTACTCTGTGCTGGCGACGCATCTGCATTCGGCGCTCGCGGGTACCGGCCTCGTGGTTGCCGGCGCCCTGCTCGCCCATCGCTTGGCAAGCGGGCTGATCGAGGCCGCGGCGGCGGCCGACACCCCACCCGGCCGATGGGCGCGCCAGCGGCTCGGCCTCGCGCCGGACGCGCAGCTGCGCGGCCACCAGGCGTTGATCCTGATCCTCGATGTCGTGCTTGTGCTTGCTGTCTCCATCCTGGTGCCCGTGACCTGGGGCGTCGATGTCGACAACATCCTGCGCGGGTTGGGCCGGCTCTTCACCGGCGTCAAGGTGGGGGGCGTCACCATCGCGCTGGCTGATATCGGGGTGGCGATCTTGGCCTTCGGCGTGGCGGTACTGATCGTGCGCACGCTGCGCCGCGTCGTGCGCGATCGGGTGATGCCGACGCTGGATGCGCCCGTGACGCTTCGACAGTCGATCGATGCCGGCCTCAACTATGTCGGCTTGCTGGTAGCGTTGCTGATCGGTGTCACCGCACTGGGCGTCGATTTCAGCAATCTCGCGCTGATCCTGGGCGCGCTGTCGGTCGGCATTGGCCTTGGCCTGCAGAACATCGCCAACAACGTGATCTCGGGCATCATCCTGCTGATCGAACGGCCGATCAGACCGGGCGACTGGGTGGTCGTCGACAGCCATGAAGGCATCGTGCGGCGCATCAATATCCGTGCCACCGAGATCGAGACCTTCGCGCGAACCAGCGTCATCGTGCCCAACAGTCTTTTCCTGCAGAGCCCGGTCATCAATCGCACCTACGCGGACACGTCGAGCCGCGTCGAGATCGCGCTCACCGTGGCCTACGGCAGCGATGTCGGCCGGGTCGAGGCGATCTTGCGCGAGGTCGCGATCGCCCATCCCCGCGTCCTCAGGATACCCGGGCCGATCGTGCGCTTCCTGAAGCTGGGCAGCGACGGGCTCGAATTCCAGCTCTTCGCCTTCGTCGCCGCGCTGGACGACCGCGTGGTGGTGGGCAACGATCTCAACCGCCAGCTTCTCGCCCGGTTGTCCGAGGCGGGGATCGAGATTTCGACCCGCACAGCCGACGTGCGGCTACGCGATATCGATGCGCTGACCGGCGCGTTGCGCGAGGCGGTGGCCGGCCGACCGGGGAGCGACAAAGCATGAGCGACAAGCCTTTCGAGATCGGTTTCCTGCTGTTTCCCAACCTGACGCAGCTCGATCTGACGGGACCCTACGAAGTCCTGTCGGCGTTGCCGGGATCGCGCACGCACCTCGTCTGGAAGGATAGGTCGCCGGTCGCCGCCGGTGGCGGCCTTCAGCTCGTGCCCTCCGCCACCTTCGCCGATTGTCCGCAGCTCGACCTGATCTGCGTGCCAGGCGGGGTCGGCGTATCGGCGGTCATGGAAGATGCCGATGCCCTCGCCTTCGTGCGTCGCCAGGCCGCTGGCGCCCGCTATGTCACGTCGGTCTGCACCGGCGCATTGGTGTTGGGCGCGGCCGGTCTGCTGCGCGGCAAGCGTGCCACCACCCACTGGATGTCGCGCCGCTTCCTGCCCAATTTCGGCGCGATCCGGGTCGACGAGCGCGTCGTGCGCGATGGAAATCTCTTCACCGGTGGCGGGGTCACCGCCGGCATCGATTTCGGGCTGGTCGTCGCGGCGGAAGTCGCAGGCCCCGAGGTCGCGCAGGCGATCCAGTTGCGCATCGAGTATGCGCCGGCGCCGCCATTCGACTCGGGCTCACCGGAGCGGGCGCCCAAGCCGCTGGTCGAGCGGCTGGAGACCCTGTCGGCCGAGCGGATGAAGTCGCTGGACGCGCTCACGCGGCGCGTGGGCGCTGCCGCCTCCTGACGGACGATCCCGTCCATGCCGCCGCGCCGCCGTCAGCAGGAGCGTCCGCCGTCACGCTGGCGGTGGCTCTTGTTCGTGCTGGCGGGCGTGCTGGGCGGCGTGGCGCTCTGGGCCCACGGCCCGACATTGACCGCGGAGACGTTGATCGCGCGTTACACCAACGGCCAGAGCCGGTTCATCGAGATCGCGGGTGTGCGTGCCCATGTGCGCGACGAGGGGCGGTCCGACGCCATCCCGGTCGTTTTGGTCCACGGCTCCAACGGCTCGCTGCACATGTGGGAGGGCTGGGCGAAGGAGCTGGGCGCGCGCGCCCGCCTTGTCTCGGTCGATCTTCCCGGACACGGCCTCACCGGCGCCTGGCCTCGCGATGACTACACGATCGAGGCCTTCGCGGACTTTGTCGAAGTGCTGGCCGACACGCTTCACCTCGAGCGCTTCGCGCTGGCCGGCCATTCGATGGGCGGTGCGATCGCCTGGACCTTCGCTGCGACGCGGCCCGACCGGGTGAGCCACCTCGTGCTGGTCGATGCGGCGGGCTATCCGCGCGACAGCTCGCCACCGCTCGCGCTGCGCATCGCGCGAATTCCGGTGGTCGGTGACATCGCCGCCCGGCTCAAGCCCGATGCCATGGTTCGTCGCTCTCTCAGCGAGGTCTACGCCGATCCGACGCAGGTGACCGAGGAGCGCGTGCGCCGCTACGCCGACCTGCAACGCTTTCCGGGCAATCGGGACGCCACGTTGCGTCGCGTCCGCACACAGGAGCCGCTGGATCCCACGCCGCTGCGGCGCCTCGACGTCCCGACGCTGATCCTGTGGGGGGTGAAGGACCGTTGGGTGCCCGTGTCGAACGCCTTCCGCTTCCAGGAGGACATCAAGGGCGCGCAACTGATGCTGTTCGAGCATCTCGGGCACAACCCCATGGAGGAGGATGCCCGTGCCACGGCCGCCGCGCTCGACGCCTTCCTGCCGCGCCCACCGCCGCTGCCCGACCCGCCCGCCGTGTCCGCCGTCGCGCGCGAGGAGGAACCGGTGGGACCGGCGGTGGAGCCGGTGCGGGATTGACGCGCGGTCTCAGGAGTCGAGAAACGCCGATACCTGCGCGTCGATGAACGCGGCGTCCTCGGGATTGTCGCGCGGATTGCCGGCGCGATGGCCCCACACCGACGGAATCTCGGCCAGCGTTCCCTGGCGCAGCCAGCGGAGTTCGGCGCGATTGTCGTCGGTGCGGAAATAGAGATCAGTAGCCGAGGGCATCAGCAGCACCCGCGCCTGGATCGCCGACAGCGCCTTGGGCAGATCGCCGCGATAGGTGTCGTTGGCGGAGATGTCGGCGCGCTGCCAGGTGGAGAGCTGGCAGAGGAGATCGTCGGCGTCGCGGCGCTTGAAGTTCGCCCCCCATGATCGCACCAAGAAATCCTCCAGCGAGGCAAATCCCAGTCCGCGCCAAAGCTCCTGTCGATAGAAGGTCTGGCTGAGCGCCCACCCGGCATAGATGCGGCCCATCGCGGTGAGGCCGGCCTCGGGCACCGCCGTGAAGTGCCGGCCGTTCCAGCGCGGATCGGCCTGCAAGGCGGTTCGCACACCCTCCAGGAAAACGAAATTGTGCGGCGCCGTGCGGGCCGAACCGCAATTCACCACGATGCGTTCGACTGCCGCGCCGAACAGCGCGGCCCAGTGGTAGGCCTGCTGGGCGCCCATCGACCAGCCATAGACCAACTTCACCCGATCGACGCCGAAGACTTCGCGCATCAGCCGACGCTGCTGCATCACATTGTCGAAGGTGGCGATCGGGGGGAAGCCGTCGCGACCGGCGTTGGACGGCGAGCTGCTCAGCCCGTTCCCGAACATGTTGGGGATGACGATGAAGTATCGACCCGGATCGAGGGCGCGGCCGGGGCCGATCAGCCACTCGATGTCTGTGTGTTGCGCCGAGTAACTGGTGGGATAGACAATGGCATTGTCGCGCGCTGCCGACAGCCGACCATAGGCGCGCCAGACGATCTTCGCACCGCGGAGTGTCGCGCCGGACTGCAGGCCGATGTCGCCGCACTCGAAGACGCCGTCCTGCACCCTCACGTGAGGCTCGCCCGAATCTCCGCCTGAACATCGCGGTAGCACGCCGCCACGTGCGCGAGATGCGGTCGCAGATGGCGGTGCGCCTCGGGCAGGCGATGGAACGGGACGTTGGGAAAGAGATGATGTTCGGCGTGGTAGGGCAGGTTCCACATCACCAGGCGCACCAACGGGTTCGAGAGCGTGGTGCGGGTGTTGGCGAACCCGTCGTCGGACTCCGCGCAGAGCGTGTGCTCGCTGAGCAGGTAGGCGCGCAGGATCGGCAGGCCGGCGAGCCACGGCAGCAGCCATGCCCAGACGAGCGCCGCCGTCTCCAGGGCGATCGATCCTGCCAGGAGCGCCGCGTAGACGGCGAGCACGCCCCAGCCCCAGCGCCGGATCGTGGGCCAGGCGGTCGGGTGGATGAAGCTCTCACCTGGACGCGCACCGAACGGCACCGTCACGAGGCCGACCAGCCGCGCCTTGAGGTAAGGCAGCGCGCTCAGCCTCAGCCAGTACTCCCGGGGCGTGCGCGGCGCGGGGCTCGCGATCAACTCGGGATCGCGCGCCGGATCCTGTGTGTAGCGGTGATGCGCGAGATGGAAGTGCCGATAGAAGGCGGCATTGAACAGGATCGTGGCGCCCGACATGAAGGCCAGCACCTCGTTCGGCCAGCGGGTGCGGAACGCACTGTAATGCACGGCCTCGTGCATGGCAGCGAACACGCCGACCAGCAGGAAAGTCTGAACCAAAAAGGCCGGCACGACCCAGGCCGTGCCGAGGCTTGCCAGTACCGCCCACCCGCCCAGCATGAGGCCCGCGATGTGAGCGGCCGTTTGCGCAGCACCGTGAAGGTCGGATCGCTCGTAGAGGCGCTTCAGAAGCGCCGGCGGCAGCACCCGCATCTGGCGGGCGCGCTCGCCCGTCAGGTGATAGGTGCCCATAGCCCGTCGCGGTAGGCGCGTTCGGTACGCTCCTCGCCCACCTTCTTGTCGGCCTCGCTAAGGCCGATCTGGTCGCCCACCATGCGCGAGATCGACGGGAAGGTGCCCCAAGGCTGGGCGTACTCGCCGGTCCAAAGTTTCGACCGGAAGAAAGCCTTGGCGCAGTGCAGATAGGCCTGCCGCACCGACACAACGATGGCGCAGCGCGGACGGGCACCTTGCACCGCCATCGAGTCGAGGAGCGCCGCGTCAGTCGACAACCGCGCTGTGCCTGCCAGACGCACCGTCTCGGCGATGCCCGGCAGCATGAAGATCAGTGCGACTTCTGGATTCTCGAAAAGATTGCGCAGCGTATCGAGGCGGTTGTTGCCCGGCCGATCGGCGAGCGCCACCGTATGTTCGTCCAGCACCTTGAAGCTGCCCGGTGGATCGCCGCGGGGCGTCACATCCTGCCGGCCGGCGCGATCGGCGGTGGCGATGCAGCAGAAGGGCGAGAGTTCGATGTAGCGCCGCATATGCGCGTCGATGCGGCCGATATCCTTCAACTGCGCGCCCTTGGAGATCGCGCCGTACGACGCGACCAGTGCGGCGGCGCCGGCGTCGTCGAGCAGCGCTGGGGACGGCATAGGGGGGTGCGAATCCGGCATGAACTCACCTCCTGAGGCGGATCGCGCCGAGCCTACAGCGGTTTGCCGCGGAGGGGAAACCCGGGCGTCAGCCGCAGCGCGGGTCAGGGAAAATCGAGAGCTTGCGGGCGTCGAGGATCAGGCGCAGCCCCTGCCGCTGCACGATCTGCCGCACGATCGCGCCGGACTCATGGACCACCCACAGCTCGTCGCCGAATTCGTTGAGCTCCAGCGCGCGCCGGCGCACCGCCCAGACGCGCCCCCCGGCGAGCTCGCGGGCGCGATCGCGCAGCGCCTCGGGCATGCTCGCCTCGATCGCCG
This sequence comes from Alphaproteobacteria bacterium, assembly GCA_016870115.1. GTDB lineage: Bacteria > Pseudomonadota > Alphaproteobacteria > Reyranellales > Reyranellaceae > VGCH01. The sequence continues at coordinate 203,307 of VGCH01000001.1, read as the reverse complement.
GATCGCCCGCTTCCAGTCGCAGGAAGCTTTCGGTGAGCGGGCGATGGAAACGGAGAATGTCTACCGTGCGCAGCTCGAAGGTGCCCGGCCGGTTGGCCGCGAGCGCTTCGACCAAGCGGGCACGCGCCGCGACCGGCCCCAGCGTCCCCGGCGGCAACGCCGCCTTCTGGGTGAAGCGGTTGTAGGTCGCGGCCAGCTCGCCCTCGCCGCCACCGGCGGCAGCCAAGCGCGCCTTGCCCTGCGTCGCGGTCACCCGGGCGTTGTGGCGGGTGCGGGCCTGGTAGGTGAGCTCGCTGCCATCGGGCTTCTCGACGGCGCTCACCCGCTCTTCGTAACGGTCGGCGCTTTCGCCCGCGGCCTTGCGAAGGCCCGCGCCCTCGCTGCGATCGATGGCGTAGATGAAGGCCTCGCCCGACGACCAGCCCTCGCAGCGCCGCGCCATGGTGACGCTCGCTTGCGCGTCGACGTGCAGATCGCGCTGCGGCTCGGCCAGGCGCACATCGTAGGCGAAGGAGTGCCCGCTCGCCTCCTGGGCCGAAGCGTGCGTTGCGGCAAGGGCGAGGGCCGCCGCGAGGGCGAGGCTGCGGGCGACGTTCTGGTTTGCGAGGAGCGCTGGCGCGCTCAGGCGAATGCCTCTTCCCAGCTGCCGCGGGTGGCGGCCTTGGAGTACTCGGTCGAGCGGTTCTCGAAGAAGTTGGTGTGCTCGATCGCGTTCAGCATCTGGTCCATCCAGGGCAGCGGGTTCTTGGCGTCCTGGCGATAGATCGGCTGCAGCGACAGCTGCGCCAGCCGGCGGTCGGCGATGAAGCGGATGTAGCGCTTCACGTCGGTCGCGGTCATGCCCTCGATCGGCCCGAGCCCGAACGCGAGGTCGATGAAGGCGTCCTCGTGCTCGACGATGGTCGAGCAAGCGATGTAGATCTCGCGCTGCAGCTGCTCGGTCCAGACTTCCGGGTTTTCCTGGATGAAGGTGCGGAAGAGTTTGACGATCGAGTTGCAGTGCAGCGTCTCGTCGCGCACCGACCACGACACGATCTGGCCCATGCCCTTCATCTTGTTGAAGCGCGGGAAGTTCATCAGCATCGCGAAGCTGGCGAAGAGCTGCAGGCCCTCGGTGAAGGCGCCGAACACCGCGAGCGTCTTGGCAATGTCGGCCTTCGACTCGACATTGAAGCCCTGCATGTAGTCGTACTTGTCCTTCATCTCCTTCACGGTGAGGAAGGCCGAGTACTCGGTCTCAGGCATGCCGATCGTGTCGAGCAAATGGCTGTAGGCGGCGACGTGTACCGTCTCCATGGCCGAGAAGGCCGCCAGCATCATCTGGACTTCAGTCGGCTTGAAGACGCGGCTGTAGTGCCGCATGTAGCAGTTGTTCACCTCGACATCGGCCTGGGTGAAGAAGCGGAAGATCTGCGTCAGCAGGTGGCGCTCGCTCTCGGAGAGCTTGTTGCGCCAATCCTTCACATCGTCGGCGAGCGGCACCTCCTCGGGCAGCCAATGGATGCGCTGCTGCGTCAGCCACGCGTCATAGGCCCAGGGATAGCTGAACGGCTTGTAGATCGGCTTGGCGTCGAGAAGGGACATGGCTCTGGTTTCGCTCGCGTGATCCGGCCGCCTATTGGCAGCTCAGGCATTCCTCGTAGTTGGTGCTCTCGTAGCCGCTCTGCTCCGCCAGCTTGGCGGCGGCGAGCGGCAGTCCGGCGTCGGTGCCGTCCTCGGTGCGGGGCATCGCGCCCGGCGCCTGATCGCCCAACGGCGCGGCGAGCGCGTCGCTGGACACGGCCTCGGCGCGCTGGATCGACAGCGAACGGCAGTAGTAGAGGCTCTTCACGCCGCGCTTCCAGGCCATCATGTGGATCTGGTGCAGGTCGCGCTTGTGCACGTCGGCCGGCAGGAAAAGGTTCAGCGACTGGCTCTGGCAGATGAAGGGCGTGCGATCCGCCGCATGCTCGACCAGCCAGCGCTGGTCGATCTCGATCGCCGTCTTGAAGGTCGCCTTCTCGGCGTCGTCGAGGAAGTCGAGATGCTGCACCGAGCCGCGGTTGGTGGTGATCGAGGTCCAGGTCTCCTCGTCGTTGTGGCCGCGGCGCTCGAGGATCTTCTCCAGGAACGGGTTGCGGACCACGAACGAGCCCGAGAGGGTCTTGTGGTTGTAGACGTTGGCCGCCGACGGCTCGATGCCGGGCGAGGCGCCGCCGCAGATGATCGAGATCGAGGCGGTGGGGGCGATCGCCAGCTTATTGGAGAAGCGCTCCTGGATGCCGAAGTCGGCCGCGTCTGGGCAGGCGCCGCGCTCGGCCGCCAGCACCTGCGAGGCGCGGTCGCACTGGGCGCGGACGTGCTTGAACATCTTCTTGTTCCAGACCTTGGCCATCACCGATTCGATCGGAATGCCGTTCATCTGGAGGAACGAGTGGAAGCCCATCACGCCCAGCCCCACCGAGCGCTCGCGCATCGCCGAGTAGGTGGCGCGCGCGAAATCGGAGCCCGCCTTCTCGATGAAGCCGGTCATCACGTTGTCGAGGAAGCGCATCACGTCCTCGATGAAGGTCGGATGCTCGTGCCACTCGAAGTAGGTCTCGAGATTGAGCGAGGACAGGCAGCACACGGCGGTGCGCTGCTTGCCGGCGCGATCAACGCCAGTCGGCAACGTGATCTCGCTGCACAGGTTCGAGGTCTTGACCGTGAGGCCCGCAAGCTTGTGGTGCTCGGGGATGGCGCGGTTCACATGGTCGATGAACACGAGGTAGGGCTCGCCGGTCTCGACGCGCGCGGTCAGGATGCGGATCCACAGCGCGCGGGCCGAGATGCGGCGCTGCACCGAGCGGTCCTTGGGGCTGACCAGCGCCCATTCCTCGTCGTTCTCGACGGCACGCATGAAGGCGTCGGAGATCAGGAGCCCGTGGTGCAGGTTCAGCGCCTTGCGGTTGGGATCGCCGCCGGTCGGCCGGCGCAGCTCGATGAACTCCTCAATCTCGGGATGGTCGACCGGCAGATAGACGGCGGCCGAGCCGCGGCGCAGCGAGCCCTGGCTGATCGCGAGCGTGAGCGAGTCCATCACCCGGATGAACGGCACGACACCCGAGGTCTTGCCGTTCAGCCCGACCTTCTCGCCGATCGAGCGCAGATTGCCCCAATAGGAGCCGATGCCGCCGCCGCGTGCGGCCAGCCACACATTCTCGTTCCACAGGCCAACGATGCCTTCCAGCGAATCGTTGGCTTCGTTCAGGAAGCACGAGATCGGCAGGCCCCGATCGGTGCCGCCGTTGGACAACACCGGGGTCGCCGGCATGAACCAGAGATTGGAGATGTAGTCGTAGATGCGCTGGGCATGCGCGTCGTCGTCGGCGTAGGCCGACGCCACGCGCGCGAAGAGGTCCTGGTAGGACTCGCCCGGCATCAGATACCGGTCGGAGAGAGTGGCCTTGCCGAAGGCCGTCAGCTTGGCGTCCCGTGCCGGATCGGTCACAACCCGCGCACCGCTTCGAACCTGAACGACATCAAACACTTGCGGCTCCCCATTGTCTTTTTGTCCACAGCTGTGGAAAACACAGTTTGTGGAAGAACCCAACATCTAGAGGGGCCCGAGGGGGGCTCCACTAGGTCTTGATGATACGGCAGCCTGAAAGCCTGTCATCGGCATTTTTTTCCGACCCATGTGAATCTGAGGAATGGCGGGTTAATGCGTTGAAAAACAATGGATAATTAAACTTTGAAATATTGTTTTTTTCGCCCTTCCAAAGCCTTCGCAGCCGCAGCATCGTATGAGAACAAAACGCGCTTTCGCCCGGAATGCAAGGGGTTTGACGGAAACCCGAGGCATTCCGATCGAAAGCGCCGCCACGATCCGAGAAATGCCCGCCACGCGTGCCTTGGTGTTGCCACAGGCCGCCACCATCGCGCGCTGGCGCCGGCGGGCGTAGGATTGGCGCATGAATGCTCCCTCGCCGACACGCGTTTCGCCTCTCGATGCGATCGTCGCGGAGGCCCGGCGGTTGGCGGGCGAGGACGCCGCAGGCGACTTTGTGCGCCGCCTCTATGAGCGGATTTCGGACCGCGATCTCGGTGCCCGCCCCGCTGGTGAGCGCGCTGGAGTCGGGTTGCAGCTGTTGGCCTTTGCCCGGCGCCGCCTGCCGGGCGTAGCCAAGGTCCGGGCGTTCAATCCGACTCTTGCCGAGCATGGCGTGGAGGCGCGCGGCTCGATCGTCCAGCTGGTGAACGACGACATGCCGTTCCTGGTCGATTCGGTGCTGAACGAGCTCGCACGGCGCGACATCGCGGTGCATCTGCTGGCCCACCCGGTTATCGCGGTGCGGCGCGACCTCGATGGCGATCTCGCGTCGTTCGGCAGCGATGCCGGCGAACGGGCCGCCAGCGAATCGATGATGTCGCTCGAGATCGAGCGCCAAGCGGACCGGGCGTCCCTGGAGGAGCTGGCCGCCGCCCTGCAGCGGATGCTGGCCGAGGTCCGGCTGGCGGTTGCCGACTGGGGCCCGCTGCAGGCGGCCTGCCGCGACGCCAAGACGGACCTCGCGCGCGATACCGACGCGACGGAGCACGCGGCGTTCCTCGACTGGCTGGTGGCCCGGCACTTCACGTTTCTCGGGCATCGCCAGTACCGCTACGCCGACGACCCGGCCCAACCGGCCGGCCTGCGCTACGATCTCGTGCCCGGCTCCGCGCTGGGCATCCTGCGTGATGACCGGCTGAGGCTGTTCGATCCGGGAGTGGGCGGCGGCGAGGCGATGGTGCGCTTCGCGCGCGGCCCGCGCACGCTTGCCATCGTCAAGACCGACCGCCGCGCTCTCGTTCATCGCGACGCGGCGATGGATTGCGTGATCGTGAAGGTCCATGACTCCGACGGTCGCGCGGTTGGCGAGCGGCGGTTGGTCGGTCTCTTCACCTCGCGGGCCTACCATGCGCCGGCGGCCGACGTGCCGGTGCTGCGCGCCAAGACCGACTCGGTGTTGCGCCGGTCCGGCTTCGATCGCGATGGCCATGACGGCAAGGCGCTGGAGGCGATCCTCGAGGCGTGGCCGCGCGACGAGCTCTTCCAGATCGACCCTGAGACTCTGCACGACCACGCGATCGGCGTGTTGCAGCTGCAGGAGAGACGCCGGGTGGCGCTGTTCTCCCGCCTCGATACGGTCGGGCGCTTCGCGAGTTGCCTGGTGTTCTGCCCGCGCGAGCGCTTCGACGAGGCCCTCGCCGAGCGCTTCGGCGCGATCCTCGCCCGCGCCTGGGGCGGTGAGGTGGCCGCCACGACTTCGAGCGCTCGTCCCGATTCGCCGCTCGCCCAGCTGCTCTTCAGTGTCCGCCTGTCGGCCGCCGCGCCGTCGCCCGACCTCGTCGCGCTGGAGGCAGCGCTCGCTGAAGCGGCCGCGACCTGGAGCGATCGTTTCCACGACGCTGCGCAGGCTCGCTTCGGCGAGGCGGAGGGCCGGACGCTGGCCCGCGAACGACGCGCGGCGTTTCCGGCGACCTACCGCGAGACCTTTGGCGCCGCCGATGCGCTCGCCGATCTCCCGCCGCTGGACGAGATCGCGAGCGGCGCGGCCGTCGCCATGCGATTGGCGCGCGAAGCCGGGACGCCACCGGCGCGGCTGCAGCTGCGGCTCTTCCATCCCGGCGCGCCGCGCGCTCTTTCGGACATCCTGCCGGCGCTGGAGAATTTCGGTCTGCGCGTGATCTCGGAGGCGCCGTTCGCGCTCGCGCCCGCGGCCGGCGGGGTGGCGCTCCAGGTACTCACATTGGAAACCGCCGATGGTCGCGCGCTCGATCAGGACACCGTCGGCACCCGGTTTCTCGCGACGCTGCACGAAATCTGGTCCGGCGCGCAGGAGAGCGACCGGCTGAACGCGCTCGTTCTGTCGGCGGGTCTCGACTGGCGGGAGGTCGCGCTGTTGCGCAGCTACGCGCGCTATCTGCGGCAGACCGGCATCCCGTTCAGCCAGGACTACATGGACCGCACGATCGCGGCCTGGCCCGACGTGGCCGCCGGCATCGTCGCGCTGTTCCGTGCGGGCCTCGATCCCGCGCTCGGTGCGGCCGACGCCGGCCCGCGCCGCGCCGCCATTGATGCCGCGCAAGCCGCGCTCGACACGGCGCTGGAGCGCGTCGCCACGCTCGACGAGGACCGAATCCTGCGGCGCACCGTCGATGCGGTGCGCAACACGCTGCGCACCGATTTCTTCCAGCGCGACGCCCAGGGACAGGGGCGGCCGCGTCCCTGGATCGCGCACAAGCTCGACAGCCGCGCGCTCGCCGACCTGCCGGCGCCCCGTCCGCTGGTCGAGATCTTCGTCTGCGCCCCGCGCGTCGAAGGCATCCACCTGCGCGGCGGTCGCGTGGCGCGGGGCGGTCTGCGTTGGTCCGACCGGCGGGAGGATTTCCGCACCGAGATTCTCGGTCTGATGAAGACCCAGATGGTGAAGAACGCCGTCATCGTGCCGGTGGGGTCCAAGGGCGGCTTCTATGTGAAGCAACCGCCGGCAAGCGGTGGTCGCGAGGCGCAGCAGGCCGAGGGCGTCGCCTGTTATCGCCTCTTCATCCGCGCTCTTCTCGGCCTCACCGACAATCTCGCGCCATCGGGCATCGTGCCACCGCCGGACACGGTACGGCACGACGGCGACGATCCCTATCTCGTGGTCGCCGCCGACAAGGGCACGGCCACCTTCTCCGACATCGCCAACGGGCTCGCGCGCGAGGCTGGCTTCTGGCTCGACGATGCCTTCGCCTCCGGCGGGTCGGCGGGCTACGACCACAAGAAGATGGGCATCACCGCCAAGGGTGCCTGGGAGCAGGTGAAGCGGCACTTCCGCGAGGCCGGCACCGATATCCAAACGACGCCCTTCACCGTGGCGGGCGTCGGCGACATGTCCGGCGACGTCTTCGGCAACGGCATGCTGCTGTCGCGCCAGATCCGTCTGGTCGCCGCCTTCGATCATCGCAACATCTTCCTCGATCCGTCGCCCGATCCGGCGCTGAGCTGGGCGGAGCGGGAACGCCTGTTCGCTCTGCCGCGTTCCAGTTGGAAGGACTACGACGCGAGTCTGATCTCGGCGGGCGGCGGCGTTTTCGAGCGCGGCGCCAAGTCGATCGCCCTCTCGTCCGCAGCCGCCCAGGTGCTGGGGCTCACGGCTGGCGCGATCACGCCGATCGACCTAATGCGCGGGATCCTCAAGGCGCCGGTGGATCTCCTCTATTTCGGCGGCATCGGCACCTATGTGAAGGCCTCCAGCGAGAGCCATGCCGAGGCGGGCGATCGCGCGACGGAGGCGTTGCGGATCGATGCTGTGGAACTCCACGCCGGCGTGCTGGGCGAGGGCGCCAATCTTGCGCTGACCCAGCGCGCGCGCATCGAGGCGGCGCTCGCGGGACGGCGCCTCAACACCGACGCGCTCGACAATTCGGCGGGTGTCGATACCTCGGATCACGAGGTCAATATCAAGGTGGCGACCGGTGCCGCGATCGGGCGCGGCGCACTGGCGGGCGGCGCGCGCGATACGCTGCTGGCCTCGATGACCGACGAAGTGGCCGCACTCGTGCTGCGCAACAACTACCAGCAGGGGCTCGCGATCACCGTTGCCGAGGCGCGCGCCGCTGAATTGCACGATCGCCTCGAGCGCGCGATGCGTCGGCTTGAGCGCGCCGGCAAGCTCGACCGCGCGGTGGAGGCGCTGCCCGCGTCAGACGCCATGCGCCGCCGCGCCGCCCAGCACCAGCCGCTCACCCGGCCCGAACTCTCGGTGCTGCTGGCCTACGCCAAGATCGACCTCAACGAGGCGCTTCTGGCGTCCGACCTGCCCGACGATCCGCTGCTTGAACCGGAGTTGTTGCGCTACTTCCCGCAGGCGCTGCGGGAAGGCTTCGCGCCCGACCTCAAGGCGCACCGGTTGCGCCGCGAGATCACCGCCCTACAGGTGGTGAACTCCACCATCAATCGCGGCGGCCCAAGCTTTGTACATGACGTCGCCGACCGCACCGGCGCGCCGGCGGCCGGGATCGCCCGCGCCTTTGCGGTGGTGCGCGACGCGTGGCGGCTGCGCGATCTTTGGACCGCGATCGAGTCACTTGATCACACGCTGAAGGCCCCGGCCCAGACCGCCATGATGGTGGCGAGCCAGCGCTTCCTGGAGCGCGCCGTGCAGTGGGTGCTGCGCCGCTGGCCGCAGCCGCTGGACACGATGGCCGCGACCGCGCGTCTCGGCCCCGCGGTTGAGGCCCTGCAGGCGCTGCCGGCGGAGATCGTGGGTCCGGCCGAAATGGCGGCGCTGGAAGCGCGTGTTGCTGGGTTCGTCGAGCTGGGTGCACCGCGCGACCTCGCCAAGCGCGTGGCGTCGCTCGATATCCTGGCCGTCGCCGGCGATCTGCTCCAGGTGGCCGAGACGCGCGATCCGGTCGGCGTGGCCGGCGTCTATTTCCGGCTGGGCGAGCGGCTCGGGCTCGCCGCCCTGCGCGAGGGAGCGCGCAAGCTGCCGCGCGAAGGCGGCTGGCCCGCGCTCGCGACCGCCTCGATCGCCGAAGAGCTGGACGCGGCCCAGGCGGCACTCTGCCGCTCGGCGCTGGCGGCGGGCGGCGACTCGCTCGCGGCCTGGGAGCGGCCACGGGCGGTGGCGCTCGCGCGCTACGACCGGCTCGCGGCCGAGATCGCCGCCGCCGGCGCGCCCGACCTTGCGATGCTGACGGTGGCACTGGCGGAGTTGCGGTCGCTCGCCTGAGCGGCGATCATCGGAGCATCATGGCCAACACCGAAAAAACCTACCCCGTCGATCTCAGCGATGCCGAGTGGCGCCAGCGCCTCGACGCCGCCCAACACCATGTGCTGCGCAAGCACGGTACCGAACGGCCCTTCACCAGCCCGCTCAACATGGAAAAGCGCGCCGGCAAGTTCGTGTGCGCCGGCTGCGGCCATCCCCTGTTCGAGGCCGACACCAAATTCGAGAGCGGCACCGGCTGGCCCTCCTTCTGGGCGCCGATAGATGGCGCCATCGGCACCACCACCGACCGCAGCTTCTTCATGACCCGCACCGAGGTGCATTGCGCCAATTGCGGCGGCCATCTCGGCCACGTCTTCCCCGACGGCCCACCGCCCACCGGCCAGCGCTATTGCATGAACGGCGTGGCGATGAAGTTCGATCCCACGGACTGATCGGGCTTTCCCGCTGCCGTCCTGAGCGGCAGCGAAGGACCCGGGCCGGTGGCTGCGGGTCGTCAGCCCCAGCCTTGCCCGTCGTGTTCGCCGAGCAGCGGTTCTCGATAGAGCGGGCGGGCCGGCTCCTCTTGGAAGCGCACCACGGGGGCGAAGTGCTTGCGGCCGCGCTCGTCGGTCACGATCGCGGCCCGCGCCGCGAGGTTCGCATCGGCGATCGCCTCGGGCAGCGTGTTTACCGGGCCCCAGCAAATGTCGAGCGTGGGCAGCCACGCCATCCAGTGTGCGAGCGGCTTTGAGCGAAACGTCCCGGCCAGGAATTCCATCACCGGCTTCTGATGCGCGCCGGGTCGCTCGCAGAGGGGCGCCAGTTCCGGCCGACCCAGCGCGTCCAGCAGATTGCGGACGAACTTCATCTCCTGGCCCGCCAGCGCGAGCTGGCGCCCGTCCGCCGTGTCGTAGAGCCGATAGAACGCCGCGCCGCCGGTCGTGCGCTGCGTCTTCACGTCGGGCTGCGTGCCGTCGGTGAAGGGCGCGCCGACGACATTGGCGCAGGCCGCCATCAGCGCCTCGTGCATCGACATGTCGATGCGATCACCGCGGCCCGTGCTCGCGCGCCTGAGGAGCGCCATCAAGACGCCGCTGAGCCCTTGCAGACCGCTCACCACATCGGCGATCGGGATGCCCGGCACCGCCGGTCGCCCATCGTCGCCCAGGGTCAGGCTCAGCACGCCGGTCATCGCCTCCAGTGCGAGATCGTGCGCGGCGCGCCCGGGATATGCGCCGTCCTGGCCGAAAGCCGAGATCGAACAATAGACGAGGCCCGGATTGCTCCGGCGCAGCGCCTCGTAGCCGATGCCGAAGCGCGCCGCGACGCCGGGGCGGAAGGATTCCACCAGCACATCGGCCTGATCGGCGAGCTGTCGCAGCTCGGCCCGGCCCGCGTCGGTCTTTAGATCGAGCACGATGCTGCGCTTGCCGCGCGCCATGTTGCGGAAGAACACCGACGTGCGTTCGTCCATCGGTCTGATGTGGCGACCGGGATCGCCCTCGCCTGGCGGCTCGACCTTGATGACCGTGGCGCCGTGATCGCACAAGGCCGTCGTGAGATAAGGCCCCGGCAGGAACCACGAGAGATCGAGAACCTTGATGCCGTCGAGCTTCATGGCGTCCGCCCGGTGAAGGTTGCGGAGTCGGCGCCGAGCGGCGCGCAAGCCGTCTGAGTCGGCCGCGCGCCGTCGATGCGCAAGGGATTGGCGATGACGCGCAGCCGCCCGCGCGCTGAGTGCGCCACGTCCGAGACCATGCCGGTCTCGCGCACGAACGGGCTGTCGAGCGCCTGGTCCAGGCGATGAACCGGCGCCACGGGCAGGAGGCCGCCGAGCCGTTCCAGCCAGTCGGCGGTCGTGCACGCGCGAAAGGTCGGGTCCAACGCCTCGGTGAGCGCCGCGCGATGGACGGCGCGCGTGTTGGGATCGGCGAAGCGCGGATCGGCCAAGAGCTCGCGCCGTCCCAGGGCGTCGACCAGCGACAGCCAGAACTTCTGCGTCATGCACATTACGAAGATCCAGCCATCCGCCGTCGGGAAGGTTTGCACCGGCGCCAGAGAAAGATGGGCGCTGCGCGGCAGGCGCGGCGCGACTTCTCCCTCATTCAGGTACCAGGTGCCGGCATAGGTGAGCTGGTGCAGCGCCACATCGAACAGGCAGGTCTCGACGTCGCACCCCTCGCCGGTCACCCGCGCCCGCAGGAGACAGGCGAGCAGCCCCAGCGCGCCGGTGAGCCCGCTCATGCTGTCGATCATCGAGGCGCCGACGCGGGTCGGCGGGCCCTCGGGGTCGCCAGTGAGTTCCACCAGCCCGGCTTCGGCCTGCATCAGGAAATCGTAGCCCGGCCAGTCGGCGCGCGGACCGGCGCGGCCATAGGCCGAGATATGCAGGCAGACGATGCGCGGATTGACGGGCTTCAGCGCGGCGTAGTCGAGACCGAGCTTCGCGGGCTGCGTGCCGCGAAGATTGTTCACCACACAATCGGCGGTCCGCACCAGCGCCTCGAAATCGCGTCGCCCCGTATCGCTCTTGAGATCGAGCGCGACGCTTTTCTTGCCGAGGTTCCAGGCCTGGAAGTACTGGCTGTCGTCATCGCCCAGAAGATGCGGTCCGACGCGCCGCGAGGGATCGCCGCCGGGCGGCTCGATCTTGATCACCTCCGCGCCCAGCTCGGCCAGCAGCATCGTGCCATAGGGGCCGGCGCCGAATTGCTCCAGCGTCAGCACCCGGATGCCCGCGAGCGGTTTGGTCGCCCCGTGCGTAGGTTGCGGCGTGGTCACGCCTCGGCGCTCCGCCGCGTCCACTGGCGGGCGATGATGAGGCGCTGCATCTCGTTGGTGCCCTCGCCGATGCAGGTGAGCGGCGCGTCGCGATAGAGCCGCTCGATGTCGCACTCCTTGGAGTAGCCGTAGGCGCCGTGAATGCGCATCGACTCCGTGCTGTTCTCGAGCGCCGCTTCCGAGGCGAAGTACTTCGCCATCCCCGCCTCCATGTCGCAGCGCTCGCCGCGGTCGAAGGTTGCGGCGGCGTCGAGCGTGAGCAGGCGCGCGGCGCGGGCGCGCGTCGCCATCTCGCCGATCTTGAGCGCGATCGCCTGGTGCTCGACGATGGGCTTGCCGAAGGTGCGGCGGATCCTGGCGTAGTCGGTCGCAAGCTTGAGCGCGCCCTCGGCGATGCCGACGCCGCGGGCCGCGACATTGATGCGGCCGAGCTCCAGCCCGCCCGCCACCTGGGCAAAGCCGCGCCCTTCGACCTCGCCAATCAGATGGTCGGCGGGAACGCGATAGCCGCGGAAGATCAACTCGCCCGAATCGATCGACTTGTAGCCGAGCTTCTCGAGCTTGCGCCCCGTGGTGAAGCCGGGGCCCTTGGGCGCGATGAAGAGGCTCATGCCGGTATGGCGCGGGCTCGCCGCCGGATCGGTCTTGACCAAAAGCGCGAAGCACGAGCCCTCGATGCCGTTGCTGATCCAGGTCTTGGTGCCGTCGATCACGTAGTGATCGCCGTCGCGCCGCGCCGTCATGCGGATCGCCTGCAGGTCGGTGCCGGCATCGGGCTCGGTGAGCGCCAGCCCGCCCCGGATCTCGCCGCTCGCGAACAGCGGCAGCCAGCGCCGCCGCTGCGCCTCGGTGCCGAACTTCTCGACGGCCAGGGCCAGCATCAGGTGCGAATTGAAGATGCCGGTGAGCGCCATCCACACCGACGAGATGCGCATCACGATTTGGGCGTAGGTGGTGGCCGGTAGCCCCAGTCCGCCATACTCCCGCCCGACCGTGGCGCCGAACAGCCCCAGCCCCTTCATCTGCTCCACGAGCTCGGCCGGCCAGCGATCGGCGTGGTCGAACTCCTTCACCCGCGGCGCCACCTCCCGCTCCACCCACCGGTCGATCGTGGCCAGCAACATCGCCTCGTCATTCGCGTCCATCTCCGCGCTCCTCCGTCCGGTGTCTGGGGCGGAGTGTAGGACAGGACAGCGCCACGAGTCGCGCAATGCCCCTGGGTCCTTCGCTGGCGCTCAGGACGACAAGCGCGGGCGGCGCGGCCGCCACTCCCGTCGTCCTGAGCGAAGCGAAGGACCTTTCGCGTTACGCGCACCGTCCCAAGGTCCTTCGCTAGCGCTCAGGACGACAAGCGGGGTGGCTCGACCGCCATCTTTGTCGTCGCGACCTTCTCGTCTGTTGTCCTGAACGAAGTGCAGCGCGATTCGAGTCAGCCGTACCGCGCGCGAGTCCTCAGCGGACACTCAGGACGACACGCGGGCGCGGGAATGACCCGCCCGGCAGACACGTCGGTGTTGCGCGCGGCCGCGTCAGGTCGAAGGCTTCTCGCCCTGCGGCGGTGGTTCGGCGCCGTCGCAATGTTGCGCGGTCGCGGGCAGCGCCGCGACGAGACAGGCGATCAGCAGAGCCAAGAGGCGCATCGGTGGCCTCCGTCCGGGGGACAGGGCGAGTATGCGCCCGCCGGCCCGCCCTGGTGAAGCGGTTTCACAGGCCGCGGGCGAACTCCACCAGCAGGCGGTTCACCTCGACCGGTTGCTCCTGCTGGATCCAGTGGCCGGCCCCCTCGAGGATGTGGCTGCCCCTGAGGCCCGGCAGGGTCTTCGGGTATGCCTCGATCTGGGCCATCGAGGCGGGGAAGCGCAGCACGCCATCGCGGCTGCCGGCGATGAACAGGCTCGGCTGGCGAATGATCTGTCCGCGCCACGGACCGGAGAGTTCCCAGTTGCGCCGCAGGTTCCGGTACCAGTTGAAGCCGCCCCGGAAGCCCGCCCGCGCGAACTCGCCCGCGTAGTAGTCGAGGTCGGCGTCGCTCAGCCATGGCGGCAACGTCTTGGGCTCGACCGTGTTGCCGAGCAGCGTGCCGTCGGGCAGGCGCGCGAAGCCCTTGCCCTTCTCGTCGAGCTCCCCACCCGCGGTGAAGTAGACGCGCTTCAGCGCCGTCCGGATGTCGCGCTGCATCTCGGCCTCGGCGACTCCGGGCTTCTGGAAATACTGCATGTAGAAGTCGGTGATGCCGAGCTTCTCCAGCGCGCTTAGAACGTCGATGTAGCCGGGCGGCGAGAAGGGCACGCTCATGCCGCACACCGCACGGAAGACATCGGGCCGCCACATCGCGGCGTGCCAGGCGACCGGCGCGCCCCAGTCGTGGCCGACCACGATCGCCTGCGTCTCGCCGAGCGCCTTCACCAACTCGGTCATGTCGCCGACCAGATGATAGAGCGTGTAGTGCTCGATCGTCTCGGGCGCCTGGGTGCCGCCATAGCCGCGCATGTCCGGCGCGACACAGCGGAAGCCGGCGGCGCTGAGTGCGCTCAGTTGGTGTCGCCACGAGTACCAGCTCTCGGGCCAGCCGTGGCAGAACAGCACGAGCGGGCCGGTGCCGATCTCGGCGTAGCGCATATGGATGCTGTTGGCGGTGACGGTCTTCAGCGTAACGCCGGGAACAGGCGAGGCGGTCATGGGACGACTCCGGAGCGGCGAGGATCAGGCGAGGACGGACGCGCGACGCGACTGCCGCCACCGCATCGTGGCGGCGGCGGCGAGCACCATGGCCGGCGTCGCGATCAGCGCGCCGGGCGACAGCGAGGCGAGGCCGGTCAGCCCGTTTCCGATGGTGCAGCCCATCGCGCAGACGCCACCGAAGCCCATGAAGAGGGCGCCCAGCGCATAGCGACCCATGTCGGCCGGCCGCTCGAAGCCCTCGAGTTTGAACTTGCCGGTGAGCGCCGCGACGAGCGCGGCGCCCGCCGGAATGCCGAAGACAAAGGCGACGCCGAAACTGATCTTCGCGCCCGTATAGGTCAGCAGATAGACGACACTCTCGCCGGCTGTGCGGGTGACGCCGAGGCTCTCGGTCGGCGCGGGGTTGAAATCGTCGGCGCCGAGACGGCCGGTGATGTAGTAGCTGATCGGGATCAGCAGCCCGACGCCCACGCCGCCCGCCAGATGCCGGATCGGCCCGCGTCGCCATAGCGCGAGCGCAAGCGCGGCGAGCCCGATCGCGGCGCCGGCGACGAGTGGCAGGGATTGTTGCGGAAAGGGGATGGTCGCGAGCGCCGCGAACTCGCCGCGCACCGGCGCGAGAATGCCGCGCAGCGTGGCGTAGGCCACCATGGCGAAGAGCACGACCGTTACGGTCGCGCGCAGATTGCCGCTGGCGGCCAGCACCAGAAGCCGCGTGCCGCAGCCGCCGGTCAGCACCATGCCGACGCCGAACATCGCGCCGCCGACCAGCGCGCCGCCCCAGAAGACCGCCTTGGGCAGCGAGAGCGACTTGGTGAGGTCGACCGTGCCGGTTAGCGCCAATGCCTGCACACCCACCAGCGCCACCACCACGGCGAGGGCGAAGCCGCGCAGCCGCGGGGCCTCGCGGGTGGTGAGCATGTCCTCGATCGCCCCGCGCATGCAGAAATCGGTCCAGCGCGCGGTGGCGCCGAGCGCCAGCCCGACGGCAAATCCCAGGAGCGGAACCAGTGTGGCGGAATTCATCCGCGGCACCCTGTGCCGGATCGCTCAGCCCTGCAAGTGGCGCGGACGGGCGAGTCGCAGGCGCAGCGAATGGCGCGTGCCGCACAGCAGCGAGGCGAGGAAGAACAGGCTCGCCATCAGCACGATGGTCGGCCCCGATGGCAGGTCGGCATGGAACGACAACAAGAGACCCGCGAAGCCCGAGACCAGACCCATCGGTGCCGCGATCGCCACCATCGACCAGACCTCCCGGCTCCAGAATGAGGCGGCCACCGCCGGCAGCAGCATGAGACCGAGCGCCATCAGCGTGCCCAGCGCCTGAAAGGCCGCCACCAGGTTCAGCACCGCGAGCGCGAGGAACAGATAGTGGTAGACCGAACCGCGCACGCCCATGGCGGCGAGGAACCCGGGATTGAAGCACTCCACCACCAGCGGCCGGTAGATCGCGGCGAGTCCGGTCAGCGTGACTGTGGTCGTGGTGGCGACCAGGAACAGCGACAGATCATCGACCGCCAGGATCGCGCCGAACAGGATATGCATCAGATCGACGCTGGAGCCGCGCAGGGAGACGATCAGCACCCCGAGAGCCAGTGCCGTCAGATAGGCCGCCGCGAAACTCGCATCCTCGCGCAGCTCGCTGAACCGGGCGATGGCGCCCGCGGCAAGCGCGGTCAGGATGCCGGCGATGAAGCCGCCCAGCCCCATCGCCGGCATCGACAACCCGCCCAGCAGGAAGCCCAGTGCCGCGCCAGGCAGCAGCGCGTGAGCGAGGGCATCGCCCATCAGACTCATGCGCCGCAGGATCAGGAATACGCCGATCGCGGCGCCGCTCATCGCCATCGCAACGCAGGCGACGAGCGCGCGGCGCATGAAGCCGAACTCGACGAACGGCTCGATCACGATGTCGTAGAGCATGGACCCGGCCGTCAGTGCGCGTGACGGTGCGCCGGCTCTCCGGTCTCGGTCTCGCAGGCGCCGGCGCGTTCGTCCCACGCCTCGGCCATGGCGCGCGCGCGCAGGAGATTGCGCGCCGACAAGACGCGCTCGGTGTGTCCGCTGTCGATCAGCTGGCGCGCCATCAGGAGCGCATGCGGAAACTCTCGTCGCACTTGGTCGAGGTCGTGCAGGACCGCGACGACCGTGCGGTTCTCCGTCCGCCAGCGCTTCACTACGTCCATCAGGTCTGCGACCGTCCCGGAATCGACCGCCGCGAACGGTTCGTCCAGCAACACCAGATCCGCGTCCTGGATCAGCACGCGGGCGAACAGGACGCGCTGGAACTGGCCAACCGACAGCGTGTCGATCGGACGCTGTTCGAAGCCCGCGAGTCCGACCGCCTCGATCGCATGCGCCGCGTCGTGCATGTCGCCCTTCACCGCCGGCGCGAAGCCGCCGAAGCGCGACCAACGGCCGAGCAGCACGGTGTCAAAGACGCTGATCGGAAAGCTGCGATCGATCTCGGCTTGCTGAGGCAGATAGGCGACCCGCCGCGCCCGGCACTCGATCCGGCCCTCGCGGTGCGGCACCAGCCCCAGCATTGCTTTCAGGAGGGTGCTCTTGCCCGCACCGTTGGGGCCGACCACGGCCGTCAATTCAGCGGCGGGGATCTCGGCCGAGACATGGTGCACTGCCGGGTGGCGGTCGTAGCTCACCGTCACGTCGGTCAATCGCAGGGCGGGAGCGCTCACAGCGCCCACCACACGGCGAGCCACAGCGCTGCCGAAACGGCGAGCGCGCCGGCCACCCGTCGCGGCGCGCTGAGGGCCAAAAGGACGGTGCCGAAGGAGACGGAGGCAGGCATTGGTGACGTTCGTTATAATATTGCCAATGCCCCTGTCCAATCCGCTGACGCGACGGTGATTCGACTTGATTGGCGATGGCGGCGCCGATGCGAGAGGATGGCGCCATGAAACTGCCCCCGACCTTGGTCCGCCGCTCCCTCTTGGGGGGTTCAGCGGCCCTGGCAGCCTACAGCTTGTGGCGGGCCGGTTCGGCCGAGGCTGAGCCCGTCGCGGTGATCCCCCCGGGCGGCCCCTGGACGATCGAGCTCTTCACCTCGCAGGGATGCAGCTCCTGCCCGCCGTCGGACGCCCACCTCGCGACCATCTCCGCCCAGCCCAACCTGGTCGCCCTGTCGTACCACGTCGACTATTGGGACCATATCGGCTGGAAGGATCCGTTCGCGGACCGCGCCTCCACCGAACGCCAGCGCGGCTATGCGCGGCGCCTGCGCCAGCGCTCGGTCTACACGCCCGAGATGGTCGTTGAGGGCCTGGGCCACAATCCGGGTCAGACAGCCGAGCCGATCCAGAGCCTGCTCGCGACGAGCGCCGCCCGCGCGCAGCGTCGCGCGACGCCTCAGATCACGCTCGACAAGGACGGCGGCGTCTCGGTCGCGTTGGATGCGCTCGATCTCGCGGGTGCACCGGCCGAGATCGCGATGGCGCTCTATGATCGTCGGCGCGAGACCCGCGTCCAGCGCGGCGAGAATGGCGGTCGCACGCTGGTTCACGCCAACGTCGTGCGCAGCTTCCGCTCGCTGGGATCCTGGGACGGCACGTCCCATCGTGTCCGGTTGCCCCTTCCGCGACTCGAGGCCGGTCAGGGCGTCGCGGTGCTGGTCCAGGAGGCGGATTTCGGCCCCGTCCTCGGGGCCAACAAACTCGAACGCGCCTAGAGTCTTTCCGATCTGGCGGGAGTCAGTCGGATCGAAAACACCCTGAACGCCGCTAGACCCGAGGCGGGACTCGATCCTCGATCTCGATCAGTCCGGCCTTGAGGAGCCACGTCAGAGCGCGGCCGAACACGTCGCGGCGTGGCGCCGGCACTTGCTGCAACAGCGCGCCGACCTCGACCGTTGCACCGTCGGCGGGCAGAAGCGCGCGCAACGTCAGCGCGTCTTCGGTCGTCGCCTGAACCGGACTGCGTGCGACGAGCAGGGGCACCTCAAGCAACGTCTTCCACGCCGCCGCGTCGAAGCCGGCGACCAGTCTCACCTTGCTGCGCGCGCCGAAGCTGCCCGAGGGGTAGTGCTGGAAGAGACGGAACGGATCGGGGTTCAGGGGGTTTGCCGACGACCCCTGCTTTCGCACGGATCGCTGCACGCCCTGTTCGCGCCGCTCGGCGAGTTCGCCCCACAGCTCGCGATACTGTCCGTAGATGCGCTTCCACTCGAACGTGTCGCGGGCGCGCGTGCGGCCGGCCTCCCCCATCGCCGCGCGCTTGGCGGGATCGGACACCAGCGCGGTATAGGCATCGGCAGCCTGCTTGATGTCGACCGCGACATTCAGCGCCGCGACCGAGAGGTAGTTGTCGTAGCTGTCGACGCCGGTGTTGTGGCGCGTCGCCAGGGGCTCGCCGAGACCGGGTGGGCTCAGGAGCGTCCGCACCAGCATACCATCGACTCCATCGCGTGCCGTCTCGCGATAACCGTCCCAGTCGGTCGCCACCACCGGCAAGCCTGCTGCCATGGCCTCCACCGGCGAGAGCCCGAACGTCTCCTGGATGTTGTCGACCAGCGAGGTGAAGAAATCGCCCACCGCCCAGATGTCGGCCCGCACCGCCGCTTCGCGCCCGTCGAGAAAGTGGCATCGGATCGAGGGGCACAGCTGGCGCGCGGGATCCTTGAAGGCGCGCTCGATATGGGCGTTGGCGAACCAGCCGACCTGCACGAGGTGAATCTTCTTGCCGGTACGGCGGGCCGCTTCCTCGAGCGCCCAGTACATCGGATAGGGATTGGCCTTGGCGTGATAGCTGAGGCGACCGACGAACAACGCGACGGTGTCGCTCTCGGCGATGCCGAGCTTCTGGCGCCAACGTACGCGCGCGCGCTTCATCGCCGCGGTCGTCGTGTCGAACTCGTCGGCATGGACGCCGAGCGGGATCACCGGCAGCTGCAGCAGCGGTCGCGGCCGTTGCGGCGCGCCGAGTCGCTCGGCCAGATAGGTGCCGAACTCGCCCACCAGATGATCGATCGCGCCACGCACCGCGCGGCTGGTGCAGATGACGGCGTCCCACTCCTCGTAGGGCGCCACCAGATACTGCGCCATCGCCCGTTGCGCGCCGGTCGACGACAGCGTGTGAGTGACTCCGCAAAGCGAGTAGGCCCGCGTGTTGCCCGATTGCCGCGCCCACGCCTCGTCTTGCAAGACCGGATCGGGCCGATAGAGGGATCCCGCCCGCTGCAATGCGCCGAGGTCGCCGGGCCGCAGCCAACGATAGCCGCGACCGCGCGGTGCGCCCATGCGTTCCTGCACCTGCTGGAAGGTCTTCACGTCTTCGCCGCGCGCCGTGTAGACGCCGATCTCGGGCGAGGGGTCGTGTTGGGCGATCGCCTTCAGCAGCGCCTCGGACGCCACCTGGCGTCCCATCATGCGCTGGTTAGGATCGTAGTCCGCGACGCTGTAGAGGATCGCCGCGCTTCTGGGTTCGCGCGCCATGCGGCCTTTCCGGAGAGGGGCGCGCATCTTCGCCGCGACCGCGCCGGCGCGGCAAGGGCTTTCCCCGGCGCCCGCCTTGCGCGTATGGCGGGCGCGGGCGATGGTCCGCCATGCCTTCGGCCCCCGGCTCCGGCCGCCTGACCGCGATCCTCGGCCCGACCAACACCGGCAAGACGCATCTCGCGATCGAACGGCTGCTCGGCCACGAGTCGGGCATGATCGGCTTTCCGCTGCGCCTGCTTGCGCGCGAGAACTACGATCGCATGGTCCGACTCAAGGGACCGCGCCAGGTGGCGTTGGTCACCGGCGAGGAGCGGATCGTGCCGCCGGGCGCCCGCTACTTCTCTTGCACCGTTGAGTCGATGCCGGTCGACCGGCCGGTGTCTTTCATCGCCATCGACGAAGTGCAGATGGCGGCCGACCCAGAGCGCGGGCATTTCTTCACCGATCGCCTGCTGCACGCGCGCGGCCTCAACGAGACCATGCTGTTGGGCGCTGACACGATCCGCCCGCTGCTCGCGCGCCTGCTGCCCGACTGCGAAGTCGTCGCGCGTCCGCGCTTCTCGACGCTGACCTATGCCGGGCCAAAGAAGGCGACGCGACTGCCGCCGCGCTCGGCGGTGGTCGGCTTCTCCATTGGCGAGATCTACGAGATCGCCGAGCTGATTCGGCGCCATCGCGGCGGCACCGCCATCGTCATGGGCGCGCTGTCGCCGCGCACCCGCAATGCGCAGGTCGAGCTCTTCCAGTCCGGCGAGGTCGACTATCTGGTGGCGACCGACGCCATCGGCATGGGCCTGAACATGGACGTGAACCATGTCTGGTTCGCGAGCTTGCGCAAGTTCGACGGTCGCAGCGTGCGGCCGCTGCGCGCCGTCGAGCTAGCGCAGATCGCCGGCCGCGCCGGCCGCCATCTGAACGATGGCACTTTCGGCACGACCGTTGACGTGGGCGGTCTGGAACCGGAGATCGTCGAGGCGATCGAACAGCACCGCTTCGACCCGCTGCGCGAGCTTGAGTGGCGCAACGCCGATCTCGACTTCCGGTCGGTCGAGACGCTGCTGGCGGCGCTCAATCGCCCGCCGCCGCATCCGGCCCTCCTGCGGGTGAGGGAGCAGGACGACCAGCTCGCGCTGCAGGCGCTGGCCCAGCGTGGCGATTTCCTGCCGCGCCTGCGCGGGACCCAGCGCGTCCGCCTGCTCTGGGAAATCTGCCAGATCCCCGACTTCCGCAAGACCATGACCGAGGAGCACACCAGGCTCCTGGGGCAGATATTCGAGCACCTGACCCAGGGCGGCGAGCGCCTGCCGGAGGACTGGATCGACGTCCAGATCAAGCGGCTGGAACGCTACGACGGCGATATCGACACGCTGATGGCGCGCATCGCCCATGTGCGGACCTGGACCTATATCTCCAACCGCGCCGACTGGATGGCACGGCCGCTCCACTGGCAGGAGCGGGCGCGGGCGCTGGAGGACCGGCTGTCCGATGTGTTGCACCAGCGCCTCACCCAAAGGTTTGTGGATCGGCGCGCGGCAATACTGGTAAAAAGACTGCGCGATGAGGGGGAAATGACCACTTCTGTGGCCGCCGCCGGTGAAGTTACCGTCGAGGGCGAGCACCTCGGCCGCATCGAAGGGTTCCGCTTCGTGCCGGACGAGACCGACGGCCAGGCCGACCGCAAGGCGGTTCTGGCGGCGGCGTTGCGCGCCCTGCGTCAGGACCTGCCCGCGCGCCTGCAGGCCTTCGCGGCCTGCCCCGATGGCGAGCTGGTTTTCGACGGTCAGCTGCGCGTTTGCTGGGGCGGTGGGCCGGTCGCGCGGCTTCTGGCGAGCGGCGACATGCTGGCCCCCAAGGTCGAGGCGCTGCCGTCGGACCTGCTTGACGGTCCGGCCCGCGAGGAGGTGCGCAAGCGCGCCGCCGCCTGGGTCGAGACGCGCATACGGCTGGGTCTCTCCGAATTGATGGATGCACGCGCGACGGCGGAGTTGCCGGCGGGCGCGCGCGGGATCGTTTTCCAGCTCTGCGAGGGGCTGGGCGTGCTGCAGCGCGCCGGGATCGAGCCGCAGATGCAGCAGCTCTCGGACGAGGATCGCAAGGCGCTGGCCAAGCTTGGCGTGCGCGCCGGCGTCTACTCCCTCTATTTCCCGTCGATGCTGAAGCCGGTGCCGATCCGTCTGCGCGCCGGCCTCTGGATGGTGTCCAAGGAACGCGAGGCGATCCCGCCTTTGCCCGCCGAGGGCCGCACCTCGATGGATTTGCCGAAAGGCGCCGATCGCGGGTTCTACGCCATGCTGGGCTATCTGCCGCTCGGTGGACACGCGATCCGCGCCGATATCGTCGAGCGCTTGGGCGCGATGGCCCGACAGGCGGTGCGCTCCAGTCGCGAGGCCGCGCAGCGCGCCCGCGAATCCGCCCGGCCGGCCGAAGTCGCGCCGTCCGCCGGCGCGCCGCCCGCTGCGGCGCCGGCGGCTGCGGGTGAGATCAGCGAATGGATGATCGCGGCGGCGGCGCTCGGTGAGCTGGAGGCTCCCCCGGCGGAGCCCGCGGTCGAACCCGTCGCAGCGCCTGAGGCCCCCGCGCCGGTCGTCGAGCCAGTCGCTCCGATCGAGGCAGCGGCCGTAGAGCCGGCGGTCGATGCCCCGACCCCGGCAAGCGATCCGAAGCCGGAAACCGCGGCCCCGCGCGGTCCGAGACCGTTGCAGCCGGGCCAGTTCCACGCGACGCCGCAGATGCTGTCGCTGGTCGGTTGCGCCGAGCCCGAGATGGCCGAAGTGTTGCGCGGCCTCGGCTATCGCGTGTTCCCGCCGGAGGGCGAGGGTGCGGTGCATGTGTTCGCGGTCAAGCCGCGCTATGTCCGCGAGCGCGAGGAACAGCGCGCCGCCCAGCGCGAACGTGAGCGCGAGCGGCGTCAGGCGCGCGAGCGGGCGCCGAAGCGTCCCGACCAACGGCAGTTCTTCGCCGGCGCGCCGCGCACCGAGGCGCCGCGCGGCGATCGTCCGGACCGCGACAAGCCGCGCGACGAAAGGCGTCGCGAGGATCGGCCGTTCGGCGATCGCAAGCGCGAGGATCGTCCGCGTGATGATCGGCCGCGCGGGCAGCGTCGCGACACCGGCGGTCCGGCGCTGCGCCTCTACGCCAGCACCGAGAAGAAGGGCGACACCGCCGACTCGCCCTTTGCCAAGCTGCTCGAGCTTAAGCTCGGCGGAAAGTCCTGACGCCGCCGATGCGGCTCGATACCTGGCTTTGGCAGGCACGTTTCTTCCGCTCGCGTTCGCTCGCGTGCCGCTTCATCGAGACCCAGCGCCCGCGCATGGATGGCCGCGTCGTCGAGAAGGCGCATGCGATCGTGCGGCCGGGATCTGTCGTGACCTTCGCGCAGGGCGCGCGCGTGCGCGTCGTTCGTGTGGTGTCGCTGGGCGAGCGTCGTGGTCCCGCGCCGGAAGCCCGCACACTCTACGAGGAGATCGGCGCGGCGTGATCGCGCGACGCATTGCGTCGCACTTGTTCGCACGATATGGAGCGCGCCTTCCTGCGGAGTTGCCGATGACCTATGTCGTGACCGAGGCTTGCATCAAGTGCAAGTACATGGACTGCGTCGAGGTCTGCCCCGTCGATTGCTTCTACGAGGGCGAGAACATGCTCGTCATCAATCCCGACGAATGCATCGACTGCGGCGTCTGCGAGCCGGAGTGCCCCGTGGAAGCCATCCTGCCCGACACGGAGAAGGGCCTGGAGAAGTGGTTGGAACTCAACCGCACCTACTCGACCAATGCCTGGCCGAATATCACGCGCAAAGGTGACGCTCCGGGCGACGCCGACGATTTTAAAGACGAGAAAGAAAAGTTCGCGAAGTACTTCTCGGACAAGCCGGCGGCGCGCTGACCCACCTGGATTCCAGTGGAATCAGTCCGTAAATTGCATTGAACGACCTTATCATGCGCTGGACGCATGACTGGACCGTTGCCTAATTGCAACATTGGGCAGGACGGGCCTCAAAAAACCTGCTATAAGGATCTAGCTGAAAGCGGTTCCGGGATCGGACCGTCGCCGGCTCGGTCGCCAAGGCGGTATCCGAAAGAAACTCAGTGGTACCGGGGCGATTGAGCCATACATGCGGTGGGGCGCGTGTGCGGCGGGTCGCGGTGTCGCCAACAGCGGGGTGCAAGGTGAAGGGACCTAACATGTCCAAGGCGAAGAAGACGCCGGTCAAGGCGAAGGAGCAGCTCGCCTTCGAGAAGGGCGATTTCGTGGTCTATCCGACGCACGGGGTGGGTCGTGTCGTCGACATCGAGGCCAAGGAAATCGCCGGCCACAAGCTCGACCTGTTCGTGATCTCCTTCGAGCAGGACCGCATGATGCTGCGTGTCCCGGTCGCCAAGGCGAAGATTTCGGGACTGCGTCGCCTGTCGTCGCGCAAGATCATGGAGAACGCGCTCGTCACGCTGAAGGGCCGTAGCCGTATCAGCCGCGCCATGTGGAACCGCCGCGCGCAGGAGTACGAAGCCAAGATCAACTCGGGCGATCCGGTGTCGATCGCGGAGGTCGTGCGCGACCTGCACCGCAACGCCGGCCAGCCCGACCAGTCCTACAGCGAGCGGCAGATCTACGAGGCGGCACTCGATCGCCTCGCCCGCGAGCTTGCCGCGGTGGAGCGCATCGACAAGGACCGCGCCACCGAGAAGCTGAACAGCGTCCTGCAGAAGGTCGCCTGAACGGCGACCTCTCCGAGGCGGAAATCCGGGCGGCCGGCGCACTGCGTCGTGCCGCCCTTTCCACGTCCGCATGCTTGCTTCCATGATCGCCGACCCGGCCTTCGCAACGCTTCGCGCGGCGCGGCGCATCCATGCGGTGGGCGCGTTGGCGGGTGACAGCGGCGCGGTGGCGGCGCTCGGTCAGCATCTGCATCGCGTTTGGCGGGTTGGCGACCGCCTGGTGGTGCTGGGCAACATGCTGGGCGCTGTCGGCGATTCCGCGCAGACGCTCGACTGGCTGCTGGCGCTGCGCCGCCGCCTGCTGGCCCGGCCCGGCGCGCGGGCCTGCGATGTCGTGTTTCTTCGCGGGGCGCAGGAAGAGATGTGGGCGCGCGCGCTTCGGCTGGCGTTCGCGCTGCGTCCGCTCGAGGTGCTGGACTGGATGCTGTCGAACGGGCTCGCCGCCGCGATCGAGTCGTACGGTGTCGCTGTCAATGACGGGCGCGTGGCCTGCCGGAACGGACCGTCGGCGATCGCGCGCTGGACCGCGCAGCTGCGCGAGGCCCAGGCGCGCCGCGGCGGTCATGCCGAACTCATGACGGCGCTGAGGCGCGCGGCTTTTTCGGAAGACGGCGCCCTGGTCTTTGCGGCGGCCGGCGTCGATCCGATGCGCGCGCCGGACAAGCAGGGTGACGCGTTCTGGTGGAACGCCCGCGACGACGCGGCGCTGACGCAGGCGCTCAGGGCAGGTGCCGACCCGGCCTGGGCGACGCTGTCGCTGCTGGTGCGCGGCGTCGCGCCAGATCGCGCGGCGGGTGCATGGGCGGGTGGGCCCGTCCTGACGGTCTCGGACACCCGGCCGGCGCTGGTGACGCTCGCGCCAGATGGCGCCGTGCTCGAACGCGTCGTGGCCTGACCCGCAGCGACCCTACGGAACGACGGTCTTGATGGTGCGCAAGCGCGGCAACTGGAGCGCACTGTCGACGCCGTTCAGTGCGGTCAGGCGCTCCATGCGCAGATCTGGGTAGGGCAGTCGCGACGCGACCCGTTCGGGGTCCACGCCTGCGATCGGGATGATCTTCAGCCGGAAGGGCCGCAGCCCCGCGACCTCGGAATCGCCCAACGCCCGAAACCCGCGCGCGGCGTCGGTCAGACGCCCGATCTCCGCGTCGCGGTCGGCGCCACGGGCCCTGAGGTTGAACGCGCAGGTCCCTTCGCCATGCCGGACGGCGACAAAGCGCACGCGCTCGGCGCCGCCTTGCCGGTCGGCGATCGCGGCTTCAGCGTCGCCGATCCGCGTGGACTCAAGACCGACCGGTGTCGGTCGCAGCCGTCTGCGCAACCAATCCGTCAATGGTCCCGATGGACGCTCGGCATAGCAACTGAACACCACAAGACCATGCTCGCGCCGAATCGCGAGAACCGCCGAGGAATCGTTCAGGATGCGATAGCCTTCGGGAACCTCGAAGGCCAGTCGCAGGGTTGGGTGCAGAAAGCGTCGGCCGCGCACGAACCCTTCGTTGCGGGCATCGTCGACCACCATGCCGTCGATCGCAGCGAGATAGGCCTGTCGCCCCGCCTCACCATCGGCGGTTCCGCCCAGTTCCCGCAGCGCCGCCAGCCGTTCGGAAAAGGCGGGGTGCGTCGAATCGGAGCGGCGGCGGTCGGCCAGCTCCGGCGGCAGATCGACCAACATCGCCTCGAGCCGCGCGTGCCGCCACAGCTTGTCGATCAGCGTGACCATCGCGTCGGTGCGGTAGCCCGCCTGTGCCAGAGTCGGAAGGGCCACGCGGTCGGCCTCCAGCTCCTGCTCACGCGAATAGCGACGTGCCGCCAGCAGGCCGTCGCGCAGCACGGAGCGGCCGACGCTGATCGATCCTGAGGCCTCGGCCGCGGCAACGGCATTGTCGATCGCGGTGCGTCGCGCCTGCGCTGTCGCGACATGATGGCGCCGCGAGAGGTGGGCGAGCTCGTGCGCGATGGTGGCCGCCAGCTCGGCCTCGTCGTCGAGCAGAGCGAGCAGCCCGCGCGTCACGAAGACCCTTCCGTCCGCCAGCACCCAGGCATTGACGTCGGCGACGTCGAGCACGCCGAACCGGAACGGACCGTCCGCGAGTCGCGCGCGCGTGACCAGCCGGTTGCCGACCCGCTCGACATAGGCTTGCAGCGCGGGCGAGGCGTAGAGCATCGTCGCCGGATCGCGCCGCGGCGGCTGTGGCGCCGCTGTGCCGGGGGCCGGGCTGCTCGGCGTGCTGGCTGACGGCGCCGAGGCCGCCGTCTGGATCGGCGGTTCGGGCGCGCAGGCGCTCGCGACGAGCAACATCGCGAATGCAGCGACCAGACGGAACAAGGACAGGGCGACCTCCTGGGGGCTGACTCTATCTCCGCCCCTGCGACGACGCCAACTGCGCCGGCGCTGGCACCGGCACGCGGCCTATGGCACTGATGGCGCCACGAGCCCGCGATGCCGCGTTCCGATACCCCGCTTCGAACTGATCTCTTTGCCGAGATCGCGCCCTATGCCAGCGGCATGCTGGCCGTGGACGGACGGCATGTTCTCTACTGGGAACAGAGTGGCAATCCCGAGGGGCTGCCGGTGGTGTTCCTTCATGGGGGTCCCGGCGCGGGGTCCGCGCCCATCCATCGCCGCTTCTTCGATCCGCAGTTTTACCGGATCATCGTTTTCGACCAGCGTGGCTGCGGCCGGTCGCTGCCGTTGGGCGAACTGCAAGACAACACCACCGACCATCTGGTCGACGACATGGAGAAGCTGCGGGAGCATCTCGGCATCGGCCGCTGGCTGCTGTTCGGCGGCTCCTGGGGCAGCACGCTGGCGCTGGCCTATGGCCTGCGCCACAGCGAGCGGGTCCTCGGCTTCATCCTGCGCGGCATCTTCCTCGGCGGTCGTGGCGAGATCGACTGGTTCCTACATGGCATGCGAACGATCTTCCCCGAGGCGTGGCGGGATTTCGTCGAATTCCTGCCAGTCGAAGAACGCGGCGACTTGCTGGCGAGCTACTATCGTCGCCTGATCGATCGCGATCCCGACCAGCATCGGCCGGCGGCGCGCGCCTGGAGCCGCTACGAGGCGGCCTGCTCGACGCTGTTTCCGGTGCCACGCGCGCCGTTCGACCAGGATCATGGTGGCTTCGCGCTCGCGCTGTCGCGCATCGAGGCGCACTACTTCGTGCATCGCACCTTCGTCGCGGAAACCTGGCCCTGGGCCGAGCTCGACCGCGTGCGGCATCTGCCTTGCACCATTGTGCAGGGGCGCTACGACGTGGTGTGTCCGCCGGTCACTGCCGACGCGCTCGCTCGCGCCTGGCCCGAGGCGCGCTACGTGATCGTACCCGATGCCGGGCACAGCGCGCTGGAGCCCGGCATTCGCGGTGCGCTGGTGAGTGCGGCGGAGAGTTTCCGCCTCTCGCTCAGCGAAGAGGATTTGTTCGCCCCCCGGTTTCCCTGGCAGGCCTGATCATGAGCGGCTTCGAGCTTCCTCCCGAACAGACCGGCGCGGCGGCCTGGTACGGCCCCGACATGGTGAAGCGCGACGAGTGGTTGATGCCGCTCTCGCCCGCCGACGTGGCCGAGATCGAGGCGGCGACGCTGCCGCTCGCCGCACGCGAAGCGGACATCGCAGCGATCGGCGCGGAGGCGTTTCCGCTGCCGACCCTGGGACCGCGCCTGCGCGAGCGCGTGGCGCGCGACGTGCTGGGGGGTCGCGGATTCCTGATGCTGCGCGGGTTGCCGGTCGAGCGTTGGAGCGTGCGGCAATCGGCGACGGCCTACTACGGCATCGGCGCGCATCTCGGCAGCGCGCGCTCGCAGAACGGCAAGGGTCATGTGCTCGGCCATGTGAAGGACCTCGGCCTCGATGTGCACGATCCCAATGTGCGCATCTACCAGACCAACGAGCGCCAGACCTATCACACCGACTCCTGCGATATCGTGGGGCTCTTGTGCCTCAAGACGGCGCAGTCCGGCGGTCTCTCGGCGCTGGTGAGCTCGACCACGATCTTCAACGAGATGCGCCGTCGCCGGCCCGATCTGCTCGCGCTCCTGTTCCAACCGCTCGCCACCGACCGGCGGGGCGAGGTGCCGGACGGCATGAAGCCCTATTTCGAGATCCCGGTCTTCAACTGGCACAACGGTCACCTGTCGGCGATCTATCAGCGACAGTACATTGACTCCGCGCAGCGCTTCGCGGACGCGCCACGTCTGGATGCGGCGCGGATCGAGGCGCTCGATATGTTCGACCGGCTGGCCGAGGATCCTGCCCTCAACATGTTCATGGAGTTCCGGCCCGGCGACATCCAGCTCGTGCACAATCACACGCTCTTGCACGATCGCACCGGTTTCGTGGATTGGCCCGAACCGGAGCGCCGCCGGCATCTCCTGCGGCTCTGGCTCGCGGCTCCCAATGCGCGACCGCTGCCACCGGTCTACGCCCAGCGCTACGGCTCGATCGTGCCGGGTGACCGTGGGGGCGTGATCGTGCGCGGCACGCGTCTGCAAGCGCCGCTTGAGGCGGTGTGACGCGGACGGTTGACCGTCGCGGCCCGTATCCCTAAGTCAGGCGCCTCTTTCCGTTCCCAGCGCCCAGGACACCGCATGGTCAGCGATGCCAACGCGACGGGTGGCCCGGCCCAAGACCCGGCTCCCGACGCGCCCGACACCAGCCTCGACATTCCGGCCAAGCCAGAGGCACAGCCGGCGAACGACGCCGCGCGCGTGCTCGCCGATGTCGAGCGCCGGCTGGAACAGTTCCAGGCCGAAAAGCTTGAACTACAGGACAAGTTCCTCCGCGCCGCCGCCGAGGTGCAGAACATCCGTCGTCGGGCGCAGCAGGATGTCGAGAAGGAACGCAAGTTCGGCATCGAGCGCTTCGCGCGCGACATTCTGACGGTCGCCGACAATCTCGGCCGCGCGCTTCAGGCGCTGCCCGCCGATCGCGAGACGATGGACGCCGGCGTGCGCAATGTCGTGGCCGGCGTTGAGGCGACCGCGCGCGAATTGCAGGCCGCACTTGAGCGGCATGGCGTGACGCGGATCGCGGCCCTCGATCAACCTTTCAACGCCGAGCTGCATCAGGCGATGCTGGAGCTGGAGGACCCGTCGAAGCCGGCCGGAACGGTCGTGCAGGAGCTGATCCCGGGCTATCTCATCGCCGGTCGATTGCTGCGAGCCGCCATGGTTGCGGTTTCCAAGGGTGGACCGCCGCGTGCGGCAGCGCCGCCGTCCGAGCCTCCGGCGGAAGGCACAGCCTAGAGTTTTTCCGAGATCGCGGCCGAAAACACGCTAGCGCCGGGGCGAGTCGGGGTCGTGCGCGGCAAGGCGTGCCTGCGCCCGCTCGCGCGTTCGCACCGCGTAGCAGTAGCCGCAGCCCATGGCGCAGCTGTCGTAGGCGCCGATATCGCGGCTGGCGGCACAGCGGCATCCCGGCCGATTTCCGCGCTCCGGCGCTTCGATCGCACGTCCGGCAACCTCGCTCAGGCGCGCGGTGTCGATGCATCGCGCGGCCACCTGGTCGGCCGTGTCATCGACCAGCGAAGGCTGCGTGCAGAGCGTCAGGGACATGCCTTGTTCGGCGGCGATGCTTGCGAGGTCGCGCAAGAGCGTCTGCTTTTCGTCGATCGGGGGATCGCGCCAGTCCAGCCCAGCAAGGTTGCGACGGGTCTTGGCGTAGGGCTGGGCGAAGGACACGACGACTTCGTCCACCGCACCGGCAAGCGACTTCGCGAGTCGGGCAAACGTCTCCCGGCGTTCGGCGGGTGGCGTCGCGGTCGAGACCAGGATCGGGTCGAAGCGCCAGACCGCGGCCTTCGGCCCGTATTGCCGTGCGAGATCGCGCAGCATCTGCACCGCACTCTCGGGCGCGGGTGCGGAGCGCTCGATCGCCCGGGGCAGGCCGGTCACCGACATCTGAACCACGAACGGCCAGGTACGGGCCCGGCAGGCGGCGAGGCCGGCGTCGAACGGGGCCGGATTTCGGGTCCAGAACACCACGGCCCGGATCGAGGCCGGGTTGAGATCGATCCGGCTCGTCGGCCCGCCATATGGGTTCGCGACCTCCACCCAGCCTGCCGCCAGCCGGGCGAGGAACCAGCGCCCGTAGAAGGCCGGAATGTCGGTCCGCCAGGAGGCTGAAAGGATCACGGTGCGACTTTAGGGACGCCCGGCGTCGTGCGGTATCCGGCCGTGCCCAGAATCTTCGCGTCCGCAGGTTCCGTGCCATTGCGGGCGGGATTCGCGGCCCTATATAACCCTGTGTTGCGCCGGGTTTTCCGGCAGGACGCTTTTTTTGAACGGGGGCCGCCCCGGTGCCGCCAGGGCCGGACCGGTCCGCCCAACCAGAGAGACGAGACATGGCCAAAGTCATCGGAATCGACCTCGGAACCACCAATTCCTGTGTTGCCGTCATGGAAGGCGGCGACACCAAGGTGATCGAGAACACCGAGGGTGCGCGGACTACCCCCTCGATGGTCGCCTTCGCCGACAATGGCGAACGGCTGGTCGGCCAGGCTGCCAAGCGCCAGGCGGTGACCAACCCGGGCAAGACGCTGTTCGCGGTCAAGCGCCTGATCGGTCGTCGCTTCGAGGACCCGATGGTCCAGAAGGAGCTCGCGCTCGTCTCCTACAAGATCGAGAAGGGCCCCAATGGCGACGCGTGGGTCCATGCCGGCGACAAGCAGTACAGCCCGAGCGAGATCTCGGCCTTCATCCTCGGCAAGATGAAGGAGACGGCCGAGGCCTATCTCGGCGAGAAGGTCTCGCAGGCCGTCATCACCGTGCCCGCCTATTTCAACGACGCCCAGCGGCAGGCGACCAAGGACGCCGGTCGTATCGCGGGCCTTGAGGTCCTGCGCATCATCAACGAGCCGACGGCGGCGGCCCTCGCCTACGGCATGGACAAGCGCAAGAACGGCACGATCGCGGTCTACGACCTGGGCGGCGGCACGTTCGACGTGTCGATCCTCGAGATCGGCGACGGCGTGTTCGAGGTGAAGGCGACCAACGGCGACACCTTCCTGGGTGGCGAGGACTTCGACGTGCGCCTCATCGGTTACTTCGCCGACGAGTTCAAGAAAGAGAACGGCATCGATCTGCGCAACGACAAGCTCGCGCTGCAGCGCCTCAAGGAGGCCGCCGAGAAGGCGAAGATCGAGCTGTCGACCTCGAAGGAGACCGAGATCAACCTGCCGTTCATCACGGCCGACCAGAGCGGACCCAAGCATCTGGTGCTGAAGCTGTCGCGCGCCAAGCTCGAGGCCCTGGTCGACGACCTGGTGCAGCGCACGCTTGAGCCGTGCCGCGCCGCGCTCAAGGACGCCGGCATGACGGCCGGTCAGATCGATGAAGTGATCCTGGTCGGCGGCATGACCCGCATGCCGAAGGTGATCGAGGCCGTGAAGACCTTCTTCGGAAAGGAGCCCGCGCGCAACGTCAACCCCGACGAGGTCGTCGCGGTGGGTGCGGCGGTGCAGGCCGCCGTGCTGAAGGGCGAGGTCAAGGATGTGCTGCTGCTCGACGTGACCCCGCTGTCGCTGGGCATCGAGACGCTGGGCGGCGTGTTCACCCGCCTGATCGAGCGCAACACCACGATCCCGACCAAGAAGAGCCAGATCTTCTCGACCGCCGAGGACAACCAGACCGCGGTGACGATCCGGGTGTTCCAGGGCGAGCGCGAGATCGCGGTCGAGAACAAGCTGCTCGGCCAGTTCGACCTGGTGGGCATCCCGCCCGCGCCGCGCGGCATGCCGCAGGTCGAGGTGACCTTCGACATCGACGCCAACGGCATCGTGCAGGTGCAGGCCAAGGACAAGGCCACCAACAAGGAGCAGCAGATCCGCATCCAGGCGTCGGGCGGCCTCTCGGAGGCCGAGATCCAGCGCATGGTGAAGGACGCCGAGCTGCACGCTGAGGACGACAAGAAGAAGCGCGAGCTGATCGACGGGCGCAACCAGGGCGAGGCGCTGGTGCATTCGACCGACAAGCACCTGAAGGAGTTCGGCGACAAGGTGAGCCCCACCGAGAAGGCCGAGATCGAGGGCGCGCTGGAGACGCTGAAGGCCGAGCTGAAGGGCGAGGATGTCGAGGCGATCAAGGCCAAGACCAACGCGCTCGCCCAGGCGGCGATGAAGCTCGGCGAGGCGATGTACAAAGCCCAGCAGGCCGACGCCCAGGCGGGCGCGGCAGCCGGTGCCGCCGGCGCGGCTCCCGGTGGCGCGCCCAAGGACGAGAAGGTGGTCGACGCCGAGTTCACCGACGTCACCGACCAGAACAACAACAAGAAGTCGGGCCAGGCCTAGGCCCGACCGACCGATCGCGAAACCTCCCGACCGATGTCGGGAGGCGGGGGTAAGGCGCGATGGCGACCGACTACTACGAGCTTTTGGGCGTCGAGCGTGGCGCCAGCGCCGACGACATCAAGAAGGCGTTCCGCAAGCTCGCCATGCAGCATCACCCCG
This sequence comes from Alphaproteobacteria bacterium, assembly GCA_016870115.1. GTDB lineage: Bacteria > Pseudomonadota > Alphaproteobacteria > Reyranellales > Reyranellaceae > VGCH01. Next base: position 170,539 of record VGCH01000001.1, on the reverse strand, counting down.
ACCGCAATCAGGGGAACAAGGATGCTGAGCGCAAGTTCAAAGACATTAATCGCGCCTATGACGTCCTGAAGGACCCCGACAAGCGCGCGCAGTACGATCGCTTCGGCGCGGCCGCTTTCGAGGGCGGCCAACCGGGCGGCGGGCCGGGCGGTCCGCATGGTCAGGGCTTCGATTTCGGCTCGGTGTTCGGCGACATCTTCGAGGACATGTTCGGCGGCCAGCGCGGGCGGGGGCGTCCCGATACGCGCGGGCAGGATCTCCGCTTCAATCTCGAGATCTCGCTCGAGCAGGCCTATGCCGGTACCGAGGCGACCGTACGCGTGCCGAGCTCGGTGTCGTGCGAAGCCTGCAATGGTTCTGGCGCGGAGGCCGGCTCGAAGCCGCAGACCTGTCCCACCTGCCAGGGCCGCGGGCGGCTGCGCATGCAGCAGGGCTTCTTCACCGTGGAACGCACCTGTCCGACCTGCCAGGGCAACGGTCAGGTGATCGACAAACCCTGCCGTGCCTGCGGCGGCCAGGGCCGCGTCCGGCGCGAGAAGACCTTGAAGGTCGCGATCCCGCCCGGTGTCGAGGACGGCACGCGCATCCGCCTGACCGGCGAGGGCGAAGCCGGCACACGGGGCGGTCCCACCGGCGATCTCTACGTGTTTCTCGCGGTGCGTCGCCACGATCTGTTCGAGCGCGAGGGCACCGACATTCACTGTCGTGTGCCGATCTCGATGGTTCAGGCGACGCTTGGTGGCAATGTCGATGTCCCGACGCTGGACGGCAAAGCGGCGCGAATCAACGTGCCGGCCGGCGTGCAGAGCGGCCACCAGTTCCGGCTGCGCGGCAAGGGCATGCCGATCGTGCGGTCGACCCAGAAGGGCGACCTCTATATCGAGGTCGTGGTCGAAACGCCGACCAACCTCACCGCCCGGCAGAAGGAGCTCCTGCAGGAGTTCGCCAAGGCGGGCAACAAGACCAGTCCCGAAAGCGAAGGCTTCTTCGCCAAGGTGAAGGACATGTTCGGCGGTTGAGCCGCGGTCAGTCCCAGCGGTGATCGAAGCGCGGCCGACGCGCCGCGGCAATGGCCCGGGCGAGATCGTCGGCGACGCGGGCGCGCTGCTCCGGCGCCAGGAAACGGCCGATCTCGATCCGCCGGTCGCGGCTGACAAGTTCGAGCCGCGCGCCCGCCTCGACGCGCAGCCACGCGAGATCGAGGCAGGTCTCTTCCACGCTTCCGGTCCGCCCCGTCTGGCGGACGGTCAGGACTGCTTCACCGAGGAAGATCGTCTCGCTGCGATCCGCAGTGGCATAGCTGCGGCGGAAGAGGAACCAGAGCAGCCAGACATCGAGGCCCATGAAGCCGAACACCGGCCAGGCGCCCCAGACGAGCATGGGGAGCGCGATGGCAACGTTGGCGGCGATCGCACCCCGGATCAGCCACTTGAAGCCCTCCGGCGAGAGGCTGCGATGCGGCACGAGCACCGTCTCGAACGGTGGGGAGGCGCTGGGCGTCGCGACGGGAGCCATGGCGGTAGCCTACGGCCTCCGCTAGCGTCGTGCCATGGCCTTGATGAAACCGCCCGCGATCCAGACGTTCTTTGAGCGCCTGCGGTCCGCCGATCCGGCGCCGCAAAGCGAGCTTGAGTACGGCAACCCCTATCAGCTTCTTGTTGCGGTCGTGCTGTCGGCACAGGCGACGGATGCCGGCGTCAATCGCGCCACACGAGCGTTGTTCTCGGAAATCCGGACTCCCGCCGCCATGGTGGCCCTGGGCGAAGCGAAGCTGGTCCAGCACATCAAGACGATCGGGCTCTTTCGCAACAAGGCGAAGAACGTGATCGCGCTGTCGCGGCTGCTGCTCGAGCGACACGGTGGCACGGTGCCGTCGGACCGCGACGCACTGGAGGCACTGCCGGGGGTCGGCCGCAAGACGGCGAACGTCGTGCTGAACGTGGCGTTCGGCGAGCCGACGATGGCGGTCGACACGCATATCTTCCGCGTCTCCAACCGCACCGGCCTCGCGCCAGGCAAGAATCCGCTGCAGGTCGAGCTGAAACTGTTGAAGCGCGTGCCGACCGAGTTCGGCCTGCACGCCCACCATTGGCTGATCCTGCACGGCCGCTACACCTGCAAAGCCCGCAAGCCGGATTGCCCGTCCTGCCGCGTCGCCGACCTCTGCACCTTCAAGGGCAAGACGACGGCGGTCTAGAGCGCTTCCATTCGCGCTGCATCGGTTGTCGGCTCATCGATCCGACTGCTCCGAGCCAGAGCGGAGAGACTCTAGACGCCGTCGCGTTCCGGTTCGCGCACGCGCATCAGCACCAGGAAGCCCGCTACCAGGAACACCAGAACCACCGCGACGCCGACACGGTTGGAGCCGGTGGTGGCGGTGAGGATGCCGATCGAGAGCGGTGCCATCCACGCGGTCGCCCGACCGGAGAGGGCGAATAGTCCGAAGAATTCGCCGGTCATGCTGGACGGTGCCAGGCGTCCGACGAGTGTGCGACTGGCGGCCTGCATCGGCCCCATGCAGAAGCCTAGCAACAGCGCGAACGCCATGAACACCAGCTCCTGCGTCGAGCCGAAGAGCGCGCGGTTGGCTGCGAGCGGTTTGGCGTCCACCACGTAGAAGACCGCGTTCGCAGTGACTCCCACGATGCCGACGGTCGCCACGATCACGCCAGCGATCGCGAACTGGACCGTGCGTTTGGAGCCCAGCCTGTCGTCCAACCAACCGCCGAGAAACGCGCCGGGAATCGCGAACAGGGTGAGCACGATCCCGAAAATGCCGAGCGTCACTGTGCTCCAGCCGAACGTCGCCGAGGCATAGACGCCGCCGAAGGCAATGATGGCGGCAAGGCCGTCATTGTAGAGCATGAAGGCCACGAGATAGGTCGCGGCGTTGCGGTGCTTGCCGAGTTGCCGCAGCGTGCCGACCAGCTTCGCGCCGCCTTCGCGTGCCGCCGCCATGATCGAGATCTTCCCGCGCGGCGCGTCGGGCGTGAACAGGAACATCGGCAACACGAAGAGCGCGAGCCAGAGCGCCGAGGCTGGCCCAACAAGACGCTCCAACTCGTTGGTCGCGGGGTCGAGTCCGAACAGCGGCCGTGAATCGTCGGCCGCCAGCCCGAACATCGACGGCTTGCTCACGGCCAGCACGGTTAAGAGCGCCACCAGCCCGCCGACATAGCCGAGCCCCCAACCCAGCCCGCTGAGGCGACCCATCCGGTCCCTGGGCACGATGGAGGGCAGCTGCGCGTTGTTCAGGACGATTGAGATTTCGGCGCCAATGGTCGCCACGACCACCGCCCAGGCGATCGGGCCCACCAGATCGGGCCGACCGGGATAGGCGAACCACAGTGCCGCGCAGCCCAGCGCCAGGACGACCTGAAAGGTGAAAATGTAGGGTTTGCGGGGACCGCCGGCGTCGGCCATGGCGCCGAGGAACGGGCTCAGGAGCGCGATGATCACGCCCGAGGCCGCCTGGGTGAAGGCCCAGGCCGACTGGCCCGCGACCGGATCGCCCACCATGACGTTGGCGAAGTAGGGCGCGAAGATGAAGGTCGTGACGACGGTGAAAAACGGCTGGTTGGCCCAGTCGAACATCGCCCAGCTGACCTGGCCGAGGCGGGAGGTGGGACGGTTCACGGTGCGGGACCTCGTGGGACCGGCCGTCGGGCGGCACGGCGTCGCGGCAGCATGACAGACTTCGGGCGCGCGTCTAGAGTCCCGGCCGACGGGAGTTCGATCGCATGCTGAAGCTATTCCGCCGGGCCGTGGCCGGCGTGGCCGTTGTCGCGGCACTCTGCGCGAGTGCGGGCGCGCAACAGTCGGGTGAAAAGGAGTATCAGCCGCAGTTCCTGGTTCCAGGCTCGTGGTTCCACGGCATTCACGGGCTCGCCTTCAACAAGGACGACCAGCTCTTCGCCGGCAGCGTCATCGGCCAATCGATCTACCGCGTACAGATCGACACGGGCGAGGTCGATCTCGTCGAGGGGCCCGGTCGCGGCATGGCCGATGACATCGCCTTTGCCGACGATGGCAGCATGGCTTGGACGGGGTTCCTCACCGGCAAGGTTTTCCTGCGCCGACCGCAGGGGCAGGTGATCGAGGTCGCGACCGGCATGCAGGGGCCGAACTCTCTTGCCTTCACGCGCGACGGCCGGCTGTTCGTCACCGAAGTGTTCCTGGGCGATGCGCTCTACGAGATCGACCTGCGCAATGTCGATCGACCCGAGTTCAAGACGTGGAACCGCGGTGAGCTGCGCCGCGTCGCCGAGAAGTTGGGCGGGCTCAACGGCTTCGAGATCCGCCGCGAGGACGGGCATCTCTACGGACCACTCTGGTTCAAGGGACAGGTCGCCAAGGTGAATCTCGAGTCGGGCGAGATCGAAGTGATCGCCGACGGCTTCAAGATTCCGGCGGCTGCCAACATCGATCCGCAGACGCGCGACGATCTCTACGTGATCGATACCGGTCTGGGTCAGATCTGGAGCGTCAGCCTCACCACCAAGGCCAAGCGGCTCGTGGCGACGCTGAAGCCCGGGCTCGACAATCTCGCCTTCGATTCGCGTGGCCGCCTGTTCGTCACCTCGATGACCGACAATGGCATCTACCAGGTGGACAAGCGAACAGGGTCGTGGCGGGTCGTTGTCGAGGGCAAGCTCGCCATGCCGGGCGACCTCGCGGTCGTGTCGGAGGGCGGCAAGGAGACGCTGCACCTCGCCGACACCTTCAGCTACCGCACCATCGATGGTGCGTCCGGTCAGGTGCAGGATCAGCTGCGCACGCATGGCGATACGCACTCCTATCCGCTGGGCGTGTCCATCGGCCCCCGCCATGTCCTGCTCACCAGCTGGTTCAGCGGGACGGTCGAGAAGATCGATCGCAAGACCGGCAAGCTGGTCGCCACGTTGGGCGAGTTCTCGGCGCCGGTGCGGGCGCTTGAGACTGCCGATGGCTCCCTGCTGGTGGCCGAACTTGCGACCGGCAACCTCGTGCGGGTGAGCGCCGACGGGAAGCAGCATGGCACCGCGGTCAAGGAGCTGCGCGCGCCGGTTTCGATCGCCGCCGGGCCGGGGTCTCTGGTCTATGTCAGCGAACTGGCCGCCGGCGCGGTGAGCCAGGTCGATGTCGCGACCGGGCAACGCCGCGTTCTGGCCGACGGGCTCGCGGGACCCGAGGGTCTGGATGTCGGACCGGACGGTCGGATCTATGTCGCCGAGGTCGGTCGTAAGCGGGTCCTGGCGATCGATCCCGCCAACGGGGAGCGCCGCGTGATCGCCTCCAACCTCGATATCGGGTTGCCGGGCTATCCGGGCGGACCGCCGCAGCTCGTGACCACCGGCGTCGCCGTCGGACGGTCCGGTGCGGTCTATGTCAGCTCCGACATCCGCAACGCGATCTACAAGCTGCTCCCTCCGGCGCGTTGAGGACACCATGGCCGGCATTCCCTTCATCAAGGAATTCGACTTCGACTACGGTACGGCGATGGCGGTGACGCCGCTGATCCGCCGTGTCGTCGCGCGCAATCCCAGTCCCTTCACCTTCAAGGGCACCGGCACTTACATCGTGGGTCGCGGCAAGGTCGCGATCGTCGATCCGGGTCCCGATCAGCCCGACCATATCGAGGCGGTGCTGCGCGCGGTGCGGGGTGAGACCGTCACCCACATTTTCGTGACCCACACTCACATCGACCATGTGCCGGCCACGCCCGCGCTCGCCAAGGCGACGGGGGCCAAGGTCTATTCCTTTGGACCGCATCCACGGCCGCCGGGCGACGAGAAGCCGGAAGAAGCCGGTGATCTCGATTTCGCGCCGGATATTCGGCTGGCGGATGGCGACGTGGTCCAGGGCGATGGCTGGAACGTCGAGGCGCTGCACACGCCGGGCCACATCTCGAACCATCTTTGCTTCGCGGTGCGCGAGGACAAGGCCCTGCTGTCGGGCGATCATGTGATGGGCTGGTCGACGGCGGTGATTTCGCCACCCGACGGCAACATGGCCGACTATTTCGCGTCGCTGCGCAAACTCCTGCCGCGCGATGAGCAGCTCTACATCCCCACGCATGGCGCGGAGATCCGCAATCCCGTTCCGTTTGTGCACGCCTATATCGAGCACCGCCTCGGACGCGAGGCGCAGATTCTCGCCCGCCTCAAGGAGGGCGCCCAGACGATTCCGCAGATGGTCGCCAAGAACTACGCCGATACGCCCGTCCATCTGCACAAGGCGGCCGGACGATCGATGTTGGCCCATCTGGTGCAGATGGTGAAAGATGGCCGCGTGCGGACCGAGGACGGACGCGCCGGCATCGATAGCCTGTACCGACTCTGATGGACGTTGGCCGCCCCGTCGCGACGATCGGGCGCCGGGCGGGCCTTGGCGGCGCGTTGGCCGGGCTGCTGGTCGCGCCGGTCGCCGCGCAGACCGTGCGCGTCGATCGGGCGGAGCTGATCGAGTCCGGGCAGTTTCGCGCGACCAAGACGGGTCAGGGCGTCGCCCCGAACTCACCGACCGGCCGCAACATTCGCGTCGCCGATGTCGAATTCTTCGATCCGGCGCCGCGCGTCCCGGCCCGACTCGGGGTCAATTTCGGGATCCGCTTCCGGCTTGTCGGCGAGCCGGCGGGCGCGACAGTGACACTGACCGAGACTTGGCGCCTGCCACCGCCGGGCCTGCGGGATCCGGCCCGCGATAACCAGCACTTCACCGAGAGCACCTACGACTTTACCGCGCGTATCGGCGAAGCCCGCTTCCGCGGCTATGGCTTCGACAGCTTGTGGGAGGTCCTGCCGGGCGAGTGGACGATCGAGATTCGGCACGCTGGCGCACTCTTGCTGTCGCATAGCTTCACCCTCTTCCGCCCCTAGGGAGCGTCGTTCGCCATGGACCTGAAACTGGCGGGCAAGACCGTGCTTGTCACCGGCGGCAGTCGCGGCATCGGCTATGCCTGCGCCATGGGCTTCGCGGCCGAGGGCTGTAGCGTTCACATCGCCTCGCGCTCGCGCGAGCCGCTCGAGGCGGCGCGCGAGCGCATCCGAGCGCGACACAATGTACCGGTGGAGATCCATGTCGCCGACCTGACGAACGGCGACACCGCGCGTGGCCTTGTCGCGGCGGCGGGCGATGCGGACATCCTGGTGAACAACGCCGGCGCCATCCCCCGGGGCGACCTGCTCGCCATGACCGAGCCGAAATGGCGTGAGGCGTGGGAGCTCAAGGTGTTCGGCTACATCAACGCCACGCGCGCGATGCTTGAACGCATGTACGCCCGCGAGCGCGGCGTGGTGGTCAACGTGATCGGGCTCGCGGGCGAGTCGTTCAACTACGACTATGTCGCGGGCAGCGTCGGCAATGCCGGCCTGATGGCCTTTACCCGCGCCGTCGGCAGCAAGAGTGTCGATCACGGCGTGCGGGTGGTCGGCATCAACCCGCCCGCCACGCGCACCGATCGGATGCTGGTTCGCCTGCGCGCGCGTGCGCAGGAACAGTTCGGCGATCCCGAGCGCTGGCCCGAGCTCACGAAGAACCTGCCCTTTGGCCGCGCCGCCGAGCCTGAAGAGGTCGCCGACCTCGCGGTGTTCCTCGCCTCCGACCGGGCGAGCTACATCAGTGGCGTCGTGGTGACGCTGGACGGCGGCCAGGCCGCGCGGCACTGATCCGCGCCGTGGCCGGGAGCGAGGATCCCCGCGCTCTGCTGCGCTCGGTTTTCGGCTTCGACGACTTCCGCCCGGGGCAGGAGGAGATCGTTCGCGCCGTGCTGGCCGGCGAGGACGCGATCGCGATCATGCCCACCGGGTCGGGCAAGTCGCTCTGCTACCAGTTGCCGGCGTTGTTGCGGCCGGGTCTGACGATGGTCGTGTCGCCGCTGATCGCCTTGATGCGCGACCAGGTCCAGGCCTTGCGCGCGGCCGCCATCGCCGCGGCCGCGCTCAACTCGGCCAACCCGGCAGCGGAGAACGCGCAAGTCGAGCGCGACATCGAGCTCGGCAAGTTGAAGCTCCTCTACATCGCGCCCGAGCGACTGGTGCGTCCCGACACGCTGGAACGGCTGGCCGGCGCCAACGTGGCGCTGCTAGCGATCGACGAGGCGCATTGCGTCTCGCAATGGGGGCATGACTTCCGGCCCGACTATCTTGGCATCGCGAACGCCGCGCGCGCGATCGGCGGGCGCCTTCAGACGCTGGCGCTCACCGCCACCGCGGACGGGCCGACCCGCGCAGAAATCGCGCGGCGTCTGTTCGAGGGGCGCAGCCCGCGCGAATTCCTCCGCAGTTTCGACCGGCCCAATCTGCGGCTCGCCTTCGCGCCCAAGAAGGGCCCGGCCAAACAGGTGCTCGACTTCGTGCGTCGGCACACCGGAGAAAGCGGCATCGTCTATTGCTCGACCCGTCGCAAGACCGACGAGATGGCCGACGCGCTGGTCAAACAGGGCGTGCGCGCCCTGCCTTACCATGCCGGTCTCGAAAAAGAGGTGCGTGAGGCCAACCAGGACGTCTTCCAGAAGGAGGACGGTGTGGTGATGGTGGCGACCGTCGCGTTTGGGCTGGGCATCGACAAGCCGGATGTGCGCTTCGTCTGCCACGCCGATCTGCCATCGAGCGTCGAGGCCTACTACCAGGAGATTGGACGCGCCGGCCGCGATGGGCTGCCTGCCGACACACTCACGCTCTACGGTACAGACGACATCAGGCTGCGCCGGATGTTCATCGCCAACAGCGCCGCGCCGGATGACCGCAAGCGGCTGGACCGCCAGCGGCTGGCGGCGCTCCTGTCACTCGCCGAGGCGCCGCACTGTCGACGACAGACCTTGCTCGCCTACTTCGGCGAGACGACGCCGCCCTGCGGCAACTGCGATCTCTGCACCGAGGGCACCGCACGTTTTGATGGCACGGTCGAGGCGCAGAAGGCGATGTCGGCCATCTTGCGGACGGGCGAGCGATTCGGCGTCGCGCATCTGATCGCGATCCTGACCGGCGACAGCACCGAGAACGTCCTGAAGTTCGGCCACGAACGGCTGCCCACCTTCGGCGTCGGCAAGGATCGGGCGGCCGGAGAGTGGCACGCCCTGTTTCGCCAGATGTCGGCGGCAGGCCTGATCGAACAGGACCTCGAGGGCTACGGTCGCTGGATGGTCACTGAGGCGGGCCGGCGCGTGCTGCGCGGCGAGGAACGCATCGAGTTCCGCGCCGAGGCCGTCCTGCCGGGCAAGTCGGTGCGTCGCGGCAGCAAGACGGCGCCGCCGGAGTTGTCGGGCAGCGACTCCGGGCTGCTGGCGACGCTCAAGACCTGGCGACTGGCCCGTGCGCGTGAGCTGAGCGCGCCGGCCTATGTGGTGTGCTCGGACCGCACGCTCTACGAGTTGGTTGCGATGCGGCCCGCCTCGGTCGGGGCGCTACGCGGCGTTCATGGGTTGGGCGATGCCAAGATCGCCCGCTATGGCGCGGCGATCGTCGAACTGATCGCGACCACTACGTCCGCTCGTTCTCCAGAATGAAAGCCCGCACGCGCGGCATGATCTGCTCGCGCCACCGGCGGCCGTTGAAAATGCCGTAGTGTCCGACGCGCGGCTGTTCCCAGTGACTGTGGCGGGCGCCCGGAATGTTGGGCGTCAGCGCGTGCGCCGCTTTGGTTTGGCCGACACCGGAGATGTCATCGAGCTCGCCCTCAACGGTCATAAGCGCGGTCTCGATCGCGGCGGGGTCGATCCGCCGGCCGCGGCTGATCCATTGCCCGCGCGGCAGCGAATGCTCCTTGAACACGACCTGGATGGTTTGCAGGTAGAACTCGGCGGTGAGGTCCATCACCGCGAGATACTCGTCGTAGAAGCTCCGATGCCCGTCGGCCGAATCGCCGTCACCCCGGATCAGATGCTCGAACTGGCGCATGTGCGCGTTCACATGCCGGTCGAGATTCATGGTGATGAAGGAGGTGAGCTGGAGGAAGCCCGGATAGACGCGCCGCATCGCGCCGGGATAGCCCATCGGCACGGTCGAGATGACGCTCTGGCGGAACCACATCATCGAGTTCCGCATCGCCAGATCGTTCGGCACGGTCGGATTGATGCGCGTGTCGATCGGCCCGCCCATCATGGTGAGCGACCTCGGCTGTCGCGGATCCTTCGCCTCGGCCATCACCGCGGCGGCCGCCATGGTCGCGGGCGATGGCTGGCAGACCGCGATCACGTGCAGGTCCGGCCCGAGATAGCGGAAGAACTCGATGAGAGTGTCGATGTAGTCGTCGAGGTCGAAATTGCCCGCCTGCAACGGAACATCACGCGCATCCAGCCAATCAGTGATGTGGACGTCGTGATCGGGCAGCAGGGCCTCGACCGTCCCGCGCAGCAGCGTGGCGAAATGGCCGCTCATCGGCGCGACAACCAGAACCTTGGGCGACTGCCGGGCGGTGTCGCGACGGAACCTCAGCAGCTGTCCAAACGGACGGCGTAGCAGGATCTCCTCGTTCACCTCGACCTCGACCCCGTCGATGCGCGTCGTGGCGAGCCCGAAGGCGGGCTTGCCGTAGCTGCGCGTCAGCCGGCTCAGGATCTCGGCGCCCGCAGACATGGACCGGCCAAGCCAAGTTTCCGCCAGCGGATTGTAGGGGGTGGACCAGGCTTGCTCGATGGCATCGGCCCAGAAGCGGACGGGCTGGGCCAGCTGCCGCTGGAACTCGTAGGCGTGGTACAGCATCGCCGTCAGTGTAGCGGCGCATTCGCGCCTGTCACGCTGATATTGCGCCGCAGCAATCGTGCAAATTCAAGGGCTTAGAGGAGGCGACCCACGGCCTGGGCAATCGCCTCGGCCTTGGCTTCGTGGGTGAAGTGGGTGACGAACCGGCCATTGCGGTCGAGCACATAGAGGATGGAGGAATGGTCCATCAGATAGGGGCCGCCGTCCCTGCCGGGCACTTTCTGGAAATAGACCCGGAACGCCCGTGCAGCCGAGGCCACGTCGGCGGTGCTGCCGGTCAGGCCGAGGAAGGTCGCCCCGAAGTTGGTGACATACTCCTTCAGAAGCTGCGGGGTATCGCGCTCCGGATCGACTGTGATGAAGAGCACGTTCACCTTGCTTTCGGTGCCGGGGCCCAGCTTCTCCAGCGCGGTTGCGGCGAGCAGCAGCGAGGTCGGGCAGACATCGGGGCAGTAGGTGAACCCGAAATAGATCAGCGTCGGCTTGCCGCGGAAGGTGGCATCGGTGACGGCGCGGCCATTGTGATCATGCAGGGCATAGGGCCCACCGATCGTGGGGCGCTTGCCGCTCAGCGCATCCCACGCGATCCAGCCCGCCGCGACGGCGAGCGTGGCGATCCAGACGCCGAGCAGGGCCTTCATTGCGCGGGACATATCGCGAAACTGGCGCTTCGGCCCGGCCTCGACAAGCGGGACCGGGCGTCGCACAAGGGCCGGCGATGAGCCGGGATCTGGTGCTGCTAGCTGACGCTGCCGATTTCGCCGCGCGCCGGCATGTGGCGCAGCGGCGCAAGGGCGAGGCGGCCGAACCCTATGTCAACCATCTGACCGAAGTCGCGGCGTTGCTGGCCGGCGCGACGGATGGCGTCGACATCGTGCTGCTGCTGGGCGGTCTCTTGCACGACACGCTGGAGGACACCGACACCACCTACGAGGATCTCGCGGAACGGTTCGGACCGGAGGTCGCGGCGTTGGTCGCCGAGGTCACTGATGACAAGTCGCTGCCCAAGGAAATGCGCAAGCGCCTGCAGATCGAGAAGACGCCGGCCAAGTCGCGGCGCGCCAAGCTGCTGAAGCTCGCCGACAAGACCAGCAATCTGCGCGGCCTCGTCCGCAGCCCGCCCGCCGGCTGGTCGCGCGAGCGGCTGCGGGACTATGTCGGCTGGGCCGAAGCGGTGGTCGCGTCGTGCCGCGGCCTGAACGCGACGCTGGAAATTGCTTTCGACGCGGCCCATGCCGAGGCGCGCGCTCACTATGGATCCGGGGAGAACTGACGATGTTCTATGACGCCGCCAAACGCGACCACGGCCTGCCGCTCGATCCGCTGAAGGCGCTGATCGTGCCGCGCCCGATCGGCTGGGTCTCCACGCTGGACGGGCAGGGCCGGGTCAATCTCGCGCCCTACAGTTTCTACAACGGTGTGAGCGAGTATCCGCCGATGGTGTACTTCGCCATCACCGGCACCTACGGCGACACCCCGACCAAGCACAGCCGCATGAACGCCGAGGAGACCGGCGAATTCGTGGTCAACATGGTGAGCGCCGAACTCGCCGAAAAGATGAACGTCACCACCGCGATGGTGGCGTATGGCGTGGATGAGATGAAGCTCGCGGGTCTCACTCCGGCGCCGTGCCGGTTCGTGAAGCCGCCCCGCGTCGCCGAATCGCCGGTGGCGCTGGAATGCCGCTACTGGAAGACACTGGAGCTGCCCGTCGAGCCCGGCCACGAGGCGATGCGCGCCTCCGTCGTCTTCGGTCACGTGCTGGGCGTCCACATCGACGATCGAATCATCAAGGATGGCCGCATCGACACGCTCGCCTTCAAGCCGGTCGCACGCTTGGGCTACAGCGAATACACCACGACCGAAAATGTCTGGCGTATGCGCCGGCCCGACGATCCGCGTTACGGCTGAGCGATCTTGGTCGGATAGCGACGGCGCAACGCGAAGAAAGCCAGCCAGCCGACCGGCCCGGCGAGGAACGTGGCGAGCAGCACGGGCACCATCCAGGCATGCGGGATGCCGCGCTGCTCGGCCTCGCCGGCCATCCAGGCCCCGATGAACATGTCGAAGGCGAGGTAGTGCAGCCAGGCCCCGAGCACGATCCGGGGATCGGCGGTCAGTAGAGTTCGCAGCGCCTCGATGGAAACGAACCCGCCCTCCGAGCCGATCAGCGCTGGCAGAAAGATGATCGCGTAGGACAGCGAGAACAGCGCCGGGAGAGCGCGGCCGCTGATCACGTTTCGCCCGAAGCGCCAGCTTGGTGCGAGGATCAAGATCGCCCAGCCGACTACCGCCAGAGCATTGTAGGCGCTGAACGCCGTGTCGAGAGTCATCGGACGATCTCGAACACGGAGCGGCCCTCCAGGGCGAGCGCGAGTATGGCGGCGAAGGCGGCGAGGTAGGCGCTGGACCCGCCGGCGAAGCCGATCCATCGGATCGATGCGAGGGCCGTCGTGCGGGACAGCAGCCATGCGATCGCGGGCAGCGCCTGGAGCGCGTGGATGCCGACGAAGTGCGGCACACGAAGGTCGCCGCCGGAAATGCGCCAGCCGAAGAAAGCAAGCTCTCCGCCGCCGGGGCCGACGCCATGACCATTGAAGACCGCGACCATGGCAACGTCGACCAGACCGCCGGCCACCGACAGCGCCAGCCCGCAGAGGATGCCGAGGTCGATCAACCGCGACGGCCCGGGCCGGAGCAGCAGGTTCAGCGCCATGCCAGCGTACCCGATGAAGAGCCCGTAAGTTCCGATGCCCATGATCGTGAACACCGCGGCATCGAACGGATCGGCGACGTTGAAATGGCTCGGCACGCCTCGGGCGCCCTGGAGCGCGACGCAGGCCAGCTCCACGACCATCACCGCGAGTTGCAGCCGGCAGGCGAGATCGAAGAGTCGGTCGCTCTCGGGGTGGCGGTCGGCCAGGCGCCAGAGCCAGGCGAGCGTGAGGGCGTGCACGGCAAACGCCAATGCAAAGCGCAGCGGCTTCAACCAGACATCCTCGCCGGTTGGCAGGACGCGCGGATCCAGCAGCGAGGCCACGGCGAACGCCAGGGCGAGCCCGCCGGAAATGAAAGCCCCGCGCAGCATCAGAAGTAGACCATCCGCACCGCCATGGAGCGGTCGCCCGCGAGCTCGAACAGCGCGGGTCCGAAGCGCGGTGGCCCGAGGAAGGTCGGGTTGTTGGACGTTCCGAAACCTTCCTTCGGCAACCCGAGGAAGGTTTTGGACATTTCTCCGTTGCCATCTTCGTCGTGGACGACGATCAGCGCGTACCGGCCGCTCGCGACCGACGGCAGTTCGAGGGTGATGACCTCGCCACTCGCAGGTACCGCGACTCGCGCGACCGCGCCTTGCCAATCGGCAGGGAACCGCTCCGGGTCGCGATGGAGCGCGGCGATCACGGCGCCCGACGCGCTTCGCAGACCAGAGACCGTGACAGTCAACGTCCCGGCAACGACCGGCTGGGCTGCAAGAATCGCAATCGCGAGGCTGAGGATGAGCGCGCGCACGATCCGGTTACGCGGCGTGCGCGCGGCCGGATCACCGTCCGGGAGACGCCGAGCCCGCCACGACGGGCGCCACGGACCGCGCCATCGCAAGCACAGCGCGATCTGCCATCGGCGGTGCCATCAGCATGAAGCCGGTGGGCAGGTCGCCCGCGGCGTGGTTCGGCAGGCTGATCGCGGTGCAATCGAGGAAATTGCCAAGCGCGGTGTTGCGCAGCAGCAGCATGTTGTTGCGCGTGAATCCCTCGGCCGTCTGAACGTCGCTCAACTTCGGCGCGACGATGGCGCAAGTCGGCATCACGACCGCGTCGTAGGCTTCGACGGCGGCCCAGACGCGACGTTGGAAGTCCGCGCGCTTCTCGCCGAGTTCGATCAGATCGGCAGCGGTCATCGCCGCGCCGCGCCGGATCCGGGTCGCGACCAGCGGGTCGTAGTCGTTGCCGCGACGTCCGATCAGCTCCTTGTGCCACGCCCAGGCGTCGGCGGCGGCATAGCCGCCGGTCGCATTGATCGCGGGGTACGCGTCGAGCTCGGCGAGCTCGACATGCTCGATCCGCGCGCCCGCCGCTGCCAGTGCCTTTAGCGATCGCTCGAAAGACGTGGCGACCGCGGCATCGAGGTCGGCCATGACAAACTGCTTCGGCACGGCGAGCCGGAGCCCCGCGGCCGGGCGCGCCGACGGGATCGAGATCGGAAGGCCTGCGAAAATGGCATCCACGATCGCGCAGCACTCGACCGAATTGGCGATCGGGCCGATCGAGTCGAGGGCGAGCGACAGCGGCACAACGCCATCGAGCGGCACGCGCCGCGCGGTCGGCTTGAAGCCGACCAGGCCACACACCGCGGCCGGAATGCGCACCGAACCGCCAGTGTCGGTTCCCAGGGCGGCGACCGCCATGCCGTCGGCCACGGACACCGCCGCGCCCGCCGAGGAGCCGCCCGGCACGCGCGCGCGATCGGCGGGATTGCCGGGGGTGCCGTAGTGCGGATTGAAGCCGATGCCCGAGAAGGCGAACTCGCTCATGTTGGTGCTGCCGACGATGACGGCGCCGGCGGCCCGCAAGCGGGCGACCACGGGCGCGTCCTCGCGGGCAGGCGCGGCATCGTCGAGCGCGCGTGATCCGGCGAGCGTCGTCTCGCCGCGCACGTCGCACAGGTTCTTGATCGAGACCGGCAGACCCGCAAGCGGCGAGGGCACGATGCCGTGCTTGCGCAGCGCATCGCTGGCATCGGCTTGGGCGAGAGACGCTGCCTGCCACACCTTGATGAACGCCCGACTGCCTTCGCCGGCCGGATCGGCGATGCGCGCAAGCGCCTGTTCGACCAGCGCGCGCGAGGTGGTGCGGCCGGACGCGAGGTCGGCCGCCAGGCCGGAAATGGTCGGGCGGGTCATGGGGCTACTTCGCGCGGTTCTTCACGAGATCGTCGACGACCGCCGGGTCGGCGAGCGTGGAGGTGTCGCCCAGGTTCGAGAAATCGTTCTCGGCGATCTTGCGCAGGATGCGCCGCATGATCTTGCCCGAGCGCGTCTTGGGAAGACCGGGCGCCCACTGGATGGCGTCGGGCGTGGCGATCGGGCCGATCTCCTTACGCACCCAGCCGACCAGTTCCTTGCGCAACTCCTCCGATGACGGCTCTCCGGCGTTCAGCGTCACATAGGCGTAGATGCCCTGGCCCTTGATGTCGTGCGGGAAGCCCACCACGGCCGCCTCGGCGACCTTGGCGTGCGCCACCAGCGCGCTCTCGACCTCGGCCGTGCCGATGCGATGGCCCGAGACATTGATCACGTCGTCGACGCGACCGGTGATCCAGTAGTAGCCGTCCTCATCGCGACGCGCGCCGTCGCCGGTGAAGTACTTGCCGGGATAGGTCCGGAAGTAGGTCTCGATGAAGCGCTGGTGATCGCCATAGACCGTCCGCATCTGGCCGGGCCAGGAGCCAACGAGGCAGAGATTGCCGGTGCAGGCCCCCTGGAGCTCCTTGCCCTCCGCATCGACCATCACCGGCTGCACGCCGAAGAATGGCCGCGTCGCCGATCCGGGCTTGAGCGGCGTCGCGCCGGGCAGCGGCGTGATGAGGATGCCGCCGGTCTCGGTCTGCCACCAGGTATCGACGATGGGCGAACGGCCATCGCCGACGACGCGGTGATACCAGAGCCAGGCTTCCGGGTTGATCGGCTCGCCGACCGATCCCAGCAGCCGCAGCGAGCTGCGGCTCGCCTTCTTCACCGGGGCCTCGCCCTCGCGCATCAGGGCGCGGATCGCGGTCGGCGCGGTGTAGAAGATGTTGACCTTGTGCTTGTCGACCACCTGCCAGAAGCGGCTGGAGTCGGGATAGTTGGGCACGCCCTCGAACATCAGCGTGGTCGCGCCGTTGGCGAGCGGCCCATAGACGATGTAGCTGTGGCCGGTGACCCAGCCCACATCGGCGGTGCACCAGTAGATGTCGCCGTCGTGGTAGTCGAACACGTACTGGTGCGTCATCGACGCGAACACGATGTAGCCGCCGGTCGTGTGCAGCACGCCCTTGGGCTTTCCGGTCGAGCCCGAGGTGTAGAGAATGAACAGCGGGTCCTCGGCGCCCATCGGCTCGGGCGCGCAATCGGTCGAGACCTTGGCGGCGATCTCGTGCCACCACACGTCGCGAGCGCCATCCCAGCCGACCTTGCCGCCGGTCCGCCGCACCACCAGCACCTTCTTGACCGACGGACACTTCTTCAGCGCTTCGTCGGTATTGGCCTTGAGCGGGATCGGCTTTCCGCCGCGCAGGCCCTCGTCGGCGGTGATGACGATGTTGCTGTCGCAATCCTGGATGCGGCCGGCGAGCGACTCCGGCGAAAAGCCGCCGAACACCACCGAGTGGATCGCACCGATGCGCGTGCAGGCCAGCATCGCGTAGGCCGCCTCGGGGATCATCGGCATATAGATCGTGATGCGATCGCCCTTCCGCCCGCCCAGTTGCTTCAGGGCGTTGGCCATGCGGCTCACTTCAGCGTGCAGCTCGGCATAGGTGATGTGGCGCGACTCGGCGGGATTGTCGCCCTCCCAGATGATCGCGGTCTGCTTCGCCCGCTTGGCGAGGTGGCGGTCGACGCAGTTGGCCGAGACGTTCAGCACACCATCGTGGAACCAGCGGATGCGGACCTGGCCCGTATAGTCGACATCGCGGACCGCGCCCGGGCTGTACGGTTTGATCCAGTCCACCCGCTTGCCGTGTTCGCCCCAGAAGCCCGAAGGATCGGCCACGGAGCGGGCGTACATGTCGCGGTACTTGGCCTCGTCGACATAGGCGCGCTTGGCCCAATCGGCGCTGACGGCGATGGTCTGGTCGGTCATCGGCAGTTCCCTCCGGCGCCGCGCTGGACGCGGCGAATTTGGGGATTTTCTAGCCCGCGCCCGGCGACCCCGGCAATCCGACTTTCGGGCGTGGTCGGCGGTCGCGGCCCGAGACTTCCCGCTTCGGCTGGGATCGGGCGGGCTGAGAACCCTCCGCCGACTAGCCCTCGTGCCAATGCGTGAAATCGCCGATCGGTGCCCGCTCGGTGATCAGGTTGTTCGGCACCGCGTCGGGGTCGGCATAGCCCACCGCCAACCCGCAGATGACTACCTCGTTGTCGGGGATGCCGAGCTCGCGCCGCACCACGTGCTGGAAACGGCTGAACGCGGCCTGCGGGCAGGTGTGCAGCCCCTTCTCGCGGGCCAGCAGCATCAGCTGATCGAGGAAGATGCCGCAATCGACCCATTGGCCGTTACCCATGCCCCGATCGACGCTCAGGATCATGCCCACCGGCGCGTCGAAGAAATCGTAGTTCTTGCGCATCTGGCGGGCCATGCCGGCGGCGTCGCCCTTGCCGATTCCCAGGATTCCATAGAGCTGCTTGCCGACCGTCTTGCGGCGCGAATCGTAGGGCTCGGTGAACTTGCGCGGATAGACGTCGTACTCGGCGCCCGGTCCATGATCGTTGCCGTCGATCGCCTTCTGGATCGCCGCCGACAGCCGCTCACGCGCCTTGCCCGACGTCACGTTCAGCCGCCAGGGCTGCAGGTTGCCGTTCGAGGCCGCACGGCTCGCCGTCGAGATCATCCACTCGAGATCGGCGCGCGGCACCGGGTTGGACTTGAACATCCGCATCGAGCGGCGGCTGGCGATGGCTTCGGAAACGCGCATGGGATCGGGTCCGCTGACAGTGAAAGGCGCCGGACGTTACCGATGCCCGGTCCACCCGACCAGAGGGGCCCCACGACCTGCGAAACGCGCTAGCGCTTGGCCAGGTGCTGGCGCAGGAATTCGAAGAGCTTGCGGCGGGCGAGCGCGTTCTGGGTCTCGCTGAAGTAGTGCGTGGCGCCCGCGATCACCAGCGTCTCGACGTCCTTGCCGTGACGGCGCAGCGCTTCGGCCATGTCGAGGCTTTGCGCGACAGGCACATTCTCGTCGGCGTCGCCATGGATCAGCAGCACGGGAGCCTCGATCTGGGCGGTGCGCAGCAACGGCGAGCGCACCGGCAGGCCCTCGGGCCCGCAGAGATCGTCGAGATAGTCGCGGACATAGGGATTGGCCTCGCGCCAGCGCACCAGGTCGGTCGGCGCGAAGAACGAGGCGACCGCGCGTATCGGCGGACGATGCGCCGCCGCCAGCAGCGCCACCTGTCCGCCCATCGACGCGCCGACCAGCGCGATCCGCCTGGAATCGACCATCGGACGTTTGGCAAGCCAGTCGATCGCCGCCAGCACGTCGAGCGGCTGGCGCAGGCCCTGATCGCTCTCGCCCTCCGAGCCCAGCCAGCCGCGTAAGGAGAGGGCCAGCGCGACATAGCCGCTGGCGGCGGCGGCGCGCGCGAGACCCGCCATCTTCTGCGCGTGACCGGCGAAGCCATGCAGCAGGATCACCGCCGGATGAGGAGGCACTCCCGCCTGCGGCTTGAAGAGATAACCGCCCAGCGTCACCCCATGGCCAGGCACGCGGACCTGATCCGCATCGGCGAGATCCGGTAGCTCCTCCCAGCGATGCGCCACCTCGATCGGAACGCCGTCCGGGTCACGGAAGCCTACCGAGTAGTAGCCGGGGGCGAAGTAGTCGAGTTCGGAGGGCGGCTGGAGGATCTCCGTGCCGGCGTCGCGCAAGACCTCGTGCACCTCGTCCACCTGGGCACGACTCTCGGCACTCACCGCCAGCCACAGCGCGCCGGGGCCGGTCGCGGCATCCGGCTTGGCCTGGCGCATGACGAAATGGTCGTAGCCGCGCGCCCACATGACCCGGTCAGGCCCGGCCCAAACGCGGCGAAACCCCAGCAGCGGCAGCCACTGGCGGTGGAACGCCACCGAGCGCGCGAGATCGCTCACTTCGATCGCCGCGCCGGCAAAGGAGGGGGGCGGCCGCATGGGACTCGTTTCAGCCTTGTTAAACTTAGACCTGAGCTAGGATATCCTAAGTGTCAGTAATTGCTTAGAAAATTTTGATACAAGTCGTTTCAGTGGAGTTGCTCGTGTCCAGTGCCGTCCATGCGCGCGTGCGCAAGATCATCCAGGAAACCGGTTGGCTGCAGGGCGATGTGACCGCTCTGGGCGACGGCGACGACCTCTACGCCGCCGGCCTCACCTCGCACGCGACCGTGAACCTGATGCTCGCGCTGGAAGAGGCCTTCGATGTCGAGTTCCCCGACCGGCTGCTGAAGCGCCGGACCTTCGAGAGCCTGAACGCCATCGTGGAGGCCCTGGTCGAAATCGGCGTCGCG
The DNA here is from genome assembly GCA_016870115.1 of Alphaproteobacteria bacterium. Classification (GTDB taxonomy): domain Bacteria; phylum Pseudomonadota; class Alphaproteobacteria; order Reyranellales; family Reyranellaceae; genus VGCH01. Next base: position 150,622 of record VGCH01000001.1, on the reverse strand, counting down.
CGGGAAGCGGCGTGAGCGCCGCGCTCGCCGCCGCGCGGCGGGTCGGGAGCGAGGTCGCGGCGCGTCACGCCGCCGATGTCGATGCCGGTGCCCGCTTTCCCGTCGAGTCGTTCGACGCTCTGAAGGCCGAGCGGTTGCTCGGCCTGCTGGTGCCGTCCGAGCGGGGTGGGTTGGGCGGTTCGATGGCCGACGTCGTGGCGGTCTGCCACGCGCTCGGCCAGCATTGTGCTTCGACCGCGATGATCTATGCCATGCACCAGATCCAGGTCGCGTGCCTGGTGCGGCACGGGTCGGGCAGCGCCTGGCATGCCGGTGACCCGGGCCTCGGCGAGACGGTGCAACAATTCGGCCCCGGTCTCCAACTGTTGCGGCGTCACAAGGGGCTGAGATTCGAGATCGTCGAGGGCGCGAGCCACACCTTCGCCGAGCGCGCCGCGCGCGACCGGCTGACGGTCCTGCTTGATGCATTTCTTGCCGACTGGGTCGCCGCACCGGTGCCGCTGCGCCGCGCCGCCTAGGGACTTTTCGACCCGGCTAGCATCAGCCGGATCGGAGTGTCGACGAGCGACAGCACGCCAAGCCCTCTTACGAGAGGGGCAGTCCGAGCTCGAGAAGCTCGTCGCGCCGCAGCACCTCTTCGCCCTTGAGGTAGAACTCGTCGAGCTGCGGCGGCTTCACCCGCGTGCCCGCCAGCATGGCGTGCGCCTGGCCACGATGGTGGATCTGGTGCTGCAACAGATGCGTCACCACCGCCTCGACGCTGGATGGCGGCGGCTTGCGGTTGGGTCGTGGCAGATGGCAGTCGGCGGCGAGTGTCGCGTCGGTCTGGCGCTCGCAGAAGGCGATCAGGCGTCGGTCGCTCGCGAGCTGCGCGGCGCGCAGTGGCGTTGCATGGGCGAAGTCGGGCGCCGGTTGGCTGTAGTGGCGCAGCGCATCCGCCCCCTCCAGCGCGTCGATGTAGTAGAGATCGACCCAGAGGATGTGGTTCAGCGTGGCGCGCAGCGAGGGAAAGAAGCTGGTGCGCGGCAGCGCGAACTCCGCCTCGCTCAGCGCCGCGCAGGCGCCGAGCAGACGATGGTTCGCCCAGCAATTGTTGCGGGCGAGCGCCGAGAGGTGCCGAGCGAGGCGCTCCGACACCGCCCCGCTCACGCCGCCTGGGCGAGGTTGCGCAGCACGTAGTGCAGCACGCCGCCGTTCTTGAAGTACTCGACCTCCTCGGCGGTATCGATGCGGCAGGTGACAGTGACGGTCTCGTTGGTGCCGTCCGGTCGCCGGATGGTGAGCGGCACGTCCATGCCGGGACGCAGGCCCTGGGCGATGCCCGCGACGTCGAAGGTCTCGCGACCGGTCAACTTCAGCGAGTTGCGCGTCATGCCGTCCTTGAACTGCAGCGGCAGGACGCCCATGCCCACGAGGTTGGAGCGATGGATGCGCTCGAAGGTCTCGCAGACCACCGCTTTCACGCCCAGCAGGTTCACGCCCTTGGCCGCCCAATCGCGCGAAGAGCCCGTGCCGTACTCCTTGCCGGCAATCAGGATCTGCGGCGTCTGTTCCTTGCGATAGCGCATGGCGACGTCGTAGATCGGCTCCGGCTGGTCGGTCGTGTGATGGTGCGTGAAGCCGCCCTCGACGCCCGGCACCATCTCGTTCTTGAGACGGATATTGGCGAAGGTGCCACGCATCATCACCTCGTGATTGCCGCGCCGCGTGCCGTACTGGTTGAAGTCGGCCGCCGCGACGCCCTGCTCCATCAGGTACTTGCCGGCGGGGCTGTCCTTCTTGATCGAGCCGGCCGGCGAGATGTGGTCGGTGGTGATCGAGTCGGCGAACTTGCCGAGCGGCCGAGCTCCCTTGATGTCGGACAGCGCGCCCGGCCGGGCCGGCATGCCCTCGAAATAGGGCGGGTTGCGCACGTAGGTCGAGGTGTCGTCCCAAGCGTAGGTCAGGCTGGGCTTGGTCTTGATGCCGCGCCAGAAGCGGTCGCCCTCGAAGACGCTGGCGTAGCGCTTCTTGAAGGCCTTGGCGGTCACAAACTTGTCGACCGCCTTGGCGACCTCGCCGTTGGAGGGCCAGATGTCCTTCAGGTAGACCGGCTTGCCGCCCTTGCCGGTGCCGATCGGGTCCTTGGTGATGTCGATCTTGAGCGAGCCGGCGAGCGCATAGACCACTACCAGCATGGGTGAGGCGAGGTAGTTGGCGCGGGTCAGCGGATTGACGCGGCCCTCGAAGTTGCGGTTGCCCGACAGCACCGAGCCCACCACCAGATCGCCGTCGGTGATCGCCTTGGTCACCGGATCGGGCAGCGGTCCGGAATTGCCGATGCAGCTGGTGCAGCCATAGCCCACCAGGTTGAAGCCTATCTTGTTCAGATCCTTCTGGACGCCGGCGGCCTCCAGATACTCGGTCACCACCTGCGAGCCCGGGGCCAGCGAGGTCTTGACCCAGGGCTTCACCTTCAGCCCCGCCTTGACCGCGTTGCGCGCGATCAGGCCGGCGCCCAGCATGACATAGGGGTTCGAGGTGTTGGTGCACGAGGTGATCGCGGCGATCACGACGTCGCCGTGGCCAAGCGTATAGTCCGTGCCCTCGGCCTTGACGCGCTTGCCGTCGTCACGCCGGTCGAACTCCTTCTGCATGTTGCCGACGAATTCGGCGGCGACGCGGCTCAGCGCTACGCGATCCTGCGGGCGCTTCGGTCCGGCGAGGCTCGGCTCCACGTCGCCGAGGTCCAGATGCAGCGTGTCGGTGAAGACCGGATCGGGCGACTTCTTCGACCGCCACAGGCCCTGCTTCTTGGCATAGGCCTCGACCAGCTTGGCGGCGTTGCCGCGATTGGTGCTCTTCAGGAAGGCGATGGTCTCGCCGTCGATCGGGAAGAAGCCGCAGGTCGCGCCATACTCCGGCGCCATGTTGGCGATGGTGGCGCGGTTGGCGAGCGGCATGTCGTCCAGCCCTTCGCCGTAGAACTCGACGAACTTGTTCACCACGCCCTTCTTGCGCAGCATCTGGGTGACGGTCAGCACCAGGTCGGTCGCCGTCGCGCCCTCCTTCAGCTTGCCGGTCAGCTTGAAGCCCACCACATCGGGGATCACCATCGGCTGTGGCTGACCGAGCATCGCGGCCTCGGCCTCGATGCCGCCCACGCCCCAGCCCAGCACCGCGAGCCCGTTCACCATGGTGGTGTGGCTGTCGGTGCCGACCAGCGTGTCGGGATAGGCGACGGTCTCCTTGCCTTCCTTGCGAGTCCAGACGACCTGCGCGAGATACTCGAGGTTCACCTGGTGGCAGATGCCGGTGCCCGGCGGCACGACGCGGAAATTGTCGAACGCCATCTGGCCCCAGCGCAGGAAGCGGTAGCGCTCGAGATTGCGCTCGTACTCCAGCTTCACGTTGGCGCCGAACGCGGCGTTGTTGCCGAAATTGTCGACGATGACGGAATGGTCGATCACGAGATCGACCGGCACCAGCGGATTGATCTTCTTCGGATCGCCGCCCAGCTTCACCATGGCGTCGCGCATGGCGGCGAGATCGACCACGGCGGGCACGCCGGTGAAATCCTGCATGAGCACCCGCGCCGGCCGGAAGTTCACTTCCTTGCTGGACTTGCCGCCCGCCTTCACCCAGCCGGCGAAGGCCGCGATGTCGGCCGCCTTGACGCTGGTGCCGTCCTCGTGACGCACCAGATTTTCCAGCATGACCCTGAGCGAGTAGGGCAGCCGCGAGAGGTCGCCCACCTTCTTCTCGACCGCCGCGAGGCTGAAATAGGTGTAGCTCTTCGAGCCGACCTTGAGGGTCTTGCGGGCCTTGAAGCTGTTGGGATGGGCGGCCATGGGCAGGTGCTCCTGACGGGGTCGGACTGAGGCGGCGCGCAAAATAGGGGGGGCCTTGCGCCCGCGCAATCGGCGCTTTGGCGGGGTCAGCCGGCCAGCGACAGCGGGGCCACGAATCGCACGATTTCGGCCAGTGTCCGGGCGGGCTGCTGCAGGTGGGGGCTATGCCCGCAATCGGGCAGGAGGCGGGTCTCGCAATAGCCCCCGACCTTGCCCGCGATCAGGCCGAGCTGCAGCTCGCTGCCATATTCGTCCTCCTCGCCCTGGATGGCCTGGACCGGGACCTGGACGCCGGGCAGGCGGCGGGCGGCATCCATCGGCTCGAAGCCGGGCGCGAGCCAGGCCCGGGACCACAAGGCGAACGCCCCGTCGGTGTTCCGCCCATGGTACCGCTCGAGCCGGGCGCGCAGGTCACCGCCGGCGAACTGGGTCTCGGCGCCACGGATGCTCTCGGTGCAGACGGGCTCGTTCACCACGTGCGCCGCCAGCGTCACCACCGCCCGCAACGGTTCGGGGTCGCTGCCGGCATAGCTGAGCGCAATCGTGCCGCCGTCGCTGTGCCCGACCAGGACGCAATCCTCGATGCCGGTCGCGGCCAGCAGGCGGGGCAGCACCAAATCCGCCTCGATATCCATGTAGGCCGTGCCCGGCGGCGCGGGCCAGGGCGAGGAGCCGCCATAGCCGGTGCGGTCGTAAACCAGCCCGTCGCACTGCGTCGCATCACAAAGACGCTGCGGGAAATCCCGCCACATCTCGATGCAGCCCAGTCCCTCATGCAGGAACACCAGCGTCGTGCGATCGAGGCCGTCGCGCCGCGCCGGGGCCACCCGCCGGACCCGCAGGCGCCGGTCGCCGAGATCGATCAGGGTGTCGGGGAGAGTCGGCGCGACCATGCGGCCGTTCTCCGGTCGCGGGAAGTGTCGTGTCAAGTGAACGAGACAGGGCTAGAAACAGGTGATGAGAAGAGTTTTCGCCGCGGGCGTCGCGCTCGCCCTCTCCATCGGTTCGGCCGGCGCGACCGATCCGGTCACGGTCAGCTTCGAAGGTCAGGTCGAGCGGCAGTTCCAGCACGGGACCGGCCTTGGCAACTGGGACTGGGTTGGCGTCGCGCGGGTCGCCCGGGAGCAAGGCGGGCTGCGCTTCAAGAACCAGGGGTCCGTCGACGACCGCGGTACCGTGGCGATCGACGCCGGCTACAAGGGCATCCAGACCGAAGGCGCGCTGGAGCTTCGCCTCTTTGACAAGCTGCGCGGACGCGCCGGCATTCGCGGGACCGCCTTCGGGCCCGAGCTGCACCGCCTCTATTTCGTGGCTGGCCTCGAGACGACCTTGATGTTCGACACCGGGCTTGAGGCCTCGATGCTGGTCAGCGAACGCGGTGTCGCCTCGTTCGAGCTCTCGCTCGGCTACGAGTGGCAGCCGCTAGAGCGGTTGGCCGTGTTGCCGTTCGTCGAGCTCGGCGTTTCGACGGGCGAGGATCTGCCGATCGGCCAGCGCTCCGGATTGGGGAGAGTCGAGGCGGGTGTGCGGGTTCGCTACGAGATTCTGCCCGAGATCGCACCCTATGTGGGCGTGACGTGGAACCACCTGCTCGGTGGTTCCGGCGATCTCGTCTCTGACGCCGGCGACCGCACGGCCAACGTCGCCTTCATTCTGGGCCTCCGCCTGTCCTTCTGAAACCGCGACATCGCGTCGAAATTCGCCCGGCCGGTGCGGCCTTGCTGAGGCGGATCATGCCGCTCGTGGCCTGTGCGCGGTCCCGCGTCCAAGGTCTGGCTTGACCGGCCGCGGCTCGGTGGCTATCCCCCGACCCGCAACAAGAAGCCGCCATCCTGGAAAACAGGCGGCCGCAAACCAGGGTGGACCGCATGACGAGCGTCCCGGCCAACGCCGGATCGAACGACACGTTTCCCAAGATGTTGGTGGAGATGGCGCGCAGCCGCGGCGCGGCGCCGGCCTATCGGGAAAAAGAACACGGCATCTGGCAGACCTACGACTGGACCCGCTCGGCGGCGGAGACGCGCCGGCTGGCGGCGGGCCTGCATACGCTCGGCTTTCGCCGCGGCGACAAGCTGGTGATCGTGGGCGACAATCGTCCGCGCCTCTATTGGGCGATGGGCGCCGCGCAGGCGATCGGCGGGGTCCCAGTCCCGGTCTACCAGGACTCGGTTGCGGCGGAATTGGCCTATGTCATCGAGAACGCCGAAGCGCGCTTCGCGGTGGCCGAGAACCAGGAGCAGGTCGACAAGCTCCTGGAGATCCAGCGCAGCGTGCCCTCCCTCAAGACCATCGTCTATGACGACCCCCGCGGTCTGCGGCACTACGAGGGCGTTCACGCCTACGCCGATGTCCAGACGCGGGGCGACGAGGCGTTGGCGCGCGATGCCGAGCTGGTCTCGCGCGAAACCGCGGTCGGAAAAGGCGCCGACGCTGCCATCATGCTCTATACGTCGGGCACGACCGGCCGGCCCAAGGGCGTGGTTCTGAGCCATGACAATCTCGCCTGGGCGGCGCGGGCCGGCGGCCGTGTCGACGGGCTGCGGGCAGGCGACGAGCTTTTGTCCTACCTCCCCATGGCCTGGGTAGGCGATCACATCTTCTCCTATGCCCAGGGCCACACGATCGGGCTCGTCGTGAACTGTCCGGAGTCGGCGGCCACGGTGATGACGGATCTGCGCGAGATCGGTCCGACCTACTACTTCGCACCGCCGCGCGTGCTCGAGAATCTGATCACCCAGGTCACCATTCGCATGGAGGATGCCGGCGCCCTGCAGCGTCGTATGTTCCGCTACTTCATGGCCCATGCGCGCCGCGTCGGGTCGGCGCTGCTCGACGGCGCGCCGGTATCGGCGGCCGACCGGCTGCTCTATCGGCTCGGCGAATGGTTCGTCTATGGACCGCTCAAGAACCAGCTGGGCATGAGCCGGGTGCGCGTCGCCTACACGGCGGGCGAAGCGGTGGGCCCGGAGATTTTCAATTTCTTCCGGGCGCTTGGCGTCAACATGAAGCAGCTCTACGGCCAGACCGAAGCGAGCGTGTTCGTCACCATCCATCCCGACGGTGAAGTCTTCCAGGACACGGTCGGCAAGCCTGTGCCCGACGTCGAACTCAAGATCGCCGACAACGGCGAGGTCCTCTATCGAAGCCCCGGCGTGTTCCGCGAGTACTTCAAGAACCCGACGGCGACGGCCGACACCAAGACGGCCGATGGCTGGGTCCACACCGGCGACGCCGGCTATCTCGATCAGCGCGGGCACCTGCGCATCATCGACCGTGCCAAAGACGTCGGGAAGCTCAAGGACGGGACGCTGTTCGCGCCCAAGTACATCGAGAACAAGCTGAAGTTCTTCCCGCACATCAACGAGGCCGTGGCGTTCGGCCAGGACGGCGACTTCGTCAGCGCGTTCGTCAATATCGACATGACGGCGGTCGGCGACTGGGCGGAGCGGCGCAACATCTCCTATGCAAGCTATCAGGAGCTGGCCGCGCGACCGGAGGTCTACGACCTGATCCAGTCGGAGATCGAAGAGGTGAATCGCGATCTCGCCGACGACCCGCGTATGGCCGGCGCCCAAATCCGCCGGTTCCTCGTCCTGCCGAAGGCGCTCGACGCTGACGACGGCGAACTCACGCGAACGAACAAGGTGCGCCGCGGCTTCATCGGCGATCGCTACAAGAGCCTGGTCGACGCGCTGAACGGCTCGGCGACGAGCGTGCGCATGTCGGCCGAGGTCACCTTCGAGGACGGCCGCAAGGGCCTGATCGAGGGCACGGTCGCCATCCGCGATGCCGCGACCGTCCAGCCGGCGCGGAGGGCGGCATGAGCGCGCCGCGGACCCGGACCATCGGCGACACGCTGCTGACGGTCGACCGGATCAGCCTCTCGTTCGGCGGCGTGAAGGCGCTCACCGATGTCAGCTTCGACATCGCCAAGGGCGAGGTGCGCGCCATCATCGGTCCGAACGGCGCGGGCAAGTCCTCGATGCTGAACTGCATCAACGGCTTCTACCACCCGCAGCAGGGCAGCATTACCTACAAGAGCGTCAAGCGCAGCCAGATGCGGCCGCACGAGGCGGCGGCGCAGGGCATCGCGCGGACCTTCCAGAACATCGCGCTGTTCAAGGGCATGTCCACGCTCGACAACATCATGACCGGCCGCAACCTGCGCATGAAGACCGGGATCCTGGCCCAGGCGCTGCATTTCGGTCCGGCCCGTGCCGAGGAGATCGAACACCGGCTCGCGGTCGAGCGGATCATCGAGTTCCTCGAGATCGAACACATTCGCAAGACACCGGTCGGCCGGCTGCCCTATGGCCTGCAGAAGCGCGTCGAGCTCGGTCGCGCGCTCGCCGCGGAGCCCGAGCTGCTGCTGCTCGACGAGCCGATGGCCGGCATGAACATCGAGGAGAAGCAGGACATGTGCCGCTTCATTCTCGACGTGAACGACGAGTTCGGCACGACGATCTGCCTGATCGAACACGACATGGGCGTGGTCATGGATATCTCCGACCGCGTCGTCGTGCTCGACTACGGCAAGAAGATCGGCGACGGCGTGCCCGACGAGATCAAGCGCAACCAGACGGTCATCGACGCCTATCTCGGCGTCAGCCACTGAGGTCGACGATGGCATTCTTCCTCGAAGTCCTGATCGGTGGCCTGCTGACCGGCGTGCTCTACTCGCTGGTGGCGCTGGGTTTCGTGCTGATCTTCAAAGCCTCCGGCGTCTTCAACTTCGCGCAGGGCGCGATGGTGCTGATGGCCGGGCTGGCGCTCGTCCAGCTGTTCGAGCCGACCTATATCGGCCTCTGGCACTTCGTCGGCGTCGGCGCGCTGTCGGCGGCGGTGGTGGGCCTCTTGGTGTTGCGCACCGTGCGCGGCGGAACCTTCGCCGCCGCCAAGGGCGACTGGCGCATCCACCTGCCCAAGATCGTGGCGGTCGGCGCGGGTCTGCTAGGCGGCGTTCTGGCGCTCGCCGGCGGCGCCAAGGGCTGGCCGCTGTGGCTCGCCATTCCCGCGGCGATCGCCGTGATGGTGGCCGTCGCCTGGGTCGTCGAGCGCTGGGTGCTGCGCCCGCTGGTGAACCAGGAAGGCATCATCCTCTTCATGGCGACGCTCGGCGTCACCTTCTTCATCGACGGCTTCAGCCAGACGCTGTTCGGCTCCAACGTCTATCCCCTGAATATCGGGCTCTCAAAGGATCCGATGTTCCTGCTGGAGGGTGTGTTCGAGGGCGGCATCCTGGTGAACAAGCTCGATATCTCCGGCGGCGTGATTGCCGGCGTGCTGGTGGCGGGCCTCGCCGTGTTCTTCCAGAAGACCCGGATCGGCCGCGCGCTGCGCGCGGTGGCCGATGACCACGCCGCCGCCCAGTCGGTCGGCATTCCGCTCAACTGGATCTGGTTCATCGTGTGGTCGGTGGCGGGCGTCGTCGCCCTGGTCGCGGCGATCGTCTGGGGCAGCAAGCTCGGCATCCAGTTCTCGCTCACCTTCCTCGCGCTGAAGGCGCTGCCGGTGCTGATCCTGGGCGGCTTCACGTCAGTGCCGGGCGCCATCGTCGGCGGTCTGCTGATCGGCGCCGGCGAAAAGGTGGCCGAGGTCTATTTTCCGGTCGTCACCAAGTTTCTGACCGGCACCGCCATGCCGGGCGGCGTCGAGTACTGGTTCGCCTACGTGCTGGCGCTCCTGTTCCTGCTGTTCCGTCCGCAGGGCCTGTTCGGCGAACGCATCATCGAGCGGGTCTAGGGGAGGCGCACCGTGTTCTACCGCGAGGCCGGCCAGTTCAAGACGTCGTATGGCCGCGACATGGCGGTCTTCCCGATCGCCCAGGATCGCATCGCCATCGGTCTGATCGTGGCGATCGCCTTTCTTGCCGTGCCGTTCATGGCGACCGAGTATTTCCTGAGCTCGATCATGGTGCCGACGCTGATCCTGGCGCTCGCCGCGATCGGCCTGAACATCCTGGTCGGCTATTGCGGGCAGGTGTCGCTCGGCTCCGGCGCCTTCATGGCGATCGGGGCTTATGCCGCCTACAACTTCGCCATCCGCGTGCCCGAGTTGCCGCTGCTGGTGACGATCCTGCTGGGCGGTGTGGTCTCGGCGATGGTCGGCATCGCCTTCGGCATTCCCTCGCTGCGGATCAAGGGCTTCTATCTGGCGGTCGCCACGTTGGCCGCGCAATTCTTCTTCGATTGGCTGTTCCTGCGCGTGGGCTGGTTCACCAACTACACGCCGTCGGGCTCGGTGAACGCGCCGCAGCTGAACGTGTTCGGCTGGATCGTGAACACGCCCACCGAGAAGTATCTGTTCGTGCTGGGCGTGGTCTGCGTCCTCGCGGTGCTCGCCAAGAATCTGGTTCGCGGCCATGTCGGGCGCCAGTGGATGGCGATCCGCGACATGGACATCGCCGCCGAGATCATCGGCATCCGGCCGATGTACGCCAAGCTCACGGCCTTCGCGGTCAGCTCGTTCTTTGTCGGCGTCGCGGGCTCGCTTTGGGCCTTCGTGCATCTCGGCTCCTGGGAGCCGCTGGCCTTCAACATCGACCGCAGCTTCCAGCTGCTGTTCGCCGTTATCATCGGCGGGCTGGGCTCGATCGCGGGCTGCTTCATGGGCGCGGCCTTCATGTGGATCCTGCCGATCTTCCTCGATATCGCCCTGCCGCCGCTGGGCGAGCTGGTGGGCTGGAAGATGGACAAGGCCACGGTCTCGCACTTCGGGTTCATGATCTTTGGCGCGCTGATCGTGTTCTTCCTCATCGTCGAACCGCACGGGCTCGCGCGCCTGTGGTCCATCATGAAGGAAAAGCTGCGTCTATGGCCGTTCCCGTACTGAGCGGGCTGGCGGGCGGCCGTCCGACACCCTAGATTGCAAGGCAGAACGGCAGGTTCGCTGCCGGATGAATAAACGCAAGACGGAAACGCAATACAAGAGGAGGTCTAGACTAATGGACAAGATAACCAATCGCCTGGCCGCGCTGGCTCTGGCGGGCGCGATCGGCCTGACGGGCGTCGCCGCGCCGGCCTTCGCCCAGAACGAGCAGTTCATCCCGATCCTGAGCTACCGTACCGGCGCCTATGCCCCGAACGGCATTCCGTTCGCCAACGGCATGAGCGACTACTATCGCCTCATCAACAACCGCGATGGCGGCATCAACGGCGTCAAGATCGCCTTCGAGGAGTGCGAAACCGGCTACGCCACCGACAAGGGCGTGGAGTGCTACGAGCGCCTGAAGGCCAAGGGCCCGACCGGCGCGGCGTTCTTCAACCCGCTGTCTACCGGCATCACCTTCGCGCTGACCGAGAAGGCGCCGATCGACAAGATTCCGATCATCACCATGGGCTACGGCCGGTCGGAGTCGCGCAACGGCGCGGTCTTCACCTGGAACTTCCCGCTGCTCGGCACCTACTGGACCGCCGCGAACATCGCCATGCAGCACATCGCCAAGGAGATGGGCGGCTTCGACAAGCTCAAGGGCAAGAAGATCGCGCTGGTCTTCCACGACTCGCCCTACGGCAAGGAGCCGATCCCGATGCTCACCGAGATGAGCAAGGCGCATGGCTTCGAACTGGTGCTGCTGCCGGTCACCCATCCGGGCGTCGAGCAGAAGTCGCAGTGGCTGCAGATCCGCCAGCAGCGTCCCGACTACACGCTGCTCTGGGGCTGGGGCGTCATGAACTCGACCTCGGTCAAGGAAGCCGCCGCGGTGAACTATCCGCGCGACAAGATGGTGGGCGTGTGGTGGTCGGGCGCGGAGCCCGACGTGCTGCCGGCCGGCGACCAGTCGACCGGCTATAAGGCGCTCATGCTGCAGCATGGCTCGGGCAAGTTCCCGGTCCACGCCGACATCACGAAGCACGCGCTCGGCAAGGACGGCTCGCAGTCCAAGCCGGACGACATCGACGATGTGCTCTACAACCGCGGCATGGTGAACGCCATGCTGGGCGTCGAGGCGATCCGCACCGCCCAGAAGCGCTTCGGCAACAAGCCGCTGACCGGCGAGCAGATCCGCTGGGGCCTCGAGAATCTCGACCTCAGCGCCGCGCGCATCAAGGAGCTGGGCTTCGAGGGCGCGCTCAAGCCGCTCAAGATCAGCTGCGGCGACCACGAAGGCACGCGGTCCGGCCGCGTCCACCAGTGGACCGGCAAGGAGTGGAAGGTGATTTCGGACTGGTATGAAGGCGACGACAAGCTGCTCGTCCCGATGGTCCGCGATACCTCGGCCAAGTACGCCGAGGAGAAGAAGATCACCGCCCGCGACTGCTCCAAGGAGAGCTGATCGCGATCGTCACCGCCCCCCGGTCCTCGTGGCCGGGGGGCTTCTTCTTTCCGGAAACTCGCATGACCGCTCCCGCCGCCGCGCCTTCCGCCGCTCCCAATGTGCTCGACGTCCAGAATGTCGAGGTGATCTACAATCACGTCATTCTGGTGCTGAAGGGCGTGTCGCTGTCGCTGCCCGATCGCGGGATCGTGGCGCTGCTGGGCGCCAACGGTGCGGGCAAGTCGACGACGCTGAAGGCGATCTCGAACCTGCTGATCGCCGAGCGCGGCGAAGTCACCAAGGGACAGGTGATGTACCGCGGCGAGCGCGTCGATGGCCTGACACCCAACGATCTTGTGCGGCGCGGCGTCATCCAGGTCATGGAAGGCCGCCACTGCTTTGGCCATCTGACCGTCGAGGAGAATCTCCTCACCGGCGCCTTCATCCATGGCGGCGCGAAGCGGCAGATCGCCGAAGATCTCGAGAAGGTCTACCACTATTTCCCGCGCCTGAAGGAACGCCGCCAAAGCCAGGCGGGTTACACCTCGGGCGGCGAACAGCAGATGACCGCGATCGGGCGCGCGCTGATGAGCCGGCCCAACACGGTGCTGCTCGACGAGCCGTCGATGGGTCTGGCGCCGCAGCTCGTCGAAGAGATTTTCGAGATCGTGAAGAACCTTAACGAGAAAGAGGGCGTCTCGATCCTGCTGGCCGAGCAGAACACCAACGTGGCGCTGCGCTACGCCCACTACGGCTACATTCTTGAGAATGGCCGCGTCGTGCTCGATGGCGCGGCGTCGGCGCTGCGCGAGAACGCCGATGTGAAGGAGTTCTACCTCGGGGTTGGCGGCGAGGGCCGGCGCTCTTTCCGCGATGTGAAGCACTACCGGCGCCGCAAGCGCTGGCTGTGAGGCGCGCGATCCGGTCCGCTGCGTGATCTGGATCGTCCCGTTCCTGCTGCTGCTGGCCCTGGTATACGCGCCCAATCTCTGGGTGAAGCGCGTCATGCGGCGGCACGCCGCCGATCGCCCGGACCTGCCCGGAACCGGCGGCGAGCTCGCGCGCCACTTGCTGGACGAGGCCGGCCTGCAGACGGTCGGGGTCGAGCAGTGCGAGGAGGGGGGCGATCACTATTCGCCGCTGGAGCGCGTCGTGCGTCTCTCACCCTCGAACCATGACGGCCGCTCCATCACGGCGGTCGCGGTCGCCGCGCACGAGGTCGCGCACGCCATCCAGCATCGCGATGGCGACCCCAAGCTCGCCTGGCGCACCCAGCTGGCCGGCGCCGCGGGGCAGATCGAGCGGCTGGGCAGCGTCGTGCTGCTCGCCACGCCGCTGGTCGGGATCGTGCTGCGCTCGCCGCTTCTGCTGGCGCTGGAGATCGGGATCGGGTTGCTGATGATGTCGAGCCGCATCGTGGTGCATGCGCTCACCCTGCCGATGGAGCTCGACGCCTCGTTCCGCCGCGCGCTACCCGCGCTGGACGCCGGCGGCTACCTCGCACAGCGTGACATGCCGGCGGCGCGGCAGGTTCTGCGTGCGGCGGCACTCACCTATGTCGCGGCGGGCCTGGCGAGCCTGCTCGACGTGCTGCGTTGGGTTCGCATCCTGCGCTAGCGCCTATCTGATCCGGGTGGAACCAGCCGGATCGGAATGACTCTAGCGGCTGAGGGCGAGCTGCCACGCCGCGAAGACGAGCGGCGGCACCGCGACCAGATCGGCGATGGCGATGCGGCGCAGCGACCCCGTCGGCAAGTCGTAGAGGGCGTAGAAGGCCAGGAACCCCGCGACATTGATGCCAGCCACCCCCAGCGCGGCCAGTCGCAGCGCGGGGAGCGCCGCCGCTGCGAGGCAGAGCGCGCCGACGCCGCCCAGCAGCAGCGCCCGGTGGCGCATCAGCACCAGAAGCGTCGTGTCCTGAGGTTCGATTCCGTAGAGATCACCCAGCAAGCCGGGCGCGAACACCGGACCGATAGGCAGGAGATGGATGACGCCCACAAGGGCGAAGGCGAACGCGATCAGCATGGCCCGGTCTCGCGCGACACCGGTTTCCGCGCAACGACCCGGCAGGTAATCGCCGGCGTTGCGGGCACCGGACGTCGGTTCTACGCTCGCCTGATCCGGAGGAAACGATGTCCCAGCACTACGACACGCTCGAAACCCGCGGCGCCGACGAGCGCTCGCGCGCACTCGCCCAGGCGCTGCCCGCGCAGATCGCGCACGCCAAGGCCAACGCGCCGTTCTTCGCCGACTGGCTCAAGGACATCGATCCCGCCGCAGTGACCTCGCGGGCCGCGCTTGCGAAGCTGCCGGTGTTGCGCAAGTCCACCCTGGGCGAGGTCCAGAAGAAGAATCCGCCGATGGGCGGGCTGATCGCGATTCCGCTGCAAAAGGCGCGGCACATTTTCATGTCGCCGGGACCGATCTTCGAGATCGACACCGACGAGCCCGACTATTTCCGTGGCGCGCGCGCGATGTATGCCGGCGGCTTTCGCGCTGGCGACGTGGTCTACAACACCTTCTCGTATCACCTGACGCCTGCCGGCATGATGATGGAGTCGGCGCTGCGGGCGCTCGGATGCCCCGTCGTGCCCGGGGGCGTCGGCAACACCGAGCTGCAGCTCGACGCGATCGCCGCGATCCGGCCCACGGGCTATGTCGGGACGCCCTCGTTCCTGAAGATCTTGCTGGAGAAGGGGCAGGAGCTCGGCAAGGACACCGGCTCGATCGTGAAGGCGTTCGTGGGCGGCGAGGCGCTGCCCCCCTCGTTGCGCCAGATGTTCCGCGATCGCGGGATCTCCTGTCTTCAGAGCTACGGCACGGCCGATCTCGGCACTATCGCCTACGAGTCGCCTGCGCTGGAGGGCATGATCGTCGACGAAGGCGTGGTGGTCGAGATCGTGCGGCCGGGTACCGGCGATCCGGTGCCGGATGTCGAGGTCGGCGAGGTCGTGGTGACGACCTTCAATCGCGCCTATCCGCTGATCCGCTTCGGTACGGGCGACATGTCGGCGGTGCTGGCAGGCCCCAGCCCCTGCGGCCGGACCAACATGCGGATCAAGGGCTGGATGGGCCGCGCCGATCAGCGGACCAAGGTGCGCGGCATGTTCGTCGACCCCGTCCAGGTGGCCGACATTGCCCGCCAGCATCCCGGGCTTGGCCGGTTGCGGCTGGTGATCGACTGGGTCGACCAGGCCGACACCATGACCCTCCAGGCCGAAACCGCCTCAGGCTCCCCCGATCTTGCCAAGGCGCTGGAAGCCACGATCCGCAACGTCTGCAAGGTCGGCGGCAAGGTTGCCTTCGTGGCCCCGGGGAGTCTTCCCAACGACGGGAAGGTCGTGGACGACATCCGCAAGTACACCTGAGGCGGGCACCCGGCCTTTCCACGGGCACGTTTCGTAGTTTGCCGCGCCGTGTCGGCCCCGAAATCGCGTGAAAATTCGCCGCATTTGGCCTATCTACTGACGCGGCTTGGATAACACGCCCGATCCCCGGGGCGCGTGCCGGGCGCGCGAGGAGAAACACCGTGAATCGTCGCCACTTCATCGCCGGGACCGCCGCGCTCGCCGCTGCCGGTGCCGCGCCGGCCCATGCCAGCACGATCAAGCCCTATAGCTGGGAACTGAACCCGCCCACCGACACGCGCGACAATTTCATCGCCTGGGGTCGTGCCCGCGGCGAGGACGTGACGTTCCTGGGCCAACGCTGGGACCGGTTCCAGGCGCTGGTGAGAAACAAGGACGTGTGGGACGCCAAGACCAGTCGTTCGTTCCTGCTGACGCCGCGCGAGGAGTTCGCCTCGGTGAACCAGGCGATCCACAAGCGGGCCTATGAACACAACTTCCTCGACATTGGCTTTGGCGTGACCATGTCGGGCCCGCATCTGCAGGGCCGCATGACCAACGTGATCGACGTCAAGCTCGGCGAGAAGGTACTCGAGATCGGGACCGGCTCGGGTGTTCAGGCCGCCTATCTCGCGAACCTCACCGAGAACACCTACACCATCGAGATCATCGCGCCGCTCGCGCAGCGCACCCGCCAGCTCTACGACCGGCTGATCGCCAAGGGCTATACCGAGTTCCAGCACATCAAGACGCAGGCCTCTGACGGCTACTACGGTTGGGAGTCGGCCGCGCCCTTCGACAAGATCATCGTGACCTGCGGCATCGACCACGTGCCGCCGCCGCTCCTGCAGCAGCTCAAGGCCGGCGGCGTGATGGTCATCCCGGTCGGCCCGCCGGGCGCGCAGCGCGTGCTCAAGGTCGCCAAGATCCAGGGCGCCGATGGCGCTATCACCACGACCCGCGAGGACATCTACGGCGGCAAGATCGTGCCGTTCGTGCCCTTCACCAAGCTGGTCGACGGCAAGATCACCGGCACGCACAATCGCTGATCGCCGACGCGCGCCGCTCCGGCGGCGCGCGGCCTGCGAGTATTGACGGCGCTGCGCGAGCGGCGCGTTCCGGGGAGTCTCGCGTGACCGTTTCGGTCGATCTCGACAACCGTCCGCCGCTTTCGTTCTACCTGTCCGTCGGCCTCGTCGCCGGCAGCATCATCGCGCTGCAGATCGGCATCATGCGCGTCTTCCAAGTCGGAAGCTGGGCGCATTTCGGCTCGCTGGTCGTCAGCCTCGCGATGTTCGGCTTCGGCCTCACCAGCGCCGTGATGTGCGTGGGCAAGGGCTGGTTCGAGAAGCGGTGGGTCGGCGCGGTCAAGCTGTCGCTGCTCGCCTTCGGTCCGCTGATGGTGATCTCGAACCTGCTCGCCCAGCAGGTGCCGTTCAACGCGATCTTCCTCGTCTCCGATCCGATGCAGAAGTGGCGTCTGTTCGCCAACTTCGTGCTCTACTTCCTGCCGTTCCTCGCCGGTGCGCTCTATCTCGGCGTGGTCTTCCTGAAGGCGCAGAAGACCTTCAGCCGCGTCTATTTCGCCGACCTGGTGGGTTCGGGCCTGTGCGGCCTGTCGGTGCTGCTCGCCATGTACGTCTTCAAGCCCGAGGACCTGATCATGGCGCCGCTCGCGCTATGGCTGGCGGGCGGCGTCCTGTGGTTCGTGGCGCTGTCGGATCGGCGCGGAATCTTCGCGATCGTCGCCGCTGCGGTGGCGTCCGTTGCGATGCATTTCGGCGCGCCGGCGGCGTTGGGCATCCCCAAGCTCGCGGTGTCCGACTACAAGGGTGTCTCCTACGCTCGCAAGTTTCCGGACAACCAGCGCGTCTACGAACGCGCGACGCCGTTCGGCTATCTTGAGGTCTATTCGAGCTCCTACCTCCATTTCGCGCCCGGCCTCAGCGACAACGCCGCCTTCAATCTCGAGCGCATGCCGAGCCGCGCCTATCTCGGCCTCTACATCGACTCCGAAGGGCCGTCGGGCATCATCAAGGATCTGCCGGCCGACCAGACCGCGTACTTCCGCTTCTTGTCGATGTACTACCCCTACGTCCTGAAGCAGGAGCCGGAGACCTTCGTCGTGCAGTTCGGCGGCGGCCTTTCGACGGCGGTCGCGCTGCGCTCGGGCTCCCGTCGGGTCACCGTGGCCGAGGGCAATCCGGCGGTGCTGACGGCGTTCCGCGAAGACAAGACGCTGCGCGACTTCACCGGCGACATCCTGAACGACAAGCGGCTCAACGTGATCGACTACGATGGCCGCCTCTATGTGCGCCACACGAAGAACCGCTACGACGTGATCGATCTTGCGCTCGCGGACTCCGCCGGGCTGTCGAGCCCCGGCGGTTTCGCGATTGTCGAGAAGTTCTCCTACACGCGCGAGGCGATGCGCGCCTACATGGGCGCCCTGAAGGATGGCGGCATCCTGTCGGTCACGCTCTGGAACAAGGAAGAGCCCCCTAAGTCGGTGCTCAAGCTCTACGCCACGATGGCGGCGGCGGCGCGCGATCTCGACGGGCCGGACATCGCGAACCGCTTCTTCGTGGCGGCGGCGTATCTTTCGACCTCGACCGTCCTCTACAAGCGCGGCGGATTCACGCCCGAGGAAGTCCAGAAGCTGCGCGCCCACACTAAGGCGATGTCGTTCGACGAGATCTACTATCCCGGCCTCAAGGTCGATCTCGCCGAGCTGCCGCAGATCCTGTCCGACTATCGCGACCAGTTCTTCTACGAAGGCCCGGCCGCCGATCCGACGGCGCCGTCCGAGAAGGCGCCCGCCGACAAACCGCCTCCCGGTGTGAGCGGCGCGCCGGCCTCGGGTGGCGAAGCTTCGGTGCCGCGTGTGCCTGCCACGGTGCTGGGCCGTCTCGCCTGGCACCACCATGTCAATGGCGGCTGGGACAAAGTCGCCGACCAGTATGTTTTCGACACGCGTATCCTCACCAACCACCAGCCCTACTTCGCGGCCTACATCAAGGTGAAGGACTTGCTCGCCTTCAGCGACCGGCTGGAGACGGTACAGGACGAGTGGGGCTTCCTGCTGATCTGGGCGACGCTGGGCGTGGCGGCGATCTTCGCCTTCACGTTGGTGCTGCTGCCGGTGATCTTCGGGTGGCGCACCATCTTCAGCCACCTGCCCGGCAAGTGGGGGGCGATGGTGTACTTCCTCTGCCTCGGCCTCGGTTACATCATCGTCGAGGTGGGCATGATCTCCCACTTCATGCTGGCGCTCTCCAACGCCACGGTCTCGGCCTCCGTGCTGATCACCGGCATGCTCGTCTTCTCCGGCATCGGCAGTTACTTCTCCGAGCGCTTCCTCGATCGCTCGCACACCTTCATGCCGCGGCTGTTCCTCGCGATCTTCGCGATCCTCGTGGTCTACGCGTTCGCGATCGATCACGTGCTCGATGCGATCGGCACCCTGCCGTACTGGTTGCGCATCGTGCTCTGCCTCGCGCTGATCTTCCCGCCGGCCTTCCTGATGGGCTTCCCCATGCCGACCGCGATGACGATGCTGGGACGGCTGGGCAAGGACCACATGTTCCTCTGGGCGTGGGGCATCAATGGCTGCTTCTCTGTCATCGGGGCGGCGCTGGTGCCGATCGTCTCGACCAGCTTCGGCCTGCCGGCGGTCGTGCTGGTCGGCGCCTTCGCCTATCTGCTCGCCTGGCCGATGTTCCGCTCCGTGGTGATGCCGCTCGCGGGCGGACGGCCCGCGGCGGCGTGATCCGTCGGGCGCTGCTGGGAGGGCTGATCGCCATGCCCGCGGCCGCCCAGGGGCAAAACCGCCCGCCACCGCCGATGCGGCCGCTCGCCGAAGCGCGCAGCCAGCTCGTCGCGTTCGACGCGCCCGTCTTTCCCTATCGCGGCCGGGTCCCCGACACCGGCAAGCCCTTCCTTGACGTGCGCGAGGGCGCCCGGCGCGGCCACCGCACGGGCCGCGGCGACGTCCTGTGGGAGGACCCGACCTACAGCGATCGGCGGTCGCTTCTGTTCCTGCCCAAGGGCTTCGACGCGGCGCGACCCGCGCTGATCGTCTTCTATCTTCACGGCAACGGCGCCACGCTGGAGCGCGATGTGCGCGATCGCCAGGCCGTGCCGCGCCAGCTTGAGGAGAGCGGGCTCAACGCCGCCCTTGTGGCGCCGCAGCTCGCGGTCGATGCCGCCGATTCGAGTGCCGGCAATCTCTGGCGACCCGGCTACTTCGCCCGCATGATCGACGAGGCGGCGGAGCGGCTGATGCGGCTGCATGGCGACCGACGCGCGGGCCCTGCGCTCAACGCCGCGCCGGTGGTGCTGGTCGCCTACAGCGGCGGCTATCTGCCGGCGGCCTTCGCGCTGGCGGACGGCGGCGCGGGCCATCGCGTGCGCGGCACCATCCTGATGGATGCGCTCTATGGCGAGGAGGCGAAGTTTGCCGCCTGGTTTGGCGCTCGGCGGCGTCAGGTCTTCCTGCTGAGCGCCTTTACCGACTCGACGCGCGATTACCAGGCGACGCTGCGCGAATTGCTTGCGGCGCGCGGCATCGCGCCGACGAGCGCGATGCCGGCGGCGCTCTCGCCCGGCACGGCCAGTTTCATCGCCGCCGGTGGGATCGAGCGTCACGCCGATTTCGCGACCCAGGCCTGGACGGCCAATCCGCTGCGCGCGGCGTTCGCCGCCATTCCGGGCTACAAGGTTCGCTGACATGAGCGATCGCGCCGCCATCGAGGCCGCCTACGCCCGCATCTCGGGCCGAGTGCGCCGTACCCCCGTGCTCGAGTTGCCCGCCGGCGCTCTGGGCTTGGCGTTTCCGCTCGCGCTCAAACTTGAGCAGATGCAGGTGAGCGGCACCTTCAAGGGGCGCGGCGCATTCCACAAGCTCTCGGTCTCGCGCGTGCCCGCCGCCGGCGTGATCGCGGCGTCCGGTGGCAACCACGGCGCGGCCGTCGCCTACGCCGCCCGCGCTCTGGGCCATCGCGCCGAGATCTTCGTGCCCACCAGTTCGGCGTCGGCCAAGGTCGAGCGGCTGCGCAGCTACGGTGCGGTGGTACGTCAGGTCGGTGCGGTCTACGCGGAGGCGCGACTGGCCTGCGAGGCCCGCGCCGCCGAGACGGGCGCGCTGTCGATTCACGCCTATGAGGACCCTGAGGTGTTCCACGGCGCGGGCACGCTCGCGCTGGAGTTCGAGGGTCAGGCCGCCTTCGAGACGCTGCTGGTCGCGGTGGGCGGCGGTGGTCTGATCGCGGGGTCCGCCCTCGCGGTAGGGCATCGCGCGCGGGTGATCGCCGTCGAGACCGAGGGAACGCCCACGCTGCACGCCGCGCGCGCCGCGGGACAGCCGGTCGATGTCGCGATTTCCGGGCTGGCTGCCGACGCGCTGGGGGCGACCCGCATCGGCACACCCAACTGGGAGATCGCCCGTCGTCTTGTCGCCGGGAGCGTTCTCGTCACCGACGACGCCGTGCGCGAGGCCCAGCGTGCGCTGTGGCGCGAGCTGCGTCTGATTGCTGAACCTGCCGGTGCTGCCGGCCTCGCCGCACTGATGGTCGGGGCCTACCGGCCCGCTCCCAACGAACGGGTCGCCGCGATCCTGTGCGGCGCCAATACGGACCCTGTGTCGGCGGCCTAGGCCGCCGCCGCTAAAGCATGTGTCCGGCGCGCTCCGCTTTGGTGCGCAGATAGTTCTCGTTGTGGCCGTTCGCGGGAAAGGCGTGCGGCACGCGGTTGGCGACCTCGATCCCGTGTCGCTCCAGTGCGCTGATCTTTTCGGGATTGTTGGTCATCAACCGCACCCGCTTGATGCCCATGCGCGCAAGGATCATCGCGGCTGGCGCATAGATCCGCTCGTCGGCGTCGAAGCCCAGCTGTTCGTTGGCGTCGATCGTGTCGAAGCCGTCGTCCTGCAGCTGGTAGGCGCGCAGCTTGTTCACGAGACCGATGCCGCGGCCTTCCTGGGCGAGGTAGAGCAGAACACCCGAGCCTTCGCGGGCGATCTCGGCGATGGCGCCGCGCAATTGCACGCCGCAGTCGCAGCGCAGGCTGCCCAGCAGGTCGCCGGTGAAGCACTCCGAATGCAGACGGATCAACACCGGCTCGGTCGGGTCGATCTCGCCGACGGCGATGGCGAGATGCTCCTTGCCGCCGTCGCTCGGCCGCCAGGCGAGGATGCGCGCGTTCTCCGCGCCCTCGAGCGGCACACTCGCCTGGGCTACCTGGCGCAAGTTGCGCGCGGCGACATCTTCGTAGGCGAAAACCTGCTCGACCTCGACGAACAGCAGATCGTTCTCGCGCGCCCAGTCGCGTCGCTTGTTGCCCGGATCGGCGGTGAGCGGCCCCAGCACCACCGCCGGCAACAACCGGGCGAGCTTGGCGAGTTCGATCGCCGCGCGCGTCACTTCCGGCGCATGGCTTGCCACCGGGCGCGACAGATGGTTGAGGGCCGCATGCCGGCCCTTGCCGTGCGGCCGCAGGATGATGTCGACCGGCACGCCTTCGGGCAGGTCGAGCGTGATCGGAAGGTTCGATTCGCCCAGCGCGCGGGCGATATGCGGCGGGATCTCCATGCCGATCGCCTCGGCGCGGCGACGCGTCGTCACCAGCAGGGGCGCGGCCTGGGCCAGTCCCTGCAGATGCTGCAGCGCGCGCGGTCCGCAGGCTTCGGCGGCGATCACCAGCGCACCCTGGCCCGCGCGATCGCGCAGCACGATGATTCCGCCCCGCCGCAGCTCGCCCAGAGCGCGTTCGACCGCGGCCATCGACTGCGCCGCCGGGGATTGGACTTGAGCCTCGCTCATGGGCAGGATTCTAGCATGGTTGTGCTCTATCGACACTACGACCGGGCGGCCCTCGATTCCGCCTACAACAACCGCGCTGCCGTGCCGTCGCACCCAACGACGCTCGCCCGCTGGCAGGCGCGCAGCGCGGAGGTGCGATCCGCGCCCGGTGCGACGCTCGACATCACCTATGGTCCCACCGCGCGGCAACGACTCGACCTCTTCCGCCCGGCGGACCGCGCGCCGCAAGGGGGCTGGCCGACGGTCCTCTTCTTCCATGGCGGCTATTGGCAGTCCCTGCACAAGGATTCGTTTTCGTTTCTCGCCCCGCCGATCACGGCGCGCGGCGTGGCGCTCGCGGTCGCGACCTACGATCTCTGTCCCGACGTCACGATGACCGCGCTGGCCGATCAGGCACGCAGCGCTCTTGCGTTCCTGGTCGGCGCCGCCCGCGGACTCGATCTCGATCCCGATCGCCTGGTTGTGGCGGGGCACTCGGCCGGCGGCCATCTGGCGGCGCTGTTGGCGGGCGACGATCCCGCCCGGCGCCCGAAGCTCGCCGGCGCGCTCGCGCTCTCCGGGCTGTTCGATCTTGAGCCCATCCGGCTTTCCTATCTGAACGATGCCCTGCGGCTCGGCTCCGACGAGGCACGCGTGCTCTCCCCCCAGCACCAGGTCGCAAGCGGCGGCCCGCCGCTGGTCCTCGCCATGGGTGCCGCCGAACTGCCGGGATTCCACGACCAGCAGGGCGATTTCGACGGGGCGCTCCGGGCCGCCGGGACGCCGCCGCGCGCGACGATCGTCACGGCCGGCGACGATCATTTCAGCGTGCTGGACCGGTTGGTCGATCCGGCGGCGCCGATTCTGCCGGCTCTCCTGGCGCTCACGCGTCCGTGAGCCGATTTGGCGCGTATAAAGCGTGATAGAGTGCTATGCGCGCCTCCGGATGAGCCCATGACCACAAACCTTCGCGGCAAGAAAATCCTGTTGGTCGACGACGATCAGGCGCTCCGCACCGTGCTCGCCGAACAGCTCGACCTGTTTGACGGCTTCGCCACCATCCAGGTTGCCACCGCGGTGGAGGGGCTCGAGAAGGCCAAGGTCGGGCACTACGACGCCATTCTGTTGGATGTCGGCCTGCCCGACATGGACGGGCGCGAGCTCTGCAAGCTGGTGCGCCGCGCCGGCGTGCGGGCGCCGGTGATCATGCTGACGGCCGCCGATTCGGACGCCGACACGATCCTGGGTCTGGAGTCGGGCGCCAACGACTATGTGACCAAACCGTTCCGCATCAATGTGCTGCTGGCCCGCCTGCGTGCCCATCTGCGCCAGCATGAGCGCAGTGAAGACGCGGTGATGACCATCGGCCCCTATGAGTTCCATCCCGCTGCAAAAATGCTTCAGGAGAAGGCGGGCAAGCGCAAGGTGAGGCTCACCGACAAGGAAGCCTCGATCCTGAAGTTCTTGTTCCGGGCGGGTGATCGGCCGGTGGCGCGCGAGATCCTGCTGAATGAGGTGTGGGGCTACAACGCCGGCGTCACGACCCATACGCTGGAAACCCACATCTACCGGCTGCGCCAGAAGATCGAAAAGGACCCGGCCAACGCGGCGCTGCTGGTGACCGACCGCGGCTGCTATCGCCTGCAGCCCTGAGCCCGTTGCGGCCGGGCCGGACCTCCGTCATGGTGCGGCCCCCGTCCCGAGGAGAGCCCGCATGACGACGCAGCGCATCTACGCCCTGCCGGTGGAGACCACGAACTGGAAGTTCGATGGCGCCACCGAGATCATGTTCAATTGGGAGTACGAAGACGGGTCGGACTCGCTGCTCGAGCTCTACGAAAAGGGCAAGAAGCAGCAGTGGGACGCCACGACGCGCATCGACTGGAGCCAGTCGCTCGAACACGACAACCCCATGCAGCTGAAGGACGAGTCGATCTCGATCCACGACACCGACTGGTGGCGGCGCATGACCGAGAAGGAGCGCGTCTGGCTGCGGCGCAACCTGCAGGCCAGTTCGGTTTCCCAGTTCATGCATGGCGAGCAGGGCGCGCTGATCGCGACCTCCAAGATCGTGGCGACCGTGCCCGACATGAACGCCAAGTTCTACGCCGCCACGCAGGTGATCGACGAGGCGCGACACGTCGAGGCCTACACGCGGCTGCTGCACGAGAAGTTCGAGCTCGCCTATCCGATCAATCGCGCGCTGCAGACGCTCCTGGAGCAGACGCTGACCGACCGCCGCTGGGACATGACCTATCTCGGCATGCAGGTGCTGATCGAGGGGTTGGCGCTGGCAGCCTTCCAGTCGATCCGTGACAAGGCCGGCAGCTCGCTGGCGGGCGCGGTGAATGCCTATGTGATGCAAGACGAGGCGCGCCACGTCTCGTTCGGCCGACTGGCGCTGCGTGAGACCTATCCCCAGCTCTCCGACGCCGAGCGCGATGAGCGCGAGGAGTTTGTGGTCGAGGCGCTCTACTTCATGCGTGACCGCTTCGACCAGACCGAGGTCTGGGAGCGCTCCGGCCTGCCGGTGGACGAGCTCAACGCCATCCATTTCCGCTCCAAGCAGATGCAGAGTTTCCGCGGCCGGCTGTTCAGCCGCATCGTGCCGACGGTCAAGGATATCGGCCTGTGGGGGCCGCGCGTGCGCAAAGCCTTCGCCGAAATGGGCGTCATGGAGTACGCCGAGATCGATGTCGTCGAGCAGCTCGCCAATGATGGCCGGGTCGCCGAGGAATTCGACGCCCGCCGCTTCGTGGACAAGACGCTCGCGGCGGAGTGAGCGCGGCGAGAGCCGACGACCGAGTCGAGAAGAGGCTATTCCGCGGCCCGTGCCGCCGCGCGGCGCTTCACATGGTCGTGCAGGTTGTTCTTCTTGAAGTTCAGCACCGGGTGCAGCTCATGCACCTCGAACGAGATGCCGAGCGGACGCCGGTCATAGAGCGGCTGAAGGTACGCGGTCAGGGCCGCGAACAGCGCCTCGCCCATCCGCTTCTTTGTGGCCTCGTCGCGGCCATGGCCGATCTTGGCGATCAGGTGCACGAAGCCGTTGTCGGGATGGCCGTCGGCCACGCGATAGCGGTCGATGCGCAGACCGCGCACGCGGATGCCGCCGGGTTCAAACACGCCGGTCGCGACCGCCGCATCGAACAGCGCGTCGAACAGGCGCGGCGGATCGATCTCGCTCTCGATGTTCGCGGAATACTCGACATAGAGATGCGGCATGGGCCCCTCCCGTGCGGCGCGGCTTGACAGGTCCGTCGCAGCCCTGTCAAGGCGAGCCGCAGTCGAGCGGGGGAGAGCGCGATGCGGTTGGCGAGCTATGTGGTCGACGGGCGCGCGACCTGGGGCGCGGTGACGGGCGAGGGGTCTGGCGCCGGGCTGATCGATCTCGCGACGCGTACCGGATTTGCCGATCTCGCAACGATGTTCGCGGTCGGCGGGATCGCGCAAGCGGGGGAGCTTGCGGCGCGGACGTCGCCTGATCGCGCGCTTTCGTCGGTACGGCTGCTGAAGCCGGTGCCGCGGCCCAGCAAGATCATCTGCGTGGGCGTGAACTACGCCGAGCGCAACGAGGAATACCGCGACAACTCCGACCGGCCGAAATGGCCCAGTATCTTCATGCGGACGCCAGGCTCGTTCGTGGCCCATGGGGAGCCGATCCTGCGGCCGCCCGAGTCGGCGCAGCTCGACTATGAGGGCGAGATCGCGATCGTGATCGGGAGTGCCGGGCGGCGCATCCCGCGGGCGCGCGCGCTGGCCCATATCGGCGGTCTGATGCCGCTCAATGAAGGCACGATCCGCGACTGGCTGCGTCACGGCAAGTTCAACGTCACGCAAGGCAAGAACTTCGACCGGACCGGCTCGATGGGGCCGTGGCTGCAGACGCCGGAGGGGCTTGATCTCGCGAATCTCCGCGTGCGCACGCGCGTGAATGGCGAGGAGCGCCAGAACGACACGACGGCGCGACTGATGTTCCCGTTCGACTATCTGATCGAATACATCTCGACCTGGACGACGCTCGAACCGGGCGATGTCATCGCCACCGGCACGCCGACCGGCGCCGGTGCGCGTTTCGATCCGCCGAAATGGCTCGTCCCCGGCGATCGCCTCGAAGTGGAGGTCGAGGGCATCGGCACGCTCGCCAACCCGATCGCCGATGACGTGACCTGATGCTCTACACCACGTCGTAGGTGATCTCGACCTCGGCGCCGAAGCAGTGGCCCTGGCAGGTGAGGATCCAGTCGTTGGCCAGATCCTCGGCGGTGTAGATATCGTTCTTCGCGAGAACCACCTTGCCCTTGACCCGCTTGGCCGCGCAGGACGCGCAGAAGCCTTCCTCACAGGACGACAGCGGATTCAGTCCGGCGGCGCGCGCCGCCACTAGGATCGTCTGGCCCTTGGCATAGGGGACGGTGTGGGTCTTGCCTTCCAGCCGGATCGTGATGCTGGCAGGGATCGTCTCGCCTTCGGCTTCCGGCGGCGGCGGCACGGCGTCGTTGCCTGACGCTTCGAAGCGCTCGATGCGCACCCGCTCGCGCGGCAGACCGCGCGCCAGCAACGTGGCCTCCACCAGATTCATGAAGGGCACCGGCCCGCAGAGGTAGGCCTCAGCCTGTTCGAAGCCCTTGAGCGTGGCCTCGATCTCCGAGGCTTGCGTGAGGCCCTGTTCCTTGTCGAGGTGATGGACCACCTCCAGCCGACCGGGATGGGCGGCGACCAGCCGATCGAACTCGGCTTGGAAGATCACCGACTCGCGGTCGCGGTTGGCGTAGAAGAGCCGCATCCGCCGCGTGGTCGTGGCCAGCGCGCTCTTGATGAGAGCCATCATCGGGGTGATGCCGCTGCCGCCGCCGAACAGCAGCAACGGGGCGTCGCCCGCGCCCAGCACAAACCGTCCCGCCGGCGGCATGGTGTCGATCGCGGCTCCCGCCTTCAGGGCGTCGTGGAACCAGTTGGACCCGCGGCCGCCCACCACTCGCTTGACCGTGACCTTGGGCTGGCCGTCGGTCTCGGGGGCGCTGGACAACGAATAGCAACGATTTACCGCCCCCTCGGGGTGCGGCACGCGGAACGTCAGGAACTGCCCCGCCTTGTAGCGGAAGCGCTCGACCAGGGCGGGCGGCACGTCGAGGACGAAGGACCTCGCGTCCGCCGTTTCCTGGATAATTTCCGCAATTCTTATGGGGTGATAACTCATGCCTCGATCCGCGTGTACCGGCGTGCCAAACTCCAGGGGACTCTGCCTAACAGATTGTGATACGTTCCGCCGCGAAAAATGAACGGGGCGTCATTTTTGGCGTTACCGTGGATCCGTCCAGACGAGTTCCGAGCCAGGAGGCAAGCGCCACATGACGACGCAACGTATCTACCAACTGCCCGTCGAGATCACGAACTGGAAATTCGACGGCAAGACCGAGATGAACTTCAATTGGGAGTACGAGGACGGCTCGGCCGAGCTCTTGAACCTCTACGAGAAGGGCAAGCAGCAGCAGTGGGATGCGACCACGCGCATCGACTGGAGCCAGGAGCTGGACCCCGAGAATCCGATGGGCATGTCGGATGAGTCGATCCCGATCTATGGCTCGCCCTTCTGGGAGAAGATGACCGAGAAGGAGAAGCAGTGGCTGCGCTGGAACCTCCAGTGCCACACGATCTGCCAGTTCATGCACGGCGAGCAGGGCGCGCTGATCGCGACCGCCAAGATCGTGAACACCGTGCCGGACATGAACGCCAAGTTCTACGGCGCCACGCAGGTGATGGACGAGGCGCGCCACGTCGAGTCCTACAAGCGACTGATCCACGAGAAGTTCAAGATGGCTTACCCGATCACGGAGCCGCTGAAGAACCTGCTCGAGCAGACGCTGACCGACAGCCGCTGGGACATGACCTATCTCGGCATGCAGGTGCTGATCGAGGGCCTGGCGCTCGCCGCGTTCCAGCGCATCCGCGACCAGGCCAAGAACAACCTTGCCGGTTCGGTGAACGCCTACGTGATGCAGGACGAGGCGCGCCACGTCACGTTCGGCCGCATGGCCCTGCGCGAGTACTACCCGCACCTCAGCGACCATGAGCGGGCACAGCGCGAGGAGTTCTGCGTCGAAGGCCTCTACTTCATGCGCGATCGCTTCAACCAGGGCGAAGTGTGGATGCGCTCCGGCCTGCCAGTCGACAAGCTGATGGAGTACGCGTTCAACTCGGGCGTCATGCAGGCGTTCCGCGTGCGGCTCTTCACCCGCATCGTGCCGATCCTGAAGGAAATCGGCCTGTTCGGACCCAAGGTCCAGAAGGCGCTTCAGGACATGGGCGTGATCGAGTACGCCAACATCGACGTGAACAAGCTGATCGACAACGACCTCAAGGTCGCCGAGGACTTCGACAAGAAGCGCTTTGTTCAGCAGGCGATCGCCGCCGAGTGATCGGTCGCACCGGCCGCACATCGAAGGGGCGCCCCGCGGGGCGCCCCTTTTTCTTTCCGGTCTCGCGTCGGCTCTTCAGCTGCACGTGTCGATGCGCGGCGGCGCATCGAGCACGGCCGCGATCTTGGAAATGTCGAGGCAACGGCCGCCGATCCAGGCCTTGCCCTGCACGAAGATCGCGAACCGCGCGAACGTCTCCACCTGTTCGGCGGGCGTCGGCCGCGCGCGGGCGAGCAGCCAGGCCAGGGCATAGATGTTGCCAGTGGCGAAGTCCGCCGCCGGGACGTCGAGATCCTTGGCCCAGAGATCGGCGTTGCGGCCCGCATCCTCGGCCGCGCGACCGCCCGCGGTCTGGCCGGTGGTCCGCAACCAGTCATGCGCCGCCTGCGCCAACGCGTAGGGAGTGCCGTGCTGGGCCCGCAGGTTTCGCACCTGCTGCGCCACTTCGACGAACCCCTTGCCCTCGACTGTGCTGCCCGCGCAGCCCGGCCGCCGGCACAGCGCGGTGAAGGTGAGGTACTCCGCGAGGATGATCTCGATGTTGCCGTTGTTGTGCTGACGCCATGCGCGGGCAAGGTGCCAGCCCTGATTGAGCTCCGGCCCCCAGTTGCGCACCGAAGCGGCCGGCAGTTCGCGTTCCATCTCGCCGACCGCTGCCTGCGCGGCGCCCTGCCATTCCGCCGGAATCTGCGCCCACGCGGTCTGCGCGCCCAGAACCAGACCCGCGATTGCTCCCACGACTTTGCCGATCATGCCCGCCTCCCTGCGCGGCAATGTCTGGTGCCGCGCGCGTCCGCGCAATGGGGAAGTCAGTAGTTGCGCGCGGCTTTGGCGTCGGGCGCGCGGAACTGCAAGAGCTTGCCCGCACGCACTTCCGTCGCATCCCGGCGCTTGAGGCCGCGCGCCTGGGTCCGGGAGATCAGGCGATAGTGCCGGCTGTCGTCGAGCGCCGCGCCGATCTCCCAGCAATGATCGGGATTGGTGACCCAGAGCGTGGCATCGAACCGCCGCAGGTCGAAGGGTCGTGAATAGGCGCGCAATGTCTTGCGATTGCCCAGCACGTACTCGTGAAAATACGACATCGCGAGCTCACGCGGGCTGCGATAGACGGGGTCGCGCCAGCGCAGCCAGACATGGTTGCTCTTCGAGATCGCGCCCCAGCAGCCACCGCGCCGGAACAGCGCCACTACATGGTCGGCGTCGCCCTCGGCCTGGAAGTCCATCAAGAGCGGCGGCTCGCCCGCCAGCCAGAGCGCGCAGGCCGCGACCAGCGCCGCCTCGATGCAATGCGCATGACCCTCGCGCAGCACGTCGCGGACGGACAGGCACGTGTCCCCGTGGCGTTCGAAATTGGTCGGCAGGGCGAGGAGGAAATCCTGGATACGCTCGGGCGTTCGGAGCCGGCCAAGCATGCGCGCGTCGGCCGCGTCCAAACCCAGGGATTGGCGGGTGGCGCGGCGCGGCAGGGTCTTCATTGCGAGGGATTGTGCCGGCTCGGCGGCCGGCCGGCCAGCCCGGCGCGTGGGTCGGGCGGTTGGTGGAGCTGAGGGGGATCGAACCCCTGACCTCCTCATTGCGAACGAGGCGCTCTCCCAGCTGAGCTACAGCCCCCCCGCCCGAAGACGTGCCGTTATGGTGAGGGGCCCCCGGTGTGTCAAGCAAACCGCCGGCCGGGCGGGTCCGGATTCCGGCGGGCCGCGAAATGCTCTAGTGTGGGCGCCCCTCCCACGTTCGCGGACGCCGTCTCCGGCCCATCCATGCCGATCCAACTGGGACTCTTCTGGGCGCTTGTCGGCATCGTCTGTCTGGCGCCGCTGCCGCTCGCCTCCAACCGGCCACTGCCCTGGAGCGTGATGGCGCTCGCGGTCGGTCTGCTTCTAGTCGCCTGGGCGATCTACCGGGTTATGGAGCCGACGCTGGAGGCGCGGGCGCAGGAGCGCGAGATCGCCGAGCGCGGACGAGGATCCCAAGTTTCGCCGCCGCCGCCGCCGTCGCTCGCACTTCGACGCGGGCGAGGGCCCGCTCGCCAAGTATGCCGCCACCTTCTGCCTCGGCCTCGCGCTTCTTGTCGGCTGGTACCTGCTGCAGGGGCTGCCGCTTGGCGAGACCGTGGCGCATCCCGCCTGGAGCGAAGCGGGGCGCTCGCTGGGCGCGACCCTGGACGGCGCGATCGGGCTTGAGCCCATCGCTGGCCGGACGCTCTTGATGAAAATCGTGGCTTACGGCGGCATCTTCCTGATGGCGCTGCATTTCGGCCGCGACCGGCACCTCGCGCGGCTCATCTATGTCGCGGTGGCCCTGTCGGCGGCGGGCTATGCGCTCTACGGGCTGATCGAGTTCTTCGGCGGTTGGCGGAAGATCCTGTGGTTCGACAAGACCGAGTATCCCGGGAGCCTCACCAGCACATTCGTGAACCGCAACTCCTATGCCACCTACGCCGGGCTCGGCGTCGTCGCGGCGCTGGGCCCGTTGCTCCAGGAGGCGCGCCGACTGGTCACGGGTCGCGGCACCTGGCTGCGGCTCGTCCAGAATTTGTCGCTTGAGGCGAGCCCGACGTTCTTCTTGCTGCTGGCCGCCGTGCTGCTCGGGATCTTCGCGGTGGTTCTCACCGGCTCGCGCGGCGGCTTCATGGCCACGGCGTTCGGCTTGTTCGTGTTCATGGTGCTGATGGTCGCGTTGCGCGATATCGGCGTTCGGCAATTCGTCGCCGTACTGGTGCTCGCGGTTGCCTCCATCTTCGGTTTCCTCGCATTGGGTGGCGGTAGCCTCGTGAACCGTCTCAGCACCGAACAGTACGAGGCGCGCGTCGATCTGTTCGATGTCGCCCGTCTCGCGGCCGCCGAGCGACCGCTGGTGGGCCATGGGCTGGCCGGCTTCCCCGCCGCCTTCAACCGCGCCAACGATGGCAGCGCGGTGTTCGACAACTCCTGGGTGGATCTCGCCCACAACTCCTATCTCGAGCTGGTGATCGAGGGCGGCATGATCGGCCTGATCGGCAGCCTCGCACTCCTTGGTCTGACCGTCGGTCTCATGCTCCAGGGCGTCTTCACGCGGGCGCGCGGCACCAGCTTTGCGATCGCGGGGCTCGCCGCCTGTGCGCTCGTCGGCGCTCACGCGATGATCGATTTCAGTGTGCAGATGCCGGCCGTCGCCGCGACCTTCATGCTGCTGGTCGGTGCGGCCGCCGGCCAATCGCTGCCCGGTGCGCTCGCCCGGACCAACCAGAATCGGAACGATGCCGCAGAGTCAGAGGCCGACTCGGAACGCCCCCGCCGCCGGGCTCGGGAGCGTCGGCCGGTGATACCGACACGCGAGGAAGTGGCGGCCCGGGCCGCCGCGCTGGCGGCGGAGCGGGGCGAGGCGGCCGCGGCACCCGCGGCGGCCGAACCAACGATTGCCAGTGCCACGCCATTCAACGTCGACTATGGCTCCGCGCTCGATCGCTGGCGGCAGGTGAAGCAGGTCGCGTCGGCGAACGCCCGCCCCAGGCCGGTCCCCCTCGATACGGCGGAACCCCATCCCGACGATGCCGCCCTCGCGGCTCCGCCGAAGGCGGCGGCGCCTGAGCCGCCGGCGCCCGCATTCAATCCGGCCGCGGGTCAACCGCCGACCCCGGGCGCCTGGCCGGGCGTCACCGTGCCGGGAGCGCCCGTGTTCGACCCGGCCACGGGCCAGCCGCCGACCCCGGGTGCCTGGCCCGGCGCCGCCGTGCCGCCCGCGCCCGCCGAGCCGGTCGATGACGGCTTGTCGCAGCCCGCCCCGGATCGCCCGTCAGCCATTATCTATGAGCTGCCGCGCAATCGCGGCCCCCGTGACCGCAAACCCGGATGAACCCGCCATGAGCTCGAACAAGACCGCCATTCAGTCCGCCGCCGCGCCGGCCGCACTCGGCCCCTATGCGCAGGCGATCACGGCGGGCGGCTTCGTCTTCTGCGCCGGTCAGATTCCGCTCGATCCCGGAACCGGGCAGGTCGTGGCTGGCGGCATCGCCGAACAGACACGGCAGGTTCTCGCCAATCTGCGCGCCGTTCTGCGCGCTGCCGGGTCCGATCTCGATCGCGCGGTGAAGACCACCGTGTTCCTGCGCGACATGAACGACTTCGCCGCGATGAACGAAGTGTATGGCAAGCCGGAGTATTTCGGCGCCGTGCCGCCCGCCCGCTCGACCGTGCAGGTCGCGCGTCTGCCGCGCGACGTCGCCGTCGAGATCGAAGTCGTGGCGCTCGTCTGACAGCCATGGCCGACCCGGTGTCCTGGCTCCTCGGCTTCGGCGCGATCGCGCTGGTGCTCTTCCTGCTGTTCCATCTGTTGCTGGCGCTGCTGCTGATCGTGCCAACCTGGCGGATCTGCCGTCGCGCGGGGTTCTCCGGCGCGGTGTCGTTGTTCCATCTCGTTCCCGGCATCGGCCTCTTCATCGTGCTGGCCGTACTCGCGTTCAGCCAGTGGCCGGCGGGCGAGTCTCGCCGGCAGGGGCTCTGAGCCATGGGTGTGGAGATCGCGGCCCTGTTGGGCTTCTTCGGCGTCACCGGCTTCTTCGCCGCTGTGGGCGCCGTGCTGGCGGGATGGATGGCCTGGCGCATCTGCGAGAAGGCGGGCTTTCCCGGCTGGATGGGGCTTGGCGCCACGTTGTTGATCCTGACCGGTGTCGGTGCGATCATTCCGTTCGTGCTGCTGTGGGTCTTCGCCTACATGCGCTGGCCGCGCGACGACGAGTTCGCCGCCGGCCACGCGGGGGCGGGGGGCTGGAGTCCTGCCGGTCCGCCGGCGGCACCCGTATCGGCGCGCGGCCTGCCTCCGGTCGCGGGGCCTGGGGGAGCTTTGCCGCCGCCGCCGCGGTCGCTGTCCGCGCCGGCCGCGCGGTTTCGTCTGGTCAGCGACCGGATGTCGATCGATGTGCCGACGATGGACGGCGCCTATCTCGTCACCGCCGCGCCCGCCACGACGGCCCAGGAATTGTCGATCGCCGATCCTTCGATCGGCACGCCGCATGCGCGCCTGATGGTCGCTGGCGCCCGGCTTGGCCTTGAGGATCTGGGGTCGGCGGGCGGCAGCTTCGTGGATGGGGCGCGGCTTCTGCCTGAGCATGGGCCGCGCGACATTTCGACGGCGCAAACGCTGCGGCTGGGCGCGCTGGAGTTCCGGCTGGAGCGCAGCTGACCGGCGCCGCTTGCCGCTGCGGCAGGGGCTTGGATATAACCGCCACAGCCCCACGGAGTCCGGATGCAATCCCTCGGCGCGCTGGTTTTCACGATCATCGACATCTACACGTGGGTGATCATCATCGCCGCGATCATGAGCTGGCTGGTCGTGTTCAACGTGGTGAACCCCCGCAACGGTGCGGTGCGGGCAATCGGCAACCTGCTCCACCGCCTCACCGAGCCGGTGCTGAAGCCGATCCGTCGCTTCATGCCTGATCTCGGGGGCGTCGACATCTCGCCGGTGATCCTGCTTCTCGCCCTGTTCTTCGCGCGCAGCCTGCTTGCGGAGTATGTCTGGCCGAACCTGGTGCGATGAGCGCCGTGCGGATCGACGGCAACGCGCTGGCCCAGGGCCTGCGCGGTCGGGTGGCGAGCGCTGTTGCGGCGCTGCGCGCGGGCGGTGCGCCTCAACCGGGACTGGCGACCGTTCTGGTCGGCGACGATGCCGCGAGCGATGTCTATGTGCAGGCCAAGGGTCGCAACGCGGCCGATGCCGGCATGGCGGCGTTCGATCATCGACTGCCCGCGGCGACGACCGAGTCCGACTTGCTGGCGCTGGTGGCGCGGCTCAACGCCGATCCGG
Source organism: Alphaproteobacteria bacterium (assembly GCA_016870115.1). Lineage (GTDB taxonomy): Bacteria > Pseudomonadota > Alphaproteobacteria > Reyranellales > Reyranellaceae > VGCH01. The sequence goes on along the minus strand of VGCH01000001.1, from coordinate 116,191 downwards.
CCGTGAGCGGCATTCTGGTGCAGCTGCCGCTGCCGCGGCACATCAACACCACGCGGGTGCTGGCGGCGGTCGATCCCGACAAGGATGTCGACGGGTTCCATCCCGTGAATGTCGGTCGGCTGGGTGCGCTGGCCGCCGGCGCACCGCTCGATTTTCCCGTGGCTTGCACGCCGCTCGGCGTCTCGCTGATGCTGGCCGAGGCGCGGCCCGCGCTCGGCGGTCTCGATGCCCTGGTGATCGGCCGCTCGACGCTGGTGGGCCGCCCGATGGTCCAGCTGCTGCTGCGCGCCGATTGCACCGTCACCATCGCCCATTCGCGCACCCGCGACCTGCCCGCGCTCTGCCGCCGCGCCGACATTGTGGTGGCCGCGATCGGCAAGCCGCGCTTCGTGCGTGGCGACTGGATCAAGCCGGGCGCCACGGTGATCGATGTCGGCATCAACCGCACCGACGTTCCCGGCGGCAAGAGCCGGCTGGTCGGCGACGTGGCCTATGACGAGGCGGCGGCCGTTGCCGGCGCGATCACGCCCGTGCCGGGCGGTGTGGGCCCGATGACTCGCGCGTGCCTGATGCTGAACACGCTGCAGGCCGCACGCCGCGCGGCCGGGGTCGCGGTCGAGCCCGTGTAGAGCGACGTCAGTTCGCCGCCATGCCGGCGACCAGGGTCTTGACGTTGTGGCGCATCATCGCGTCGTAGGTTCCGGCCGGGCCGCTTGGCGGCGACAGCGCGTCGCTGAAGAGCTTGCCGCCAACCCGTCCGCCCGATTCGCGCGCGATCTGCTCGACCAGGGCGGGGTTGGTCATGTTCTCGACGAACAGCGCCTTGATCTTCTGGTCGCGGACCAGCCGGATCAGCGCCGCCACGTCCTTGGCGGTCGGCTCGGCTTCGGTGCTGAGCCCGCGCGGCGCGTGGAACTTCACGCCATAGGCGCGCTCGAAATAGGCGAAGGCATCGTGGCTCGCGATCACGCGACGCTTGTCGGCCGGCACCGTGGCGATCTCGCGCTTCACCCAGGCGTCGAGGTCGACCAACCGGGCATCGTAGGCCGCGAGCCGTTGCATGTAGTGAGCGGCACCGGCCGCATCGACCGCGCGCAGTCCCTCGGCGATGGTCGCGGCGTAGCGACGGGCGAGCGAAACATCCTGCCAGCAATGCGGATCGGGTCCGTGCGCGTGGCTGTGGCCATGGCTGTGCCCGTGCGAGTGCCCGTGCCCGTGTTGCGCCTTCTGAAGCGTGATCCCCTGCACGGCGGAAATCCGCCGGCCCCGCAGTGGTGCGGCCTTCGCGAGCTTGTCGGCCCACGAATCGAAGCCGCCACCGTTCGCGACCAGCAATGCCGCCTGCGCCACGGCGCGCGCGTCGGCCGGCGTCGGCTTGAAGACGTGCGCATCGGCGTCGGGACCGGCCAGGGTGGTGAGTTCAACTCGGTCGCCCGCGATCTCCCGAACCATGTCGCCCAGGATCGAGAACGTTGCCACGACGCGCGGCTTGTCTTGCGCGAGCGCGGGCGTGGCGAGGGCGGCGGTCAAGCCGACCAGGAAAGGACGACGGTGCATGGCTTCTCCAGACAGCAATGTTACACTATAACACTATCGGTCCAGATCCAGCCAGACCGGCCGGTGGCCGGTGTCCTCCAGCAAACGCAGCAGATCGCGCATGGCGAGCGCCGTCGTCATGCTGTTGATGAGCGGGTGGGCGTTCACCGGATCGGCGTCGGCGAGCCCCCGATCCATGGCCAGTCGAACCGCCCCCGCGGCATCGTTGAGCAGCGCCAGCGGCGTCACCGATCCGGGCGTGACACCGAGATACCGCGCCAGCCGGTCGGGACTGCCGAACGACAGGCGTCCCGCGCCCAACCGCTCGCCCAGCCCCTTGAGGTCGATCGCGCGATCCTCGAGCGCCACGACAAGCCACATCTCTTCCTTCTTGTTGCGCAGGAAGAGGTTCTTGATGTGCGCGCCGGGCAACGTCCCGCGCAGCGCCTTCGCCTCCTCGACGGTGAAGACCGGCGGATGTTCGACGGTGCGATGCGCGATGCCCGCCGCATCGAGCCGCGCCAGCAGGGCTTGTGGCGTCAGCACGACGCCGGTTCCGCTTGACCTCGGCCGTCACTTGCGTGAGCTATGCCATCGGGGAGAACGAGGATCGGAATGAAAGGCATTGTACTGGCGGGGGGCAGCGGTACGCGGCTCTACCCCATGACGCGCGCGTCGAACAAGCAGCTTCTGCCCGTCTACAACAAGCCGATGGTCTACTACCCGCTGACCACGCTGATGCTGTCGGGCTGCCGCGAGATCTTGCTGATCGTGAACCCCCAGGACATCGAGTCCTACCACCGGCTGTTCGGCGATGGCCGGCAATGGGGCCTCGACATCAGCTACGCGCTGCAGGCCAAGGCTGGCGGCATCGGCGAGGCGTTCCTGATCGGCCGGACCTTCATCGGCACCTCGCGCGTCGGCCTCATCCTCGGCGACAATCTCTTCTACGGCGACAGCCTGCGCGCCATGGTCGAGCGCGGTGCCGCCGGCAGCAACGCCACGATCTACGCCTACTACGTGTCGGATCCGACCGCCTATGGCGTGGTCGAGTTCGATGCCCAGGACCGTCCCATCTCGATCGTCGAGAAGCCCAAGCAGCCGCGCTCGAACTGGGCGGTGACCGGCCTCTACTTCTACAGCGCCGACGTTTGCGAGGTGGCGCAGGCGACGCCGCGTTCGGCGCGCGGCGAGCTCGAGATCAGCGACATCAACGCCCACTATCTCAAGGCGGGCCGGCTCGATGTCGAGCGGCTCGGCCGCGGCTATGCCTGGCTCGACACCGGCACGCCGTCGAGCCTGCTGCGTGCCGCGCAGTTCGTCGAGACGGTCGAGGATCGGCAGGGTCTCCAGATCGGCAGCCCCGAAGAGGTCGCGTGGCGCATGGGCTACATCGACAACGCCGGTCTGGCGCGGCTGATCGAGCCGATCGCGACCAGCGAGTACGGCAAGTATTTGCAGCGCCTGCTGGCGATGGCTTGAGCGCCCCGGCCCCTTGCCAAGGCGGCCGAAAAGCCCTATCCACACCGCCTCCCGGCGGTTCCCGCCGGGTCGGAGCGCGGGCGTAGCTCAGGGGTAGAGCACAACCTTGCCAAGGTTGGGGTCGAGGGTTCAAATCCCTTCGCCCGCTCCAATTCTTCCCGATCAACATCGTTGATGCGCGCGAGCGGCCGGCCGCCTTGCATGGCCCTGATGGCGCCCGCATGATCCGCCGCGCATGAAGCTCGCTCTCCTCGATGACTATCAGAACGTGGCGCTGAAACTCGCCGACTGGGATCGATTGCGCCGGCGCGGCGTCGGAATCGTGGCGTTCGACCAACCGTTCGGCTCGATCGATGACGCGGCGCGCGGGCTCGCGTCGTTCGAGATCGCGCAGTTGCTGCGCGAACGGCAGCCGTTTCCCAAGGCGCTGATCGACCGTCTGCCGGCCCTGAAGCTGATCGTGCTGACCGGCGCGCGCGCGCCCAGCCTGGACACCGCGGCGGCGACGGCGCGCGGCATCCCCGTCTGCAACACCAAGGGCGGCAACTCGACAGCCTCGACGGCCGAGCTCGCCTGGGCGCTCCTGATGTCGGCGGCGCGCGATCTTGCGCGGGCCGATCGCGGCATGCGGGCGGGCGGCTGGCATCAGGGGTTGCGCAACATGCACATCCTCGAGGGCAAGCGGCTGGGCGTGCTGGGGCTCGGCAAGCTCGGCAGCCGCGTCGCGGGCTACGCGCGCGCCTTCGGCATGGAGGTCGTCGCCTGGAGCCAGAACCTCACCGAGGAGAAGGCGAAAGCGAGCGGTGCGCGCCTGGTGTCGCGCGACGAGCTGCTCGCGACGTCGGATTTTCTGTCGATCCACCTCGTTCTGTCGGAGCGCACGCGCGGCCTGCTGGGCGCCGCCGAACTCGCCCGCCTGAAACCGGGCGCGATCCTGGTGAACACCTCGCGCGGACCGATCGTCGACGAGCGGGCCCTGGTCGCGGCGCTGTCGGACGGCACGCTGGCGCATGCGGCGCTCGATGTGTTCGACATCGAGCCGCTGCCTGCGGGCCATCCGCTCACCCGCCTGCCCAACGTGACGCTGGCGACGCATCTGGGCTATGTCGCGGAAGAGAACTATCGCGTCTATCACGGCGAGACGGTCGCCAATATCGAGGCCTGGCTCGACGGCAAGCCGATAAACGTCACTAATCCCGAGGCGCTGGCCGGACGCTGAAAAAAAGTTGGGCGGCGATGTCGATTCCGTCGCCCGCCGGACGTTAAGGGGGTGGCGGCACACCGTCGCCGGCCCTTCCACGGAGACCGACACGGCCCAGTACATCCTGCTTCTGCACCAGAACCCCAATGACAACCTCACCATGCCGCGCGAGGCGATGATGGAGACCATCCGCCGCTATTCGGCCTGGGCGGGCGATCTGGGGCGGCGCGGCAAGCTGGTGAGCGGCGAGAAGCTCACCACCGGCGCGATCCGAAAGTTCAGCGTCAAGGACGGCAAGCCCGTCGTCGCCGACGGCGCCTACGCCGAAGCCAAGGACGTGATCAGCGGCTATTTCGTGATCGAAGCGGCCAATGCCGCCGAGGCCGATGCGATCGTGCGCGAGTGCCCGCACCTGCGGGAGGGCAACTGGATCGAACTGCGCGCGCTCGACCAGGCTTCGGTCGACGAGGCCAAGAAGGGCGCCTGACCAGGGCCGCCCCGGACAGTCCCGCCAGCGCGGCGATCGACCGGCTGGCGCGCGACGCCGGCAGCCGGCTGGTGGCCGCGCTCGCGCGCCGGCTGGGGGCGGGCCGTCTCGATGTCGCCGAGGACGCGGTCCAGCACGCGCTGATGCGTGCGCTGGATCTGTGGCCGTGGCGCGGCGTGCCGCCGGAGCCCGAAGCCTGGCTCGCGGTCGTCGCGCGCAATCGCGCGCTCGACCTGTTGCGGGGCGCCGCCCGCGCGGCGCGCCTCGCGGGTACGTTGGAGGTTCCGCCCGCCGCCGCGCCGACCGAGGGTCGGTTCGAGCGCGAGCTGAACGAGGACGAGCTCGCGCTCCTGTTCGCCGTCTGCCATCCAGTGCTCTCGCCCGAGATGCGGGTGACGGTGGCGCTGAAAACCGTCGCGGGCCTCACCGTGCCGCAGATTGCCGCCGGTCTGCTGGCCGAGCCGACCGCCATCGCCCAGCGTCTGGTGCGCGCGCGCCGCGCGCTTGAGGATGCCGACATCCCCATCGAGACGCCGCCGCCCGACGCGCTGCCGGCCCGCGCGGAGTCGGTGCGCACCGCCCTCTGGCTGATGTTCAACGAGGGCTACTCCGCGTCCTCCGGCGAGTCGCTTGTGCAGCCGGAGCTGTGCGTCGAGGCGATCCGGCTCGCCCGCGCGCTCGCCCGCCACAAAACGACGCGCGCGCCGGCGAGCGACGCGCTGGCGGCGCTGCTACTGCTCACCGCCGCGCGACTCGCGACGCGGGTCGGTCCCGATGGCGTGGCGCAGCTTCTGGACGATCAGCCGCGCGCGGCCTGGGATGCGTCAGCCATCGCGCTGGGTCTTGCGCATCTCGAGCGCTCCGCCCGTGGCGGGGCGCTCACGGTCTGGCACGCCCGCGCCGAAATCGCGGCGCTGCACGCCACCGCGCCGTCGGGTGCGGCGACGGACTGGTCGCGCATTCTTGAGATCTACGACGGACTGCTCGAGATCGATGCCTCGCCAACGCTCGCGCTCGCCCGCGCCGTCGCGGTGGGCCGCGCCCGCGGCTCCGCGACCGGGATCGAGGCGGTGGAATCGGTGCTGCCGACGCTTGGCGCATCGCCCTATGGGCATGCCGCGATGGCGACGTTTCTCGCGGAGTTGGGCCGCCTCGACGAGGCCCGGCAACATTTCGCTCTCGCCGAGGCGCGATCGCGCACCCAGCCCGAGCAGCGACTTATGGCGCGCCGGCGTCTCGCGCTTGCAGCCGCACCACCATCAGCCACAGCGCCGCCGCGAGGATCGCTGCGGCCGCGAGCCACTCCGCAAGACTGAGGCGCGCGGCGTTGATCAGCCCCAGCTCGCCGAGCGCGATCTCGGCAAGGATCGACAGAAATGGAATGGCGGTGAGGCCGATCAAATAGCCCTGCACACCGGCGGCGTTGATCGTCCAGAAGGAAATCCAGGTGCCGGGACCGCGAAACACAAGGCCCGCCAGCACGCCCCACATCCAGAGCTCGGGATTGCCGAAGGCGTCGCCCGCACCCTCCCAGGGCGTGCGCGTCACGCCGGCGAGTCCCGCCACCGTCCAGCCGGCGATCAGCGCGACCGAGGTCACCAGCAGCATTTCGCCGGTAAAGCGCGAGCGCACGGCGAGGTCGGGGCTGCGGTTGGACGGGTGGGCGGCGATCATGAACGAGGTCGCGACCAGCACGCTCTCCGACAGGATGGTCCACATCGCGCCGCGCCAGGCCGTATCGGGCGTCAGGTTCGCGACCAGCCCCACGATGCCGACAAAGAGTCCGGCGATCGCCCAGCGCTCGCGGCGCGGCGGCGGGCGGCGCTCGATCGCCCAGGCGGCGAGCGCGCCCACCACGACGCTGGAGGTCGCCACCAGCGTGCTTTGCGCGGCGGCGAGCCACACCAGCGACGCCGCGGTCGATCCGACGACCACCACGCGGGCGAGCGCATAGAGCATCGTCCAGGGCGAGATCAGGTCGCGCCAGCTCCCCGGCGCGCGCCGGCCCAGCCACATCATCAGGACGCCGGCGGCCAACAGCTGCACGAGCGTATAGGCCCACGAATCGAGCCGCCCGCCGCCCACGATCTGGCGGGTGAGCTGGAGATAGACGGTCCAGAGCGCGGCGTTCGCGAGCGCGATGGCGAAAGAGTTGACGCTCACGCGGCGTCAACCGCGGAAACGCAACAGCAGATGGTTCACGCCATTCAGCTTGAGATAGAGATCTTCCATCTGGGCGTAGTAGTCCTCCCAGCGCGGCAGCGCGCCTTCGCTGCCCATGGCCGTGTAGATCTCGGCGATGGTCCGTCGCCCATCGATATGTTTGACGATGCGCTGGGCGAGCGCCGGCAGCTGCGCCCGCCAGGGGAAGCCATCGAGATTGGCGACCAGCGGCATGCCGGGCTGAAGGCCCGCCGCGAGCTTCTGGCCATCGAGCTCGCGCAGCACCGGAATCGCCGAGGTGTCCTCGGGCCGCGCCACCGTGTCGAAACCCGCACGCGTGGCGTAGAACACATGGGTGCGCAGATTGCCGGCCAGCCGCTCGGCGAAGGCCGCGCGCTCCAGCAGCGGCAGCGAGGAGAGCTGACGGGCGATCATCGGATCGCTCATGTAGGTCGCCGGCTCGTAGCGGACCGGCTCGAGAAACGCCACGATGCGCAGGCCCGCGCCGCTTGCCAGGTCGCCGATCTGCGGCACCGTGAAGGCGCGATCGCAGCTGTGCAGCAGCAGATCGTACACCCCCGAATCGCCGCCCGTGATGTGGTCGCCGATATAGGGATTGCGGCGGAACAGGTTGGTGGTCGGCAGAAAGCGGATCAGCCGCTTGGTCATGGCGATCCGGTCTTCGGTCGCCATCGACTCCGGCGCCAGCACGCGCAGCATCTCCTGCATGGGATAGACGCCGTTGCGACCATACTCGCCATACAGCATCACGCCCATGCCGCCCTCGGGCTTGAGCGACGCGGCGAGCGTGGCGAGCCCCACCGCCGGATCGGGCAGATGGTGCAGCACGCCGGTGCAGTCGATGTAGTCGAAGCTGCCCAGCCCCATCGTCGGCAGATCGAGCAGCGAGCCGGTCTCGTAGCGGATATTGCGAAGGCCCCGCGCCTTGGCCCGCGCCTCGCAGATCGCGCGCGAGGCCGACGAGAGATCGAGATAGACCACCTCGGCCGGCGACTGCCGGTCGGCGAGCTGCTGGGCCATCATGATGCAGGCATCGCCGGTGCCGCCGCCCGCCACCAGGGCGCGGAACGGCCGTGCGAAGTTCAGCCGCCCGGCGAACAGATAGTGATTGATCTCAAGGACGTGGCTCGGTGTGCCGGTGATCAACCGGAGCGCCTCCTCGCGGGGATCGCGGGCGGGGTAGGGTAGCGCCTCGTATTGCGCACGCACCCTGTCGACGGAGGAAGCGACGGACATTATGACCTTGTAACGCTCCGACCCCGACGGTACCGGGGGATCGGGCGCCTGATACAATCTTACTGCAACAATTCGCGCGGTCATGAAAGGCTATTTCGGCATCGGGGTGGAAGGCATCAGCAAGCCGATGAATGTCGGCACGTTGTTTCGGACCGCCCATGCCTTCGGCGCCGGGTTCGTGTTCACACTCCGCGCCCGCTATGACCGGCGCCGCGGCGGGTTGGCCGACACCTCCGACACGCCGGGCAGCGTGCCGACGTTCCACTTCGCCGAGCTGGACGATTTCCGCCTGCCTGTGGGCTGCCGCCTGGTCGGCATCGAAATTTCCGACGACGCGATCGAACTGCCGAGCTTCCGCCATCCCCGGCAGGCGGCCTACATCCTCGGCGCCGAACGCGAGGGGCTGTCGAAGGACGTGCAGGCGCTCTGCGATTGGGTGGTCCGCATTCCCACGCGGTTTTCGGTCAATCTTGGGATTGCCGGCGCCCTGGTCATGTACGACCGGGTCCAGAGCCTCGGCCGCTTCGCGCCGCGCCCGGTGGCGGCGGGCGCGCCGACCGAGCCGGTGCCCCTGCCGGTGTTCGGCGAGCCCATCTACAAGCGCAAACATCGAAATCGTCTCAAATCCGTTGAAAAACAACGGCTTGGAGGCTAATCTTATCTCCGGTCTCAGATCTGGGGACTGGGCATGGGGCGCATCTTGATACGGCTGCTGACCGCGACGACGGCGATCATCGTCGCCGCCTGCGGCGTGGCGCGCGCGCAATCGCCGGCCCAGGCGGCCGTTGCGCTATCGGCGACGCCGCCGGTGGTGTCATCGCCCGACGACCCGGTGCGGCTCTTGGAGGTGATGGAGTGGCGCGCTCATGCGGCGGGGTCCGGCGCGCACCGCATCTGCTACGTCGCCCACACGCCGCTCGCCTTGCAGGCGCGGCAGAAGCGCGACATCCGTCCGATGCTCTATGTGACCCACCGGCCGCACCGCCAGAGTTGGGACAGCGTTGCGTTCGCGAGCGCCTATGCCTTCCGGCGCGACAGCATCGTGCGGCTGGAGTTCGAGAACGGCCCGAGCTTCCGCCTCTTCACCGATGGCGAATTCGCCTGGGCGACCGACGAGGCGACCGACCGGCGCATCATCGCGGCGCTGGGTGAACGTGATTGGGTCGCGATCTCCGGCCTGTCGCGCGACGGCGAGATGCACAGCGACCGTCTCGACCTGCGCGGCTTCGCGGCCGTCTTCCAGCGCGCCTCGTCGGAGTGCCGCCGGCCCGGACTACCGCTGAAGCGCTGACGCCGCTCCCGGCGAGCGCAAGTACGTCATCGCAATGAGTCGGTCGTCGGTGTTTCGATCCGCTTGATCCCAGCCGGATCGCAAGGCGCTACGGCTTGATCTGGCTCCAGACCGCCTCGAACAGGTGACGATGGCCGGCGTCATTGAAGTGGATATCGCGCTTGATATACCACTCGCGCACGGCCTGCTCGGCTGGCCGCTCGAAGAACGGCGCAAACGCGTCGACGAACCGCACATCGCGCGCGGCACTCCAGTCGCGCCAGTGGGTGACTTGCAGACTCTCGCGGTCGCCCGCGAAGAGCTGGTCGGGCCAGGGATAGACCACCAGCGTCAACCGGCAGCCCCACTCGCGGCAGAGCGCCACCAGGCGATCGAGATTGCGACCCGCAACTTCCAGCCCGCGTCGCGCCCACGCCTGCTGTAGCGCCGGATCGACCGTCCAGCGCGCGAGCGGATTGCCCGACACCGCGATGGGTGAGGCGTGCTCCACGGCGTAGCGTTGCCGCAATTCAAACGCCACGGCGATACTGGTGAAGTTGCGCTTGAGAAAATCCTTGCTGCGCCGGCCGACGCTGGGCGGCTCGTTCAGCACCCGTCCGCCGATCTCGACATAGTCGTTGGCGTCGTTGTGGATGTCTGACAGGTCGAGGAACAGCACGATCTCGCTCGGTCGGACACCGGTGCGGCGCACCGCGTCGGCGATACGATGGTGATAGATCACGGGGCTGTAGGTCTGCGTGCCGAGATTGCGCACGGAGAAGCCCGCCTCCCGATACGCGCAAGCCAGCAGCCCCGCGACACTCGCCTCGAACGCGACGCCCAGCCCCTCGGCGAATGAATCGCCTGCCACGAACACCGTGCGACCCTGGAACAGCGGTGCGTCGACATCGCCGGCACAGGCACCGGTGCGGTGACCGTGCGCGTCACTGCGGAAGCGATAGCGCGTCGCGCCCCACAACCGTTCAAGATCGAGGTTGGGTCGGATCTCGTGATGCCAGGCGACCGTGCGGTCGTAGACGGCGGCGTCGCGCTCGCGGGCGGCCAGCCAGCTGTCGAGCAGCTTGGCGGGAATGAACAGCGTCACCGCAAAGTCGAGCGCCAGCGTGACGCCGACAACGACGGCGACCGTGCGCAGGGCGGCGAAGAATTTCCGGGCGCGGCTTTGCATGGACGGGGGCCCACGCACTATACACCGGGCAACAGGGGAGAAGCCGGACGATGCGCGCCGTGATCTGCGACCGATTGGGCGATCCGTCCGTGCTGCGCATCGAGGAGCGGCCGATCCCACGCGCCGGCGCCGGCGAGGTGGTCGTCCGGGTGGGCGCCGCCGCCGTGAACTTCCCCGACGTGCTGATGGTGGCCGGCGGCTACCAGCACAAGCCCGCGCTGCCCTTCGTGCCCGGGCTGGAGGGCGCCGGCACGATCCACGAGGTCGGCGCGGACGTCTCCGACTGGCGCGTGGGTGATCGCGCGATCTTCGGCGCCAAGCCGGGCGCCTTCGCGGAGTATGTGGCAGTGCCGGCGCGTGCCCTGACCCGCGCGCCCGCCGGCTGGTCGCATTCTGAGGCCGCCGCCTTCCGGGTCGCCGCCCAGACCGCCTATCACGCGCTGGTCCATCGCGCCGCGCTGAAGCGCCGCGAGGTCCTGCTGGTGCATGGCGCCACGGGCGGTGTCGGCCTGGCGGCCGTCCAGCTCGGCAAGCATCTCGGCGCGCAGGTGATCGCGACCGGCTCCGACGACGCCAAGCTTGCGGTGGTGAAGGAACAGGGTGCGGACCTCACGGTGAACCTGCGCGAGGCCGACTTCGTCGCCGTGTCCAAGGGCATGACTGACGGCCGCGGTGCCGACGTGATCTACGATCCGGTGGGCGGCGAGGTGCTGGAGAAATCCGTCCGCGCTGCCGCCTATGGCGCGCGACTGCTGGTCGTCGGCTTCACCTCGGGCGGACCGAGCAAGCTCATGTCCAACCATATTCTCATCAAGGGGCTCGCGGTGTTGGGCGTGCGCGCGGGCGAGAGCACGATCCGCCAGTCGCGCACCTTCGCCGACGACTATGCCCGCGACCTGCCGGCGCTGGCCGCGCAGGGCGTGATGCGCCCGCACATCTCCCACCGCTTCCCGCTCGAGCGCGTCGCCGACGCGCTGCTGGCGCTGCGCGATCGCAAGGTCGTCGGCAAGGCGGTGATCGAGATGGAGTGACGAACAGCGAGCGCCGTCCCGTCAGTCGAACTCACCCCTGAGCGCGCGCTCGACGAAGTGCAGGCGATCGTTGCCGAAGAACATGCGCTCGCCCACGAACGAGGTCGGCGCGCCGAAGACACCGCGCCGCACCGCCTCCTCGGTGGTGTCCTTCAGTCGATCTTTCACATCCTGGTCCTGCAGGCGCTTTCCGAAGTGCGCCGGGTCCAGTCCAGCGCCTTTCAGCACCGCGACGACCTCGCCCATGTCGTTCAGGTTGCGGCCCTCCACCCACATCGCGCGGAACATCGCGGGATGATAGCGGTCGAAAACCCCGTCGATCTCGGCGGCCGCGGCGCCGCGCATCAGATTGAGCGTGTTCACGGGAAAGAACGGATTGCGCTTGAAGGGCACACCGTAGGTCTTCGCCCACAACGCCATGTCGGAGCCTGTCCAGGCCGCACGCGGCGCGAAGGCGGCGGGCGAGACGTTGCCGGTGGCCTTGAAGACGCCGCCCAGCAGCATCGGCCGGCGCGCGAGCGTGGCGCCGGTGCGGGCCGCGATCGCCTCGACCTGGGTATCGGCGAGGTAGCTGTAGGGGCTGCCATAGTCGAAGAAGAATTCCAGTCTGCGGGCCATCCGGTCCTCCGTGCTTGAGCCCACCCTGCACCGAACCTACCGTCTCCTCAACGGGAGGCGGCGCATGGATCGCATGAAGGGCAAGGTGGTGCTGGTGACCGGCGCGGGGTCGGGCATCGGCCGGGCGACATCGGAATTGCTGGCGGCCGAGGGCGCGCGGGTGATCGCGAGCGACATCGACCGCACGGGCGGCGAGGCGACGGCGAAGGCGATCGGCGCGGCCGCGCGCTTCGTGGCGCACGACACCTCGAGCGAGGCCGACTGGGTCCGGGTAATCGAGGGCATTCGCTCCGCCGAAGGCAGGCTCGACGGGCTTGCCAACAATGCCGGCATCGCGGGGCCGTTCCCCAGCCGCTTTGCGGACGAAACGGTCGAGCAGTGGCGTCGCATTCTCGCGGTCAATGTCGAGGGCGTGTTCCTCGGCTGCAAGGTCGCGGTGCCGCTGATGCGCGAAGGCGGGGGCGGCTCGATCGTGAACACCTCCTCGCTCGCCGCCTTCGTCGGCACGCCGGATCTATCGGCTTACGGCGCAAGCAAGGGCGCGGTGCGGCAGTTCACCAAGACGGTGGCGATGGATTGCGCCCGCAAGGGCTGGAAGATCCGCTGCAACTCGGTGCATCCCGGCGTGATCGCGACCCGTATGGGCGACGCGATCCTGCCCGACGAACGCGCCCGCGAGCGCATGAAGAAGCGCATCCCGATCGGCGATCTGGGCGCCCCGCGCGATATCGCCTACGGCATTCTCTACCTGCTCTCCGACGAGGCGCGCTTCGTCACCGGCGCGGAGCTGGTCATCGATGGTGGCATGAACGCGATCTGACGGCCGGGCGGCAGGACGTCAGCGGATCGTCACCTGTGCGCGAGCTTGTCGCCGTCGGTGACGGTGATCTGGCGGAAGCCCATCATCTTCAGGAGATCGAAGAAGGTCGCGTCCTCGACGATGGTGCGTTCCTGGAAGAACGGGCTGAGCCGCGCCTGCGTCGTCATATTGGCGAGCACGGCGCGAATCCGGAAGATCGTCGACATTTCGCCCGGCTGAAGCCCGACCACGATCAGCCGGTCCGCTTCGCCGCCCTTGGCGAAGACGGCGTAGGGCACGCGATAGCTCGATTGCAGCGTGCCTTGCGACACCGCCGTCGCGAACTGGATGCGGTGCGCGCGGTCCATCTCGGCAAGGCTCTGCATCCGCGACTCGTAGGTCTCGGTCGAGGTCGGTACCGGATAGTAGTAGCCGGCATGGCGATCCGGCGGCGGGTCCTGTGCCAGCGCCGGTGCGGCCAGCGCGAGGAGCAGCGCCGGCAGCGCGCGGGGAAAGCGGATCATGGCGCCGCTCAGAACAGCGTGTAGCCGCCGTCGATCACGAAATCGCGGCCGGTGGTGTAGCGGGTGGCATCGCTCGCGAGATAGACCGCGATCGGTCCGAAATCGCTGCCGACGCCCCAGCGCCGTTCGGGAATGCGCGGCATGACGTTGGCCGCGAACTTCGGATTGCCGAAGGCGTTGGCCGTCATCTCGGTCTCGATCCAGCCCGGCAGGATCGAGTTCGCCGTGATGTTGTAGCGGGCGAGCTCGACGGCGAGCGCGCGCACCATGGCGCAGACGCCGCCCTTGCTCGCGCCATAGTGGCTCGATCGCGCCGCGCCCTCGACCGCCGCCGTGCTCGCCATGGCGACCAGCGAACCGCCCTGGCCGCGCGGCGCCATGTGCCGGACAGCGGCGCGGAAGGTGAAGAACACCCCGTCGAGATTGACCCGCATCACGCGCCGCCACTCGTCGGCGGTCATCTCCAGGATCGCACCCTTGCCGCGGCCGCTGACGCCGGAATTGGCGACGCAATTGTCGACCTTGCCCAGCACGCGCACGGTCTCGGCGAAGCCCGCATCGACCTGCGCCTCATCGCCGACATCGACGATCTGGGCATGGACCTTGCGGCCAAAGCGCTTCAGCTTCTCGACGGCGGCCGCGTTCTTGGCGGGATTGGTGCCCCAGATGCAGACATCGGCGCCCGCCTCGGCCAGCGCCTCGGCCATGCCGAGACCGATGCCGCCATTGCCACCGGTGACCAGCGACACCTTGCCCGTGAGATCGAACCCCTTGTACGCCATCGCACTCCCCCCGTGATTCCGTTGGGCCGGATAGAACCCCGCCGGAACCGCAGCGTCAATTCAGCGCCCGCCGGGTCCCGCCCGATAGGGCTTGCGCAGCGCGCGCTCGACCATCTCCAGCCGGTCCTGGCCGTAGAACATGTCGCCATCGACAACGTAGGTCGGCGAGCCGAACACCGAGCGCCGGATGGCCTCGTCGGTGTTGGCCTGGTAGATCGCCTGCACCTCAGGCGAGAGGGCGCGGTCGAGCAACGGTTCGGGATCGACGCCGATCCCGCGGGCGATCTCTGCAAGCGTCGATCGGTCGGCCAGATCGGCATCGCGTTGCCAGTGCGCTTCGAGCAGCGCGTGCGCCAGACCGTCGATCACGAGGCCTCGCGTGAGCCCCGCGATCAGCATGCAATTCGGTAGCGTGATGTCCTTGGCATGGTGGGTCGGTATGCGGCCGATCCAGCGAGCGCCGCGCTCCTCGCTCCAGCGTTCGATCTCGCGGCCGAAGAAGTACTCGGCGTGGGCGCGCGTGCGCCGCCCGAACGGCACCGACCCGGACTCCGCGACGACCCGGCGCAAATCGACAGGTTTGTGGGCGATGCGCCGCCCGGCGGCGCCAGCGATGGCCATGAACCGCGCTGAGCCCAGATAGGCAAACGCGGAATGGGCGGCGTAGAAGTATTCAACCTCCAGCATGTGCGATCTCCGGCGCGTCGCCGGCCATACTAGAGTCTTTCCGACGCACCTCTAGAGGTCGCCGTTGGCACGGCGCTGGTGAAGGAAAGGTCCTTCACGGCGTTCAGGACGACAGGGAGGTGCCGTGCGGCGACGCGCCCTCCCGTCGCCCTGAGCGCACGGGGTCAGTTCAGCCGATCGGTTTCGACCAGCACGATCTCGCTGTCCTCCAGCGCCACCAGCTCGATCTCCTCCTGGTCGACGACGGCGACACCGTCGCGGGCGTTGGCCACGACGGGCGCCGCGCCGGCGCCGCGCACCTCGACCCGGCCGCGCGCGGGCACCAGATAGGCGGGCTTGCCGGCCAGCGCCTGACGCAGCGTCTGGCCGGCCTTGAGCGTGCCCGCCCGCAGCGAGGCATCAGCATGGAGCGGAATCGCCCCGGCGTCGCCGCGCCCCGAGGCGAGCGGCACCAGTCGGCCGTCGCGCGCCTCGGCGGGGAAGGGCACCGTCTCCCAGCGCGCCGGCACGCCCTCGCGGTTGGGCAACACCCAGATCTGGAACAGCTCGGTCTCGTCGCTCTCGCGATTGTACTCGGCGTGCCGGATGCCCTGGCCCGCGCTCATCACCTGGATCTGCCCCGCCTCGGTGCGGCCGCGGTTGCCGAGATGATCCTCGTGCGTGATCGCGCCCTTCATCACGTAGGTGACGATCTCCATGTCGCGATGCGGGTGCGGCGGAAAGCCGGTGCCGGGCGCGATGCGGTCGTTGTTCCAGACACGCAGCGCCCCCCAGTGCACACGCGCGGGATCGCGATACTCCGCGAAGCTGAAGTGGAAATTGGCCTTGAGCCAGCCATGGTCGGATTTGCCCAGCCGGGCGAAGGGTCGAAGCTCGATCATGCTGCCCAAGATGGGACGCACGACCGCCGGATCAAGTTTCGGGGGTGTAACGACGCGGTCCCGTCGGTCCCGCCCTGCGCCCCAGATTGACTCCCGCACGACCCCGGCGATAGCGTCACTCCAAGAGATGCAACCACGGGGGGTGGGTGGGTCATGCGTCGCCGTTCGGTTCTGTCCTGCGCCGGCGCGATCGCGCTGCCCGGCGCGCTCTGCGCCTGCGCTGGCGCGGTCCATCAGCTGCCTTCCATCGCCGGTGATCGCGTCGGTCTCGCCCAGACCGAGATTGCCAACGCCGCGCCGCCGACGCGCCGCGCGGTGGCGCGGGAGGAAACTGAGGCCATGCTGAACGCGGTGTGGGACAAGCTCGCCTATCCCGCCAGCCTGACCTGCCGCGAGATGAATGTCGGCGTTTGCGACTGGCGCATTCGCGTCTCCGGCGATCGCGCGCTCAACGCCTCGGCCGGGCCGGGCGGCGAGATCGTGCTCAACCTCGGCATCTTCGAGCACGCCGCCAACGAGGCGGAACTCGCGCTGGTGCTCGCGCACGAGATCGGCCACCAGGCCGCCAACCATATCGAGCAGGCTCGGCGCAACACGACCGTAGGCGCGGTGATCGGCGGGTTGCTGATGGGCGTCCTCATGGCCGCCGCGACCTACCGCTCCAACGATGGCGGTCGCGCGACCCGCGATGCGATGGAGGTCGGCGCCAATACCGGCGGGCGGATCGGGCGCATCTCCTACTCCAAGGAACAGGAGCGCGAGGCCGACTATCTCGCGGCCGTGATGCTCTATCGCGGCGCCTTCGACCTCGATCAGGCGCGCGGCTTCCTGCTCACCATGGCGCGCCTGTCGGGCCGCACCGAGACCGGTCTGCTGGATACGCACCCCGCCGGCCCCGACCGCATCGCCGCCTGGGACGCCGCGGTGGCGGAGATCCGCGCCGCTGATGGCAAGCTCCCGAAGCGAGCATGACGCGGGCGCACCTGGCATCGCGACACACGCGGCATGAGCGCTTCCCCAAGCGCCACCTCACGCCGGTGGCTGACCCGGATCGAGCTCTTGCCGAACTTGAAGGTTGTGTTTCCCATCTACCTACCCCGCGCTGCGCTCAGTTGCGCGCTCGTGCTCGATCAGCCGCTCAACCGCGACCGCGCAGACGGCGACCTGATGGGGCGTGAGCGACGCCGGTCCGCGCGCAAGGCAAAAGGCCGCGTTAATGCTCCAGTCGCCCTTCGGCAACGTCGGGTCCGCAGTGGTGAAGTTGGCCGCCCCGATGTGTAGTTCGGGCCCTTCAAAACTGAATACGCCAAACCACGTCTCCCTTAGCGACCAGACATAACTCGCCGTGCACGGAAGGACGCTGTACTGGTTGACCAAACGATCGGCGTCGAACAGCGTGTATCGTGGGACAGCGTGCCGTGGGTCGAACGCTACTGTGTACCCCCGCTGCATCGGCGCATGGTGAAGGCCCAGGTTGACACCCGAGACATTGAACCCGGCCGCTCTCATCGACTCTATGCGGTCGAGCGCCCTGTTGAGAATCGCCGCCTGCCGGCGGCCCACCATCGCGATGGGCTTGTCCCACATCGCCGCAGGTCGATCCATGAACGCGAACAGGACGTCGTGGTCCGATTCCGGCGCCACGACCTCATACGCAGGCCCCATGATCGCGTTTAGTGCCGCGACACCCTCCGCCAGCCGCGACGGCCCCCGCGCGGAGCAGGCCTTGAGCTTGGGATCGTCGGTATCGTCCATCAGGAGCGCCACCCGTACCGGGCGCGTGAAGCGATAGCTGAAACTCTTGCGCGCGGCGTCGCCGGCGACCTGGGCCATCAGGCTCGCCACCAGTGGCTCCATCCGGCGCGCGAGCGCGTGGTCCGCATCGTCCAGGACCGGCGCCACGATCTTCGCGCCCGGCGGCTGGCCGAGCCGGGCTTCCGGCGGCGGCGACTCGGCGCACCCGGCCAGCACCGCCACGAGCGCGGCCCCGCAGAGGGTGCGCATCAAGCCCGCCGCGTTGGGCACCAATGCCGTCCTGCTGCTGCATGCACTGAAGGCGCGCGAACGGGTCGGCGCCGGTTTCGTTCGATCGTCAGCGGCAAGAGCGGTTGCAGGCGGCATCAAGATCTCCCGCCGTGGAGGGTAGGGCGCGGTCCTGTCGCTGTCATGCAGGAGAATCCCATCGGGCCCGCTGTGTTGCCATCGACCGCCGTGAGGCCGCGCCCCGGCGCCGGTGTTGGGCTCACAAGCAGGGCAGGTTGACATAATCCTATGATCGTCCCGTATTCCCGCTCATGCTTCTTCCGGCCTTCCTTCGCGCGTCGTTGCCGAACCACGCCCCGCTTGGGGCGGCCAGTGTCGCGTGCGCGCCAATCGACAGAGAGAAGGCACTCAATTTCAAGGGAATCGGCGACAGTTTGGGCGCCAAAAGACCGATGCCATCGGCATTGGCGCGTGCCCTCGACACTCTCGACAAACTCGACAGTTTCAACAGTCCGCGCGCCGGGCTCGTCCGAGCGGAAAGAAGCCTATCGTCCCTCGCGCCACCAGGCGGCGCCCAGCGCGAACAGGAAGGCGAGCGCCACCAGGAGGCCGGGCAGCAGCGGCAGCTGGTTGATGCCGGCGACGGAGTAGCCCTCGTTGCGCCGCACGCCCACCCAGTCGGACCCGGCGGCGGCGCGTCCGGCGCGCACGGCGCGCACGTCGGGTTCGGCCTGGTCGGCCAGCCACAGGAGGCCGCCGCCGGCCGCCTCAACGAGCGGCTTCAGGCGCTGGTCGGTCGCGCGCACGTCGGAGAATTCAAGCGGGTCGGGATTGCCGACAGCGGCCACGGTCTGCAGCGTGCCGTCGCCGAAGCGGTAGAGGCCGGGCTTGTCGACATCGACCACGGCGAGGCCGCGACCCGGCGCGATCTCGCGCGGCACCAGCGAGCGGGTGGCGCCGCCCGGTTCGGTCATGGTGATGGGCGGGAAGCCGGTGGCGAGCGTGCGGCGCAGCACCTCGATCCGCCCGCCGGTCGCGGTGGCGCGCAACGCCTCTTCCTCGAGGTCGGGTTCCTTCATCAGCCAATGCGCCACGCGTCGCACCAGCTCGGGCTGCGGGCCGCCGCCATCGATGCCGCGGTTCCACAGCCACAGGTGATCGGACATCAGCTGGGCGACGCGGCCCTCGCCCACGCGATCGAGCACGACCAGCGGCCGATCCTCGGCGCCCGACAGTACGGCGTGGCCGCGCTCGGTGCGCGAGGTGATGAGGCGGAACCAACGGCCCCATTCCGGATCCTTGCCGGGGTCGCCCGCCTGCGGCAGGCCGGCCGACACGGGATGGCGCTGGCCGACTTCGGTGACCTTGGGTCGGAAGCCGACCTCCAGCACGTCGCCCGAGGGCGCGGCCGGCAGCACGGCGCCAAGCGGTGTGCGGTAGAGCGAGCGCTGCGTCGCGAAGACCGGCCCCACCGAGACCAGCAGCGCGCCGCCGGTCCGCACATACTCGGCGATGTTGCGGAAATACTCGCGGGTGATCAGGTTTCCCGTCTCGTAGCGGTCGAAGATGATGAGGTCGAACTCCTTCAGCTTCTGCTCGAACAGCTCCTTCATCGGGAAGACGATCAGCGACAGCTCGCGCACCGGCGTGAAATCGTCCTTCTGCGGGGTGCGCAGGATGGTGAAGTGGATCAGGTCGACGGCGGGATCGCTCTTCAGCAGGTTCCGCCACGCCCGTTCGCCCTGATAGGGCTCGCCGGAGACGAGAAGCACGCGCAGCCGGTCGCGCACGCCGTTGATCGAGAAGAGAGCGCGGTTGTTGTCGAGCGTGAGCTCGCTCGGTCCGGGGCCGACCTCGACCTCGACCACGTTGGCGCCGGGATTGCCGACGGTGATCGGGATTTCGACCGAGCGGCCGACCGGCACGGCCATGCGCCGGATCACCTCGCCGCCCACCGATATCGAGACCGGCGCGGTGCCGCCGGCCGGATCCTCGATCCGGAACTTCGCGGTGACGACGCGCCCCACCACCCCGAAGCGCGGCGCCTGCTCGATCACGACCAGCCGGTCGCGCTCGTTGCGGCGGCCGGCGATCAGCGCGTGCAGCGGCGCCGCGCCCAGCTCGGGCGGCAGCTGCGGCGGCACGTCGTGGACTTGGCCATCGCTCAGGAGGATCACCGCGGCCAGACGTTCCGGCGGCACGTCGACCAGGGCGGAGCGCATGGTGTCGATCAGGCGCGTCCCGCCGGGCCGTTCGCTGCCGAGCTGGATGCGCGCCGGCGGCAGCACGGCTTCGCGGATTTCCAGACCCTCCAGCTGCCCCAGCTTGCGCTTCAGCGCCTCGCGCGCCGCCGCCACCTGGGCGCGACGCTCGCCGATCGCCATGGAGTCGCTGTCGTCGATCACGATCAGCGCCACGTCGGCGATCGGCTTGCGTTGCTCCTCGACCAGCGCCGGATTGACGAGCGCCGCCAGCAGTGTCGCGAGCGCGCCGAGGCGCAGCGCCAGCCCGCGCGCGCCGGCGCGCAGGCCGAGCATCACCAGCACGAGCCCGATCGCGCCCAGTACCGCCAGCACCGGCCAGGGCAGCAGAGGATCGAGGGCGATCGAGACCGCGCTGGTCGGGGTCATCGGCGCAGCCTCTGCATGATGTCCTGGATATGAACCTGATCGTCTTTGTAGTTGCCGGTGAGCGCGTGCATCACGAGGTTCACGCCGAAGCGGTAGGACATCTCGCGCTGCGTCTCGCCGCCCGGCGAGACCGGCAGCTGGCCGCGGCCGCGACTGTCGACCGCCCAGGCGCCGGCGAAATCGTTGGCGCCGATGACGAGCGTGGTGACGCCGTCATTCACGCGCCCGCCGCCCGCCTCGATCCAGAGTTTGCCGCCCAGCCACCGGCCCGGCATGTCGGACAAGAGATAGAACGCCTTGGAGAGCACGTGGTCGCTCGGCATCTGGACCAGCGGCGGCGTCTCGATGCCCGACAGCAGGCGCTTGAGGTCGGCGTTGCCGCCGGGTCGCCGGTCGAAGGCGAAATGCTGGTCGCGGGTGTCGATGAAGACGATGCCGCCGGTGCGCAGATGGCGATCGAGCGCGGCCGCCGCGCGCGGCGACAGCGCCGGCTGCACCGAGGTCACCGGCCAGTAGATCAGCGGATAAAGACGCGGCTCGTCGCGCTCCAGGTCGAGTGCCACCGGCTCGGAGGGCTCGACCGAGGTGCGGTTGCGCAGGATCTCGCTCAGCCCTTCGAGGCCCGCCTTGCTGAGTTGGTCGACCTCGCTGTCGCCAGTGGCGATGTAGGCGAGCCGGATGTCGAGCGAGCCGCGCAGCGCCTCTTCATCGGTGAGGGGCGGTGGGCCTGGGCGCTGTTGCGGGGCCGGTGCGGCGGGCGCCTGGGCCTCGGCGCCGGACGGAAGCGACAGGATCGCGAACGCGACCAGCGCCGTGGCACCGGCCGGCCGCAGCGCGCGCCACAGCAATCCACGCAGCCAGAGCGAGATCAGAAGGTCGGCCAGCAGCAAGAGGAGCGCGGCCAGCAGGAACCAGCGCGTGAGGTCGGTCTCGCCCTGCTCGGACAGCCGATCCGTCGCGACGCCCGCTGGCAGGACCAACGGCCGGAGCGTTGGTACGCGGCCGCCGACATTGAAGGCGACCTGGGCGTTCTCGTCGCCATAGAGGCCGGGCGGCGTCGCGGGCCGCGGCTTGAAGGTCTCGGCGGCATCGACCGGCAGCGCTTGCGCGCCGGCGGGCGGCGGTCCGAGGCGGCCGAAGCCGTCAAGCGTGCGCCACGGCTTCAGCGCCTTGTTAACGCCATCGCCCGCCACGCCGCGCGACAGCGCCACCATGCGCTGGAGCATGTTCACGAACAGACCCGACAGCGCGAGATTGCTCCAGTTGGTGTTGGCCGTGGTGTGGATCAGCACGAGGTAGCCTTGCCCGCGCTTTTCGGCGGTGACCAGCGGCGTGCCGTCGGCCAAGCGCGCCCAGGTCGTGTCGGCGAGATCCGGCGTCGGCTCGGCCAGCACCTGTTGCAGCACGCGCACATCCTTCGGAATGGCGATGCCCAGGAACGGACTGTTGGCCGGGAACTCGGCCAACACGCTCGGCTGGCCCCAGCTCATGACGCCGCCCAGCGCGCGATCGCCGAGCCGCAGGCGGGTCGGCACCAGCGTATCCTCGCCGGCTGCAAGACGCGGACCCGCGAAGCGCACGGCAATGCCGCCGCGCTCGATCCAGGCCGCGATCTCGTTGCGGTCGGCGGGCGAGGGCGCGGCACCATCGGGGATCAGCAGCACCGCTGTCGAGCGGCCCAGCACTGTCTCGCGATCGCCGATGGTGAGGCTCACATAGGGATCGAGCGCGCGCTCGAGATAGTAGACCTCTTGCAGGAACGGCTGACCGGCCGCCGCCGCGCGCTCGCCCAGCACGGCGACAGGCCGGCGGCGGTGGCGCTCATCGAGCAGGATCGCGCTGCCGGCGCCGCCCTGCGTCTCGATGTCGAGTCGCGACATGCGATTGCGCAACTCGGCCGGCGCCACCAGCGTTCCCTCGCCTTCGGTGGCGGTGGCGGCGAAGTCGATCTCGAGCCGCGCGACGATGCGGCCCTGATCGTCGACCGCCTGCACCGCGGCGCGACGCGGGCCGCTCGCCTCGGCGCGCTGCGCCTTCACCTTGAGATCGCGCCCTTCTGCGAGCGGCGGCAGCAGCAGAAGCGGCGCCTGCCCGGCATCGGGCAGGACGACCTGCAGGCTGTCGAAGCGGCGCAGCCGCGCGGCGAAGCGTTCCGCGCCTTCATCGGCCAGCCCATCGCTCAGCCATACGACATGCGCGGCGGCATCGAGGCCGAGCTGGTCGAGTTCAGCCAGCGCCTGCACCCGATCGGTTGGCCAGGGCTTGGGCCGCAGCGCGCGCAGAACGGTGCGGGCTTCGTCGGGGCGCAGCGCCCCGCGCCGCGGCGTGGCGGCATCGAGGGCGACCGGCGCGGTGCCGAGCAGCACCACCGGCCGACCCGCGCGCTCGGCGCGCTGGATCAGGCGTTCGGCGTGCGCGAGTCTTGTCGGCCAGCCCGGCGCCGACGACCAGCCATCGTCGATCACCAGCACGAGCGGCCCGCGTCCCGGCAGATCGGCCTGCGGATTGAGCAAGGGGCGGGCGACGGCCAGGATCAGCGCGGCCGCCAGCAGAAGCCGCAGCAGCAGAAGCCACCACGGCATCTTCATCGGCGTCTGTTCGGGCGGTTCGAGACCAATGAGCAGCCGAATCGCGGGGAAGCGCACGAGACGCGGCAATGGCGGGATCAGCCGCAACAGCCAGTAGATCGCGGGCAGCGCGATCAGCAGCCCCAGCATGGCGGGTGCCGCAAACGCGAAAGCGCCGAGGCTCAGCATCGCCGCCTCATGCCGCGTTCACCCGCGCGAGGTCGGCCATCGCGAGATAGAGCGCGAGCAGCGCCGTCTGCGGCGGCTTGTCGGTGCGATGCAGGTGGACCGTCCAGCCGGCCGGTCGCGCGATGCGCTGCAGCCCGTCGCGCTGCGCGGCGAGCTTCGCGCCATAGGCACCGCGCACCGCCTCGACACGACGGATCGTGTGCTGGCCTTCGGTTTCCAGCCCCTCGAACTTCACGTGGCCCGCGAAGGGCAGATCCTCTTCGGCGGGATCCAGCACCTGCACGATGTGGCCGCGCACGCCCATCCCGACATAGTGGCGCACCATCGCCTCGATGCCCGGCAGAGGATCAAGCCAATCGGACACCAGCACGACTGTCGCGTGGGTCGAGAGCGGCACCGTGGGAGGCAGGCTGGGGGGTGTCTTGGTGACACGTCGTTCGTCGGCGAAATGCTCGGCGAGGCGTCGCACCGCGATCCGCCCGGTGATCGGTCGCGCGCCCGACCCCAGCGCCGCCACGCGCTCGCCCGCATCGGTGAGCAGGCTCGCGAGTGCCAGCGTCAAGAGCTCTGCGCGCTCGGCCTTGGTGTCGATGCCCTTGAGCGAGGCGTAATCCATTGACGCCGACGCGTCGCGCCACAGCCAGACGCTGGCGGCGGCTTCCCACTCGGTCTCGCGCACGAACAGATCGCGCGTGCTGCGCGCGCTGCGCCGCCAATCGACGCGCCCCAGACTGTCGCCGGAGCGGTACGGCCGGAACTGCCAGAAGGCATCGCCCTGTCCCACGCGGCGTCGTCCATGCACGCCCTGGATCACCGTCGCTGCCACGCGATCGGCCGCGACCAGCAACGCCGGCAGCGTGCCCGCGAGCTCGATCGAGCGCTGGAGGGTGGATAGGGCCACGACCGACCGGCCGTTCAGGCCAGCCGTTCGCAGAGACGGGCGATCACGGTGTCAACCGTCACGCCCTCGGCGCGCGCCGCGAAGTTCACGGCCATGCGATGCCGCAGGATCGGGCCAGCCAGCGCCACGACATCGTCGACCGACGGCGCGAGGCGGCCCTGGATGATGGCGCGCGCGCGACAGGCCAGCATGAAGGCCTGGCTCGCACGCGGGCCTGGTCCCCAGGCCACGCGGTCGCGCACGAGATCGAGATCGGTCGATTCGGGTCGACCGGCGCGCACCAGTTTCAGGATCGCATCGACCACGCTCTGGCCGATCGGCAGGCGCCGCACCAAGGCTTGCGCGGCCATCAGGTCGGCCGGCGACAGCGCCTGCGTCGCTTGCTGGGCGTCGGCGCTGGTGGTCGCGATCATCATCTGCCGTTCCGCCGCTTCGTCGGGATAGCCGACCTCAACCTGCAGCAGGAACCGGTCGAGCTGCGCTTCGGGCAGCGGATAGGTGCCCTCCTGTTCCAACGGGTTCTGGGTTGCCAGTACATGGAACGGCGCGGGCAGGTCGTAGCGCTTGCCGGCCACGGTCACGTGCTTTTCCTGCATCGACTGCAAGAGCGCCGACTGGGTGCGGGGGCTGGCGCGATTGATCTCGTCGGCCATCAGAAGCTGGGCGAACACCGGGCCCTGCAGGAAGCGGAAGGCGCGGCGACCGCTGTCGCCCTCTTCCAGCACCTCCGAGCCGAGAATGTCGGCGGGCATCAGGTCGGGCGTGAACTGGATGCGCTTGGCGTCGAGGCCAAGCACCGTGCCCAGCGTCTCGACCAGCTTGGTCTTGGCGAGGCCGGGGACGCCGATCAGCAGCAGATGGCCGCCCGAGAGCAACGCAACGAGGGTTTGATCGATCACCTGTTGCTGGCCATAAATGACCCGCCCGATGGACTGGCGCGCGTCGCGCAACTGTCCGCCCAGCCGTTCGATATCGGCGAGAGCGGCGGCGGCGTCGGTCGGCGTGGTCTGGGTATCGGGGGCCAACGGATGCTCCTGGTCGGCGTGAATGGGAATGATTGAGGGAAGCCCAGAATTGGGGCCGGAACAAGGGCATGACGGTTGACGAAATCGTGCGGCGTGTTCGAGGGCGCAGCGAACGTCTGGCGGCCGGGCTGGCAGTGCCGATGCCGCCGGTCGGCAGCGACTTTTCCCTGAATGGACTCGTCGAATTGCCCGACCGCTACAAGCAGGCCGCGGTGCTGGTCCCGCTGGTGCACCGACCCGAGGGTGTGACCGTGCTGCTGACCCAGCGCACCGACGATATGCCGAGCCACGCGGGCCAGATCGCCTTCCCCGGCGGCCGTTGCCAGGCCGAGGATCGCGATGCCGCCGACACCGCCCTGCGCGAGGCTGAGGAAGAGGTCGGCCTCGAACGCCGGTTCGTCGATGTGCTGGGGCCCGTCGACCTCTATCGCACCGGCACCGGTTTCGAGATCACGCCCATTGTCGGGCTGGTGACGCCCGGTTTCGCGACACGCGCCGATCCGCGCGAGGTGGCCGATGTCTTCGAGGTGCCGCTCGGTCACTTCCTCGACGAGCGCAACCACCGGATCGACAGCCGCGTCTGGCAGGGCCGCGAGCGGCGCTACTACGCCATGCCGTTCGGGGACCGCTACATCTGGGGCGCCACGGCGGGTATGCTGAAGAACCTGCACTTCGCGCTGACCGCGGCGGAGTAGGGAAACGGAGCCGTCATGCGCGTCGTCCTCGTCGTGTTCGGCCTGGTGCTGGCGCCCGCCGCACTCTTCTTCTTGTGGGCGTGGGCGG
This sequence comes from Alphaproteobacteria bacterium, assembly GCA_016870115.1. Taxonomy (GTDB): domain Bacteria; phylum Pseudomonadota; class Alphaproteobacteria; order Reyranellales; family Reyranellaceae; genus VGCH01. The sequence continues at coordinate 90,206 of VGCH01000001.1, read as the reverse complement.
TGCGCATCAAGGAAGAGCGCCGGCTCGCCGGCACGTTGCCGCGCTGGCAGGACTTGCCGCTCACCTGGCTTGCCATCGCGGGGTTGCTCACCGTCATCGCGGGCCAGGTGGTGATCTTCTTCACCCACGACCAGGGCTATGGCGGCCTGCTGAGCCTATGATCCCGACCGGCCGGCTGGATCCTCCGGCGGCCTGGCGATCCCCGGCGACGCGGCAGCTCTTGTCAGCGCTTGGCGCTGCCGGAATAGGCGCGCGCTTGGTAGGGGGATGTGTGCGCGACGCGCTTGCGGGTCGAGACGGCGCCGACATCGACCTCGCCATCGACCGCCCGCCTGAAGACGCGATGGCTGTGCTGAAGAAAGCCGGCATCAAGGTCGTGCCGACCGGTCTGCGCCACGGCACGATCATGGCGGTGATCGACCGCATCCCGTTCGAGATCACCACGCTGCGGCGCGACGTCGAGACCGATGGCCGCCACGCCACGGTCGCGTTCACCGACGATTGGCTGGCGGACGCCGGCCGGCGCGATTTCACCTTCAACGCGCTCTATGCCGATCCCGACGGCGCGATCTACGACCCGTTCGGTGGCCGCGCCGATCTTGCGGCGGGGCGCGTCCGCTTCATCGGCGAGGCGGACCGACGCATCGAGGAGGATCGGCTGCGCGTGCTGCGCTTCTTCCGGTTCCATGCCTGGTTCGGGCGCGGCGCGCCGGACGTGGAAGGATTGTCGGCGTGCCGGCGACATGCGGCGACACTGGGCGCCCTGTCGGCGGAGCGCGTGGTGAAGGAATTGTTGCGGCTCTTGGCGGCGGCCGACCCGGTGCCCGCCGTCGAGGCGATGCGCGATGCCGGCGTTCTTGTGCACTGGTTGCCGGAACTGGGCGCCACGAACCGTCTCGCCGCGTTGCTGTCGCGCGAGGATGCCGTCGATGGGCTGCGCCGGCTGGCGGCGCTGCTCCGCGATCGTGGCGTCGACGCGCCGACGCTCGGCAAGCGTCTGAAGCTCTCGACGCAGGAAGCCTTGCGGCTCGAGATTCTCGTGGCCGCCGAGCCCGCGACCGATCTCGCGGGTGGTCCCCGCGCCTGGCGCGAGGGCATCTATCGTTTGGGTGCCGGCTTCTACGCCGACCGCCTCCTGCTGGCCGTCGAGGCGCCGGGCGACTGGCGCGCCGCCCTGACGCTCGCCCGCTCCTGGACGCCGCCGGAGTTTCCGGTGCGCGGTGCCGACGCTCTGAAACTCGGGCTGAAGCCCGGCCCGCGCGTCGGCGAACTGGTCGATGCGGTGGAACGCTGGTGGATCGCGGGCGACTTCACCGCCGACCGCGCCGCCTGCCTCGCCGACCTCGAGCGTCGGATGCGCGCCCCATGATCCGTCCGGGCCTCGCCTTCGCGCTGTGGCTGGCGCTCGTATGCCTGCTGCTCGCCAACAACATGATCGGCGACACCTGGATCGCGCAGGCGCTCGGGGTGCGCGCGGTCGAGTGGTACGAGACGCTGGTGCCGCTGCCTTATGTGCTGCTGCTGGCGTTGATCCATGCCCGGCGCACGCGCGGTCCGGGCTGGCGGGGTGCGGCGCTGCTGGCGGGCGGCCTTTGGACGGTGTCTGTGCTCGCGGCCGACTACGCTTACGCGCGACTCACCTTTGATGAGGACGTGACGGTCTTCCTCGACCGCTTCGCCGTCCAGTGGGGCGCGCCCTATCCGTTGCTGATCCTAGCGGTTGCCGGCACGCCCTACGCCCTGGGCGCCCTGTTCGCGCGCAGCCGGGCATAGTCGGAGCCTGCGCAGAGCCGCGGCCGTGTTGTGGAGCCCAGAAACGTCTCTCGTTGTCACTTGAGACCACCAGGACCCTTTACGGCCAGCGCGCCTCGGGCGGCAGCGACATCAGGATCGCCTCGACATTGCCGCCGGTCATCAGACCAAAGCGCGTGCCGCGATCGTGCAGGAGATTGAACTCCGCGTAGCGGCCGCGCCGCACGAGCTGGTGTTCGCGTTCGGCCGCGGTCCAGCTCTCGTTCATGTGACGGCGCACCAGCTCGGGATAGATCGCGAGGAAGGTTTCGCCGACATCGCGGGTGAACGCGAAATCGGCCGCCCAGTCGCCGCTATCGAGATAGTCGTAGAAGATTCCGCCGATGCCGCGCGGTTCGGCGCGGTGCGGCAGGAAGAAGTACTCGTCGCACCACTCCTTGAAGCGCGCGTGGTAGTCGGGCGCATGCCGGTCGCAGCACGCCCGTAGCGCGGCGTGGAAAGCATCGGTGTCGGGCGCATAGGCAACCATCGGCGTGAGATCGGCGCCGCCGCCGAACCAGGCGCGCGTGGTCGCGATGAAGCGCGTGTTCATGTGCACCGCCGGCACGCGGGGCGACCGCAGATGCGCCACCAACGATATGCCGGAGGCGAAGAAGCGCGGGTCCTGCGCGGCCCCCGGGATCTGGGCGCGGAACTCGGGGCTGAACTCGCCCTGGACGGTCGAGACGTTGACGCCGACCTTCTCAAAGACGCGGCCCCGCATCACCGCCATGGTCCCGCCGCCCGGGTCCGCCCCGCCGCTGCCACGGGTCCAGCGATTCCGCACGAACCGGCCGGCCGGCAGATCGCTGTGCGTGCCGCTCAGTTGGTCTTCCAACGTCTCGAACGCCGCACAAATTCGGTCGCGCAGCGTTTCGAACCAGACACGCGCCTGATCCTTGCGCGCGCCGAGCGTGGCGGCGTCGGGCAGAGGCGAGGGTCCTTCGGGCCGGGTGGCATGGCGGGGAGCGTTGGTCATGAGAGTCCGTCGTATCCGCGTGTCTGTCGCAGGGCCTCGCCCAATACCATTGCGGCCGCGTTGACGACATTGAGCGAACGCAAACCCGCGCGCATCGGAATGCGCAGCCGCAGATCGGCCGCCGCCTGCACTTCGGACGGCACGCCGGCGCTCTCGCGGCCCAGCAGCAGCGTATCGCCGGTCTCGAAGCGCGCCGACGGCAGCGCGACCTCGCCGGCGGTGGTGAGCAGCACGAGCCGGCCGGTGGGTCGGGCGCGCCGGAAAGCGTCCCAGGAGTCGTGGCGCACCAGCTCGGCTAGGCCGCCATAGTCCATCGCCGCGCGGCGCAGCCGCCGGTCGTCCACGGGAAACCCGCACGGTTCGATGAGATCGACCGGCACGGCGAGGCAGGCCGCAAGGCGGAGCGCCGCCCCCAGATTCTGCGGAATGTCGGGCTGATACAGCGCCAAACGCATGTCCCGTCAGGCCCTGTCCGCGACGCGAAAGCAAGCCGTATGCGGCACGCTGTCACAGAGAAGGGGGTGCGGCTCCTGCGACCTCACAGTGTCTTGAAACAAAAGGGGCTTTCCTTGTTTAAAGGGGAAGAATTCCGAGGGACCCGAAAAGAGATGGTTTCCAGCAGCACTCCCGCCGGCGCGCACGGCGATCCGACGCGCCGCGACTTCCTCATGGTCGCTTCCGGCGCCATGGGCGCGGTCGGCGCAGCCGCCACGGCGTGGCCGTTCATCAACAATCTGAACCCGGCTGCCGATACGCTGGCCCTGGCCTCGGTCGAGGTGAATGTCTCCTCGCTGCAGGTCGGCCAGGCGATCACAGTGAAGTGGCGCGGCAAGCCGGTGTTCATCCGCCGACGCACTGCCGACGAGGTCAAGGCGGCCGCGGCCGTGAAGACCTCCGAGCTGCCCGATCCCCAAGCCGACTCGGCGCGGGTGAAGAAGGACAAGGCCGAGTGGCTCGTGCTGGTCGGCGTCTGCACCCATCTCGGCTGCGTGCCGATGGGCAACAAGTCGGGCGACCTGAAGGGCAATTTCGGCGGCTGGTTCTGCCCCTGCCACGGCTCGCACTACGACACCTCGGGCCGCATCCGAAAGGGACCGGCGCCCAAGAACCTCGAGGTTCCGCCCTACCAGTTCGTGAGCGACACGCTCGTTCGCATCGGCTGACGCCGTCCAGGAGACTAAGAACATGGCTTCGCAGCACGGCACTCCGCCGGTCTTCAGCAACAAGCTCGTTGCCTGGATCGACCATCGCCTGCCGATCTTCTCGTATATCGAGAAGGAGTATCACACGTTCCCGATGCCCCGGAACGTCAACTACTTCTGGAACTTCGGCGCCATCGCCACGATCCTGCTGGTGCTGATGATCGCGACCGGCGTGGTGCTGGCGACCAACTACACGGCGCATGTCGACTTCGCGTTCCAGTCGGTCGAGCGCATCGACCGCGACGTGGCGCAGGGCTGGCTGATCCGCGACCTGCACATGAACGGCGCGTCGTTCTTCTTTATCGCCGTCTACATCCACATGTTCCGCGGTCTCTATTACGGATCCTACAAGGCGCCGCGCGAGCTGCTCTGGATCCTGGGCGTCGTCATCCTGCTGCTGCTGATGGCGACCGCGTTCATGGGCTACGTGCTGCCGTGGGGCCAGATGAGCTTCTGGGGCGCCACCGTCATCACCAACCTGTTCTCGGCGATCCCGGTCGTCGGCCCCTCGATCGTGGAGTGGCTGTGGGGCGGTTTCGCGGTCGAGAACCCGACGCTCAATCGCTTCTTCGCGCTGCACTACCTGCTGCCCTTCGTGATCGTGGGCGTGGTCGCGCTGCATGTGGTCGCGCTGCACCAGCACGGCTCCAACAATCCGCTGGGCATCGACCCCAAGGGCCCGCAGGACACCGTGCCGTTCCACCCCTATCTCACCATGAAGGACGGCTTCGGCGTCATGGTGTTCCTCCTGGTGTTCTGCGCGTTCGTGTTCTTCGCGCCGGACTATCTCGGCCATCCCGACAACTACGTGAAGGCCGACCCGCTGGTCACCCCGCCGCATATCGTGCCGGAATGGTACTTCCTGCCGTTCTACGCGATCCTGCGCGCCGTGCCCGACAAGCTGGGCGGCGTGATCGCGATGTTCGCCGCGATCGCCGTGCTCTTCATCCTGCCCTGGCTCGACACCAGCCGGGTGAAGTCCTGCACCTTCCGCCCGATCTACAAGTGGTTCGTGTTCGTGCTGCTGATCGACTGCGTCATTCTCGGCTTCTGCGGCGCCAACCCGGCGGAAGGTTTCTGGGTGCCGCTGAGTCAGGTCGCGACCGCCTACTACTTCTTCCATTTCCTCATTCTCTTGCCCGTGCTGGGCAAGATCGAGCGGCCACTGCCATTGCCGCACAGCATCGCCGACGCGGTGCTGAAGAAGAAGGCGGGGTAGGCCGATGCGCAAACTGATCCTCGCGAGCGCCGTCGCGCTCGCGGCCCTCGCCCCCGTCGCCGGCCACGCCGCCGGCGGTGACTCGATCTTCCCGATGCCGCCGGTGAAGTGGTCCTTCTCCGGACCTTTCGGCACCTACGACCGCGCCGCCGCCCAGCGCGGCTTCCAAGTCTTCAAGGAAGTCTGCACGGCCTGTCACTCGCTGTCGCTGGTGGCCTATCGCAACCTCACCGAACTGGGCCTCACCGAGAACCAGGTGAAGGCGATCGCGGCCGAGTACCAGGTGCCGGACCTCAATGACGAGGGCCAGCCGATCGAACGGCCGGCGCGTCTCTCGGATCGTTTCAAGAAGCCGTTCGCCAACGACGCCGCCGCGGCCGCCGCCAACCAGGGCAAGGCGCCGCCGGACCTCAGCCTGATCGTCAAGGCGCGCGCCGGCGGTGCGGACTACACCTATGCGCTCCTGGTGGGGTACGCCGACTACGCCAAGCTCTCGGCCGAGGACAAGGCCAAGCTCGACAAGCAGGTGCAGAAGGCGTCGGGCGATCCCAAAGCCAAGTTCGAAGTCACCAAGGACGAGAACTTCAACAAGTACTTCCCCGGCTACAAGATCTCCATGGCGGCGCCGCTCGCCGCCGACAAGGTGACCTATGTCGACGGGACCAAGGCGACGCTCGAGCAGCTCTCCGCCGACGTGACGCACTTCCTGGCCTGGGCGTCGGAGCCCAAGCTGGAAGACCGCAAGCGGACCGGCGTGCGCGTGCTCCTGTTCCTGCTGGTGCTGACCGGTCTGATGTACGCCGTGAAGCGCCAGGTCTGGGCCGACAAGCACTGACCGACCCCGACCCGGCGGATTCCAGCCGGACCACCGAGGCTCCAAGCCGAGGCCCCGCCGCACCCGCGACGGGGCCTTCGCATTTCAGGGCGCGCCCTTCATCCCATCGCAGGTGTGATCCCGCGCGGAGCGCCGGATCCGTCTCGTTGGAGGGCACTACATCGCGATGGCGCGCCAGCCGAACCACAGGCCGAGCGCGATGAGGCAGGCTGCGAATACACGCTCGGTGAGGCGCAAGGTGTGCGTCGACGCCGCGTAGGCAGGCGCGAACGCGGCCGCGGCGAACACGATGCCGACATGGACGATCGTCGAGACGGCGATATGCAGGCCGCCGAGTGTCGCCTGCATGGCCAGATCGCCACCGGCGAAGGCGGGCACGACGCTAAGGTAGAACAGCCAGGTCTTGGGACTGAGCAGGTTGGCCGCCCAACCCCGCGCGGCGTGTCGCCAGTTCCCGGCTGCGACATCGGCGAGCGGCGTCGGCGGCCGGCCGGCGTCTCGCCAAGCGTCGATGCCGATCCAGAGAAAGAACGCCGCGCCCAGCGCGCCCAGAACATGCCCGGCGGCATGCAGGTGCGGCGCGAGCAGGCGATGCGCCGCCAGCGCGACGACCAGCGCCAGCGCGAAGGCCAGCGCCGCACCGAGACTTGCGGAGAGCCCGGCCTGTCGCCCCCGGGTCAGCGCGATCGACGCCAGGTAGCCCATGTTGGGACCGGGGGTCAGCTCCATGATCACCACGGCGATCAGGAACTCCCCGAGCCGCGCCTCGCCCATGTCAGCGGGCGCGAGCGGCGCGCCGTTCGATCGCCTCGGCGCGTGCCAGCAGCCGGCGGGCGCGGTCGATCACCGGGATGTCGATCATCTTGCCGTCGACCTGGAAACTGCCGCGCCCCTCGGCGCGCGCCTGGTCGTCGGCCGCGATCAGCTTGCGGGCGTGCGCGAGCTCCTCGGGCAGCGGCGTGAAGGCGCGGTTCAGGACCTCGACCAGGGCGGGATGCACGCAGGTCCCGCCAGCGAAGCCGAAGCGTCGCGCCCGCTCGGCGCTCAGCCGGTAGGCTTCGGTGTCGGAATAGTCCGCGACGGTGCCGAGAATGCCGAACATCGGAAGGCCGTGCGCCTGGGCGGCGAAGGCGACCAGCCGCTTGGGCAATTCAAGCGTCTCGTCGCCCGGCACCGCGCCGGTCTCAAGCGCGAAATCCTCGCCCCCCAACATCATGCCGACGAGACGCGGCGCGCGCTCGGCGATGTCGTGCGCCTCCTTGAGTGCGCGTGGGTGCTCAATCATCGCGGCAAATCCGATGCCGCCCGATGGCAGGCCGCGTTCGCGCTCCAGATCGCTCACCGCCTCGTCGAGCAGCGCCAGATGCTGCACGCCCTCGGCCTTGGTGATGAAGAGCGCCGAAACGCCCGGCCGGACCGCCGCGTCCAGATCGGCCATCGCCAAGCGCAGTGGCCGGTTGATACGTACCGCGACGTCGGCGCCGCGAGAGCCCACCGCCTTGACCGTCGCCGCCAGCATCTCTCTCGCCCGCGGCTTGTCGGCGGGCTGCACGCTGTCTTCGAGATCGACCAGCACGCAATCCGCGCCGCGGTCGGCGGCCTTGTCGATGAAGCGCGGCACGTTGCCGGGCACATAGAGGATCGAACGCCAGACGGGCGGCGGGGGGCGATTCACGGCTTGGCGGCTCCCTTGCGTGTCACGATGGCACCGGCAGCCAGCCGCTCGGCATAGACGGTCTCGCCCAGCAGCGGGCGCAGCACCGCCTCGTTGTGTTCGCCCACCGTGGGCGCGCCATGGCGCAACACGCCCGGCGTGCCGTCGAGGCGCGGCACGACGGGGTGAGTCGGCAGGCTCTGCATGTCGGCATCGTCGATCTCGATCAGCGCGCCGCGTTCCAGCACATAGTCGTCCTGACCGATCTGGGAAATGTCGTAGACCGGCCCGATGGTGACGCCCGCCTCGTCGAAGTAGCGCAGGTTCTCGGCGAGATCGCGCGCGCCGACGAAGTCGCCGATCAGCCGGTCCAGCTCGGCATGGTTCTCCACCCGATCGTTGTTGGTGCGAAAGCGCGGATCCGTCACCAGTTCGGGATGGCCGATCTTGACCATCACCCGCTCGGCCATCGATTGCGTGGAGGCCGAGAGGCAAACCCACTTGTCGTCGCGCGTGCGATAGACGTTGCGCGGCCCGGCGTTGGTCGAGCGGCTGCCGACACGCGGCTTGATCTCGCCGGTCAGACGGTGGTTCGCGGCCTGCGGTCCCAGCACCGAGAACAGCGGATCGAACAGCGGCAGATCGATGGTCTGACCCCGCCCGCCATTGGTTTCGACCTCGCGCAGCGCCACCAGGACGGCGCCGTAGCCGTAGAGCGCGGCGACGCAATCGGCGAGATACATGGGCGGCAGCACGGGCTCGCGGTCCTCGAATCCGTTCATCGAGGCGAAACCGCTATAGCCCTCGATCAACGTCCCGAAGCCCGGCTTGTGGCGATAGCGGCCGTCCTGGCCCCAGCCCGAGATGCGCACGACCACCAGCTTCGGATTGATCGCGTGCAGCTTCTCCGGCGCCAGTCCCATCTCTTCGAGGACGCCGGGCCGGAAGCTCTCGACGAGGATGGCGGCGCCCGCGACCAGTGCCCGCACCGTTTCCCGTCCGGCCTCCGAGCGCAGGTCGAGCGCGACGCTCTTCTTGTTGCGGTTATAGACCTTCCACGCGGTCTCGACGCCGCGCACCCGCCAGGAGCGGAGCGAATCGCCCTCCGGCGGCTCGACCTTGATCACCTCGGCGCCGAAATCGGCGAGCTGGAGCGTGAGCACATTGCCCGCCACCAGCCGCGACAGGTCGACGACGCGCACGCCATCGAGGGGGCCGGTCGCGGTGCGGTCGTAGGCGACGTGGCGCGGTTTCTTGCTCATCGCGGCCCTCAGCCGACGTGACGGGCCATGAACTCCAGCGTGCGCGCATAGGCCTGCGCGGAGGCAAGCGCGTCGTAGCTGCCGCGCTCGTCGCAGTGGAAGCCGTGGTCGGCGGGATAGTCGAAGACCTGCACGCCGGGATGCAGCGCCCGCAGTTCGTTCACATGCGTCATCGGGATGTGCGCATCCTTGTCGCCGAAATGCAGCATGGTCGGGCAGCCGGGCTTCTCGCCCTTGGCGCCATGGATGCCGCCGCCGTAGTAGCCGATGGCGCAGTCGGGCTTCAGCCGTGTGGCGGCAAGCCAGGTGACGGTACCGCCCCAGCAGAAGCCGGTGATGCCGACCTTCTTCGCGCCGCGCTTGCGCAGTTCGGCGATGGCGGCGGCGGCGTCCTGCACCGCCTTGTCGGTGCCGAGCGACATCACATGGCCGCGGCCTTCCTGGATGGTCTCGGGCGTGTAGCCGAGTTCGATGCCGGGCCGGATATGGTCGAAGTGGCAGGGGGCGAGGGCCAGGTAGCCGTCGCGCGCGAAGCGGTCGGTCACGGCGCGGATGTGGTTGTTGACGCCGAAAATCTCCATCGTCACGACGATGCCGCCCTTGGGCGCCGACTTGGGCGTCGCGAGATAGCCGCCGATCTCGCCTGCGGCCGATGCAATCCGGATGTATTCACCCATGAGAAATCCTCCCGTTCCGGGCGGCATAGGACATGGTATTGCCGCGCGCTTCAAGCGATCCGGGGAAGGTCAGCCATGTACGTTCCGAAACACTTCGAAGGCGCCGAGTCCGATGCCCGCGAGATCATGGCCGCGCACAGCTGGGCGCTGCTCACCACGACCGATGCCGAGGGCGCGCCACTCACCACGCACCTCTCGCTGCTGTGGCGCGCCGAGGGCGGCCCGCAGGGATCGTTGATCGGACATATGGCGCGGGCCAACCCGCATTGGCGCCTGTTCGCGCGCGGCACGCCGTCGCTCGCCCTATTCTGGGGGCCGCACGCCTATGTGTCGCCGACCTGGTACACGCCGGGCGCCAAGGTGCCGACCTGGAACTATGTCACCGTCCATGCCTGGGGTCGGGTGGAGATCGTCAACGAGACCGCGGGGGCGCTCGCCATTCTGGCCGACCTCGCGCGCGCCTACGAAGGCGAGGCCGGCTGGACGCTGGGCGCGCTGCCCCCCGGCAATGCCGAGGCGCAGACCCGGGGCATCGTCGCCTTCCGGATGCCGATCGAGCGGCTGGAGACCAAGCTCAAGCTCAGCCAAAACCGCGACGCCGGCGATCGCGCGCGGGTCGCGGCGAAGCTCGAGGCCAGCGCCGATCAGGACGCGCGCGCGACCGCGCGCTGGATGCGACGCACCGGCAGCTGAGGTCGGATCAGGCTTTCGCGAACCGGGTGTAGTCGGCCGCCACTTCGCGGACCGCCGTCTCATAGATCCGCTTGCCATGCTCGGGTGTGGCGAGATTGGGGTCGGAACCGATGCGGCCATCCGGGAAGGCGCGGCGATAATCCTCGGCATCGGCAAAGCCGCCGGTGGGCGCCACGCGCGGCTCCATCGGCATCTGCTTCATCGTCTCGGGGTACTTGTACCAGGTCAGCGCCACTTCCGAGGGCGTGGCGTGGCTGCCTTCGCTCGCGCCATAGAGCTCGCGACTGAGCTCCTTTATGCCCGGCCCGTCCCACCAATTGCGCAGGCTGCACTTAATCGGCGGCTGGTTCGACAGGCGCTCCAGCGAACGCTCGGCGTAGATCTCGGAAAACGCCGCCGTCACCGTGGCGACGTTGCCGCCATGCCCGTTCACGAAGAAGAACCGCGTGAAGCCGTGCCGGGCGAGGCTCTGCACCTGATCGCGCACCACCGCGATCAGCGTGGTCGGACGCAGCGTGACCGAACCCGGGAAGGCGAGGTGGTGCTGCGCCATGCCGACCGAGATGGTCGGCGCCACCAAAGCGCCCGCGGCCTCGCCGACGCCGCGCGCGATCATCTCAGCGGTGAGCGCGTCGGTGCCGATCAGTCCGGTCGGCCCGTGCTGCTCCGTTGAGCCGATCGGCACGATGATCCCGGTCGACCGCTTGAGATAGTCCTCGACCGCGGTCCAAGTCTGGAGCTGGAGTTGCATATGGTCTTGTTACTCTAGTTCGGTGCGCGCGCCAGTCGGCTTGCGCGCGCGATTGACATTGATCAGCCGTCAACTTCGTGTGCGGTCAAGAACATCGCCTTCTGGAGAGCCTCGAAAAACTGCTGATACGGTTTGGGGTCTTCGACAGCCGTAATGTTGAACTGTGCGTTTGCTCGGACCAGGGTCTGGGTTGTGCCGCGCTCGCGCACCGTCACGGTCATGCGGAGTGCGTAGCGGTCCAACTTGGTGGCAGACACTGTACCTAGCGTCGCATCTGCCTTGTCGATGACGAAACCCAAATCCTGGAGAGTCGCGATGACTGTCCGCAGTGTTTTCTGTCGGTCCACTGTATCGAAGGCGCGAGTCTGGTAGCTGCGCAATTGAACAGCCGACTGAGTGGTGGCCAAGATTTGCTGGCGGCTATCGGTCTGGCAAGCTGGCACCGCAAAGGTAATCAATACAACGGCGAGCAGGCGCTTGCTCATGATCAAATCTCCTGTGCCGTGAGAAACACCGACTGCCCGAGCTTGTCGAAGAACTCCTGGTAGATCTTGGGGTCCTTGAGCCCTTCGATTGTTGTGAGTTCGTTCCGGGTGTTCCAGACCAAGCGCTGGAACGTGATGCGGACCGCCGTATCCTGACCGCCATCGACGGGTAACGTGACGAGACTCGCACGAATCTTCTGGTTTCGGTCGGTAGGCATGTACGCGCCAAAAAGAATTGCAATGAAGACCGCGGCGACAACCTGCCCTGCTTCAGTCGCGTCGCGATTCTTGGACGACACGATGACGCCCAAGCGCGATTCGCTCTCGTCGATCTGGAAGCCAAGATCTTGAAGGACCTGCGCGCTCGCGCGAAGGAGCCGTTCCTCGTCTTTGGTGCCGAAGCGGCGCGTCTGGAGTTGGCGGTCCTGCAGTGCGGAGGCCGATAGCTGCAGCGCCTCCGGTGGAATGGTTTGTTGGCAACCCGTGAGTGCCACGACGCCCGCCCCGAGCAGGAAGGCGCGCCTCGATTTATTGGTCATTCCCCCCCCTCCGATGTGTGTGTCGCTCCTAGAAGCTGGACTGCCGATATGCGAAGTCGCGTACGCGCCTGTTGCCGTCAAACTTGATGATGATCGTGAGTGTACGCTGCGTCGTCGACCGGGCGCCTGTGGCTTGGCTGGCCCCCACGCCACCCGCGCCACCCAACAAACCTGCGCCGACCAGTCCACCACCCAGAACCAGTGCGTTCACGCCTCCGGAGCTCGTGGAATAAACACTCTCCGTGGAAAACCGGTCGTACACCCACGACTCCTGTCGGCGTTCATCGGTGGTCACAATATTGGGTGATCCGAGGACCGACACTACCTCGTCACCACTCATGCCGACGCGAATCTCCCGTTGTACAGTCCCCACCGTCAACCGGTCGCGATCGGTGTTCGCGACCGCAGCGCGATGCTCCTGCGCCGACATGCAGGCACCGAGAGATAGCGCGGCAGCAGCAAGCGCCGGCGCAAGCTTCCAAGCGATGTAAACGCGCATGTGGTCGACCCTTCTAGGTTGTAGCCCGAGCAAGGCACCCGCGAGTCCAACCCTAGGTTCCGGCCCACCGTTCGCCAAGTGAAAATTGGCCTGCCGCTTCAACCCTCGGCAATGATTCAGCTGCGGCGACGCGCCGTCGTTCGTTCAAACCGGTGGTGCGCCGAGGTCGCCTTCGCTGTTGATCAGCAGAATGCGCGCGTCGCCGTCCAGTCCGAGGGCGCGGCGCGCCTCGGGCTCGGTCGCGGCCCGCATCAATCCGGCGAGGCCGGCGGCACCTGAGAAGCCCGCTGCCAAGGCGGGATCGCCGCCGTCGGGTCGCGCGAGCAGGCGCCGCGCCGCGACCGCGTCCCCCTCGCGGATGGTCATGAACCAGTCCGCGCCGAGGCCGATGATCGGCCAGGTCACGGGCGAGATCTCGCGGCAGGCGAGGCCGCCCATCGCGGTCGTGGCGTCGCCGCTCGCCAGGGTAGGCTGGCCGGCGCGGTTGCTCTGGAACCAGCAATCCGCCGTCTCGGGCTCAACCACGATTGAGAGCGGCCGGCGCGGCAACGCCGCCCACAACATGCCGATCATCGCGGCCGCCAGGCCGCCCACGCCGGCCTGCACGAAGAGATGAGTCGGACCCTCGGGCCATTGCGTGGCCAGCATTTCCTCGGCGATCAGGCTGTAGCCCCGCATCACGCGGACCGGCGCGCGCTCGTAGCCCTCCCAGGACGTGTCCGACACGACCGTCCAGCCCTCGGCGGCCGAGCGGCGTCGGCACTCCGCGACCGCCGCGTCGTAGTCGCCTGCGACCCGGATCACCTCGGCGCCGCGCGCGCGGATGGCGGCCTCCTTGGCGGCATCCGTGAAGGCCGGCAGGAATACCACGCAGCGCCGTCCGAACAGCCGCGCGCCGGCCGCGACCGCACGGCCATGATTGCCCGAGCTCGCGGTGGCAAAGACCATGTCGGCCGTCACGTCCGCGCCATCGCCCGCCAGCACCGCGTCGAAGCTGGTCTGGCGATGATCGGCCTCGTCGATGGCGCTGGCCAGCTCGCCATAGACGGCCAGCACCCCGCCCAACGCCTTGAAGGCACCGAAGCCGAACCGCTTGCTTTCGTCCTTGATGCGCAGATCGCCGAGGCCCCATCGGGCGGCGAGTGCGGGCAGCGCCAGCAACGGGGTCGGCGCGTGCAGGGGACAGCGCGCCATCGTGGCCGCGAGCTCATCGAGGCCACTGGGATCGATCACGGCCCGCTGGGCCGGACCATAGGGCGCTCGCCGGTCGGCACGGGGATTGGGGCTGAGCCAGGGCAGGGTCATCGTCCGGACATAGCATGGCCCGGCGCCGCCGAATCCCATAGACTGCCGTCAAACGGAGACGAACGCATGAAAGTGAATGTGGAAGTGACCTGCACGCCGGAGGAGGCGCGGGCGTTTTTCGGCCTGCCCGACATCAAGCCCATGCAGGACCGGGTGCTCGGGCAGATCGAGGATCGCCTCAAGAGCGGCCTCGATGCGATGAACCCCGAGACGGTCTTCAAGACCTGGCTGCCCGCCTCCATGCAGGGGGTGGATCAGCTGCAGCAGCTCCAGCAGGCCTTCTGGACGCAGCTCGCCTCGATCGCGACCGGCGGCACCAAGAAATGAGCGCACGCGAACAGGCGACGGATCCCGCGCCCTACTACGAGGCCCATGTTTTCTGCTGCACGAACCGGCGGCCGGCCGGCCACCCGCGCGGCTGCTGCGCGGAGCGCAATGGCGAGGCGCTGCGCGACTACATGAAGAACAAGGCGAAGGCGCTTGGCCTCAAGAACGTTCGGATCAACAGCGCCGGCTGCCTCGACCGCTGCGAGCTGGGCCCGACCGTCGTGATCTATCCCGAGGGCGTCTGGTACAGCTGCGCCACCGAGGCCGACATCGACGAGGTGCTGGACGTGCATTTGGCCAAGGGTGGTCGTGTGGCGCGTCTGATGCTGCACACGGCCGACAAGCGGCCGGAGGATCGCGCGCGGCGGGGCTAGAATGATCCCGCTCCGACTGGACCCAGCCGGGGCGGACAGCCGATGGCCGAGCGATGGCGAATGGCGTGTTTCCGTTCAGGGGGAACTGCGGGAGCGGTTCGTTCTGAGCTGAAGACAGTCTGGCGCGGAGGAGCCGATGCGGGGGTTGCTGGCGGTTTTCGTCCTGCTGATCGTGACGGGCGCGGCACTGGCCTGGGGCGCCTGGGCGTCCCGCCCGGCCGATGCGCCGCGTGCCCTGAAGCAGCGGTTGGCCGACTCCGAGCTGCGTGCCGCCGCCCTTGCTGCCGATCACCGCTCGCTGGGCGACCGGCTGGCGGCGGCTCAGGAAAGAGGTTCACTCGCCGATCAGGCGCGCGAGCAGATCCGCAACGACTCCGAACGCGCCTTCACCGGATTCCGCGCCCAACTCGCCGAGGCGCAGCGGCTGACACTGGAGCTGCGCGGCCATCTCGAGGCCGAGCGGCAGGCCCGTCTGGCCGCCGAGCGTGCCGCCGTCGAGGGGCGCCAGAGCGGCGAGCGGCGCCTCACCGATGTGCAGACCGACGCTGAGCGCCGCGTGGCGCAGGCGCGCGAAGAGACGGAGCGCGCGCGTCGCGAGGCCGAAGCCACGGTCACCGTGATGCGCGCCGAACTCGCCTCGCGCGAGCAGTTGCGTCGTACCGAAGAGACACGAGCGGCCGCGCCGAGCGCCGGTACGGCCGTTGAAATCGCCACCGCCATGGGCACACAGGGCCGCGTCCAGCTCGCTGGCGTGGTCTTTGGCTCCAACAGCGCGGAGCTCGCGGCGCCCGCCCGCGCGGCGTTGGATCAGGCGGCGCAATACCTCAAGGCCAACCCCGGGGTCGGGGTGCATATCGTCGGCCATACCGACAGCCGAGGCGATGCCGCCGCCAACCTCGCGCTCTCGGAACGTCGCGCTTCGGCGGTTGCCCGCGATCTCGTCGGTCGCCACGGCATCGATCCGCGGCGTCTCGCCTGGAGCGGTGCCGGCGACCGCTGGCCAGTCGCCGACAATGCCGAGGACGCCGGCCGCGCGCTCAACCGCCGCGTCGAGATGCTCCTGCGCTGACACCGCCGCGCGAGTGTTCTCGATTCAGACGGAGCCGTTCACGCGGTTCCATGTGAACGGCAACACATCGTTCGAGACTCTACGGCTTCCAGGCGAGGAAGTTGCCGATCAGGCGGAGCCCGGTGGCCTGGCTCTTCTCCGGATGGAACTGCGTGCCTGCCATGTTGTCGCGACCGACAATCGCGGCGAAGGCGCCGCCATAGTCGGCGCTGGCGAGCCGGGTCTCGGGTGTCGCGGTGCGCAGGTGGAACGAGTGCACGAAGTAGGCATGCGCGCCGGGCGCGATGCCTTCCAGCAGGGGATGAGCGCCGAGTTCCGCCAGCTCGTTCCAGCCCATGTGCGGGATCTTGAGCGCGCGGTCCGCCGGCTCGAGACGCACCACGTCGCCCGCGATCCAGTCGAGCCCTTCGTGCACGCCGTATTCGACGCCACGGGTAGCCATCAGCTGCATGCCGACGCAGATGCCGAGGAACGGCTTGCCGCGCTCGAGCACTTCGCGGCGCAGCGTCTCGACCATGCCGGGCACGGCGTGCAGCCCGGCGCGGCAATCGGCGAAGGCGCCCACCCCCGGCAGCACGATGCGATCCGCCGCCGCCACCTCGGCGGGCCGGGCGGTGACGTGGATCGACTCGTGCGTGCCGCGCTCGCGTGCCGCGCGCTCGAACGCCTTGGCGGCGGAGCGCAGATTGCCCGAGCCGTAGTCGACGATGGCGACCGTCATCGCTGCCGCCTAGAGCGCGCCCTTGGTGCTGGGCACCGCACGGCTCTGCCGGGGATCGATCTCGCAGGCGACCCGCAGCGCGCGCGCCAGTCCCTTGAAGCAGCTCTCGACGATATGATGGTTGTTGTCGCCGTAGCGGTTGTTCACATGCAACGTGAGACCGCCCAACTGAGCGAAGGCCTGGAACCATTCCTTGAAGAGTTCGGTATCCATCGTGCCGAGCTTGGGGCGCGAGAACGCGACGTTCCAGATCAGGTAGGGCCGGTTCGAGGCGTCGAGCGCCACCTCGGTGAGCGTCTCGTCCATCGGGATCGCGGCGGCGCCATAGCGGCGGATGCCGGCGCGATCGCCGAGCGCGAGGCTGAGGCACTGACCCAGCACGATGCCCGAATCTTCGGTCGTGTGGTGATAGTCGATATGCAGGTCGCCTTCGGCGCGCAGCGAGATGTCGATCAGGCTGTGGCGCGACAGCTGCTCCAGCATATGGTCGAGAAAGCCGATGCCCGTTCTGATGTCGTAGACGCCGGTGCCATCGAGATTGATCGCCGCGGCGATCCGCGTCTCCTTGGTGGCACGGCGCACGAAGGCGCGGCGACCGCCCGTGCCGGGGGTCGTGAGATCGGCCTCTTTTGCTTTGGCGGCGGACTTTCGGACGGCCTTGCGGGCCATGGGCTGGTTCCTCGCTCTGAAGGCGCCTTCATACAGGAGCGGGCGTCACCCGGTCGAGCGCGCGGCGCGTCACAACGACGCCCGCCAGTACCACCAAACCACCGACCGCGCGGGCAGGCGTCAGCTCGTCGCCGAAGAACAGGACCGAGAGGCCGACCCCGGCCACGGGGATCAGGTACATATAGACCATCACGGGGCCCACCCCGAGGCGGTCGAGGCCGTAGGTGAGGCCGAGGAATGCCACACCGACCGGAAAGATCGCCGTGTAGAGCCAAAAGCTCCAGAGCTGATCGTCGAGGCGGGCGAACCCGCTACCACCCTCGACCAGGAGCGCGAGCGGCACCAGCAGCCCCGCGCCAAGGAGAGTGGTCCAGGCCATCACCCGGAGCGCGCCCAGGCGCGCGTTGAAGGGGGCGCCGCGATCGACATAGAGCGCCCAGGCGAAAGCGGCGACCAGCCACAGCGCCGCCCCTACCGGATCGACCGCCCCCAGGGTCACGCGCGTGAGGTCGTTGTTCACCACCAGCACGACGCCCGCGAAGGCGATCGCGATACCGAGCCAGCCCGCCGCCGGGAGGACGCGCCCGTTGGCTCGCGCGATCAGCGCGGAGAATGCCGTCGTGGTGGTCATCAGGATCGACCCGAGGCTCGGCTGGGTGCGTTCGATGGCGAGCCCCCAGCAGGACTGAAAGAAGGTGACGCCCAGAATGGCCAGCAGAAGCATCGCCGGCAGGTCGCGCGCCGGCAGTCCGAGCGGACGGCGCATCAGCGCCATCGCGGCGAACAGAAACGCCGCCGCGAGGAGATAGCGCGATCCGCTGAACAGCAGCGGCCCCAGACCGGCCAGCACCTCTTTGGCGAAGGGGTAGCTCGACCCCATCAGCATGGCGGTGCCCACCATCACGAGATCGCCCGTCCAGCGGGCGCGCGGTGTCACGCCTGCGACCGGTTCTTGGGTGGCTTCTGGGCGCCCCAGAGGCCGAACAGCGCGCCCGCGACGCGGCGAATCTGGATCTCCTCCGAACCCTCGGTGATGCGATAGCGCCGGTGGTGACGGAAGATGTGCTCGAACGGAAAGTGCCGGGAATAGCCGACGCCACCATGCACCTGCATGGCGCGATCGGCGGCGTCACAGACCAGCCGGTTGGCGCGGTAGTTCGACATGGCGACCCACTCGCTCACCTGCATGTGGTGCTCGCGATCGAGGTACCAGGCGGTCTTGCGCACCAGCCCGCGCGTCATCTCGGCTTCGGTATGCAGCTCGGCCAGCGGGAACTGGATTGCCTGGTTGGTGCTGAGCTTCTTGCCGAACACGGTGCGCCGGTTGGCATAGGCCACCGACATGTCGATGCAGTATTGCCCCGCACCGAGGCTTGAGGCGGCCTGGCGGATGCGGTTCTCGTGCACGAAGGTCTGCGCCACGTCGAGCGCATGACCTTCCTCGCCCAGCATGGTCGAGGCCGGAACGACGACATCCTTCAGCGACACTTCGGCGTGGTCCGACGGCATGTTGAAGGTCCACCACATGTACTCGACCTTGAAGCCGGGCGTGGAGACCGGCACCAGGAAGCAACTGATGCCGCGGGCGTCGCCCGGCGCGCCCGAGGTACGGGCGAAGACGAGGTCGTGGGTCGCCGAGTGCATGCCGGTGTTGAAACGCTTGGCCCCATTGATCACCCAGTCGCCGCCGCGCTTCACCGCGGCCGTCTCCATGAAGGTGGCATCCGAGCCGTGGTTGGGTTCGGTGAGTCCGAACGCGACCCGCGCTTTGCCCTGGATCGAGGGTTCGACGAACTGCTCGCGCTGCTCCTTGGTGCCGAAGCGGTGGATCAGCAGCAGCGAGGGGAAGTTGCCGACAATCGAGCTCTCGTTCTGGAGGTCGTTGTGCAGGCCTAGCCCCTTATGGGCGAGATGCTCGCGGATGATCGCCATGGCGAGATTGGAGCCGTCCTTGCCGCCCAGCTCCTTCGGCAGCGCGAAGCGGAAATGGCCGGCGCGGTCGGCGCGGCGCTTCATTTCAGCCAGCAGCTCCTCCCACTCGGGCCGAGGCTGGCCGTCATTGTCCCAGTCTGTACGGGCGTGCTCGCGGCGGTGGTCGAAGAAGCGGATATTGTCGTTCTCGCGCTCCAAAGGCCGGATCTCGCGCTCGATGAAGGCGTCGAGTTCGGCGAGATAGGCAGTGATCTCCGCCGGAATGTCGAAATTCATGTCGCGGGCTCCCGTGTAAACGCTCGTTCACCGGCCACGATAGCGCATTTTTCCGTCCCTAGAAGGCTCTCGCGCGGCGCCTGGTGAGCTCAGCCCGCGGGCAGATCCACCAGGAAGACGCTGCCGCCAGACGCGCTCCGTTCGCAGCGTACATCGCCGCCATGGCGGCGGGCGATCTGGCGCACCAAGGCGAGGCCAAGTCCGCTGCCTCGACCGTCTTCGTGGCTGCCCGCCAGGCGATGGAACGGCTCGAAGATGCGTTCCCGCTCGCTCTCGGGCACGCCCGGACCGCGATCAGATACCGACAGTCGCGCGCGCGCGCCGTCCGACGTGACCGCGACCTCGATCGGCCCCGGGCCGCCGTAGCGTTGCGCGTTCTCCAGCAGGTTTCGCACCAGCCGGCGCAGCAGCAGGCGCTCGCCCGTGACGGACACCGGCGTGCCCGTCACATCGGCCTCGAAGGGCGCGGCTTCCTCGGCGGCGAGCGCCAGCAGGTCAAGGTTCTCGGGCCGCTCCGCTGTGCGCACCGCGTCGAGCCGGCTCGAGAGCAGGATTCCGTCGATGAGCCGATTCAGCTCGGCGACATCCTGGCGCAACCCCGCGCGCAGCGCGGGATCGGCATCGTCGCGCATCGAGCCGGCGACCATGGCGATGCGGGCCAGCGGCGCGCGCAGCTCGTGCGAGCAATTGGCCAGCAACAGCCGATGGGCGGCCACCAGCTCCTCGATGCGCGCTGCCGAGGCGTTGACGCTGCGGGCCAGCGCCGCGACTTCGTCGCGACCCTCGACCGGCACGCGCGCCGCGAGATCGCCGCCGCCCAGCCGGTCGACGCCCTCGCGCAGTCGCTCCAGTCGCCCGGTGAGACCGCGCACGACGGGATAGGCACCGACCGCCACGGCGATCGCCACCACGCCCAGGAAGACCGCGAGCCAGATCGCGGGATGGGTGCGTTCACGGGCGACCCGGGCGACCAACCAGCGCCCGTCGGCCAGCTGCAGGGTGAAGGCCGGCCCGCCGCGCCCGCGTCGCCAGCCGGTGCGGGCCGTCGCCGGATCGAAGGGCTGCGCCGCACGGCCGGCCGAGACGATGGGGACGCCATCCGGCCGATGCAGCGCGAGGTCGAAGCGCAGCTTGCGGTGCAGCTCATCGAGCGTGCGTTGTTGTTCGACCAAAGGCGCGTCGGCGCCGGGCAGGAGCGCGCCGGTCAGCTCCGAGATCACGTCGTAGTTGATCGGCGTGCGGTTGCGCTCGTAGGCGAGCTGCCACAGCAACGCCGCCAGCCCGATGAACACCACCAGCATGGCGATGATGGTGGCGTAGACCTTGAGGTAGAGGCGCGACATGCGCTCAGCGGTCCTGATCGCGGGCGAAGACATAGCCCGCCCCGCGGATGGTGAGGATGCGGCGCGGCTTCTTCGGATCGTCCTCGATCGCGGCGCGAATTCGCGAGACATGCACATCGACCGAGCGGTCGAAGGCCTCAAGCTTCTCGCCGCGCAGCAAGTCCATCAGCGCGTCGCGCGACAGCACGCGGCCGGCACGCTCGGCGAGCGTCAGCAGCAAGCTGAACTGCCACGACGTGAGCGGCCGCTCCTCGCCGTCCAGCCTCACCAGGCGCGCGCCGCGATCGATCTCGAGCCGCCCGAAGCGCAGAATGTCGGCGCCCGTCGCCGGTCCGCGACGTCGCAGGATGGCGCGCAGTCTGGCCAGCAGTTCGCGCGGCTCGAAGGGTTTGGCGAGATAGTCGTCGGCGCCGATTTCGAGACCGACCACGCGATCCATCGGCTCGCCGCGGGCCGTCAGCATCAGCACCGGAAGATCGGACTCCGCGCGCAGACGGCGGCAGAGATCGAGCCCGTCGGCGTCGGGCAGCATCAGGTCGAGAATGGCCGCGTCGAAACTTTCGCGCTTGAGCAGCGCCTCGCCCTCGCGCGCGGTGCCGGCCAGGGTGACGCGAAAACCCGCCCCGCCGAGATAGTCGCGGACCATCGCGGCAAGGCAGGCGTCGTCGTCGATCATCAACACGCGCTCGGCCATGCGCGCAGTATCGGCCGGTCGCGTCAGCGACGCCAGCCGCGCCGCTCGCCCATCGCCTGGACGAGCTTGCGCCGCTGTTCGGGGTACAGCAGATCGGAGGCGTCGGTCACCGCCCGAAGGAAGCGCTGCGAGGCACGGTCGGCGAGCTGTACCTGCTCGGCGCGAAGCCGCTCAAGGCCCGGCTTGTCGACGGAGGCCGCGGAGAGCGCCTGGCGCATCGCCTGGCGCGCGGTCATGTGCTGCTCGCGCATCGGCCGCAGATCGTCGATGGCGGCGTTCAGGATGTCGGCCACCTTCTTCTTCTGGTCGTCGGTGGCCTCAACCCGCCCGAGCGCGCGCCCGACGCCGTATTCAACGCGGCGCTTCAGCTCCGCGGGATCGAGATCGGCGCTCCAACCGCGCGCCTCGGCGGGCGCAGCGGTCAGGGTGACGGCCGCGCCGCCCGCGATCAGTCCGGCGAGGGTCGCGCGCATGCCGGCGCGGCGGGTGGTCGGGATGAGGGAAGTGAGAGCGGTCATGAGGAACTCCGGATCGCGGGACCAAGTTGCCCGCACCGTCAACCTGGGGGCTGCCCATGTCGGTCGGTTCTCGCGCCGGTAAAGTTGTGTAAAGCTCAAACGCATGACCGAGCTCCGCACGGAGCGGCTCTTGCTGCGGCCGCTTCGCCTCGACGATGCGCCGTCCTATGCCGCCATGCGTTTCAATCCCGCTGTCGCTGAATGGTTGCCGACGGCGACGCAGCCACCGCTCGACGCGGCCCGGGCCGCGATCGGCCGCTTCGCCGACGCCTGGCGCGACAGGGGCTACTCCGTCTGGGGCCTGTTCCGCGACGGCGCGCTGATCGGCCATGGCGGGCTGAACCACGTGGCCGAGTTCGCAGGCACCGAGGTGCTCTGGGCGCTGCATCCCGACGCTTGGGGGAAGGGCTATGCCAGCGAGCTTGCCCGCGCGGCTCTGGCCTTCGGCTTCGAGCGCTTCGACCTCCCCGCGATCTTCGCCATCACCAAGCCCGACAACCGCGCCTCGCGCGCGGTGATGGAGCGATGCAGCCTCAGCTATCGCAGTGACGGCAACTACAAGGGCTTCGATGTCGTCTACTACGACATCGACCGCGCGAGCTGGCTCAAGACGCGTCGGGATCGAGCGTGAACAACTCCGCCGGCCGTGCGACGCCGCGCAACGCATAGCGGCCGAGCGAGACCAGTCCGCCGCGGTCCGAAGCGGGAAGAGTCTGGGCGAAGGCCGCCGATACGATCAGTCGTTGGTCGAGCGTGCGGGACAGCGCGTTGATGCGCGACGCCTCGTTGACGGCCGGGCCCAACACCGTGAAATCGAGTCGACGCGGCCCGCCGAAATTGCCGTAGAGCAACTCGCCGACATGCAGCGCGAGCGTCGCGCTGGTGGTCGGCTGGCCGGCGGCCTGGCGACGGGCATTGAGCGCGGCGACCGCGCCGGGCAGGCGTCGCGCGGCGGCCAGGGCCCGCGCGCAGGCGGCCGCGACGTCGTCGTCGCGGAAGATCGCGAGCAGCCCGTCGCCCACGAACTTCAGGACCGTACCGCCTTCCTCCTCGATCAGCCCGACCGCGATCTCGGCATAGGCATTGAGCAGCGCCAGCAAATCCTCGGGCGCGGCGGTATCGGAGATGCGCGTGAAGTCGGTGAGGTCGCTCGACCAGATCGCGGCCTGCACCGGTTCAGCGCGGCCACGTTCGATGTTGCCGCGCAGCACGCGGTCGGCGGCGTCGGCGCCGAGATAGGTGCCGAGCAGCGTGCGGCCGGCGATCGCCATACGCTGGGTGTGTAGTCCCAGTCCGAAGGTGCGGATCGTGTCGCGGATCATGGCGAGTTCCTGGTCTCGGAAACCGTCGGGTCGGTCGGTCGCGAAGGAGGCGAACATCTCCTCGACCGTGCCGAAGCGCAGGATGCCGCCGAACGGCACCATGAAGGCGGCATAGTCGACGCCGCCCTCGGCATGGACCTCGCCGCAAATCGGGAAGCGCTCGCGCAGCGCGGCGTCGGTGAGATCGACGCGCATTTCGTTCCGGCCGTCCTGCAACATTGCGTGGAAGGGGCTGGTCAGCCAGCCGACCGCATCGTCGGTGGCGCCAGGCCGACGCTGGGCGGTGCGGCTGACCGTGTCAGTGCCGCGCTGCCAGCGTACGGCACGCGACTCGACGGTGGGGTGCAGCACGTCCGAGGCCATGAAACCGCGGAAGAGCGGCACACCGGCCGCGACCAACCGCTCGCAATACCCGTGGAACAGGGCGAAGTCGCCGCTGCCGGACAGCGCCTCGCCGATCAGCCACTCGCTGAGCCGGCGCGCATCCATCACCCCAGTCGGCGGTGGTTGCCCGCGCTCGCCGTCCCGGCCAGCACCGCCTGCGCCGCGGCGTGGGTCGCGCGATCGCCCGCGGCCAGCACCGTGCCGTCGGACGCGATGTCGAGCCGCTTGCCGGCCCAGTCGGTGATCAGCCCGCCGGCGCCTTCGATCACCGGCACGAGCGCTGCGAAATCGTGGAGCTTGAGGCTCGCCTCGACCACGAGGTCGACATGGCCCGACGCGAGCAGGCCGTAGCCATAGCAATCGCCGCCCCAGCGGAAGAGTTTCACCGAGCGGCAGAGGCCGGCATGGCGCGTTTCGAGATCGCCGGGAAACATGATCGGCGCGGTCGAATACATGTAGGCGTCGTCGAGGGCGGGGCAGGGGCGGACCGCGATCTCGCGGCCATTGAAGCTGCTCGGCCGGCCGGCCACGCCCAGCCATCGCTCACCCAGGATCGGCTGGTCGATTACGCCCAGCACCGGCACGCCCCGATGCAGGAGCGCGATCAGCGTGCCGAAGATCGGCATGCCGGTGATGAAGGCCTTGGTGCCGTCGATCGGGTCGAGCACCCAGACCCATTTGGCGTCGAGCCGCTCCTGGCCGTGCTCCTCGCCCCAGACGCCGTGATCCGGCGCCTCGGCCGTGATCAGCGCGCGCATCGCGCTTTCGGCGTCGCGATCGGCGATGGTGACGGGGCTGGTATCCTGCTTGTCGAGCACCGCCACGCGGGTGCGGAAGTGGCGCGCCACGATCGGACGCGCGACATCGGCCATGCGGCCCGCGAGCGCAACGTAACGTTCGGGAACCGCGACGCTCAACCGTCGCTCCCGGAACTCAGGGCAGCGGTTTGGGGTTGTCGGCCAGCGTGCGCAGATAGGCGATCACGTCGGCGCGATCCTGTTCCTTGGCGAGGCCGGCATAGGCCATCTTGGTGCCGCGCACATAGGCGTTCGGCTTGAACAGGAACTCGTTCAGGTTCTCGTAGTCCCACTCGCCGCCCTTGGCGGTCATCGCCGACGAATAGGCGAAGCTGCCGTCGCCCTTCTTGCGGCCGAGCACGTTCCACTGGTTCGGGCCGACCTTGTTGGCGCCGCCCTTGTCGGCGGTGTGGCAGGTTAAGCACTGGCGCTGGAAGACGGTCTTGCCGTTCTCGATGTTGGCCGACGCGAGCTTCGGCCCGATCTTGTCGAGCGCCTGCGGCGCGTTGGCGACAGCCTGCGGAGCGTCGTCGGTCACCGCGATGGCGGGTTTGGCGAGCTTCTGCGGATGCACGACGGCGTTCGACACCTTGCCGACGACCATCGCGAACAGGGCCGAGGCGAGGACGCAGCCGGCGATCGTGTTGAAAGAAGCCATGGTCGAATCCCGCGCAGACAGCGAATTTTGCGACCGACGCTGTAGCACGGCCGCCCGTGCCCCAGTAGTATCGAATCGTCGCGCTGGGCTCGCGCGGCGGAACGTCGCAAGTATCGGATTTTGCAAGGTTTTTCGGCTCTGGCGCGCGAAAGACGGCGGGCCGGGGAGGCCGGCATCACGGGGAGCGGGCGGGCATGGCGAAGGCGAAGCCGAGCGACACGATTTCCTTCCAGGGCGAGGCCGGTGCCAATTCCGACATGGCCTGCCGGGCGGCTTTTCCCTACATGACCACGCTGCCGTGCCCGACCTTCGAGGCGGCGATGGCCGCCGTCGAGGCCGGCAAGGCCCAGCTCGCCATGATCCCGGTCGAGAACTCGATCGCCGGCCGCGTCGCGGACCTGCACAGTCTCCTGCCGCACACGCGGCTGCGCATCGTGGCCGAGCACTTCCAGCGGGTCGAGCATTGCCTGGTCGCCGTGCCCGGCGCCACGCTGAAGAGCGTGAAGACCGTTCGCAGCCATGTGCAGGCGCTGGCCCAGTGCCGCGGTTTCCTGAAGAAGCACCGCTACGAGCCGCTGGTCCATGCCGACACCGCCGGCGCGGCGCGCGAGATCGCCGGCATCGGCGATCGTTCGATCGCCGCCATCGCGTCTTCGCTCGCGGCCCGCATCTACGATCTCAAGGTTCTCGCGCGCAATATCGAGGATGCCGACCACAACACGACGCGCATGCTGGTGTTCTCGCGCGAGGACGCGACGCCGGACTGGCGCAGCGTGCCCTGTCTCACCGCTTTCCTGTTCCGCGTGAAGAGCCGCCCGGCGGCGCTCTACAAGGCACTGGGCGGCTTCGCGACCAATGGCGTCAACATCGTCAAGCTGGAAAGCTACATCTCCGGCGCCAAGTTCGAGCAGGCGCAGTTCTACGCCGAGGTCGAGGGTCATCCGGAGCAGAAGGGCCTCAAGCTGGCGCTCGAGGAGCTCGGCTTCTTCTCCGAGGAGTTCAAACCGCTGGGGTCCTTCCCGGCCAACCCGTTCCGCCGCAAGGGCTGGGAAGCGCCCACGCGGCCGGGCACCTGAGCGAGGTTCCATGAGCGCGCGCGCCGTTCGCATCGCCCCCTCGATCCTGTCGGCCGACTTCGCGGCGCTGGGGCAGGAGGTCGCCGCCATCGACCGCGCGGGCGCCGACTGGATCCATGTCGACGTCATGGACAACCACTTCGTGCCCAACCTCACGATCGGACCGATGGTGGTGAAGGCGCTGCGCCGCCACAGCGCCAAACCGTTCGACGTTCACCTGATGGTCTCGCCGGTCGATCCGCTGGTGCCGGCCTTCGCCGAGGCCGGCGCCGACCTGATCTCTTTCCATCCCGAGGCCGGGCCGCACAGCCATCGGACCGTCCAACTCATCAAGTCGCTCGGCAAGAAGGCGGGCGTCGTGCTCAATCCCGCGACGCCGCTCGCCGCGATCGAGCACCTGCTGGCCGATCTCGATCTCGTGCTGGTGATGAGCGTCAATCCCGGTTTCGGCGGCCAGGCCTTCATCGAGAGCCAACTCGCCAAGATCGCCGCGCTCCGCGCTGCCATCGATGCACTGGGCAAGCCGATCCACCTCGAGGTCGACGGCGGCATCAATCTCGAGACGGCGCGGCGCGCGGTCGCCGCCGGCGCCGATGTGCTGGTCGCCGGCACCGCCGTCTTTTCCGGCGGTCCTGATCGCTACGCCAACAACATCGCCGCCCTCCGCGGCTAGAGTGTTCGCGGTGAAGATGGAACCGACCACGCGGTTCCGTCCAAAGGCAATCACGCCCTTCGCGATACCTCGTTTGTCGGCGAGGGAACGCTGACGCGACGCTGGGCTCAGAATGACGGGCCTAGATCTCGACGTCGCCTGACATGACCGCGACACAGCCGCCGCCCACGCTCGCCCGCGCTCCGTCGGTGGTCCGCCAGGCGCGGGTGAAGAGGAGGCTGGGTCGTCCCATCTCGACTCCTTGCACGATCTCGAGCCGCGCTTCGGCCGCTCCGCCACGCTCCAGCAGCAATGCCGCCAGCGCCGTCGCCGCGCTTCCTGTGGCGGCGTCCTCCAGCGTGCCGGACAGCGGCGCGAACATGCGGGCCCGCAGCCGGTCCGCGCTGTCGCGGGCGTAGAGATAGAGCGGCAGCCTCCGCGGCCCCAGGGTCGGGAACGCCGCGACCGCCCGCGCGAAGCCGTCGAGATCGGGTCGGGCCCGCGTCAGTGCTTCACCGCTCACCTCGACCATCACGAAGCCGTTGCCGGTGGAGGCGGCGATCGGAGGATGCGTCGCGGTCACGATGTCGCCCGTCGTCAATCCGGCGGTGCGCGCGACCAGCTCGGACGGCGGTTCGCCCAGGAGTGACAGCGGTTGCGGCGCGTCGATGGTGACCTGTGCGCCGTCGATCCGCACTTCGACCAGCCCCGCCAGCTCCTCGAAGCGCAAGCGCCCTTCCCGCGCCAGCACCCAGCCGGTGCCGACATTGGGATGGCCGGCGAAAGCCATCTCGGCGGTGCGGCTGAAGATGCGCACCCGCGCGTCGTTGGCGGGATCCTCCGGCGGCAGCACGAAGGTCGTCTCGCTGAGATTGAACTCGGCGGCCAATGCCTGCATCTGCGCGGCGTCGAGCCCGCGCGCATCGGGAAACACCGCCAGCGGATTGCCGCCGAAACGCCGGTCGGTGAACACGTCGACAGTGACGAAGCGGTAGCGGGTCATCGCGGCAGGGTAGGGAGGACGGTCGCCGCCATCAATCGGGGCGAAGGGGCGTCAACTCAACGTGACGCCGATCTCGCGGGCGAGGCGGCGCAGCGCGGCAACGGAGCGGGTCGTCGCGGCGCGCGGCTCGGCGGGCACATGCGTCTCGATCGACGCCAGCACCTCGGGTGCCGACACGCGGTCGAGCAGATGGGCGAGATCGGTCGCCCAGGGCATGTCGCCCTCGCCCAGCGCCACCGTGCGTCGCGCCGCGACATCGCGATCCTTCAGATGAATCTGGTCGGCGCGCGGCGCCAACCGCGCGAGATCGTCGGCCGTCGGTCGCTCGCCCATCGACCAGGCATTGCAGATATCGACCAGCGGCCGCAGCCGGGGATGGTCGAACCGGTCGAAGAAAGCGCGGAGCTCGGCGATGGTGCCGACATTGCAGACCGGCTCGTTCTCCAGCTCCAACGTGAGGTCGTGCCGCTCGGCGAGCGCGGTCAGGCGGCCGATCGGTTCGGCGAGATCGTCCGGTCGATACTCCGGATAGCGCAGGTAGCTGAAGATCCGCAGCCGCCGCGCGCCCAGCCGCTCCGCCACCTCGACCGCATAGGCAAAGGGATCGGGGGCCGGGCACTGCGCGGGGTCGAAGGCGAAATCGACCTTGCCCGCGCTGGTGCCGCGTCCCGGCGCGGTCCATTTCAGGAGCGGCGACACGAAGGTCGGCACCGCGATCCCGGCGGCGCGAAGGCGGCCGGCGATGGCGTCGATCTCGGCCGGCTCCATGCCCAGAAGATTGCGTCCCGCTACCGTTCGCATGTCGAGGCGGGAGACCTTCTCGGACCGGGCGAACTCGATCATCTCGTCGAGCGATGGTCCGATTTCGTCGCCGATCACGGCGAGGGCAAGATTGGCGCGGGGCATGGAAGGACCCTACACCGCCGCCGTCCGCTTCGCTAAGGTGCCCGCGACCAGTGGGAGAGCTTCATGAGCGACGAGCAGGGCATTTTCATCGGCGGCGCGGGCGAGCTCGACCAGTTCCTGCTCCTGAAATACGGCAACCGCCACGGGCTGGTTGCGGGCGCGACGGGCACCGGCAAGACGGTGACGCTGCAGACGCTGGCCGAGGGTTTCTCGGCCTATGGCGTTCCGGTGTTCATGGCCGATGTGAAGGGCGATCTCGCGGGCCTTGCGCACGCCGGTGGCACCAACCCGCGGGCACTGGAACGGGCGAAGCTCCTGCAGATCGACGGCTATGCCGGCCGCGCCTTTCCGGTCGTCCACTGGGATCTGTTCGGCGCCAAGGGTCACCCCATCCGCACCACCGTGAGCGAAGTCGGGCCGCTGTTGCTGGCGCGGCTTCTGCAGCTGAACGAGACCCAGGAGGGCGTGCTCAACATCGTCTTCAAGGTGGCGGACAGCCAGGGCCTCCTGCTGCTCGACTTCAAGGACCTGACGGCGATGCTGCAATGGGTCGCCGAGAACGCGGGCCAGCTCACGACCGAATACGGCAATGTCAGCAAGCAGACGGTCGGCACGATCCAGCGCCAGCTCCTGATGCTGGAACAGCAGGGCGGGGAGGATTTCTTCGGTGAGCCCGCGCTCGATCTCGCGGACATGATCCGCCGCGACGCAAGCGGCCTCGGCGTGGTGAACATCCTTGCCGCCGACAAACTCATGCAAAGCCCGCGGCTGTACGGGACCTTCCTGTTGTGGCTGGTGTCGGAGCTCTTCGAGGCGCTTCCCGAAGTGGGCGATCTCGACAAGCCCAAGTTCGTGTTCTTCTTCGACGAGGCGCATCTCCTGTTCGACGACGCGCCCAAGGCGCTCCTGGAAAAGATCGAGCAGGTGGTGCGGCTGATCCGCTCCAAGGGTGTCGGTGTCTATTTCATCACCCAGAACCCGCTCGACGTGCCGGAGACCGTGCTCGGCCAGCTGGGCAACCGCGTGCAGCACGCGCTGCGGGCCTTCACGCCTAAGGATCAGAAGGCCGTGAGGGTCGCGGCAGAAACGTTCCGTCCCAACAAGAAGTTCAAGGCCGCCGAGGCGATCGTGGAACTGGCCGTGGGCGAGGCGCTGGTCTCCTGTCTCGACGCCAAGGGCGTGCCCGGCATGGTCGAGCGCACCATGATCGCGCCGCCGCAATCGCGCATCGGCCCTGTGACCGAGGCCGAGCGCGCCGCCGCCATCGCCGCGAGCCCACTCGCCGGCAAGTACGACACACCCGTCGATCGCGCCTCGGCCTTCGAGGTGCTGACCGGCCGTGCCTCGGGCGGCGATCAGGCCCGACCCGCGTCGGCCGCCGCCGGTCCGCGCCGTCGCGGCCAGTATGGGGCGCCGCCGCCTCCTGTGCCGTCCGACATGCCACCCGCCGGTCCCTGGGGCCGCTCGCGGATTCCGCAGACCGCCCCGGTCGAGCCGGAGCCGGAGGCCGCGCCGCGCGCCGAGCCGCGTCTCAAGCGCGCCCAGCCGCAGCCGGAGCCCGCCGCGCCCAAGCCGCGCGGCCGCCAGCCCGACTCGCTCGGCACGGCGGTCGCCAAAGCCGCCGGCCGTAGTGTGATCACCATTGCGACTCGCGAGGCCGCCAAGGCGGTGTTCGGCAAGGGCCTCGCCCGCACCGTCGGCGCGTCAGTCGGCGGCGCGGTCCTGCGCGGCGTGTTGGGTTCGATCCTCAAGCGCTGAGAGCCCGCGCTATGATCCCGCCGGCTTGAGGGGAGGCAGCGCATGAAGATCGTTCGGGTGGAAGACCTGCATTGCGACGCGGGCTGGCGGGATTTCTCGTTCCTCAAGATCGTCACCGACGATGGGCTGGTCGGTTGGAGCGAGTACAATGAAAGCTACGGCAGCGCCGGCCTCACCGCCGCCATCCGCCGCCTCGCCGAGCCGCTGATCGGCCAGGATCCGCGACCGGTCGAGCGCATCGTCGCCATCCTGCAGGGCATCACCCGACAGGCGCCGGGCGGCATGAACCAGCAGGCGATCGCCGCCATCGAGAATGCGCTCGTCGACATCAAGGCCAAGGCGCTGGGTGTGCCGGTCGCCGCGCTGTTCGGCGGGCCCGTGCGGGAGCGCCTGCCGCTCTACTGGTCGCATTGCGGTAGCTATCGGCTGCAACACGCTGCGCTGATGGGCCTGCCGCCGGTGCGTACGCTCGACGATCTGGTGGTGCTGGGCGCGCATGTCCGCTCGAGCGGCTTCCGCGCGCTCAAGACCAACATTTTCCGCTTTGATACCGATCCGCCGCACATGCACCAGCCGGGCTTCGCGCGCGGCGGGCACATGCCGGAACTCAATCCCGATCCGGCGGTGCTGGGCGCCATCGCGGACGGGCTCGCGGCGTTGCGCCAGGGCGCCGGCCCGGAGACCGGAATTCTGCTCGATCTCAATTTCAACTTCCGCACCGAGGGCTACGTCAAGGTGGCGCGCGCGGTCGAGCCGTTCGATCTCTTCTGGCTGGAGATCGACACCTACGATCCCGATGGCCTGCGGCTCATCCGCGACCGCGCGGCGATGCCCATCGCTTCCTGTGAGTCGCTGTTCGGGCGTCGGCAGTTCCGGCCCTTCTTCGAGGCGCGGGCGATGGATGTCGCCATTGTCGACGTGCCGTGGAACGGGATCGCCGAGTCGCTCAAGATCGGCCACATGGCCGATGCCTACGAGATCAACTGCGCGCCGCACAATTTCTATGGCCATCTGTCGACCCTGATGAGCGCGCATTTCTGCGCCGCTCTGCCCAACTTCCGCGTCATGGAGATCGATATCGACGATGTGCCGTGGAAGGACGACCTGGTGACCCACGTTCCCAAGATCGAGAATGGCGAACTGGTCCTGCCGACCCGCCCCGGCTGGGGCGCCGATGTGAACGAGGAGGCCGTCCGCGCCCACCCGCCCAAACGGCCGCATCCGTGAGAGGGGGCAAGATGCGGTCGCCCCGAGCGAAGCCGAGGGACCTTGCGTTCCTGGACGGAAGGCACGAACGTCGCGGAATCAAGAAAGTGAAGTGCCCCAGGCGAACCGAGGCACGCGCGCCCGAAATGCGAGCCGAATACGACTTCACGCGCGCTCGACCGACTCCGTACGCCGTGAACCATCCCAAGCCCCTCGCGATGGCGCGCGACGTCGCCGCACCTACCGCGACGAAGTCCTTGCGGCGGCGGTAGACCTTCGCTGGTTGGCCGACCCCGGCTTGCGAGAGCCACGATGTGCGATCTTGTACAGAGACGCCTGTGCCGCCGCCGTGGCCGCTTTAAGCCGGCCGTCCTCCCGAAGGAAGGACTCGAGGTCGGACCCGGCGTGCGGATTCGCGTTGGAGGTGCGTCGCTTGAGTGCACGACGACGAGGCGAATCGCTCATGGCTGATATCTCGTCCGCTCGGCGGTCGGTATCTCGTCGATGGGGACTAGACGATAGTGGCGCTCGCGAACGACCTTCACCTCGCCGTCGACTTTCGCGAACTCGAACATCGCGACGGCTCGATCGGGGAGGAACTGGACCGACACCGGCCTGCATCGGAGGTCGGGGAACTTCTCCGCGCAGGCGGCGATATCCTGCTGCGTCTGGACCATGGAGTTTCTGTCTTTGCCGCCCTTCGCCTGAACCGGCACGACGTAGTGCCCGCCTCGGCTGTCGAGTCCGACGTAGAGTTCGTCGACTTCCATTTGACCTATGCCGCGAACGAACGTTCGGAGATGGTTCTGCAGCGAGTAGGTGGTAAGCGACAAGAAAATGTCGATCAGGCGATTGTATCTGACGATTGCCAGCAGTGCCTGTTCGTCGTCCAAGGCGTAGGCGCCGACGAGCTCGGGTGTCGAGTCTGGTATTTTCGTCGCTGCCATATCGGCGCGCGGTTCGATCCGCACCACCGGACCCAATACAAAGCGGTAGCGTGCCTTTCCGGACGTTGGCGTCGAACTTCTCCCGCCAGAAGGCGCGGCGAGTCTTGGGGTTGGTGGTCCAGCGACAGCCGTGTCGATGCCAGAAGCAGCCGTGCACCAGCACGATCTTGCGTCGCCGGCGCAGGACGAAGTCAGGCCGGCCGGGCAAGTCCGCGACATGGGTGGTGGGTCGACACTTCAGCCGTTTGAGCAAGCGCGCGACCCTCATTTACGGCCGCGTCCAGCGCCCTTGCACCGCCCGCATCATCTCGCTGCGCTTCACGCGATTCACGTGGTCGACCATCGTGGGAGGATCGTTCCCGCGCGGCCCGGGGGGAAGTGGCGTTTGGCGGGCCACGCCGTGCCATGCGCGAAAATCGGGCTCGTATTTCGTCGCAAATAGGACTATATTATACGATAGATTGTCAGCAACGACGGCAAGAATGGACTGGAAAATAAATGACACCCCCTCTCACTAGCGTCCGATCTTCCAAAGACAAATAGGATGACGACCCCACACCTCGCTCGACACCTCGGCGCCGCGCCGGCGGCCAGCGCCGTGACCGCGCAAGCCCTTGTCGCCGCAGGCACTTGTCCCGGCGCGGTGTCGAAATGCCGGCCGGCCCGTGCCTCGACACTTCCCGTTGAAAATTCCCCGCGATTCTTCCCGCTTTTTTTGTTCGCGAATCGTGAATTCGGCGTGACGCCTCCGTCGGACCGGGCTCGACCTGCGAACCGTCCCGCGCCGGCGCGCCCGCGCGCGGTCCGGTTTCTGCTAGAGAAGCGGGCCTGAGCGGAGGATTGCCATGGACGCGGCGCGCGAGAACGAGCTTGCCCTGATGAAATTCGGCGTCGGCCAGCCGGTCCCGCGCACCGAGGACCCCGTGCTGCTGCGCGGGCAGGGCCGCTACACCGACGATCTCAGCCTGCCGGGCCAGGCCTGGGCCGCGATGGTGCGGAGCAAGCTCGCCCACGCCCGGATCCGCGCGATCCGCACCGACGCCGCCCGGGCGATGCCCGGCGTGCTGGCGATCTACACCGCCGCCGACCTTGCCGCCGAGGGCTTCGGGCCGCTGCGCTGTCCGGTAGCGTTTCCCAATCGCGATGGCTCGCCGATGAAGACGCCGCCGCGCCCCGCCCTCGCGACCGACCGGGTGCGCTTCGTGGGCGAGGCGTTCGCCGTCGTGGTGGCGGAGACGTTGCTGCAGGCGCGCGACGCGGCCGAAGCGGTCGAACTCGACGCCGAGGAGCTGCCCGCCGTCACCGATCCCGCCGCCGCGCTGGCCGCAGGCGCGACCGCGCTGCACGACGAGGCTCCCGGCAATCTGGTGCTCGACTATCACTACGGTGATGCCGCTGCCGTCGCCAAGGCCTTCGCCGAGGCTGCTCACGTCACGCGCCTCGAGATCGAGAGCAACCGCGTGGTCGTGAGCGCCATGGAGCCGCGCTCGGCGATCGGCGAGTTCGAGACCGCAAGCGGCCGCTGGGTCCTGCATGTGCAGTCGCAGGGCGTCTTCGGCATGCGGGCCTCCCTCGCCAAGGATGTGTTGAATGTCGCGGCGGACAAGGTGCGCGTGCTGACCGGCCATGTCGGCGGCTCGTTCGGCATGAAGGCGCCGGTCTATCCCGAGTATCCCTGCGTGCTGCTGGCGGCCAAGCGGCTCGGCCGGCCGGTGAAGTGGACCGACGAGCGCAGCGAGAGTTTCCTGAGCGACCATCACGGCCGCGACCACCAGCGCGTGGCCGAACTCGCGCTGGACAAGGACGGCCGCTTCCTCGCGGTGCGGCTGTCGGGCACCGGCAATGCGGGCGCCTTCATCTATCCGCCGCTGCCCGCGACCATCAACGCGGTGAAGAACGTGATCGACGTCTACAAGACGCCGGCCATGGAGGTGACCACCAAGATCGCCTTCACCAACACCACGCCCATCGCGGCCTATCGCGGCGCGGGCCGGCCCGAGGGCAACTACTACATGGAGCGGCTGATCGACACCGCCGCCCGGGAGATGGGCATCGACCGGCTGGAGATGCGGCGGCGCAATCACATCGCGCCCGATGCCATGCCCTACAAGGCTCCCTCGGGCATGCTCTACGACTCAGGCGACTTCACGCGCCTTCTCGACAAGGCGCTCGCGGCAGCCGATGTGGCGGGCTTCGCCGCGCGCCGCGCCGAGGCCCGCGCGCGCGGTCGCCTGCGGGGGCTCGGCATCGGCAGCTACCTGGAAGTGACGGCGCCGCCGGGCAAGGAATACGCCGGCCTGCGCTTCGAGGCCGATGACACCGTGACCATGCTCTCGGGCACGCTCGACTACGGGCAGGGCCACGCCGCGCCGTTCGCGCAGGTGCTGAGCCAGACGCTGGGCATCCCGTTTGACCGCTTCCGGCTCCTGCAGGGCGACAGCGATCAGCTCAAGGCCGGCGGTGGCACCGGCGGTTCGCGTTCGATGATCGTGGCGGGAGAGGCCTATCTCGAAGCGAGCGCGCAGCTGGTCGAGAAGGGCCGCGCGCTGGCGAGCCATCTGCTGGAGGCCGCGACCGCCGATATCGAGTTCAAGGCCGGCCGCTTCTCCATTGCGGGCACCGATCGCGGCATCGGCATCCTCGAGCTGGCGAAGCGCGTGCGCGAGCGGACCGGATTGCCGGCCGACGCGCCAACCTCACTCGATATCAGCCATGTCGCCGATACGCCGCCGTCGGCCTTTCCCAATGGCTGTCACATCGCCGAGGTCGAGATCGATCCCGACACCGGCCACATCGAGGTGGCGAAGTACACGATGGTCAACGACTTCGGCACGGTCATCAACCCGCTGCTGGTCGAAGGGCAGAGCCATGGTGGCGTCGTGCAGGGGATCGGCCAGGCGCTGATGGAGCGCACGGTTTACAGCCCCGAGGGCCAGCCGCTCGCCGGCTCCTACATGGACTACGCGCTGCCCCGCGCCGCCGACGCGCCGTCCTTCGCCGTCGTGAGCCATCCCGTGCCGGCCAAGACCAACAAGCTCGGCGTCAAAGGCTGCGGCGAAGCGGGCTGCGCCGGCGCGCTGCCCTCGGTGATGAATGCCATCGCCGATGCGCTCGCCGAACGCGGCATCCACCACATTGAAATGCCGGCGACGCCGGAGAAGGTCTGGCGGGCGCTGCAGGGCGCCTGATCCGACCGAAAACTTGTTGCACCGACATTGCGCGGGGCTTTCGCCGTTTCCCGCGTCTATCTCATTGAAAAATAGAGATAAAGTCCGGATTTGGCCGATTCCTGCACGCCCTCTGCTCCCCCTTTCTGTGTATCAGGATTCTGACGGCGTTTGATTTCATTGGCTTTTTTGACTCCCATCAGGCTCGAGATATGCGTTTTTGCAGATAGGCATTCAGCCAACCCGCTGTTAATCTCTCATTATTAAGTCGTTCGCTAATTCTTTGCTTTCATTCTCTTAAAGGTCTTCACCCACAGGCAGCGCACCGCGCGCCACATCCCCAAGTTCCCCAAAGCCCGCAACGGCTCCCCAAGCCGTCCGACGAAGCCCCTTCCCCACACCCCATAGGCTTCGTTCCTTCCCCACCCCAGCGGGCTCCTACGAGAGGCCGGTCGTTCCCCAAGCGACCGGCCTTTCTCTATTCAGGGCCGGCGATAGCGCCGGACGGCGGCCGCGGTGAGCACGATGCCCAGGCCCGCCATCGTCGCGATGGCGGTCCGCGTGCCGACCGCTTCGGCAAGAGCCCCGGCGACCAGCACGCCGAGCGGCCCGGTGCCGATGCAGACCGTGACCACACCCATCAGCCGGGATCGCAAGTGCGGCGGGGCGCCGGTCAGCACCAGGGTCGATTGCATGTTGCCGAAGCCCGCGGTGCCGAGGCCCCCCAGCGCCAGTGCGGCGAAGGCGAGCGCGAAGCCCGGCGATGCGGCCAGCGCGAGCAGCGCCACCATGAACAGGAAGGTGCCGCCCACAAAGGCGCGCCGCCCGTCGGGTCGCACCCGGCCGGTCGCGAGCAGCACGCCGCCCAGCAGGGCGCCGAGCGGCTCAGCCGCCGCCAACACACCGACCAGTGCCGGCGAAACCCCGAACTCGCCCTGGCCGAGCGGGGCGACGAGGCCGGTGTAGCTGAAGGCGAACGCGTTCATGACCACCGTGATGGCGAACACCAGCATGATGTCAGGCTGCGTGCGGGCAAACGCGAGCCCCTCGGCGATGTCGCGCGGCAGCTGCGCCAGCGCGATCGGCGCGGTGCGCTGGCGGTAGGCGAGGGTGAGCACCGCCACCGCGCACAGCGCCTGCACCGCCGCCGTGAGCGTGTAGGCCGACGCCATGCCCAGCCACTCGAAAGCGATCCCGCCCAGCAGCGGTCCGGCCAGCCGGGTGCCGGCGGAGGTGGTGGAGTCGAGCGCGATCGCCTGTCCCACGCGATCTGCGCCGGCGCTTTCGCCCACCATGCGGCGGCGGGTCGACATTTCGCTCGCCCACAGCGTGCCGCAGGCAAAGTTGGCGAGCGCGATCTGCCAGAGCTGCAACGCCTCGGTGACGGCGAGTACGGCAATCGTCGCGGAGATCGCCGCCGGCAGAATGAGCGCGACGAGCAGGATGGTGCGCCGGTTCACCGCCTCGGCGATGGCGCCGGCCAGCGCGCCGAACAACAGTTGCGGCAGCTGGCGCGCGGCCACGACGGCGGCGACCGCGAAGGCCGACTCGGTCACCTGATAGGCGAACAGGCCCGACGCCAACAGCTCAAGCCAGCGCATGGCGTTGGCGAACGCGCCGACCAGCCACAACTTGAGAAAGTCGGGTCGGGCCAGCAGGTCGCGCGCGCGATCGGGAGGCGGAGGCGCCATGCCGCCATAGTATGGCCAAGCGCCGACGCCCGCTCTATCGTCCGCCAAAACAAGGGAGGGCTCGAATGCCGCGTCGCCGTCATGTCGTCGTCGGAATGGCCTCGCTTCTCGCGGCCCCGGCGGTCCACGCCCAGGCATGGCCTCAGAAGCCGCTCCGCTGGATCGTGCCCTTTGTCCCGGGCGGCGGCACCGACACGGTGAGCCGGCTGGTCGCCGATCCCTTGCAGCGGATCCTCGGTCAGCAGGTTCTGGTCGAGAACAAGGGCGGCGCGGGCGGCAATATCGGCACCACCGAACTCGCGCGCGCCGCACCCGACGGCTACACGGTCGGCCTGATTTCGGTCGCGAGCCACACGCTCAACCCGATGCTCTATAGCCGCCTGCCTTACGATCCGGATCGCGACATCGCGCCGATCTCGCTGCTTGCCACGCTCGCCAACCTGCTGGGCGCCACGCCGTCACTGCCGGTGACCGACGTGGCCTCGCTGATCCAGCTCGCGAAGAAAGAACCCGGCAAGTACGCCTACGCCTCGTCGGGGCCGGGCACGTCGCTCCATCTCAGCGGCGAGATGTTCAAGGTGATGGCGGGGGTCGATCTGTTGCATGTGCCCTACCGGGGTGCCGGCGCCGCCTACAACGACCTTGCCTCGGGCCAGGTGCATCTGATGTTCGGCAATCTGCCCGGCATGCTGCCGCAGGTGCGCTCGGGCAAGCTGCGAGGCCTCGCCGTCACGGGTCCGACCAGATTTAGGGCGGCGCCGGAATTGCCGACCGTGGGCGAAACGGTGCCCGGCTTCGTCGCCACCTCGTGGTACGGCATGGGCGCGCCGGCGGGCGTTCCGGAACCGATCCTCGCGCGCCTCGAGGCCGCGGTGACCGAAGTCCTCGCCAACAAGGACCTGCAGGAGCGCTTCGTGAATGAGCTGGGGCTCGACGTGGTGACACCCGGACGCAAGGCGATCGCCGAACACATTGCGGCCGACCGCAAGCTCTGGGGGCCGTCGGTCAAGGCCGCTGGTGTGAAGCTCGACTGATCAGAGCAGGAGCGCGGCGGCGATCCACAGCAGGGCCGCACCCGTCGTCGCGAGGGCGGCGAGGCCGAGCGTCAGCGTCGCCAGCGTGCGCTTGGTCCCCATGCCGGCGCCGTGGGCGACCATCCAGAACAGCGGATCATTGACGTGGACAACGGCCACCGAGCCCAGCCCGGCGGCCGCGGCGGCCAGCGCCCGTCCGGTGGCGCTGTCGAGACCGAGTGCGCCCAGCATCGGCTCGGTCATGCCCGATGCGGTGAGCACGGCGCTGAGCGAGTGGCCTTGCAGCGCCTTGACCGTAGCGGCCGCGACGAACGGTGCCAGCACGCCAAGACGCGCATCGAGCAGTGCCTCGGCGGCGAGGTCGGCGAAGCCCGCCTCGTCGAGGACTCGCGCGAGCCCGCCTGCCGCGCCGATGGCCAACAGCGGCAACGCCCAGCCGGTGTCGGCCAGGGCTGCGGTGCCGCGGTCGCGGGCGACCACGAAAGCGAGACCCACCACCAAGACCGCGAGCATGAGCGGCCGGCTGATCCCGGTCCAGAATTCGCGGGCGCCGCCGCGACCGAGCGGTTCCGACGGTATCTGCGCAACCGCCTGCGCGATCAGCAGCGCTGCCGGCACGGCGAGCACCAACAGTGCGCGCCCGGCGAAACCGGTTCCGTCGGCGAGCGCCGCGCGGTGGCACCAGAACCAGGCACCCGCCAGCAAGAGGACGGCCAGCGGCACCGCGACCGCGAGCCAGGGCGCGGTGGACACCGCCAGCACGTAGCCTGCGGCGACGGCGAGCGGTGCGGGCGGAACCAGCGCCTGGACCAGCAGAAGCGCGAGCGCCAGCAGGAGCGCGGTTCGAACGCCGCCGGTCAGCAGCGGCGCGGCGAGCGCATAGCCGCCGTTCGCGGTTCCGCCCAGCCCCGCCACCGATCCCGCCAGCAGCGCCTGCGCGGGCCCGCCAGCCGCGGGGCGGAGTAGACGCGCCGCAAGCATGGCGGCGACGAACAGCAGGCCCGGCGTTTCGAGCGCTTGAACGAAGCCGAGGCCGAACGCCTTGCCGACCGAGTTGACGGTCATGCGGTTGACGAGACCGAACAGAAGCACGCCTGCCATCAGCGCGGTGAAGGCCGGCAGTCGCAGCCGGTCCGTCGCCCAGGCGAGCACGCCGACAAGCGCGACAAGGCTTGCGATGGAAATCAGCATGGAAGGGCGAGCAACGTCACGACGCGCAGACTATCCAACTGCTAGAGTGCCGTCATGTCTCGCCTCGCTCTCGCGGCTCTCTTGCTGGCGCTGTCGTATTCGCCGGTTCTGGCGCGCGACGGTCTCGTGCGGACCGAGGGGTCGCGCATCGTGGCGCCGGACGGAACGACGCTTGCCATCAAGGGCATCAGCCTCGGCAACTGGCTGATGCCCGAGGGCTACATGTTCAAGTTCGAGAAAGCCAAGGCGCCGCGCCAGATCTACGGGGCTTTCGAGCGTTTGCTGGGCCGCGATCGCGCCGCCGCGTTCTGGCGCGAGTATCGCGAGCACTATGTGACGGAGGCCGATCTCGCCTTCATCAAGTCGGTCGGCTTCAACACCGTGCGCGTTCCGCTGCACTGGGCGCTGTTCATGACCGAAGACGGCCGCATGGAGGGCGAGGGTTGGAGCCTGCTCGAACGCGTCGTCGGGTGGGCGCGCGCAAACGGCCTCTACGTCATCCCCGACCTTCACGCCGCGCCGGGCGGCCAGACCGGCATCAATCACGACGACGGGCCGGGCTATCCCCTCATGTTCTATGTGCCGCGCCATCGCGCGGCGACGGTGGCGCTGTGGCGCGAAATCGCGCGCCGCTTCGCGGGCGATCCGACGATCCTGGGGTACGATCTTCTGAACGAGCCGATCGCGCCGTACCATGATACCGCGACCCTGAACGCGAGGCTGGAGCCTTTCTATCGCGAGATCGCGGCGGCGGTCCGGGCGGTCGATCCCGGCCGGCTCCTGATCCTCGCCGGCGGGCAATGGAGCTCTACCTTCGACATGTTCGGCCCGCCCTTCGCGGAGAACCTCGTCTATACCTACCATTCCTTCTGGGCCAGCACGCGGCGCGACTCGATCCAGCGGCATCTGAACTTCGCCGCCCGCCACAACGTGCCGCTGTTCCTCGGCGAGACGGGCGAGCTCACCGACGAATGGAACCAGGCGTTCCGCGAGCTGCACGAGCGACATGGCGTGGGCTGGTCGTTCTGGACCTACAAGAACCTCGATACCTCCTCGACCATCGTTTCGATTCCCCGCCCCGAGGGCTGGAACGAGTTGGTCGCTTTCGCCGATGGCCGCACCCGGGAGAAGCCGCCGGCGGTGCTGGTCGAGCGCGCGGTGCGGCAGTACCTCGACGGCATCCGGCTCGCCCGAGGCGAGGTGCGCTGGAGCTATTTGCGTTCGCTCGGTCTGCGCGGCGCGCCCTAGAGCCTTCTCCGCGCGGAGTGAACCGCGCCTGCAACGCCATCTGGCTCGAACAATCTCTAGCCCAGGCGCAGAAGCGGAATCGCGGCGACCGTGACGACGAGGGCCGCGATGCGCACGTTCGTCAATCGTTCCTTCAGCACGAACACCGCGATCAGGATCGCAAACACGGCACTGGTGTCGCGCAGCGCCGCGGCCGGCGCGATGGGCGCGCGTGTCCACACCCAGAGGATCAGCAAGTACGAGGCCATCGAGGCGAGCGCGACGGGCAACGACGCTAGCCAGTAGCCGCGCAGCTGGATCCAGGGCGGGCCGTCGGCGCGGCGGCGCCAGCACATGGCAAGCGCATTGGTCGCCGACACCACGATGCCGTAAGCCAGGGCATCGCCCGAGGCGCGCACCCCTTGCGCATCGGCGAGGATGTAGAGCGCCGTGCCGCACCCGGCGAGCAGGGTGAAGCCCAGCGCCGCGAGACCGAGCGAGCGGTCGCGCGCGGCATCGAGCGCCAACATGCCGACCGCAAGCGCGATCGCGACCACGCCGGCAAGCGCGGCGGTGCCCAGTCGTTCGCCCGCCACCCAGCCGGCCAGCGGCACCACCAGCATCACGCCGATGGCGCGCATCACCGGGAAGACCAGCGCGAAGCCCGCGAGCTCGTAGGCCCGCAGCATGGCGCTCACGATGACGAGGTTCACCGCGGTCGAGACCGCGATCCACGGCCAGGCGGCGGCCGCCGGCAGGCCGGTCCAGAGCAGGAGCGGCAGCAGGAGCAGGGCGCCCGTCAGCATCTGGGCGGTCATCGCGCGCGCGGGATCCGGGCTCGCCTTGACCGCGGCGTTCCAGCCCGCGGGCAGGAGCGCACTCAGGAGCGCGGCGACGACGTCGATGCCTTGCACAGGAGATCCGGCAGCAATCGATTGAAGCGATCCGCAGCCTCGTAAGCGACCCAGTGGCCGGCGCCCCCGATCGTCTCGAGCGCGAGGCCCGGCCGCACGCGGTTCAGGAAATCCACGCGCTCCGCCCAGTGCGGATACATGGTGGTATCGCGCTCGCCCCAGATGCCGCAGAGCGGCGTCGCGATGCGGGGCAGGATGTCGGTCAGGACGCCCTGCTGGCCGATTTTCTTGGACCGGGTGCGGGCCGCAAGCGAGTTCACGATCTGCATTTCGATCGCGATATCGTCGATGCGCGCGGGATCGTGGATCATCAGCAGCGCCAGATTGCGTTGCGCTTCGGCCTCCAGCGTCGCGCGATCCATGTCGGGGAGCAGACGTCGCAGCTTGTCGGTCGGCGTGCGCGTGAGCCGCAATCCGCCCGCGCCGACCAACGCGATGGCGGCGATCCGCTCGGGCAGCTGGAACGCCAGATGTCCCGCGACCATCGAGCCGAACGAGAAGCCCGCGACCGGTACCGGCCCGGCATCGCCCAACATCGCGAGGAACGCCGTCTTCATGCAGGAGGTGACGGACCAGATGTCGCGCAGATCGTCGGGCGCGTCGCTTTCGCCCAGACCCGGCAGGTCCGGCACATGCACGGTGAAGCGTCCGGCGAGCGCCTCGACGTTGGCGATCCAGTGCAGCCACGATCCATTGCCGCCATGCAGCAACAGAAGTGGCGGCCGACCCGATCCCGCACCCCACACGCGCCACGCCAGCGTGCCGCCATTGCCCATCGGCACGCGGTGTCGCGCGGCGGCGCGTTCCACCGCGTCGATGCGGGAGCGTGCCGTCATGCGGTGGCGCTGAGCACGCGCTCGGCGAAGCCCGGGAAATGCGACCGGTCGATCCAGCGCACCGCGACCACCAGATCGCGCTCCGGCTCGATCCAAAGGATGTGCGAGCCCCAGCCCATGGCGAAGTAGCTGCTTTCCGGCGCCGCCGGGATCTGGCCGCGACGGGTGTTGAGCCACCACAGCAGGCCATAGAAGGGCGCGACCCGGCACGGCTCGCGCAGCGCCCGGCACCAGCCCTCGGGCAACAAACGCTTGCCGTTCCACACACCGTCGGCCGCGACCAACCGGCCCGTGAGAGCAAGATCGGCTGCCGAAATCACGAGCCCGCCGCCCCAATGGCTGCCGCCCGGGACGGAGACCATCGGCCGTCCGTCAATGGTCAGCGTGGAGTTGCGATAGCCATTCCAGCGCCAGCCCGACGACGCGCCGATCGGGTCCATGATGCGTCGCTTCAGCACCTGCGGAAGCGGCTCGCGGAAGAGATGCAGCAGCGACACCGAGAGCCGGTTCACCCGGACATCGTTGTACTCGTAGAAGCTGCCGGGTGCTCGCAGGTCGCGATGCGATCCTTTCGGGCCCGCCGCCTTCACCGGGCCGACGACGCGGTTGCGGTCGATCCGGTCGGCCTTGCCGAACACCGCGCCCTCCCACTCCGAGGTCTGCGTGAGCAGATGCCGCCAGGTGATGTCGCGGTTCTGCGGCGCGTCGAAGCCGCCATCGCGCACCCGATCGCCGGCGCGCTCGTCGAGATCGCCGATCAGCCGGTCGCCCAGCGCCAGACCTGCCAGGA
The DNA here is from genome assembly GCA_016870115.1 of Alphaproteobacteria bacterium. Lineage (GTDB taxonomy): Bacteria > Pseudomonadota > Alphaproteobacteria > Reyranellales > Reyranellaceae > VGCH01. The sequence goes on along the minus strand of VGCH01000001.1, from coordinate 46,833 downwards.
GCGCGAGATAGCTCTTGGCGACGCTGAAGGTGATGTCGGCGCGGGCCACATCGCCCCATTCGGCGAGCAGCCGGGAGCCTTGCCAGATCTGTCCCGCCTGCGGGCCGCGCGACGGTACCGGGCCCAGCACCTCGTCGTCGGGCGGGCTCTCGCCGCTGTCGGCGGTCATCACGAACCGGCCGTCGGGCAGCATCAGGCTCTCGGGCCACGGTGATTCATGGGCTCGGGCGAAGGCGATGGCGTCGGCAAGGGCGGGTCTCATGCCCGCAATCAACATTGGTGGCCGGGGGCGGGCAAGCGTAGAAACGGCGCATGACCTCACCCGTTTCGCTCACGCTCCGCCGGCCCGACGATTGGCATGTGCATTTCCGTGATGGTCCCATGATGGAAGCCGTCGTTCCCCACACCGCCCGCCAGTTTGCCCGCGCCATCGTGATGCCGAATCTGGTGCCGCCGGTGACGCGCCGCGCCCAGGCCGAAGCCTATCGCGATCGCATCCGTGCCGCGGTGCCGGCGGGCGTCGCGTTCGAGCCGCTCATGACTTGCTACCTCACCGACGACGCCGATCCGGCCGAGCTCGCCGAGGGTCATCGTGCCGGCAGCTGGATCGCGGCCAAGCTCTATCCCGCCCACGCGACAACCAACTCGCATTTCGGCGTCACCTCGATCGATCGCATCGCGCGCGGGCTTGAGGCGATGGAGAAGGCTGGCATGCCGCTGCTGGTCCATGGCGAGGTGACCGATCCCGAGGTCGATATCTTCGATCGCGAGGCGGTGTTCATCGACCAGGTTCTGGGACCGCTGCTACGCCGTCATCAGGGGCTGAAGATGGTGCTGGAGCACATCACCACGGCCGAGGGTGTCGCCTTTGTCGAAGAGCACGCGCCGCGCGTCGGCGGCACGATCACGCCGCATCATCTGGTCATCAACCGCTCCGACATTTTCAAGGGCGGCATCCGTCCGCATCTCTATTGCCTGCCGATCGCCAAGCGTGAGCCGCATCGCCGCGCGCTGCGCCGTGCCGCGACCTCGGGCCATCCCGCCTTCTTCCTCGGGACCGACACCGCGCCGCATACAGTCGACACCAAGGAAAGCGCCTGCGGTTGCGCCGGTATCTTCAACGCGCCTGTGGCGATGCAGATCTACGCGCAGGTCTTCACCGATGAGGGTGCGCTCGACCGGCTTGAGGCTTTTGCGTCGCTGAACGGGCCGCGCTTTTATGGCCTCCCGCCCAATGAGGAGCGGATCGTGCTGCGCGCGGCGCCTCTGATGGCGCCCGACGCGATCGACGTGCCGCAGGCCGGAAGAAGCGTCGTGGTGTTCCGCCCCGATACGCCGGTCGGCTGGACGTTCTGACGCTGCCCCGTCGGCCCGCTTGGTCTATCGTGGGGCGACAAACCCGAACGGAACCAGAGCGAATGAGCAAAGCCAAACAGGGCCTGCCGGCGGGCGCCGTGGTGCGCGGCCGCGACAAGGGCTACGACGAAGTCACCCGCCTGCCCAAGGGCGAGCGGCCGGTCGATCAGACCTATGCCGGCCAGAAGTTCCCCTACCTGCGGCCACGCGACGCCGCGACGCTGATCCTGGTGCGTGAACGCGGCAAGGTGCCGGAGGTGTTGCTGGGTTGCCGCGACGCCAAGCACGCCTTCATGCCAAATCGCTATGTTTTTCCCGGCGGTCGCGTGGATCGCGAGGATGCTGTCGTGCCGGTGGCGGCGCCGCTGGATCGCTTCGTCGCCGAGCGTCTGCAACGCGCGGCCACGGCGCGACGGGCGCAGGCGCTGGCGGTTGCCGCGGTCCGCGAGACCTACGAGGAGACCGGCTTGATGCTCGCCAAGCCGCTCGCGGGCGCGCCGCCGTCGCACGTTGAGGAGGCGTGGGCCGGGTTTCTCGACAAGGGACTCGCGCCTGCGCTGGATTGTCTCGACCTCATCGCGCGCGCGGTGACGCCACCGGGCCGCCCGCGCCGCTTCAATGCGCGCTTCTTCATGGCGCGTGCGGAGGACGCGATGGGCGATGTGCGGGCTTCCAGCGAGTTGGGCGATGTGCGGTGGGTTCGCCTCGACGAGGCGCGCGAGCTGCCGCTGCCAACCATCACCGGCCTGATCCTGGGCGAGGTCGGCCGGTTGGTGAAGGAGCCGCCGAACCGGCGCAAGCAGCGTCGGATTCCGCTGTTCGTGACGGTGCATCGCAAGCACCTGATGCTGGAGGAGTGATCCCGCGATGACCGCGCTGCCCGATGTGGCGCCGCCGTCCGGCCATCCGCCGCGCGGTGGCGTGCGCCTCAGGGCGTTGGTGCTGATCCGCTGGTCGGCGGTCGCGGGACAGGTCTTCACCATCGCGCTGGTGCATCTCGGCCTCGGCTACGATGTGCCGCTTCTGGCGGTCAGCGTGGCGATCGGCCTGTCGGCGCTACTGAACATCGCCGTCAGCCTCGGCCGCCCGGCGTCGACCCGCATGGACGACCGCGAGACCGCGATCTTCCTCGCCTTCGACATCTTCCAGCTCGCGGTGCTGCTTTATCTCACCGGCGGCGTTGAGAATCCGTTCTCGCTGCTGCTGCTTGCGCCCGTCGCGATCGCCGCCACCATTCTGTCGCTCGGTCCGACCATCGCGCTCTCGACCCTGACGATGCTCTGCATCGGGGTCCTCGCGCTTTACCGCCAACCGCTGCCCTGGGACGGCGTGCCACCGGAGTTTCCCGACAACTATCGCTACGGCGTATGGGCCGGGCTCACGCTCACCACGCTGCTGATCACGCTCTACGCCTGGCGTCTCGCCGAGGAGGCGCGGCAGATGAACGACGCGCTCGCCGCCGCCCAGGAGTCGCTGGCGCGCGAGCGGCAGCTCTCGGCGCTGGGCGCGTTGGCGGCAGCGGCGGCGCACGAACTCGGCACGCCGCTCTCCACCATCGCCGTGGTGACGCGCGAGATGCAGCGCGAGGTCGAGTCCGACGATCCCTTGCGCGAGGACATCGATTTGCTGGCCGCCGAGTCGGAACGCTGTCGTGCGATCCTCGCCCGCTTCTCAGTCAATCCAGCGGGCGATGAATCGGACACCTACACGGTGGTGCCACTGCCCGCGCTGGTCGAGGCGGCAGCGCGAGGCGCGGGGCGTGAGGGCGTGGCGCTTGCGTTCGAGCAGGGACCGGCCGAAGCCTCGGGCCCCGCCGCCGCGCCACACTATGCGCGCAGCGCCGAACTTCAGCAGGGGCTGGGCAACATCGTGCAGAACGCCGTTTCGTTTGCCCGCAATCGTGTGTTGATTGCCACGTGCTGGACCGCCGAGTGGGCCGAGGTTTCGGTGAGCGATGACGGCCCGGGCTTCTCGGAGGCGGTTCTGGACGAGCTTGGCACGCCTTTCACCTCGACCCGGCAGGGCCAGGAAGGCCACATGGGCCTCGGGGTTTTCATCGCCAAGACCCTGCTCGAAAGAACCGGTGGTAACGTCTCCTTCGGCAACGCGCCGGGCGGCGGCGGGCGTGTGGTCGTGCGCTGGCCAAGTGCGGTGTTCAAGGCTACATAGCGCCCAACTTAATAGGAGTGGCCATGAGCCAGGACAGCGGCGGCATGCGGCCGTCGCCCGCCAGCAGCGGCAACGGCGCGAACGAGCGCAGCCTGCTGATCGCTGACGACGATGCGGCGTTTCGCAATCGCATCGCGCGCGCGCTGGAGCAGCGCGGCTTCGCGGTGACCGCCGTGGGTTCGGTGGCCGAGGCGCGGGCGTCGATCGGCAAGCCGCCGGCCTTCGCGGTGCTCGACCTGCGCTTGGGCGATGGCAACGGACTCGAACTCGTGGCGCCGCTGCGTCAGGCGCGGCCCGACATCCGGATCGTGGTGTTGACGGGCTATGGCAACATCGCGACCGCGGTCGCGGCAGTGAAGGAAGGCGCGGTCGATTATCTGGCCAAGCCGGCCGACGCCGACGCCATCGAACAGGCTCTGACCTCGCACGGTCGCAAGTTGCCGCCGCCGCCCAGCAATCCCATGTCGGCCGACCGGGTGCGCTGGGAGCATATCCAACGTGTGTTCGAGCAGTGCGATCGCAACGTGTCGGAGACGGCGCGTCGCCTCAACATGCACCGCCGGACGCTGCAGCGCATCCTGGGCAAGCACGCGCCGCGCGAGCACTGACGTCCCGATCCCGGGCGACCGCGGACGGTCGAACGGGATATGCTGCGGTGAGATGATCGCCGCCCAGCTCCTCCTCAACGCCGTAGCGCTCGGCATGGCCTATGCCCTGATCGCGCTCGGCTTCGTGCTGGCCCTGAACGCGGCCGGGGCGGTGAACTTCGCGCATGGCGATCTGGTCGTTCTGGGCGGCGGTGTCGCGGTGGCACTCGCATTCCATCTCGCCGCGCCAGCCTGGTTGCTGGTGCCGCTTGTGCTGCTGGTCCTCGGCGCGGTCGGCGTGCTCGCGGCGCGGGTCGCGATCCTGCCGCTGGTCGACCGGCCGCCCGAAACCACCTTTGTCGCTACCATCGCGCTCGCCGCGATCGTCGAGCACGCGCTGACGCTTGCGATGGCAGGCGCGCCGGCCACGGTGCCGGCGGTGGCGGGTGCCGGTGCGGTGCAGGTTTTGGGTGTCGCGGTCGGACGCCAACAACTCGCGATCCTTGTCTTGGGCGGCGCGGCGATCCTGCTGGTGTGGCTGCTGCTGGAGCGGAGCTGGATCGGCATGCGCATGCGCGCGGTGGCGATGGATCGCACGATGGCGCGCGCGGTCGGGATCCCGGCGGGCCGCTACATCGCCGCCACCTTTGCGCTATCCGGCGCGCTCGCGGGACTGGCCGGCCTGCTGCTTGGCCACCAGTTCCTGGTCTCGCCGACGCAAGGTGCGGGCTACATGCTCAAGGCCTATATCGCGGTGGCGCTGGGCGGCTGGGGCAGCGTGCCGGGGGCACTGCTGGCGGCGCTGGGAATCGGCGCGTTCGAGAGCCTTGCCAGCGCCTGGGTGGGCGACGCCTGGGCGCAGGGCGCGCTCTATGTCGGCGTGATCGCAACACTGGCGCTGCGTCCGCAGGGCCTGTTCGGCGAGCCGGCGGGTCGACGGGTGTGACGTGAGCGGCCTGTCCCGTTTCTGGCGGTTCACACTGGTCGCGACGATGATGGCGGCCCTCGTCGTGGCGGAACGCTATCCGCACGCCGCGACCCTGATCGCGGCCTACACGCTGATGGGGCTGGGCTATCAGCTGATCTTCGGCCATCTCGGCGCGCTCGCCCTCTCGCAGGGTGCCATGTTCGGTGTCGGTGCCTACGCGACGGCGCTGTTGGCGTCGACGCTTGGAGTCGGGGTGATTCCCGTGGGCGCATTGATCGCGGCGCTCGTCGCGGCCGTGGTGGCGGTGCCGGTGCTGCGCCTGCAATCACACTACTTCGCGCTGGCCACGATCGCGCTGGCGGCCATCGTGCATCTCGTTGCGGTGAATGCCGAGCGCTGGACGGGCGGCGCCAACGGTCTCGTCGGGTTCGGCACGAACCTGCCGTCCGAGCTGTCGCTGGCCCTCGTGGCGTGGACAGTCGCGGCGTTGTTCGTCGCCGCGCTTGCCCGCGCGATGGCCGGCCGATGGGCCGAGACCGCGCGTCTGCTGCGCGAGGCGCCGCTTGCCGCCGAGGCGCTCGGCATCGACGGCGCGCGCTGGCGGTTCACTGCCTTCGTTTGCGGCAGCGCGCTGGGCGGGCTGGGCGGCGGCATCGCCGCAGCGGCCGCGGGCGTCGTCTCGCCCGAGGCGACCGGCTTTCCGCTGATGGTGCTCTGCCTCGTCTCGGTCGTGGTGGGTGGCGCGCGCCATCCCATGGGTGCCGTGCTGGGGGCGGTGCTCGCCGTCCTCTTGCCCGAGTTGCTGCGCGACTTCGGTGGCGCCTGGCTGCTGGCCTATGCCATCGCGACGCTGATCGTGGTCCGCTTGGCGCCCGAGGGTCTTGCGGCCGCGATCGATCGTTGGCGCGGCGCGGCGCAGCCCATGCCGCCTCTCGATCCGTTGCCGCGGCGTCCGGTGACGGCGAAGCGGCGCCTCGCTGTGCGCGATGCCGTGAAGCGCTTCGGCGGTGTCGAGGCGGTGGCCGGCGTCTCGTTCGAGGTCGCGCGCGGCGAGGTCGTCGGACTGATCGGCCCCAACGGGTCGGGCAAGACCACGATCCTGAACCTCATCAGCGGGCTGGTGCCCGCCGACGAGGGCGCGATCCTGCTGGACGATCAGGCGCTCGACGGGCTCGGCGCCGTGCCGCGCGCGCGGGCGGGCCTCGCCCGCAGTTTCCAGACACCGGCTCTGCCGGCGGCCACGCTCGCCGGCGACGCTGTCGGCCTGGTCGCGTGGGGCGACGCGCCAGAAGCGCTCGCGATGTTCGGTCTCGACAAGGTCGCTGCCGAGCCCTGCGGTCGGCTGGCGCCGGGCGAACGCCGCCGCGTCGATCTTGCGCGTGCCGTCGCCACAGGTGCGCCGTTTCTCTTGCTCGACGAGCCGGCGGCCGGGTTGGGCGATGCCGAACGCGAGGTACTGGTCGCGGCCCTGCGGGCGCTCGCGGCCGAGGATCGCGCCGTGCTGGTCATCGACCACGATATCGCGCTGCTGTCGCGCGCCTGCGATCGGCTGATCTGCCTCGATCGCGGGCGCGTCATCGCCAGCGGAACGCCCGACGCCGTGCGGGCCGATCGCCGCGTGCAGGCGGCCTATCTCGGGCGAGCCGCATGAGCGAAGGGCTCGTCCTAGAAGGCCTTGCCGTCCAGCGCGGCGGCGCGCGCGTGCTCGACGAGGTTTCGCTCGCCGTGGCACCGGGTGAGATCGTGGCGTTGCTGGGCGGCAATGGCGCCGGCAAGTCGACGTTGCTGGAGACGGTCTTGGGCTTGCATCCACCGCAGGCTGGCCGTCTTCGGTGGGCGGGCCAAGATCTCGCGCGCCTGCCCGTCGAGGTGCGGTCACGCGCCGGCGTCGGCTACGTCCCGGAGGGTCGTCGAGTGTTCGCCGGGCTCACGGTGCGCGAGACTCTGGAGGCTGCGCTCGACGCGTCGCGGAGCGAGCGTCAGCGGCGCGTGGGCGAGATGTTGGACTCTTTTCCCGCGCTTGCCGCGCGCGCCGGGCACCGCGCGTGGTCGCTGTCCGGGGGCGAACAGCAGATGCTGGCGCTCGCTCGAGCGTTGATGCCACGGCCGCGGCTCTTGCTGCTCGATGAGCCGACGCTGGGGCTCGCGCCCGCCATCGTCGAGGATTTGTGGGCGCGGCTCGCGGGGCTCGCGGCATCGGGCACCGCCGTCCTGCTGGCCGAGCAGAAGGCGGCGACCGCGCTCTCGCTGGCCGGTCGCGGCGTCGTGCTGCGGCGCGGCCGCATCGTCGCGGAAGCCCCGGCGGCGGCGCTGCTGGCCAACGCGGGCCTCGCCGACCTGATGGCGGGAGCGTAGGGGCCGACTGCGCCGAGAGTGTTCACCGCTCAGAGGGAACAGCTCGCGCGGTTGCCTCTTACCGGAAGCACGCGATTCATGATGCCTCGTTCGTTGGCGTCTCGATCCGGCTGAGCTCAACCGGATCGCGGGACACTAGGCCCGTCGGTTCTGGGCGTTCCAGTGGAACTCGAGATTGGCGATCAGCGCCGGGCTGAAATGGCAGAGTGCCTGCTCGCGGGCATAGAGCGCGGCGTAGCGGCGGAAGAGATCGAGCGGCTCCAGCGCGAGCCGGAGCGCTCGACGATTGCCGATTGCACCCACCACGCCGGCGCCGGTCAGCCGGTCGATCACGCGCGTCAGCGTCGCGTCGATGGCATCGGCCGGCACGACCTCATCGCAGATCATGCGGCCCTCGGGGCTCGCGCAATCGAAGCGGCGCTCGTACATGATGCCCTGGCGCGCCAGCCGGTCGCCGACGAAGCGCGCGAGCCGCAGGTTGGCCATCGCCGGGATGATGCCCTCCTTGCGGGCGGGCAGCGTCATGTAGGCGTCGTCGGCCGCGACGGTGAAATCGGTCGCCAGCAGGATCTGGCAGCCCCCGCCGATCGCGAACGTATCGACCGCCGAGATCCAGAGCTTTTCGGTCGAACCGCCGAACTCTTCGAAGGGCGGCGCCTCGGGGCTCGCGAGGCCGCGCGTCAGCTTGTTCACGAAGCCCATGTCGCGGATCGGGAACCACAGAAACGGGATCTTGCCGTAGTAGAGGTGCGTGAGGTTGATGCCGGCATTGTAGATGCGCCGGCCGGCGTACTTGCCCTGCGGCACCACTGCGCCGCGCAGCACGGCGACCTCGCTCTTCGGGTCGAGGATGCAGACATCGGCGCCGATCTCTGTCGCGGTCTGGGTGAACATGTCCTCGGAATTGAGGAAGCGCGGATTGCTGAGCAGGAGGACCGCGGCCTTGCCCTGGCGTTCCACGCGGGCGCCGCCCAGATCGAGCGAGCCGTCCCGCAGGAACTTGGCGAGCGCCTCGGCCGACTCCGGTCGAGCCAGCAGCATGGTGTGACAGAGATGAATGCCGCGCACCGGGCAGGCGAGGAAGCGGTTGAGCAACAGCCCCTGGTCGATCTCGTGGCCTTCCTTGTCGGCCTGCTTGAGCTCGGCCTCCGCTGCCACCATACGCCGGTCCGGGACCAGACCTGGCACGAGGTCGGCAGCGTCGTAGACCAGCCGCTCGATGCGAACGAAGCGCGTGCGGCCGCCCGTCAGCCGGTCGTAGAGCGCGCCGGCGTGCCGATCCAGGAAGGCGGCCCGCACCGCCCTGAGCGACGCCTTCAGTCCCTCCGCCGCGCGGGAGTTGGCTGCGTCACGCGCCGGCTTGGCGGGAAGCCGGCTCAGCAACGCGCCGCCCAGCGTCCAGTAGTGCGTCGCCGCGCTGGCATCGGCATCGAAATCGTCGGTCCAGCCCGGCGCGGCCAAGGCCCAACGATCGATCGCGGCGACGTCGAAGCCGGCGCGTGCCAGCGCCGCCGTCACATCGCTGTGAGAGTCCATCAACCCCATCCCGCAATCGGAAAAATGGAGCGGGCGACGGGATTTGAACCCGCGACCTACGGCTTGGGAAGCCGACGCTCTACCCCTGAGCTACACCCGCACGCCCGCCATTGTAGCGACCGCCCGCCGGCTGGCAACGCCGCCGCCGGTTTGCGGCGCGAGCGGCATCGTGTATCTCAGCGCCATGGCACATGGACGACGCATTTCGGTTATCGGTCTGGGGTATGTCGGACTTCCCGTCGCGGTCGGATTCGCGCGCACCGGGGTACCGGTCGTCGGTTTCGATATCGACAAGAGCCGGATCGATGAACTGAGCGGGGGCCGCGATCGCACCGGTGAGGTCGAACCAGCCGAACTCCGCCAACCAGGCCTGGACTTCACCGCGGATCCCGCCGCCTTGCGTCGGGCGGACTTCCACATTGTGACGGTTCCCACCCCGATCGACGAGGGCAAGCGGCCGGATCTCGGGCCGCTCACCGCCGCGTCGCGCACCTTGGGCGGCATCCTGAAGCGCGGCGACATTGTCGTCTACGAGTCCACGGTCTATCCCGGCGTCACGGAGGATGCCTGCATTCCGGTTCTGGAGAAGGTGTCGGGCCTGCGCTGGAAAACCGACTTCAATGTCGGCTACTCGCCCGAGCGCATCAATCCGGGCGACAAGGAACGACGGTTCGAGACCATCAAGAAGGTCGTCGCCGGCGACACACCGGCCACACTGGCCATCGTCGACTCGGTCTATGCCTCGGCGGTTCGGGCCGGCACCCACTGCGCGCCCTCGATCAAGGTCGCGGAGTTCGCCAAGGTGCTGGAGAACACCCAGCGCGACGTCAACATCGCCTTGATCAACGAGGTGTCGCTGATCTGCGACCGGTTGGGTGTCGACACCCGCGACGTGCTCGCGGCCGCGCGCACCAAGTGGAACTTCCACGGCTATACGCCGGGGCTGGTCGGCGGCCACTGCATCGGCGTCGATCCTCACTACATCGCCCACAAGGCAGAAGAGCTGGGCTACCACGCCCATGTCATCAATTCCGGCCGCCGCGTGAACGACAGCATGGGTCTCCATGTCGGCAATCGCGTGGTGCGCAGCATCATGCGCCGCCCGCGAACCCAGGCGCCGCGGGTCAACGTGCTTGGGGTGACGTTCAAGGAGAACGTGCCTGACACCCGCAACACGCGCGTGGTCGACATCGTTGGCGAGTTGCGCGACTTCGGCATCGATGTGGCCTTGCATGACCCGATGGCTGACGGCGAACAGCTCGCCCATGAATACGGATTGTCGCTCACGCCGTTGGATCGGCTGACGCCGGCCGATGCCGTGGTGGTCGCTGTCGCGCATCAGCCCTACCGCGAGGGCGGCTGGAAGCTGGTGCAGGGCCTGTTGCGGGACGGGCAGGGTTTCGTCGCCGACGTCCAAGGCGTGCTCGATCGCGCCGCGACACCCCGGGACGTGACGTTGTGGCGCCTGTGACGGAGACGGAATGATCGACGCCGTTCTGACAGCGGCCGAGCGCGAGATCATCGCGACCGCCCGCGCCTTTGCCGAGCGCGTCGTCGCGCCCAACGCCGCGCGCTGGGAGTGGGGGCGGCGCTATCCGCTGGAGGCGATCCGCGAGGCCTGCGCGGCGGGACTGAACAAGATCGAACTCGCGCGGGAACACGGCGGGCTGGGGCTCTCCTTCACCTGCAAGATGCGGGCGTTCGAGGAGATGGCGCGCCACGACTACGCTTTCGCCTTCGCGTTGATCAACGTTCACAATTCGACCGCGCGCTTTGCACGCGACGCCCCGCCGACGCTGCGCGATCGCTTGCTGCCCGCGATGCTGACAGGCGAGCTGATCGGCTGCGCGGGCCTCACCGAGCCGGGTGCCGGCAGCGACTTCGGCGCGATCTCGACGTCGGCACGGCGCGTCGAGGGCGGCTGGGTGCTGAATGGCGGCAAGGCCTGGATCACCAACGCCGCGGTGGCTGGTCTCAGTATCGCCTATGCCCAAACCGATCCGGCGCAAGGATGGCGGGGGATCGCCTGCTTCGCGATCGAGGCGAGTCGCGCCGGATTCAAACGTCTGCCGGCGTTCGAGCTGCATGGCGGCCACGCGATCGGCGCGGGCGGCTTCGCGCTTGAGGACTACCTTGCGCCGGATGAGGCGTTGCTGCATCCGCCGGGGCGCGCCTTCAAGTCGGCGCTGGCCGGCATCAACGGCGCGCGCACCTACGTCGCCGCCATGTGCTGCGGCATGCTGGAGGAATCGCTGCGAGTGGCGGTGCGTTATGGCAGCGAGCGTCGGACCTTTGGCCGGAAGCTGCTCGACCATCAGGGCCTGCGCTGGAAGCTGGTCGACGCCGCGACCGATCTCGAGGCCGCCCGGCTGCTCACCTATCGCGCCGCCCGCATGATCGACGAGGGCGCCGACGCCGTACTGCCGGCAGCCCACGCCAAGAAGTTCGCGACCGACATGGCGGTGCAGCGCATCTCCGACTGCATCCAGGCGATGGGCGCCAACGGCCTGCGCGCCGACTACCCGCTCGCCCGCCATCTCGCCGGCGCCAAGATCGCGGCCTACACTGACGGCTCGATCGAGATGATGAACGAGCGGATCGGCCAGGCGCTGGGTGCCACGTTCGGGGTCGGCGGGTGATCCTGCGGACGGTCGATTGGCACACCGGCGGCGAGCCGACCCGCATCGTGGTCGACGGCTGGCCCTTATTGACCGGCCGCACGCTGCTCGACAAACGCAGGGAATGCCAGGAACGGCACGATTCGCTGAGGCGTGGCCTGATGCTGGAGCCGCGCGGTCACGCCGGCATGTATGGCGCGCTTCTGGTCGAGGCCGACCATCCCGATGCCGATCTGGCGGTGCTGTTCCTGCACAACGAAGGCTACAGCACCATGTGCGGGCATGCCGTGATCGCGCTCGCGCGCTGGGCCGTGCAGAGCGGGCGGGTGAAGGTGGTGGAGCCTGAAACCACGGTGCGGCTGCAATGCCCCTGCGGTCTGGTGACGGCGCGGGTGTCGGTCTCGGGGGGACGCGCCGGTGCCGTGCGCTTCGAAAGCGTTCCCGCCTTCGTGCTGGCGCGTGATCGTCTCGCGCCGACGCGGCGCTTCGGGCCGGTCGCTGTCGACGTCGCCTATGGCGGCGCCTTCTATGCGATTCTCGCTGCCGAGACGGTCGGTCTCGACCTGCGACGTTCGGCGATGCGCGACGTCGTCGATGCCGGCGAGGAGATCGCACGCACGGCGGCCGGTGCCATCGACGTGCGTCATCCGGACGAGCCCGATCTCGGGTTCCTCTATGGCACGATCCTGACTGATGGCGGCGACGGGCTCGATCGCCCCAGCCTCAACGTCTGCATTTTCGCCGGCCGCCAGGTCGATCGCAGCCCGACCGGCAGCGGTGTCACTGCCCGCATGGCGCTGGCTTGGCGACGCGACGCCGCACGTGCCGCCCGAGAACACCGTTTCGAAAGTTGCACCGGTGCGGTCTTCAGCGGACGCGTCCTCGCCGCTGCCGCGTCTGTCGGACCGCACGCCGCCTGCACCGTCGAGGTGGGCGGCACCGCCCATCCGATGGCCGAGGCGGCGTTCCGTTTCGATGCTGACGATCCGCTCGCTTCGGGTTTCGCGCTGCGCGACTGACTTACGCGTTGTGCGCGCGACGCAGGGCCTGGTCGAGATCGTCGAACAGATCGTTCGCATCCTCGACGCCGACCGACAGGCGCAGCAGATCGGTCGGGCAGGGCGACCCCGCACCCTCGACGCTCGCGCGGTGTTCGATCAGGCTTTCGACGCCGCCCAACGACGTCGCGCGCTTCCAGAGCTGGACGGCCGCGGCGGTCGCGATTGCCGCGCGCTCGCCGCCCCGTACCCGCACGGACAGCATGCCGCCGAAGCCGCCCTGCATCTGGCGCGCGGCCGTCGTGTGGCCGGCGAATCCGGGCAGGCCCGGATAAAGCACCTCGGCGATCGAGCGATGGGCCGCGAAACGCTCGGCGAGCGCCTGCGCGGAGCGGCTGGCCCAGGCGACGCGCGGGAACAGCGTGCGCATGCCGCGTTGCAGGAGCCAGGCGTCGTCCGGACCGGGCACGGTGCCGAGCTGGGCGCGGACCGAACGCAGCTTCGCCCAGCCCTCGTCCTCGCGCGCCGTCACCAGTGCGCCGCCGATCAGGTCGGAGTGGCCGTTGAGGTACTTGGTCGCCGAATGCATCACGATGTCGGCGCCAAGCGACAGCGGCCGCGTCAGGACTGGCGTGGCCACCGTTGAATCAACGGCGAGCCGCGCACCAGCGCGGTGAGTGGCCTCAGCGACGGCGGCGATGTCGGTCACGGTCCACAGGGGATTGGCCGGCGTCTCGACCCACACGAGCTTGGTCGTGCCGGGGCGGATCGCGGCGGCGAAGGCTGCGGTGTCGGCGCCATCGACGAACTCGACCTTGAGGCCCCAGTCCGTCGCGAAGCCCTGCAGCCAGTTCCGAAGCGACCAGTACATCACCTGCGGAGCCACGACATGGTTACCCGGTCGTAACGCAAGGAAGCAGGCGGTGGCGGCGCTCATGCCGGACGAGAAGATCATCGCCGCCGCGCCGCCCTCCAACGCCGCCAGCGTCGCTTCGGCGTGACGGAACGTTGGATTGTCGGCGCGGGCGTAGATGTGGCCCGAGCGATAGGCGTTGTCCTCGTCGCGCAGATAGGTGCTGGCGCGATGGACCGGCGGCACGACCGCGCGCGTCGTCGGATCGACAAAGCCCATGGCCTGCGCGGCGAGCGAGGCGGGGGAAAGTTTCTTCTCGCTCATGGCTGCGACGCTTCTCTACCTCTGAGAGTTACAGTGTAACGGCGTGCCGTGTTTCTGGGCAGCGGCCTCGTTGAAATTTCACTTGGTCCGCACGCGGCTTCCGTGTCACTTGGGGCGTCCTGCGTTGGCAAGGGGTCCGCGTCAAGAGGCTCCGCCGAAACTTTGGGAAGAATGAACAAGGACATCAGGATGCCCGGCGTCGAGGAAGGACGGAGGGCGGTTGGCGGCAAGCTTGCTCGTACTCGCGATTCCATCATCGCGGCGACGATGGGACTTGCCCTCGCCGGACAGGCGGCGCCGGTCGTGCGTGATGTCGCCGACGCGTCGGGTGTATCGGCGCGCACTGTGTTTCAGCACTTTACCGATACCGAACATCTCTATCTCGAGGTTCTTGGACGGGTCCTGCTTGGGCTGGTCTCGGGGATTCCCGAACCGGCGGCCGGCGGCCTGCTGGCTGAGCGCATCGGCATCGTCGTCGAGCACCGGGCCGCGCGGTTCGAACAGTGGCTCGCGATCTGGCCGTTCGTCGACACGCTGCAACGCCGCTCGTCAGCGGCGCTCGATCAGGTCCAGCGCCTCTATACCGTTGGCCGGGTGCGGCTCGCGCAGTGGCTTGATCCAGAACTCGCGCGCCTACCTGAGCGGGAGCGCGACCACGTGCTCAACGCCGCGGCCGCGCTGCTGACACCCGAAGGGTGGATCGTGCTGCGCCAGCGGCTGGGGCTCACGCCAGAGGAAGCGCGCGATGTCTGGCAGGCGCATGTGACGCGGCTGGTTGGCGGTCGTCCGGCCTAGAGACCGACCCGGCGCGCCACCGCGTCGAGCGCCGCCGACCGCAATCCGAGTTCGGCCAACCCGGCTACAGTCTGCGCGAGATAATTGAGATTGCTGCCCGTCGCGCCCCGTCCCTGGCGCACGAGCGTTGCCGCCCGCGCGGGCGGAAGCTTGCCGGCGAACTGGGGATGGTGACGGTCGGCGATGTAGACCAACGCGCGGACGCGCCTGCCGTCGTCGAGCGTGACCCAACGCACCGTCTCCAGATAGACGCCGTCATGCTCGATCTCGCGCTGCCAGAGATAGGCGCGCAAGCGATCGTATCCGCGCTCCGGCAGGCGGAGCGCAAAGCCGCGACAGGAACCGCCGGCCAGCAGGCCCAGGATCGCACCGGGCCGGCGTTTCGTGCCGCGATAGTATTCGGAGCGCACACAGAGCGCGCGATGCCAGCCGGCCAGTCGCGCGCCCGCGCGCTCGGCGGGCGTGAAACCCGGACGCCACATCAGGGAGCCGTAGGCAAAGAGCCAGCGCGGCCGTCCCGCCGCCGGACGCTTGGGGTGTTTTCGGCTCAGAGGGACCGGCTCCTGCGGTTCCATCCGAACGGAAACGCGCGATTCGCGAATCCTCGCTTGTCGGCTTTCCGATCCGGCTGACTCCCGCCGGCTCGGAAAGACTCTAGCCGCGCTCACGCCTGCTTGAGGTGGATCAGCGCGCGGCGAATGTCGCGGGTGCGGGTGAACAGGTCGAACAGCTTGTCGCCCTCGCCCCACCGGATCGCGCGCTGCAGATAGAACAGGTCCTCCTGGAAGCGTTGCAGCACTTCCAGAACGGCCTCGCGGTTGTTCATGAACACGTCGCGCCACATCGTCGGATCGGACGCGGCGATGCGCGTGAAATCGCGGAAGCCGCCGGCCGCGAAGCGCAGCACTTCGCTGTTGAGATGGCCACCGAGATCGTCGGCGGTGCCGACGATGGTGTAGGCGATCAGGTGCGGCAGGTGGGACGTGATGGCGAGGATGCGGTCGTGGTCGGCGGCGTCCAGCCTCTCGACATGGCTGCCCAGCGCCTTCCAGAACGCCTCGAGCCGATCCACCGGCTCGACCGGTGTTCCGGGCAGCGGTGTCAGGATGCACCAGCGCCCGTCGAACAGCTCGGCGAAGCCCGCTTCCGGGCCGGAATTCTCGGTCCCGGCCACCGGATGAGCCGGCACGAAATGGACATGCGCCGGCAGGTGGGGGGCCATGTCGCGAATGACTGCCTGCTTCACCGAACCGACATCGCTCACGATGCAGCCCGGTTGCAGCGACGGCGCGATGAGACGCGCAGTCTCGCCACAGGCACCGACGGGTGTGCAGACGATCACGAGATCGGCGCCCGCGCAGACGCCCGCGACGTCGGTGTCGCAGCGATCGACGAGCTTCAGCCGCATGGCCGTCGCGGCGGTCTCGGCGCTGCGGGTCGCGGCGACAATCTCGGCGGCGATGCCCGCGCGACGGGCGGCCAGCGCGATCGAGCCGCCGATCAGACCGATTCCGATCAGCGCCAGGCGGCGGAAGGCGGGTGCGCTCATCGGGCCGCCGCGAAGGCCTTGAGCGACTGTGCGACGGCGCGCACCTCGGTCTCGGTCCCGATGGTGATGCGCAGATGATCGGGCATTCCGTAGCCCGCAACCATGCGGGGGATCAGCCCGTCCTTCATCAGCCAGTCATTGGCCGCCTGCGCGCGCTCCTTCGAGCCGAAGCCCACCAGGACGAAGTTGCCGACGCTGGGACGCGGCGTGAAGCCGAGCTTGGTGAGCTCGGCCGACAGCCAGGGCAGCCAGATGTCGTTGTTGGTGCGGCTCGCGTCGGTGTGGGCGATGTCGGCGAGGGCGGCGACGCCCGCGGCCTGGGCGGCGGCGTTGACGTTGAAGGGCTGCCGCAGCCGGCTCATCACATCGACGATGCCGGCCGGCCCGTACATCCAGCCGAGCCGCAGCCCGCCCAGACCGAAAATCTTGGAGAAGGTGCGGGTCATGACCACGTTCTCGGCCTGGTCGACCAGTTCCACTCCGGATTCGTAGTCGTTGCGGCTGACATACTCGGCATAGGCCGCGTCGATCACCAGCAGCACCTCTTTCGGCAGGCCGGCATGCAGGCGCCGCACATCGTCCTTGGTGATGTAGCTGCCGGTCGGGTTGTTGGGGTTGGCGAGGCAGACGATGCGCGTGCGCGGGGTGACGCGCGCCAGCATGGCATCGACGTCGGTTCGATAATCCTTCTCGGGTGCGGCCACCGGCGTGGCGCCGACACCCAGCGCGTTGATCGGATACATCAGGAAGCCGAACTGGCTGTAGAGCAGCTCGTCGCCCGGACCGCAGTAGGCGCGCACCAGCAGGTTCAGGATCTCATCCGAGCCGGCGCCGCAGACGATGCGGGCCGGATCGAGCCCGAAATGCCGGCCGATCGCGTGGCGCAGCTTCTCGGCGCCGCCATCGGGATAGCGGTGCAGGTCGGCCGCAGCCTTTGCATAGGCCGCCATCGCCTTGGGCGAGGGGCCGAGCGCGCCTTCGTTGGACGAGAGCTTGGCGATCGGCTCCTTGCCGTCGACCGAGTCCTTGCCCGGAACGTAGGGCGCGATCTTCATGATGCCGGGGCGGGGCGTGAGCGCGGTCATGGCGCGGTCTCCGGTGGAAGTCTGGTTCAGGATCGGCCGTCGAGCGGCACGGCGTAGCCGCCGATCGAGGCAACCCGGGCGTCAGAGACACCCAGCGCCGCCTGTAGCGCGCCCAGCCGCGGATCGCCATCGGCGACAAGGCCGGCCAGTTCGACGAGGTAGTGGTGGAGGCCGCCATGGGTGCGGTCGAGCGCCAACGAGAAGGCCGGCAGCTCCGCCTGCGCCAGAGCCTGGCCGATCCGAGCGCGACTGAGCGCCCCGGACGATTCGATGACCAGCAACGACCTGTCCTCGCCGCTCACCTCAGGCTCGATGCGGGCCAGCACGACGGCGGTGATGCTGGCGCTGCGGGCGTTTGGCATCGCGAGGAAGGGCAGGCGGGCGACCACGTTGGGCAGGGTCGGCTCGCCGCTCGCGAGCAGCGGCCACCATGGCGTCGTCTCGGTGTCCTGCGGTGCCGGCACGACGCCCAGCGTGCGGGCATCGGCGCGCACATCGGCCAGCACCTGCGCCGGCGTCTCGCGCGCCACGAACGGGATCTGGCAGCCAAAATGGTCGCGTGCGAGGTCCCAGTAGCCGGGCTGGTCGGCCGGCCGGCAGACGGCGACGCGCAGACCAGGGGTCTGCATGAGGGTGAAGGCGCTCATCATCTCGCGCCACATGCGGAACAGCGCGGCCGGCGGAAACGCGCCGTCATGGGCCGCCAGCCGTCGGCGCAGCACCGCGGCCTCGCGACCGGGCCGCAGCCCCAGTCCGCCCGCCGGCTTGGCGCGGCCGATCTCGGCCACCACGCCGGCGCGCTGCCGCACGAGGTCGTGCAGCGATCCGTCGATCGCGTCGATCTCCTGGCGCAGGCGGTTGAGGTCGGGTGAATCCATGCGGCGCGTGTGTCGGTGAGCGGCGATACTACGTTCGGCCGGGCGGCGTAAAGCCGCTCGAAACTCCTTGCACCGTCAGGGACCTTCGCGGAAGGTGCCGCCGCCATGGATTTCGCCGACCTCACCGCCGCCGAGCGCCAGGCGTTGCAGCATTGCGAGCACGCGATACTGGGTCGCGAGTCGCCGCTCCGCTTGGACTGCGGCGTCGAGCTAGCGGGTCACCGTGTCGCCTACAAGACCTGGGGCACGCTGAACGCCGCGCGCAGCAACGCCGTGCTGATCTGTCACGCGCTCACGCTCGACCAGTTCGTGATCGGAACCCACCCGGTCACCGGCAAACCGGGCTGGTGGGACACGCTCGTGGGGCCGGGCAAGGTGCTGGATCCCGCGCGCTATTTCATCGTCTGCGCCAACGTGCTGGGCGGCTGCATGGGCAGCACCGGTCCGCAGGATCGCGATCCGGCGACGGGCCAAGCCTGGAATCTGCGCTTTCCGGTGGTGACGATCGGCGACATGGTGCGCGCGCAGGCGGCGCTGCTCGATCATCTCGGCATTCCCGATCTCTTCTGCGTGATCGGCGGCTCGATGGGCGGCATGCAGGTGCTGGAGTGGTGCGCGAGCTTTCCCAAGCGCGTCTTCGCCGCTGTGCCGGTGGCCTGCGCGGCCCGCCACTCCGCCCAGAACATCGCCTTCCACGAGGTCGGCCGTCAGGCGGTGATGGCCGACCCCGACTGGCGCGAGGGCGACTATCGCCAGCACAATACGGTGCCGGCACGCGGGCTCGCGGTGGCGCGCATGACGGCGCACATCACCTATCTTTCGGAGCTCGCGCTGCAACGCAAGTTCGGCCGCGCGTTGCAGAACCGCGACGCGCCGGGCTTCGGATTCGACGCCGATTTCCAAGTCGAGAGCTACCTGCGGCACCAGGGCGCCACGTTCGTCGACCGGTTCGATCCCAACAGCTACCTCTACATCACGCGCGCCATGGACTATTTCGATCTGGCCGGCGCCCATGGTGGCACGCTCGCCAACGCCTTCCGCGGAACCCATACCCGGTTCTGCGTGATGTCGTTCACCAGCGACTGGCTGTTCCCCACGCGCGAGAGCCGCGAGATCGTGCACGCACTGAACGCGGTCGCGGCCAATGTCTCGTTCGTCGAGATCGACAGCGACAAGGGCCACGACGCGTTCCTGCTCGATGAGCCCGAGATGTTCCGCACGCTGGGCGGCTTCCTGAAGGGCGCCGCCGCCGCGCGCGGCCTGCCGGAGGCCGGCTGATGGCGGCTTTGCGCGCCGATTTGCAACGCGTCGCCGACATGGTGGAGCGTGGTGCGCGCGCGCTCGATGTCGGCTGCGGCGACGGCGCGTTGCTGGAGTGGCTGGTGCGTCATCGCGGGGTCGATGGGCGCGGCATGGAGCTGAGCCAGGCCGGGGTGAACGCCTGTGTCGCGGCCGGCCTGTCCGTGATCCAGGGCGATGCCGACACCGACCTGCGCGACTATCCCGACGATGCCTTCGACTACGTGATCCTCAGCCAGACGCTCCAGGCCACGCGCGAGCCGCGCGAGGTGTTGCGCCAGATGTTGCGGGTCGGCAAACGCGCGATCGTGTCGTTCCCCAACTTCGCCTATTGGCCGGTGCGGCTGCGACTGGTGTTCGGCGGCCGGATGCCCGAGACGCGCTCGCTGCCGCACAAATGGTACGACACGCCCAATATCCATCTCTGCAGCATCGACGATTTCCGCGCGCTCTGCGCCGAGATGGGCGTCCGGGTGGAGCGCGCCGTCGTGCTCGACAGCGGCGGCCGGGCGATCTCGCTGCCACCGCTGATCGCCAACTTCCTCGGCGAGCACGCGGTGTTCCTGCTGCGTCGCGATCAGGGCGTGGGGCGCTCGTAGCGGGTTTCGATCGCGTCGGCGCCCAGCGCGACGAAGCCGTGGCGTTCCCAGAAGCGGTCCGCCTTGCTGCCGCGCAGCACCTCCAGCCTGACCGGCAGTCGCGCGGCGTCGGCTTCGGCGAGAAGCGGCGCCACGACGGCCGCACCGAGTCCGGTATTGTGATGGATCCGCGCGAGATAGAGCGAGTCGAGGCGGTAGCAATCGTCCGCGCGGGCGAAGCGCACGCAGCCGGCCAGCACGCCCGCGACCTCGATCGCGCGCATGCCGCCCTCGTCGAAATGGCCGCGAAAGATCCGCCGGGCGCGCGCCGGCTCGTAGCGGAACACGCGCTCCAGATGCTCGCGCATGACGTCGACGCGGATGACCAGCAGCGGCTCGAAATCGGCCTCGACCGCCGGCCGGAACGAAAAGCGCGGGCTCATGCCGCGATCCGCGCCACGCGCGGGCGGGCGGTGGTGAGCCAGTCGGCGGTCGACAGCTCCATCGACCGGTCGAGTCGCCCGGCGTTGAAGTAGAGCGTCTCGTTGGCGAGCAGCCGTTCGTCCACCACCAGCGCGAGGGCGTCGGCGAGCGCGAAGGGCGGCACCGCGCCCATGACGCAGCCGGTGATCTCCTGCGCCGTCTCCGGGCTTGCGAAGCCGCACTTGCGCGCCTCAAAGAGAGTCGCCACGGCGGCGAAGTCGAGCCGCGCGTTGCCGGGCAACACGGCCAGCACATGCCGTCGGCCGCCACTGCCGCCGCGTACGTCCAGAACCATGGCCTTGGCCGCCTGTTCCGGCCGGTTGCCGCGGATCGCGCTGATGGCCTCCGAGCGGCCCTCGGCCGGATGCTCGATCACCCGGTAACGTGCGGCGGCGGCGTCCAGCAGAGCGACCAGCCGGTCGAAAACCTCACTCGCCACCGATCACCTTCCGAGACAGCAGGGTGAGCGCATCCTCCAGCGGCGGGACCCGTCCGTCTGGCGGCGCGATATGGGCATCGACGGTGCGGCGATGGTTGGCCTCGATCGCCCGCGTCATGAGAGGCGGCACGCCGGTCTCCTCGAGCGTGCGGGCGACCAGCCCCATTTCCTCCCAGCGGCGATGGGCGTGCACGACATGGGTCTGCACCAGCATCGCGAGATAGTCGCGGAAGGGCATGTTGTCGGCGTCCGCCAGGCAGTCCAGCACTTCCTGCAGGATGCCCTGCCGGCGCGCCGTCACCAGCGCCTCGACGCCCAGAGCCTCGAGACCCTTGATGAGGACGCTGCGCACCATCTTGACCGAGGAGGCTCGGCCCGGCGTATCGCCCAGCACGCGCACCGAAAAGCCGTTGGCGTTCATCCAGTCGGCGAGCAGCGCCGCGTCGGGGCCAGCCAGCAACATCGGCGCCTTGGTGCCCTGCTTGAAGAAGCCGCCCATCACAGCGACGTCGGTGTAACGGCCGCGCCCGGTCTCGATCGCCGCGCGGTCCTCCTCCGCCATGCGGCCGGTCACCGTGCAGAGATCGAGGAAATGCGCTCCCGGCTTCAGGAGAGGCGCGGCGGCGCGGGCGGCGTCGTGGGCGAACTCGCCCTGCACCGCGCAGATCACCAGGTCGGCCTCGGACAGCGCGGCCGTATAGTCGCGTGCGATCTCGATGCCGAGACGCCGCGCCTCACGACCCAGCGCCTCGCCGCGCGTGTCGAGATCGAGCGCGGTGTCGATGGCGATCAGGCGACGCGAAGCGTTGTCACCTGGCCGCGCCGCGCCGCGCCAGCCGGCCGCGTCGGCAAGGCCGCGCCCAATGGTGGACCCGGCTTCACCAAAGCCCAGCAACGCGATCGTGCGCGGTTCGAACGCCATCAGCGAGCACTCGGGTCAGGTAGGGCGGGTAGGACCGTCGTCCCCGTCGCGCCGGCTCGCCTCGCGGGAGCTCGCGATGCGCAGGCGCGGCCGCGCGGCTTCCGCCACGGCGTGCCGCGGCCGCTCGACAACGCCAGCGTAAAGCTGCTTGCCGGCCTCGATGATGCCGACACCCGCGAGCCGACCGAGCCAACGATGGCCAAACTCCTCGAAGGCGGGCGCCGCGCGCAGGAGCGTGCGCGAGCGCACCGGCGGCAGGTAGAGCGCGCGGGTTTGGCCGAGTGGCGCGAACATGTTGGCGCGCAGCACGCGGTTCAGCTGGCCCATCGAGTAGGGCTGGCCGTGATAGTAGGGCGAGCGATCGAGCTGCGACCACAGCCCGCCGCGGCTCGGCGCCACGACCATCAGGCGGCCGCCATCATTCATCACTCGCCAGATCTCGCGCAGCATCGGCCGGAGTTGCTCGGTGCACTCCAGCGCGTGGACCAGGATCACCCGATCGACGCTGCGGTCCGCGAGCGGCAGATCGACCTCGTCGACCAGAGCGGCGAGGTTGGCCCCCTCGCGCGGCCAGCGCGCGACGCCCTGCGGCGCGGGCATGAAGGAGAGTGTGCGCGCCGCCTCCTCGACGAAGGGCCGCAGGACCGGCGTCGCGTAGCCCAGCCCCAGCACGGTCTCGCCGCGCACGCTCGGCCACACCTCGCGCAGCCGCGCGCGCAGCAGCCGCGCGGCCATCTGGCCGAGCGAACTGGCGTAGAACTCCTCAAGGTCGAGCACGTCGCTCCACATGGGGCGATCCTACACCAGCGCCGCCGGCCATGGAACGGCGCGGCCCGCTCTGTTAGCCTGCGATCCATGCTCGATATCGTCAGAATTCCCGTCCTGAACGACAATTACGTGTGGCTGATGCGCGAGAGCGCGAGCGGCGTTGTGGGCGTCGTCGACCCGGCCGTGGCCGCGCCCGTGCTCGACGAGGCAGCCCGGCGCGGCTGGAAGATCACCCATATCCTGAACACCCACCATCATGGCGACCATGTCGGCGGCAATCGCGAGATCAAGGCCGCGACGGGCTGCACGATCGTTGGACCGAAGCCTGATCGCGCGCGCATCCCGGGCATCGATGTCGAAGTGGATGACGGCGACCGCTACCGGTTCGGCGCCGCCGAGGCCGACGTGTTCTTCGTGCCCGGCCACACCAGCGGACACATTGCCTTCTCCTTCGCCGACGATCGTGCGCTGTTCTGCGGCGATACGCTGTTCGCGCTGGGATGCGGGCGGCTGTTCGAGGGCACGCCGGCGCAGATGTGGCACTCGCTGAAGCGACTGCGCGCACTCGCTGACGACACGCGCGTCTACTGCGCGCACGAGTACACCCAGTCGAACGCCCGCTTCGCGGTCACCGTCGATCCGGCCAATCGCGCGCTCGCCGCGCGGGCCGCCGCGATCGACACGGCGCGGGCGGCGGGTCAAGCGACCGTGCCCTCCACGCTCGGCGAGGAGAAGGCGACCAATCCCTTCCTGCGCGCCGACGATCTCGGTGTGCAGGCCGCTGTCGGCATGGCGGGCGGGGATCCAGTCGCGGTCTTTGCCGAAGTGCGCGGCCGCAAGGACACATTCCGCTGACCCGTCGGGTCAGCGACGCGCGACGCAGAACCAGAGCCCGACCGCCAGCACTGCCGCCAGTCCGGCAAACAGGGGCGCCTGCGGAACATTCAGGAACAGGAAGGGCGCGGTGAGCGGACCGACGGCGGCGCCGAAGTCGCGCCAGGTCGAGAAGGTTGCCTGCGAGGCGAGATAGCGGCCCTCGCTCCGCTCCAGCACCATGACCGGGATCAGTGTGCTGAAGAGACCGCGCGCCAGCGTGACCAGGATGCTGCCCGCGAGATCGACGCCGCCGGCGATGGCGAGGTAGCCCGCGATCATCACCAGCGCCGTCGCCACCGTGACCCCGCGCGCGCCGATCCGGTCGGCGAGCCAGCCGCCGAGCGGCCCCGTCGTCGCCTCGCAAATGGGACGCAGGGACAGCACCAGCGCGGCCGCGACCACCGCCGGCACGGCCGTCACCGAGTCGCGCAGCAGGAAGGCGAGCGTCAGCAGGAACACGCCGTCACCGCTGAAACCCAGCAGAAAGCCCCAGATATCGAGCCGTCCCGGGCGCGGTAGCGAGAAGCCGCGCTGGCCGGAGGCTTCGGCCGGCAGTTCGGGCAGCAGCAACGCCGAGACGAGCGCCAGGAGTGTGGCCACGCCCAGGGCGAGGAACGCCGCCAGCGGGCCGATCGCCACCACCAGCAAGGTACCGCCAATCAACGCCGCGACCTGGTAGAGGCCGATGATCGCGCGACCGAGGCCCACGCGGGCGCCGGCATTGGCCTTGTCGCTGACGGCGAAGGCGAGTGAGCCGAGATTGAGCGCGGCGAAGGAGAGGCCCCAGAGCGCGCGCGCCAGCATCTGCCAGGCCTCGCCGGCACCCGTGCCATAGATGGTCGTCGAGATCGCCGAACCCACGGCCGCCACGATCATCAGTCGGCGCGGCCCGAAGCGCTCGCCCATGGCGGCGACGAGGGTGTTGCCGACCAGCCGGACCCAGCGGTTGAGCGACAGCAGCACGCCCACCATGACGAGCCCGATGCCGAACTCGGCATGGTAGAGCGGCAGGACCGCGTAGAGCAGCGTGTCGCCGACGAGGCCGATCCCGATGGTGGTCGCCGACAGCGCGACCGCGCGCCGGCCGGCGATCGGCTGAGGGCTCACGCGGCGCGCAGGATCAGCGCCTCGCGCAGCGCCGCCGCGCAGAGAGCCGCGCCGCGCCGCGCACCGTGGAGAAGCATGGGCGTGCTCAGAAACCCGTGCAGCATGCCGCCGAACTCGTGCAGGTCGGCGAGCGTGCCCTCGCGTTGCAGGCGGAAGGCATAGGCGCGGCCCTCGTCGCGCAACGGATCGTAGCCCGCGGTGATGACCAGGGCGGGCGGTAGCCCCGCAAGCGAGGCTGCGCGCAGCGGCGACACGCGCCAATCCCCGCGGATCGCGCGATCCGGCGTGTAGTGATCGAAGAACCACTCCATCGTGGCGGCGCCGAGCCCGTAGCCATCGTCGTAGGTGCGATAGGACTCCGCGCGCGCCAACGCATCGGTCACCGGATAGGCGAGGATCTGCAGGCGCAGGGCCGGACCACCGTGATCGCGTGCCCAGAGACACGCCGCCGCGGCGAGATTGCCGCCCGCGCTGTCGCCGCTGATGGCGAGGCGCGCCGGATCGATGCCGACCGAAGCGCCGTTGGCCGCCACCCAGGCCAGACCCGCCACCACGTCATCGAACGCGCCGGGAAACCGGGTTTCGGGCGCCAGCCGATAGTCGATCGCGAACACCGCGATGCCGGCGTCGAGCGCGAGCTGGGCGCAGAGCACATCGTGGCTGTCGAGATTGCCGAACACCCAGCCGCCACCATGCGCGAAGACAAGGCCGGGCAGGGCCGCGTCCGCCGGCGCCGAGGCGGGACGATAGAGCCGCACCGGCAGCGCGCCGCCGGGACCGGGAATGGTGCGGTCGACCACGGTCACCCCGGCCGGGCGCGGCCCTTGGGACGCCGGCCGCAGCGCCATGTACTGCGCCCGCGCGGCCTCGGGGGAGAGCGTATGCCAGACCGGGCGGTTGGCGGCTGCCGCGAGGTCGAGCAGGCGGCGGGACTCGGGATCGAGGGCCATGGGGCGGAACTCCAGAGAGCGTGTCGCATCCTCTTTACAGGCGCGGCCCCTGTTCCGTCACGATGCCGATGGTAAGGTCAGCCATGACATTCGATCCCGACTATGGCGGCGCGACGGCGTCCCGCCCGTGGTGGCGACGCCAGCTCGACCGGCTGCGCGGGCTCCGCTGGCCGTCCTTCGGATCGGGTGCGTCGGGTGGCGCGCCGAAGAGCCCCTGGCGTTGGGTCTGGCGCGCCGTGCTCGCGGTCGTGGTGCTCTACTATCCGGTGGGAATGATCGTCATCCACAAGATCGACGACAGCTCCGAATTCGCCCCGACCGGCCTGACGCCCGGCGAGAGCCGCGCAGTGGCGGTCGCCGCCGCTCTGGTGACGCGCGAGGTCGATGACCGCACCTGGACGCCGATGCAGCCGTTCTTCCTGCCCGGCGGCGCGCTCGACAACATGCCCAACTTCCAGCGCGGCATCTCCTCGGCGCTCGGCCGCTTCGCGACCGAGCTGATGGATCAGGTTGGCCGCACCAGGGGCTCCAGCCAGATCGACCGCGACCTCGAGCTCGCCCGCGGTTTCCTGAACGAACAGCCGACGGTCTGGATCTGGCAGCCGACCGTGTCGCTGATGCCCAGCGCGACCTCGGCGCAGAAGTACCGCGCCGGCCGCGACCGGCTGCTCGCCTACAACAAGCGCCTGTCGTCGGGTCAGGCGGTGTTCGAGCGTCGCGCCGACAATCTGCAGGCGCTGCTCGAGCGCATGGCCAACGACATCGGATCGGATTCGGCGGTGATCGACCGGCACATCATCGAGCGCGGCGGCGATCCGTTCGACTGGCGCTGCGATGACATCTTCTATTTCAACAAGGGCCGGCTCTACGCCAACTACTTGCTGCTGCGCGAGCTCGGGCTCGACTTCCACAACGTGATCCGCGATCGCGAACTCGCCAACGCCTGGAACGGCATGGTCGAGAGCTTCCGACTTGCCGCCCAGCTCGATCCCTGGATCATCTGGAACGGCCGGCCTGATGCGTTCCTGATGCCCAACCATCTCGCCGCGCAGGGCTTCTACCTCCTGCGCGCCCGCACCCAGCTGCGCGAAGTCAGCAACATCCTGCTGAAATAGCGGACGGCGCGGCATGGAAATCTACCTGCCGATCGCGGAGCTCTCGATCAATGTGTTCCTGCTTCTGGGGCTGGGCGCGGCGGCCGGGCTGCTGTCGGGCATGTTTGGCGTCGGCGGAGGGTTCCTGGCCACGCCGCTCCTGATCTTCGCGGGCATCCCGCCGGCGGTGGCGGTGGCGAGCCAGGTGAACCAGGTGGTCGCCAACTCGGTGTCCTCGCTGCAGGTCCAGTGGCGACGTGGCAACGTCGACTTCCGCATGGGGCTGGTGCTGTTGCTGGGCGGCATGATCGGCTCGTCCGGGGGCGTGTGGCTCTTCACCTGGTTGAAGCGCATCGGCCAGATCGATTTCGTGATCGCCACACTCTATGTCGTGCTGCTGTCGACCATCGGCGTGATGATGCTGGCCGAGAGCCTGCGCACCTGGGCGGTGAGGCGACGCAATCCCGAGGCGCCGCGCGGCAAGCTGCACACCCACTATCTGGTCCATCGCCTGCCGCTGAAGCTGCGCTTCTACAAATCCAAGCTCTACATCAGCGCGCTTCTGCCAGTCGGGCTGGGCTTTGCGATCGGCATTCTGTCGGCGATCCTGGGCGTCGGCGGGGGCTTCATCCTGGTCCCGGCCATGATCTACCTGCTCGGCATGCCGACCGCGGTCGTGATCGGCACCTCGAACTTCCAGATCCTGTTCGTGGCGGCCAACGTCACGTTCCTGCATGCCGCGACCAACGGGACCGTCGATATCGTGTTGGCGCTGTTGCTGATTGTCGGTGGCGTCGTCGGCGCGCCGATCGGGGCGCGCATCGCCGCCCGTCTGCCCGGCGTGCTGCTGCGCGGCCTGATGGCGGCGATCATCCTCGCCGTGGCGACCGAACTGCTGGTTCAGCTGCTGCGCACGCCCGTCTCGCCCTTCTCGCTGGGTGTCCGCGAGGTGTTGCCGTGAGCGCGCGCGCGCTTCTGCTGGCGCTTGGGATCGCGATGGCCTGTCCGGCGATGGGCCAAAGCCCGCGCGTCGAGCCGTCGGCCCCCGCGGTTCCCGCAGTGCCCGCGCCGGTTTTGCCGGGGGGCCAACCGCTTGCCGCGCCGGCACCGCAGACCCAGGATGCCGCACCTCCTTCCGTGCCGCTGGCGCCCGCCACGCCGGACCTCGTCGTCGATCTGTCCCTCGCGCGCGTGTCGATCACCTCGGCCTTCCAGGGCGCGAGCCTGCTGCTGTTCGGCATGTACGATCCGCCGGGCGAGATCGTGGTGGTGGTGCAGGGGCCACCGGCGCGCGAGACGGTGCTGCGCAAGGAGCGCGTCGCGGGCCTGTGGCTGAACGTGGGTCGCCAGCGGTTCGACGACGTGCCGGCCTACTATGCCATCGCCGCCAGCCAACCGTTGCAGCGTCTGCTGGCGCGCGGCGCGGGCGGCGAGATCCTGTCGCTGGAGGACCGGCTCGCCACGGTGAAGCCGCTGGGTGACCGCAACCCCGCGAGCCTCGCGCAGTACCGGGCGGGTCTTGTCGAGGTGAAGCGGCGCGATGGCCTCTATCCGGCGGCGATCGGTCAGGTCTCGATCCAGGCCAATCGGCTGTTCCGCGCCGACTTGCCGTTTCCATCCTCATTGCCCGAGGGTGTCTATGAGGTGAGGACCTATCTGCTGCGCGAAGGCCGCATCGTCGCCGCCATCCAGCGACCACTGCCGGTCGGCAAGGTCGGCTTCAACGCGCAGATCGAGCAATGGGCGGACCGGCACGGCGCCTGGTACGGGCTCGCCGCCATCGTGATGGCCCTGGCCGCCGGCTGGCTGGGCGGCGCCATCGTTCGGCGTCTCTAGCAGGAGGGATCATGAGCACCGAGAACCGCGTGTTTCTCGTCGTGATCGACGACAGTCCGGAGCTGCACGCCGCCCTGCGCTATGCCTGTCGGCGGGCCAAGCGGTCCGGCGGGCGGGTGGCGATGCTCTATGTCACCGAACCGCCGGAGACCCAGCAGTGGGGCGCCGTCGCCGAGCTGATGCGGGAAGAGGAGCGGCAGAAAGCCGAGGCTGCCGTCTCCCAGCACGCCGCGACCGCCATGGACATGACCGGCCAGGCCGCGATCATCCACATCCGGGAAGGCCAGATTCGCGACCAGCTCCTGAAGCTGATCGATGAAGACCAGTCGATTTCGATCCTGGTGCTGGGCATGGGGTCGGGTCCCGACGGTCCGGGTCCGCTGGTTTCGGCCATGGCCGGCAAGTATTCCACCCAGCTGCGCGTACCGGTGACGCTCGTCCCCGGCGGCCTGTCGGACGCTCAAGTCGACGCTATTTCCTGACAGACACTATCGGCTTTGTGCGACACTCGGCAGCGGCGGCGAGGGCGGCCGCGACCCTTGAGGGCCGAAAATCTGTTTCGGGACGCCCATGGAATATACGGTCTATCCCATTGCGTTTGTTGGGTTTATCGTCTATTTTCCATAATCAATTTGCGGCTCGTGCCCAGAATCTTCTTGATCGCTCCGGCCCCGGTTCCTACGTCCGAGGATGAGGCGAGGGCCGCTGAGGCGGTCCCCGCCACCCGACCCGCCGGCTGCCGCCGGAGGGTTCGACTCAGGAGACGCGCTTGTTCATCCAGACCGAGCAGACCCCCAACCCGTCGACGCTCAAGTTCCTGCCCGGTCGGGTGGTGATGGCCGACGGCACCATGGATTTTGCCCGGGCCGAGCTCGGCCACCGCTCGCCGCTCGCGCGGCGGCTGTTCGCCGTCGAGGGCGTGGAGCGCGTGTTCTTCGGCGCCGACTTCGTGACCGTGACCAAGGCCGCCGATCGCGATTGGCAGGTGATGAAGCCGTCGATCCTGGGCGGGATCATGGAACATTACACGTCCGGCGACCCGGTGGTCGTGGGCGAGGGCCAGGCGGTTCCCGCCGCCGCGGCCGATGACGACGAGATCGTCGTCCAGATCAAGGAACTGCTCGATACGCGGGTCCGGCCGGCGGTTGCCCAGGATGGTGGCGACATCGTCTTCCAGGAATTCCGCGAGGGCATCGTCTATCTGCACATGCAGGGGTCCTGCTCGGGGTGCCCGAGCTCGACCGCCACGCTCAAGATGGGCATCGAAAACCTCCTCAAGCACTACGTGCCGGAGGTCGTCGAGGTCCGGGCCGTCCAGTAAGCCGGACGGCCTCCAGACGCGTACCCGCGCCGCGACCCGCAAGCCAATTCGTGTCCCTCTTTCGTCTTTGTCCAGGACGAGGAACTCATGTTTGTGACCCTGAAGGCCGCGGTTGCCCGCGGCCGATCCCGAGTCTTTCCGGCGGCGGTGCTGGGCCTGTTCGCGGCCGGTGTCGGCCTGTACATGCCGGCGCCCGCTCATGACCTCGGCGCCGCCCTGAAATTCGTCGAGCTGGGCGGTCGCTCGCTCGCGCTCGCGACGCCGCCGTCGTTCCTGCCCATGGAGCCGGATCCCGCGGCGCTGCGCTTCGTGAGCTACGACTCCGCCGAGGCCGAGGACCAGTCCCGCCGGCCGCGCGAGGCGATGGGCGCGCACGGCCGCTTTGGCGCGCCGGGCAATGCGATGCATCGCCAGGTCGAGATCCAGCGTGCCAATCCGCGCACCGCCGACGATCTCGCCGCGCTGTTCCGCTCCAACGGCTACACGCTGGCTGAAATCCGCTCCGGCGAGCCGGTGCCGCCGCTGCGCGTCGAGCGCGTGCCGGCCGATCTCGGCGCCAAGGATGGCAACGAACGCAAGGCGCTCTTCATCAAGGCGTTGCTGCCGCTGGTCCTCGAAGTGAACCAGCGCGTTCTGGCCGATCGCGAACAGCTTCTGATGCTGGTCGAGGCGATGCGCGTGGCCCCCACTCTGGTGACCGACGCCGAGCGCGATTGGCTGGAGCGGCTTGCGCGGCGCTACGACGGCTCGGCGGAGCGGTTGGACGATCTCGTGCGCCGAGTCGACATCGTCCCGCCGTCGATGGCGATCGCCCAGGCGGGTATCGAATCGGGCTGGGGAACGTCGTTCGCCGCCCGTGTCGGCAATGCCCTGTTCGGCCAGATCCAGCCGGTCGGCCGCCACGCCGTGGCGGTGCCGTGGCAGCCCGGCCCGGCGATGCCGCAGCCGTTCCACAATGCCGGCGACTCGACCGAAGCCTATGTGATGAACCTCAACACGCATCCCGCCTACGCCGGCTTCCGCGCCGAACGCGATCAGATGCGCGGGCGCGGCGAGTGGCCCGAGGGCTACCGGCTGATCGGCCAGCTGCTGCGCTATTCGGAGCTGGGGCCGGAGTACATCCGGTTCGTGCGCCAGGTGATGCGCGAGAACGAGCTCGCCGACTTCGATCGGGCGCGCCTCTCCGCCATCTAGTGTGTCCTCGCTTCAGGGGAAATCGCTCACATCATCGGCCGCGGCAGATCGGCGTTGGCGACCAGCGGATACTGCCGCGCGTCGAACAGCTGGTAGTGCCACCACTCGTTCCGATAGTGGTCCCAGCCTGCGGCAGTCATCAGTCCCAGCAATACCGCGCGATTGCGCTGCGCGGCGACCGGAATGTCGGTGCGGGCATGGTGTGAGCGCGGCGTGAAGGCGTCGAAGCCGGTGCCCATGTCGAGCTCCTGCCCCTCGTCGTCCAGCAGCGTGAGATCGACCGCCGCGCCGCGGCAATGCGGACCGCCGCGTCGCGGATCGGCGACGAACTCCGGATCGGGATTGGCGTTCCACAGCGCCCACTGACCCTCGACCGGCCGCAGCGCGTCGAAGATGCGGATGCGATAGCCGAGCGGCCGCGCGAGCGTCACGGCCGCCGTCAGCCGCTCCGCCGCTTGCCGATTGAGCCAGCATTCGGCATGAGCGTAGATCGGCCGGCCCGTCGGATTGGCGGGCGTCGCGTAGGCCAAAGCAATGTCGACGTCGAACGCTTCGGGCGTGATGGCAACCAGATCGGGTTTCATGCTGAGAGAATGCCGGGCCGCGCGCGGCCGCGCCAGACGCCGCCCGCGATGACGACGATCCTGGCGCTCGATTGCGCTCTGGAAGGGCTGTCGGTGGCGCTGTGGCAGGACGGCGTTGTCGTTGCCCAGCGCGCGCGGGGTGGCCGCGACCAGGCCGCGACTCTGTTTCCCGAACTGGCGGCGCTCTTCGCCGAAACCGGGATTGCCCGGAACGCGGTTGACCTCCTCGCCGCGTCACGCGGGCCGGGCAGTTTCACCGGGGTGCGCGCCGGTCTCGCCGCCGCGCGTGGGCTTGCGATTGCGCTTGAGCGTCCGCTTGCGGGTATCACCACGACCGACGCGCTGCTGGAGGGTGCGCCCGCAGGCGCCGTGGCGGCGATCGCGAGCGGACTCGGCGACTGGTTTTGCGCGCTGGCGCCGGGCGCCGCACCGTTCGTCGCAGACGCGGCGGCCTTCTCCAACGCCGCGATCGTCGTGGGCACCGGCCTCGCGCCGCTCGGCGGACTGCGCGCCGACGGCGGACCCCGTGAGCTGCGCGCCGCGGGTCCGCTCGCGCCCGCGCTTGCGGCGCTGGCCGCGCGGCGGAGCGTGGCCGAGTGGCGCGCCGAGAATGCGTCCGACGGCTTGCCGCGACCGCTCTATCTGCGCGGTGCCAGCGTCACGACAGCGACCGGCGAGCGCCGCACCGTCGAGTGACCCGCATGACCGCGATCCGACCCTTGGGCGCGCTGGAACTCGACATCGCGGCCGCCTTGCATGGCGCCGCCTTCGCGGAGTGGGGGGAACGGGCGTGGTCGCGCGCCGATTTCGCCGGTCTTCTGGCTGCGCCCGGTACCGTGGCGCTGCTGCACGACGGGGCCACCCCGGACGGTCTCGCCCTTGGTCGTCATGCCGCCGATGAAGGGGAGATACTCACCCTCGCGGTGCATCCGCTTGCGCGCCGGCACGGAGTGGGGCGTGCGCTGATCGCCGCCCTGCTGGCGCGTCTTGCGGCGGCGGGTGCAGCGCAGGTCTTTCTGGAGGTCGCCGCCGACAATGCCGGCGCGCAGGCGCTCTATCGCGGCTTCGGTTTCGAGGTGGCGGGCCGGCGGCCGGCCTACTACGCCCGCGCGGGCCTGCCGCCCGCCGACGCGGTCCTGATGCGGCGCGTCGCCTGAGGCAGGGCTCAGGCCTTGCGGATGGTGACCAGGTGCGCCGCGCCGTCGGCCACAATGGAGACGATCTCGTGACCCTCCTCGCGCGCCGCCCGCGGCACGTTGCGCAGCGGCTCGCCGTCGTTGAGACGCACCGCGAGCAACTCGCCAACCGCCAGCCGTTCGAGCTTCAACTTGGTGCGCACGAACGTCATGGGACAGACCTCGCCGGTGACATCGATGCGGTGCGGGACGGGTTCGGCCATGGCGCTGACTATACCAAGGCGGGGCCCCGTTGTAGGGTCGCGCCCATGCCCGATGGCAAGTCCCGCCTGGAGGCCCTGTGCGTCGAGCGGGGCCTCAAGATGACCGAGCAGCGCCGGACGATCGCGCGCGTGCTGTCGGACGCCAGCGACCATCCCGACGTCGAGGCGGTTCATCGCCGGGCGACCGCGATCGACCCCAATATCTCGCTCGCCACTGTTTACCGCACGGTGCGGCTGTTCGAGGAAGCCGGCATCCTCGCCCGGCACGATTTCGGCCAGGTGGGGCAGGGCCGCGCCCGCTACGAGGAAGCTTCGGACGAGCACCACGACCACTTGATCGACATCCAGAGCGGCACGGTGGTGGAATTCCACGACGAGGAGATCGAGGAACTGCAGCGCCGCATCGCCGAACGGTTGGGTTATCGCCTGGTCGGCCATCGGCTGGAGCTCTACGGCACGCCCCTTGGTGCCAAGTCCGGCCGTGCGAAATGACTGGACTGGCCACCGCTCGGCCCGATAATGGCGCCATGACCGGGGCCTTTCCCGCGCGGATGACCGATGCGCCTCGACCGCGTTGAAAGTGAAGCCGACCTTTTGGGCGCCCCCACTTCCAATTCCGAAATCGTCAAGGTTGTCGCGGGCGATTTCGAGGTCCGGCTGGCCTCGTCGGAGGCCGAAATCGACGCCGCCCAGGCGCTGCGATATCGCGTGTTCTACGAGGAGATGGGCGCCCGGCCGACCGACGCCATGGCGGCGCGGCAGCGCGACTTCGACACTTTCGACGACATTTGCGATCACCTTCTGGTGCTCGACCGCCGGCGGGGCGAGGGCCCGGATGGCATCGTCGGCACCTACCGGCTGACCCGCCGCGCTGCCGCCGCCCGACATGGCGGCTTCTATTCGGCGGCCGAGTACGACGTGCGGCCGATGATCGAGTATCCCGGCGAAGTGCTGGAACTCGGCCGGTCCTGCATCGACAAGACGGCGCGCAATACCGCCACCATGCAGATGCTCTGGCGCGGCATCGCGCTCTACTCGTTCCACTACAACATCAAGATCATGTTCGGCTGCGCCAGCCTACCTGGCGCCGATCCGGCGCCGCACGCCCAGTCGCTGAGCTATCTCTATCATCACCATCTCGCCCCGCCCGAGGTGCGCGCCCGCGCGCTCGATGAGCGCTACGTGAAGATGGATGTGCTGGCCCGTGACGCCTACGACCCGCGGCGTGCCATGGCGCGCGTTCCCCCGCTCATCAAGGGCTATCTGCGGCTGGGCGGGTTCGTTGGCGACGGCGCGGTGATCGACCAGCAGTTCAACACCGTCGATGTCTTCATCGTGGTCAAGACGGACCTGGTGACGGAAAAGTACATCCGCCACTACGAGCGCGGGATGCGCGATAGCGAAGCCTGAGTGCGACCGCCATGTCGATCGGCTCGCCCGCCCGCGGCGTTCTGCGGCTTATCGCCTACCTCACCTTCACGCTGCTCTTGCTGCCCGTGCAATTGCTCGCGGTCGCGCTGCGATGGCACGCCGCCGTGCGGACGATTCCCATCTTCTACCATCGCACCGTCTGTGCGATTCTCGGCTTCAGCGTACGGGTCCATGGCACGCCGTCGGCGACGGTGCCGACACTCTTCGTGTGCAATCACGCCTCCTATCTCGACATCGAGGTGCTGGGCGGTCTGATCCCCGGCTCGTTCGTCGCCAAGGCCGAGGTCGCGGGCTGGCCGTTGTTCGGCACGCTCGCCAAGGCGCAGCGCACGATCTTCGTGGAACGCCGCAGTTCCGCCGCCGGGGGCAGCCGCGATGAGATGCTGCAGCGACTGGATACCGGCGACAATCTGATCCTGTTTCCAGAGGGCACGTCGAGCGATGGAACGCGGGTGCTGCCGTTCCGCAGTGCGCTCTTCGCTGTGGCCCAGCTGCGCCATGACGGCAAGCCGATCGCTGTGCAGCCGGTGTCGCTGGCCTACACCCGGCTCGACGGCATTCCGCTCGGCCGCTACTGGCGGCCGCTCTTCACCTGGTTCGGCGACAACGAACTGCTGCCCCATCTCTGGCAGATGGCGTGCCTTGGCGAGGGGGAGATCGTCGTGAGCTTCTTCGAGCCGGTCGATATCGACCAGCTGGGCAATCGCAAGAAGCTGGCCGACCACTGCTTCCAGGTCGTCTCGGCCGGCCTGCAGGCGACCAATGCTGGACGGCTGGAGCGCCTGCCGCCTGCGCGCGCCGCCTGACCGCGCCTCGACCGCGTCCGGGCCGGATGCTAGAACCCGGCCCTCTTTCGGCAGGAGATCGATGAGCGAGGGCCGTCCCGGCGGATCGACACGGCGCGTCTTCATCCGGACCTACGGGTGCCAGATGAACGTCTACGATTCCGACCGCATGGCCGAGCTTCTGGCGCCGCTGGGCTATGGCCCGGCATCGGCACCGGAAGAGGCCGATCTGGTGGTGCTGAACACCTGCCACATCCGCGAGCGGGCGTCGGAGAAAGTCTATTCCGAGCTCGGTCGCCTGCGCGATCTCAAGACGGAGCGACGCTCCGCCGGACGCGATCTCACGATCGCGGTCGCGGGCTGCGTCGCGCAGGCCGAGGGCGAGGAGATCGCCCGTCGCCAGCCCGCGGTGGATATCGTGGTGGGACCGCAAGCCTACCACCGCCTGCCTGAACTGCTCGCGCAAGCCGAGCGACGGATCGCCGAACGGCGCGAGGGCGGTCGCCGGCGGGCCGGCGCGGGCGTGCTCGACACCGCGTTTCCGCCGGAGAGCAAGTTCGACCATCTGCCGCCCGCCGGAACTGTGCGCGGCGGTTCGGCGTTCCTGTCGATCCAGGAAGGGTGCGACAAGTTCTGCACCTTCTGCGTCGTGCCCTACACGCGCGGCGCGGAGTACTCACGGCCGGCGGCGGCAGTGCTCGCCGAAGCGCGGCGGCTCGCCGCGGAGGGCGCGGTCGAGATCGTGCTGCTGGGTCAGAACGTCAACGCCTATCACGGCGAGGCGACCGATGGCTCGATCTGGTCGCTGGCGCGTTTGCTGCGCGCGCTTGCGGAGATCCCGGGTGTCGGGCGGTTGCGCTACACGACCTCGCACCCGCGCGACATGGACGATGCGTTGATCGCGGCGCACCGCGAGCTCGACGTGCTGATGCCGTATCTGCACCTGCCGGTGCAGAGCGGATCGGACCGGGTGCTGGCCGCGATGAATCGCGGACATGGGCGCGACCGCTATCTCGAGCTGGTGGCCGCGCTGCGCGAGGCGCGGCCCGATATGGCGCTGTCGTCGGACTTCATCGTCGGATTTCCGGGTGAGACCGACGCGGATTTCGACGACACGATGCGGCTGGTGCAGGAGGTGGGCTTCGCGTCGGCCTTTACCTTCAAGTACAGCGCGCGTCCCGGAACCCCCGGCGCGGCGCTCGACAATCAGGTGCCCGAAGCGGTACGCAGTGCGCGGCTTGCCGCCCTTCAGGCGCTGATCCAGCGCCAGCAAGGAGACTTCAACCGCGCCACGGCGGGCCGCACCGTGCCCGTGCTGTTCGCTGAACCGGGCCGCAAACCGGGCCAGGTCTCGGGCAAGACGCCGTGGCTGCAATCCGTGCATCTCGACGGCCCGTCGACCCTGATCGGCGGGATCGCCGAGGTCGAACTCCTTGAGGGATTCGACAACAGCCTCTCAGGCCGGCTGGCCGTCGCGGCGGCACGGACGGCGGCGTGAGCGACAGCGCGATCCGCGCCGGCGACCTGCGCCGGCTCTCCTTCGACGACAATGCGCGGGCTGCCCAGGTCTATGGCGAGCACGACCGCCATCTGGTGCGGATCGAGCGTCTGGCCAATGTGCGTATCTCCTCGCGCGGCAACCAGGTTGAGATCGCCGGCGCGCCCGACGACGCCCAGCTTGCCCAGAAGGCGCTGGCGGCGCTGTATGAACGCTTGCAGCGCGGCCTCACCATCGAGCCCGCCGATGTCGATGCCGCCGTCCGCTTCGCGCGCGCCGGCACCGATGAGACAGCAGGGGAGTCGATCCGCACCCGCCGGCGTACGATCCAGGCACGCTCGCCCGGGCAGCTCGCCTACCTCAACGCGCTGCGCGAGCGCGATCTGGTGTTCGCGCTGGGGCCCGCCGGCAGCGGCAAGACCTATCTCGCGGTCGCCATCGGTGTGTCGCTGCTTCTGGCCGGCAAGGTCGAGCGCATCGTGCTGTCGCGTCCCGCCGTCGAGGCCGGCGAGCGGCTGGGCTTCCTGCCTGGCGACATGAAGGAAAAGATCGATCCCTATCTGCGGCCGCTCTACGACGCGCTGCACGACATGCTGCCGGCCGAGCAGATCGCCAATCGCATGGCGTCGGGCGAAATCGAGATCGCGCCGCTCGCCTTCATGCGCGGCCGCACTCTCGCCCACTGCTTCGTGATCTTGGACGAGGCCCAGAACACCACGGCGATGCAGATGCGGATGTTCCTGACGCGCCTCGGCGAGGGCAGTCGCATGGTGGTCACCGGCGATCCCAGCCAGATCGACCTGCCGCACGGCCAGCGCTCTGGCCTGGCCGATGCCGTCGACACGCTCGCCCATGTCGAGGGTTTGCGCTTCGTGCGCCTCACCTCGTCGGACGTGGTGCGACACGACCTCGTCACCCGCATCGTCGATGCCTACGACGCGCGCGACCGTGCCGGCCGTTCCTCGCGCCCGGCTTGAGCTTGTCTGTGCGGTGGTGCTGGCCGATCCGGGCTGGCGCCGCGCGTTGCCGGACGTGGCGAAGATCGTACGTCGCGCGGCGCGGACCGCCCTCAGCGGCGCACGCCGGCGCGGGCGACAGACGCTCGTCGTGGCCCTTGCTGACGACGCGGCCGTGCAGGCGCTGAACCGGCGCGACCGCGGCTTTGACAAGCCGACCAACGTCTTGTCCTACCCGTCGGGCCGTCGCCAGCCGCTGGGCGACATCGTGTTGGCGCGCGAGACGGTGGCGCGCGAAGCCCGCGCCCAACGCAAGACGCTCGATCAGCATCTCACGCATCTGGTGATGCACGGCACGCTGCATTTGCTGGGCTACGACCATGAGCGCGACGCTGACGCGCTGATCATGGAAGCGCTCGAAACGCGCCTGCTCGCCCGCCTCGGCATTCCCGATCCCTACGCGCCGGCGCGATAGAGTGTTGTCGGCTGAGACGGAGCCGCTCAGGGGTTCCGTCTGAACGCCAACACACCCGCCGCGGTCAGGTCATCTCCAGCGGGACCTTGCGCCGGGGCGGCGGGAAGGTCGCGTCGACCGCCGCCAGTGTTTCTGGCGAGAGCGTGATCGCGCCCGCCGCCAGCAGCTCGCCGATACGCTCGGCACGGCCGGTCTTGGGAATAGACACCACGCCATCCCGCGAGAGCGTCCATGCGATGGCAAGCTGCGCGGGAGTGATCGCGGCCGATGCCGCGATACGCCGGAACTTTGCGTCGACGAGCAGCGATCCCTGATCGAGCGGCGAGTAGGCCATCATCGGGATGCCGCGCGCCTGCAACCAGGGCAACAGATCGTAGTCCGGCCCGCGCCGGCTCGCGGCATAGAGCACCTGGTTGGTCGCGACGGCGCCGCTCGCCAACGTCGCCGACGTCTCCATGTCGGCGACATCGAAATTGCTCACGCCGAAGTCGACGATCTTGCCTGCCGCGCGCAGGCCGGCGAGTGCCTCGAAGGTCTCGGCGAGTGGCACGGTGCCGCGCCAGTGCAGCAGATAGAGGTCGATCCGGTCGGTGCCCAGCCGCTTGAGGCTGCGCTCGCAGGCCGCGACCGTCCCCTTCCGCGAGGCGTTGTGGGGATAGACCTTGCTCACGACGAACACCTCGTCGCGGCGGCCGGCGATCGCCCGACCGACCAGCGTCTCCGCGCCACCCTCGCCGTACATCTCGGCGGTGTCGATCAACCGGCACCCGCCTTCAAGCCCGGCCCGCAGTGCGGCCAACTCCGCTTCGGCGGTTCTGGCGTTCTCGCCCATCCGCCACGTCCCGAGACCGAGCGCCGGGATCGAGCCGCCGGAGGGTAGGCGATAGGAACGCATCGAGAACACTCCTCGTTGCAACGTGGGCCGGTTAGCCTATCCTAGGCGCCATGCCGGACTCCACAGCGCACAGTCCCCGGCCGGGCCCTCAGGGCCCGGATCCGGTCGGGATGACGACGGCCCCGCGCTCCACCGCGTCGGGGCCAGCCCAGGGAGGCGGTGCGGGTCTGGTGCGCGGCCTGCTGCGGCGCCTGCGCCGGCGCAACAAGGAAGAGGTCGTCCGCGACGCGATCGCCGAGCTGATCGAGACGCCGCCGGCCGCCGACAGCCCGATCAGCGAGGACCAGCGGGTCCTGCTGGCCAATATCCTGAAGCTGCGCGGCAAGACGGTGGCGGACGTGATGGTGCCGCGCGCCGACATCGTCGGCATCGCCGCCGACACCCCGCTCGACGATGTGGTGCGTGTCATCCAGGCCGAGGCGCACTCGCGCTATCCGGTCTATCGCGAGTCGCTCGACGACACGATCGGCATGATTCACATCAAGGACGTGCTGGCCTACTGGGGCACGACCAAGACCTTCAACCTGCGCGACATATTGCGGCGCGTGGTGTTCGTGGCGCCGACCCTGCCGGTGCTCGATATGCTGCTCGATATGCGCCGCTCGCGCACCCACATGGCGCTGGTGGTCGACGAATTCGGTGGCACCGACGGCCTGCTCACCATCGAGGATCTGGTCGAGGAGATCGTGGGCGAGATCGAAGACGAGCACGACGTCGCCCAGCCGCCGACCTTCAAGCGGCGCGGCGACGGCTCGATCGACGCCAACGGCCGCACACCGGTCGAGCTGCTGGAGCGCGAAATCGGGCCGGTCGTCTCCGACGATGAACGCCGCGAAGTCGACACCGTGGGCGGCCTCATCTTCTCTCTGCTCGGGCGCATTCCCGAACGCGGCGAGGTGGTTCGTCACCCCTCGGGCGTCGAGTTCGAAGTGCTGGACGTCGACCCGCGCCGCATCCGCCGCTTGCGCGTGCGACCCGCGCCGACGCCGCCCGCCGCGGTCTGACGGATCGCGTGACCCTGACCGGCTGGCGCGCCGCCCTCGCGGCGGTTGCGGGAGGAGTGGCGACCGGCCTCGCCATGCCGCCCTGGCACTGGCTGCCGCTCGGCGTGCTGGGGTTGCTGGCCTATGTCTGGCTGTGGGATCGCGCGACGACGCCCCGGGCCGCGTTCTGGCGGGGCTGGGGCTGGGGCTTCGGCCATTTCGCCATCGGCTCCTACT
This sequence comes from Alphaproteobacteria bacterium, assembly GCA_016870115.1. Taxonomy (GTDB): domain Bacteria; phylum Pseudomonadota; class Alphaproteobacteria; order Reyranellales; family Reyranellaceae; genus VGCH01. The sequence continues at coordinate 6,692 of VGCH01000001.1, read as the reverse complement.
GGATCATCGAGGCGTTCTTCGTGCCTCCCGCGCAATGGGCGCTCGCTGGTCCGCCGATTGTCGTTGGGCTCGCGGCGATCCTGGGCCTCTTTCCCGCGCTCGCCGCGGCGGGGGCGCGATGGGCCGCCCTCCGCCGACCGCACCTTGGTATCAGGTGGCGCCGGCTGGTGCTGCTCGCACTCCTCTGGATGGCGGGCGAGTGGCTGCGCGGCCACATCCTGAGCGGCTATCCGTGGAACCCGCTGGCTCACGTCTTCGTCTTCGCCGAGCCGCTCTTGCAGGGCGCCGCGCTGGTCGGAGTCTATGGCTTGGGTGTTTTCACCTTCCTTGTGCTGGCGGCGCCGGCCGCCGGATGGCGGGCCTCGGCGGTCGCGCTGGCGGCTTTGGTGGGCGCGGGGGCGGCGGGGGTCTGGGTGATGGAGCCCGCCCGCCTCGACGGGCCGAAGCTGCGCATCGTGCAGCCCAACATCGCGCAGGGAGAAAAGTGGCGACCCGAGGCGCGGGCCAAGCACTTCGCCAGATTGATGACCCTCAGCCGCGCTGACGGCTGGGAGGGATTGGCCGCGGTCATCTGGCCGGAAACCGCGGTGCCCTTCATCGTCACGCCCGATACCGAGGGACCGGCACTGATGGCGACCGCCGCGCCTCCCGGTGGCTGGCTGCTCGCCGGCGCGCCTCGGGCGGAGTCGCGGGCGTTGACGGCGGTCTGGAATTCGCTGTTGGCGATCGATGGCGAGGGAAAGATCGCGGCGAGCTACGACAAGGCACATCTGGTGCCGCTCGGCGAGTATGTGCCGTTGCGCAAACAGCTCACCCCGGTTGCCGGCTTCATCGGACGCGGCTCGTTCGAGGCTGGCCCGGGTCCGACGACCCTCACCGTCGCGGGGCTGCCCGCGTTTTCGCCGATCATTTGCTACGAGGTGATTTTCCCGGGGGCGGTCGCGGGTGCCGATGGTCGCTCGCGCTGGCTGCTCAACATCACCAATGACGCCTGGTTCGGCCTTTCCAGTGGACCGCACCAGCATCTCGCCAGCGCACGGTTGAGGGCGATCGAGGAGGGGCTGCCGATGATGCGGGCGGCCAATACGGGTATCTCCGCGGTGATCGATCCCTATGGCCGAATCCTTGCCAGCCTCGGCATGGAGCGGGAGGGGATCATCGACCACGTCCTGCCGGCGGCACGGGCCGCCACCCCCTATGCGCGACTTGGCGACTTTTCACTGCTCGCGATCATTGCAGCGCTGGGACTCGCCCTCTCCGTGCGAAGTCGCAGGGTGGCTGAACGCAGTCGATAAAGGACAATATCGCTGTTCGAACTCCCTAACTGCTTCTTGCAATGTCCTTGCCAGAAGCCTATGCCGACTCGCGGTAGGGGCATATTGGAGCGGGCAGGACGGTCCGAATTGTCCGCACCGCAACTTTCTTTCCTTCGGGCCGCGCGGCCTGAACCGACTGAGGCAGGGAACACGCCATGGCAAGATCGCACCCCGTTGATGTCCATGTGGGCGCTCGTATGCGGCAGCGTCGCACGTTGCTCGGCATGAGCCAGGAGCGGCTGGGCACGGCGGTCGGACTGACGTTCCAGCAGATCCAGAAGTACGAGCGCGGGTCCAACCGCATCGGCTCCAGCCGTCTGTTCGAGTTCGCCAAGGTGCTGGACGTGCCGGTGTCGTACTTCTTCGAGGAAATGCCGGCCAACGCTCTGGCGGGCCGCCCGATGTCGGGCCGTGGCCGCAAGGGCTTCGGCGAGGTCGGCACGCCGTTCGAGCAGGAGAAGGATCCGCTGATCAAGCGCGAGACCCTCGAATTGGTGCGCGGCTACTACAAGATCCGAGAGGCGCGGGTGCGCAAGCGCATCTTCGAGATGGTCAAGGCCGTGGGCGTCGCCAGCCACGCCGAAATGCTGGGCGGCGCCAAGAAGGGCAAGTGACCGGCTCGCCGCGTTTGCGGCGAGACCCTTGATTTTCGGGACCGTTTGGGGTTCTTGACGGCGCGGCGCCGAGGGTCGGCGTCGCCGCGGACGGATTTGGACGACTTGCCACCGCGAACCAAAGGCTAAGCCGGAGAAAGGCGCGCGGCGCCCTGTCCCGGAGTCCAGCGATTTTGGGAGGGCGGCATGGCGCTCAAGGACTATCTTTTCACCAGCGAATCGGTTTCCGAAGGCCATCCGGACAAGGTCAGCGACCAGATCTCGGACGCCATCCTGGACGCGTTCATCGCTAACGACGTGAAGCTCGGCATCGCCGACGACAGCCATGCCAATACCCGGCTGGGCTGCGAGACGCTGGTCACTACCAACAAGATCGTGATCGCGGGCGAGGGGCGGGCGGCCGCTCCCTACATGCGCAAGTACGGCGGCCACACGGTGGTGAACCGTGAGGCCATCACCGAGATCGCCCGCAAGGTCGTGCACGAGATCGGCTACGACCAGGACGGTTTCAGCTGGCATGGCGCCGACGTCGAGGTGCTGCTGCACGGCCAGTCGCCCGATATCGCCATGGGCGTCGATGCCAAGAAGAAGGGCGGCAATCTCGGCGAGCAGGAGGGCGCGGGCGACCAGGGCTTGATGTTCGGCTTCGCCTGCCGCGACAGCGAGGCGTACGAGAAGAACTCGTTCATGCCGGCGCCGATCTATTTCAGCCACAAGATCCTCGAGGTGCTGAGCAAGGCGCGCCGGTCCGGCGAGCTACCCGACCTGCAGCCCGACGCCAAGAGCCAGGTGACGGTGCGTTACGTCGACGGCAAGGCGGTGGGCGCCACCAAGGTCGTGGTCTCGACCCAGCATCGCGAGGCCAACGCCAAGGGCCGCAAGTACAGCTCCGGCCTGATCCGCGAGATGATCGCGGGCCACGTCGCGAAGTCGCTGCCGGCGGGCTGGATGCCGAAGAAGGCCGCCGACTTCTTCGTCAACCCGACGGGCAATTTCGTGGTCGGTGGCCCCGACGGCGACTGCGGCCTCACCGGCCGCAAGATCATCGTCGACACCTATGGCGGCTACGCCCCGCATGGCGGCGGCGCCTTCTCGGGCAAGGACCCGACCAAGGTCGATCGCTCGGCGGCCTATGCCGCGCGCTACCTCGCCAAGAACGTGGTGGCCGCCGGTCTCGCCGACCGCTGCCTGATTCAGGTCGCCTACGCCATCGGTGTCGCCGATCCGATGTCGGTCTACGTCAACACCGAAGGCACCGGCCGGGTCGACGAGGGCAAGCTGGCGAAGGTTCTGTCCGACGTGTTCCCGCTGCGCCCGACCAACATCCGTCGCAGCCTGCAGCTCAACAAGCCGATCTATCAGCGCACCGCGGCCTACGGCCATTTCGGCCGCAAGCCCGACAAGGACGGCGGCTTCTCGTGGGAACGGCTGGATCTCGTCCCGGAGCTGAAGCGCGCGTTTGGCGCCCGCTGACGAAGCTCAGCGCGGTTTTGCCAGATAGGCGGCGTCGAAGCGCGCCTTGAGCTCGGGCTGGCCGCGTAGCGCCTCGTGCACCGTGGGCAGCCCGAACGACTCGCGGGCCATCGCGGCCAGATAACGCGGATCGTTGGTGGCGTAGCGCAGGATCTGCGCGCTGACGAGCCGGCGTGTCGAGGCATCGAGCCGATTCCACTGGCGCATGGCCAGCGCGACCCGATAGGCCGACATGCGCGCATCATAGGGACCGACATGGACAGCGCGTGTCAGCGCGGCGACCGCCGCGGGATCGCGCGGGTCCTTGGACTCCAGCGCCATCGCCAGCATCAGCCAGGCCAGCACGTTGGCCGGCGAAACGCGCACGGTCTCGCGCGTCGTGGCGATCGCCTCGTCGAGATGGCGCTCGGCGCGGGCGCGATCGGCCGAGGCGCGGTCGGCCGCCGCGAGCTGCAGATAGGCGAGCATCACGCCATAGTTCGGTTCACCCGAGCGGCGGAAGGCGCTGGTCATCGACGCAATGGCGGCCTGGAGCGCCGCGTCGTCGACCGTCGTATCGCCGCGCTGCAGCCGGTCGTAGGTCGGCTTGGCGGAGGCGAGGTCGAGGGCGGCGCCCAGCCGCGGGATCGCGAGCGCGACCAACAGCAGGCCGGCCAAGACGCTGACGATCGTGACCGCGAGCCGCAGGACCGGTCGCCGGGGTGCGGGTTCGGCGGGCGGTTCGGGCGCCGGACCGGCGTCGACGATCGACACCGGTTGCGCCCTATTCGGAGTAGTACCGCTTATAGCCGCGGTAGTAGTAGGCGTAGCTGTCGGTGTAGTCGTACTGCGCGTGACGGCGCAGATCGACCTGGGTCAGCACCAGGCCAGCCAGACGCGCGCCGGCCTCGTAGACCATCTTCACGCCCGCCGTCGCCACATCGCGGCGGGTCTTCTCCCAGCGCACCACGAACAGCGTGGCGTCGGCCTGGCGCACCAGCAGGAGCGCGTCAGACACCGCCATGATCGGCGGCGAGTCGAGAACGACCATCTCGAAAGCATCGCCCAGCTGCTGCAGCAGGCGCTGCATGCGCAGGCCGCCGAGCAGATCGGTCGGCGAGGGCGGCCGGCGGCCGGCCAGGATGTAGTAAAGCCCGGTGCGCGGCTCGACCCGCACGACTTCCTCGAGGCTGCGCTGGCCCGACAGGAACTCCGACAGGCCGACATCGTTGTCGACGCCGAGGTTGGTGTGCATCGAGGGCTGGCGCATGTCGCAGTCGATGGTCAGCGTGCGCGCGCCGGACGCCGCCGACGCCGTGGCGAGCGAGATCGCGGTCGTGGTCTTGCCCTCGCCCGGCACCGAGGAGGTAACCACGACGGTGCGTTGCGGCGCGTCGGAAGAGGTGATTTGGATGCCCGTTCTGATGGTGCGCAGCGCCTCGGCGTAGGCCGAATTGGGCTTCTCGACGATGTTCTCCCAGGGCTTGGTTCCGCGACGGCTGCGGCCGGCCTGGAATGGCATCATGCCCAGCACCGGCACGCCGGTCTGTTCCTCAAGCTGATGCACGCTGCGGAAGCCCGAATCCATCAGCTCGATCACGATGGCGAGGCCGACCCCGACGCCAAGCGAGGCGAGGAAGGCGACCATCGTGATCAGATCCTTGCGCGGCGAGAACGGCACGCGGGCGGGTTCGGCGAAGCTGAGCTGGCGGGCTTGCGGCACGATGCGCTGGGCGGCGAGCTGCTCAAGGTTCTGCAGCCGCGACTGGGTGGCGGTGTAGTGCTGGCGAGCGGTCTCGACCTCGACCTGCAGGGCCTTGAGCGACACGGCATTCTCGGTCTGGCGCGCGACGAGCTCCTCGGCTTTCTGCAGGTCGCGCTTGAGGCGCTCGACCTCGTCGCGCTTGGCGCGCGCGGCGGCCCTGATCTGTTGTTCGCCCGCCGTGTCGAGCCGCTGGAGCTGCCCGCAGGTGGAGCCTACGCGGTTGCGGGCGGCGATAAAGGCGGGATGCGCGGGTCCCAGCACTTCCTGGGCGCGCGCGAATTCGGCTTGCGCCTCCGCGCACTGCGCGCGCAAGACGTTGCCCGACGTCAGATCCTGGGTGATGCCCTGGCGTTGGCCCGCCTCGGCGCTCGACGCGGAGGCCTCGGCGGCGCTCAGCTGGGTGCGAAGGTCGTTCACGTTCTTCTGGAGCGAGGAGGAGTTCTCCTCCGGGCCGAGATTGAGCTTTATGCGATACTCGGCCAGCTCCTTTTCGGACGACACGATGCGCTCGCGCGCTTCCTCGACCGCGATGGTGGTCTGCTTGATACGATTGCGCAGATTGCCGCTGAACTCGTCGGTCTGTTGTCCGAGGTACGTCTCGATCGTCTTGTTGACGATCAATGCCGCCGCCTTAGGGTCGGTCGAGACACAGCGCACCGTCACGACGCGGTGGCCGGCTTCGGTGACCGCGGCCAGACATCCGGCCACGCCCTTTGAGATGTCCGAATACAGGGCGTTGTGTTCAGCGGGGGTCAGACGCTCGATCCGCTCGCGCAACTGCGCCGCCGAGGGCGCGCCTTCGGTCGTCGGGGCAAGGCCAAGCAGCTGACGCACCGGCGCGAACATCGCCTTGATGCGCGACGGCGGCGGCGGTGCCAGCATGGGATTGAACGCCGCGTTCTCGATGAGTCGCAGATGACGGGCGGTGACCTCGGCGATCAGCGGCGAGGTCATTTTCTTGGCTTCCGTCACGATCGTCGACGGATCGGTATAGGTCTGACCGGGAACGCTCTTGGCGGGGTCGTCCTCTACCTGGCTGCGTGGTTCGACCGCGATCTGCGCGTCCGCGGCGGTCGGTGGACGATGCCCTCGAACGCCTGCGCGCCATCGACCGTGCCCTGGAGGCGACCAAGCCCGCACCGGGACGGCAATCGCCCCCGGTGTCTGCACCAGCGCCCGCGCCGCCGCCGCCGTCGGCGACCCAACAATATGGCCGTGTTCGGCCGCCCAAGACGTCCGGTGAGCGGACGGGTGGTCCCACCGGCTGGTTCGCCCGCAAGCAGGACCCGATCCCGCCGCCGCAAGACGTCCCGGTGAATCGCGTACCGCAGCGTCGCGCACCGCCGCCGCGCGCGCCCGACCCGCCGATGTCGCCGGCGACCCGCGCTCGGGCGCTGCAACCCGCCGCCTACGAACCTCCTGCCCGTGATCGGCCCCCATCGAGTGGTCCAGATGGAATGCTAGTTCAGAGTTGGCCGTTGCGCTAGTTGGAGCGTGGCCGGCGAAGCCGATCGGCGTAGCGCAGCCGGCCATGCGGCGAATGCA